>CAVYAD010000027.1:0-69474 GCA_963766275.1 uncultured Actinomycetota bacterium
CCTCCCGGTCCGGTTGAACGCGGAGTACACGCGGGACGAGGCCGGCCAGGCCGCCTACCTGCGTGAGCTCCTGGAGATCTTCGACGCGGAAGGGGTCGACAGCGCGTTCGTCTACCTGTTCGCGCTCGACAACTACCCGCATCGGCCCGACGAGCCGCTGCGTGACCTCGACCTGGCCAGTCCCGGCATCGTCAAGGTCTTCGAGGACGGGCGCCGGGAACCAAAGGCCGCGTTCGCCGCCGTCGCGGACCACTACCGCTGAAATCCATTTGGCCTGCTTCGGGCTCGTCGCCACAATCGGCACATCATGAGTTCCCGATTGCGTTCGATCGCCCGCGACACCGTCACCATCTCGGAGCGAGGCTCCTACTCCACGGCGGCAGGTCCGGTCCCGATCGGCGACGCGGTCAGCCGCGCGGTGTCAGGCACCCGGCTGTACCTGCCCGAAGAAACCCTGACACTGCCGGAACAAACCGGGCATCCACGTGTCGAGGTCACGAACGCCTCGACGCTGGAGGCGACCCGTGACCTCGGCGGTGACCTCGCGTGCCTGGTGTTCGCCTCCGCACGTAACCCCGGCGGCGGTTTCCTGAACGGGGCGCAGGCCCAGGAGGAGAGCGTCGCCCGCGGTTCCGCGCTCTACCCGTGCCTGCTCGCGGCCGGTGACTTCTATGCCCACCACCGAGCCCACGACGACCTCGGCTACAGCGACCGGGTCATCTACTCGCCGGGCGTGCCGGTGTTCCGTGACGACAAGGGAAACCTGCTGCCGGAGCCTTACGAGGTCTCGTTCCTCACCGCGGCGGCACCGAACCTGGGTGCGATCCTCCGCAGCCGGCCCGAACGCGCCGACACCGTGCCCGCCACGCTGCTGCGGCGGGCCGGTCGGGTGCTGCGGATCGCCGCGGCACACGGCCATCGGCGGCTCGTGCTGGGCGCGTGGGGATGCGGTGGTTTCGCCAACGAACCCGGCACGGTCGCGGAGGCGTTCCAGGCCGCGTTGCGCGACAACCGCTACTTCGACCACGTGGTCTTCGCAGTGTACGACCGGCGGCCGGGAACGCCCGTCCTGAACGCGTTCACCGAGATGTTTGGGTGAAGCCGTCCCTGCGACAATCGGACCCTGGTCCGAGCAGGAATCGGACCGCGCTCCGATGTCGCCGGGCGTTCCGTTCCCTAGCGTTGCCACGCATGAGAGTTCTCGCGCTGATGGCCGGCCCGCTCGTCTGGTTCGCCGCGTTGCTCGTGCGGCATCTCGGGGTGGAGACGGCCGGGTTCACCGCGGCGAACGTGCGCGCTTCGACGCCGAGCCGTTCGCCGCGCCTGAACAGCTGGCCGCGTACGCGCACAATCCGGGTCTGGTCACGGCCGGGTACGCGTTGTTCGCGCTGGCATCGATCCTGCTGTGCGCCACCGTGATCGTGTTCGCACGGGAGATCGGCGGCAGGCTCGCGCTGGCAGGGGGCGCACTGTTCGTCGCGTCGCTGTTCTCCCGGCTGTTCCGCTCCGGGACCGATCTCACGGCGTTCGAGCTGGTGGATCGGCTGGGGCTGGAGCAGGCGACGGCGTTCGTGATGGAGTCCTATGTGGATCTCTCGTACGGCCTGTGGCACATTCCGGTGACGGCGTCGGCCGGGTCGATCGTGGGTGCGGTGCTGCTGGCCGTCGCGGGGTGGCGGGCGAAGGCGCTGGGGGTGGGGCGGTGTCTTCTGCTGCTGTCGTTCGGGTGGGTGTTCATGGGGGTCCTGAAGGAGTCCACGCTGATCACCGTGCTGCACGGGGGCCTGGCCGCGGTGGTGCTGTTCGGGTGGCACGCGAGGCGGGCCGGTGCCACGGCCCGCCTCGCGTGGTGATCAGCCGATCCGGTCCCCCACGGTGGTCGTGATCGTGGTCGACGTGAGCAGCAGCAGGTCGCGGTCCTGTGTGGACAGTCTCGGGAGGGCGCGGGCGAGTTGGCGCTGGGCGTCCACCTGAGCGGCGACCTGGACATCGTGGCCGTGATCGGTCTCAGCGTGCAGTCGCTCGGTGGCGCGGTATCCGCGCAGCTCCTGGCGCACGTGGTTGCGCAGCAGGTTGGTCGCGATGCCGTACAACCAGCCGCGCACCGGCGCCTGCACGGGGTCGTAGTTCTTCCGTTGCGCAGAGCGACGAGGAACGTCTCGGCGACCAGGTCGTCGGCCGTGTCGACGCCGATCCGTCCCGCCAGGTAGCCGCGCAGGGCCGGGGCACATCGGTCGAAGAGGGCGGCGAAGGCGATGGCCGGATCCTCGCCGCCGAGGTCCGGCCTCGTGTCGTCGCGGGGGCGCTCCTTGGGCTTGGTCACATCAGTACTTGTCCCCAGGGGCTTCGAGCGTCCCACGACTGTGACCCCCGTCACTCGGCTGCCCAGGTTAGGCGAGTCGACCCAGGTGGGAGAGCTGTCCAGAAATGTCCAGACGTCTCCAGGCGTGTCCAGGATCGCCGTGCCGGGGTCCGGTGAACCACTCAACTGTGCCCATGGCCGACGAGGGGGCAGACACACCGAGTCGACCGAATGCACGATGAGAGGGGAACCATGAAGAAGCTCTTTGTCGCGGCGCTGGCCGGGCTCGCGGCGGCGGTCTCGCTGACACCGGTCGCGACGGCCGCCGTCACCAAACCGGAGGCCGTCGCGCAGGAGATGGTCAAGGGATCGCCGTCGGACGCGCAGCTGCGCAACGCCAACGACGCCACACTGGCCAAGCTCGCGGCCCGGTGTGGGCTGCTCGACGGTGCGACCTACTGCCTGCACGTCGGCTGGGTGGACGCCCCGCTGTCGGCGGAGGAACTGGCCGCACGGGTGCAGAACACCGCTCCCGAGCCCGGTGACGAGCCCGGCGAGGCCCCGTTGTCGGTCCAGTTGCGGCAGTGGGCGGCGCAGACCTGGGAGGACCGGGTCTTCGCCGATCAGGCCGAGATGAAGGAGGCGCTGGCCTCGCTCGGCAAGGTGAAGTACTTCCAGTACATGGCCAACGACGAGGCGCTGCCCGCGGACTTCTTCGAGAAGTACCCCGAGGTAGCGGAATGGGCGAACACGGACCCGGCCGCCGCCGCGGCGCCCGTGGTGGCGAACACGATCAACCCGTCCCGGACGATGAAGCAGCCCAACGGGTACTACTGCGGGCCCACGACCATGGCGATCATGGCGTGGAACGACCCCACAGGCGACAAGGGCCACTCGCCGTCGGTGTGGGCGGGCCGGTTGGGCACCACCAGGGCAGGCACCAGCATCACCAACATGGTGAGGGTCACCAACTCGCACCTCACCTGGGACAACCGGGTCGGCCCGTACGTGACGCTGGGCATCGCGAGCTACACGACCGCGAAGTTCCGGGCGCTGTTCGTCAAGCACACGGGTGTCAAGAAGGCGCCGATCATCCTGCACCCGCGGTGGACGGCGAACCTGAACCCGTTCGGCCGCACCACCTCCGGCCACTTCGACGTCGGCGCGGGCTTCGACCACCGCTCCGGCCGCGACACGATCCTGATCGCGGAGCCCGCGTGGTCGGGCACGCCGAACATGTTCTCCACCAGCACGGCGAACGTGTTGCAGGCGCAGAAGAACAACAGCAACTTCAAGAACATCGGCGTCTGACATGCGATCGATCACGACGCTGATCGCGGGTGTCGTGGCGGCCGGCGCACTCGGGCTCTCCGGGTGCGCCGGTCCGGCGCCCGCGCCGGAGCCGACTCCCGCGCCTGCCCACGGCTGGCAGTTCTTCGCCGACGACATCCCCGCGGACCGCCGCGGCACGTTCGAGACGGTCGGTCGCGAGTACGGCCTGTCCTCGGATCCGCAGGCGCCCCAGGGTGATCCCGACTCGCGTGCGTTGATCCTGCACCGCGCCACGGGCAGAGTGGTGGCGCGCTTCCAGCCGGAACTGCCGCAACGGCAGGCCTACCGCGCGGTGTTCACGGACCGGCACGCGATGATCCTCGACGGCTCGTACGCCAAGGCGGAGGCTCCCGATCCCGCGAAGGACCAGAGCGTGCTGTGGCGCGTCGACCTGGCAGGCGGGCAACGGACCCGGTTCCAGCCGACGGCCGTCGCGTCGCTGTCGTTGTCCGAACAGATGACCGAGCAGGCGACCGAGACGGGACCGGCGGTCGTGGTGCCCGCGGTGGGACACGACCAACGCAGCTGCCTGATCTCCGTCGACGTCGCCACGTTGCGGGACACGCTGCTGCACTGCGCTCCGCCCGGCGCGACGATCCTGCGGGTCGACCACGTCGGTGGTGGGCTGTCCTGGTTGCAGGCAAACGGTTCCGGCTACGCCGACTGCAAGTCGCGGTGGTGGCGCGAACCGTCCGGCGCGATCACGCAGCTCGCACCCGACGCCGGGTGCGGGATCTGGGACGGCGTGCGCCTCGGCGGGTGGACGGTCGCCGCCTCGCTGGCCGCGCAGGGAGAGCACGAGTACGACTTCTCGCACGCCACCGCCCGCGACGACGGATCGTCCACTGTGGATTTCGGCCGGGTGCTCACCAGCACCGTGGTCGCGTGCGGCGACCACGTGTACTGGCTCGCGGCGGACGACCGAACGCAGCAGGAATGGCAGGAGGTGCGCCGGTGGAAGCCCGGCGACGACCGCTACGAGACGGTGCTGCGCACCGAGGGCGACGCCGGCCGTAGACCACCGGCGTGCACCCAGGGTGTGCTGACGATCTCCAACACCAGGCAGATCTCCGAGCCCTTCTACGTGCGGACGCGCTATCTCGACCGTCCTTAGCAGACCTTCACCTTGGAGGTCGCGTGCTTGACGCCCTTCCACCTGATCCACCCGCCGGCCGTGACGCAGGTGCCTCTCGGATGAGCGACAGTGACAGGTCCGGCATGGCCGCTGATGTTGTTGTAGTGGGCAGGTCCTTGCAAGTCATGCTCGGTCGGCCCGTCGATGTCCACGTAGAGCTCCGCGTTGCCGCCTCTTGCCTCACCGACGCGGTAGAAGCACGCGCTGGCAGTGCGGGCCGTCCTGTCGATGGCGATGACCAGTTTTCCGACGGCCTTGGTCTTGGGCACCAGCGTCTCGTTGAGCGTCCCGGTCTTGCACGAGCCGTCGGCCGCCTGTGCCACCGGTGTCGTGACCACGGCTGTCGTGATGGTGAGTGCCATCGACATCAGAACAGGAAGAACACGCATGACTGCCCTCTCGTTGTGCGATCCGGGATGCTAGTCGGGGGCGGGGATACCGAGCCGGTCGTACAACGCCAGCGCGGCCCGCAGATGGACGTCGGCCTCTGTGGACAGACCGGCGGCCAGCAGCGCGCGGCTGATGCCGTGCGACGCCCTGGCCAGTTCCAGCCTGTCGTCGTGCTGCGCGGTGACGGCGAGCGCCGACTCGTGCGCCACGCGTGCCTCCTCGACGCGCCCGGCCTCCAGCAGCGTCTCGCCGAGGTTGTTGAGCACCTCGCTGTGCAGACCGGGCAGTCCGATCTCGCCGACGATCACCAGCGCCTGCTCGTGGCGTTCGACGGCGTCGTCGACGCGGCCCAGCCGATGCAGGTCCGCGCCGAGCCCGGCGAGTGCGAACGCCTCGCCCTCGCGGCTGCCGAGATCGCGGTAGAGGGCAAGTGCCCGCTCGTGGTGGTCGAGCGCGTCGGCGCTCTCGTCCAGCCGTCGCAGCGCGTTGCCGAGGTTGTTCAGCGCATGCGCCTCGCCGAGACGATCATCCATCTCGCGGTAGAGCCGCAACGCCTGCCGGTGCTGTTCCGCCGCCAGATCGTGCTGGCCCCGCGACTCGTGGGCGATGCCGAGGTTGAGCAACGTCGTCGCCTCGCCGTGCCGATCGCCTGCCTCGCGGCGCAGGTCGAGCGCACGGCGATGACTGGTGACCGCCTCGTCGAACCGGCTCATCGCTTCGAGCGCGATCCCGATGGCGGTCAGCACCGCCGCCATGCCCGCGTTGTCGCGGAGTTCGCTGCGGATCTTCAACGACCGCTCGAAGTACTCGATCGCGTCCTCGTACCTGCCCTGGTGCTCCGAGACGATGCCCAAGTGCCGCAACGAGTTCGCTTCGGCGGCCAGGTCGGCGGCCGCGCGGGCGGACGTCAGCGCGCAGGTGTGCACGGCGATCGCCTCCGTCCACCTGGCGGTGGTGTCGAGGTGCCGCCACAGCGTGCTCGCGAGGTCCGCGACGTGCTCCGCGAACCCGTGTTCGGCGGCGAACTCGACCGTGGCGGCCAGGTTGTCGATCTCCGCGTCGAGCCAGCCGCGGCCGTCCCGCGCGCACGCCATCGGCGGCAGGGCCGCGGCAGCATCGGGCACCACGGGACGACGGGCGCGTTCGGACGGGTACACCCGGTCCATCGCGGCGGCCGCGGTCGAGCGGTAGTAGTCGAACAGTCTGGTCAGCGTGGCGTGCCGGTCCTGCTCCGGTTCGGCGGCGGCGAGCTCGGCGGCGTAGGCGCGCAGCAGGTCGTGCATCCGGAAGCGGTCCGCTTCGAACGGTTCCACGAGGTGGGTGCGCACCAGTTCGGCGAGCGACCGCCCGGCCTCCGCGAGATCGACCCCTGTCACCGCCGCGGCGGCGTGCACGTCGAAGTGCCGTCCAGGCTGGCAGCCGAGGAGACTGAAGAACCGCGCGGCGGCCGACGACAGGTTCCGGTAGGACCACGAGAACACCGCGCGCACGGCGGTCTGGTCGTCGCCGCCCGCGTCGAGCACGTCGAGGCGGCGGCGTTCGTCGGAGAGCTCGTCGACGAGCGTCGCCAACGGCATGCCAGGCCGGCTGTGTGCCCGGTCCGCGGCGATGCGCAACGCGAGCGGCAGGCGGGCACAGCGTCGGCCAACGCGTGCGCCGCGGCGGTGTCGTCGTCGACGCGCTCGCCGACCAGGGAGCGCAGCAACGTCAGCGCGTCGGCGACCGGCAGCAGGTCGAGGTCGATGCGCCGGGCTCCGTCCCTGGCGACCAGCCCGGTCAGCGCGTCCCTGCTGGTGACCACGACGAAACAGGTCGACGACCCCGGCAGCAGGTCACGGACCTGCTCGGGGCTGTTCGCGTTGTCCAGCACGACGAGCACCCTGCGGTCCGCGAGCAGCGTCCGGTACTGGCTCACCTGTTCGCCGAGCGTCGGCCGGATGGCCGCGCCGGGCACGCCGAGGTCCCGCAACGCGATTCCCAGCGCGGCGGCCGGTGGCACCGGGGCGGTCGGGTCGTAGCCGCGCAGGTTCAGGTAGAGCTGCCCGTCGGGGAACTGGCCGGCGACCCGGTGTGCCCACCGCACGGCCAGCGCGGTCTTGCCGACCCCCGCGGTGCCCGAGATCGCGGCCACGGCCGAACCGCCGCCGGCGAGCAGCTGGTCCAGTGCGGCGAGCGAGTCCGCGCGACCGGTGAACCCGGAGACGTCCCTGGGCAGTTGCCGCGGCGCGGGCAGGGGCGGCGGGCCGGTGGGCGTGCGGGGCCGGGCAGCCACCCGGTACCAGGCTTCGCTCCAGCTCGCCTGCTCGTGGGGCGTCGCGTCGAGCGCGATGACGATCTTGTCGAGCACATCGATGGGAGGCGTCGTCACGCCGCTGATGTGGGCGTGCACCGTCGAGCGTGGCATGTCGACCCGCTTGGCCAGCTCGTCGAGGCTCACCCGCGCCTTACGCGAGCCCCGCGCCGCCCGTGCCCGCAGCAGGTCCAGCTCACGTACCAGGTCGGCCAGCGACTCGACCGAATCCGGGTCCGGTCCGCCACGCCCCGTGCGCACACCAGCCACGCGCTCTCCCCGATGCCCCTGCCCCTGGACGTGGCCAGGGTAGCCATGGAGCATGCCGCCGTCCGGCGAATGCCGTTTCCCGGTCCGCACAGGCGTCCGGCTCATGCCGAGTCGTCGTCCGCTCGCCACTGGTTGTCCACGTGTTCGCGGTCCTCGCCGAGTGAGCGGAGGATGTCGACGGCGTAGTGAGCGATGCCGACACTTCGCACCGTGCGGACTTCGTCGTAGAACAGCGGCAGAGCTTCTCGTGCGGCGGCTCGTATCCCGGGGAGCCGGTCGCTGCCACCGGACGAGGTGTTGTCCTCGTGGACCAGGCCTGCCACGTACGAGAAGCACGTGAGCCGCTGTGCCCCAGGTGGGTTGCTCGCGATGATCGCGAGCAGTACGCGCAGCGCGGCAGCGATGTCTCGACCAGCATCTCGCCCATCGGCACCACGTGTTCGGTGATGCTGCGGACGGTGTCGGTTCCGGCGAGCGCCAGCAGGTCCGCCGCGAGGTGTTCCGCCGACCTTCCGCAGCCGCATTCCATGGCCGCCCAGTCGTGACGACCGATCTCCAGTTCGACCAGATCGAGTCCCACCGCCCGTCTCCAGGGCTCTGGCGAGAAGGAAGATGACACGAACAAAACGGAGAAGCAGGCCGAGACGAATCTCGACCTGCTTCTCCGGTGTACGCCGCCAGGGACTCGAACCCCGGACCCGCTGATTAAGAGTCAGCTGCTCTAACCAACTGAGCTAGCGGCGCTTGTTTGTGTGCCGGTGTCTTGCTCGTTCCGACGAGAAGAACGTTAGCACAACCCTCGCCGCCCCCCGTTTTGGGGGTCCGGGGCGAAGCCCCGGCTGGGGTTTGGGGGCTTGGCCCCCAAAAAACACTACGAAGTAAAGAAGGCTCATGCCCTTAATGAGCATGAGCCTTCCATTTACGAAGTACGCCGCCAGGGACTCGAACCCCGGACCCGCTGATTAAGAGTCAGCTGCTCTAACCAACTGAGCTAGCGGCGCTTGTTTGTGCGTCGGCATCGTGCTCCCGACGGGTAAGAACGTTAGCACAGGGGTTCTGCCGGATCACAATCGGCTGGTCAGGGGCCGATGCGCGGGGTACATCGGGCACGTAACGATCCGGCCACTCGGGCAACTTGGGGGCAACTGTTGGCGTCACCTTGACGGGGGACGCCAAAACGACTTCGTGCAGGCAGTCTCGGGAGCGGGCAACAAGTAGATCGGAAGAACATCGATGGGGATGTGGGGCAGGCGCGGTCGTGGCGCGGTCGCAGCGGGACTCGCTGTGATCCTGCTCGCAGGTTGTTCTGGGGGCGACGAGGGCGGCACCGGTGCCGCGGGGACGTCGAGTGCACCTCCGCCGCCCAAGCCTGTGACGCTCACGTTGGCGTTGAATGACGGCGCGGTGGATGTCTCGCCTGGTCTGCCGGTCATCGCCACGGCGGCGGACGGGAAGCTGACCGAGGTCTCGCTGACCAACGCCGACGGCAAGGCCGTCGAGGGGAAGCTGAACCCCGAGGCGACTCAGTGGACGAGCACCGAGCCGCTCGGGTATTCGAAGACGTACAAGCTGAGCGCGACGGCGTCGGGTGAGGACGGCAAGCCGCAGACGAAGGTGTCCTCGTTCACGACGGTCAAGCCGCGCACGCTGACGTTCGTGTCGACGAACCCGCAGGACGGTTCGACGATCGGCGTGGGGCAGCCGCTGGTCTTCTACTTCGACGAGCCGGTCACCGACAAGGTCGCGGCCGAGCAGACGCTGGAGATCACCACCGAACCCAAGGTGGAGGGCGCGTTCTACTGGTTCAACAAGAAGGAAGTGCACTGGCGGCCGCGGGAGTTCTGGGCCGCGGGCACGAAGATCACGATGCACGTCAAGGTCTACGGCAAGCACGT
The DNA here is from genome assembly GCA_963766275.1 of uncultured Actinomycetota bacterium. Taxonomy (GTDB): domain Bacteria; phylum Actinomycetota; class Actinomycetes; order Mycobacteriales; family Pseudonocardiaceae; genus Lentzea. The sequence goes on from CAVYAD010000027.1 coordinate 9,615, forward strand.
CGGTGACGGCATCTACGGCCAGGAAGACCGTGTGATCAAGACCACCGTGGGCGACGCGGTGATCCACGAGGCCGACGGCCAGACGCACCAGGTCACGACGAAGGTCAACGGCCAGGTCGTGCGCACCATGCCGACCTCGATGGGCAAGCCCGCCGACGCCACTCCCATCGGCACGTACGTGCTGATGGAGAAGCACTCCCACATGATCATGGACTCGACCACGTACGGCCTGGCGCTGGAGAACGGCGGCTACAAGACGCCGGTCGACTGGGCGTACCGCATGTCGAACAGCGGCATCTTCTTCCACAGCGCGCCGTGGTCGGTCGGGGACCAGGGGCGGCGCAACGTGAGCCATGGCTGCCTCAACCTCTCGCCGGCGAACGCCAAGTGGGTGTTCGACAACAGCAAGCAGGGCGACGTCGTCATCGTCCGCAACTCGGGCGGTCCGGTGCTGGAGTCGTGGGACGGCTTCGGCGACTGGCAGGTGCCGTGGGAGCAGTGGGTCAAGGGAAACCGCTGATCTGAGCTTCAGGGGCCGCGCACGAACTCGTGCGCGGCCCTTTCGCTGGCTTGCTGAAAACGTTTGTGGAAAGCTGTCGCTCGCCACCGCCAGGCACCTACCTGGGAGGCACTGTGGCTTCACCGCTGCGAAGACTGCTCGTGCTCGCGGCAGCACTCACACTCACCGCCGTCGCCGCGCCACCGGCGCAGGCCGACGACGTGCTGATCTCGATCGGCAGCCCGGCGACGGCGTCGAGCGAGAGCAACGCGAGGCACGTCGCGACGAAGGCGACCGACCTCGACCGTCGGACCACGTGGCGCAGCGAGGGCGGCGACCGGCAGTGGATCGCGACGGACCTGGGGTCGATGTCCACGATCAACCGGGTCGTTTTGCGGTGGGGTTCGCTCTGCGCAAGGAAGTTCTCCGTGCAGACGTCACCGGAGGGCGTGTACTGGCGCGATATGTACAGCACGGAGCAGGGGCGCGGCGGTGACGACAACATCGCGTTCACCGGCTTCGGCCGCTGGGTCCGCGTCTCGCTGACCAAGCCGTGCTTCCACGACTACGAGCTCAGGGAGTTCGAGGTCCACGGCACGCCCGGCGTCGTCGACACCGCACCGCCCGGCGCGCCCGGCACCCTCTCGGTGAAGGCTTTCACCGCCACCTCGGTGAACCTGCAGTGGGGCCCGGCCACCGACAACGTCGCGGTCGCCAACTACGAGATCTACCAGTCCGGCCAGTACGTGAAGACGGTCGCGGGTGACGCGCTCTCCAACAACGTCACCCGCCTCAACCCCAACACCACGTACTCCTTCTACGTCAACGCGAAGGACGCCGCGGGCAACATCTCGCAGGCGAGCAACTCGATCACGGTCACCACGCCGCCCGCGGTCGTGGACAACGAACCGCCGACCACGCCGTTCAACGCGATCGTGCAGAAGGTCAGCGCGAACAGCGTCTCGCTCGCCTGGGGAGCGTCGACGGACAACGTCGCCGTCGCGAGCTATGCGGTGTTCTCGAACAACGTCCAGGTCGGCACGACGACCGGCCAGCAGTCCACGATCTCCGGCCTCAGGCAGAACACGCCGTACGAGTTCACCGTCAAGGCGATCGACACGTCCGGCAAGAGCTCGCCGTTCACCGTGCCGATCAGGGCGACCACCCGGCAGGGCCACGACGAGGTCGGCGAACTCACCAAGGTCACCGACGACACGGATGTCCCGTGGGGCCTTGAGTTCCTCAGGGACGGCACGGCGTTCTACGCGCAGCGCGACACCGGTGACATCATCCGCATCGCCAAGGACGGCACCAAGTCCGTCGCCGGCCGCGTCCCGAACGTCGTGAGCACCGACGGCGAGGGCGGCCTGCTCGGCGTCGAGTACCGGGAAGGTTGGCTCTACGCCTACCACACGAGCCCTACCGACAACCGGCTCGTGCGGTTCAGGCTGGTCGACGGCAAGCTCGACGGACACCAGGCGCTGCTCACCGGCGCGCCCCGCAACAAGTTCCACAACGGCGGCCGCCTGCGCTTCGGCCCGGACGGCAAGCTCTACATCGCCACCGGCGACGGGCAGGTCGCGTCGAACGCGCAGGACCTGAACTCGTTGGGTGGCAAGGTGTTGCGCGTCAACCCGGACGGCAGCGTGCCGCGCGACAACCCGTTCCCCGGCAAGTACGTCTACAGCTACGGCCACCGCAACGTGCAGGGCCTGGCGTTCGACTCGCGCGGCCGGCTGTGGGAGGCCGAGTTCGGCAACTCGGTGATGGACGAGGTCAACCAGATCAAGCCCGGCGGCAACTACGGCTGGCCCGCCTGCGAGGGCACGTCCGGCGAGTGCGGTGAGCCGTCGTTCGTCGCGCCGAAGCACACCTGGCCGACCAGCCAGGCGTCGCCGAGCGGACTGACCATTGTGGACGACGTGCTGTACCTGGCGGCGTTGCGCGGCCAGCGGCTCTACCGGATCCCGATCGGCGGCCAGCCGCAGACGTTGTTCGAGGGCGCCTACGGTCGCATCAGGACGGTCGAGAAGACGCCGGACGGCGACCTCTGGCTCACGACGTCCAACGGCGACAAGGACTCCATCCCCAACAACAGCACCACGCAGATCTACCGCGTGGACCTGAGGTAGCTCAGGACACCGTCACCTGGCCGCCCTCGACGGTCAGGTGACGGTTCACCTGCACCGCTTCGAGCATCCGCCGGTCGTGCGTCACGAGCAGCAACGTGCCGGGGTAGTTCTCCAGCGCCGTCTCCAGCTGCTCGATCGCGGCCAGGTCGAGGTGGTTCGTAGGCTCGTCCAGCACCAGCAGGTTCACCCCGCGGCCCTGCAGCAACGCCAACGCGGCCCGCGTCCGCTCACCCGGCGACAACGACGCGGCGGGGCGCTTCACGTGCACCGCCTTCAGCCCGAACTTCGCGAGCAACGTCCGCACGTCCGCGGGCGTCATCTCCGGCACGGCCTCCTCGAACGCGTCCACCAGCGGCAGATCGCCGAGGAACAGGCCGCGTGCCTGGTCCACCTCGCCCACGACGACACCCGAGCCGAGCGTCGCGTAGCCCGAGGTCAGCTCCACCCGCCCGAGCAACGCGCCGAGCAGCGTCGACTTGCCCGCGCCGTTCGCGCCGGTGATCGCGACCCGGTCCGCCCAGTCGATCTGCAGGTCGACCGGCCCCAGCTTGAAGTCACCGCGCTCGACGACGGCCGCCCGCAGCGAGGCCACCACGGCACCGGAACGCGGGGCCGCGGCGATCTCCATCCGCAGCTCCCACTCCTTGCGGGGTTCCTCGACGACGTCGAGGCGTTCGATCATGCGGTCGGTCTGGCGGGCCTTCGACGCCTGCTTCTCGGTGGCGTCGGCACGGAACTTGCGGGCGTTCTTGTCGTTGTCGGTGGCCTTGCGCCGGGCGTTCTTCACGCCCTTGTCCATCCACGCGCGCTGCATGCGGCCACGCGCCTCCAGAGAGGCCTTCGTGTCCGCGAACTCGTCGTACTCCTCACGGGCGTGCCGCCGGGCGCGGGCGCGTTCTTCGAGGTAGGACTCGTAGCCGCCGCCGAAGAGGTTCACCTGGTTCTGGTGCAGGTCGAGCTCCAGCACGCTGGTCACCGTGCGGGCGAGGAACTCGCGGTCGTGCGAGACCAGGACCGTGGCCGCGCGCAGGCCGGTGACGAACTTCTCCAGCCGCTCCAGCCCGTCGAGGTCAAGGTCGTTGGTCGGCTCGTCCAGCAGGAACACGTCGTAGCGGCTGAGCAGCAACGACGCCATGCCCGCACGTGCGGCCTGCCCGCCGGACAGTGAGGTCATCAACGCGTCGAGGCCCACGTCCAGGCCGAGGTCCGCGACGACCTCCAGTGATCGTTCCTCCAGGTCGGCGCCGCCCAGCGCGAGCCAGCGGTCCAGCGCGTCGGAGTAGCCCTCGTCGTCGCCCGCGGTCAGGGCTTCGGTGGCCACGTCCAAGGCGAGCTGAGCTGCGGCGACACCGGTGCGGCGGGCCAGGAAGTCGCGGACGGTCTCGCCCTCGCGGCGTTCCGGCTCCTGGGGGAGGTGCCCGACGTTCGCGGACGGCGGGTTCAGGGTCACGCGGCCCTGCTCGGCGGGGATGAGCCCGGCGAGCGTCTTCAGCAACGTCGACTTGCCCGCCCCGTTCACGCCTACCAGGCCGATCACGTCACCAGGGGCGACGACCAGGTCGAGGCCGGAGAAGAGGACGCGATCACCGTGGCCCGCGGCGAGGTCCTTCGCGACGATCGTGGTCATGAACACTCCCTGAACGTGAAGAAAGGCCCCCGCGAGCGCGGAGGCCTTTCGACAAAGGGTGAGTGACGGGACTTGAACCCGCGACACCTGGGATCACAACCCAGTGCTCTGCCAGCTGAGCTACACCCACCATGACCGGCGAGCGGGAAGCATAGCAATGAGAGACACTGATATTGAAATCAGGTCGGGTCAGTCGGCGTTCTTGAGCAGCTCAGCGGCCACGGCCTGGGCCTGCTCGGTGCGACGGACCGGGCTGCGGCACGAACGCGGTGCGCCGGTAGTACGCGAGCTCCAGGATCGACTCCTTGATGTCCGCGAGCGCCCGGTGCGCGAGGCCCTTGCCCGGCTGCGCGTAGTAGATCCGCGGGTACCAGCGCCGGCACAGCTCCTTGATCGACGACACGTCGACCATCCGGTAGTGCAGGTGGGCGTCGAGCGCGGGCATGTCGCGGGCGATGTAGCCGCGGTCGGTGGCGATGGAGTTGCCTGCCAGCGGCGCGGTGCGCGGGTCCGGGACCTGCTCCTTGATGTAGGCCAGCACCGCGGCCTCGGCTTCTTCCAGCGGCACCGTGGAAGCCGCGACTTCTTCGGTCAGACCCGACTTGGCGTGCATCTCAACGACGACTTCCGGCATCGAGGCGAGCACTTCGTCGGCAGCGTGGATCACGATGTCCACACCCTCGCCGAGCACGTTCAGCTCGGCGTCGGTGACCAGTGCCGCGATCTCGATCAGAGCGTCTTTGCCCAAGTCGAGTCCGGTCATCTCGCAGTCGATCCACACCAGACGATCCGTCACGCGCAGGATGGTAGCCGACGCATCAACCTGACCCAGGCGCTTCGACAGTTCGAGTGGACGACGCGAACTAGGCTGATCGGCGCAGTCCCTGGCTACCGTTCCAGGAGGCTCGTGTCATGACGGCCAGTCAACGCAGAGATCGCTGCTGGGTACGCCCGTCCGAAGGCGCGGCCATGGAACTCGGCTGCCGTGCTCGTCGACGGGCAGGTGGAGTCGACCGCGCACGTCCGCATGCCGCTGGCCACGTTCAACCGGCACGGACTGGTCGCGGGCGCAACCGGCACCGGCAAGACGAAGACCCTCCAGCTGATGGCCGAGCAGCTGTCGGACAACGGCGTTCCGGTGCTGATGGCGGACGTCAAGGGCGACTTGTCCGGTCTGTCGCAGCAGGGCGAGCGCAGTGACAGGATCGCCCAGCGCGCCAACGACACCGGCGACGACTGGAGCCGCAGCCGGTTCCCGTGCAGTTCCTGTCGATCGGCACGGGCGGCATCGGCGTGCCGGTGCGGGCGACCGATCACAAGCTTCGGGCCGATCCTGCTGTCGAAGGTGCTGGGGCTGAACGACACCCAGGAGTCCACGCTCGGGTCTGATCTTCCACTGGGCCGACAGCCGAGGCCTGCCGTTGCTGGACACCAAGGACCTGCGCGTCGTCATCCAGCACCTGACCAGCGACGAGGGCAAGGAAGACCTCAAGGGCATCGGCGGCGTGTCCGCTCGACGGCCGGCGTGATCCTGCGGGCGCTGGTGAACCTGGAGGCGCAGGGCGGCGACCGGTTCTTCGGCGAGCCGGAGCTCGACCCGGCCGACCTGATGCGGCGTACGCGACGGCAAGGGTGTCGTCAGCTTGCTGGAGCTCGCCGAGCTGCAGGGCAATCCGGCGCTCTTCTCCACGTTCCTGATGTGGCTGCTGGCGGAGCTGTTCGAGAGCTGCCCGAGGAAGGCGACGTCGAGAAGCCCAAGCTGGTCTTCTTCTTCGACGAGGCGCATTTGCTGTTCTCCGACGCGTCGAAGGCGTTCCTGGAGCAGATCGACCCAGACCGTGAAGCTCATCCGGTCCAAGGGAGTCGGCGTTTTCTTCTGCACGCAGCTGCCGACCGACATTCCGAACGACGTGCTCTCACAGCTCGGCGCGCGCGTCCAGCACGCACTCGGGCGTTCACGCCCGGACGACCAGAAGGCGTTGTCGCGGACCGTCAAGACCTACCCGACGACGCCGCACTACGAGCTGGAGAAGGCGCTCACGTCCCTCGGCATCGGCGAGGCGATCATCACCGTGCTCTGCGAGAAGGGCGCGCCGACGCCGGTCGCGTGGACCAGGCTGCGGGCGCCGCGTTCGTTGATGGGCACCATCGGCGACGACGCGATCAAGCAGGGGCCGCGCAAAGTCGACCTGCACGGCAAGTACTCGGAGACCGTCGACCGCGAGTCGGCCTACGAGAGCTGATGCGGAAGGTCGCGCCACCGCAGGAAGAGGGACAGGCCCCGGAAGCTCCACCCCGGCAGCACCAGGAGAAGGAGGACCCGGGCTTCGTCGAGAAGGTGGTCGGCAACACCGCCGTGAAGTCGTTCTTGCGGTCAGGCGGCAGCGCGCTGGCCGCGAGATCACGCGGGGCATGTTCGGGACTCGCGCAAGCGACGCTGACAGCACCGCCGCGCCGAGGCAGAGCGCGCCCGCGACGTACCAGGCCAGGTCGTAGCTGCCGAGGTGGTCGCGGGTGAGACCGGCCGCGGAGGCCGCGACGGCCGCACCCAGCTGGTGAGAGGCGAAGACCCAGCCGAACACGACGGGGCCGGACATGCCGAAGTACTGGCGGCACAACGCGACCGTGGGCGGCACCGTCGCGACCCAGTCCAGGCCGTAGAAGATGATGAACACCAGCATCGACGGGTGCGCCGACGCGCCGAACAGCTGCGGCAGGATCATCAACGACAGCCCGCGCAACGCGTAGTAGCCCGCCAGCAGCAGCCGTGAGTCGACCTTGTCGGTCAGCCAGCCGGACGCGATCGTGCCGACGATGTCGAACACACCCACGAGTGCGAGCAGGCCCGCGGCCGTTGTGGTCGGCATGCCGTGGTCGTGCGCGGCGGGGATGAAGTGCGTGCCCACGAGACCGTTCGTGGAGGCGCCGCAGATCGCGAAACCACCGGCCAGCAACCAGAACGGCCGGGTCTTGGCCGCCGACGTCAACGCGGTGATGGCCCGGCGAGCCGCGCCACCGGACGGCGGCGGGGGAGTGTCCTCGGTCGCGCCGAGCGGCAACAGACCGACGTCACGGGGGTACTCGCGCAGGAAGAACGCCGCCAGCGGCACCACGGCCAGCGCGGCGATGCAGATCACCAGCGACGCGGCCCGCCAGCCGTATGCCGCGGACAGCCACGCCACCAGCGGCAGGAACACCAGCTGCCCGGCCGCGCCACCCGCCGTCAGCACGCCCGTGACCAGGCCGCGGTGCTTCACGAACCAGCGTCCGGTGATCGTCGCGACGAACGCCAGCGCCATCGACCCCGTGCCCAGCCCGACGACGACACCCCACAGCAGTACGAGCTGCCACGACGTCGTCATGAACACCGTCAGCCCGCTGCCGATCGCGACCATCGTCAACGCGAAGGTCACCACGATCCGCACACCGAACTTGTCCATCAGCGCGGCCGCGAACGGCGCGGTCAACCCGAAGAGCAACAGGTTGATCGAGATGGCGAGCGAGATCGTGGCCGTCGACCAGCCGAACTCCGCCCGCAGCGGCTCGATCAACGCGCCGGGCGCCGCGCGGAACGACGCGGCACCGACCAACGCGACAAAGGACACCCCAGCGACCACCCAGGCCCAATGCACTCTCACGGCGACAAGGTTCCGTGACGGTGGATCCGGCAACCAGTGGCCGGACAGCCAACATGTGAAAGAATCCAGCCATGGCCCACCGGATCGCCGTGCTGGCGCTGGAGACGTCGATCGCCTTCGACCTCGGCACGTCCACGCACATGTTCGGACAGCTACCGGAGCACTACGAGCTGCTGGTCTGCTCGCCGGACCGCCGCCCGATCGCCACCAGCGGCGGCTACTCGATCGCCCCCGACCACGGTCTGGAGGTGATCCGCGACGCCGACACCGTGCTCGTGCCCGGCACCCGCTACCTGCCCGCCCGGACGGAGGGGAAGCTGGAGCCCGCCGTGCACGAAGCCCTCACGACCACGCGGGCTGATCGGATCATGTCCATCTGCACCGGTGCGTTCGTGCTGGGCGCCGCCGGGATCCTGGACGGGCGGCCGGCGACCACGCACTGGAGCGCCACCGACTCGTTCCGCGAGCTCTTCCCGCAGGTACGGCTCGACCCGGACGTGCTGTTCGTCGACGACGGCGACGTGCTCACCTCGGCGGGCGTGGCGGCGGGCATCGACCTGTGCCTGCACGTCATCAGGTCCGACCAGGGCAGCGAGGTCGCGAACCACGTCGCCCGCTACTGCGTCGTCCCGGCGTGGCGGCAGGGCGGCCAGTCGCAGTTCGTGCACCGGCCCGTGCCCGACGACCCCGACTCGTCCACCGCGCCCGCCCGCGCCTGGGCGCTCGGCCGGCTGGACGAGCCGCTGGAGCTCGCCGCGCTGGCCGAGCAGACCCGGATGAGCGTGCGGACGTTCACGCGCCGGTTCCGCGCGGAGACCGGCATGTCGCCAGGGCGTTGGCTGACCCAGCAACGCGTCGAGCGGGCCCGGCACCTGCTGGAGTCCACCGATCTGCCGGTCGACCAGGTGGCGCGGCACGCCGGGTTCGGGACGGGGGCGGCGTTGCGGCAGCAGCTGTCGGCGTCGATCGGGGTGTCGCCGACGGCCTACCGTCAGACGTTCCGCACGGCCTGAAGCTTCGCCCGCACCTCGTCCGCCGCCACGACGTCGATCTCGTCGAAGATCGCCAGTGCCCGCTCCCAGTGCGCCGCAGCACCATCCGCGCCCATGCGGTGAAGCGTGTCGCCGATCTGGCTCAGCGCGGCGCCCTGGTGCTGAAGGCTGTCGTGCTCCTGCGCCGCGGCCAGTCCGGTGCGTGCCCGCTCGAGCGCCTCGTCGAACCGCTCGCGCAGGTGACATGACCTCGCGAGCTCGACGTGGCATTCGACCGAGCCGACCTTCTCCCCGGCTCGCGTGAAGCCCTCCAACGCGCCGAGGAGCTCCCGCTCGGCCTCCTCCGGCCGGCCGAGGTTGTTGTAGAGCGAGCCGAGGTTGACGCGCGCGGCCGCCTGTCCCCACACGCTCCAGTCGGAGTCGATCCCGCGAGCGACGGTGATCGCCTCCAGATAACGCTGTTCGGCCTCGATCGGGCGTTTCAGGTCCGTGAGCGTCGCGCCCATGGTGGACAGGATCTGGACGTGTGCGGTAGGGATCGCGGCGCACTCGTCGAGCGCGCTCGTCAACCAGGCCAGTGCCTGCTCGTAGTCGTGCAGCTGCCGTTCGGCGGTGGCGAGGTTCAGCAACGTCGCGACGCGGGCCTCCGACTGGGGTGCCGTGCTGGGCAGCACGGTGCGGCAGCTGGTGCGCCACGTGTGCCAGTCCGCCCGCAGCCACAGATAGCGCGAGAACGCGTAGTTCAGCAGCCATGCGTGCTTCGGCCAGTCGTGCGCCGCGGCGTACTCCAGCGCGGACACGATGTTCACCGATTCGGCGGCGTACCACGCCATCGCGTCCTCGGCGGTGTCCAGCGGCGGTGTCTCGGCGGGCGGGTGCTCGGGTGCGATCTCGATGTTGCCGGGCCGGACCGGCATCAGACGGTCCGCGTGGCCCGCGCAATGCAGGTAGTAGTCCAGTACCCGGTGCGTCGCGTCCCGCCGGTCCCGCTCCGAATCGTGCCGTTCGCACAACTCGTTCGCATACGCGCGCAACAGGTCGTGGCTCGTGTAGCGCTCGACCGCGTGTACGCCGGTGACGAGATGCGCGCGCCTCAACTCCAGCAGCAGGCGGCGGACCTGGACCAGAGGAACACCCATGAGCGCCGCGATGGCGTGCGGACCGATCTCCCGCCCCGGATGCAGGCTCAGCCACCGGAACAGGCGCGCGGCGTCCGGCTTGAGCTGCCGGTAGGACCACGAGAACACGGCGCCGAGATCCGGTGGCTCGTCCGCGAGCTCGTCCGCGAACGAGCGCAGCGACCGCTCGCTCGTCTCCGCGCGTGCCGCCACGATCAGCAGGGCCAGCGGCAGGCTGGCGCACCGGGTGACCAGGTCGGCGACGGCGTCGGGTTCGGCCTGGACGCGCTCCTCGCCGATGTGCCTTTCCAGCATGGCCACGGCCTGATCGGGCGGCAATGTGGCGAGGCCGAGCGGGCGGGCGCCTTCCTTGGCGACCAGGCCGGAGAGCTGGTTGCGGCTCGTCACCACGACCATGCAGCCGGGGTTCGCTGGCAGCAGGGGGCGGATCTGCTCGGCGTCGCGCGCGTTGTCCAGCAGCACCAGCACTTTGCGATCGGTCAGCAGGCTGCGGAACTGGGCCGAACGGCCGTCCTCTGTGGACGCGATCTGCTCGGGCGGCACCTCGAAGGCGTCGAGGAAGGCGCGCAACGCGTCGTCCGGGCGCACCGGTTCGTCGTTGGGGCCGAAGCCGCGCAGGTTCACGAACAGCTGGCCGTCGGGGAACCTGTCGGCGGCCGCATGCGCCCACGCGACGGCGAGCGTCGTCTTGCCGACACCGGCGGTGCCGCTGATCGCGGCGATCGTCATCGGGCCGGTGCCTGCCAGCGTGCCGAGTGCGGTGAGCTCGTCGTCGCGGCCGACGAAGTGCGGGCAGTCCGGCGGGAGCTGGCGTGGCACGGGCCGGCTCGGTGGTGGTGCGTCCACCGCGCCGACGAGGATCTGCTGGTGCAGGTCGCGCAGTTCCTGGCCGGGGGTGCTGCCGAGCTCCTCCGCGAGCAGCCGGGTGATCGTCCGGTGGGTGGCGAGCGCGTCCGCCTGCTGGTCCGCGCGGTAGAGCGCGAGCACCAGCTGGGCCCAGAACTTCTCGCGCAACGGGTGCTGCCGGGTCAGCACGCGGAGCTCGGGGACGACGTCGAGGTGGCGGTGGTTCCCGAGGTCGTCGTCGATGCGGAGTTCCAGTGCTGCCAGGCGTTCCTCGGCGAGCGGGGCGATCTCTTCGCGGTGCAGGGAGTCGGACGCCACGTCGGTGAGCACCGAGCCCGGTCCGCGCCACAACGACAGTGCCTCCGCGTGCGCGCCGATGGCCGTCAGGTCGCGGAACCGGGTCAGGTCGAGCTGGTCGGGCTTGACCAGCGCCACGTAACCACCGGGTGCGGTGGCGACGACGTTCGCCTCGCCCAGCGCCTTGCGGAGCCGGGTCATGATCATGTGGATCGTCTTGACGGCACGGTCCGGGTTCGGCGGCGAGCCGTCCCACAGCCAGCGCACCAGCTGTTCGACGGACACGACCTCGTTGGCGTGCAACAGCAAACCGGCGAGGACGACCCGGCTGTGGCCGGCCGGGAGCGGGATCACCCGCCCCCGTGCCAGCACCTCCAGGGTGCCGAGCACCCGGAACTCAACCGTCATTTGCCGTCGTTGATCAGGAACGGCTGCAGCAGGTCCGGCACGGCCTCGTCCGCGAGTGCCAGGCCGTCGGACTCACCGACGTCCGTCACGTGGTAGACGCCCGCGCCCGCCGCGGTCGTGGCGCCGATCGTCACCAAACCGCTGCGGCGCTGGAAGAACGACCGGTGGATGCGCCAGCCGATGATGCCGGTGCGCTGCAACGCCACCGTGCTGCGGACCAGGGAACCGTTACGTGTCACCAGATAACGCGGGTCCAGCGCGTTGCCCAGTGACCGGTAGCGGTCCCAGCCGACCAGCGCGGCGAACGGCAGCAGCACTGCCGGGATCGGCCACGCCCACGACGGCGCCCAGATCGCGAGTCCCACCGCGATCACGACCAGCGGCACCACCGAACGCACGAGACTGCGGCGCAGCGCGGCGAACGGGTGCCTGCGCAGCTTCCGCGTCGTCGGGTCGTCCTCGACCTTCAACACGTCACGCGACACCTGGTGCGCGACGGACAGCGGCGCGGGCGGCAGCAGCAGGTTGCTCTCGCCCTTCGAACCCAGACCCGTCGTCACCGCAACGGCTTTCGCGCCCTTGCCCGCGCGGACCAGCAGCGGTTCCTGGATGTCGACGCCGCGCAGCCGTTGTTCCTCGACCGACACCGACCGGGTGGTGAGCAGGCCGCGCTGCACGCGCAACGTCGCGTCCGGTTCGCGGGTCAGCCGGTAGTTCCAGAACTGAAGAATGTAGATCGGCACCGACAGGATGAGCCCGAGCACGACCAACGCGAGCACGGCGGAGCCGACCAGGGTGACGCTCGGGTGCTCGAACAGCCAGCCCCACACGTCGTGCACCACGTCCAGGCCGAGGTCGTCGGCGTAGTTGGACAGCACGCCGAACACGGCGCCGATCGCGACCAGCCCGGACAGCGACAGCGGCGCGAACCTCAGCCACTTCAGGTCGAGCTGCGAGATCACCTCGGACGGCGCGGGCTCCGCGGCGGGCACGTCGGCCGAGCCGGTCCTCGGTGCGACGGCCTTCTGCAGCAACAACACCCGCAGCCGTTCGGCCTCCTCGGACGTCACCGCGTCGAGCGTGAGACCGTCGGTGCCCGGCACGTCCTGCTGCCCGGTGCCGATCCGCACCGCGGACAGCCCGAAGATGCGGTGCCCCGGCTTCGAGGTGAGGTCGACCGTCCTGATGCGATCGCGCGGCACCGAGAGCTGCTTGCGGGTCAGCAACCCGGTGTGCAGCTCGACCTGGTCGTCGCCGATGCGGTACTTCGTGGTGCGCCAGATCAGGTAGCTGAACGCGAGGATCGCCCCGACGGTCACGCCGCTCGCGATGAGGCGCCACTTCTCGCCGTTGCCGGTGACGAGCAGCACGAAGATCGGCACCAGCATCGCGATGCCCTCGTTGAGCGGCCGCACGATCAGCATCCGCACGTGCAGGCGGTGCCATTCGGACAGCGGCTCGGTGAACTCCGGCGCCGCGGGCAGTCCGGCGGGAGTGCTCACGTGGCATCACCCGGCGTGGCCTGGGTCGTGTTCGTGAGCTCCTCCACGAGCCTGCGCGCGGTCTCCTGGTCGAGGCCCTCGATCTCCACCGGCCCGGCGGCCGACGCGGTCGTGACCGTCACCGTCGCCAGCCCGAGCATCTGCTGGAACGGCCCGCGCTTCGAGTCGATCGTCTGGATGCGTGACACCGGCGCGACGCGCCACTCCTGGTTCAGCCAGCCCGACAGGGTGTAGACCGCGTCCGGGGTGGTCTCCCAGCGGTGGACCCGGTAGCGCCAGGTCGGTTCGACCGCGGTGTGCACGATCCCGACGGCCAGCGTCGCGATCAGCAGCGTCAGCTCCCACGTCGGCGGCTCGTTCACCAGCATGAACACGATGAGCTGAGGGATGAAGAGCACCAGCCAGAACACGGCGGCCTGCATGGTCCACAGCGCGATGGACCTGGGGCTCACCTGGTGACGAGGCGTGCGCAGTTGCAGAGTCACCCCTCAACTGTGCCTCACCCGTACCTGGTGGTGTGGCCAGGTGTGTCAATTGGTGTGTCGAAGGCCGAGGTGGTCCTGCTTGCGAGGGAGACAGGACCACCTCGGCCCGGCTAAACCGATCAGTGACCCGCGCAGTACGGCGGCAGGAAGCTGCCGTCCTCAGGGCCTTCGGCGGATGCTGTGCCGGCCGCAGTCATGATCGCGCCCAAACTGAGGATCACAGCGGTGACGATTCGAGCGATAGTGTTCATTCGCATCAAGGGGCTCCGTTCGATTGGTGGCGGCCGTGGATGAGGGCAGGAAGTCATTGACGAGGTTCGGCGCGCGGTTGCGAGCGGTCCGGCTGCAACGCGGTTTGTCGCAAAAGGACCTCGCCTGCCCAGGCGTGTCCATGAGCTATGTGTCGAGACTGGAGTCGGGCGAGCGTGTTCCGTCGCCTGCCGTGGTGCGCAGGCTCGCCGAGGTGCTGGGTGTCGACCCGTCCGAGCTGATGGTCGACGAGGACCGCACCGCGATGCAGGAGGAGGCGCTGGCGTGGTGTGAGGCGCTGCTCGCCTACCACGACGGTGACCTGGTGATGGCCGTCGACCTGCTGGAAACGCTGGGAAAGCGGTCGGACGAGGAGATGTTCGGCTGGTGCGTCCGCTGGACGCGCCTGGTGATGCTCGCGAGGCAGCGCGACCACGAGGGTCTGCTGTTGGCGGCGGCGAAGCTGCGCAAGTCGTGGTCTCCCGGTCCGGCGGTGGACGCGTTGGTGGAGATCCTGCGCGCATCCTCGTTGCGGCGCCTCGGCCGGACGGCCGAATCCGTGCGAGCGGCGAGCGAAGCCGTCGAGCTGGCGAGCGGTGACGGCGAACGGGTGCGTCGCGTCAACACCCGCGGGCTGATCGCGTTGTGCGCCGAGCTCACCGCGGCCGGGCGGCTGGCCGACGCCGAACAGGTCGTCGAGCAACTCTCCGTACGTCTGCCGGAACTGGGCCGCGACCGGCTCGCGATCTCCACGTGGTGGGCACGCGCCAAGGTCGCCGACCGGCTCGGCGACCGGATGGAGGCCGCGCACTGCATCCGTGAGGCCGTCGGCATGCTCGACGACTTCGACGGAGATCCCGAGTACCGCTGCCGCGTCCGGCTCGCGGGCGCGTCCATCGTGCTGCGCACGCCCGGAGCGAACCTCGACGACGTGGTGGCGTTGCTGGACAAGGTGGAGACGACGGTCGCCGCCATGCGCAAACCCGCCGGTCTGCTCGCACACGCCCGTGCGCTGCGGGCCGAACTGGCGTTGCGCGACGGCGAGGTCGACCGGGCGCGGGAGCTCGCCGAAGAGGCGCTCGCGACCAGGCAGCTCGACTCCGAACAGCAGCTGCGATGCCATCTTCTGCTCGTGCGTGCGGCCGACGAGGTGGACCCGGACGGAAGTGCCGACGCGCGCACCGCACTGGCCGCGCTGCTGGAACACATCAACCCCGAGGGCGTTGATCCGCTCCTGTGGCGCGACGTGGCTCGCATCGCGCTGCGCAAGCACTGACGACGGGCGTCGTTGCCCCGGCATGACCATCCTTCGCTCGTTAACTGGGCACCTTGTTAACGGAGCATGACACAGACCAGTTACCCGTCACATCACCTAATTCCGCCTGGTGGGCATGGGCAAATCACCCGGATCCGCCGAGTACCCCGTCAGCGGCAAGCGACCGAACGGGCGAATGGACCCCTGACTGGTTGGACCAATTGTCAATTAGTTGACAATGCATGACTAGGCGTCGGTGAGGCTCATCCACCACACGACGGCGCCCGAACGACCGTTGACGTCAAGTGTCGTGTAGATCCGCTGGAGGTGGTTCTGCACGGTTTTAGGGGACAGCCCGAGCGACTCGGCGATCATCGCCGTGCTCGCTCCCGCGGCCACCAGGCGCAGCACCTCGATGCCGCGTTTGGTGAGCCCGGCCCTGAGCGCGCGGGCGATCCGGGTGTTCGTGTGCTCGGCGGTGCCGGTCTCCCGCAGCTCGCCGGTGTGCGGCACGCGGACGACCGTGTCCTCGCGCTTGGGCTCGAAACGCCTGTGCGCCAACTGTTCCACGAGCCGCGACGACAGGTCGTGCTCGCGCATGCGCAGCAGGTCGCGACCCTCCTGCAGCTCCCACAGCCGGTACTGGTCGAGCTGCAGCCGCGCGTGCCGCAGCGCTCGTTGGAGGTCGCCGGATCGTTCGTAGGCCTCGCTCAACGCCTGGTGCGCGTGCACCGCGACCTCACGGGCGAGGCAGCTCATCGCCAGCTCGGCGGCCTGGGTGAGCTGGGTGATCTGGTCCTGGTACCGCTTGCGGGCCCCGCTGAGCCGCGCCCGTGCCATCAGCACCTCGGCCCTGGCCACCGGGCGGTTCCTTCCGGCAAGCAACTGGTCAGCGCGCTGCCAGCTGCGGGTCGCGCGGTCAAGTTCGCCCAGATCGATGCGCACGTGTGTCAGCAGCACGTTGACCATCGCCATCCGCACCGGATCACCGACCTGCTTCCACCGGTCGCGCACCTGCGCGCACAACGACTCCGCGCGCCGTAGCTTGCGCACGCACGGTTCGCCGTCGAGGCTGCAGCGGCTCTCCTCGGTGCGGATCATGCAGTGCTCGTGGTACTGCATGCGCATCACACGGGCCTGCTCGAACAGCACCGAGCCGATCAGCTCGTTGTCGCCGGTGAGTTCCGCGAGCCCGAGCGCGCGGGCGAACGAGTTGAAGCTCCGCTCACGCGAGTCGAGCCGCAGTTCCACGACCGCGCGGGAAAAGCTGCACCGCGCCTGGAGTCCGATGTGGCGGTTCGCCGCCGCGATCTCCTGGACCTTGTCGATCGTGTCGAGCGCGCTCGGCCACAGTCCGCGCTTGCCGAGCGCGACGGACTGCGCCAGCACGCCCTCCGCGACGCCCTCGACGTCGTCGAGCCAGGAGAACGCGGCAACCGATTTCTCGGCGTACTCCAACGCCTCGCCTGGCCTGCCCTCGTCCAGTGCGATGCGGGCCTCGCGCAGGTTGTGCACGGCGTTGGCCCGCGGATCAGCGGTCCGGCCGGGAACCGTCATTGATCAAGCCCCCTTTTTTCGGGGCTGAGCCTAGCCCTGCTCGCGGAGCTGGCGTTTCAGTACTTTGCCAGTCGCGTTGCGGGGCAACTCATCGAGGAAGAAAACATCGCGGGGCACGGAGAACCGCGCCAGGTTCGCCTTGACGTGTTCACGTATGTGTTCGGCCGTCAGGGTTTCGGCGCCGACGACGAACGCCGCGAGCCGTTGCCCGTACTCGTCGTCCGCCACGCCGATCACCGCGACCTCGGTGACGCCGTCCAGCGTCGAGAGCAGGTCCTCGACCTCGTGCGGGTACACGTTCTCACCGCCAGAGACGATCATCTCGTCGTCCCGGCCCGCGACGAACAGCAGGCCGTTCTTCAGGTAGCCCAGGTCGCCGGTGGACATCAGGCCGTTCAACGACTCCTTGCTGGTGCCGTTGGTGTATCCGTCGAAGAGCATCTCGTTGCCGACGAAGATCCGTCCGGTTTCGCCGGGTGCGACCGGCTTGCCCTGATCGTCCACAATGGCCATCCGGGTGCCCAGTGGCGCTTTCCCGGCCGTGTTGGGGTACCTGAGCATCTCCTCCGGGGTCGCGATGCTGGCCCAGCTCACTTCCGTTGAGCCGTAGAGGTTGTAGAGCACCGGGCCGAACTCCTCGAGGGTGCGGGTGGCGACCGCCGGCGGCAGCGCCGAGCCGCTGGAGGCGATGACCCGCAGCTTCGGCCGGTGCGGGGTCGCCAGCATGCGTTGCAGCATCACCGGAACCACGAACATCGCGGTGCACTTCTCGGCGTCCAGCAGCGTCTGCGCCGGGTCGAACCTGCGGCGCAGCACCAGGGTGGCGCCGAGTACGAGGCCGAGCTGGAACGCGGCGAGGCCCCAGGCGTGGAAGAGCGGCGAGGTGATCGAGATGACGTCGCCGTGCCGCAGCGGGATCCGGGACAGCAGCGCGGCGGCGGGGGCGAGGCTCGCGGGCTCCGGGCGGCGCGCGCCCTTCGGGGTGCCGGTGGTGCCGGAGGTGAGGATGATCAGCCTGCCGCGCGGAGGCCTGCGGGGCGGAGGTGTCGTGGGTCCCTCGGCGATCAGCCGTTCGAGCTCGTCGCTGAAGATCACGGGGAGGTCGGGCAGCACGTCGGCGAACTCGCGGTCGGCGACGATCCGGTCGATCTTCTGGTCCTGTGCCACCTGGGCGAGCTGCCCCTTGGCGCAGGCTCGTGTTGAGCAGGACCGTGTCGGCGCCGATCTTCACGCACGCGGTCAGCGTCTCGATCATGCCGCGGTGGTTGCGGCACAGGAGCCCGACGCGTTCCTTCGAGCGGAACGCATGCGCCAGACGGCTGGTGCGCTCATGTACTTCGGCATACGTGAGCACGCCGTCGTCGTCGATGATCGCGGCACGCTGAGGGTGCCGTCCCGCGCCGGTCTGATAGCCCCACGCGAGCGTGATGTCCCATTGGAGATATCCGCGCACGGTGCCGGCGAGCCCTCGCGGGCCCAACGGCCGGATGATTCCGGCTTTGACCAGGGTCAGCAGCACGCGGGTCAACATGAGGGCCACTCTGCCATTAACCTACTTGCGAGTAGGTAAGGCTGTGACCCCGATCACACCTCGGTGGTGGACGCGGTCACGACGGCTTCCCGTAGCGCGGCCCGCAAACGCCCGACTTCCAGCGGTGTCAGCACGGCGGCCTCACCCGGCGGCACGGTGATCACGATGTGCCCCTGGCTGACGAACACCGTCATGTCCCGTCGGCGCGAAGCGATGTCGCGGCAGGTTACCTGCCACTCCTCTTTGGCTCCCACGGGTTTCTTCCTCCGGCTCACTCGGTACGGCGGCCCGGCGGCTCCGGGCGCTCGCGTCGGTGAGACGCGTGCGGCCGGGTGTCATGACGGAGGTTTCACGTTCTCCGTCGAGCGACCGTGCCGAGGTGCGGATAGCGTCGCATGTGGGCTGATAATTGGTCACCTGGAGGGGTGAAAATGGCGGAACCGCAACGCATCGTGATCGTAGGGTCGGGCCTCGCCGGTGCCTCCGCGGCGGGCGCGCTCGCGAGATCGCGGGTACGGCGGCCAGATCGTCATGTTCGGCACCGAGCTGCATCGCCCGTACGAACTTCCCGCGCTGTCCAAGGATGTGCTGCTCGGAAAGGCCACCGAGCCCGCGTGGGTGCACGAGCCGGGCTTCTACACCGACAACGAGATCGACCTCCAGCCCGGCGTCTCGGTGCTGGAACTCCGTCCGGGTGATCACTCGATCGTTGACTCGAACGGCGCAGTCCGTTCCTACGATCGGCTGCTTCTCGCGACCGGTTCGCGGCCCCGCGTTCTCCCTGGCGCGCAAGGACATGTGCTGCGCACCCTGGACGACTCGCTCGCTCTGCGCTCGGCGTTGCGCGAGGACAGGCACGTCGTGATCGTCGGCGCCGGCTGGATCGGCTGCGAGGTCGCGGCCGCGGCCCGCTCGCACGGCTGCCGTGTCACCGTCGTCGATCCGCTGGCGGAACCGCTGGTCCGCGTGCTGGGCACCGAGATGGGCGCGATGTTCCGGCGGTTGCACGAACAGCACGGCGTCGAGTTCCGGCTGGGCGTCGGGGTTGCCCGCTTCTCACCGTCCGGGGTGGTGCTGGAGGGCGGCGACGAGGTGCTGGCGGACGTGATCGTGCTGGCCGTCGGCGCGACGCCACGGCTGGAGCTCGCCGAGGCCGCCGGGCTGGACCTGGCGACGGCGGCGTGGCCGTGGACGCCGCGTTGCGCACGTCCGCGCCCGATGTGTTCGCGGCCGGGGACATCGCGGCGCACGACCACCCGCGCTACGGCGGCCGCGTCCGGGTCGAGCACTGGGCGAACGCGAAGGACCAGGGCACGCACGTCGCCGGTTCGTTGATCGGGTTGGACGAGCCGTACCTGACGGCGCCGTACTTCTTCACCGACCAGTACGACCTGGGCATGGAGTACCGCGGCCTGGCCGACCCGGACGACGAACTGGTGTCCGCGGCGACCTGGACTCACGGCAGTTCATCGCGTTCTGGCTGCGCGACGGCCGGCTGCGGGCGGCATGAACGTCAACGTGTGGGACGACGGCACGGCACTGAAGGCGCTGGTGGACGCGCAGGCGACGGTGACTCCGGCGCAACTGCGTGACGCGGACCTGGGGTCGCTCTCCTAGAGGCAGGAGCCGTGTACGGGTGCCGTCGCCGTCGGCGAGGCTGATCAGTGCTCTTGCGGATGACATGCCATCTCTTCGGCGGTGAAGCGGGCGCGGTAGGCGCGTTCGACCTCGGCGAGCGCGTCACCCGCCTGCTTCTGCAGCTCCCGGCCCTTGTCGGTGATCATCGGCGTGCGCACCCGGCGGTCGTTCGGGTCGGGGATGCGCATGATCAGACCGACGCGCTCCAGCTTGTCGAGCTCGCTGGTCAGCGTGGTCTTGTCGAGGCCGAGCATGGCGCCGAGCGCGAGCTGGGTGCGCTGGGTCTCCTCGTTCGCGAGCGCCTGCAGGATCAGCTGGCCGCGGAGGGAGATGCCGTGCTTCGCGATCTCGTCGGCGAAGGCCGAACCGACCCGCTGGGTGGCGCGGTGCAGCAGCCAGTTGAAGTCCCACTTCTCGACGCATGCGGCTATTGGCTGCTCCTCCTCCATGTGGTCCATCGTACATCCTGAGAGAGA
Source organism: uncultured Actinomycetota bacterium (assembly GCA_963766275.1). Classification (GTDB taxonomy): domain Bacteria; phylum Actinomycetota; class Actinomycetes; order Mycobacteriales; family Pseudonocardiaceae; genus Lentzea. The sequence goes on from CAVYAD010000027.1 coordinate 29,886, forward strand.
TCTTCTCGGCTCAGAACATCGTGACTCGGAAGTTCTTGGCTCGTATGTTCGTGTCATGACCAAGCTGCTGCACATCGACTCGAGTATTCGTCACGAAGGGTCCGTGACCCGCGAGATCTCCGGCGCGTTCGCCGACGTCTGCACCAGTTCAGCGAGCTGGCGGTGGAGTCGCTGGCCGACGCGCACCGCGTGGTGAAGGATCTCGCGTCCGCCTAACCTGGCGGCATGATCGACAAGATCGCGTGGATCCACCTGGAGAGACGGCAGGGTGCTCGGCACCCGTTCGAAGGGCAAGGGCACGTACTACCTGCCCGGCGGTAAGCGAGAGCCGGGCGAGTCCGACGTCGAGACGCTCGTGCGTGAGATTCGCGAGGAGCTGTCGGTCGAGATCGACGAGACGTCGGCGGAGCACGTCGGGGACGTTCGAAGCGCAGGCGCACGGCCACACGTCGGGGGTGACCGTGCGGATGACCTGCTACACCGCGTCGTTCGCCGGGGAGCTGGCGGCCGCCGAGCGAGATCGAGGAACTCGCGTGGCTCACCGCCGCCGACGCGGACCGGATCTCGCCGGTCGATCGGATCATCTTCGCTCACCTGAGCGAAGCCGGGCTGCTCCGCTGACTTTGGTAAGCGCTTTCCCGGTGCTCTTGTCTGATCTCGTTCAACCCTGTTCACTTGTGCGTGTCCTGTCCACCTACCGCCGCCACGCTGTAGGGAGTGACACGCATGGGGTCTCGCAACAGATCGGTGTTGCTGGCGGCGGTGTGCGCGACCGCCGCCGGCGCTCTGATCGGCACGACTCCCGCCATCGCAGATTCCGGTCAGTGGCGCGTCTCCGCGCCCGTCGGTGCGCAATCCGTTGCGCCGGAAGCACTTGTGACCCTGGAGAAGGGCAGGTTGAGCCTGAGCGTCCGGCGCGGTGGTGTCACCGTGCTGGAACCGTCGGCGCTCGGCATCCGCACGGCCGACGCCGACCTGACGTCCGGGCTGAGGTTCGTAGGCTCGTCGTCGCGGCTCGTCCAGGACTCGTACTCGACCGTCTCGGGCAAGAAACGCCAGCACACCTATGTCGGCACCGAGACGACGTTCCACCTGCAACGCATGGCCGCACGCCTGGACGTCGTGGTGCGCACGTCCGCGGACGGCGTGGCGTACAAGTACGTGCTGCCCTCGGACAAGTGGGCGACCGTGCTCGGCGAGGCGTCGGAGTTCGCCGTGCCCGCGTCCGCCGACAAGTTCCTGCTGCCGTACGACAACGGGCGCGCCGACTACGAGACCGCGCACGTCCGCACGCCGGAGAAGGGTGTCGAGTACGGCTATCCGTCGCTGTTCCGCGTCGGCGAGTCGTGGCTGCTGCTGGCCGAGTCCGACGTCGACAGCCGCTACGGCGGTTCGCGGGTCGTCTATGACGGCTCCCGTTATCGGCTGGTGCTGCCCGATCCGGCCGAGACGTCCGCCGGACCGCTCGCGACGCCGTGGCGCGTGCTCGGCGTCGGTTCATTGGCGGACGTCGTCGAGAGCTCGTTGATCACGTCGCTGGCGCCGTCGTCGAAGATCGCGGACACCTCGTGGATCAAGCCCGGCACCGCGGTGTGGTCGTGGTGGGGTGACGGCACCGGGAACCTGGCGCTGCAGAAGCAGTACGCGGACTACGCGTCTCGTCAGGGCTACGAGTACAACCTCGTCGACTCCGGTTGGAGCGCCGACTGGATCCCCGAGCTGATCTCGCACTCGAAGGCGCGCGGCGTCGAGACGTGGCTGTGGGTGCGCTGGCAGACCATCGACACCGACAGCGAACGCGAGCGGCTCTTCGCCCAGTACCGCGCGTGGGGCGCGGTGGGCCTGAAGATCGACTTCGTGGAGTCCGACGGGCAGGACCGCATGCGCTGGTACGACGCCGTGTACGCGGCGGCGGCCAAGTACCGGCTGATGCTGAACTTCCACGGCGCGCCGATCCCGCGCGGGGTCGAACGTACGTGGCCGCACGTCATGTCCGTCGAGGCCGTGAAGGGTGCGGAGGGCACGAAGCCGCGTCCCGGCCGGGAGCCGTTCCCGATCGAGCACTACCTGACGCTGCCGTTCACCAGGAACCTGACCGGTCCGATGGACTTCACGCCGGTGACGTTCACAGGTGTCCGCCCGAACTCCGACGCGGCCGAGCTGGCGCTGGGCGTGCTCTACGAGTCCGGTGTGCAGCACTTCGCCGACAAGATCTCTTCCTATGCGGCCTATCCGGTGGCGGAGCAGTTCCTGCGAACCGTGCCGGCCGCGTGGGACGAGACCCGGTTGGTGGCGGGTGACCCCGGCAAGCTCGCGGTGCTGGCCCGTCGCTCGGGCTCTACGTGGTTCATCGGCGCCGGCACGGCAGGTGATCCACGTGACCTTTCGGTCGGTACGGGATTCCTCGGCGCCGGTTCGTGGTTGGTTGAGCTGTACCACGACTCGCCGACGGGCAAGATCGCGTTCGACACCAAACGGGTTTCGGCGGGAGACTCGTTGACGGTGCCCGTCGCACGCAACGGCGGCTACGCGGCCAGGCTCTGCCAGGTCCCGCCCGCCGCCACGAGCTGCGGCTGATCACTCCATCTGGTCGGCCGCTTGACACGCGGGGGCCTCGCGCGCAGTGAAGCGGCGCGCCAGGCCCCCGCGTGCCCTGTTTTCGCGGGTCACCCGTTCGGGATGCTGAAGTGCGCTGTCACACTGTGCGGCGTGTCCGAGCCGATGACCGCGGTGCTCCTGCGTGCCGCCGAGCTCACCGCATCGGGGAAACCGAAGCAGGCGATCGACCTGCTGCGTCCCCTGGTGGCGGCGAACCCTCGGCACGCCGAGGCGTGGTGCCGGCTCGCCGCGGCACATCTGGACGCCGGTGAGGCGGACCAGGCACTCGACTCGGCCAAGCGCGCGATGGTGCTCGACGGGGAGCCCGCGTGGCCACGGCGGCTCGCGGCGCTGGCGTTGAACGACCTGGGCCGTAGTGACGAGGCCGTGGTCTCGGCGCGGGAGTCGGTGCGGCGCAAACCGGGGGACTGGCGCGGGTACGTGGTGCTGGCCGAGGTGCTCGAGGACGCGCCGGACGGTGGTGTCGAGGGCTTCGACTCGGCATTGCACGCCGCGCAGCTCGCGCCGACGGAGGCGCGGGCGTTCCAGGTGCTCGGGGACGCTGCGATGCGGATGCGGGACTGGGGCACCGCCGAGCACGCCTACCGCACGGCGATCAAGCTCGACCCGTCCGACGCCGACTCCAAGGCCAACCTCGCCACCGTGCAGCGGCGCCGGTCCGCGAAGCCGCCTGCGCAGTTGCACAAGGGACAGGTGTGGCGGGCGTTGCGGACGATGTCCTTACTGCTGGTCGGCGGTGGGCTGCTGGCGTTGCTCGCGGGCATGCCGCGGCCGACGCCGTTCCTGTCGTTCCTGACCGGCGCACTGGTGTTGAGCTGCGGTGTTGTCGCGCTGAGGCTGCGGCCGTTCAAGGCGTTGTTCGCGTTGCGCAAGCTCGCGGTGACGGTGTCGCTGCTCGGGGCGTCCGCGCTGATCCTGGCGGGCTGGACGGTGGCGTTGGTCCTGGGCGCCACCACGATGCAGCCACTTGTGCTTTCCTGGTTGTGCGCTGTGGTGGGCGGCGCACTCGTGTACGTCGGGGGAGGCAGGAAGCGGTGATGCGACGCAACGCGTTCGCGCTCGCGCTCGGTCGCGCTGTTCCTCGGACAGCTGTTCGTGGTCGGAGCGCCGGCCGCGCCTTCCGCACCGCACGAGTCGGTCGTTCGGCACGCGCAGGACGTCGCCAACCTGCCCGGTGCCGCGCCCAAGCCGCACAACCACCAGGCCGCCCAGGTCCCGCTGTCCCAGCTGCCCGCCGACCTGCCGCCGGTCGCGAAGCCCGCGCTGCCGGTGCGTTTCATCGTCTCCTTCGCGCGTCGCGTGCACCGCACGCCCGACAACGTTCGCTGGACCCCGCAGCGGGACCGCTCGCCGCCTTCCGGTCGCTGAAACCCGTTTCTCAGCAACCACTTCCGGAAGGTCTACTCACCCATGTCGCGCGACAACGCGCGACGAGGGCTGCTCGTGCGAGCTCTGCTGTCGCTCGGTGTCCTCGTCGCATCCGCATTTCTGCTGCTCACCACCGATCCACGCCTCGGGCTCGACCTGCGAGGCGGTACCCAGATCGTCCTGGAGGCCAAGGGCGACTCCGACGCCGCCGACCGATCACTGGAGGTGCTGCGCCGCCGGGTCGACTCGCTCGGCGTCGCGGAACCCGTGATCGCCCGCTCCGGCGAGAACCGCATCGTCGTCGAACTGCCCGGCGTGCAGGACCCGGCCGAGGCGGTGAAGGTGCTCGGCCGCACCGCGCAGCTCACCGTGGAGCGGGACGGCCAGAAGGTCATGACCGGAGAGGGCATCTCGGACGCCAACGCCGTGCGCAACCCGCAGGGCGCGGGCTTCGTGGTCAACATCGAGTTCCAGGGCGACGCGCCCAAGACGTGGCAGAAGGTCACCGGCGAGGCGGCCTGCGTGCCGTCGGGCAACCCCGGCCGCCAGATCGCGTTCAAGCTGGACGGCGAGGTCGTGTCGTCCCCCGAGGTCAGCCTCGACACGTCCTGCGGCGGCGGTCAGGCAGGCGGCGCGACGACCATCACCGGCAAGTTCTCGCAGCCGGAGGCCAAGGAACTGGCGCTGGTCATCCGTTCCGGCGCGCTGCCCGTTCCCGTCGAGGTGATCGAGCAGCGCACCGTCGGCGCCACGCTCGGCGCGGAGGCCATCGAGGCGAGCGCCCAGGCCGCGATCATCGGCATCGCGCTGACCTCGTTGTTCCTTATCTTCGCGTACCGGCTCGCCGGGTTCCTCGCCGTCCTCGCGCTGGTCGGCTACGCGGGCGTGGCCTACGCCGGACTGCTGGCGGTCGGGGCGACGCTGACGTTGCCGGGCCTGGCCGGTTTCGTGCTGGCGATCGGCATGGCGGTCGACGCGAACGTGCTCATATTCGAGCGAGCGCGGGAGGAGTACGCGCGGAAGAAGAACCTGCCCCGCGCCGCGGAGACCGGCTTCCGTGGTGCGTTGAGCGCGATCGCCGACTCGAACGTCACCACACTGCTGGCCGCCGGGCTGCTCTTCTGGCTCGCCACCGGTCCGGTGCGCGGCTTCGGCGTCACGCTGACGATCGGTGTGCTGGCGTCGATGTTCAGCGCTCTGGTGCTGTCCCGCGTGCTGGTGCAGTGGGCGATGAGCACCGGGTTCGTGATGCGACGACCGCGGTTGAGCGGTCTGCACACGCTCGGCTGGGTGCGGCAGAGGCTGTCCGTCGTGCTCTATCGGCGTCCTTCCCGGTGGCTGCTCACCGCGGGCGCGCTGGTGCTGGTGGCGTTCGCCGGGCTGTTCGTTCGCGGGCTGAACCTGGGCGTCGAGTTCACCGGCGGCCGGATGCTCGACTTCACCGCGGGCGCTCCGGTCGACTCGGGCCGGGTGCGCTCGGCCTTGTCCGACGCGGGTTTCTCGGACGTCGTCGTGTCGTCGTCCGGCAACGACGTCTCGCTGCGGACCGGCCCGATCGACGAGTCGCAGTCCTCCCGCATCGGCCAGGTCGTGAACTCGGCCGTGGACGGCGGCGCCCGGCAGTCGAGCAACGAGCTGATCGGCCCGTCGCTGTCGTCGGAACTGCGCCGCAACGCGGTGATCGGCCTCGCCATCGCGGTCGCGGCCCAGCTCGGCTACCTGGCCGTGCGGTTCGACTGGCGGCTCGGCGTCGCGACCGTCGCCGCGCTGCTCAGCGACGTGCTGGTGCTCGTCGGCGTGTTCGCGTGGATGGGCAAGACGGCGGACGGCGTGTTCCTCGCGGCGCTGCTGACCGTGATCGGCTACTCGGTCAACGACTCCGTCGTCGTGTTCGACCGTTTGCGGAGTTTGCGCGGCTCACGCCTGAAGGCCGCCTATCCGGACGTGGTCTCGGACGCGGTGGTGCAGACCGTGCCCCGCACCGTGAACACCGGCATCGGCGTGCTGTTCGTGCTGGCCGCCTTGCTCGTGCTCGGTGACGGCTCGTTGGCGAACTTCGCCACGGCGCTGCTGATCGGCCTGGTCGCGGGCACCCTGTCCACAGTGGTCACCGCCGCCCCCGTGGCGATCTGGCTGGAGTCGCGCTGGCCGCGACAAGCAGTTTCCAAGAAGCGTCCGGTGGGGGTGCGCGCCTAGCGTCTGCGCATGATCACTCATGTGCACTCCGCCACCATCAACGTGCGTGACCACGACAAAGCCCTGCGCTTCTACGTGGACACGATGGGCTGGGAGAAGCGACAGGACAGCGACGAGGCCGGCATGCGCTGGCTGACCGTTGCCCCGCGCGGCTCCCAGACCGCGTTCGCCCTGTCCCTGTCGGAGACGCCGAACGTGTCGTTCGCGATGGGCTGCGGCATCTCGCTGATCACCGACGACATCGACGCCGACTGTGCTGCCTTTGCCGCGAAGGGCGTGCAGGTCAAGGGCGCGCCGGAAACCATGCCGTGGGGCGACCGCGCCACCTGGTTCAGCGACCCGTTCGGCAACGAGTTCTTCCTCGTACAGCTCGCTTCGTAGCAGAGTAGGGGCATGACCTCATTCGCCGCGTACCAGAACGAGATCTACCTTCAAGGGCTCGGCGGCACCGTGCCGCCGTTCACCACCGATCCCGACGCGCTGGAGTCCTCCGCGCGGTCGAGGCTCGGACCGGGCCCGTTCTGGTACGTGGCGGGCGGCGCGGGCTCCGGCGCCACCGTGCGGGCGAACCGTGCCGCGTTCGAGCGCGCGCAGATCGTGCCGCGCATGCTGACCGACGCGACCACCCGGCACCTCGGCGTGTCGGTGCTGGGAACCGACCTGCCCGCGCCGGTGATACTCGCACCCGTTGGCGTGCAGTCGATCCTGCACCCGGACGGCGAACTGGCGACCGCCCGCGCCGCCGCCGAGCTAGGCATCCCGATGGTGCTCTCCACCGCCTCCTCACACACCATCGAGGAGGTCGCGGAGGCGTCCGGCGACGGCCCGCGCTGGTTCCAGCTCTACTGGCCGAACGACCCCGACGTGTGTGCTTCGCTCCTGGACCGCGCGCGCAAGGCCGGCTACACCGCTTTGGTGGTCACGCTGGACACGTGGACCCTGGCGTGGCGCCCGCACGACCTCGACCAGGCCTACCTGCCGTTCCTGCGCGGCGTCGGCACCGCGATCCCGTTCAGCGACCCGGTTTTCCGTGCCGGTCTGGCCGCGGCGCCCGAGGATGATCTGCCGATGGCGATCCTGCGGTGGGTGCAGCTCTTCACCGGTACCGACAAGTCGTGGGACCAGCTGGCGTTCCTGCGTTCGCACTGGGACGGACCGATCGTCCTGAAAGGAATCCAGCATCCCGACGACGCCCGAAAGGCCGTGGAGTCCGGTATGGACGGTGTCGTGGTGTCCAACCACGGCGGCCGCCAGGTGGACGGCGCGGTGGGTTCTCTGGACGCGCTGCCCGCCGTCGTCGAGGCCGTGGGGGAGCAGATCGACGTGCTGTTCGACTCCGGGATCCGTACCGGCGCCGACATCGTGAAGGCGCTGGCGTTGGGTGCCAAGGCCGTCATGGTGGGACGGCCTTTTGCCTACGGGCTGGCGCACGGTGGCCAGGTCGGTGTGCGGCACGTGTTGCGCGGCCTGCTCGCGGACTTCGACCTGACGCTCGGGCTCTCGGGTCACCGAAGCCCCGCCGAGCTGAGCCCGGACGCGCTGCGTTTCTCCTGAGTTTCCTAGCGCCAAGGCACAAGGGCCGGGCCGCTTTCGCGACCCGGCCCCTGTGGTTCCGTCCTTACGACAACGTCGCGGTCATGCGCGCGAGCGTGCCGAAGTCCGCCGGCTGCACGCGCAGCCAGCCCTCGCTCTTCGCCGCGATGTACCGCCCGCTCGTCGTGTCGATGAACGTGAGCGGTGCGGCGCAACGCTGCTTGCGCCCCAGATGGTCGCGCTTGGCAGAGTAGAGCTGCCCGCCACCGGTACGCGGCTCCGACATGATCGTCTTGAGCTGCGTGACCAGCTGGTCGTTCGGCGTGCTGTTCGGCCTGCTCTGCTGCATGAACGAGCCGGTGTCCTCGTAAGTCTGCTGCTTCTGCTGCAGCGCGTCCTCGGGCAGCGTGATCGGGCTGCCCTTGCCCGCGGGCGTCGGCGGCAGCGCGGCCACCAGCGACTGCGGCGCCTCCTCGGCGCGCACCGGCTCCAGCACGAAATGCTGGTCCGGCGTGAGCACGATCCGCAGCGCGTCCTGACCGTTCGACACGACCAGGACGGACTGCTGAGGGGAGTCCTTCAGCGTGAAGTACGCCCAGTACTCGACGCCCGCGTTCGCCACCAGCCGCAGCGCGTTGACGAGGTCCGGGTGGAGCTCGTTGCCGCGCGCCAGCCCGGTTTGTTCGAGCTGGGCCCACGCGGTGCGTTGCAACCGCTCGAGCCCGCTCATGTCGCCCTCTTCGAGCAGGCCCGCGTCGAAGTCGACCTGGGTCAGCAACGCTCGGTGCATCGTGGGCAGACCTGCGGTCTGCCACGCCTGGTAGAGCGCGACGACAGGGATGGTGACCCTGCTTCGCAGCACAATTCCCCCTTATCCGCCGATGACCGGCGGAGCGACCATCGTTCCGTCGCCGAAGATGTCCTCGGTCTCCTGCAGGTAGGACGCCGACTTGTGCTCCGAGTCCTCGTCGCCCTGACCCTTGGCACCGCCGGCGCCCATGCCGCCCATGCCTGCCGCACCAGCGGCGCCACGACCACCGGCCGCACCACCACCAGCCGGCCCGAAGCCACCGCCGGCACCACCACGGCCGTCACCGGCAACGCCTGCGGCCCCACCGAAGCCACTACCGGCGCCACCCATGCCGCCGGGCCCCTTGCCGAGGCCGGCCGCCGCGGCACCACCGAGGCCACCGCCGCCAGGAGGCTTCATGCCACCGGCGCCGCCACCACCGCCACCGCCGCTGCGTCCACCACCGGGAACGCCAGGACCACCGGGCCGGTTACGCGGGTCGTTGGGCCCGCCGGGCCGGTTCGGGTCCAACCTGCCGCCGGGCGGCAGATTGGGGTCGATGCCACCGGGCGGCGGCCGGTTGCGCCAGTCGTCGTTGGGAGGCGGCGGCGGGTAGCGTCCCGGATCCACCTTCGACGGGTTGGTGTTGTCGTCACCGGTGCCCGGCGGCTTCCAGCCGGACAGGTTGGTGTCGTCGCCGGTGCCGGGAGGCTTGCTGGTGGCGGGCGGCGGGGTGCCGCCGGGCGGTGGGCCGACCTCCGGCGGAGGCGTCCACCTCTCGTCGACCTTCTTCGGCGGCTTGGTGCCGCCCTCTTCTTCCATGCTCGCGTCGTTGGGGTCCGGCGAGCTGAAGGTCGGCATGGTGTCGGTGCTCGCGGTGACGGTGTCCGCGTACACGTTGAACGCCTGGATGTTCCGCTCGCTGACCTGCTGGTTCTTCTCGACCGCGTTGTCGTAGTCCGTGTCCCACGGCACCCAGCTGTTGTAGAACGGCTTCTCCGGGACGTGCGGCGGCTGCTGCATCCTGTTGCCGGCGTCGGAGTACGCCTGGCCGATCGTGTCCGCCGTCTTGCCCGCGTCGGTCGCGGACTGGCCGGTCACGTCCGCCCAGGTGGCGAGCGGCGACGTGCCGCTGCGAGCAGCGTCAGCGGCCGCGCCTTCCCAGGACGCGCCGGAGTCGCGCACCGCCTTGTTGATGATCTCGGCGATCTGGTTGTGGTTGGTGGCGAGACCGCGCCAGCCCGCACTGGCGGGGCCGGTGCTCCCGTTCGGCCCCACGCCCGCTTCGAACCACTTGTAAACGGTGTCGCCGCCCGCAAGAGGCAGGATCGCGAAGCCTGAGATGTCAGGTTCGTTCCCAGCCATGATCTACCCCCTGAGATTCTCAATGGTCATGGCCGCAACCCTGTCGGCCTCAGCGCACGGCTTCTGGGCCGGTACCTTGTTCCTTGCCACGTTGACATTCACCAGCAAGGTTCCGCTCTTGCCTGCGTCCACATTGGCCGTGCAGGTGCGGGTGTCGTCCGTGGTGCTTGAGGTGAAGGTGCGCACGCCCTGGACGGTCTTCTCGCTGAAGACCGGGTGCTGGCGACTGTTCGCCAGCGCCGTGTCATAGGCCAGCGCTGTGCCAATCGCGATGTCGTAGGCCGAGTCGTCGAGGAGTTCCTTGCCGCTCCACTTGCAGATCGGGCCGGCGGCGCCCTGCCTCGTCGTCGGTTCCTTGACGTTGCCGAGCTGAGCGACCTGTGCAGCCGTCAGAACGTCGCAGGGCTTGTCCTTGTACTTGTCGATCCCCAGGTCGGCCGACGGCGAACCTGTTGAGCCGGTGTCGCTCGTCTCCGTGGTAGGCGGAGTGTTACCGGTCGTGGGAGTGCCGCCGATGGTCGTGCAACCGGCCAAAGCCGCCGCGGTGAACAAGGTCGCCAACAAAGTGGTGCGCTTCAAGGCGGTCTTACCTTCCCATCGCGTTCTTGGCCGCGTCATCCGTCTGTCGGTAGGTCGCGAGGTTCGTCTTGATGCTTGCGATCGTCTTCTCAAGGGCGTCGATGGCCTTCTGGTTCGCCCAGCCGTAGCCGCCCTCCTCGGTACCCGCGGCCTTGCGCATGGCCAGCGTCGCGTAACCGCTGTACGGGTCCGGGCCCGGAGCGCCCATCTTGGCCAAGGTTTCGGCCTCAAAGCGGAGATCCTTGAGCTGCTCGACTGCCGTCTCGAGGCCAGTGATCATCTTCTGGGCCTGGTCGGGGTCGATGCTGAACCGCGTCGTACCGGGGGGCCCGGCCGTCGGCATGGAGCCCACGGCGTTGTCCACCGCCCACGGCGTCACAGCGTCGAACCACATCATCGGGCCCAGCTCCCCTCAGAACTTCCAGACACCCCTGTAAGAGGATTTTTGCATAGGGCTGGTTCCCTTGGAGGGGGATCAACTGAGCTGACCAGGTCACATCTGGGTGATGGCCGTTTCGTTCAAGACCCGCGGCCAGGAGCGGCATAGGTTCGAGACATGATCGAACGTGCGAGGAACTTCATCTGGCATAACGCCCGTACGCTGGAACAACGCTGGTTCGAGCATGCCTTCGACGGTGGTTCGGCCGACGCGGTGGTCCAGGCGGTGCTGGCGTATCGCAACGACGACGGTGGCTACGGCTACGCGCTGGAGCCCGATCACCGCGGCCCGACCAGCCAGCCGCTGCACGCACTGCGCGCGCTGCAGATGTTCGGCGAGGTCAACGCGCCGGAGCACGCCGAGAGCGTCCTGAACTGGCTGGACAAGACCTGCCCGGACGGCACGGTTCCGTTCGGCATGTCGACGTCGAAGGACCACCCGAAAGCGCCGTGGGTGGCGGCTGACGACCAGGGCGGGCTCCTGCTCACGGCGCAGATCGCGGCGGCGCTCCATGCGCTGAACATCACCCATCCGTGGCTCGCCAGGGCGGACGACTACTGCTGGTCGCAGATCGACGACCTGAAAGAAACCCATCCGTACGAGCTCCGGGCCGCGGTCATGTTCCTGGACGAGGCAACGGACCGGAAGCGGGCTGAGCTCGCGGCCGCGAAGCTCAAGCACCTCAAGCCGAGCACCGAGGGCTATTCCGCGGGTGAGGGCATGGCGATGTACGACTATGCGCCGAAACCGGCGAGCGTGGCGCGAGCCTGGTTCACGGACGGCGAATTCGGCAAAAGCCTTGACGAACTAGAGAACGGGCAGCAGGAAGACGGCGGCTGGAACTTCGGCTGGCCCGCGTTCACGCCGGTGACCGAATTCGAATGGCGGCCGGTCGTCACGATCGAGGCATTGCTGACGCTGCGCGGCTACGGCCGGATCAGCTGACTCAACGACACACCCGCCAACGCACGTACCTCGCGGGCCAGGTGCGCCTGGTCCGCGTAGCCGGCCTCGGCAGCCACCCCGGCGAACGGCACGCCGTCCCACGCCAGGCGCATCGCGGCGTCGAACCGCAGTACCCGCTGCAGCACCTTGGGCGGATAGCCGAACGCGTCGAGGCACCGCCGTCGCAATTGCCGTTCGCTCAGCCCGATCTCCCAGGCGACCGAACCGACGTCACGAGAACGCAGCAACGACACCGTCCCGGCCAACGCGGGATCGACGACCACCCGCGAGGCGCAGAACGCCACCATGTCCGTGAACATGGTCAGGCGCGCGGAAGGCACCAGCTCCGACAACGGCACCCGCAGGTCGCGCACCGCATGCGCCGGCACCCCGAACACTGACGGGAACGCCCCTGGCGGCAACCGAACGCCGTACAAGGTCCCCAGCGAGACAGTCGCGAGCTGGGCCTGGGTATCGGGCCCGGCAACGAACACCGAACCGGTCGCAGGCTTCCACATCAGGTCTGTGCAGCCGTCCGGCACCACCCGCTGCACAGTCGGAGTGGAGACCGTGCGCGTCCACAGGCAGGCCAAGCCCGCGGGCGCGGGACGTTCGGCGTACACGAATCCATCAAAGCACGGCCGAGTCTGGCGGGCGGACTACGTCCCGCACCGGCCGGAAGGGGCCGGGCCGGTGCGGGAGAAGATCGGCGAGCTGACCGCTCAACTGTCCACAGCGGACCCCGAGGCACTCGCCGACCAGATAGTCCTTGTCATGGAAGGCGTCGACGCGATCCTCACAGCGAAGAGCCCTGTTCGCGGATTCCGCGAACAGGGCTCTTCGTGATCGCATGGACGATACTGGGATTGAACCAGTGACCCCTACCGTGTCAAGGTAGTGCTCTCCCGCTGAGCTAATCATCCGTGTCGTACGGATGAGATTCTAGCGCAGAGTTCACCGCCTTCAAACCTGAGGGTCAGAGGCCGAACTTCACCCAGTTCACGCTCGCGTACGCGGCCGGCTGGCCACTCGTGAACGTCACGTACACGTCATGCACCCCGCTGACGTTGGAGATGTTCGCGGGCACGGTTCTCCACGCGTCCCAGCCGCCGGTGTTGCCGACCGCGAACGTCCCGGCCGGAGCCGCGGTGCGCGATCCCAGCCGCACCTCGACCAGGCCGCTGACGCCACCACCGGCTCCCGAGGCGACTCGGGCGTTGAACTGCCGGGCGGGGCCGGAGCCGAAGTCGACACCGGAGAACTTCAGGAAGCCGCCGTTCGCGATCTGGTGCACGCCCGAGCCGCCTTCAGCGGGCCCGACCGTGCCACCGGCACGCTCGGAGGCGCTCTCCGCCTGCAGCTCGCTGTACGCCGAGCCGCCACCAGGGTTCCCCGGCGTGGTCGTCGTGGTCGTCGGGGGAGTGGTGGGACCGCCGCCAGCCGAGTAGACCGCCACGTAGTCCACGACCATGGAGTGTCCGGACTGGGTGGCGGCGACAGGGGTCGGCTGGCCGGGGTTCAGCGCGTCCGGGAACGCGCCGCCCATCGCGAGGTTCAGCAGGATGAAGTACCCCGCGTGCTGGGTCATGCTGTTCCACACGCCCGTGCCGACGCGGGCCTGCGTGACCTGGTGGTAGCTCTGGCCGTCGACGAACCACGTGAAGGTCTTCGCGGCGTCGTCCCACTCGAAGCGGTAGGTGTGGAACGCGGACTGGCACGAGGAACCGGGGCATGCGCGTGAGTTGCCGATGCCGGTGAACTCGCCGCAGGCGCCGCCGGGAGCGACGTCGCAGTGCAGCACGCCCCACACGGAGTTGATGCCGTTGACGTTCTCCATGATGTCGAACTCGCCGATGCCCGGCCAGTTCCAGTAGTTGCCGCGGAACGGTGCGCCGAGCGCCCAGAACGCTGGCCAGTAGCCCAGCGCGGCCTGGCCGGTGACGTTCGGCATCTGGATGCGGCCCTCGATGGCGAGCTTGCCGCCCGCCGCGGGCTTGAAGTTCGCGCGCTGGGTCTCGATGCGCGACGACGTCCAGTTGCCGGCGCCGTCCTTCAACGCCGTGATGCGCAGGTTGCCCGCACCGTCGAGCTTGATGTTGTTCGTGCTGTTCGTGTAGTTCTGGATCTCGCCCGTGCCCCAGTTGGCCGGGCCTCCCGGGTACGCGTGGCCCAGGTCGAAGATCCAGTTGGAGCTCGACGGCAACGACCCGTTCGCGCCGTTGAAGTCGTCACCCCACACCTGTGTCCACCCAGGTGCAGGGGGTGGAATCGATGCGTTGGCGGACATAGCGGCGATCGCGAGGGGGACCGCGGCAATAAGAGCTGTCGTGGCCGCGAGTATGCGGCGGCGTTGCCTCATGCGCGAGTGACCTCCTTGTCACGGGTGCAGTCCTGTTATGAGAGCGCTCTCACGGTCGCCCGCGCAAGCGGCCAAAAGGAGTAACGGCCCGAAACGTCCCAGGTAGTGCGGCGTCTCGTTTGGACTTATTTGGCGTCCGCGTAACAGTCGACGGGCACGGCTTTCATTGGGAACCGCACGGCCGTCTCGCCGAACAGCAGCCGCGTGGCCTGCTGCCCGGCCGCCGCGATCGCCTCGACCACCGCGTCGGCGTCGGCCCGCGGACAGTGCACGAGCACCTCGTCGTGCTGGAAGAACACCAGGTGCGCGTCCTGTGGCAGCCGCGTCCGCAGCACGCCCAGCAACGCCGCCGTCCAGTCCGCCGCGCTACCCTGCACCACGAAGTTGCGCGTGAACCGTCCCCAGTTCCGTGCCGCCTGCCGCGACGAGCTGGACGACTCGCCCGAGTCGTCGGCGCCACCGGTCAGCTCGCGCCACGCCTCCGAGGGTGACGGCGAGGTGCGGCCGAGCCGGGTGCGCACCATCCGGCCCTGTTCGCCGGCCTGCGCCGCCGCCTCCACGTAGCCGACCGCGTGCGGAAACCTCTTGCGCAGCACGGCAAGCAGCGGGCCGGCCTCGCCTGAGGTGCCGCCGTACATCGCCGACAGCATCGCGATCTTCGCCCGTGGCCGCTCGCCCTTGAACGAGTCCTCGGCGAGTGCCGAGTACAGGTCGTCGTCCGTGCACACCTCGATCAGCCGCTGATCTCCGGACAGTGCGGCCAGGATCCGTGGTTCGAGCTGCGAGGCGTCCGCCGCGACCAGGCACCACCCGTCGTCCGCGCGAACGGCCGTCCGCAGCAGCCGGGGAATCTGCAACGCCGCGCCACCGCGCGACGCCCACCGTCCTGAGACCACGCCACCGACGACGTACTCGGGCCGGAACCGGCCGTCCTGCACCCAGGCATCGAGCCACGTCCAGCCGTGCGCCACCCACAGCCGGGCGAGCTCCTTGTACTCCAGCAACGGCGCCACCGCGGGATGATCGATCTTCTTCAACACCCACCGCCGCGCCGACGACACGTCGATGCCCTCTCGGGCGAAAGCCCGCACGATGCTCGCCGGCGCGTCCGGGTTCACCTCCTTGCCGCCGAACGCCTCCCTGATCTGTTCCGACAACGCCTGCAACACCTTCGGCCGCACGCCGGGCGCCGTCCGCGGGCCGAGCATCTCCTCCAGCAGGGCGTTGTGCACGTCCTCCCGCCACGGCAACCCGTGGAACGTCATCTCCGCCGCCACCAGCGCCGATGCCGACTCGGCCGCGATCAGCAGGCCGAGCGCCGGATTCCGTTGCTGCGCCCGGAAAACCAGCGCCAACGCGGTCAACGCGTCAGTGCCTCCAGGCAACTGGACGGGCTCCGGCCCGAACAACGTCAGCTCGACGTCCTTCTTGCGCGGCCCCACATCCGCAGGTGCGGGCAGCCCCAGCGCACGAGCCAACGCCGCGGGCAACTCGCGCGGCTCCCGATGCCTGCCCTCGGCGCCCAGCAGCAACGCCTCGGTCAGGTGCAGGTCCCAGCACCGTTCCACCCGCACGCCCGCGGCCAGCAACGCCGGGTATGTCTCCGCGGTGTCCGCCCACAGCCACCGCGGTTTGTGGACGCGCTCCAGCGACGCGACAGCCGAGGCCGGTGACGAGGCTGTCATCGCCGGGCCCAGGGGCGTCCCGTCGTCGTTCAGCTTCTGCCACCGGCTCACGCCGTCCGCTTCGAGGACGAGGGCAACCAGCATCCCCTGATTGTGCAGCGCACCCCTGACAATTTCGGTCGAGCCAGGGTGCGGGGCACGGTCCACGGGACCGGTTCCAGCCGTGAAATATGCCGGGAAAAGTTACGGGAAATAGGGGAAACGTTTTCGCGACGCGTCATTTGGGCGCGATTTCTACGAATTCACCCGGAACGGCCTCGCGAGCAGGAATCACCTAGTGCGGTGAATGTCAGTCTGCCGAACCGAAGGATTGCTCACCTTGGGAGTGCGCTCATGAACAACGGCAACGCGGCCACCGGGCTGCGCGAGCTCAACGCGTCCGGCACACCCGGAGCTGACCAGCTGAAAGGCGCTGTCTCGGCGATCTACGACGACGTGGCGTCGTGGTCGCGCACCGGCGACTTCTGGAACTGGGGCATGCACGACGACGAACTGCTGAACGAGCTGAACAGCCTCCGTCCCGGTTTCAACAGGGGTGTCAGCGACAGTTTCTCGGAACAGCTCTACTTTCAGACTCTGCGCGGTCTGCCGTACTCGAACGACGATTTCCGGAACCTCCGGATCCTCGAGGTCGGCTGCGGCATGGGCGAGGGCCTCAACTTCCTCACCCGGCTCGTCGACCCGGCCTGCGCGGTCGGTCTCGACATCTCCACGGCGGCCATCGGGCGGGCGAACTCGCTGCTCGCCCGCGGCGACCGGCTCACCTACGTCGAGGGTGATGCCGAGCGGCTGCCGTTCGACGACGGCGAGTTCGACCTCGTGATCAACGTCGAGAGCTCGCACAACTACCCGGACGTCGAGCGGTTCTTCCGCGAGGTGGCGCGGGTGCTCACGCCCGGCGGCCACTTCTCGCACATCGACGTGTTCGACCCACGGTCCTACCAGCGGTTCACGAAGCTCCAGCAGGAGATCGGGGAGTTCGAATGGGTACACCGGCGCGACGTCACGGAGAACGTGAAGAGCGCCATCCGCCGTCGGATGGCGCCGGGCAGCTTCTACCGCCGTGAGTACTCGCGCAAGCAGATGCCGATCCGGGCACGGATCATCGGCGGGCTCGGCGGCGTGCACTACGCGGGCGCCGACTTCGTCGGGCATCGCGACCCGTTGTCCAGGGTGCTGGAGATCGCCCGCATCCGGCCGAAGTTCGCCGGCGAGTACGAGAGCTACCAGCACCACGTCGCCCGGCTGTCGGTTGGATGATCTCCAAGCCAGTCAGCAAAGGAGTGAAGGAAAAACGGGAAGTCTGACCGATGGTGTGGTCTTGCTACCCCCGCACCTGACCGCCGCCCCAGTATGAAGCGGTGGACCGAGCACTCAGCGTCGCCGCACTGCTGGACCCCACTCGTCAGGTGGTCCCCTTTCACGGCAGAGAAGCCGAACTGCACGCACTCGCCCAGTGGCGCGACAGCCCGGCGCCACTGGCGTCGCTGCTCGTGCACGCCCCCGCGGGCGCGGGCAAGAGCCGCCTGCTCCTGGAATTCCAGGAACGGTGGAACGACGACGGCAGGCTGTTGATCGTCGACGACGCCGACCGCCTCACGTGGCAGGACATCTTCCTACGGCTGCAGGACACGCTGCGGCACGGGCCGGCGCCCACCAGGGTGCTGCTGGCGGCGAGGACCACGGGCTGGTGGTGGTCCTCGACCCGTCAGCGCATCGCGGACTTCGACCACGAGGTCACCGACCTCGCGCTCACCCCGACTCTCCCGGACCGCGCGGAGTCGTTCACCCTCGCCTGCCAGCACTTCGCCAAGCAGCTCAACGTCACGGCACCCGACGAGCCGCCGCCGAACATCGCCGACGAGACGGTGCTCGACCTGCACATGGCCGCGCTGACCGTGGTGCACGGCGACCCGTGCGACGTGAACCGCACCCAGCTCGTCCGCCAGCTCCTCAAACGCGACACCGGCCCGAAGCAGGGCCGGATCGCCGAGGACTACCTCGCGGTCGCCACACCGGACACCCCCGACCCGGACCTGCTCGCCCGCGCCGCGCTGCGGTGGCCGCACCTGCGGACCACGCTCGACGCCGTCGTCGACGCCAACCCGAAGATCGCGCTCGACATGGCCTGCGACAGCCTCCGCATCGCCGCAGAGATCGGCTCGTACGTCACGATCGACCACCTGGCCCGCCAGGTGTTCCGCGACGAGCGGTTCGCGACCGACGCCATCCCCGCCACGCTCACGCGCAGGCTGGTCGGCCGCGCCCAGGACACCCTGGAACGCGCCGAGATGTACGGGATGCTCAGCGCCCGCACGGCGTTGTGCGGCCTGCGGGAGGAGTCCGTCGAAGCCTCGCGGGAAGAGGTCGAGTGCTACCGCGAACTGGTCCGCCAGGACCGCGAGGACCGGCCGTTGCTCGCGGACGCACTGGGAGATCTGGGACTCCGGCTCATCGGCGTGCATCGGACCGACGAGGTGCTCAAGGTGTCGGAGGAGGCGATCCTGCTGTGGCACGAGATCGCGGTCGACGACCCGGAGACCACACCGCAGCTCGCGTCCGCGCTGGAGCAGATCAGCTACCGCTACCACGCGCTCGGCCAGGCCGAGGCGGCGATGCACGCCATCAGCCGCTCCACCCTGCTGTACCAGGAGCTCGCGAAGGTGCACCCGGCGCTGTTCCGGGCCGACTTCGCCAGGGTCGCGGGTGCCGTCGCCCGCCGTTTCCACGCGCAGGGCGAGAGGCAGCAGGCCGCCGAGTCGATGCAGCTCTCGATCGCGAACTGGCGGGTGCTCGCCCAGGACGACCCACGCTACGAACCGGAGCTCGCCCGCAACCTCGCGATGGCCGGCGGCATGCTCGTCGATCTCAGAAGGGCAGAGGCGGCGAGCGACACGCTCAAGGAGGCCGTCGAGCTCTTCCGCAGGCTCGCCGTCGTCAACCCCGAGACGTTCGGCTCCGAGCTCGCGGACACGTTGATGCGGCAGAGCCAGGCGTTGCGCGAGCTGGCGGAGGACCCGGACGCCAAGCACACCGCGCAGGAAGCCGTGATGCTGTGGCGGGAGATCGGCGACCAGAAGGGGCTCGGCGCCGCGCTGCTCAACGTCGTCAGGGTCGCGCACGACTTCGGTGTCGAACTGCTCGCGGCGCAGGAAGCCGTTGAGGTGTACCGGGAACTGGCCGCCGAGGACACCGTCTGGCACCAGGTCGACCTCGCGATCGCGCTCGCCACGCTGGCCGAGCAGCAGCTCATCCAGGACCAGTACGACCGGGCGCGCGCGAACGCCGAGGAGGTGCTCGACATCGGGCGCAGGCTGCCCTCGCAGCTCATCGACTTCTTCGGCGCGAAACTGGCGCTGGGCCTGCAACCCATGGCCCGCACCCTGTCCGAGGCGGACCACCACGACCTCGCGCTGGCCGTGTCCGAGTTCATGGTCGACGTCTGGCGCGCGTTGATCCCGAAGACGCCGTCGTCACCGGGCGCCTACATCGCGGCCGTGCAGCAGCACGCGTGCAAACTCCGTGGTGCGGAACGCAATGACGAGGCGAGGGACACCGCGCACACCGCGGTTGTGTTGTGGCACATGACCGGCCTGGACCTGGACGTCCAGCCGGGTTACGCCGACACGCTCACGATCTACGGCCGGTTGTGCGCGGAAACCAAGTACGAGCTGGACAAGGCGCTCCAGCTCACCCATCACGCCGTGAGGATCATCCGTGAGCTGGGTGACGCGGTGAAGCTGGAGTTCGCCCTGGAAACGGTCGAGGCGATCATCGACGCGTTCGATGACCGCCTCGAAGCCGAACGAGCGGAGAAAGCGCTCAGCTGGTCGTGAGCAGCGAGCGCACGAAGAACGCCACGTTGGCCGGACGCTCCGCGAGACGGCGCATGAAGTACCCGTACCACTCGTCGCCGTACGGCACGTACACGCGCATGCGGTTGCCCTCGGCGGAGATGCGGCGCTGCTCCTCGGGCCGGATGCCGTACAGCATCTGGAACTCGTAGGAGCTCTTCGGCCGTGCGGAGGCCAGGTCCGCGGCGATCGCGATCAGGCGCGGGTCGTGCGAGGCCACCATCGGGTAGCCCTGCCCCTCCATCAGCACCTTCAGGCAGCGCACGTACGACAGGTCGACGTCGTGCTTGTCCTGGTACGCAACGGAAGCGGGTTCCTGGTAGGCGCCCTTGCAGAGGCGGACGCGCGAACCCGAGTACGCGAGGTCGCGGCAGTCCTGCTCGGTGCGCTTCAGGTACGCCTGGAGCACCGCGCCGACCCACGGGAAGTCCACCCGCAGCTCACGCAGGATGCCGAGCGTGGAGTCGGTGGTGGTGTGGTCTTCCATGTCCAGCGTGACGGTCGTGCCGACGACCGCGGCCGCCGAGCAGATGCGCCGGGCGTTCTCCAGTGCGATCTTCTCTCCGTCGATCGGCAGCGACTGGCCGACCGCGGACAGCTTGACCGACACCTCGGCGCCCTTGGTGAGGCCGTGTGAGTCGAGCCGCGCCAGCAGCGTCAGGTATGCCTCGACGGTCGCGTTGGCCTGCGACTCCTCGAAGGTGTCCTCGCCGAGGTGGTCCAGCGTCACCAGACGCCCGTCGCCGAGAACCTCGGCCGTCGCGCGGATCGCCGCGTCAACTCCGTCCCCGGCCACGAACCTCTCGACGACCGGCCGCGTCAACGGCGACGACTCGACGAGCTTCCGCGCCCCCGCACTCCGGGACGCCGCAAGAAAGCTGGACCGCAACATTTTTCACGTCCTAGGAGTGTGAGGTGTGGTCGATGAGGGGAGCTTTCATCAACTTGTGGTTGACGAAAGCTCCCCTCATCAAGTTCGGGCCGGATCTAGCCCTGGTGCGGGTGGAGGTGGGAGGTGGGCGCCGCGAAGGTCTCCTTGATGGAGCGCGGGCTGACCCAGCGGAGCAGGTTGTGGACCGACCCCGCCTTGTCGTTCGTGCCGGACGCGCGGCCGCCACCGAAGGGCTGCTGGCCGACGACGGCACCGGTGGGCTTGTCGTTGACGTAGAAGTTGCCGGCGGCGAACCGCAGCTCTTCCTGCGCGTGCGCGACGGCAGTGCGGTCACGAGAGATGATCGAGCCGGTCAGACCGTACGGCGCCGCGCTCTCCATCTGCTTGAGAACGCTCAGGTAGTCCGCGTCCTCGAACACGTGGACCGCGAGCACCGGGCCGAAGAACTCGGTGGTGAACACGGAGTTCGCCGGGTCCGAACCGACCAGCACGGTCGGCCGCACGAAGAAGCCGTCCGAGTCGTCGGCCGTGCCACCGGCGGCGATCTCCAGCGTGGAGTCCGCACGCGCGGCCTGCAGCACGCCCGACAGCTTGTCGAACGAACGACGGTCGATCACCGCGCCACCGAAGTTCGAGAAGTCGGTGACATCGCCGTAGGTAAGTGCGTCGACCTCCGCCAGGAACTGGTCCTTGATCTTGTTCCACACCGAACGCGGCACGTAGGCGCGCGACGCGGCGGAGCACTTCTGGCCCTGGTACTCGAAAGCACCGCGGATCATGGCCACGCGCAGCACGTCCGGGTCTGCCGACGGGTGCGCCAGGATGAAGTCCTTGCCACCGGTCTCGCCGACGATGCGCGGGTACGAGCGGTAGTTCGCGATGTTCGCGCCCACCTGCGCCCACAGCTTCTGGAACGTCGGCGTGGAGCCGGTGAAGTGGATGCCCGCGAGGTCGGGGGAGTTCAGCGCCACCTCGGACACGGCGAGGCCGTCACCGGGCAGCAGGTTGATGACGCCCGGCGGCATGCCGGCCTCTTCGAGCAGGCGCATGGTGAGGTGCGCCGCGAACGACTGTGTCGGCGACGGCTTCCACAGCACCACGTTGCCCATCAGCGCGGGCGCGGTCGGCAGGTTGCCGGCGATCGCGGTGAAGTTGAACGGCGTGATCGCGTAGACGAAACCCTCGAGCGGGCGGTGGTCCGTGCGGTTCCACACGCCGGGGGAGGAGATCGGCTGCTCGGCCATCAGGTTGCGGGCGAACTGCACGTTGAAGCGCCAGAAGTCGATCAGCTCGCAGGCCGCGTCGATCTCCGCCTGGATCGCGGTCTTCGACTGGCCGAGCATGGTCGCGGCGTTGAGCGTCTGCCGCCACGGGCCGGCGAGCAGCTCGGCGGCACGCAGGATGATCGCCGCGCGGTCGTCGAACGACATCGCGCGCCACGCCGGGGCAGCCTCACGGGCCGCGCGCAGGGCGTCGGTGGTGTCCTGCTGGGTGGCGCCGGCGAGGGTGCCGAGCACCGAGCGGTGGTTGTGCGGCTGGACGACGTCGAAACGCTCGCCGCCACCCATGCGCTGTTCGCCACCGATGGTCAGCGTCAGCTCGAGCGGCTCCTTCTGCAGCTCGGCCAGCTTGGCCTGCAGCTCCGCGCGCTCCGGGCTACCGGGGGCGTACTGCAGCACCGGCTCGTTGACCGGGGCGGGAACCTGGGTGACCGCGTCCACTCGCACTCCTCTTCGCCTGTTTGGGTGGCTCAACCGTAAGTCCGCGAGCCCTTCCCCTCGTTGTACAACTGGCCAAGATTCACCGCTCCGGATGTACGATCGGACAGGTTATGAGCCTCCGGCACCTCCTGATCGCGCTCGGCGATCCACTCGTCGAACTGCAGGTCGCACCCAACGGCCTGGAGGTCGACGTGCGCGATGTCGTGATCATGGACCCGGACGACCCGCCGGACGTTGCCGCGGGTGACCTCGCGCTGATCATCGGTGCCCGCGGGCGAGCCGCGTTGCCGCTGATCAGGGCCGCCGGACGGGCGAAAGCCGCCGCCGTCGCGGTCAAGAGAGCTCGCAAGCGCTGGAACAAGCCGCGACCGACGCGGGTGTCGCACTGCTCGAGGTCCGTCCCGAGGTCCGCTGGGGACACCTGGAGTCGCTGGCCAAGGGCATGCTCACGACGACGACCGACGACGGCGAGGTCCTCGGCGACCTGTTCGCACTCGCGCAAACGATTGCGACCCTGACCGGCGGCATCGTCAGCATCGAGGACACCGCGAGCCGAGTGCTCGCGTACTCCCGTTCGTCCGACGAGGTCGACGAACTGCGCAGGCTCTCGATCCTCGGCCGCCAGGGTCCCGAGCCGTACCTGAAGATGCTGCGCGAGTGGGGCGTCTACAACCTGCTCCGCTCCGGCGAGGAGGTCGTGCGCATCGACGAACGCCCCGAGCTCGGCATCCGCCGCCGCATCGCCGTCGGCATCCACGCGGGCACGCAGCCGCTCGGCACGATCTGGGTCCAGCAGGGCGACCAGCCGCTGACCGAGCAGGCCGAACGCGCACTGCTCGGCGCCGCCCGCGTGACCGCCCCGCACCTGATCCAGCAGCGCAACCAGCCGACGTCGAGGTTCCGCGAGAACCTGCTCGCCGCACTGCTGACCGGCCGGATGGACGCCACCACCGTCGCCGGCCAGATCGGCGCCGACCCGAAGAAACCCGCCGCGGTCGTGGTTTTCGCGCTGAGAGCCCGCGAGGGTGACCGCAGCGAACACGAGCTCCGTCGCGCCGAGATGACCGGCCTGATCTCCGTGCACGCGGCGGCGTACCGGCGCAGCGCGTTGGTGAGCGAGTCCGGCGGCCGCACCTACGTGCTGCTCCCGGACCTGGCCCCGAACGCCCAACTCCTGAACCTGACACGAGAGATCGTCACCACCGCCCGCCGCCACCTGCACACGTCGGTCCAGGCCGCGGTCGGCTCCACAGTGTCCACTTTGGACGAGGTGCGGACGTCGCGGCAGGAGGCCGAACGCGTGCTCGACGCGATGGCCCGTGACCTCGACGCCGAGGTCGCCACCCTCGCCGACGTCCGCTCACAGGTGCTCGTCAGCGAGATTCTGGCGTTGCTGCAGGACAATCCCCGCATCCGCGACCCCAGGATCGATGCGCTCGACCCCGAGCTCGCCAAGTCGCTGCTGACCTACCTGGACGCGCTGGGGGACGTACGCGCCGCGGCGGCTCGGCTGCACGTCCACCCGAACACCCTGCGGTACCGGCTCAAGCGGATCGACCTCGACCTGGACGACCCGCTGGTCCGGCTCGTGGCGCAGCTTCAGCTCAGGATGCGGTAGAGCAGCGCCCGTTCCGCGATCGTCCACGAGGTCGTCGTGAGCAGGTACAGACCGGCGGCCAGCGGCAGGTACGCGGCCACCAGGATCGTCCCGTACGGCAACACCTTCACCAGCCCCGTCATGAACCCGGGAGTCGGCGTCGTGGTCATCCGAGACTGCTGCCAGCGCACGGTCACGTACGCCACCACCGCGAGCAGGCCGAACAGCACGAAGAACACCCAGGCGAACGAGCTCACGAAATGAGCACTTAGTGAAACCCCGAGAAAACTACCTTCCAGCAAAGGATTGGGCGTCGTGAAGACCTGGTACATGACCATGAAGAACGGCGCGGTCGCGAGCATCGGCAGCATGCCCGCGAACATCGAGACGCCGTTGCG
This sequence comes from uncultured Actinomycetota bacterium, assembly GCA_963766275.1. Taxonomy (GTDB): domain Bacteria; phylum Actinomycetota; class Actinomycetes; order Mycobacteriales; family Pseudonocardiaceae; genus Lentzea. The sequence continues at coordinate 54,226 of CAVYAD010000027.1, forward strand.
CTTGTAGACCTTCTGCGACTCCTCGGAGAACCGCACCAGGTCCTTGCCGTACTTCTTCTGCAGCTTCTGGATCTCCGGTGCGAGCTTGGCCTTGGCCTTCTCGCCGCGAACGGCCGCGCGGGCCAGCGGGTGCAGCGCGAGCCGCACGAGGATGGTGAACAGGATGATGGCGAGCGCGGGCATGCCGAAACCCGCCAGGGCAGCGCCCAGGTCAGCGAACAAGGGTCTTTCTCCGTCTTGAGTTGGGACGTGCGGACGTGACTGAACGAGTCAGAACGTCCGGCATCCCGGTGCTCGGGGACGGGGCCGACCGGCGGCGTCAGGGTTTCGCAGCCGCAGTTGTGCCGATCGTTGCGCGCGTCCCCGGATGGCCAGCGATCGCGCTGGCGCCAAAGAGATCGGCACCAGCGCGACCACGACGACCAGGGCGAGGGCCAGCGCGGTCACTGCCGCGACGACCTCCATCGGCGACGAGAACAACGTGAAGGCGTAGAGGGCAGGCAGAAAGACCGCGAGCATCAACATCGCTCGCGTCCTGGTCTCCGGCCGCCACATGCCCACGAGGCTACCGAACGCCGCCCGGTTCCGTCGCGAGTTCCTTGCCGGCCTGGTCGAACAACGTGACCGTGTTCACGTCGGAGGTGCCCGGCCACCTCGGTGCTCACCCTGGCGGTCAGCGTGCGCTTGTGGTCCTGTGCGCCTGCGTTGCCGCCGTCCTGCCGTACGTCATCGCGCGGTACCGGTCCGCGCCCAACGGGGCGATGCCGCCGCCGCCCCCATTGTCCTGCAGCCCGTCGTGGCTGCGCAGGCAGTACTGGAACACCGGCTGGGCGTGCCGCTGGAACGGCTCGCCGAAAGCCTCGTGGTCCCCAGCACGAACCCGGGCCCAGAGTTCTTCGTCGGACAATGGTCGTCTTCCCCTCTACCCGTCTATGTCCGCGGAGGGAAGTCCGGTTCACGACTCGACCAGGCCGGGCCGGTCCGGGTGGTCGTAGCGGACGAAGAGGTCTGCCACCGGTTCGTAGTCGTCGAACGCGGGCAGCGTCCACTCCTCGCCGGTCTTGCGCTTGAGGGCGCCGGGGGAGAGTGACAGGTGCACGGTCAGCTCGGCGGACAGCCACCGGTCCAGCAGGAACGTGCCGTCGACGAGCACGACACCGTTCTCCGGCACGTCCACGTACTCGGCCCGGCTGGCCCGGTCGGTCGCCGCGTTCCACAGCGAGGGCAGCACCTTGCCGTCCAGCGCGGGATCGAGCACCTCGCGCCGCAGACCGCCGAAGTCGAACCAGTCGTGCCGGTACGAGTACGAGTCGGTGCGGCCGTGTTCCAGCCGCACCGACGCGGGTCGCAGGAAGTCCTGAGTGGACACCCGTTGCACCGCCCGGCCCAAGGCGTGCAACGGATCCACGAGCGCATCGGCGAGCTTGCCCGGTTCCGCGGCGGGTGCGCCGTCGACGAGCACGCGCACCCGGCCGGGCAGCGCGTCGACGCGGGAGACGATCTCGGCGACGAGCGTGTCGAACGTGAGCGGGCGGACCTTCAAGGCTTCCAGTCCGCCCAGGCCGTGTCCCACCAGATGTCGCCGGACGCGAGCATCTTCTCGATCTTGCGGCTCTCGGCCAGGATCTCCTCGGCCTCCGCCGCCGAGTACTTGCCGCTCGCGACCTGCTCCTCGAACTCGTCGAGGTCGCGCTGCTCCCACGTCCCGTCCGGGGCCATCGTGTAGTCGAGCGCGTGGTCGAGCGTCTCGAACCCGTCCGGCACGCGCCGGTAGGGCGCCTGCAGGTTCAGGTAGTAGTTGCCGAACACCCGCTCGTCGCCCTTCCAGAAGAGGTCGACGGAGTAGGCGTCCCGCGGCCGGTGCAGCATGAGCTTGCCGTGCCCGCGCCAGAAACCGCGTTCGGGCTTGTCCCACGGATGCGGGTGATGGTGGTCGGGGTAGGTGAGCCGGCTGCCCGGCTCGACGAACACGGCGAGCAGCTCCGGCTCGTCGACGACGACCCTGGTCGGCATCTCCGACCAGACCTTCCCGTGCAGCACCTCACGCCGCACCACGACCTCACCCGGCGTGAACCACGTCATTCGCCGAATCTACGTGATCACGGTGGGCCATGTCCTTGGCGATCATCCGGCGCTTCAGCGCAGGTACGGCGTTCGTGACGCGCAGGATCGTGCGCAGTGCCGCCAGCACGATCCGGCCGATCACCGGCTTGTGGATCACGCCGTTGCCGTCCATCTGCTCACGTGACGCGAGCACGGCCTCGAACCCGTACTCGACCATGTCACGCTCGTACTCGGCGATGGCCCGCACGGCGTCCTTGCCGCGGTGCGCCTCGGTGAGCTTGCGGCACAACAACTCCGCGTCGCGCAGCGCGGTGTTCGCCCCGATGCCGCGGCCCGGTGTCATCAGGTGCACCGAGTCGCCGATCATCGTGACGTTGCTCGCCTCCCACGGCTGGAGCGGCTCCGACGTGCGGACCCGGATCTCGAACACGGTCTCGGGGTCGGCCAGCGCGAAGAGCTTCCGCAGGTCCGGGTGGAACTTCGGGGTCATGCCGAGCACGACCTGCTTGAGCTGCTCCTGGCTCATGCCGCGCAGGTCGGGGAACTTGTCGTGCGAGGCCGCGTAGGCCCACATGATGTAGTCGTCCTCGACGCCCTGACCGTCGAAGCGCATCACGTGGATGATCACGAACGCGCCCTTGGGCCCGTACAGCAGCGTGACGGCGCCATCGGCCTGAGGTGGCAGCAGCTTCGCGTTCTCCGGCGTCCACGGCAGCTTGCCCGCGATCGTCGTGATGCCGGTGTCGACGACCTTCGCGTGCGGCAGGTACTGCTTGCGCACCCTGGACTGCGCGCCGTCCGCGCCGACCAGCACGTCACCGGTCTCGGACGTCCCGTCGGCGAAGAACGCGGTGACCGAGCCGTCGTCGTTGCGGGCGAAGTGCGTGAACGCCTTGTCGAACCGGACGACGTCGTCCAGGCCGTTCAGCAGCGCGGTCCGCATCGCGATGCGGCTGACCGACCTCTCGCTGTGGGTCTCGTCCGCGGCCGGCGGCAAGTCCGCGACGAGCAGCTCCTGGTACTTCTCGGTCCGCATGTTGATCCGCGTGGCCGGTCGCGCGGTCGTGCGGACGAACTCGGCGAACACGTCCGCCGGTAAGCAGCGGTGCAGCGCCTTGTTGCCGTCCGGGCTGATCCCGACCCGGTAGCCGATCAGCATGTGGCGCGGTGTGCGGTCGCGTTCGAACAACGCGACGTCCACGCCGTTCTTCTTCAGCCCGTGCGCCAGGCACAGGCCACCGGTCCCCGCTCCGATGATGAGCGCCCGAATTTTATTGCTGGACATGACACCCTCCCCAACTAAGTCTCTTAGTCAGGAAGATATTCAGGATCGAAGACTCTTGTCAATCTTCCAGATTGAGTCTCCTGAGCCGGGCGTTCGCGATCGCCAGCCGCACGTCGTCCGGCGGCAGCAGCCTGACCAGCTGTTCCAGTGCCTCGACGTCGTGTTCGCCGGAGTCGGTGTGGGTGAAGGTCCACAGGGCGTTCGCGTCCCCACGCGAGAGCACGGCCCGGCGCACGCCACTGGCCAGGTCGTCGCGCTCGGCCAGCACGACGGGCGCCTCGGACCGGGGCAGCAGGGCGCCGCGGTACCGGGCGGCGGCCATCGGCACGTCGCCGTCCCGCAGCGCCGCCCGCACGGCCAGGAAGTCCGCCTCGACGTCCGCGGTCAGCCGGTAGGGCCGGGTCGACAACGCCCCGGCGCCCAGCTGGGCGCGCAACCGGTACAGCTCGGCCCGCACCGTGGTCGGGTTCCCGCGCTCGCCGTAGAGCCGCAGCGCCAGCTGGTCGGCGGACAGCCCGTCCTGCAGCGCCAGCGCGCACAGGATCTCCGCGTGCCGCAACGAGATCGGTACCTCGCGGCCGTCCAGCACCACCTTGGGCTCCGGCAGCAGGAACGACAGCGACAGCACCGAGCGCCGCACGTGCCGTTGCCTCGGCAGGCGCAGCAGGTAGCCCTGCGCGAGCGGCTCCAGCACCGCGTCCCGGCCGTCCGGCAGCCGCAGCCGGTCCGACGACACGTCGACCCGTGCCGGCGTCAGCCCGTACGGCTCGGCCGCCACCACCCGCCCGGTCGGGCTGAGCAGCGCGCCGGGTTCGCCGCGCAATGCGATCAGGTGCCGCATGTTCCGGGCCCGCAGCTCGTCGTCCTGCGCGTTCATCCTGGCGAGCAACTGCGACTCGGCGAGCCGGGCCGACGCCGACACCAGCGCCACCATCGACGGATGCATCGTCTCGATCGGGCCGCTGAGGTCGATGACACCGATCGTCCGGCCCGTGTCCGGGTCGCGCACCGGGCTCGCCGCGCACGTCCACCGGTGGTAGGTCCGCACGAGGTGCTCGGCGGAGTGGACCGTGACGCTGGAGTTCACCGCCAGCGCGGTGCCCATCGCGTTCGTTCCCGCCGCGTCCTCGGACCAGCGCGTTCCCTCGCACAGGCCGACGTCCTCGGCGCTGCAGCCGGGTGTCGTGCGCGCCCTCGCACCACAGGATGTGGCCCTGCACGTCCGCGACGATCATGATGTGTTTCGCCTCTTCGGCGAACCCGAGGAGCGTCTCGCGCAGCATGGGCAGCGTCGGGTGCAGCGGATGCCGTTCGCGCAGGTCGGTCAGCTCGTCGCGGGCGAACACCGTGGGTGCGGTGTGCAGGTCCGGGTTCACGTTCGCGGCGAGTGATCGCTGCCACGACGCGGAAATCACCGAGCGTGGCGAATTCGCCGTGCGAGTGCCACTCAACACGGCATCTCGTACGCGATTCAGCAACAACGCGTGTCGGACGGGGTCGTGGGTCACTGATCCATCCACGGCTTGCAACGAGCATGCAACGTTCTGCTGCCTACTTTCTCACTTCCCCCGCCCATGCCTTCGGGTGGGCCTTCTTCTGACAGGGAGTCGAGAAATGACGCAGTACGCGGCGCCGGGTCAGCCCGGCAGCGTGGTCGCGTACCGGCCGAGGTACGACCACTTCATCGGCGGCGACTACGTGCCGCCCGTCTCCGGTGAGTACGTCGAGAACGTCACGCCGGTGACCGGTGACGCCTTCACCGAGGTGGCCAGGGGTACCGACGCCGACCGGGCACGCGCACTGCACGCGGCCAGCGGCGCCGCACGGGCGTGGGGGCGCACCACGGCGAGAGACCGTGCCACGGTGCTGTGCGAGCTCGCGGACCGGGTCGAGGAGCACGCGACCGAGCTCGCGGTCGCCGAGACCTGGGACAACGGCAAGCCGGTGCGCGAGGTGCTGGTCGCCGACCTGCCGCTGATGATCGAGCAGTTCCGCCAGTTCGCCGCCGTCATCCGCACCGAGGTGGGCACGGTCGAGCAGCTCGGCAGGCAGACCGTCGACTACCGCTCGCACCAGCCGCTCGGCGTGGTGCACAAGCGCCTGCCCTGGTCGTTCCCGCTGCTGCACGCCGCCCGTGTGCTCGCTCCCGCGCTCGCCGCGGGCAACGCCGTGGTGCTGGAGCCCGCGCTGCAGACGCCCGCGTCGATCCACGTGCTGATGGGCGTGATCGCCGACCTGCTGCCTCCCGGTGTGGTGAACGTGATCACCGGTTCGGATGACCACCCGATCGTGGCAGGCCGCTGCCCGAACATCTTCTTCTCCGACGTCGCCGCCCAGCGCGACGGCTTCCTCGACAAGGCGCTCGAAGGCTTCGCGATGTTCGCGGCCAACCAGGGCGAGGTCGCCACGGCCCCGTCGCGCGCGTTGATCCAGACCGCGATCTACGAGGAAATGCTGCACATGGCCACCGTGCGCACGCAGCAGATCCGCGCGGGCGACCCGCTCGACACCGACACGATGGTCGGCGCGATGGTCAGCCTCGAACAACGCGACCGCGTGCTGGAGTACATCGAGCGCGGCAAGGCCGAGGGCGCGCGGCTCGTGGTGGGTGGCGAGGCGTCCGGCCACTACGTACAGCCCACGATCTTCGAGGGCGACCACCGTTCCTCGGTGTTCTCCGACAGCGTGCTCGGCCCGGTCGTCTCGGTGACCAGGTTCGACGACCACGACGACGCCGTGAAGATCGCCAACGAGTCCACCGCCCAGCTCGGCGCCGGCGTCTGGTGCCGAGACGTCGTGCTCGCGCACAACGTCGGCCAGGAGCTCAACGCCGAGCGGGTGTGGGTCAACAACTACTACGCCTACCCGGCGAACACCGCGGTGCTCGCCGAGTACCGGCGCGTGAAGCACCTGCTGGTCAGCTACTCCGACCGCGCACAGGGCTACTTCTGACCGAGCGAAAAGCACGTTCGTACGGCCTGTTCGTACGAACGTGCCTTTCGCCCAAGAGCAACTACTTCTTCCAGGGCACCTGGGTCGAGGCGTAGTAGTTGATGCCCTGGACCTTGAATCGCGGGCCGAGCGCGCCCAGGCGTGGCGCGAACCGGTCCCAGTTGTGGTTCGCGGCGGTCGACCAGCCGAGCTCCGCCGCCACGGGCAGACGCGGGAACGCCATCTGCTCGATGTCGGACGACGTCCTGATGGTCTCCGTCCACAGTGGAGCCTCGACGCCGTGGATGTTCGCCTCGGTCACGCCGCTGAGGTAGGCGCCGGGGTTCCAGCTGTAGGCGTCCTTGACCTCGACGTACCCGGCCCAGTTCAGGCCGAGCTTGGTGTTCTTGTTGTACTTCATGTCGAGGTAGATGCGGTTCGCCGGCGACATCAGGACCTTGTTGCCGCGCTTGGCCGCCGCGGCCACGTCGGCGTTGGACGTCGTCGTGCCCCAGAACTGCGGGACCAGCGCGGTGTCCTTGGTGGTCTTGATGAACTCGTGCCAGCCCGACGTGGTCTTGCCGTACTTCTTGACGATCGGCAGCACGCGGTTCATGAACTTCACGTAGTCCGCGTCGGGCGTGGAGAGAGCCTCGTCGCCACCGATGTGGAAGTACGGGCCGGGCGTGATCGCGGAGACCTCCTTGACCACGTCCTCGATGAACTTGTAGGTGATCTCCTTGGAGATGCACAGCGAGGAGAAGCCGACGTCCGTGCCGGTGTAGAGCGGGCGCTTCTTGCCGTCGCAGTTGAGCTCGGCGTAGGAGGCCTGTGCGGCGTTGGTGTGGCCGGGCATGTCGAACTCGGGGATCACGGTGATGCCGCGGCTACCCGCGTACGCCACCAGGTCCTTGTACTGGTCCTGGGTGTAGAACAGGTTGCCCTTGCGGCCGCCGACCTCGGTGCTGCCGCCGATCTTCGTCAGCTCCGGCCAGCTCTTGATCTCGAGCCGCCAGCCCTGGTCGTCGGACAGGTGCAGGTGGAAGTAGTTGATTTTGAACGCGGCGATCTGGTCGATGTAGCGCTTCACCTGGTCGGGGGTGAAGAAGTGGCGGCTGACGTCGAGCATGGCGCCGCGGTGGTGGTAGCGCGGGTAGTCGGTGATGCTGGCGCCGGGGGCGGTCCAGGGGCCGGTCTGCTTGGTCTTGGCTTCGATCTTCGCGGGCAGGAGCTGGCGGAGGGTGGAGACGCCGTTGAAGAGTCCGGCCGTGGCGTTCGCGCGGATGATCACCTGGTTCGGGGTGACGTCGAGCTGGTAGCCCTCTGGGCCGACCTTCTGGTCGGTGCCGATCAGGAGGACCACGCCGTCGCCCTGGACGCTGTCGGCGATGGGGAGTGCGAAGCCGGTGGAGGGGCGGAGGACTCCGGCGAGGAGTTCCGCGGGTTTGCGGGCGTCCGGGGAGGTCAGTTGGATCTTCGCGGATGCGGAGAGGGTGAAGGTGACGTCCGTGCGGGGTTGCACCTGTACAGGTTGGGGGACCAGTTCCTGCAGTGAGGTTGCTGCCTCGGCTGTTCCGGTCACCAGCACTCCAGATCCGGCGATTACCAGTGCCGTGAGTGCGGTCCGCACTCGTCTTGTTGCCACGCCATCCTCCAGGGCCGTAAGGGGGAACCGAGCGGCGGCGGCGGAGGTGTCACGGTTTCAGTCGGCGGTCTTGGCTGTCAAGGTTTAGACCAATTGGTCCGCCTGGAGGCCGAACCCGGAACTCGCGACGAAGGGCGCTTTTGTCCACCTGGGGTGGACAAAAGCGCCCTTCGTCCCAAACTGGGTTGGGAGCTTGCCCACGCCATCAGCCGGCGCTCAGGCCCCGCCCGGGCTAGAGGTGCTGTTTGGTGAGTTTGTGCCAGAGGGTGGGGAGGGCGGCCTCGGTTTTGTGGGCCAGTTCGACCTCTTTGCCGTACAGGAGGCCGAAGGTGAAGCCGTTGTCGTCGCCGCGTCCCAGGTCCAGGAGGACGGGGCGGGCCACGACCGAGTCCTGGTGGTCGCCGAGGAGTGTTTGGACGTCCTTGGCGCGCTTGCGTAGCGGCTTGACCTGGTTGCCGAGGGCGAGCTCGGCGACTTCGGCGCTGTAGCGGAGGCGTTTGGCGGCCTTGCGGGCCTCGTGGAGAGGCTCGTCGTTGTCGGAGGACCTGAGTGCGGTCTCGACGCGGTCGTCGAGGCGGCGGCGGGCCTTCTCGACGAGTTTGGGGAGGACGTCCTTGGCCTTGCCGGATGCCAGCGAGGTGAATGGCGGGGAGGCGAGCAGTGCGTCGATCGAGTTCAGGAGTGCGAAGTAGCGGGCGCCGTCCAGTGCGGCCACGGAGTCCTTGTGGGCCTTGGCTTCCAGAGGTGCGAAGTGGCGGGTGATGCGGGCGGCGACGTCGCCGAGGACGACCTCGGGAGGCAGGGAGTGGATGCCGTCCTCGAAGCGCGTGCGGAGGACTTCGAGGTCGCGGGAGGTGCCGAGGACGTTGGCTAGCCACTTCAGTTCGTCGGTGAGGGGGCGGGTGGCCTCGCGGTCGACGATCTTGCCGAAGGCTTGCAGGGCGCTGCGCATGCGGCGGGTGGCGACGCGGAGCTGGTGGACGGAGTCGTCCTCGTTGCGGCGGACGCGGGGGTCCTGGTTCTGGAGTGCGGAGCGCTGTTCGTAGAGGTAGGCGAGGACGACTTCGCCCGCGGTGGACTTCTTGGTGACGGTGGGGCCCGCGTCGCGTTTGACGCCGATCACCTGGGAGAGCTTGGATTTTGAGGAAGAGGGGTGGATGCCGGCGTCGCCGAGGTGTTGTTCGACGGTGTCGAGGAGGGTGCGGTCGCCGGTGCCGAGCTCGACCTCGATCTCGCGCCATGAGGTGGTGGTGGTCGAGGAACCCATGGTCTGGGCGGTCACGACGTCGTCGACGACCTCGGCGAGCATGTCGCCCTTGCCGTTGGTGAGTTGCCAGCGGCGGCGGTTGGTGTGGATCTGGGCCACGGGGGCGAGGTCGTTGCCGCGGGTGTGGGCGCGGACCAGGGAGGAGAGGTCCTTGGGGGGCTTCTTCACAGCGCGGCCCAGTGGGACGCGGAGCTCCTGGCGGGAGTCCTCGCCCGCGGGGAGTTTCAGGTGCCAGCCCTCGTCGCTGCCGCCGACGCGCCTGCGGAGGGTCACGCCGGCGCGGGCGAGGCGGTAGTCGTCGGTGTCGAAGTAGGTGGCTTCGAGGTCGAACTCCTCGGGGCCGGTTGCGACGCCGGTGATGTCTGTGAGGTCGGGGAGGCTCGCGTCCGATGGTGCCTCGTACTTGCGTTCGGTCTCAGTAGTAGAGGTCGCCATTTTCTATTAATACCTCGTTTTGCCTGGATTGACCCAGTGTGGTGACGGTGTGTGAAGGGCAGTTGCCTCGGCTGGGGGTTCCCCGGCCTCGAATGCGTGTAATCACCCGACGGTGCCTTGGCGGGGCTGTCCTGGTCCGGTTCGCTGGTCGGGTGCCCACGCCCACGGAGAAGGAACGGCTCGAGATCGTCGAGCCGAAGGTCGCCACGTTGATCAGCCATGTCGGTCAGCTGGCGGCGGAGCTGGAACGGGTCACAGCGCGGCTCACGGTGCTGGAACGCAGGCTGTCGGGAGCGGGCGACGGGGCGCTCGTGGATCTCGACGTGGTCGCCGACGACATCGCGCCGCTGGTCAAGTCGTTGCGCACGGCGTGGGACGCGGAGCAGGAGATCCTGGCCGATCCGAAGCGGGGCGAGCTGCGCCAGGAGGTGCTCGAGTTCGACGGGCTCAAGGCTCGGCGCGACGATGCCAAGTCCAAACTGGACGGTGGGAGGGTGCCGCGCTTCGAACGTGACGCGCTCTCGCACGAGGTGCGCCAGATGGAGTGGTTGATCAACGCGAACGAGGCGAGCGCCAAGAAGGCGGCCGAACGGCTGGACGCGGACGAGGACGCCGCTCGGGAGGAGTGGCGCACCGAGGCCGTGGTCGCGGGGGAGAAGGCGCGCACCGAGATCAAGGACGCTGCCGCCCAGCGCATCTCGGACGCGCTCGGCCAGTACGCGCGCATGCCGGTGTGGTTCCACGTCGGGCTGGGGGAGATTCCCACGCCGGATCCGTCGTTCTGGCTCGAGTCGGCGATCGCGGTGCTCGCCTACCGGCTGGAATATGGAGTCACGGACGCGGTGTCGCCGCTGGGTGCGCCGCCGTCGGCGGCTTCCGGGTCCGAGAACTGGGTGCGGCGCACGAACATCCACGCGGACATCGCGGACCGGCTCGTGACCCTGGCGGCGACCTTCCGCCTGCAGTAGCCTTCCTGCAACCGTACGGTTGCAGGAGGTGGCGATGGACCGGATCGAACGTGATGTGCTGATCGGCGCGCCGGTCGCGCGCGTCTGGAACGCGCTGACCTCGGCCGAGCACCTCGGCACGTGGTTCGGCGACGCGGGTGCGACGGTGTCCGCGCTCGAACCCGGCGGCGAGGTCACGTTGACGTGGGCCGAGCACGGGACCGGGCGTGCGATCATCGAGAAGGTCGAGCCCGAGACGTTCTTGTCGTGGCGCTGGTCGGGTCCGCTCGGGCCGGATCCGGTGCCCGGCAACGCGACGCTCGTCGAGTTCACGCTCCAGCCGAAGGACGGCGGCACGCTGTTGCAGGTCGTGGAAAGCGGGTTCACGGGGCTCGACCTGCCGTCGGAGGAGCAGGAGAAGTACGCGTCCGGGAACCTCGGCGGCTGGCGGGCCGAGTTGGACGAGCTGCGGGAGTACGTCGAGAAGTGAGCCAAGTCGACGATGTGCTCGCCGCGCTCGCGGACCCGATGCGCAGACGGATTCTCGATCTGGTCGGCGCGCGCGGGCCGATCTCGGCGTCGGCGCTCGCGGGAGAGTTGCCGGTGAGTCGTCAGGCGATCGTGAAACATCTGGCCGTGCTGGAGAAGGCCGAGCTGGTGGCGTCCGAACGGTCCGGGCGGGAGAACTGTTTCTCGGTCCGGTCCGATGCGCTGGACGCCACCGCCACCTGGATGGCGTCGCTGGCCTCACAGTGGGATCAGCGGCTGGCGAAGCTCAAGAGGATCGCTGAGGCATGAGCGTGCCGCCGACCATGGTGGCCAGCACCGGGATGTCGGCGATCGCGTCGCTGGTGCGCGGGTCCTCGCCGAGCACGACGAGGTCCGCGAGCTTGCCGGGCGTGAGGCTGCCGAGCATGTGTTCCTTGCGGCACGCGTAGGCGCTGCCGAGCGTGTAGGCACGGATCGCCTCCTCGACGGTGATCACCTCGTCAGGTCCGACCGCGCGGCCTGACGTGGATCGGCGTCGCACCATGAACTCGATCGCCCGCAACGGCGCGCCGTCCGCGACCGGGCGGTCGGAGCTGCCCGCCATCGTGATGCCGTGGTCGAGGAACGACCGGCCCCGGTACATCCAGGGTGCCCGCTCTGGTCCCATGATCTCGCTGTAGTCGTCGCCGTAGGACCACAGGAACGTCGGCTGGACGACGGGAATCAGCCCGAGGGCCGCGATCCGTTCGAGTTGGTCCGGGCGTACGAGACCGCAGTGTTCGATGCGGTGCCGGGCGTCTTCGCGTGGGCGCCGCTTCTGCGCTTCCGTCACCGCGTCCAGTGTGAAGTCCACCGCGCGGTCGCCGATCGCGTGGATCGCGAGCTGCCAGCCCGCGTGGTGGCCGTCGATGATCGATGCCCTCATCGACTCCTCGGAGTCGGCGAGCTGGCCGGTGCTGTCGCTGCCGAGGTACGGCTCGGACAACGCGGCCGTGCGCGCCATCATGCCGCCGTCGGTCCACAGCTTGAGCGCGCCCAACGACAGCATGTCGTCGCCGAATCCCGTGTGCAGGCCGAGGTCGATGGCCCTGGTGATCCCGTCCGCCGGGTCGGCCGCGACAGGGCGCAGCATCTGTGCGGACACCATGAGCTGCACGCGAATCGGCAGCTGAGCGCGCTGGTAAGCGGCGGCTTCCAGCGGACTGCTGGCGATCAGCCCGGCGCCGATGCCCGCCTCCGCGCACATCGTCACGCCCTCGGCGAGCACCTGCCGTGCGCTCTCGTGCAGCTCGGCGGTGATCTCGTCGATCGAGTACGGCAGCCGCAACGTCCGGGCGGCCAGTTGCTCGTTCTCGGTCAGCCAGCCGTCGCTGGTGATCTCCGGAAGTTGCTTGAGCACCACGGAGTTCACGACGCACGCGTGCCCGGAGAGGTCCGCGAGGTAGAGAGGCCGGTGTCCGGTGACGGTGTCGAGGTCGGCGGCGGTGAGCGGGCGGTCCATGATCCGGCGGTCGTAGCCGGACGCCTCGATCCAGCCCTCGCCCGGCGGGTCCGTCAGGCGTTCGAGCACCTGCGCGACGGTGGTCAGGCCGGTCACGTCGATGGTGCGGCGCGAGCGGCCGTTCCACGCGAGGTGGGTGTGGGCGTCGATGAAACCGGGCAGCACCACGGCGTTGCCGAGGTCGACTGTCTCGGCGGCGGGCAGGGTCTCGACCTGCTCGTCCAGCCCCACGATCCGGCCCTGCCAGATGCCGATCGTGTGCGCGGCGGGGCGTGCCGGGTCCATCGTGATGGCCCGGCAGCCCGTCAGCTTGAGATCGAGTTTCACCCGGTCATTCTCATGCCGTCGCGAGGACCGGCACAGGAGTGTTGGTCAGCACGGACGTCAGGATCTCACCTGAGCGCACCGCGACGTTGGACAGGAGCGAGGACGTGATGCCGTGCGAGTGCTCGGTGCCGCCCTGCAGGTAGAGGCCGCCACGCAACGACGTCTGGACGCGGTAGTCGCGGCCGACGATGAGACGGCCCCGTTCGTCACGGGCGCAGGTCTCGTCCAGCGAGCCCAGCACCGGCGCGGCCTCGTCGTAGCCGGTCGCGAGCAGCACCAGGTCGGTGTCGACGAACTCCTGCTCGCCGGTGACGAGCGACTGGATCACCGCACGTGCGCCGGTCGTGGACTCCTCGACGGCGACGAGCCGGGTCATGTTCATCATCTTCAGCCGCTGCCTGCCGAGCACCTTCTCCTGGTACTCGGTGCGGTAGAGCTGGGAGATGAGGTCGATGTCGACCACGGAGTAGTTGGTGTTGCGGTGGTAGTCCATCAGCCGCTGCTTCACCGCGTCCGGCGCGTCGAAGTAGTGGTCGACGGCCTCGGGGTCGAAGATCCGGTTCGCGAACGAGCTGTCGTCGGCGGGGCTGTAGCCGTAGCGCGAGAACACCGAGCAGACCTCGGCGTTCGGGAACTCGCGGTGCAGGTACGCCACGGCCTCGGCGGCGCTCTGGCCGGCGCCGACCACGACGACGCAGCGCTTCGGGTCCTTCAGCTCGCCGACCCGGTGCAGGAACTGGCTGTTGTGCCACACGCGGTCCGACAACGTGATGCCGTCCGGCACGGTCGCGCGCAGGCCCGTCGCGAAGACCAGGTTGCGGGCGCGATACACGTCACCAGTGGCGGTCGTCACCTCGAACAGGTCGTCCTGGATCGCTTCCACACCAACGGCTTCGGTGTCATAGGCGACGAGGTCGTCGACCTGCGCGGCCGCCCACTCGAAGTAGTCGTGGAACTCGACCCGCAGCGGGAACAGGTTCTTGTGGTTGACGAAGTCGACGAGCCACCCCGGTCCTTGAGGTAGCACAGGAACGAGAAGCCGCTGGTCGGGTTCCGCATGGTGACGAGGTCCTTGAGGAAGGACACCTGCATCGTCGCGTCGTCCAGCAGCATGCCCCGATGCCAGCCGAACGCCTGCTGGCGTTCCAGGAACACCGCGGTGACAGGGGTTTCGGCTTGCTCGTTGTGCTCGGTGAGAGCGATGGCGAGCGCCAGGTTCGAGGGGCCGAACCCGATGCCGACGACGTCGTAGATGGGATGCACGAGCACTCAACTTAGGCGAGCCTAAGCTAATCTGCAAGCCGTTGTTAGGTTAGCCTGACCGTATCCCACCTGATGTAAGGAGGACACCCCCATGAGGGTCGTCATGTTCGGGTTCCAGACCTGGGGTCACCGCACCCTGCAGGCCTTGTTGGCGTCCGAGCACGAGGTCGTCCTGGTGGTGACCCACCCCAAGGGTGAGGGCGCGTACGAGAAGGTCTGGAGCGATTCGGTCGAGGATCTCGCACGCGAGAACGGCGTCGAGGTCGTCGTCCGCGAGCGTCCCGAGGACCAGGAACTGCTCGATCTGCTCAAGGCGGCCGACCCGGACGTGATCGTCGCCTGCAACTGGCGCACCTGGATCCCGCCGCAGGTCTTCGCCCTGCCCAAGCGCGGAACGCTGAACGTGCACGACTCGCTGCTGCCGAAGTACGCGGGCTTCTCGCCGTTGATCTGGGCCCTGCTCAACGACGAGAAGGAGGTCGGCGTGACGGCGCACATGATGGACGACACGCTCGACGCCGGTGACATCGTGCTGCAGCGGCCGGTTCCGGTCGGCCCGCGCGACACGACCGCGGTCCTGTTCGAGAAGACGCTGGAGCTGTTCGGGCCGATCACCGTCGACGGCCTGGCCGAGATCGCCTCGGGCCGCACCGACTTCACCAAGCAGGACCGCTCGCAGGCCGCTTCTTCCACAAGCGCGCCGAGGAAGACCTGCCGGATCGACTTCACCTGGACCGCGGAGGAGCTGGACCGGCTCGTGCGGGCGCAGTGCGCGCCGTACCCGAGCGCGTTCTGCTTCCACCGCGGCCAGCGTCTGGAGATCATCGAGGCGGACGTCTCGTCCGAGGTCTACGGCGGCACTCCCGGCCGGATCTTCTACCGCGAGGGTGACGGCGTGGCGGTCGTCGCGGGCGCCGAGGCCCGGCGCGGCCGAGCAAGGCGTTGCTGGTCAAGAAGGTTCGCACCGCCGACGGCGCCGAGCTCAAGGCTCAGGAGTACTTCAAGCACCATGGGCGGGTACCTGACCTCGCGGCCCTGATCTCGACGAAGGGCGCTTCGTCGACCTCAGGTGGACGAAAGCGCCCTTCGTAGTGG
>CAVYAD010000028.1:0-39606 GCA_963766275.1 uncultured Actinomycetota bacterium
CATTACCATATCGGGCCGCTGCGCGCAGGCGGCCCTTGTCTTCGTTTTGAGAAATTCAATACATACCGTTGTCGAGCACGTCCGCAGTATTACTGATGTACCATGCGCGGTTGCGCATGGGGGCCGAACCCGGGGGGCAGTACCTGAGCAATGGAGTTGCATTGCCGGCTTGAACCTTCAGTCCGGTTCTCCGGAGTTTTGCAATGTCCCATTCATTGTTCGGGAAGCAGGGACTGAAGGGAGCATTTCTCCATGGAATTCCAGGACAAGGTTCTGAAGTGTATTGACTGCGGCGCCGACTTCGTCTTTACAGCTGGAGAGCAGCTGTTCTTCCACGACAAACAATTCAAGAACGAACCCAAACGGTGCAAGCCCTGCAAGTCAAAGCGAGCCTCTTCGATGGGAACTTCTTCCGCCGGCAACGGCAGCTATTCCAAAGTCGAAACTCGCACCAATTGCTCGGGATGCGGTAAGGAAACCACCGTCCCGTTCAAGCCTACGCAAGGCCGACCGGTGTTCTGTCGCGAGTGCTTTCAGCAGCGACGGACCTCGGCCGCCACTGCCTGATATCAGCCTGGGAATGTCCAAAGGGGCGATGTAAGGATCGCAGCGCCCGGTCCTTGCCTGCACTGAAGTCCCGGGACGCTGGTGAGCGAGCGTCCGCCTAAAGTGCCTTCTTCGAATTGGCTCGCGGTTGTTCCGGTTGGGTCGCGATCGGATTGACCTTCTTTGCTGCCGTCTTGCCGTTCTGCTTCAACTTATGTTCGCTGTGCGACGCCATCAGGTTCTCGATCTGCCGCAGCAGTTCCGCAGTATTGACAGGCTTGACCAGCAGCGACTGCGCTCCCCGGCTCTGCCACTCCTCATCCATTGACGGATAAGCGGTAAGGATGGCGGTTGCAGGATCATACGCCTGCTGACGGGCCGCTCGAATGACCTCGTATCCCGCGGTCTCTGACTCCATGCGCATGTCGGTGATGACCATGTCGAAGGTCTGGCTCTTGAGCTTCTTCTCGGCTTCGCGCGCAGACGCAGCCGTGTCCACTTCGAAGTTATTCATTTCGAGGATGGCGCGCAGCGTAAGCAGAATGGCGAGCTCATCATCAACCAGCAGGATGCGACGTTTCATTGCGTTCTCCAGAGAATTCGCGGCCCCTACACCAGCAACCTTATATGCAGGATTACGGTCACTGCAACGTCCGGCAGAAACTAGAATGCGTAGCCAACGGACGGCCTACATCTCTGTCCTCAGTATAATTGTTTTCGTGGCGACGTTTTATGTGGAGAATTTTGGGTGCCGTGCGACCCAGGCCGACGGTGCCGCGCTCGAACGCCAGCTCCGCGAACGTGGCCTCACACGCTCCGCATCTACCGCGCACGCCGAAGTCGTCATCCTCAACACCTGTACCGTAACCGCCTCTGCCGACCAGGACGCTCGTTCCGCGATTCGCCGGGTGCAACGCCAGAATCCTGCGGCCAGGATCGTCGTGACCGGCTGTTACGCGCAGCGCGCTTCCGGTGAACTCGCCGCCATCCCCGGGGTCGACCTTGTCATTGGCAACTCGCATAAGCACGCGCTTGCGGACTTCATCGCTCCCGCCGCCAATAGCTCCTTCGTGCCTCTGACGCATCTTGATGCGTCGCTCCCTTCGAAGGTCATGGTCGGCGACATCTTTGCGCACACCGAATTGCTGGCTGCGCCGGTGTTCGACGCGAGCGATCCGCACGAGCGGACACGGCCGAACTTGAAGGTCCAGGATGGCTGTAACAATCGCTGCTCCTTTTGCGTGATCCCCTACGTTCGCGGCAGCAGCCGTTCTCTGAAGCTGGAACACGTCCTTCGGGAAATCGATGGCCTGGTCGCAAGCGGTTACCGCGAGATCGTGCTGTCGGGCATCAACCTTGGACGCTGGGGACGCGAGCTTACGCCTCGCATGAGCTTCGCCGGATTGCTGCGCGAAATCTTGGACAGTACCGCAATCGAAAAGATCCGCATCAGCTCGGTCGAGCCGATGGACTGGTCCGGCGAGTTGATTGAGCTGGTCGCCTCGTCGCCTCGCATCTGCAAGCATGCCCATGTGCCGCTACAGTCGGGCAGCGATACAGTGCTGCGGCGTATGCATCGCAAGTATCGCCCGTGGCACTACGTAGACCGCATTGAGCGGATTCGCCGCGCCATGCCCGACGCCGCCATCGGAGCCGATGTGATGGTGGGTTTCCCCGGCGAGAGCGACGCGGAGTTCGAGCAGACGCGCGCGTTCATTGACTCTCTGCCCTTCACCTATCTGCACGTCTTCACCTACTCGTCCCGCCCGGGCACGGCCTCGGCAGAAATGCCCGACCAGGTTCCCGTGCAGGTCGCGCGCGAACGCAACCGCGTTCTTCGTGAGCTCGCGGAACAGAAAAAGCGAGCCTTCATGGAGTCATTCGTCGGCCGCGAGCTCGAGGCCATCACGCTGACGCGTTTCGACGGCGAGTGCACCGAAGCGCTTACCGACAACTACTTGAAGCTGCTGCTGCCGGGAACTCATGAGCCGAACCGCTCAATGCGCATTCTCATCGAGGCACTTCACGCCGACGCCTTGGTTGCGGTATAGCCTGGTGGTTGTTCTGCCGTGACACGGAGCAGGAACATACACAATCTGAGCGTTGGCAGAGCAGCTCACATCTAGCGTCGTTCTGGCGAAAAGCGAAACGCGAAGAGTCAAAAGCGAGGTGCGCCACATGCTATACTTTGGCATCTAATCGATAATCCGGAGGATCGTATCGATAAACGTTTTATCCGCACGAACGACCGCATTCGGGCGCGCGAAATTCGCGTCATCGACGACGAAGGCAACCAGCTCGGCATCATGCCGCCTTTCGATGCGCTCAAAATGGCTCGCGAAAGAACCTGGACCTGGTCGAGATTTCGCCCACCGCTCAACCTCCCGTATGCCGCATCATGGACTACGGGAAGTTCCTGTACCAGCAGGAAAAGAGTGAGCGCGAGGCCAAGAAACACCAGAAGACATCATCGTCAAGGAAGTCAAGTTCCGCATCAACGTGGACGACCACGACTACGACACCAAGAAGAACCACGTGCTGCGCTTCCTCGACGAAGGCGACAAGGTCAAGGCGACCATCTTCTTCCGCGGACGCGAAATGACGCGCACGGGCCTGGGACGACAGATTCTGGAGCGGCTGATCAAAGACATTGGCGACAAGGCGATTGTGGAGTTCCGGCCGCGGCAGGAAGGCAACACGCTGCACCCGATCCTGGCTCCGCAAAAAGATCAGAAGCCCGCGGTCAAAGCCGAGAAGCCGGAAAAGCACGAAAAGCATGACAAGCAAGCAGCTCCTCGTCCGCAGCCGCCCGCACCTGCTCCGTCGCAGCAGTAGCTCAGTTGTCATCAACGCTCTGCCCAGTTTGCCGTTGCGGCCTCAGCTGCCGGTAGCCCCCGCCGTAGGTGCGAGACAGCTCAGCCCAGCACGCAGGCCCTGTTCTTGGCCGGAGTGCTGGGTGAATCTCCTGTTCGCGAGTCGCTCCACGATACGCTCCACGTCATGGCGACGGTTATTGCGTAAGGATTCTGGTTGTCGGCATAGCCGTCATTCCACCCCGTCACAGCCTCCTACTCTGGCTCAAATCCACGATGTGTGTTGTAATAGAAAGACCGCTATGCCCAAGTTGAAGACACATAAGGGAGCGGCCAAGCGTTTCAAGAAGACAGGGACCGGCAAAATCAAGCGCGGACACGCGTTTAAGCGCCACATCCTGACTTCGAAGGGTACGAAGCGCAAACGCCAGCTCGACACCGATACGATGGTCGATAAGGCGGATCAGCACAAAGTAGCGCGCATGATCCCTTACTAGTCGCCAGCGAAGACCTAGCCGCATGGTGCGGCGCCCGGCGTCATCCCAACCAATCCAAACAGGGAATACGACGGTCAACAGTGTGTGAAGAGGTAATCAGGCCCCCTTCGAAGGCGGCCCCAGCAAGCGCAAACCCTGCGCTCGCCGGGGAACCCAAGAAGACCGAAGCGTGGGCCGGCTTCCCGAAGCTTCTTGCCTCCAGCCGCTTAACGAACTTGAAAAGGAGCAGCAATGCCTCGCGTAAAACGTGGTACCAAACGCCGCGATCGCCGCAAAAAGATATTAGAGCGCGCAAGTGGCTATTACTTAACAAAATCAAAACTCTACCGGTCAGCGAAAGAGTCGGTCGAGCGCGGGCTGAAGTTCGCCTACAGCGGCCGCAAGCAGAAGAAGCGCCAGTACCGCTCCATCTGGATCGTGCGCATCGGCGCCGCCGCCAAACTGAATGGCATCAGCTACAGCCAGTTCATCAATGGCATGAAGAAGGCCGGCATCGAACTCGATCGCAAGATCCTGGCTGACTTGGCCGTGAACGATCCGGCAGGATTTACGGCGCTGTGTGTGCAGGCGAAAGCCGCGCACGCAGCTACAGCACCTGCCGTCGCGGCGTAAAGCCGCCCATCCCCGGAACAATCTGTATCTCACCCGATGGGCGGCCGATGATGGCCGCCCGTTGTTGTTTAAGAGCAGTTGTCGGTTGTCGAGCGATCAGTTGTTGGTGTCGGTTGTCGCTGATCGGTTGTCGGTTTCAAGCCTGCGCCGACAAGTCCAGCCCAGCGCGGAAGTGCTGGGTGCGCGACCGATGGAGCCAGCCCCGCTAAGCGGGACGAAAGAAGATAGCCCAGCGCTTCAGCGCTGGGTGGGCGATGGAGTAAGAACCCGAGCCCCTTCAGGGGCGACACTCTTCACCGAGCGGCTTAAGCCGCGAGGCATTCATGTACACCGTTCCCAAACTCGACGACTACTCGCCCGCCGCACTCGACCGCGCGGCAGCTGACCTATTCGCTGCCTCGATTCGGAAACGCGCCTGCACTCCGAATCCGACTGGAAGGAATTTCGCGACCGCTGGTTGGCGCGCAAAAACGGCGTACTCACACAGGTCAACGATCACGTGGCTGAAGGCCGCGCCGAAAGAAGCCAAGCGCGAAGTCGGTCAGCGCGTCAACGAATCAAGGCACGAGCCGAAGCCGCCATGGAGGCCGAACGCGCGTGAAGAATTCATGCATCTTCCGCGTCCAGACTCGCCGCCGAACGCCTCGACATCACCCTTCCCGGCATCCGCCGCCCCATCGGCGTCAAGCATCCGGTGCTGCGCGTGATGGACGAGATCGTCGCCGTCTTCAAGGCGATGGGCTACTCCGTCGGCGAAGGTCCCGAGGTCGAGACCGATTACTACAACTTCGAGTCGCTGAACTTTCCGCCGAACCATCCCGCGCGCGACACCCAGGACACGCTGTTCATCGCCGGGCAGGAAGGCAAAGCCGCGCGCGATCGTTTGCTGCTGCGCACCCATACTTCGCCAGTGCAGATTCGCACCATGGAGAAGATGAAGCCGCCGGTGCGCATCGTCATTCCCGGCAAGGTGCACCGCAACGATCCGCTCGACGCTACGCACTCGCCGGTCTTTCACCAGGTCGAGGGGCTGCGGTCGATACCAACATCACCTTCTGCGATCTGAAGGGAACGCTCGACCACGCCATGAAGGCGCTGTTCGGCTCCGCGGTGAAGACGCGCTTCTATCCGTCGTTCTTCCCGTTCACCGAACCCAGCGCCGACATGCAGGTGAGCTGCATCTTCTGCGGCGGCAAGGGATGCCGCACATGCAAGTTCAGCGGCTGGATCGAGCTTCTGGGTTGCGGCATGGTCGATCCTAACGTCTTCGAGTTCGTGAAGCACAACGGCTACGATCCCGCGAAGATCTAGCGGCTTCGCCTTCGGCATGGGCGTGGAGCGCATCGCGATTCTGAAGTACGGGGTAGATGAGATCCAACTGTTTTATCAGGGCGACGTGAGATTCCTGGAGCAGTTCGCATGAGAGTCTTCCCACATGGCTGCGCGAGTTCGTCGACGTCAAGGCTGACGACCGCCAACTCGCGGAAGACCTGACCTCGCCGGCATCGCTGTCGAATCCGTCGCTGAAGGACGCGGCGAGTCCATCTACGAGATGGACATCACTACCAACCGCGTCGACGCAATGAACCACTACGGCATCGCGCGCGAAGCGTCGGCGATCTATGGAGTCGAACTGAAGCTGGTAACTCCTCGGCTGGGCGACGCAACTGCAGGTTCCTCCGCTCCGGCCAAGCCCGGGCCTCCGGTCGGAATGACACCCGGAAAGACGCCTCCGCTCGGGATGGCAGCGGGTGAGGGGATGTTCCCCATCGTCATCGAAGACGCCGAAGGCTGCGCACGATACACCGCCCGCATGATTCGCAACGTGAAGATCGGGCCATCACCGATGCACATCGTGAAGCGTCTCGAACTGCTGGGCTCGCGCGCCATAAACAACGCTGCCGACGCGACCAACTACGCCATCAACGAACTCGGCCATCCGACGCATGCCTTCGATCTCGACCTGCTCGAAGGCGGAACGATCATCGTGCGTCGTGCACGCGAAGGCGAGACGCTGAAGACGCTCGACGGTGTCGATCGCAAGCTCTCAACCGACGACCTCGTGATTGCCGACGCTACGAAGCCGGTCGCGTTGGCCGGAGTAATGGGTGGCTTCGACTCGATGATCACCGAAAAGACGAAGAACGTGCTGATTGACGGTGGGGGCGGCTGTGGTTGCGGCGGTGCCTGGCTCGTCGTTGGGCAACGACCTGGAAGAGGCCCAGGTCGTGGTGCTCGGGGTGACCGACGTCAAGGGGCTGGAGTTCGACGCGGTCGTTGTTGTTGATCCCTCCGGCATCCTGGAGGAGTCGCCGCGCGGCGCGTCTGACCTGTATGTGGCGTTGACCCGTGCGACGCAACGGCTCGGTGTCGTGCACACCGGCGCGCTGCCGGACATGTTGTCCCGTTTGAAGGACTAACCGTTCGGGTGTCCTCCTCCGCGAAACGAACCCGGCCTTCTCGACGACAGGCCGGGTGACGCGGAGGAGGACGCTTGGCCAGCATCGAGTCGGCCGTCGTACGGGTTGTGGTTGACGTGAGCGAGTCGCTCGCGGACCGGCTGTCGACCAAGGTCGAGCCGATCGACTTCTCCGTGCCAGAGGCCGAGGAACTTCTGAACGACCTCGGCAACGAGGCCACAAAGCTGCTGCGCTATCTGGACTCCCCCGACTTCGCGGCCGTGGCGGCACGGTACCGGGTCCGCTCATGGCTGGGCACACACGCCGAAGACCAGGTGCGCCGAGGACTTCGCCTCACCGGACTTCCGAAAAGGTTCCTCGACCAGGCCACGCAGGTGGTCCGCCAGGTGCTCACGCTCGCGTGCGAGGAAGTCGCACCGCTGTTCCACGAGCCCAGCAGCCCGCATCGGTCGGGGCACGTCGGCAACGCGGCCGTCACCAGCAGCCGCATGCTGGCAGGGCTGAAGTCGCTTACCAGGTTCCACGACTTCGCCGCCCGCATCTGTGATCAGGTCACCGCGCTGCACAACAGCATCAGGTTGCCGCACGTCGGTGTCAGCCGTGCGGTGCGCTACGACCAGCTGTACGTGCAACCCGGCGTCGACTCACCTGACCGGGTCCACCTCGGCGCGCCCGGCGACCGCACGGTCATCCTCGGCGACCCCGGCTCAGGCATGTCGACGTTCGCGGCCAAGTTCGCACATGACATCGCGGGTGACGGGTCAGGGCGGGTGCCGTTCCTGATGGTGCTCCGCGAGTTCGCCGGCACGTTCGACCAAGGCGGTCACGATCTCCTGCACTACCTGGAGATGTTGTGCCGGGCGCCGTACAACGTCAAGGCCCCGCCGGGCGCCATCGAGTATCTCCTGCGCACCGAACGTTCCTCGAGTGCTTCGCCGCCGAGCACCTCGTTCGTACCCACCGCACGGCAGCGAAACTGTGGGAAGCGTTGCGCGCCAACATCAGTCAGTGGGAAGTCGGCCAGATCGCCCTTCAGCTCTACGATCGCAACGTCGAGGACGGCGCCGACGAACTGCTGGCCGAGGCCGTCGCCCACGGAGGCCTCGACTTCGCGGCCCGATCACTGCATCACGTACATCCCAGTACCCGGACAGTCAGGACCATCACCGAACGGACCTTGCTCAGATCGGCACTACTGCCCATCGCCGGCCGAACCGGGACGCACCGGCCGATCGCGATCGACGAAGCACTGCTCAACTGCCTGCACAACTGCTCCCCCGCGAACCTTCCGACGGTCGAGCAGGCCGTGGTGGCGGGCCTCACGACGCTGCTCGAAAGCCGCGAACCAAGTGCGATCGTCGTTCTGCATTGCCTGCGGTACGGCGATGGCAAAGGCACCCGTTGGGCGGAGATCCAGCGCGAGCTGATCACGCGGTACGCCAACGAGATGACCGAGGCGACTGAACGATCTCAGTGGGCCGCGGTCTTCTACCGCAACGACTTCGAGGCACTCGCGAAGATCGTCGGGCCCTGGAGCTGCACATCATCGAGCAATCAAGCTCTCGTCTGCGCCCGGAGTACGCACGGCTGAGAGAGGGCCGAAGGCAGGCGGAAGGAAGCCTTGCGCTGGATCGAGGACGCAAAAGCTTCCCCATGTGGTGCGTACGTTCCTCCACAGCTGGGTGCGGGGCGAGGTCAGTGTGACAGCACCCGACCCAGAGCCGCCGCCCCCACTCCCAGCACCACACTGACCACCGCGTTCGCCAGAGCCAGCCGGTACTTCTCCGCCTCTAGCAGCGAACCGTCTCATAGCTGAACGTCGAGTACGTCGTGAGCCCACCACAGAACCCCACCCCCACGAGCGGCATCCAAGACGTCCCAACGACAAACCCGATGACGAAGCACCCGACACGTTCACAACCAAGGTCCCCCAAGGGAACGCGACGAGTGCCGCGACCGACACGAACCGGTCGAACAGGTACCGCACGGCGCCCCCAAAGCCGCCCCGAAGAAACACCACCAGAACAGTCACCGCGTCACCCGCAACCCGAGAAACGCCGCCCCCACAGCACAAACCGGCGTCAGCACCAGAAACACCGATCCCCAGCGCGGCCGCGTACGACGAGAACGTCGTGAACCCACCCAGAAACCCCACCCCGAAGAAGGCCCGCAACAAGCGGCCGAGGAACGACCCCCATCAGCATGCCGATCAGGAACGACCCCAGGACGTTGATCACGAACAGCCCCAACGGCCCCGGCACGAACTACGTCAGGCCGTAGCGCGCGACGCCGCCGAGCCGCCGCCCAGCGACACCAGCGCGACGAAGGCAGGTGCAGCTCCTGGCGTTGGGCGGGAACGTGCAGGTCGACGTCCGGGTCAGGGTCAGGTCGGTTCGGCAAGGTGCTCGACCAGGTGGTCCAGGGCTTTCAGCGCGCGCACGACGTCCTCCCGTTCGGAGGCCTCCAGTTTGGCCAATGCGGAGCCGATGCGCTTCTCGTGTTCGCGCTGCCAGACGAGGAGCTGTTCGTGTCCACGGGGTGAGACGGATAGTCGCGCTACCCGTCTGTCCCTGGGGTCGCCGCCGCGGACGACGAGGCCGGAGTCGATCAGTTGGGACACCAGGCCGGAGACGGTGTTGGGGGCCAACCTCAAAACCGGCGAGGTCGCCGACCTTCATCGGCGGGCGTTCGGCGAGGGTCTGCAGCAGTTCCACCTGCGCCATCGGCAGGGACTCCCACGGCCAGTCCGCACGGATGCTCGTCCGCAACGCCCGGCGCAGGCGGGTGACGACGTCGGTGAGCGTGCGGGCTTCGTCTGACATGCGGAAATGATACTGAACGATCAGACAATAGCTCGGTGTCAGATATAATCTGGGTACGATGAACTGGTTCGTCACGGAGTCCCCAAGGCCGGCGTGGATCGCGCGCCGGTCCGGTGCGCGACGTGGCTGGTCATCGCGACGGTGTGCTTCGGGGCGTTCATGGGGCAGTTGGACGCCTCGATCGTCACGATGGCGTTCCCGGCGATGAGTGAGCACTTCGGGCGCGATCCGGAGTGGATCTCGATCAGCTACCTGATCACGCTCGTGGCGTTGCTCGTCCCAATGGGCAGGATCGCCGACAGGGTCGGCCGCAAGATCGTCTACATCTACGGGTTCGCGCTCTTCACGGCGGCGTCGGTCGCGTGTGTGTATGCGCCGAACTTCGACACGCTCATCGCGGCACGCGTAGGACAGGCCATCGGCGCGGCGATGTTGCAGGCCAACAGCGTCGCGCTGGTCACGACGAACGTCGAACCGGAGAAGCGCAGGAAGGCGCTCGGCATCCAGGCCGCCGCGCAGGCCATCGGGCTGGCGGCCGGGCCGTTGCTCGGCGGGTACCTCGTCGAGCACCACGGCTGGCAGTCGGTGTTCGCGATCAACGTCCCGATCGGCGTCGTGGCCATGATCGCGGGCCACTACCTGCTGCCGCGCACCAGAAGAGCCAGGAAGCCCGAACGCCGGCCGAGTTGGAAGGTCCTGCCTGGCCTGGCCGGAGTGCTGCTCACCTATGCCGTGCTGTTCGCGCCGATGACGTTGCTTCCGTTCGCCATGAAACAACCGCTGGCGCACATAGGACTCACAGTGGCTGCGCTGCCGCTCGGGTTCGCGATCGCGGCGACGTTGCTGCACAAGCCCAACGTCACGACGGGGGCGCTCCTGGCGGCGACAGCGTTGATTCTGCCGGTGCCGCAGGTACTTCAGCTGATCGACCGCGGGCATCGGGCTCGGGATCATCGCGCCGGCGTGCACGAGACGCGTGATGAACGCGCTTCCCGAGGCCAGCGCGGGGATCGGGAGTGGGCTGGTCAACGCCGCACGAGGACTCGGCACCGCCTCAGGTGTCGGTCTGGCAAGTCTGCTGATTCACACTTTCCGGTGATAGCAGCGGGGTTCAGTAGGCCAAAAGGGCCATAACCCTGCCGCACGTGTGTGGCGGCTCAGTAGCCTGAGGGCATGTCTGAACGGGTGAGCCAGGTTCCGGAAGGCGTCGACACGAGGAAGCCGAGCGCTGCTCGTCTCTATGACTACCTGCTCGGCGGCGGCCACAACTTCGCGGCGGACCGGGCGCTGGCGGAGAAGTTCCTGCAGGCACAGCCGAACGCGCGCACGATCGCACGACTGAACCGGGCGTTCCTGCGGCGGTCCGTGCTGTTCATGATGGACAACGGGATCCGCCAGTTCCTCGACCTCGGCTCCGGCATCCCGACGGTCGGCAACGTGCACGAGGTCGCGCAGAAAGCCGACCCCGAGACCCACGTCGTGTACGTGGACTTCGAAGAGGTCGCGGTCGCGCACAGCCAGCTCATCCTGGAGGAGGACCCGCGCGCGACGATCATCCACGAGGACCTGGCCAACGCCGTCGACGTGCTCAAAGCCGCAGAAGAAAGCGGTCTCATCGACTTCGGCAAGCCGGTCGGCGTGCTGGCCGTGGGCGTCTTCCACTTCGTGCCACCGCAGGCTGATCCGCGCTCGATCGTCGCCGCCTACCGCGACGCCGTGCCCGAGGGCAGCTACCTGGCGTTCTCGCAGTTCACCCAGGACCTGCAGCCGGAGGCGATGGCCGGGGTCGTCGAGGTCATGAAGAAGAGCCAGAACCCGATGTACCCGCGCACGAAAGCCGAGATCGAGGGGTTCTTCGACAGCCTCCATCTGGTGGAGCCGGGCGTGGTGCCGTTGCCGCTGTGGCGACCCGAAGGCCCGAACGCGGACGATCCGGACAAGGCGGGCATCTACGCGGCTGTCGGCAAGAAGGTCTAGCGCAGTTGTCGATGTTGGCCAGCGGGCGGCGATTCCGTACGCTCTGTACACAGAATGGAACTTCCGGAGCTCGCCCGCCGCTGGATGAACGCGCTCACGTCGACCGCGTACATCCCGCTGTCCCACGCCGAAATCGAGCGAACACTGCTCGATTTGCTGGTGGAACTGCCAACCTCGCCTGAATCGGTTGCCAATCGATTGGTGTCACTGCACGCAACCGGCCCGGACTCGTTGGGTCGCACGATCGAGGTTCTTTCGTCCACTTTCGAACTACCGCTGCTTGCCCGGTTCAGCTCCGCGTACGCGCAGGCCATGCGGATGGACGCGTTCGACCAGCAGGAGCAGATCAAGGTCGCCATCGTGCGGGCCAAACAGCGGGTCGAGCGCACGCTGAAGGTCAGCCAGGCGCGGTTCCAGGAGGTGTTCGCCTCTTCCGCGCTCGGCATCGCGATCACCGACTTCGACGGCCGCTGCGTCGAGGCGAACGACACGCTCGCCGAGATCGTCGGCGTGGAGTCCGGCAAGGGCAGCAGCCTCGTCGAACGGCAGCTGATCGACTTCTTCCACCCCGAGGACAAGGGCGTGCTCACCGCCTCGTACCGGAAGGTGCGCGAAGGCCACCTCGACCGGTTCCGCGACCAGCGCAAGCTGATCCGCGAGGACGACGAACCGGTGTGGGTGCACCTCGCGGTGTCGTTGCTGCGCGACGCGGACGGCGAGCCGACGCACCACGTGACGATGGTCGAGGACATCAGCGAGCTGCACCTGTTGCAGCGCAGCCTCGACCACCAGCTGCTGCACGACTCGCTCACCGGCCTGTCGAACCGCCAGCACTTCGCCACTCAGCTCGAACGACGGCTCGCCACCGACCCGATCACGTTGTACCACCTGGGTTTGGACGCGTTCTCCGTCGTCAACAACGGCCTCGGCCACGACACCGGCGACAAGCTCCTCAAGATCGTCGCGAACCGGCTCGGCCGGGTCGCCGGCGAGAAGAACGCGGTCCTCGCCCGGATCGGCGGCGACGAGTTCGCGATGATGACGGTCTCCGACAACGTCACCGCGACGATCGAGGAGATCCAGGACGCGCTCAACGAACCGACCTTTGTGGACGATCACGGCATCGCGCTGTCCGCGAGTATCGGCGTGGTGGACCGGCCGCCGACGTTCGCGACCGCCGCGGAGCTGATGCGGTGCGCGAACGCCGCGCTGCGCCAGGCGAAAGCGCGTGGCAAACGGCAGTGGGCGTTGCACGACCCGCACGACGACGCCCGCAGACGCGGCCGTTACGCGCTGGCCGCCTCGATGCCGGGTGCGTGGGAGCATGGCGAGCTGGAGATCGTCTACGCGCCCGCGCACGACCTCGACACCCGCGAGGTGCTCGGCGTCGTCGCCCGCCTGCACTGGGACGACCTGAGCCACAACGACACGATGGCGCTCGCCGACTCGACGGGCCTGTCGCTGCCGATCGGCAAATGGCTGCTGCGCGAGGCATGTGCACAGGCCGCGGCGTGGGTGGCGGAGTTCGGCGACCGGGCGCCGGTCCTGCACCTGGCACTGGGCGCGCTGCAGTCACGCGACGAGGACCTGGTCGCCGACGTCAAACGCGCTCTCGACGAGACGGGCCTGCGGGTGGACCGGCTGAGGATCTCGCTCGACATCTCGTCCGTGCTGGCCGGCGACGACAACGCCGTGGTGCTGCACGACAGCGGCATCGTGACGGCGCTGGGCGGTTTCCACGGCGGGCACGACGAACTGGCGGTGCTGACCGAGGTCCCGGTCCGCACGGTGATCACGCGCGCACCCGCCCCTGGCCCGGATTCCCCGATGCGCCAGGCGATGACGGACCTCGTCGCGACCGTGCACAGCCTCGGCGTGCGGTTCGGCGTCGACGAGGTGCACACGCTCGAAGACGCCGACCACTGGGCGGCCATCGGCGCGGACGGCGTGATCGGGCTGCTGCCCGCCCTGTCCGCCGCCGAGGTGACCGACCTGCTGGCTACAGCTGCTTCAACGCCGCCAGCAACTTCGTGAGCGAGTCCTTCGCGTCGCCGAACAGCAGCGTCGTCTTCGGGTTGTAGAGCAACTCGTTGTCCACGCCCGCGAACCCCGGCCGCATCGAGCGCTTCATGAACACCACCGACTTCGCGCGGTCCACGTCGAAGATCGGCATGCCGTAGATCGGGCTGGACGGCTCGTCCCGCGCGCCCGGATTCACCACGTCGTTCGCACCGACCACCACGGCCACGTCGACGGACGTGATGCCGGGGTTGACGTCGTCGAGCTCCTTGAGCTGCTCGTACGGCACGTCCGCCTCGGCCAGCAACACGTTCATGTGCCCCGGCATGCGACCCGCGACGGGATGGATCCCGTACGCGACCGAGACTCCACGCCGTTCGAGCTGCGCCACGAGCTCGCGCACGGCGTGCTGCGCCTGCGCGACAGCGAGCCCGTACCCCGGCACGACGACCACGTTGTTCGCGTACCCCAGCAGGATCGCGACGTCCTCGACGGTGCCCGACTTGACCGTCCGCTGCTCTTCCCCTTGCACCGCAACGGTTGTCGCCTTGAAGGCTCCGAACAGGATGTTCGTGAGCGCGCGGCCCATCGCCTGCGCCATCAACCGGGTCAGGATCGTGCCGGACGCGCCGACGAGCGTGCCCGCGACGATCAGCAGCGTGTTCGCCAGCACGTAACCGGATGCCGCGACCGCGAGACCGGTGAAGGCGTTCAACAACGAGATCGCGATCGGCACGTCCGCGCCACCGACCGGCAGCACGAACAGCACACCGAGCGCGAGCCCGACGACGGCGAGGAGCCACAGCAACAGGCCGCTCGAACTCGTCACCACCAAGGCGCACAAGGCAACCGACGAGACACCGGCGGCGATCGCGAGCTGCTGCCCGGCGGGCAACAGCACCGGCCGCGTGGTCATCAGCTCCTGCAGCTTCAGGAACGTCACCACCGACCCGGAGAAGCTGACCGCACCGATCAGCACCGTCAGCACGGTCGCGAGCCGGAACAACACCCCCGAGTCCGGCACCGCGAAGAACTCCGCCAGCGCGACCAACGACGCCGCCGCGCCACCGACCCCGTTGAACAGCGCCACCATCTGCGGGATCGCGGTCATCTTGACCGACCGCGCGGCCGGAATGCCCACGACCACACCGAGAGCGACGGCCAGCAGGATCCACAGTCCGTTGTGGACGACCCCGTGTACGTACGCGGTGACGACCGCGACCGCCATGCCGAACGCGCCGATGAAGTTGCCGTACCGCGCGTATTTGGGTGAGCTCAGGCCTTTCAGCGCCAGGATGAAGCACAGCGCCGCGACGAGGTACATCAGCTGGACGATCATTTCTTGAACATCTCCAGCATCCGGTCGGTCACCACGAAGCCACCGACCACGTTCACCGTCGCCAGGAACACTGCCAACAGCCCGAGAACCAGCTCCAGCGTGCTCTCGGCCGACCCGGTGATCAGGATCGCGCCCACGAGAATCACGCCGTGGATGGCGTTCGCACCGGACATCAGCGGCGTGTGCAGGATCGTGGACACCTTCGAGACCACCTCGAAGCCCACGAACACCGCCAGCACGAAGATCGTCAGCAGATCGATCACGGCAACTCCTTGCGGATCTCACCGTCATGCGTGAGGCAGCACCCGTCGAGCACCTCGTCTTCGAGGTTCGGCAGGACGGCGCCGTCCACGATCATGAGCTTGAGCAGGTTCAGCACGTTCCGCGAATACAGCCGGCTCGCGTGCACCGGCATCGACGACGGCAGGTTCAGCGCGCCGTGCACGAGCACCTCGCCGACCCACGTCTCCTGCCCCGCGACGCTCCCGACACAGTTGCCGCCCGACTCCGCCGCCAGGTCGACGACGACCGACCCCGGAGCCATCGCCTTGAGCATGTCCGTCGTGACGAGCACCGGCGCTTTCCTGCCGGGGATCGCCGCCGTGGTGACCACGACGTCGCTGGCCGCGACGTGTTCGCCGATCAGTTCTCGTTGGCGTTCAAGGAACTCCTCGGACTGGGTCGACGCGTAGACACCCGACTGCGTCTCAAGGTCAAGCTCCAGGAACTTCCCTCCCAGACTCCTGACCTCCTCCCCCGCGGCCTTGCGCACGTCGTACGCCTCGACGACCGCGCCCAACCGGCGTGCCGTCGCGATCGCCTGCAACCCGGCCACTCCGGCCCCGAGGACCAGCACCTTGGCCGGCGGCACCGTGCCCGCCGCCGTGGTGAACATGGGCAGGAAGCGCGGCAACCGTTCCGCGGCAACCAACACCGCCCGATAACCCGCCACCAGCGCCTGCGAACTGAGGGCGTCCGCACTCTGGGCACGCGTGACGCGGGGCAGCAGGTCGAAGCTGAACGACGTGACACGCCGTTCCTTGTAGACATCCAGGAGCTCGCGCTCACTGTTCGGCTGCAGAAAACTGATGGTGACGGCGCCGGGTTTGAGCCTCCCGGCCTGCTCGATCGTCAACGGCTGCACGGACACGACGACATCGGCTTCCGGCGTCGGGTCCTCGGGCGTCACCACCGCCCCCGCCGCGCGATATGCGGCATCGAGGGCGTGGGCGTGACGCCCTGCGCCTTCCTGGACATGCACGGTCAACCCGGCATCGACCAACGACGACACCGTCTCCGGCACGCAGGCGACACGACGCTCGGCGGGCCGCGACTCTGCGGGTGCTCCCACTCTCACCGTACGCACGTTACGCGATCAAAGGTGACCTGGGCCACATCACAGTTACCAGAGGACGTCACGCCCGCGCGCACCGCCTCAATGCGCGACCGGACAACCCTTCCCCGCCTTCACCGACGCGGCCGGGAAGAAGTTCGGCAGGAGATCCTCGGTCGAGTAGTAGCGGTGATAGACCGGCGTCAGCCCGCCCGACACCGGCGGCACGATCCAGGACCAGTCCGCCGGGCAGGCCCGCCCCGCCGCCTCCTCCTTCTCCAGATGCGTGAGGAACCGCTGCGACTCGGTGTGGTGATCGGTGATCGTGACCCCGGCCTCGCCGAACGAGTGCAGGACGGCGCGGTTGAGCTCGATCAGAGCTCGGTCACGCCACAACGTCGCCTCCGACGACATGTCCAGGCCCATCCGTCGAGCGATGTACGGCAGCAGGTCGTACCGATCATGGTCCGCGAGGTTCCGCGCCCCGATCTCCGTCCCCATGTACCAGCCGTTGAACGGCGCCGACGGGTAGTCGATCCCACCGATCCGCAACCGCATGTTGCTGATCGCCGGCACCGCGTGCCACTTCACCCCGAGCCCGCCTAGCCACGGAAGGTCGGGGTGCGACAGCGGAACCTCCAGCACCTCGTCGGCGGGGATCTCCACCAGCGCCGGGTCGTGCCCCTCGCACTCCACCATCAACGGCAGCACGTCGAACGGCCCACGTGAGGCAGGCGGCTGCCAGCCGCGCTTCACCGCGAGGTCGGTCAGCGCGAGGTTGCGGCCGTCGCCGAGGACGCCGCCGTCCGAGCCGCGGTAGGCGGCATAGCGAATGATCTGCTCGTTCACAATCGTCGGGGCGGGCATACCCGGTTCAACCGGCGCGAACACGGTGATAACCGGTCGAATTTTGCCACCATTAGTGGCCGAACGAAGATGTTCGACGCATTCCGCGGCCACGTCGGCGGGCGTGGAAACCTCACGCTGATCGCGCACCTTCAAGCTGCGCCAATAGAGTCGCCCAATACAACGCGAACTGTTCCGCCAAGCCACGCGGGCACCGAACGTGAGCTCAGCGGTCGTATGCCGATAAGTGCCGGTAGCCGCGATCTCCGCATGCACTTCGGCCAGACGATCTTCCACCGGCCCCAGCTCGGGGTGCTCGGCGTGGTGCTGGCGGACGAAGTCCTCTGCCTCGGAGATGTCGATCTCGCCGGCGATCTCGACCTGCGCCGGGGGGAGCGCGGTGAGGGAACGGGGCATCACATCAGTCGGGACGGGGGTCATGGCGAGGCAACATAGTTGCGCTTTCGAGCGACAGGAACCGCCGCTCGCGCTACGCCATCTGGATCACTGGAGCGCGTCCGACACGCTCAGCA
This sequence comes from uncultured Actinomycetota bacterium, assembly GCA_963766275.1. Taxonomy (GTDB): domain Bacteria; phylum Actinomycetota; class Actinomycetes; order Mycobacteriales; family Pseudonocardiaceae; genus Lentzea. The sequence continues at coordinate 17,758 of CAVYAD010000028.1, forward strand.
AGTGCTTGATACCGCAACCGGGTGACAAACCCTGCGACAAGGGGTGGTTTTCGACTGTTATCTGGCCGAGATCAAACATTGACCAGTGATCTAGTTCACCGATGGATTCGACCCGATCGAGTGAACCTCGCGGGGGAAGCGATAGCGAAGTTCGGCTGTCGCCGCACGAGCAAGGCGAATCCAGCGCACCCCGAAGCCGATTGCCAGACCGATCAGGACGATTCCGCCACCACGAAAGAAGAGCATGTCCAGCCAGGACTTCGACACGACGACCGAGTGGTCGGCGGCGAGCAGCTCGATCTCGACCTTGCGGTCCGACGGCACCGACTCCACCGGCATCTCCGCACCCGAATGCTCCACGCCGTCCACTGTGTACCTGCCGGAACAGGTCTTGTTCCGGCCGCTGTAACCGCAGGACGTCACCTCGGCCGCGCAGGACGTCACCTCGGCCGTCACGGACACGGCCGGCTGGAGAGCCACGACCGTCTGCTCCAGCCCGATCCCGCCGATGAACCCGGCGGAGAGCACGAACAGGAACACCGGCAACGGGCCGCGGGTGTCGATGTCCTTCGCCACCGCGCCGAACTTGAACGCCCGCATCGTGGCGAAGACCAGGCCCAGCAGGATCGCCGCACCGGCCAGCGACAGCGTCAGCGAGGTCGGATGCCCGCCTCGCACGGCGCCCAACGCGGCCGAGACCAGGAATGCCGTCATCACCAGCACCATCACCGCGGTGCTCACACGGCGGAACAACACAAGATCCACGAACGTCATCGTGGCATCGCGGGCACCTCCCACGCCGAGAAACGGGTCATCCCGCGCACGGCGAGCGACGCTGGCATCGCCCGGAACGCGAGGTTCCGCAAAGCCAGCCCGATCGGCGAACGCACCTCGATGCCGAACCGCCCGGCCATCCGCGAACCCCGCCACACCGCCTGGGTGCGCGGCCGCCGCAGCGCGTCGTACCGGGCGAGATCACCGTCGCAGGCCGCCAGCGTCACCGCGTCCTCCAGCGCCATGCACGCCCCCTGCCCGAGGTAGGGCGTCATCGCGTGCGCGGCGTCGCCGAGCAGCGCCACCCGGCCCTGCACGAACGTTGGCAGCGGCGGCAACTGGTAGATGTCGTGCCGGATCACGTCCGAGGTCGAGGACACCAGTTCCGGGATCGGGTCGTGCCAGTCGGCGAACAGCTCCACCGGGTCGAGCGGAGCGGCCGCCGGCGCCACCGCGGCGACGTACCAGCAGACCCTGCCGTCCCCCAGCGGCAGGATGCCCGCCTCGCCGCCGGGACCGAGTGTCTGCGTGATCGGCAGGTCGAAGGGACCCGGCGCCACCCCTCGCCACGCCGTGGCCCCCGCGTACACCGGTCCCGGCGCGTCGGGCAGCAGCTCCGCGCGGAGGCGGCTGTTGATGCCGTCCGCCGCCACCACGAGGTCTGCGTCCAGCTCCCCAACGCCAGTCACCTCGACGTTGTTGCAAAGGATCTCGTGCGGCAACGCGCGCAGCAGCACGCCGTGCAGATCGGCCCGGTGCATCGCGATGATCTTCTCCTGGCCGACATCCGGCAGGTGCGCGAGCCAGCGGCCGTCCGAGGCCCGAACGCCGCCCGACACGCGCGGAGTGCCGAGCCGCCGAGCCTCGTCCGCGACGCCCATCCACTCCAGCGCACGCAGCGCGTTGGGCATCACGCCCACACCGGCGCCGATCTCGCCGAACGCGGCAGCACGTTCGTAGACGACGACCTCCCAGCCCACGCGCCGCAACGACACCGCCGCCGCCAGCCCGCCGATGCCGCCACCCACCACGATCGCCTTCATCGCGCCCCTCCTCTACATCTGTAGAGGCAATCTACACCTGTAGAGTGTGGCGTAGCGATGACGAGGAGCACAGTGCGGAAAGACCTGATCACCGACGCCGCGATCGAGCTCGTGGCCGCCTCCGGCATGCGCGGCCTCACCCACCGGGCCGTCGACCGTCAGGCCGGGCTGCCGGAGGGCTCCACCAGCGCGTACTTCCGCACCCGCAAGGCATTGGTCGAGGGGTTCGTCGAACGGCTCGCGGTCCAGGAGCAGCGGGAGATCGTCCTCGACCCGGACGACGTCGCGGGCAGCATCGCGAAGACGATCGACAGCTGGCTCACCGAACGGAACCGGACGCTCGCCAGGTACGCGGCGATGCTGGAAGCCACGCACCACCCCGAGCTCGGGACGATCCTCGCCCACTCCCCTCGTGAGATGGCCACCGCGCTCGCGCGGTCGTTGGGCCACGAGGACCCGGAGGCGTCCGGCGGGCACATCATGGCGTTCGTGGAAGGCCTGCTGTTCTACCGGCTCGTCGGCGGCGGCAGCACGTCCGGACCGGCACCGGGCACCGCGGAAAGCCTGCGCGACCTCCGCAACGCCGTCGAAAAAGCGTTGCGACCGTAGGTACCGTGGGTTTCATGGGATTCGGGTACGGGGTCTTCTACCTCTGAGCCAGGACGTGCGTCACCACGCCACGTCCTGATTTCGCGTACCCACAAAGAGGATCCCCATGCGCAAGCATGTTCATTTGTCGACCCATGACCTCACCAAGGGCTATGAGGCCGGTCCGGTCGTCGACGGCATCTCACTCACCATCTCCGCGGGCCAGCGCCTCGGCATCATCGGCGAGAACGGTCGTGGCAAGACCACGCTGCTCCGTCTGCTCTCCGACGACCTCGCGCCGGACCAGGGAACTGTCACCAGGCACGGTTCGTTGAGCCTGGTACGACAGGAAATGCCGTTCCACGAACACGAAACGGTGGGGGACCTGCTCAGCGAAGCGTTGCGAGAAAGCCGAACCGCACTGTCCGAACTGGACAGTGCCGCCGAGCCGTACGTCGAACAGCGTTACGAGAAAGCACTCGCCCACGCCGAGGACATCGAGGCCTGGGACGCCGAACGCCGCGCCGACATCGCGCTCAAGGCACTCGACGCCGACCACGACCGGGCGGCGAAGCTCGCAACCCTGAGCGTGGGCCAGCGTTATCGCGTCCGGCTCGCGTGCCTGCTCGCCGAACGCTCCGACATCCTGCTGCTCGACGAACCGACCAACCACCTCGACGAGACGGCGCTGAACTTCCTCGCCGAACGCCTCCGGCAGCACCACGGCGTGATCGTCCTCGTCAGCCACGACCGGACGCTGCTCGACGACGTCTGCACCCAGCTGCTCGACCTCGACCCGACCCCGGACGGTGAGGTACACCTGCACGGCGGCGGCTACCGGGCGTTCAAGGAGACCAAGCGCGCCGAACGTCAGCGCTGGGAACAGCGGTTCGCCCAGGAGGCCGCCGAACACGACGAGCTCCAGGACAAGGTAGAACGCGCCCAAAGCAGGCTGCGGGATGCCTGGCGCCCACCCAAGGGGGCGTTCAAGCACAAGCGGACCACCCGCGCGGCGAACAAGATGCGCAACGTCGCCCGCAGGCTCGAAGAGCTCGACGACAACCGCCTCGACGCTCCCCCGCCCCCGTTGCGATTCATCCCGCCGGACCTGGAGGTGAGTGGCGACCTTCTGCACGCCACCGAGCTCGAGGTACCCGGAAGGCTGACGCTCACCGAGCCGATCTCGTTGAGCGCGGGCGAGAAACTGCTGATCGTCGGCCCGAACGGGGCGGGAAAGACCACGCTGCTGGGCGTTCTCGCCGGTCGCATCCAGCCGAGCAACGGCACCGTGCACCACGTCGGCAGGGTCGCCCTGCTGGCACAGGAGTCCGAGTTCGAGAACGAGGACGCCGAAGCTCGGGAGATCTGCCCGCAGGCGCAGGACCTCGGTCTGCTCTGCGGAAAAGACCTCGCGCGCCCGGTCGGCCGGCTGTCCACTGGACAACGCCGCCGGCTGGAACTGGCGAAGCTTCTGGCCGGCGCGCCACACGTGCTGCTGCTCGACGAACCGACCAACCACCTGTCCATCGCACTCGTCGACGAACTGACCGAGGCACTGGGCCAGACCAGGGCGGCGGTGGCCGTCGCGACCCACGATCGACAGATGCGGACAGATTTCGGTTGGTGGCGGACCGTAACCCTCGATTCACCTTCACGGAGTCATGAAAGTTCTGTAGCTTCGGAATAGGTCCTCTGCCGAGCACTGGGAGGTGTGCGAGATGACCGAATTGATCTCCGATGAACTGCCCATCACGCGTCAGAACCCGTTCGACCCGCCGACCGAGGTCACCGCGATCCGAGAGCAGGCCCGCGTCAGCAGGCTGAAGTTCGCCGACGGTCATCTCGGCTGGCTCGTCACGGGTCACCACCAGGTGCGCGAGGTGCTGGGGAGTCCCAAGTTCAGCAACAACCCGGAGAAGCACCATCTGCTCGACGTGCGCTTCCAGGGCGAGATCCCGGAAGAGGCGCGCAAGGTCGAACCGGGCATGTTCCTCAGCCAGGACCCACCGGACCACACCCGGCTGCGCAAGATGCTGCAGGGCCAGTTCACCGTCCGGCGGATGAACCAGCTGGCCGAGTGGATCGACACGATCGTCGACGACCAGCTCGCGCACCTGCGGACGCTCGACGGCAAGGCGGACCTCGTCAAGGAGTTCGCGATGCCCGTGCCGTCACTGGTGATCTGCGCGATGCTGGGCGTGGACTACGACGAACGGCACCGGTTCCAGGAAGACACGGCGAAGATGCTGAGCCTGGACGTCACGTTCAAGGAGGCCATGGCCGCCTTCGCGCGCATCCAGGAGTTCATGCGTGAGCTGATCGCCAGGAAGAAGGAGAACCCCGGCGACGACATGATCAGCGACCTCATCGCCACCGGGGAACCGACCGACGAGGAAGCGTCGAACATGGCGATGCTGCTTCTCCTCGCCGGGCACGAGACCACGGCGAACATGCTGGGCATCGGCACGTTCACGCTGCTGCAGCACCCGGACCAGCTCAAGATCCTCAAGGACGAGCCCGAGGTCATCGACAACGCCGTCGAGGAGCTCATGCGGTACCTGTCGATCATCCACTTCGGACCGGTCAGGACCGCGGTCGAGGACGTGGAGATCGACGGGCACCTGATCAAGGCGGGCGACACCGTGCTGATGCACGTGCCTGCGGCGAACCGGGACCCGGAGAAGTTCGACGGCAACCCGGACGAGCTCGACCTGCGGCGGCCCGCGAGTGGGCACATGGCGTTCGGGCACGGCATCCACCAGTGCCTCGGCCAGCAGCTCGCCCGTATCGAGATGCGGATCGGGTTCGCCAAACTGTTCGCCGCGTTCCCTGACCTGCGGCTCGACATCGAGCCGGAGGAGGTGCCGCTGCGCACGGACATGGGGATCTACGGGGTCCACTCGTTGCCAGTAGCGTGGTCGGCATGAAGATTTCCGTCGACCAGTCGAAGTGCTGTGGTTCGGGAATGTGCGTCCTGACGGACCCGGATCTCTTCGACCAGAGCGAAGAGGACGGCACCGTCGTCCTGTTGCAGGAGCACCCCGACGCCGAGCACGAGGCCACCGCGAAGGAAGCGGCAGGCCTGTGCCCGGCGAGCGCGATCAGTATCAGTTGATCCGCACGAGGTAGCCGTTGGAGAGCAGCCAGGCGACATTCAGTGCCCCGTCGCCTGGCACCAACGCCCTGTCCAGCTTCTGCTGCAGGCCACCGCCGCGCTGCTCGAACCACGGCGCGATCGGGCCCTCCCACACCGCGAACGCCTTGGTCACCTGGTAGGCGTGGTAGTTGCACCGGTACGCGGGGTCGAACGTGTAGAGACTCTGCGGCGGGATCGCGCGCGTCGAGTAGTGCGAACCCTTGGGCGCCAGGAAGCCCCCGAACTCACTCCCGAACCGGTCGAACTTCCGGCCCGCCGTCAGTGTCGCCTTCCACCTGATCGGCTGACCGTCGGGCCTGAGCTTGAACCCGTCCTGCGGCGGGTAGTTCCAGCCCGTCCCGTTCCAGTACTTCGCGAGGAACGCGTCCTTGCCGAGGTTCCCGAACCTCTTGTACCCGGCCACCAGCGGGCCGACGGGCTTTTGTCGTGGAGTGGGCAGCGTCTCCGGGCCGAGGCGGTTGTCGCCCTGGTACGCACCGGCACAGATCTCGGGTGGAGCTGCCACCGCCGGCGCGCTGAATCCGACATTCGCGCCGAACAGGGTCAACGTTGCGACGAGGAACGCGACTAAGAGTCGTTTGCCTGCGAACATACCGGCCATCATGGCGTACTCCCCTTACGCTGCACAGCATGAACTTCGCGCCCGGCTGGTATCCCGACAACGCGGACCAGCGGTTCGTCCGCTACTGGGACGGCACCCAGTGGACCCAGCACGTCCAGCCGCGGCAGCAGCAGACCGACGCCCACCACATGGAGGTGCAGATGGGCGGCACCGGCCAGGAGCGCGTCGCCCAGCAGGTGCAACGGGCGGGCGTCGGCCAGCCGGTCTCGGGCGGCGGCGGCACGTTGTTCACCGAGCCCGTCCTGGTGGTGAACCAGAAGGCGAAGCTCGTCGAGATGTCGAACTCCTACGTCGTCTACGACCAGCACGCCCGCCACATCGGCACCGTCGAGCAGGTCGGCCAGAGCGGCGCGGCCAAGGCGTTGCGCGCCTTCACCAAGCTCGACGCGATGCTCGACGTCCGGCTGGAGATCCGTGACGTGCACGGGCGGCCGATGCTGCGGATCACCCGGCCCGCGACCATGTGGAAGTCGAAGGTGCTGGTCGAGCGCGGTGACGGCATGCCGATCGGGGAGATCGTGCAGGAGAACGTCTTCGGGAAGGTCCGGTTCGCGTTCGTCGCGGGAGGGATGAAGGTCGGCGGGATCTACGCGGAGAACTTCCGGGCGTGGAACTTCTCGATCCGCGACCATACGGAGACCGAGGTCGCGAAGATCACGAAGACCTGGCAGGGGATGGCAAAGGCCATGTTCTCGACCGCGGACAACTATGTCGTGCAGTTTCACCGGCAGGTGCCGGACCCGTTGCTGAGCATGATCGTGGCGTCCGGGGTCACCGTCGACACGGTGCTCAGCCAGTCCCAAGGATGAAACCACTCACGACGTTGCGAGGCGGAGTTCGTCCACTTCTGCCTGGAACCCAGCAGCGGTCAGGGTTTCCTCGGCCTGACGCCAGTGCTCCCCCGCCTCCTCCGACCGACCCGCACGCTCCAGCGCGTTGCCCATCACCCGCAACGACCGCCCGAACTCCGGCGGCGACTCCATCTCCCGCGCGTGCTCCAGCGCCAAAGCAGCCAGCCGCAACGCTTCCTCAGACGTCGAAGCCAACCCGGACCGCAGACGCCACACCCAGATCCGGCCCTGCCGGTCGTCGTGCTCCTCGAAGAACTCCCACGCCTGGCTCAGCTGCTCCTCGGCCGCGGTGGACAGCCCGGAGCGGATGAGCGTGTCCGCCAGGAACAACCGGATGTTCGCCGCCATGTCCGGGTCGCCGAGCTTCTGCGCGGCGGCCAACGACGAACGCAGGAACTCCGCCGACAGCTGCAGCTCGCCGGTGAACTGGTGCAGCCGCCCCAGTTCCAGCGTCGCCATCAGCTCGCTCTGCTCGTCGCCCAGCTGCGCGGCGACGCGCCGTGCCCGTTCCAGATATCCCTGAGCCGCGGCAAGGCCTCCGGCGCGGCGTTCGATGGCGCCCAACGAGCAGAGCACCTCGATCTCGCCGTGCGGGTTGCCGGAGGAGACGAACCGTGCCATCGCCTCGCGGTGTGCTTCACGGGCTTCCAGGGAACGGCCGCTCCACTCGTGCATCCACCCCATGCCGTACCAGCCGTACGCCTCGCCCCACACGTCGCCGGACAACGCGAAACCTTCCTGCGCGGCAGCGAAGTTCTCGAACGCCTCGGCGTAGTCGTGCTGGCGCACGCAGAGGATCCCGCGCTGCTGGAACAGGACCGGCTTGCGCTCGGGTGGCGCGCAGGTGAGGCCGATGTGGTTGATCTGCTCCCAGTCATCGAACCTGGCCCGCAGGTCGCAGAACGCGGTCGAGCGGATCGCGAGCTCGGCGGCCAGCGCGCCCAGTCCCAGCGCGGCGGCCTGGGTGATCACGGCGTGGATGTTCAGCCATTCCGCGTCGAACCACTCGGCGGCCTCGCCGAGGTCGAACGGCGCCAGCGCCAGCGGTTCCAGCCGGATTCCCTGGTGTGGCAGGTCGACGTCGGCGCGCATGGCGAGGTCGAGCCACTGTTCGAACAACGGCTTCAGCGCCGAGGTGGGGTCCTCGTCCGCAGCCTCGCGGCCGAACGCGCGCAGCAGGTCGTGCAGGCGGTAACGCACCTGGCCCACCGTGTCCCGGCCCGCGTAGTCGACGAGCCGGGCGTCGACGAGTGCCTCGACGTGGTCCTCGGCGTCGTCCAGGTCGAGGCCCAGCAGCGGCGAGGCGACCCACGCGGGGAAGTCAGGGGTGTCGACCAGCGACAGCAGCCGGAACGCCTGGCGGTGCGACTCGTCGAGGCCGTCGTAGGACAGCGCCAGTGAGGCGCGCACGTCGAGGTCGCCGAGGGACAGCTCGTCGAAGCGGCGGCGTTCGTCGGACAACCGGCTGGCGAGCTTCGCGAGCTGCCAGTGCGGGCGGGCCACGAGCCGGGCCGCCGCCACCCGCAACGCCAGCGGCAGCTGCCCGCAGTAGGACACGATGGCCTGTGCCGCAACGGGTTCCGCGGCCACGCGGGCCTCGCCCAACGCGGTGCGCAGCAGCATCAGCGCGTCCGCGGCGGGCAGCACGTCCAGCGGCACGACGTGCGCGGCGTCCAGTCCGGCCAGCGCCGCGCGTGAGGTGACGAGTGCCGCGCCGGAGGTCGTGCCCGGCAGCAGCGGCCGCACCTGGGCCTCGTTGACGGCGTTGTCCAGCACGACCAGGATCCGCCGGTCCGACAACAGGTCCCGATAGAGATCCACCCGGTCGTCCACAGAGGACGGGATCGCGCCGCCGGACACGCCGAGTCCGCGCAGCAGCCGGTCCAGGGCCGCGGCGGGCTCGACGGGCGTGTGCTCGCCGCCGCGCAGGTTCAGGTAGAGCTGGCCGTCCGGGAACGCGTCCCGTACGAGATGGGCGCAGTGCACGGCCAGCGAGGTCTTGCCGACGCCGCCGGGTCCGGTGATCGTCCAGGTGCCTCCGGAGCGCAGACCGGCGGTGAGCCGCACGACCTCGTCGGCGCGGCCGGAGAAGTCGCCGACCGCGGGCGGCAGCCATGATGGCCCGCTCTGCACTGCGACCGGCGCGGACGAGCCCGCGAGGACCTCCATGTGCAGTGCGCGCAGTTCGGCGTTCGGGTCGATGCCGAGCTCGTCGGCGAGCACCTCGCCCGCGCGGCGGAACACGTCGAGCGCCTGCGCCTGCTGGCCGCCGCGGTGCAGCGCGAGCATCAGCTGGTACCAGAAGCGTTCGCGCAGCGGATGTTCGGCGACCAGCGACCGCAGTTCGTCGACGACCTGGTCGTGTCTGCCGAGCTGCAGCTCGGCGTCGTTGCGGCGCTCCAGCACCTCCCAGCGCTGCTCGTTCAGGCGCTGCACGTCGGTCTGTTCCATCCGCAGCGACGACACCTGGTCCAGCGCCGGTCCGCGCCACAACGCCGCGGCCTGGCCGAGCAGGCGCGCCTCGGTCTCGAGGTCGGGGGCCCGCTTGGCCTCGGCCCGCAGCCGCTGGAACGTCAGCAGGTCGAGCTGGTCGTCCTCGACGTGGATCGAGTAGCCGGTCGGCCACGTGCGGACGACCTTGCGGTCGGCGAGGTCGTCCAGCGACTGCCTCAACCGCATGACGTACGTCTGCAACGTCGCGCGCGCCGCCCCGGAGGGCTCCTCACCCCAGAGGTGCTCCATGAGCTCGTACGAGGAAACCGGCGCGTTCGGCTTCATCAGCAACGCGGCGAGCAGGACACGCTGTTTGGCCGAGCGCAGTTCCACCACTCGGCCCGAGTCGATGACCTGCAACGATCCGAGAACCCTGAACTCCCATCGGCGTTGCATGGGGCGATCCTAACCAGCCGGTAACCCGAGGTGTCAGCGAAATGTCAGCGGCCGTCGTGATGCTTCTCGCCCATGAAGAGGACAACCCTGATCGCCGCCGCCGCGTTGCTCCTCGGTGTGGCCATGTCCGGCCAGGCGCAGGCGGAGAGCGCTCCCGGCTGCGCACGCGTTGACCAGATCGGCAAGACCGCCTACGTCGGCGACCACGGGCAGAAGTGGGCCTCGGTGAAGCAGTTCAAGGGCTGCGGCAAGAACTGGGCCTACGTCTACACGTGGACCGACGTGCACAACGCCGGCGCCCCGTACACCCCCGAGCTCATCTCGATCGAGCAGTGGGCGCACAAGGACGCACGCGAGCCCTACGGGCACCCCGGTCTGAAGAAGGGCAAGTACCGCCAGCAGGAACTCTGGTCCGGCGGCACCAACACCCTGAACGACTGCACGTCCGCCTACGTCGAGTGGGACTCCGGCGCCACCACCTACGCGGTGCGCACCGAGATCCGCTGCTGACGCACAAGCCGGAGCGGCATCTTGGCCCCCCAGCGGGGTGTCGCTCTGTTCATGGTGTCGCCGGGGCCCGAAGCCCAAACCTCTCCTCGGGTCCCGGCGACGCCATCCCACGTTTGGAGCGAAAGGCACGTTCGTGCGACCAGATGGCCCGAACGTGCTTTTCGCGCCGAACAAAATGAGCTAGGCCGCGCCCTGTGAGGCGTTCATGAACGCCCCGAGCTGCGCGGACAGATCATCGGCGGCGGCGTTGCCGCGCAACCGGTCCGCCTCCTGCTTCAACGGCCGCATGCGATCACGTGTGCGCGCGGAGCGGATCGGGCCGGAGACCTCGATCGCCTGCTCCCCCACGTCCCGCGCGTGCTCGGCCTCGTTCTGCACCAGGTAGTTGATCGCCAGCGCCGCGAGCCGGAACGACTGGCTGCGTGACGCCTCGCCGCCGCCCGTGGAGATCGCCCTGGTGAGCAACGGGATCGCGGTGCGCGCGTATTTCACGTCACACGTGCGCGCGAGCTCGGTGTGCACCATGCCGCCGATCGACACCAGGTCGGCCAGGTCGAAGAAACGCGCCCACGGTGGCGCGTCCTCGCCCTCGGAGCGTTCGAACTCCTCCTCCGCGCGGGCGAACTGGCGCAACGCCTCCTGCTCCGCTCCCATCTTCGCGAACGCCCACGCCTCGTTGGCGTGCAGGATCGACACGGCCAACGTGGATCCGCTGGCCTGTGCGATCGGCAGACCACGCTGGAACGACGAGAGAGCGTCCTCGGCCAGCTCGTAGTGCAGGTGCACACGACCCATCCGGTAGTGGATGTTGGCTTCCAGCGCGCTGTTGCCCGACGACCGCGCGAGATCCATCGCCCGGCCGAAGTGGACGTGCGCCGACTCCAGCAGCCCCATGTCGAACGAGGCCCAGCCGGCGAGGTTGTTCAGGTCCGCGATCGCCACCTGCAGCCGGTGCAGCACCCGGCCGGACGAACCGGCGTCGAGCAGCGGGTTCGCCCAGTTCAGCAGCGCTACGCAGGCGTCCCGGCAGGCACCGCCGCCGTACTCGTAGTCCAGTGCCCTGAGTGCCTGAGTCAATGTTTCCACATGCCGCACGTCGGTTTTGTCCACGCGAGCTGGAAACGCGTCGCTGTTGAACATCGCTGGTCCTCCTGACGTGCGCCAGATACCCGCTGTACAGATACCCTTTACACACCGCCGATACTCACCGCGCCGTCGAAACCATCTCGCTGTTCGACCTGGTCGGGAAGGGTCTTTGGACTCTCCCACGACGCGTGGACGCGACCTCCACAACGCCGTGGTGGTCGCGCTTACGATTCTGGACGAACAAGGTGATCGGAAAGGGCCAACGAGGTGTCAGCAAAGAGGAACTGAATCAATTTCCAGTGATGGCACCTCACCGGAACGGCCGATCAAGTCACTCTTCCAGGCTCACCACCTGAGCCGGGCACCTGTCGACTGCGTCACGCACGCCCGGCAGTAGGTCAGCCGGTGGTTCGGCGATCAGCACGAGGCCGAGGCCGTCGTCGGACTGATCGAACACGTCTGGTGCGGCTAGCACGCACTGGCCCGATCCGATGCACCTGGCCTGGTCTATCCGGACGGTCATGTCACCACACCACCGGGATCGCGGCAGCGCCGTAGGTGATCATGTCCTCGCGGAAGGTCATCTCCGCGACGGGCACCGCGGGCCGCAGGTTCGGGAAGCGGGTGAAGAGCGACCGGAGCAGGATCTGCAGCTCCGCACGGGCCAGGTTCGCGCCGAGGCACTGGTGCGGGCCGAAGCCGAAGCCGAGGTGCGACACCGCCCGGCGGTCGAGGTCCAGCTCGGTCGCACGAGGACAGAGCTCCTCGTCCAGGTTGGCGTGCAACGACACCACGGCCCACTCGCCCGCCCGGACGGTCACGCCGTCGACCTCGACATCCTCGAGTGCCTTGCGCGCGATCCCGGCGCCGCCGAGCCTGCCGATCGTGTACCGCATCAGCTCCTCGACGATCACGTCGGCGCGGCTCGGGTCGCGCTTCAGGATCTCCAGCTGGTCGGGACGTTCGAACAGGGTGAGCGTGAAGAGGCCGAAGAAGTTCGACGTCGTCTCATGACCGGCCACGAGCAGGCCGATCGCGACCAGCATCAGCTCTTCCATGTCGAAGTCGGTCTCGTTGACCATCAGACCGATCATGTCGCCGGTGTCGCCGGACGCCTTCTTCTCCGCGACGACCTTGGCGATCACCTGCCCCAGCTCGGCGGCCTTCGCCTCGTACTCGGCCTTCGAGCCGTTCTTGCCGAGCATCTCCTTGGCGGTGGCCTGGAACAGCTCCTGGTAGGCAGGCGGGACGCCCAGCAGCTCGGCGATCACCAGCGACGGCACCGGCAGGCACAGCGAGGCCACCAGGTCGGCGGGAGCACCCTGGCTCTCCATCGCGTCGAGGTGCTCGTCGACGATCCGCTGGATGCGCGGCCGCATCTCGTTCAGGCGCTTGACCATGAAGCCGCGTGACAGCGGACGGCGCAGGCGAAGGTGCTCATCGCCGTCCATCGCGTTCATGTTGCCGGGCTGTGCCGCGTCGAGGATGGGCTCGCCCTCGGTGCGCATCTCCGGCTTGCCCGCGCTGTTCGCGCTGAACCGCTGGTCGGACAGCACCTGCCGCACACCGGCGTAGCTGCTGACGATCCAGCCCTCGACACCGTTCGGCCAGCGCATCCGCACCGGACCGTTGCTGATGGCCTCCTCGAACCCGGCAGGCGGCCCCAGCGGGTGCTCGCGTTGGTCGTGCGGGACTGGGCAGACGGCAGACTCAGTCACGGGAGTTCCCTTCAACAGAACAAAACTGTTCTTTTGACCTGTGACCGAACGTAGCGCAGCGACTACCCACTGGCGAGTGATTTGGCCGCGAAGGATCAGCCGATCAGCGGTCTCAACAGGCCCTCGACGATGCCGTCGATCACGCCCTGTTCCTCGGACCGCAGCACGAACGTCGAGATCAGAGCCGTGACGAGCAGGTCGGCGTTCAGGTCGCCGGGCAGTTCACCACGCGCTTTCGCCCGAGCTACAGCCACTTGAAGTTGGTCCGTGTAGGCGCCGTCGAGGTGCTCCTCACGGAGGCGCACGAGATCGGCATCCTGCCTACTGCCCTCCAGCAGACCGAGGAAGATCCCCGCCCTGTCGAACGCCATGGGTTCACCCCACGACCGCAGGATCGCCCTGACGTCCTCCGCGAACGACCCCTCGTCCGGCTGCGGGAGATCGGGCAGGTTCGCCTTGAGCGCGTCGACGATCAGCCGCGCCTTCGACGGCCACCGCTGGTAGAGGCTCGCCTTGCTGGCATGCGCCCGGCTCGCGACGAGGTCCATGTTGAACCTGGCGTAGCCGACGTCGGCGAAGACGCCGAGCACGGCGGCGAACACCTCCTGCTGACGCGCAGGCGTGTCGAGAGGCGTGCGACCCACCCACACCCCAATCTGCCGGGTTCACTTCAGCGCAACGCTACCGCCGGGCGCATCCGCGAGCAGACCAGTCCGCCTTACGGACATCCATCGAAGCTGCGTGCCGTGCAACGCGGTGATCAACGACTGGATCACCACCGCGTACATCAGCTGCCGATACACGATCTGCTGCAACGGGTACGCCCACAACGGTTTGAGCGACTCACCGTCCAACCGCAGCGCATATCCCGCACTCGCCGTCTGAATCAGCAGGAACACCGTCCACACGATCAACCCGAGGGGCGCGTCCGCGACGAGGAACCCGTACAACACGTACAGGTCCATCACCGGTGCGAGCAGCGGCAGCAGCAGGTGGAACGCGAGCAGGTAGATGAGCCCGAACCGGCCCATCGGCCCGTTCTCCATCAGCGCACCACGGTGTTTCCACATGGCTTGGAAAGTGCCGTACGACCAGCGGTAACGCTGCCGGAACAGGCCCTGGATCGTGACCGGCGCCTCGGTCCACGCCTTCGCCTCCGGCCGGTAGGCGACCCGCCAGCCCGCGCGGGTGACCGCCATCGTGAGGTCGGTGTCCTCGGCGAGCGTGTCGTCGCTGACGCCGCCGACGTCGGTGAGCGCGGCCTTGCGGAACGCCCCGACCGCGCCCGGCACGGTCGGGATGCAGCGCAGCGCGTGCAGGATCTGTCTGTCCAGATTGGACCCGGCGCAGTACTCCAGGTGCTGCCAGCGGCCGAGCAGACCCTGCCGGTTGCCGACCTTGGCGTTGCCGGAGACCGCGCCGACGCCGGTGTCCGCGAACGGCTGCACGAGCTGGCCGATGGTGCCGGGTTCGAAGATCGTGTCGCCGTCGAGCAGCACGAGCACGTCGTGCTTCGCCTGGCGGATACCGGCGTTCAGCGCGGCGGGCTTGCCCTGGTTGGACTGCCGGATCACGGTGACGCCGGGCAGGTCCAGTTCCTCGGCGCGGTCCGCGGTGCCGTCCGTCGAGCCGTCGTCGACCACGACCACCTCGACGTCGGCGAGGTGGTTGTTCGCGGCGATCGACCGGACCGTGGCGGCGATGTTCAGGCCCTCGTTGTAGGCCGGGATGACCACCGAGACCGGCGGCGCGATCCACGGCGGCGGCTTCTGCTCGCGCCGCAGCCTGCGGTCGGTGTGCGCGAGGCCGAGCTGCATGAGGGTGCGCAGGATGCCGAGGAGCGCGGCGATCGCGATCGCGGTGCCGAGCAGCGCGAGCACGATGCCGCCGTTGCGCTGCGACCACGTCATGACCGCGCCGGTGAAACGTGCCGGTGCGCCGATCTCGACGGGGCCGTCGCCGGTGACCGGGACGAACCGGTAGCCGGGCGCCTTGGTCAGCTCTCGGGTGACGTCCGCGCCGATGCTGCCGTCGTCGTGCAGCCGGACGACGCCGCGGCCGTCCTTGAGGCTCATCCGCACCAGCGTGCCGATGTCCTGGAAGTCGCGGTCGCCACTGTCGACCTCGACCGGCGCGCCCACCAGCGGTGCGTGGAAGCCGACGGCGTCGGCGAGTGCGGCCTGCGCGAAGGCGAGGTCGAGCGAGCTCACCCAGTCGCCCTCGGCACGGAAGCCGTCGACGGCGATCTGGTGGCCTTCGGCGGCGATGCGGCGGGTCACCTCCGGGTTGCGGGTGACCTGGGTGCCGATCACGTAGAAGGTCGCCTTGACGCCACGCTCCTTGAGCGCGTCGAGCACGCGCGGTGTCCACTTCGGATCCGGGCCGCCGTGGAACGCCAGCGCGAGCGTGCGCTCGGGCAGCTCCCTGGCCTCGCGGGCGTGCTCGTTCGGCCTGGGCTTGATCGCCGTGTAGGCGTGGAACGACACCACCGACATCAGCACAAGCAGCCCGAGCAGGATCGAGACCCAGTGCAGGCGAGGCGCGCGGCTCACCACACCGCCAGGAGCGTGCCGCCGACCACCGTGGCGAACACGATCAGTCCACTCGCGAGCGTCAGGCTGAACAGCCTCGCCGCTACCCGTCTACCGCCGTTGCCATCGACGAAGATCTGCATTCTCGGTTCCCCCCAGAAACCATTCGGACGACCGCGACCACCAGGCCGGCGCCCACCGCCGCCGCGAGCCACGGGAACCCGCCGACGAACCACGGGACCGCGTCCGCGGCGAACTCCTTGCTGCTTCCCCACCATGACTGCCGCTGCCAGACCGCATCGCCCAGCGCGACGATCACGAACACGACAGGTGGCGCCGGTGCCACCGTCCACAAACCAACACGACGCACGAGCGCCGAAGCCACGACCGCGCCGCCTACCAACCAGACGCCGAACGGCCAGCCCAGGTTGTCCCCGTCGACCCAGACACCGGTCTGCGCGAACACCGCCAGGACCGCGAGCGCGGCGAGGCTGGGTAGTTGAACCCCCACGACCACCTAGAATAGTTCAGGGGGTGTCCAATCCATGCGATCACGTGGCCGCTATCACCGCACGGCGTTTTTCGTGCTCGCGCGCACCGCGTGGATCGCGCTCTGCGCCGCGGTGCTGGTGGCGTCGGGCTTCGCCTGGGCGACCATCTCCACGATCTCGACCGGCGTCGAGCGGTCCGACGCGATCGCCGACGACGCACCCCGTTCGAGCTCCAGCCGCAATATCCTGATCATGGGCCTCACCACGCGGCTCGACCTGCACGGCGAGCCGCTGCCCGACGACGTGCTGCGGCGCATGCAGGCGGGCGAGAGCGACCGCGGCGGCTACAACGCGAACACGCTGATCCTGTTGCACATCCCCGCGTCCGGGCCCGCGATCGCCATGTCCCTGCCGCGCGACAACCTCGTGCCGCTGACGTCCGGCGGCGAGGGCAAGATCAAGGAGGCCTACGGGCGGGCCAAGGTCGCCGAGGAGGACCGGCTGCAGGCGTCGGGGCCGCGGGACAAGCGTGCGTTGGAACGCGCGGGGCGTGAGGCCGGGCGGCGCGCTCAGGTGCAGACGGTGTCGGCGTTCCTGAACCAGCCGATCGATCACCTGGTGGAGATCTCACTGGTCGGTTTCCTGCACATCGCCGAGGGGCTCGGCGGCGTGGACGTGTGCCTGAAGAACGCCACCAAGGACCCGCTGTCCGGTGCGGACTTCCCGGCCGGTCCGCAGCACCTCGACGCGGGCCAGGCGCTGTCGTTCGTACGGCAGCGGCACGGCCTGCCGAACGGGGACCTCGACCGCACGAGGCGCCAGCAGGCGTTCCTCGCCGCCGTGGCGAAGCGGCTGAAGGGCGCGGACGTGTCCGCGGTGCAGGCGATGATCGACATGGCGAAGCGGGACGTCGTGCTGGACTCCCGGTTCGACCTCGTGGAGTTCGCCCGCTCGATGCCCTCCGAGTTCCGGTTCGAGACGCTGCCGGTCGAGGGCGGCGCCCACATCGACGGCTACGACGTCAACCGCGTCGACCCCGCGCGCGTGCAGGCGAAAGTGAACGAGCTCGCCACCTCACCTCCTCCACCCCCGTCCAACGGCGGCATCCCCTGCGTCGACTGAGTTTTTGAGCGAAAAGCACGTTCGTACGAAATGGCCGTACGAACGTGCTTTTCGCTCAGTGAAAAAGGGGGCTAGTTGCGGCGTTCGGTGACCCAGGTGGCGATCTGGGCGCGGGAGGTGAAGCCGAGCTTCTGCAGGATGCGTTCGACGTGGCCCTCGGCGGTGCGGCGGGCGATCACCAGGCGGGCGGCGATCTCCTTGTTGGACATCCCACCGGCGATCAGGTCGGCCACCTGCTGTTCGCGCCGGGTCAGCGGGGTGACCGTCAGCGCCACCGGCTCGGGCGCGCCCGACGTGTCCTCGCCGATGGCGAAGGAGATCGCGTCCTCGAGTTCGAGGTCCATGCCCCGCCGGAACTCGATGCGGAAGTCGGCCTCGCCCAGCGCGGTGACGGCCGCGACCTCGCACTCCCCGTGCGGGGCGCCGAAGTACCGCGATCCGAACATGGGATAACCGACTGACTGCCAGATCTCGTTGGTGGCGCCCAGCAGCACGGCGGCCCGCGCGGCGTTGCCCTGTGAGGCGGCGATCCAGGCGAGCACCTCGATCGCGAGCACGATGCCGAGCAGGTCGTGGAACGTCCGCTTGATCCGCAGGCACTCGCGGCCGAGCCGGTCCGCACGGGCGAAGTCGCCGCTGACCCACGCGCACAACGCCAGCCCGTAGATGGCGTAGGCCTGCGCCCACAGCTCGCCGTGCTCCTCGCCGACCGCCTTGGCCTCGACGCACAGCCGTTCGGCGGCGGCGAAGTCGTGCCGGAAGGTGGCCGAGATCGCGAGCTCGATGCCGGCGAGCATGGTGTGGCTGTTGACGGTGCCCTGGCCGCGGTAGAGCGAGATGGCCTCGCCGAACAGGGCGTCGGCCTGGTCGAGGTCGTCGCCGATCAGGTAGGTGCAGGCCAACCGGTGCGTGGCGTAGGCGAGGGCGGGGCCGTCGCCTACCGAAAGGGCGTACTGGCGGCACTCCTGGAGCATCTGCGCCGACGCCGGGATGTCGCCCTGCAACGTGGCAACGTATCCGTTGACCCACAGTGCTTTCGCCCGCTCCGGGCCTTCCTTGGCCACCGCGAGCGCGCGGTCGAGCCAGTGGCGGCCCTCGCCGAGCATGCCGCAGCCCGCCCAGTAGAACCACAGCGTGGCGGCCAGATGCACGCCGAGGTCGTCGTCGTTCTCGAAGCAGAAGACCAGAGCCGACCGAAGATTTGCGTGCTCCAGGCGGGTGCGCGTGAAGATCTGCGGCTGGGCCGGGCCGAACCACTCCTTCTCCCGCCGCCGCGCCCATTCGATGAAGTGGTCGCGGTGCCGTTCCCGCAGCACCTGCTCCCGGCCCGCGGCACGCAGCTTCTCCAAGCCGTACTGGCGCAACGGCTCCAGCAGGCGGAAGCGGGTGCCAGCCGAGTTCTGCTCGGCCACGACGACCGACTTGTCGACGAGTCCGGCGAGCGACCGCATGACCTCCTCGGAACCGACGCTGTCGCCCGAGCACACCCGTTCCGCCGCGTCGAGATCGAACGTGCCCGCGAACACCGAGGCCCGCGCCCACAGGATCTGCTCGGACCGCGTGCACAGGTGAAAGCTCCAGTCCACCGCGGCCTGCAGCGTCTGGTGCCGCGGGTCGCCGCCGCGTTTGCCGTCCGCCAGCACCCGGAACGTGTCGTCCAATCTGGACAGCAGATGGTCGAGCGTCAGCACGCGCAGGCGCACCGCGGCCAGTTCGATGGCCAATGGAATCCCGCCGAGCAACGTGCAGATCTGGTTGACCTGGTGGTGGTTCGACACCGAGACGGTGAAACCGGGCTCGACGGCGGCGGCACGTTCGGCGAACAGCGCCAGGGCCCCGTAGCGCGACATCGCGTCCGCGGGCAGCGGGCGGACGAGCTCCGGCAACGTCAGCGGCGCCACCTGCCACAGGTGCTCGCCGTCGACGCCGAGGCGTTCGCGGCTCGTCACCAGCACACGCAGGCCGGGCACGCCGCGCAGCAACGCGTCCACGAGATCGGAGGTCGCCTCGATGACGTGCTCGCAGTTGTCCAGCACCATCAGCGCCTGCCGGTCGCGCAGGTGTTCCACGAGGACCGTGCGGTGCTGACGGACCGTGTCGTCGTGCACGCCCAACGACTCCAGCACGGTGTGCACCACCAGGTCCGGGCCGCTGACCCCGGCCAGCTCGACGAACCACACGCCGTCGCGGAAGGCCCGGCGCAGTTCACCGGCCGCCCGCAGCGCCAACCGGGTCTTACCGACGCCGCCGACCCCCGTGAGGGTGACGAGGCGAGACTCGGAGAGCAGCCTTCTCACCTCGGCGACGTCGTGCTTGCGGCCGACGAAAGTAGTTATGTCGGCAGGCAAATTGCCTTTGCGACCTGGGGAAAGCGAACCGCCCACAACGGAAACCCTAGGTCGACTCGCGGAGCCGCTGCAACGCGGTCCCCCAGAGGCACCAACGCGAAACACGGGTAGTTACCCCCTAGGTCACCTGATCCGGCGCCACGAACCTTGAAAGCCGGGGTACGCGCGCTACGCGAAGAGGGGACGGATCATGGCCGGTGACTGCGGGCTTGGCCTCGACGTCGACGTCCGGGAGCAGAACGGTGTGCTCATCGTCCGCTTCGCCGGCCGCCTCGACTGGTCGACCTACATGCGCGTGCAGGACGTGCTGCTCGACGGCGCCACCAAGGAGCTCGTCGGAGTGGTCGTCGAGCTCGACGACCTCGTGGCCGAGTCACCCGCGTTGCTCGTGGTGTTCGACGTCGTGTGGCTGTCGGCCGCCCGCTGGCCGGGCATCTCGCTCAGCCTCGTGGTGAGCGATCACCAGCTGCGTTCCACGCTGGAGTCGCGTGGGCTGCCCCGCCACATCCCGATGCACACCACGACGCAGGCCGCGCTGGCCGCCGTGGTGCGGTTGCGGCACGAGGACCGGGTCGACGCCACGCTGCCGACGTGCCGCTGCCTGCCGCACGTGGCGGAGCGGATCACCGAACGGGCGTGCGAACGGTGGGGCGTCCAGGCACTGCTCGACGTCGCTCCGCAGATCGCCGTCGAGCTCGTGTCGCACGTCGAGGACGAAAGCCCGATCTCGCTGCTGCTGCGCATGCACGGCGACAAGTTGTCCGTCGCGGTACGAACGTCCTCACGGCTGGACCTCAGGCAGTGGAACATCATGCGGCGCAATGTCGCGTCCATCGCCGTGTGCAACTTCTCCATGGGCGAGACGCCTGCCGGTGGTGGGCGGCACATCATCTGGGCGTTGCTCGACGTGCCGGAGGACAGCCAGCGGCCTCCGAGCTATCTCCCGGAGGCCGCCGTCTTCACCCACCAGGCTTAACGCTTCCGGGTCGTTCTACCGGGAGTGCATCGCGGCCAGGCTGGTGCGGCAGGCCCGCACCACCTGGCGATTGGCCGCGGTGTCAGGGGTTCCGTTGCCGCACTCGGGGCAGAGAAGGCGCGCGGTCGTGTCGTCGACGAGCACTTCGAGAGGGCGTGCGCACGGGCGGCACCAGCGATGGCCAGTGACGGGCATGACGTGGTCCGGCGAGGCCACGCACTGGTGCAACCAGCGGCGATGCAGGCCACAGGTCACTCGGGCGTGCGGATCGAGGCCCAGTTCCTCAGCCAGGTCTTCGGCGCTGAGCACCGCGGTCAAGGTCGTGTCCTCGGCCTCGAAGGAGGTCACCAGCCGCAGGTGCGCGCGTCGCCTCATAGGGAGAACCTTGCTCGCTCGGCGCGCACAGGTATACCCGCATTAATACCTGTTTAATCGCCAGTTGCACCGAATTCCATTCGGCACGGAACCCTCTTCTCACCCGGTTGTGCGCCCCCTACGCTCGGGATTCACACGGCGGCGCAGAGGTATTCCACATGGCTGATACTGCGTACTTCCCTCCACCACACTCCGCCCGCATCGGCACGAGCGATGTGGAACAGCTGGAGTCGCAGACCCATTCCCTCAGGTCGGTCGACTACCAGTACGGCGGTGGGGCGTGCCGGGACGCGGTGGTCGTCCGGATCTACTGGGCGCAGCAGCTGCTGGCCGCCGAAGCGACGGACCAGGTGCGCAATCGTTTGCTCTCGGCGGTGGCGGACCTGCACAACCTGGCGGGCTGGACGTCGTTCGACAGCGGGCAGGTCGGTGCCGCGTACCACCACTTCGACCGGGCGCTGGAGTTCGCGCGCCACGACGAGGATCTGACGACCAACATCGTGTACCGGCGTGGCCGTGTGCACCTGCATCACGGCGCACCGGGCGATGCGCTGGCGTACTTCCAGAGGGGCGCGCTGTCGCCGTTGGCCATGAGCATCATGCATTCGAACGAGGCCTGGGCTTACGCGCGCCAGGCACGCCCTACCGAAGCGTTGCGCGCGTTGGGGAAAGCGCAGGACGCGTTCTCGCGCGCCGACCACGCACACGTGCCGGACTGGGCGCGGTTCCACGACGAGACCGATCTGACCGCGATGATCGGCACGGTCT
>CAVYAD010000029.1:0-48648 GCA_963766275.1 uncultured Actinomycetota bacterium
TGTTCTTCCCCTTCCCTCTACTGGTTCGCAGTTCTCGTATTGCTGACCGCTTTGGGCCCTCAGGATGTGTGGGCCGTGGGCGGGACGTACTCGGATCGCGGTGACCTGCCGTTCACCATGCACTGGGATGGTCGCAAGTGGACGGTCGTGCGGTCGCCCACTGTGTTTGACGGACGGTTGCGTGCTGTTGGACGTACCGGCAACGGCGAGGTCTGGGCCGTTGGTGGGAAGGGTGGCGAGTCCGTGGCTCTGCGGTGGGAGCCCCGGTTGCGCACCTGGGTTCGGGTGTCCGCGCCGGATGTGGTGGTTCGCGGATTCTCTGCGGTGCCTGGTAGCTCCGCGCTGTGGACGGTGGGGGTGGCTCAGAAGGGTGACCTCGTGCCGACGGTGACCCGGCGCTGATTTCAGGCCGACAGATCGTTCAACAGCTCGTCCAGCACCAGTTCCTCCTCGATCCGGCGACCGCCCTGGCTCATCGTGTGGGCCAGGGCGGGATCCCAGCGGGCCTCGACACGTATGCCGGTGAGCAGGTGGCCGACATCGCCCGCCGCGAGGTACGACGTGGTGTCGAAGCGCCACGGCGTGAACGGCACGCGGTCGTGCAGGACGTTCGCGATGCGGATGCCGCCCCAGTCGAAGTCGCCGTGGTAACGCAGGGTTCCGCGCGCGCCGACGATCAGGCGGAGCAGGTGCATCACGGCGGCGCTGGGCTGGCCGCTGGTGCAGACCAACGGCGGGCAGGACGGCCCGAGATGGTCCGCGGCGGCCGCCACGACGACCGGGTTCTCGCAGACGAAGACGTCTACCTTGGCCAGCCGCGGAGGATCGCGGACAAGCTGGCGCAGGGTGAGATGCACCGGTTGACCGAGCCACGCCTCCAAGCCTGGGTGGCCGGTGAAGCCGAGGGTGATGGCCGTGGTGGAGAGTTCGTCACGCATGAGGCCGACTGACGCCCAGACCTCTCGACGCCACTCGGCGCCGTTGCCGTCCGGCAGATCGCTGAGGGTGCTCGCGGCGCGCAGCGCTAGCGTCGCGAGTGGACGGTCGTCGTCCAACGCGTGTGCGTCGCCCGTCATGCGTGCCGCGAACCGGCCGATCGGCTCGCCCGGCGACGGCAGGTTTCGTACGACGATGTTCACCGTGGCGAGCAGATCCGCCGCGGCCTGAGGAGTCGGCGAGGCGTTTGACCAGGCCACTGGTGCGCAGCGCCAAGGCCCAGTCGGTGAGGCGCGGGTCGGTCAGTTCCGCGAACGCCTTGTCCCACAAGGCCTCCAGGTCGACCGGCGGCGGAAGCGGGCCGGTCAGCTCGACGATCGCCGACGCGAGGCCGTCCGGGTGCGCGCCGGATCGGCGGAGCAGGTCGTCCACGGCGGGCAGCGACACGCTCAAGGCCCGTCCTGGACGGGGTGCCCGGCCAAGCAGCCGATGCACGGCCTCGCGTTGTGCCTCTGTCGCGTTCTGCAGCGTCACGACGCCGTCGAGAGGCTCCACGCGCTCGAGACGTTTGCGGACCCTGGCGACGAGCCACGCCAGCTCGTCACCGCCGAGCAGGCGGTCCAGCCTCGTCATCCGGCGGCCACCCTGACCCTGCGGTGGCCGGTCCACTCCCACGGCGTCACCAGCACGGCAGCGATGTCGTCGGTGCGGGAGAGCTGGGCGATCGCCAGACCCGGCACCTCCGGATAGCAGCCCCACTCGCGTTCGCTGGTCATCACGACGTCCAGGTCGAACGCCGCCAGCAGGCCCATGTATTTCGCCCGCGAGTCGTCGTCGACACCGGCGAACGCCTCGTCCAGCGTCACCAGCCGTGGCGCGTGCGGATTGCCCGCGGAGGCGTAGTGCGAGGACGCCGCGGCGAACAACGGCACGCTCGCCGTCAGTACCCGCTCACCACCGGAAGCCGGACCGATCGCGGTGCGCCACTGGCCGTTCTGGTGGCGCTGGATGACGAACCGGTGCCACTTGCGGTAGTCCAGCGCCTCGGTCAGATGCTCCAGCCAGGTGCCTGACGTGTTTCGGCACGCACGCTCGCGATCTCGGCCTGCAGGAACTCGCCGACGGCCGAACGGTCCTCGTCCGACCAGGCATCGGACGTCTGGCGCAGCAGGCGTTCGCGGGCGGTGGCCAGGCCGGTCGGGGCGTCCTCGCGGGCCGCCACTGCAGACGTAGCCGCATGCCGGTGCTGGTCGGGCGGTCGGCCAGTTCGCCGTTCATCCGCGCCACCTGCGTCTCGGCCGCGGAGATCAGCTCCTGGAGCGTGCTGGCGACCTCGTTGACGAGATGGTTCTCCAGGATCTCGCGCTCGCGTTCGTCGAGGAGCCGGCTGCGGTCAGCCACCTCGACGCGCAACGCGTCGGTGAGTTCCGGCGTGCCCGTCGTGCGTCCCTGGAACTGGACGTCGACGACGATGCCGTCGTCGAGCAACCGGGCCGTCGCCGAGTTCCCGTGCCGGGACAGCGTGTCCGTCAACGTCTTCAGCTCGTCGTTGACCTTGCGCTGGACCCGTTCCCACACCTGGTCGTCGTCGGCCTGGTCGGTGAGATCGCGGTCGATCTGGCGTGCCAGTCGCACGGTCGGGTCCGGCGCCCACGGCACCGCCGGATCTGGCGTGGCGAGTTCGGGCAGCGCCACCCCGAGCAACCCGGTCGTCGCGAAGCGCCTCAGAGCTTCCGCCGCTTCGGCACGGGTTGTGGTCGCCTCGTCCAGTTGCCCGCCGAGAGTGTCGAGCTGGCCCTCGGCCTTGCCACGGTTCGTCAGCGCGTCGGTGCGCCTGCCGTCAGCGGCCTTGCGATCGTCGGCGCACCGCCTCACCGCGTTTGCGACCTCGGCGAGCTGACGCTGCAGCTCGGCCACCGCCGATCCGACGGTGCTCGCCAACGTCTCGTGGTGCTCGGCGGCCGCTTCGCTCGCCAAGGCCGCTTCCGTCGCGAGTTCCTGCCGTGCGGCATGGTCTTCGGCCGCCGTGGTGAGTTCCGCGCGAGCGCGTTCGTCATCACGGATCGCGTCGCTGTGCCGTCGCTGGGCAGGCCACAGGGCGGTGATGGCCACGCGGAATCGGGCGAGTGACTCAGACACCGCGGTCAACTCGACGCGACTGGTCGGCAAGCCCACGTCTTCTGCTTCCTCGACGAGCCGCCGTTCCACGGTGTCGAGCGCCGCGTCGGCCGCGGTGCGTTTTTCCTCCGCGATGCGGAGGCGTTCGTTGAGCCGCCGCTGTTCGCCGTCGATCGCGTGCACGTCCGCGTAGGCCTTGCGCAGCACGGAGTCATCCGGGCACGCTGTGATCTCGGCGGCGAGGACTCCACGCCGCTCGCGCAGGGTTTGTTGCTCGGCTGCGATCGTGGCCAGCTCTTCTTGCACCACAAGGAGTTCGGCACGCAACTCGGCGAGCCTCGCCAGCCGGGCGGCCTCACGGGCACCACGGCCGATGAACTCCGCCACTGGCTTGTGCCACGCGCCTTCGAGCACGCCGACGTGGAACCGGCCGGTGAGATCGACCCAGTTCCTTCCGCTGCCCACGCCGATGGTGGCGAGGATGGCGCTGACTTGGTCGTCGGCGCGCAGCACCGAGGTCAGGTTCGCTGGTTCGGTCTCGGCGGCACGGAGGAAGACGTCCTCGGTGTCAGGAGAGATCAGCGCGCCGTCCGGGGTTACCCACGCATCGAGCAGCCCGGCGCCCTCCAGTGCGGCTTCGAGTCCCGCACGCTGGTCGCCGGAGAGCTCGTCGGCGAAGTCGATCAGTTGCCACAGCGGTGCGCCGGGCCTGTCGTCGCGATTGGCACCACGGGTGTAGGGGACCGGGGGCAAGCTGTCTTCGCCCGATTCCAGCTTGGTGATCTCGGTGCTCAGGTCGGTGCTCTTGCGGTGTGCTGTGGCCTCACGTGTCCTGGTCTGCGCCTCGGCATCGGCCAGCGCGGTGCTCGCGGCGTGACCGGCAGCGTCCACCGCGGCTTTCACCGGGTTCGGTCCGTCCAGGGTCTCGACCCAGAGATCGAGCTCGGCGGGTACGTCGGCACGCAGCTCGGTGGTGGCCGCGAAGTGCCTCCGAACCGCGGTGACCAGTGCCCGGCCCTGTTCCTCGACGGCGTCGGCGGCCTCGGTTCGGCGTTCGGCCAGGCCGTCGGCTTCGGCCGCCAGCTCGTCCACGCGGTGCCGTGCGTGCTGGAGTGTCGTGCGCGCATTCTCGACAGACGTGATCAGCGTGTCGACGTGCCGGACTGCCCGGTGCTGGCGTTCGGCCGCACGCTCCGCTTCGATCTTGTCGGCAAGCACCGCTTCGTCCAGCAGCGCCGCGCGAGCTGCCTCGACTGCCGTGCCGCGGCAGCCGTCCAGCGCTTCCGCCGCCTCCCGCAGGATCACCGCTGCTTCGTCCGCGAGTCTGGTGCGATAGACGACCGTTTCCGCGGCCTTCGCGGCTTCGACCGCCAGTCGGCCGGCCTCACGTTCGAGCCGTTGGGCTTCCTGTGCGACCCGATCGAGCTCCCGCGCGCTGCGCATCTCAGGACTCGCCCGCAGCGCTTCGTCCTTGGCCCGCAGACGTACGGAGTGTTGTTCGAGCTGGCTGAGCAGGCTTTCAGCCTCGTCGAGTGCTTGCTGTGCCTGCGCGTGCGCTTCCTGCGCGGCAGTGAGCTCGCGGTTGACGCGTTCGTAGTTGGCTTGGGCGTCGCGTGGTTGTGCCGCGCGTCGGCGTGACGCGACGCGGGCGTATCGCCGGTAGTGCCCGAGGAACGACTCCGCCGCGTCGCGCGCTTCCGTCATGGCGGCGAGCGCGTCGCGGTCCTCCTCCAGGCTGCGGAACGCCTCGGCGACGTCGGCGATGACCGCCTGGTCCAGCGGCGGCAGTGCCTCGGTGAGCGCGTCCGACAGCGCCTTCTCGTTGGGGCGCTTGGACAGCTGCGGCTGCGCGCAGCTGGATCAGCAGGTCGACGAGCGCGCGCGTACCGCTGCTCGCCGAGCCCGAACAGCGCCTCGTCGACCGCGCGCCGGTAGTCGCGGGCCTGGTCGTACACCGTGCCGCTGCTCGCCGAGCGCGTCCGCCAGCCGATCGCGGGTCAGCGCGGTGCCGGTGGCGTCGACCAGCGACAGGTCCGCGCCGACCCGTTGCGCCGGTGACGAAGAACCAGTGCCGGGCGATGCCCCGGCCGGCCACCGCCTTCAGGCCGCAACCGAGCGTGCGGTACGCGGGCGTCCCGTCCTCGTCGATCCGGCCGAACTCCAGCCAGGTGTAGCCGAGCCGTTCGGGGTGCGGGTGCTCGCCGCCGAGCAGCAGGTTCCACTCCATGCGCTTCTTCGGGTCGGCGTCCGGCTCGACCCGGTGCGGCGACAGGTCGCCGTCCAGCAGGAACGGCAACATCAGCGCGAGCACCTTGGACTTGCCGGTGCCGTTGTTGCCGCGCAGCAGCAGGCGGCCGTCGCGGAACCAGAACTCCTCCTGGTCGTAGTAGAAGAGGTCGACCAGACCGGCGCGCAGCGGCTGCCAGCGCTCGCGGGCGGGCAGCGGGCAGCACGTCGGTCACGCGCGTTCGCGGTGATGGTCGGCTCGGCGAGCGCGTAGCGGGCGAGCGCCGGGCAGGGCTCTCGACGCTGGTCGCGATCTCGACGGACAAGGTGCAGCGCTACGAGTCGGTCGAGCGCCGTGCTCGACCAGTTCGGCCTCGGCCCCGGGTTCGGCGGCGTCGCGCCGCCAGTACGACCGGTGCTGCCGCGCCAGCCGTCGTACGCGCTCGTGCAGGTCGTCGATCGGCACGCGTGCCGCCGCTGCGCGGCGAGGTGCTCGGCGACGCAGCAGCGCGACGTGCCCGTCGGTGCCGCTCTCGGGCATGCGCACGTCGGTGAGGTCGTCGTCCGGGTCGACCATCGCGATGCCCTCGGCGCGGACCTCGGCGACCAGCCCGGTGAGCTCGGTGATCCTGCCGCGGTGAGCGCCGCACGCTGGCTGGTCAGGTAAGCCGCTCGGCCTCGTCCAGCTCGTCGTAGTAGAGCACCGGCTCGTCCAGCAGCCGCCGGGTGAGCCGATGGCGGATCGCTCGGTTGCGCAGTTCGTCGGTGTCGGGGTGATGCTCCTGCGTCAGCGCTGCAGGCGCTCGCTCGAAGTCCGTCGGCGTGCGACCGTGGACCGCGCCGGGCGCCAGCAGCGCGGCCAGCACCCGGCGTTCCACGTCGTACAGCGCATCGCCGGTGTCCTGGACGAACGCGTCCTCGTCACCGGCGACCCTGCTCAGCACCCCGAGGTCGAGCAGCAGCCGGACCACGGCGACCAGGTCGGCGCGCTCCTCGCGCCCCGTCAGCGTGAAGTACGACGCCGCTCAGCTCGGGATCGGCCGCCCCGAGGACAACCTGCTCGGCGAGCCGGCCGAGGGTGATCTGCGCGTCGGCCCGTTCGAGCGACGCCAAGCGCCAGGCAGGTCAGCACATACCGGCGGCGCGTGAACGGCAGCTTCGACCGCGTGTCCCGCGCCGGATGGCTCGGATCGTCCGTGGTCGCGGCGATCTTCGACCAGCCGCGCCACCTCGCTGTCGACGATGCAGCCGCCAGCCGGTGTTGAGGTCGAACCACGCCCTCAAGCGCAGCCTCGTGCTGACGAACCAGCCGATACTCGTCAGCCTGCGTACTCGCCCGAAGCAACGGCCGCCGCAACAGCGCCCGCGCCGCTTTCCGCTGGTCTTCGATGTTCGAGGCGCTCAGTGCATCCGAAAGCGACCGCGTCACGCCGACCACTCCTCGTCTTCCGCCGCCGTCAGATCGATGATCTCGATGACGTGCTCCGGCCCGCGAAACGTCCCCTCCGGCGTACGAATCTCCGCGGTACCTTCGTCCAGTGCGGTCAACCTGATCTCCAACGTCCCGTCGGAGGTGGTCGTGGAGACCTTCTGCTGGCGCGGCCCGCGCGCCGCGAGCGCATCCCCGAGCAGCCCCAGGAACAACGCGAACTCGACCGGATCGAGCGTGCCGACCTCACTGAGCTTCGTAGGCCGATGCGTCAACAACCGCTTCCGCGCCAGCTCCGTCTCCTCAGCCTGCCGCGCCGCCCGTTCCTTCAACACCTGCCGCTGCTCGACTCCGGTCGACGATCTTGTTGGGCTTCCCCCGCCGCTCGTAACTGCCGGTCTTGCGCAACTGCGGACTGATCATCAACGGCGGCGCGTCGTACCACGGTGTACTCGCCGGAACCGGCTGCTCTTCTCGTTCGCCGAGGGTGTCCGCATCCACCGTCAGATGACGCGACGACGACAACCCGAACACCGCACGCCACAACCGATGCATCGTCGCCTCGTCCGGCGCCTGCGCGAACCACCGCGCCAGCGTGCGGAAGTCCGCGGACCGATCCGACCGGCCGGCCCGCCGTTCGTTGAGCGCCGACACCACCTGCAGCAGCGCCGGAATCGCGGCCCGCGCCCGTGCCCTGAGCAGCTTGGCCTGGCTCGGATGCTGATGCTCGCTGACAAACCACTGCCGCAACCCGAGCCACCGCTCCCGCCACAGCCCGAACCCTCGCTCGAACTCTTGCTTCTCGTTCGCTGGTCCGCTCCAGGCGCCGCGTCCTCGGCCTCGCGCGCCGCGGCCATCGCCAGCAGCCGTTCGGCATCGGTCTCGTCGATGCTCCTGACCAGTTCGGCGATCTCCGCACCCGTGGTCACGAGGTCCTTGATGAACCGTTCGAGGTAGTCGATCAGCTGGTCCTTGTAGGCGCGGAACGCGTCGATGTCCACGTCGTGCAGGTCGATCGACCGCTGCAACGAGCCCATGAAGGCCTGCGCGTTGTCGGCGAGGTCCGAAAACCGGCCGACCAACCCGTGCAGCAGCAGATGCACCTTGGCTGGATCGGGTTCGGTCTGCCTCGCCAGCTCCAGCAGCGCTCGCAGCTGGATGACGATGTCGGTGAGCGCCACTGCCTGCAGCGCCCCACGCCTGCCGAGCGCCTCGTCGAACGTCTGTCAGTGCCTGCTCAGCCGCCTCACCCGCGGGTGTCAGCTGATAGAGGAAGCGGGCCCGGTGAAAGTCCTCGACCGTGGTGACGCGGCTGGTGTCCGGATCCGCGCGAAGGTTGCCCCAGTCCTTCAGCCTGCCCAACGCATCCGACACCGCCGTGAGGTCCGCGTCCAGTTCCTCGTGCACGTCCTCGGGGCGCAGGTGCACGACGAACCTGCGCTTGGCACGCACAAACGCGCCCATCACGGCGCGATAGAGGTCGGCGTTCGGCGTCGTCAGGTGCGCGAACGGCTGATAGTCCGGCATGCGGGCCAGTGTGCCAGGTGGGTCTGACAGTTTCGGCACCAAACGCCGCTCACGGCAGCCCTGCGCGGTCGAGTTCCTCGCGCAACGCCCGTTTGGGCTTGTGTTCCGCGCGCAACATACGCAGGTGTGCGTCGAACTGATCGAGGGAATTGCCGCGGACCGACAGCTTCTTTGCTTCCGTGAGTAGCCTGGCGGCTGCTTCGTAGGCGCCTCTGTTCTTGTGGCCGATCTGCTGATCCGCAGCAGCCAGCAGTACCGGAACGGCATCGGCTGGATGGGCGTCGGCGCGCACCCTGGCGAGTTGAAGCCACAGTGCGTCGTTGCAACCTCCGTGGAGGGCCGCCTGCCATGCGGCGTCCGGATCTTGCTCCCAGAGCAGGACTTCGACCAGGGCCGAGTGACCTCCGGTCCGCATGAACGGTGGTGTGGTGAACCGTGCCGACGCCACAGGTTCCTCGCGCAGAAGGGCGAGTGCACGATCCCGCCACGTCGGAAACTGATCACCTGCGGCTCCATGAAGGGCGACGTAGTTGTCCAGCAGAGGGCGGTCTGCGAAGTTCGCCCACAGCAGTTCCATGGCATCCTGCCTGCGTCCCGCGCCGAGGTGACACGTGGCGGCGAGTGATCGCAGGCGCGCGTCGGGCGGGAAATCGGTCAACCCACGCCCCAGCCAGTCCAGCGCCTCGTCATCTCGGCCGTCCCCGTGCAGGCGTTCGGCAATCCTGAGGACGTCATACGCGCTGGACACGTCGCGGGCGAGCACGTCGATCAATGCATCGGTGCCACCCTCGCACTCGGCGAGTCGCTCCATCAGGAACTTGATGGTGAACCGGCCGCCGCTGTAGTCGTTCGGACGCTTCGGCGGCAGCGCCCGCCAGGCTGTCTCGACCAGTTCCCTGTACCTGGCCATGCCGTTCTTGCCTAGCAACCGCTCGTAATCCGGCAACGCGGTCAGGAAAACCTCGTAGTCACTGCCCGTGGCGGTTTCGACCAGATACTCGGCAAGCCGCACCGGGTCTGGCTTGCCCGCCGAGCACGCGTCGAGGTGAATCTCTTCGACTCTGTTCAGCGCCTCCCGCAGCCCGCCGTCGGAGTCGTCGACCAGTGCGCCCGCCTCCGTGAGCAACTCCAGCGCGTACTCGGCCAGCCTCATCGCGACGTCCGGGAAGCCCTGATCGATGAGCTCGGCCACGCTCCCGAGGGCTTCATCGACGTCCGCGAAATACGAGTACGCCTCTCGGTAGCTGACAAAGTCACGGATCTCGACGGCCCGTTCCAGACGTGCACGCAGCGGGCTTTCGTCAAAGGCGTGCCGGGTGTCCGCTCCGGCCGCGACGTCCAGCCGAGCCCGCACAAGCGGGTCCGCCTCCGCCGCCCGCAACAGCTCGTCCGCCAGCCAGACCGGATCCTGGGTGAGCAGGAACTCGCGGAGCGGCTTTCGCTGCTTGCTCAACGTGCCTCCTGATCAACATGCAGCGGCTACCAGCCCGGATGATCCCATGCGACCGGAGAGCCTCTGTGCATCGCCCGGCTACCCGGTCATCGCTCGCAGGTGATCCTGGGTCTCCTCGTCCTCGGAGTAGACGCAAACACCGCGCATGCCCCTGGTCAGCAGCACTTTGTACGTGTTGCGGACCAGTCGGCGGAAGTGCAGGTCGTCTGCTTTCTTCACGGCGGGGTCGTGCGAGTGTTTCCGGCTCGACTCCCAGTGGTCCTCGCGCCAGACGAAGTCGTTCCCGAAGATCACTCCGGCCCAGTCGTACTCGAAGCCCTGAGCGGTGTAGATGCAGCCGACCTGCCCGAATCCGCGCTCGTCGCTGGCCCAGAAGTGTGCCGCGGGCGCATCCGGAACGCGCTTCTCCGGCTTGGCGTTCCACGGTCGGTGCCAGTCGCCGATCTGGACGTCCGGCACCAGAACCTTTGTGCCGTCCTTCGTGACCGGATCGCTCCACTTCCAGCAGTACCCGGCCGCGATGCGCGCGGTGCCGCCGTTCTTGTCCTGCTGATCGAGCAGCCAGGACTCCATCTCCCGCGGCGACTCCGCACTGCGCACCACGAACTCGTCGTCGGTGCGTGTGACCAGCTTGGGCCACGGCGTGGGCTTCCCCTTGATGCCCAGCAGCCTGGCGACCCACGCGTCGAAGAACTCCGACCCGCCGCAGCGGAACTGGCCGCCGAGCTCAACCACCTCGACCTCGCAGCCCGCGGCCTCCGCTGCGGCCTCGATCTCCACCCGCGATCCCATCTCGCCGGGGCGCACCGTCTGGTTCTCGTCGAGCAGGAAGACCGGCACCCTGGCCGCGTCGATCAGTTCCTCGATCTGCCTGCGTGCCCGCTCCCGGACCTCACGCTTCGTGTAGCGGTTGAGACTGGTCTCCCGGATGCGGTGAGCCTCGTCGCAGATCAGCACATCGAGCCCGAACTGTTCGGCGTCGATGAAGTTGTTGAAGTACTTGAATATCGTCTGCACCCGCGGGTTGCGGTGCCCAGCGTGCTTGCGCATGGTGCTGGTGAACGAGGCGGAACCCGTTGCGTGGAAGACCTTCCTGCCCTGACGCGCGAGTTCGCCGAGCAGGCTCAGCGCGATGACGCTCTTACCGGAGCCGGGCCCGCCGAGCACGATCACCACCGTCTGGGTGCGCGCTGCGCGGGCCTTCTCAACCGCCTTCATGACCAGCTTGTACGCGACCTGCT
This sequence comes from uncultured Actinomycetota bacterium, assembly GCA_963766275.1. Classification (GTDB taxonomy): domain Bacteria; phylum Actinomycetota; class Actinomycetes; order Mycobacteriales; family Pseudonocardiaceae; genus Lentzea. The sequence goes on from CAVYAD010000029.1 coordinate 10,931, forward strand.
GTTCGTCCAGCAGCACGAACTGTTCGCGTTCCTGGATCTCCTTGGCTGCCGCGGCAAGCAGAGGTTTCGACGGCGCGTGGCTCATGCCGAGGAAGTCGTCGGCGGCGAGGCGGGCACCGTCACGGGTGGCCGAGTCGCTGTCGAGCAGTCCGCGCAACCGGTCGACCAGCTTGTTCTTGCTGTCGAGCGTGTACAGCTCACCGAACTCGTCGACCGCGTACTGCGAGATGCGCCAGACGCCGGACTCGCGGGCGTTGTGCAGATACGCAACGCCGTGCACGGAGTCCGGTTGTTCGGCGAGAGCGGGCGTCGAGTCCACGAGGTACTCGCAGTACCGCCGGACCTGTTCGACGGGATGCAACACGGGCTGGGGGTAGTACTCGACCTGCACCAGGTCCTCGCCGTACGGCTCTGCCTTCGACCACTGCTTGAGCTCGACCAGCACGTAGGACGCCGTGCCGTGCCTCGGGTTCTGGCCGCACAGCACCACGTCCACCCGCTTCGGGCTGTGCGGCAACTTGTGCTCCAGTAGCACCTCGACGTGGCCGAGACCGGCGTCGACGAGGTCGGTGAGGAACGCGGGCAGGCTGTTACGCCACGACTGCACCTCGCCGTGGCCCACACCCGCCTCGAAGAGGATTCGCGCTTTGTCCGCGAGCATGGTGTGCAGCCTGTCGGCCAGCGCATCGGCGAGCAGCGACTCGGCGCTCTGACGGACGAGAGCCACGGATGTTCCCCCACTTTGGCACGCGAAATACACGTGCGGGTGGGGGCAGCGACGAGGTGCCATCGCTGGTCACGCTCGGTGCCCGTCGGGCCGCAGACAGGAGGTTACTTGAATCGATCAGTCATCGCCGAGATTCGGGTCAACGCGGCCGCGAGCCTGGCGCACCTTTCACCGCGATCGATCGCGACGGCAATCGCCAGCACGGAGAGGGAGTGCGGAAGCATTCCGCGTGATCGACTGGGGATGCGCTTCGCGAGTGACAGGAAGATCCGTACGGCTCGGCCATCAGCGGCCGACGTGGTTCGCCTTCGCCTCGCGCAGGAATCCAGTCCAGGACAGCGCTGTGAAGCGCAGGGCCGGGCCGGTCGGGTTCTTCGAGTCGCGGGTGGCGACGTCGTCACCCGCGAACGCACCCTCGACGCAGCTCGTACCGTTGCTGCTACGGCTCGACTTCCGCCACACGGTGGTCATGGGTACTCCTCATGATCATGTGAGCTTCGCCAGCCGCGACTTGATCGCCTTGATCGTGTCGGCCGGCGACAGTGCCGCTGCGCACAGGCGCTCTGCTGCCAGAGTGTACGCCGCGATCTGATCATGATTCTGGACGTAGACAGCGCCGTCAGGGAACTCCACGTAGCCGATGCTCCGCGCTTCGGGGAAGTCGAGCAGGATGAACTCGCCGTCCAGGCCGTCGTGCACCGCGACCGACGTCGGCATGAGGTGAAGGGTGATGTTGTCGCGCTTGGCCGGCGTGAGCAGGTGCGCGTACTGCTCGCGCATGATCTCCGCCCCGCCCACGAGGCGATCCAGTGCCGGCTCCTCGATGACCGCTGTGAAGGCGAGTGGCTCATCGGTGTCGGAGAGGCGCTTCTGTCGCTCCATGCGCAGTTTCACGACTCGTTCGATGTCGACTGCGGCCACGCGAAGGTTGTTGACCAGCAAGGCTGCCGCGTACTCGGCCGTCTGAAGCAGGCCGTAGAGCAGCAGCGGTTCGTACGAGAACTCGCTCTTCGCTAGGCCCTCCAATCCGACGAAGGTCTTCAGCCAGTCCGGCACGGCGTCGGTGAAAGGCGCCCACCAGGTGCCGAGGTCGGCTCGACCAGCGAGCGATGCCATGCGGTCGACGTGGGCTGCATCGGCGCCGTACAGACGCAGCAGAGTGGTTACTTCCTCAGGCTGCTGATGGTTTCGGCCGGTTTCCAGGTAGTTGATCCTCGGCTGGCTGCAGCCAAGTGCCTGCCCTGCCTCAGCCTGGGTCTTTCCGGCTCGCAGTCGAGCCTGGCGGAGTTCATGGCCGATAAGCCATCGCAGTGCCGACGGATCACTCCGCTTAGGCCACTTTGGATGAGGCCAGAGACGACGACCATGTGCCGATCAGTGCCGCATTGGCGGAGGTCCACGTCCGGCTCTACGAAGCGAGCGGGCTCGAGCCGGAGGACCTCGCGGGTCGTCTCGCCAGGCTGCTCGAAGATCTTGATGATCCGTTCCTCGACGTACCGGATGCCTATGCCGACGTGCTGGGTGATGACGGGATCGACGAGTACTGGAGCCTGGTCGAGGAGTAGATCCGCCAAAACGTGGTGTCGGTGGCGGCGCGGGCCTACCAACTTGTGTCGGCAACGTGAGGCGTGTGCGGCAGCCAGGCGTGAACGCGGTTGACTAGGCCGATGGTCGAACAGGAGAAGGTGCCAGCGGTGCTGCGGCCGGTGTTCGAGAAGATCACTGCGATCACCGACGACGGGATCCTGGTCGAACGCGGGATCATCCCGTTCGTGCCGTCTCGTGCGGGGAACGTCACCTGAGCGCGTCGAGGTCAGCTCGGTAAGCCGCTTCGTCGAACGGTTCGTTGCGTGTCAGGACCGGATGCATGTGGCGCCCAAGCAACCCGGCGATCTTGTGGATGACATCCCAGCGTTGCCTGCCCGCGTTGGTCAGGCGCTGGGCCGCCGACCACACCTCGGACGGGGTGTCGTCCCAGAGCTGGTTGATGACGATCTCGTCGATCGTGATGTGCAGCCATGGGTTCGTGCCACCGAGTTCGCCCACGTCATCAGGGTCCGTCCAGACCGCGTGGTAGGCGGGAGGATGCTCGCCGATGATCAGCAGGCGGCGCTCGTCCTCGTCGGCGGGATCGAGGAAGCGGTAGTCCGTGCCGCCGACCCGGGTTCCGCCGTAGGGCATGGCGAACAGGTGGCGTTCGACATCGTCGGGCGAGCCTTCCGGTTCGTCCTCCAGGGGAAACATCGTGGTGATGTCCTGGCGTGGCGTACGTTTGACGGTGGTGTGCCGCTTCTTCTTGCGACCGCGACTGGTCGGGCTCACCTGCCCATTCTCCCTAACCCTCCGAGTGGCCGCACGATGTCGGCCCGCTACGAGGTCGGACCGGCCTATCCGATGGCCGCCACGAAGTCGAAGTGCCCTGTCCCGACGGTGCGTTCGAGAGTGCGGATGATCGGTGACGGGTTGTCGTAGGGGCCCGAGACGTACGTCGGCTTGCCGTCCCTGCCGAAGGTGATGGTGCCGGGCGGTGTCCACGCGCCCAGGTGTCCCTCGGCGGCAGCGAAGTCGGGATGGGGTTCGAAGCCAAGGCCGCGTGCGTATTCCACGCAACCGTGCACCAACTGACGAGCCAGCTCGATCGGTGCCTCGAGTGGGCCGCTGTCGAAACCGGAGAAGTACCGACGAGCAAACCCTCGCAGGTCGAACTCGTCCATGATCTCCGGGCCCATCGCGTTCTTCACGCCGAGGCAGTAGACGTCGGCCAGATAGCCGCAGACCGAGACCTTGTCGTGCCGGTGCCTGCGGGCGATCAGCACCGCGACCAGGCCGTCGGACCCGGTTGGCGGGTCCTCGTGCACGGGCCAGTCGGGATGATCGCCGAAAGCCAGGCCGGTGCTCCAGTTCGGGCTGATCCAACAGCCGGCCAGCGGCGGTTCGGGTGCCTGGGCCTGCGCCAGGATCGCGGCGGAGCGGACGAGACGTGAGGCCTCGGAGGGTTTGATTCCCAGCGCACGCGCGATCTCTTTGGGCGTGCGTCCCTGCTCCCGCAACACCTGCACACGTTCCAGACGCTCATCGGACTGCATGCGGCCGAATCGTAGTGTGCACTTCTGGACGCCTGCGACGGGACTGTCGGACCAGATCGCTTCCCTGCGGGAAGACGACTGCAGCAGGGAGGCCGGGGTGGGCAGGCGCAACCGCGAGAAGCGGGCGCCGAAGAAGAAGGTCAGGGCGAATCGTGGCCCGACTGAGCCCCGCCACGGCTTTGACGGCTACGAGGAATCGCGGGCCGCGCCTACGGCTGTGCCCCCGGAGATGGTGGCCGAGGGCCTGATGCAGGCCGCCTACAAGAGCGGGTTCGACACGGACTTCGTGGACCGATGCGTGGCGGATCTCGCAGGTAGCAGGCCTGTTGCCGGCCCTCGCACGGTGGCCGGCGGCGCCGGGATCGCCATTGCCACGGCGATCGACGTGGCGTGGAAACGAGGCTGGACGCCGGTCGATGTCCGCGAGCATGTCGGCCGGACCACGAACACGGCGGTGACCAGTCTGCTGGTCGACGGGATCGCGGCGGACACCGAGCGGCATTCTTCGTCCACTGTGGACGAGCGATGGATGGCGCAGGTGCGTGAGCTCGGTGCCGAGGTCTGGTGGGAGCGCGGCGTTCCGAAGCTGTTGCAGTGGGCGGATCGCAACGAAGTGGATCTCGAGGTTGCGCTGCGGGCCACGATCGTGCTGCTGGACGCGTTGATGAAGTTGCCTGAGCTGCCGCTCATCATGCCGATGCCGGGGTCAGCGTCGGCGCGCACGTCCGCGTCGGTCAGCGGTGTGGACCAGAAGGTGCTGGCGCGGGTGCGTGCCTTGCTGGCCAAGGCGGAGTCCACCCAGTTCCCCGAGGAGGCTGAGGCGCTGTCGGCCAAGGCGCAGGAACTGATGAACCGGCACGCCTTCGAACGCGCGGTTCTCGACGCCGACAAGCACCGGAAACAGACCGCGGGCTCGACCCGGATGTGGCTTGACGCGCCCTATCTCGATGCCAAGTCGCATCTGGTCCACCAGATCGCCACAGCGAACCGGTGCCGGTCGGTGTTCTACCCCGGGTTCGGGTTCGTGGCGCTGGTCGGGGAGTCGATGGACCTGGAGATCACCGAGCTGCTGACCACCTCGTTGCTGGTGCAGGCAACCCGCGCGATGGTTGCCGAGGGCAGCCAGGTCGCACGGAGCGGAACGTCTCGCACCCGGTCGTTCCGGCAGGCCTTCCTGGTCTCGTATGCCATGCGCATCGGTGAACGGCTCGAAGAAGCTGGTGCGCTGGCGCACGATCCGGTCGAGGACGAGCGGTTGCTTCCGGTACTGGCCGCGCGGTCCCAGGTGGTCGAGGAGACGTTCGAGAAGATGTTCAGCGATCTCACCCAGAAGTCGGCGACCATCAACAATGGTGCCGGATGGGATGCGGGCAGGGCGGCGGCCGACCGCGCGGACATCTCCATCGAACGCCAAGCTGTCGACGCCTGATCACTCACAATCGGTCAGGCCATGGCTGGCCAGCGTTGGTGACGCCCTTTCGCGTCACCGGTTTCTTGCTGCGGAACAAGCGGAACGTGATGAAGAGCGCGATGGCGATGAGGCCGATTGGGCTGAGCACGACAGCGCCCTTGTCGGGCTCCCTGCGCTCGGCCGGCCCCCAGTCCGGGCTTGCCTGCGAGGCCTTTCCTGCCCGCACGCGGTTTGTGGCATCGGCACATGGTTGCCGATGTTGGCGGGCGTCAGGATGGAATTGTCGCGGGGCACGAGATGTCTGGGCGTGGCCCTCCGGTCCGGAGGGGAATTCGGTGGACGGATTCCTGCGTCTTACGCGCGTTGGCTATTCCGCCGAACATGTGTTGCAGCGCGACGAGTTGGTAGCAGGAAAGTGCTGTTGTAATCGTTTACTGATCACTCCAACTACCGCCAACTGCGCTGGTAGAGGCCATGAGAGCGCGACCTTCATGATCGAATTACCACTGCTGCTCAGCGGCCGTGCGGAACCGCTCGAAGCGAAGTCCGCGGCGCGGGCGGGACGGCCAACCCGCGCGCATACCTGCAGGTCAGCGCAACCTAGCGAAGTCCTCCTGGCGGACATGCCGGATCTCCTGCCCCGTGCTAGCGTCACTGCGCGCAATCGTTCAGTTGCGGACTGTGGTGTCGGCGAGACGGGGAGGGGCTCATGTCCGCCTTTCAGGTGGTCACCGCGGTGGTTCGTAAGGAGGCCGCGAAGTGGGACGAGTTCGCCAATGAGATAGTCCCGGTTCGTGACTCGATCGCCTCGATGACGCTGGAGCCGCTGGCCTTCTTTGTGCTGGATGCGATCACATTCGCCACAATTCCGCTGAAACTGCCGGCGCCGCCGGAGGAGCTGGCGCGTTCGTACGAGGACATGCGCTCGTTCGTCGAGAGACTGCTGGGCGAGGCGCAGGCCGAGTTCACCGAGATCGCCGGTGCGCTTGTCAAGATCGCCGAGACGTACGAGCAGGCCGAGGCTGTCATCGAACTCGACCTCGAACAGGTCTACTGAGGAGGGTGGCCGTGACCAGCGCGGATTCGCAGTACCCGGCGTTGATCCAGGCGCTTGAGGAAGCGTTCAAGCTGGCTTACGACGCGGTGAAACTTCTCATCGACAACTTCAACAAGGGTATACACAACGTCAACACCAACCCGCTCATCTACCTGGCTCCGGACATCTTCGGAAAACTGGACAAAGGTCTGAACACGCTGCGGGACTGGGTGGACAAGTTCGCAAAGGCGACGGAAGAGTTCTTCAAGCACCAGGCTCCCGTCATCGCACTGATCAAGGCGAGCTTCGACTGGCTCACCAAGATGCAGAAGCCTGTTTCGGACATCGCTTCGCGTGCGGGCGACTTCGAACAGAACAAGAACTACGGCGAGTGGACCGGCAAGGCCGCGACCTACTACAGCGCACAGGTGATCGCGCGGCAGCAGAAGGCACTGGACGCGCTCAGCCCGAAAGCGGAAGCGATCAGCAAGTGGCTCACCCAGGTGGCGCAGGCGAACATCAAGTTCCTCAACACCTACGCCGCCAGGATCGGTGATATCGCTTCCAGTGCGGTCGCCGCCCTCATCTCCGCCGGCACGATCATCGGCGCGCTCGAGGCGATCGGCGACGCCGCGGAGGTGTGCGGAAAGCTGGTCGCCACCGCTGTCACCGTGTTCGGCGACAGCGTGGAGTACTACAGCCAGGCGATGAGCTTCATGCGCGACGCGGTGAGCACGCGCACCAGCACCGGAGCGTTCCCCAGGGACGCGTGGCCGCAGGCGGTGAGCTGATGATCGACCTGGGCGCGCTGGCCGAAGAGCTGCGCGACATGAAGCTGGCCGAGGTGCGGCTGCCGCAGGTTCCGCCCGGCGTGCCGACGCGGTCACCGGAGCTGCCCCCTGGGCCCGCCGACGAGTACACAGCGGCCGACGCTTCGCGGTCGCTGCGGGTGACCGTCGACCCCGATGGCAAGGTGCTGCGCTTCGACCTGGCCGGTTCCTGGCTCTCCCGGCTTCCCGCCGCGGAGTTCGGGCCCGCGCTGATGGCGACCTACCAGGACGCGCTGGGGATCGCCGCCGCCGTTGAACGTGAGGCGCGCCGGGACCAGCCGAAGCAGGAGGTTCCAGTCAGCTTCGAGAGCTGGTCCGGCGCTGAGGACCTGGAGACGTTCCTCGCGAAGACCAGGACCGAGCAGGCCGCGATCGGTCAGAAGTTGCGTGAGGCCAGGGAGAACGCGGACAGGGTGTCGCACGACGTGACCGAGCTGCGCAGCCCCTACGGGTTCGTGACGCTACGGGTGCGCACCGGCGCGCTGGTCGGTCTGACGGCGAACGCCGACGCGATCTCCCGTGCGAACCCCGGTCAGGTGCAGCAGGACCTGTGGGAGGTGTTCGGTGACGCCGGCCTCAACTCGGGTCGTGCATCGGCACCGGTGAGCACGCCGCAGCGCAGGCGCCCGCAGGTCGAAGAAGACTCGGAAGAGGATCTGTGGAAGGGGCTGGGGGGCTAGTGGATCGGCCTGTGAAGATCGCGGGTGTGCTGCTCCTCGCGTTGGGCGCGGGCGCGTGCGGGGGTACGGACGTGCGGCCGATCGAGCAGCCGACGTTCACCACGCCGACCATCCCCGCGGGCGCCAAGTACCAGGCGGTACCGACCTGCAAGCAGATCGAGCAGAAGGTGCAGGGGTTGCCGAAGTTCCGGTTCGGCAACGAGAACCCGTCGCCGTTCGTGGACATGTTCACCGGGTGCGAGTTCCAGAAGATCCCCGACTTCCCGCTGGTCGGGCTGGACATCTCGGTGTGGCGCGACGAGCCGGGCAGGACCAAGGCCCGTGAGCGGTTCGCCGAGTCCTCCGATCCGGCCGACGACGGTCCCGCCGACGTGGGTGTTGGTGAGCAGGCCAAGTGGCAGAACGCGAAGGACGGCGACAGCTGCTACCTGATCATCCTCGACGCCAACGCCGTGCTGTTGCTCCAGCACAAGCCGTCCGACAAGCCGATCCCGAGGTCGGACGAGTGCCGGGGCAGGCTGAAGGAACTGGCCGGGACGTTCTACGCCGCGGTCCAGCCGAGCTGATCCTTGCGAGACCGTTCAGGCCTGGTCGCCGGCATGGATGGCGGCGCGTAGCTCGTCACTCAACGGCGGCCCGCCGAGGCCGGCGACGAAGATGTCCAGGCAGCGCGACCCTGGTGCGTGGGGTGCTGCTGCCCGCGGCGATGCGGCTCACGAAGGACGCGGCGTGGTGGGCGCCGAAGTGGCTTCGGGGAGTGCATCGGCGCGTCGGGATCAGCGAGGAGCGGAAGCCGGTGATCACGATGAGGTGAACCGTGATCGTCGGCGAGCCAGGAGGGCGTCACGTTGGGCTGTTCGGTCTAATGTCGCCGCCGTGCGGACGAGGCTGACCCCCATGCAGCAGGCGGTGGTGGATGCAGGGCGTCCCCTGCCACAGCTGACCGATCCCCTTGAGGTCGAGCTTCAGGTCAGTGCGTTCGTGGGGCCGTTCGCGGGCGACGAGGAGCTGTGGGAGGTCGTGGTCCGGCACCTCACGGAGACACCGAGCAGGCGGAGTGCGGCTCTGCTCACGGCGCTCGGGCAGTTGTTGCCGGGGAGGCCGGGGCAGTGGGCGCGGGACGCGGCGGAGGAACAACGAGAGCCGCAGTGGGACCTCAAGGCGCTCAGGTTCGGGGACTGCTGGATCGGCGATCGGTCGATTGATGCCGGATACCTCGCGCTGCTGTGCAGTTACGCATATGGGGACGAGCCGCACGCGATGGTTTTCATGATCGATGAAATCAGTGGCAGCCTCACGAGGCATGCGTTCCTGACGCGGCGGGTGGAGGAGGCGTTGGAACGGCTCAAGGCTCAGGTGCGGCTCGAGTCGATCACGCCGGAGGCGGCGCACTGGCTGCTCAGCCGCAGCTACGACAGGTTCGAGCGGCGGCCGGGGCTGGGGGTCGGCGCCGATGTGCACCACACGCGGCTGGTGGCGCGGAGGCGAATCGGGCTGGCGATGAATTAGGGAGCCTGTGCGAATCGCAACGTGATGATTCGTCCGACAGTGCAGATTGTCTGTAGCTCGATCGTGACTCGGCCATTACTGTCCGAGTTGTCGATCACAGGGCGGAGGGACGATCATGGCCGCTCTCATCGGGCATGACGACCAGGCCCTCACCCGTGTCCCTGACCAGGCGCGGCACCCGTGGTTGTCAGTCGCGACCCAGCGCTTCGGGCAGTCTTCCGCGCTGAGCCAGTTGCTGCTGGGCGCGACTCTCGGGTTCGGCATGACGTTCTGGGACGCCTTCATCGCGCTCACGCTCGGGGCCCTTCTGCTCAACGCCATCGCCATCGCGGTCGGGCTGATCGGGCAGCGTGAAGGGCTCTCCACGGCCATTCTCACGCGGTGGACCGGGTTCGGCCATGCGGGGTCGGCGATACTGGGGCTGATCATCGCGTTGTCCGCGACCGGCTGGTTCGGGGTGCAGACGGGGCTCGCGGGCGTCACGCTCGCCGATGTCACCGGGGTGCTGCCGGCGCCGGTGTGGTCGATGGCGTTCGGCATCTTCGTCACGGTCATCGCGGCCTATGGCGTGCGGTGGATGGCGTGGACCGCGTACCTGACGGTGCCTGCTTACCTGCTGCTGCTCGTCTGGGTCGTGCTGACGAACGTCAGCGACATTCCGGCTGTCATCGCGAGCCCTGCGCCTGGACCGCAGATCGGCATGATGACGGCGGTGACGCTGGTGACCGGCAGTTTCATCGTCGGCGCCGCGATCGCGCCGGACATGACCAGGTTCAACCGGTCGTCGTGGGACGTGGTGAAGCAGACGGTCCTGGGCATCACGGCGGGCGAGTGGATCATCGGCATGGCCGGTGTGCTGCTGGCGCACGGGCTCGGCACCACGGACATCATGGGCGTCATCGGCCGGTCGAGTGGGTGGATCGGGCTGTTGATCGTGGTCACCGCGGTGTTGAAGATCAACGACTGGAACCTCTACTCGGCCTCGCTCGGCCTGGTGAACTTCTTCGACGCGGTCTTCGCCGTGCGGATCAGCCGGGCCCAGGTGACCGTGATGGTCGGGATCGCGGGCAGCTTCCTCGCGGCCGCCGGCATCGTCACGCAGTTCACGCATTTCCTGGTGTTGCTGGGCGTGGTGTTCCCGCCGGTCACCGGAATCATGATCGCCGAGTACTACATCGTGCGCCGGTGGCGTAACGAGATCATCTCCACCAGACCCCGCGTACCGAGATCGGCCCCCTCATGGGTGCCGGCCACAGTGATCATCTGGCCGGCCTCCGCCATCGTCGGTGAGCTGCTCCCATTCGGCCAATCCAGTGTGAACTCCCTCGTGCTCGCGTTCTGTCTCTACGTCTCAGCTGGGAGATTGGACCTGCTTCGCATGAGGTGCCGGAGGGCCACCAACCGTAAGGTGGTCGGGGAAGCGTCAGCCGCCTGAGGGGTGGTTCGGTAGATGCACATCGGTATCGACGTCGGCGGCACGAACACCGATGCCGTTCTCGTTGAGGGGCGGCGTGTCCTCGCCGAGTGCAAGACGGTGACGACCGCCGACGTGACGACGGGGATCGTGAACGCGGTCGGCGGGCTGCGGGACGTCTCGCCGTTCGACCCGGCGGCCATCCGTGCGGTCATGATCGGCACGACGCACTTCGTCAACGCCATCGTCGAGGGCAGAGGGCTTGCCCAGACGGCCGCGGTCCGGCTCGGACTTCCCGCCACCAAAGCACTTCCGCCGTTCGTCGACTGGCCGCAGCGGCTGCGTCAGGTGATCGGCGGGCACGCGTACCTCTGTCATGGCGGGCACGAGTACGACGGGCGGGTCATCTCGCCGCTCAACGAGGACGAGCTGCGTGGCGTGGCGACCGACATCGCCGCGAAGGGTGTGCGTTCGGTTGCGATCTCGTCGGTGTTCTCGTTGGTCAACGGCGATTTCGAACGCCAGGCGGCCGAGATCCTGACGGCCGAGGTACCGGATCTGCTGGTCAGCTTCTCGCACGAGATCGGGCGGCTCGGCCTGCTGGAGCGGGAGAACGCGACGATCATCAACGCCGCGTTGCGCGAGCTCGCGGAGCAGATCGCCGACGGGCTCACGGAGTCACTCTCAGCGCAGGGCATCGACGCGCCGCTGTACCTGAGCCAGAACGACGGAACGCTGATGGACCTGGAATACGCGCGCTGCTACCCGGTCGCCACGTTCTCCTCCGGGCCGACGAACTCGATGCGCGGCGGTGCTTTCCTGTCCGGACTGGACGAGTGCGCGGTGATCGACGTCGGCGGCACCACGACCGACGTCGGCATGCTGCACAACGGTTTCCCGCGCGAGGCCACCTCCGAGGTGATGATCAGCGGGGTGCGCACGAACTTCCGGATGCCCGACGTGCTGTCGGTCGGCCTTGGCGGCGGCAGCCTGGTGCGCGAGGGGAACGGCGGCGTCGAGGTCGGCCCGGACAGCGTGGGATTCCGCCTGTCCCAGCAGGCTTTGGTGTTCGGCGGCGACACGTTGACCGCGACGGACATCGCGGTGGCCGCCGGTCTCGCGGACATCGGCGACGCCTCGCTGGTACGTCACCTGGACCGCGCGCTCGTCGGTTCGGTGCTCGACCACGTCGGCGACCGGATCGCCGGCCTCGTCGACCGGATGCGCACGAGCGCGACGCCGTTGCCGGTCGTGCTGGTCGGTGGCGGCAGCATCCTCGTGCCGGACAAGCTCGAAGGCGTCAGCGAGATGATCAGGCCCCCGTACCACGGGTTCGCCAACGCCATCGGCGCGGCGATCGCGCAGGTCGGCGGCGAGGTCGACCGCGTCGTTCACGATCGGCCCGGCGCACCGCGACGAGGTGCTCGACGCGGCGCGCCAGGAGGCGGTGGACAAGGCGGTGGCGGCGGGGGCGAAGGCGGACAGCGTGCGCATCGTCGAGGTCGAGGAGATCCCGCTGGCGTACCTGCCGGGCAACGCGAGCCGGGTGCGCGCGCGAGCGGTCGGCGACCTCGTGCTGGAGGACGTCGTGAGGAGGGCGCGTGCGTGAGATCGAGGCCAAGGAGCTGCGGCACATCGCCCGCGGCGCGGCGATTCTCGGCACCGGTGGCGGCGGTGACCCGTACATCGGCAGGCTCGTCGCGGAGCAGGCGATCATCGAGTACGGGCCGGTGCTCGTGGCCGAGCTGCACGAGGTGCCCGACGACGCGCTCGTGGCGGGCATCGGCATGATCGGCGCGCCGACCGTGATGATCGAGAAGCTGCCGGCAGGCGATGAAGCGGTCACGGCTTTCCTGACGCTGCAACGGGAAATCGGCCGCCCGATCACGCACGTGCTGCCGATCGAGGTCGGCGGGATGAACTCGCTCGCGCCGTTCCCGGTGGCCGCGTCACTCGGTCTGCCGGTGCTCGACGCCGACTGCATGGGCCGCGCGTTCCCCATGGTGCAGATGGTGGTCTGCACGCTGGACGGCGTGCTGGCCAAGCCGCTCGCGATCGCGGACGAGAAGGGCAACTCCATCGTCCTCGACGTCCGCGACAACCACTGGGCGGAACGGCTCGCCCGCTCGGCCACGATCGGGATGGGCTGCACGGCGTTGCTGAGCAGTTTTCCCATGTCCGGCAAGCAGGCGAGGGACATCACCATCCCCGGTACGCTCACGCTGGCCTCGCGTCTCGGGCGGCTGGTGGAGGAGGCGCGGCGCGACCACGTCGATCCCTGTCAGGCCATCGCGTCGTTCCTCGGCGGCCAGGTGTTGTTCACCGGCAAGGTGATCGACGTGATGCGCTCGACCGTTCCCGGTTTCGCCAAGGGCGAGGCGTGGCTGGAGGGGTTCGCCGCGCACGACGGGGCGAACTGCCGGCTCGCGTTCCAGAACGAGCACCTCGTGGCGAGCCGTGACGGCGAGGTCGTCGCCTCCGTGCCCGACCTGATCTGCGTGCTGGACGCCGACGGCGAACCGGTGCCCGCCGAGCGGTTGCGGTACGGACAGCGGGTCGCCGTCGTGGGCGCGCCGTGCCACCCGCGCTGGCGTACGCCGGAGGGGCTTGCACTGGTTGGACCGTCCGCGTTCGGCTACTCGCACCCCTACGCGCCCTTGGGTGCGCGTTAGACGCGCCGCACCGATAGCTTCTCGCCCGGCGGTTCGCGGCACTACTGTCTCGCGCATGCACCTGCTCCAGCCCGACGAGGTTGACCAGCTCTCCCTGGGCGTGGTCATGCTCGGCAGCGGCGGTGGAGGCGGGGAGCACGAGGTCCACGCCTTCGCGGCCATGCTCCGGCAGGAAATACGACAAAGTGGTCCTGTCACGGTTCTTTCACCCGAAGAGGCCGATCCGGACGGCTTCGGCGCACGGGTCGGGCTGATCGGCGCGCCGACGGTGATGATCGAGAAGCTGCCGTCGGGCCTTGAGGCCGAGGAAGCGCTGAAGGCGTTGCAGGCGCACGACTCCACGACCGCGACAGCCGTCATCGGGTGGGAGGTCGGCGGGTGCAACGGCCTGTTGCCGCTGATCCTCGCCTCGCGGCTGGGGCTGCCGTACGTCGACGTGGACGGGATGGGGAGAGCGTTCCCACGGATCGACCAGACCACCTACGACGCGGCCGGTCTGCCCACGACCCCGTTGGCCATCACCGAACCCAGCGGAAACCGGGCGGTGCTCGACGCGACCGGGATCGAGAAGCTCGCGCGCACGGTGATGGTCGACTTCGGCGGCTGGGCGATGATGGTCGCGAAACCATTGAAACTCTCAGACGCCCTCAAAGCGGGCATAACGGGCTCGCTTGCCCGCGCCAGGGAACTGGGCGCGATCTGGTCGCGGAAAACGGTGTCGGTCGACGAGCGGGCCAAGGAGTCAGGCGGATTCCTGGTGGCACGGGCAAAAGTGGTCGAGGTCTGGCGTGAATCCGTTGGCGACTTTCCCCGCGGAACGGTGGCGTTGCGGCGCCTGGACGCCGACGATGCCTACGTGCGCCTGGAGATGCAGGGTGAGTACCTCGTCGCGCTCGCGGACGGCGAACCGCTCGTGACGACACCCGATCTGCTGTGCTGCCTCGATGTCGAGTCGGGCAAACCGGTGTCGACCGAGCGCCTCACGTACGGCGCGGTGGTGGACGTGGTAGCGCTCCCATCGACGCCGCAGTGGGTGCGTCCGGAGATGCTCGGCCGCGTCGACCCGCGGGCGTTCGGCTACGACCTCGACTACGTGGCGTTCGACCAGGGCCGGGCCTCGTGATCGACGACGCCGACTCGCTCACCGTGCGCGATCTGCTGGAGATCGGCGTGATCGGCGACGCCTCGCTGCTGGCCGGTGAGCGCGGCCTCGACCTCGAGGTGACCGACGTGCGGCTCGCGGCGGACATGACGGCCGTGGAAGCGTGCTCGGCGGGCGACCTGGTGATCCTCACCGGGAACCAGCCCTACCTCGTCGAGGTGGCGCTGCGGCGGGCCTACAGCGCGGACGTGCGGGCCGTCGTGCTGGTGCGTTCCTCCACCGGCACCTACCAACCTCCTTCCGCCGCAACGCTTTCGTTCGCGAACCGGCTCGGTGTGCCGCTGCTGCAGACCAGGGCCGAGGACCCGCTACTGGTGGCCGACTCGCTGCGCACGGCTGTGCGACGGCCCGAGGTCGCGGCGGCCAGGCTGCTGAACGCCGTCACCGCGCGACTGGGCCGCAGCAAGCCGGACCCGCGCTCGGTCATCACGATCCTGTCCGGCGAGCTGCACGTGACGTGCGCGGTGATCAGCGCGGACGGCACGGCGATCGAGGGTGTCTCGCCGCCGGGACTGCCACCGGACCTGCTCGTCGGTTCGGTCGCCGCGACCGTGGAGATGGCCGAGGGTGTCGCCGTGGCGGTGCCGGTGGAGACCGACCGGACCGGGCACGTGCACCTCTGGCTCGTCTCGCACACCCGCGGTCGCAACAAGCGCTGGGCCGAGACGGTCATGCAGATCAGCCAGGTCGCCTCGTGGGCGCTCGGCAACTGGGTCGCCGCCGAACGCCTCGAAACCGAACGCCGCGCCCGGTCCCGCGGCTCGCTGCTGGCCGAGCTACTCGCTTCGGGCGACGACGTGCCTGCGCAGCTCGTGCAGCAGGCCGTGCTCGCCGGCTGGCGCCTCGACGGCTGGCATACCGGTGTCTACGCGGTGCCGAACGCGCCGACGTCGAGCATGTTCGACGCCTCCCACACCGAGAGCCTGCGTGTCGCGCTCTCCCGCCGCGGCCTGCACGGGCACCTGGTCGAGGGCGCCGAAGGCTGGTCGTTCTGGATCACCAGCGACGCCGAGCCGCCGCAGTCCCAGCACCGCGAGCTGACCATGAAGCTCATCCAGGCACTGGGCACGTGCAAGCTCGTGGCGGGCGTCGGCCGTCCGCACCCCGGCGCGTCCGGGGTGGGCCGCACGCTGGCCGAGGCGCGGGAGGCCTCGGCGATGACCGGATCGGCGAAGGTCGTGCACATCGACGAGCTCGGGGTGCGGCGGTTGCTGTCGATGGCGGCCGAGACGCCTGCCTTGGTCGAGCAGGCGACGCGGTTGCTGGAGCCGTTGGCCGGGGTCGAGGACGGGCAGCTGTTGCGGACCCTTGCCGTGTACCTGGACGAGGAGTCGGTGACGTCGTCGGCCGCGGTGCGGTTGAAGGTGCACCGGAACACGGTGGCGCAGCGGATCAACCGGGCGGAGCAGCTGCTCGGGGTGAGCCTGTTGAACCCGGACGAGCGGCTGGCTGTGCATCTGGCGTGCCGGGCGGTGCGGGCGTCAGACGAAGGCTAGTTCGCGCACCAGCTGGGTCTGCAGCGTCCGGTGCACGAACGCGTGCCCGTCGGGCTTGCGCTGGGTGATGATGCGGTCCTCGGTGTGCGCCAGGAACGCTTCCAGGTCGGGCGGCAGCATCTTGTTGTCCACCACCACTTTCAGAGCCGCGTGATGGCTCCACCAGCCGTACATGGACGCGGCGAACCCCGCCAGCCAGGTGCCGAGTGTCGCGGCGATCGTCACATACAGCAGCGTCAGGCGCGCTGGCTCCGCGACTCCCGAGCTGAGCCACGGCAGCATCGGCAGCAGCGCCAGCGCGACGACACCCGCGCTGAGCCGGACCAGCAGCGTGCGACGGGCCGCCGAGATCGGCCTGCCGCACCGAAGAACGCGAGCAGGCTGAGCGCGCTGAGCATGCCGAGGTAACGACCTCCGGCCATCCAGGCCAGGCCGGCCAAGGTCACGCCGCACGCCGCACGCCGCGACCACGGCCATGACCGCCCAGCAAGGATGCCCGCGCGGGTGCGGTTGTCCAGTCCAGCTTGGTGAGCACGTTCGACACGTACCCCTTCACGGTGCCTCGGCGAGGTGCAGCCGGGCGCCGATCTCGGCGTTGCTCAGCCCACCGCCCAGGCACGCCAGCACGTCGGTCTCCCGCGGCGTGAGGCAGGCGATGCGGGCACGGGCGGAGTCGCCGTCCGACGACGCGGCGAGCAGCCGGTGGGTGGCGGCGGGGGACAGCACGGTTTGGCCGCCCGCCGCCACGCGCACGAGTGCCACGAGGTCGTCCGGGGCGGTGGACTTCAGCAGGAAGCCCGCGGCGCCCGCCCGCATCGCGCGCAGGACGTAGGAGTCGACGTCGAACGTCGTCAGCGCCACGACCTTGGGCGGGGCTTCGAGGCGGGTGATGCGGTCCAACGCGGCGAGGCCGTCGACCTCGGGCATGCGCAGGTCGACCAGCACGACGTCGGGGCGCAGGCGCAGCACGGCCTCGACCGCCTCGGCGCCGTCGTGGGCTTCACCGACGACCGTGATGTCGGGCGCCGCACCGAGGATCGTGCGGAGGTAGGCGCAGACCATGTGCTCGTCGTCGACGAGCAACACGGTGATCATGTCGGCACGAAGGCGGGCAGCAGGGCGTCCACCTCGAAGCCGCCGTCGTCCGTCGGGCCCGCGGTGAGGGTGCCGCCGACCATCTCCACGCGGCCGCGCAGGCCGAGCAGGCCGGTGCCGGAGCCGGCCAGCGCGATGTCCGGCAGTGACAGCGGCGCGGTGTTCCTGATGACCGCGCGCACACTGTTCGGTCCACAGTGGATGGTGACCTCGGTGTGGGCGCCGGGTGCGTGCTTGTGGACGTTCGTCAGGGACTCCTGGACGATCCGGTACATCGTGCGGCGCACGGCGGGAGAGACGATCTCCGCGTCGCCGTGTTCGGTCAGCGTCACGGCGAGGCCGGTGGCGGCGGAGTCGGCGACGAGGCTGGAGAGCTGGTCGGGCAGCACGTCCGGGATGCGCGCGGTGCGGCCGGAACGCAGCACGCCGACGAGGTCGCGCAGTTCCGCGAGTGCCTGGCAGCCCGCGGTGCGCAGTTCCTCGGCGGCCTTGCGCACGCCGTCGTCCTTGGCTGCCACGCGCAACGCTCCGGCGTGCAGCACCATCAGGTTCAGGCGATGCGTGACCACGTCTTGCATCTCGGCGGCGAGCCTGGTGCGTTCGTCGGCGCGGGCCTGCTCGGCCAGCAGCCTGCGTTCGCGTTCGGCGCGTTCGGCCCGATCGGTGAGCTCCTGCACGAGGCGTCGCCGTGCGCCGAGGTAGAGACCGGCCAGTCCGGCGATCACGATCAGGCCGGGGCCGGTGAAACTGTCGCCGAGCACCGGCATCGCCCACACGCCCGTGCCGATCGACCACGTCACGGGCAACGCGAGCACGACCCAACGGTGCTTTGTGGCGTGTGCGGCGACCGAGTACGCGGACACGATCGAGGCGTAGGTCGGCGTGAGCAGTGCGAGGAAAGCGATTACCGCACCGGATGCCACGGGATGCGTGCGCCGCCACCACAGCGCCACCGCCGAGAGCAGGTGGACCGCGAGGTAGACGGCGACGGGCGCGGCGAGCAACCTCGACGGTGCGGGTAGTGCGAACTCGCGCCAGAACCCCAGTGCCGCCACGAGCAGCACCAGCCCGAGGTCTCCGGCCCGTCTCACCAGGGTGACGATACTGCGCGGTAGCACTCACGATCACCTACTTGAGCAGGGCATACACCCTACTTTCGCAGGTGGCGACCACCTGCTTTTCCGCCTGCCGGACGCCCCTGTCCGTTCGCTGCACATGAACATCCTGCAGCGGTCCAGCGGTCGGCCTCCGGTGCGAACAGGCCGTCGAGCAGCACGAGCACGTCCTCGGGCGTGCGGATGTTCCGAAGCACTCAAATCCCCCCGTTCAAGTGCTTCCCAGCTTAGTGCCGAAGGAGGTATAACTCCAGGTCAATGGCTGTTCTTGGGGGAACGCGGCATGATCAAGCGGATCTCGTACGCGCTTGCGGTGGCGTTCACGGTCGCAGCGTTCTTCACGCCGTGGGCGAACTACGGCGGCATCAACATCGGGCTGACCCGGTTCCCAGGCTGGCCGGTCTATCTCGCGGGCGCGGTGGTCCTGCATGTCTGCACGTTCTGGAACACCCGCGCCGGCCGGATCACGGCCGGCGCGGGTGGAGTCGTCGCGCTCGTCTCGGCGGTCGTGCTGATGTCCCGCTACGGGGACTCCGAGGTGTTCTTCGACGGAGTGATACCGGCGGTGTTCGCCATCGTCGGCCTCGGCGGGGTCTTCGCGATCGGTGGGGTGCTGCTCAACGTGGTGGCTACAACCCACCTTCGCTGAGCCGCTTGCGGTAGCCGCGGGCGCCATCGGAGCCGACGTTCTCGTGGAAGTCGATGCCGCCAGGGTTGGTCTGCACGTGGTAGTAGCAGGCGCCCCACAGGCTGGTCGCCACCGCGTCGTCGAAGTGGATCAGGTTCCCGTACTTGTAGCCCTTCTGGTACGGGGTGAGCCGGCTGGTCCTGATCGAGTACTCGGTCGCGATCACCGGCTTGCCCGGCCACTTCTGCGCGCACCGCGACAGCGTCTCGGCGTAGGTCAGCTCGTTCCACTCGCCTTGGCGGGTAAAGCTTCCGTCGTCCGGGTTGCTGTAGAAGTGGACGCCGACGAAGTCGCACTTCTTGATGGCACTGACGAAGTTCGGGTTGGCGTACCAGGTGTCCGGGTTCGTGGTCTTGTTCGGCGACAGTGCCGTGCCGCAGATCTTGGCTCCGGGGAACGTCTCCCGGATGCGGTCGATCGTGACACTGAGGTTGTAGCCGTACGTCCACGGGTCGGTGACGCGGATGTTCGGCTCGTTGCCGAGCTCGATGATGCACTTGTCCGCGCCGGACCGGATTCTCTTGTACTCGAAGAACTTCGAGTCGCGGATCTCGTTGACGGCCCGGTTCGGGTCGATCACGTTGTCGGTGTCGCCGGTGACCGTGCGGACGATCAGGAAGTTCGTCGCGCCGGCCGCGGTCCACACGTGGTCGGGGTAGTTCGCCCACGGGCCGGGGCCCGGCACGCCCCAGCCGGTGACGACCTTGGCGAGGTTGGCGCCCTGGTTGTTGATCGCGTCGATCCACGTCTGGTAGCCGTCGGTGAGCAGCGGGCCGTGCGCGCGGTAGTGCGGTGCGGCCGACGCGATGCCGGGCAGCGCCGCCGCTGCTCCCGCGGTCACCACGGCGCTCGCCGCGAGCTTGCCGATCGCTCGGCGGCTGTACTGCTTCTCGCCAGTCATCGCCGGCCTCCCCTTCGTCGAGTTACGACCCAGAGGCAACAGCCGGCGGGTATGCGGGCGGTATGTGAACAAGTGCCCCTAGACACCGGTAACGGCTCGTTACTAGTTTGCTGGACATGACAGGAGCCGTTACCGGGGCGCACGTGCGGGAGACCAACCTGCAGGCCGTGTACCGGTCGATCCGGCAGTCGCACCCGGTCACCCGCGCGCAGCTGGCGCGGGACCTCGGCATGTCCAAGCCGACCGCGAACCGCCTGATCGACGCGTTGCTCGGCGTCGGGCTGATCGAGGAGGTGCCGAGGCCGGAAGGCGTGGCCGGTTACGACGCCGTCTTCTTCGGGCCACGTGCCGGAGCGGCGACGGTGCTCGCGCTCGACCTCGGCAGCCGGTATCTGCGCGGCATGATCGCCGACCTCGACGGCACCGTGCTCGCCCGGCTCGACCAGCCGGTGAGCAGCAACGAACCCGCGCACGTGCTGGAGGTCGCGGTCCGGGTACGCGACGAACTGGTCACGGGAGCCATGCCCGAGATCGCCACGATCGGCATCGGTGGCGTGATCGACCCACGCACCGGGATCGTCCACGCCGCCAACCAGGACGCGCTGGAGGGGTTCGCGGCGAAGGAGGAGCTCACGGCCGCGCTGGGCCTGCCGGTGATCGTGGAGAACGACATCAACCTCGCCGCGGTCGGCGAAGGCTGGCGCGGGGCCGGTGCCGGGGTGCGTGACTTCGCGTTCCTCTCGATCGGCAGCGGTGTCGGCGCCGGGCTGGTGCTCGGCGGCGCGCTGTACCGGGGTGTCAACGGCGCCGCGGGCGAGGTCGACCATGTGCCGGAGGGGCAGGAGTTCCGGCCCGACAGCCCGGCCGCGGACGCGTTCCTCGCGCACGTCCTGCGGCACTCCGGTTTCGCGACCACCGAGGAAGTGATGGCCGCGGCACGGGAGAACGACGGCACAGCGCATCGCCTCGTCGCGTGGGAGGCGGCGCGGATCGCCGAGTACGCGGCCAGGATCACCTCGGTCGTCGACATCGCACTGGTCGTGCTGGGTGGCGGCATCGGCCTGAACGGCGACCTGCTCGCCGAACCCGTCCGCGCCTCGATGGCCGGGCTTTGCGCTCATCCGCCCGCTGTCGAGACGTCGCGACTGGGCGAGGCCGCGATCCTCACCGGCGCCGTCGCCACCGGGCTCAGGTCCGTTCTCGCAAGTCTGGTCACCACCAGGGTTTCCGCCGCCAGCTGACACGCCGAATCGCCGCCTGTTCGGTCCCCATCACCACAGGAGAGGCTCGATGCTGCCCATTTTCGCCGCACTCTTACTCGCGGCCGGCCTACCGGCTCCCGCCGCCCAGCTCGATCTGTTGAACGGACAGGACTGGGCGCACTTCGCGGGCGCCACACCGGCGGCGGAAGGCATCCGGATAAGCCCGCTGGATCGCTGGATCGTAGGTACCGACGGCAATCGGTCCCAGGCGAACCCGCCGGTCAACGTGCTGGGCCCGCGACTGGTCGTGAACGGGACGTTCCAGGTCGACGCCGTCATGTCGGGTTCCGGGTACCTGCAGCTCTACGGCGCCCTGCCGGTGATCTACGACGAGTGGCGGCAGGAACCGCCGAGCGTGCGGGTCGGCGTCGCCGGCGGGCAGTTGGACGTGGCCGTGTGGAACGGCAAGGCCAACAAACCCGTGCAGGCCAAGAGGTTCGGCTCCGGTTTGTCGGGTGACGTGTCGGTCCGCATGCGGCGCACCGGTTCGACGCTGGAGTTCTCGGCCGGTGGCAGGCAGCTCGGCACGCTGCCGGAGCAGGGCGCGTTCTCGTCCGGCCAGATCTGGTTCGGCGCCGACGCACCGGTCGGCGGTGGATGGACGTTGCGCTCGATGACGGCCGATGCCGCCGGGATCCGCAAAGCGCCGCAGTGGAAGCAGAAGACCGTGGCCGGATCGTTGCGCGCCCGCGCGGAGGCGTTGCCGCGCAAGGTCGGCGTCGGCAGCGCGCTGGCGATCGCCCCGCTGGTGACCGACGACGCCTACCGTGCCACGGCGGGGGAGCAGTTCAACCTGATCACTCCCGAGAACGACATGAAGCCCCAGTTCGTGCAGCCCACACGCGGGGTGTTCGCGTTCCAGGAGGCCGACGCGATCGTGGACTTCGCCCGTGCCAACGACATCGCGGTGCACGCGCACACGCTGGTGTGGTTCGAGGCGCTGCCGACGTGGATGAAGTCCGCGCCGGACAAGAAGACCGTGATGATCGACCACATCAAGGCCGTCGCCGGGCACTTCAAGGGCCGGGTGACGGAGTGGGACGTCGTCAACGAACCCATGAACGAGGACAACTCAGATGGACTGGAACACAACCTCTGGTACCAGGCCATGGGCGCCGACTACATCGCCCAGGCCTTCCGAGCCGCCCGAGCAGCCGACCCCTCCGCCGTGCTGTATCTCAACGAGTACGGCGCCGAACAAGAGGGACCGCGCTGGAAGGCTTTGTACGCCCTGGTGAAGAAGCTCAAGCAGGCCGGTGTGCCGATCGACGGCGTCGGCCTGCAGAGCCACGAGTACGACGCCGCCGACCGGGTGCCCGCCGAGACGTTCCGCAAGCACGTGCGTGCTCTGGCCGACCTCGGACTGAAGGTCCGGGTGTCCGAAATGGACGTCTCCACCTCGGATCAGACCTTGCAGGCGAAGCAGTTCGGCGAACGGCTCGCGGTGTGCCGGCAGGAGGTTTCCTGCACCGGGTTCACGTCGTGGGGCTTCACCGACCGGTACGGGTCGACGGCCACGACGGATCGTTACCCACCGCTGCCGGGTAACGCGTTGCCGTGGACGGCTTCGCTGAGCCCGAAGAAGGCGCACACAGCGATGGTCGACGCGCTGCGCTAAGGCATCTTCGCGGCGGCGGACTTGATCGCCTGCCGGATGCGGAAGTACGTGCCGCACCGGCAGACGTTCGCGATCCGGTCGATGTCCTCGTCGGTCGGATCGCTCGTCGTCTTCAGCAACGCGGCCGCGGCCATGATCTGACCCGGCTGGCAGTACCCGCACTGGGCGACGTCCTGCTCCAGCCAGGCCTCCTGCACCGGATGCAGGTCGTCGCCGTCAGCGAGTCCCTCGATGGTGGTGACGTCCGCCCCGCGCACTCGGCCACCGGCGTCACACACGGCTGCACCTCGCCGCCGTCGAGGTGGCAGGTGCAGGCGCTGCACACGCCGATGCCGCAGCCGTACTTGGGGCCGCGCACGCCGAGCTTGTCGCGCAGCACCCAGAGCAGTGCCAGGTCGGCCGGGGCGTCGACGGTGACCGGACTCCCGTTGACGACGAAGGTGTAGGAAGGCACGACGAAAGCTCCTTCAGCGCGGGAACGGCTCGAAGTCGACCGGGAAGATGATCGGGAAACTGCGCGGGGCGATGCCGGTGGCCCGGGCGTAGGCGTTGGCGATCGCGCCGACGGCCGCGGGCACGCCCAGTTCGCCCGCGCCGCCGGGTTCGCCGTTGGCGGGCATCACGAAGATCCGCACGTCCAGCGGCGCGTCCTTCTGCCGTGCGTAGTGGAACTGCGAGTAGCTGAACCCTCCAGCGGCAGGCCCTTGTCGATGTGCAGGCCTGCCCGCAGCGTCGTGGAGATCGCGTCGATCAGGCCGCCGAGCATCTGAGCTTCGAGTCCGCGCGGGTTGACCGGGCGGCCGACGTCGACCGCGATCACCGCCTTCACCACGCGCGGGTTCTTGGGGTCGCGGGCGTCGATCTCGACCAGGCACGCGGTGCACGACTTGTACTCGTCGTGGAAACCGACGCCCTGCGCGAAGCCCTTCGGCATCGCGCGGCCCCAGCTCCCGGCCGAGGCGACCTTGTCCAGCACGGCGCGTTGCCGGGCTGTCTTGAGGTGCTCGCGGCGGAACGCGACGGGGTCCTTGCCCAGTCCTGCGCGCCAGCTCGTCGACCAGGATCTCCTCCGCGCCACGGGTGTTGGCCGAGTACACCGAACGCCAGGACGCGGTGTGCATGCGCAGCGGCACCTCGTTCAGCAGCGAGGTCACCACGCCGAAGTTGTACGGCACCTTGCAGGTCGTGAGGAACACCGTCTGCGCGAACGAGAGGTTGCCCGCGACGGGCAGCTGAGGCGGCGGTGGCGGTGAGGATCTCGCCGAGGCCGTGGCGGAAGTCGGTCTCCACGGCGGCGACGCGGTGCTCGAACGTCAGCACGTTGCCGAGCGCGAACGTGGCGCGCAGCTTGTGGTGCGAGGCCGACCGGGCGCGGCCGTGGCGCATGTCGTCGGTGCGCGTCCACATGAGCTTCACCGGGCGGCGCAACGCCTTCGAGATCTGAGCGGCCTCCAGCGCGGCGTCGAAGAAAAGCCTGCGCCCGAACGAGCCGCCGCCCTGGATGACGTGCACCTTCACCGCGGACTCGGGGAGTCCGACGGCGGCGGCGATCCGTCTGCTGCGCGACGATCGGCGACTTGAGTCCGGCCCAGATCTCAGCACGGTCGTCGCGCACGTCGGCGATCGCGGAGTTCGTCTCCAGCGGGGCGTGGCTGACGAACGCGAAGTCGAACTCCGCGTCGACGTGCTGGGTCAGCAGGGGCGGCACCACGAACGGCAGGGTCGCCGCGTGGAGCTTGGCCTTGATGTCCACGTCGGACAGCGCGTCGACGGTGCCGGGGTTCCAGGTGACCTTCAGCGCGTCCCGTGCGGCCAGCGCCTGCCCGAACGTCTCCGCCACGACCGCGACACCCGTTGGCACGACACCGATCGCGAGCACACCCGGCATCTTCTTCGCCGCGGCGCTGTCCACGGACTTCACCGTGCCGTTGATCGTCGGCGGGCGTCGGACCACGGTCGGCATCGCGTCCGGAACGTCGTGGTCGAGCGTGTACTTGAACTCGCCGGTGACCATCGACGCGGGCGTCGATCCGTGACTGCGGCGTGCCGACCAGACGGTGCTGCGAGGCTGGCTTGGGCTGGGCGGCGAACACCCCGGTCAGCTGCGCGGCCGCCGACGTGAGCAGGCCGTAGGCGATGGACCGGCCGTCCGGCAGGATCACCCCACCGTCGCGTGTGGACAGTCGTTCGACGGGGACGCCGTGCTGCTTCGACGCAGCGGCGAGCAGGCGGGCCCGTGCGGCCGCGGCGGCCTGGCGGACCGGGCCGTAGACCGAGCGGATCGTGTTCGAGCCGCCGGTGAGCTGGTTGAACAGCAGTTCGGGGCGGGCGTCCGCGAGCGTGACCCGGACCTGGTGCAGCGGCAGGTCGAGCTCTTCGGCGACGAGCATCGCGGTGGCCGTCGTGATGCCCTGGCCGACCTCGGCGCGGGGCAGTTCGAGCGTGACGATGCCGTCCTCGCCGACGCTGAGCACGGCGAGCGCGCCCGCTGTCGGCGTTCCGGCCAGGATGAGGACTTCGCCGAGGTCCATGATCTCGGCGGGCTGCGGCAGCGACGGGATCACCGCTTCGGCGGTGCCGGATACCGCGACGGTGAGGACCGGTGTGGCGACCAGGAAAGCCAGGAACTGCCGCCTGCCGACCGGGACTTCGTTGTCACAGGTCATGCAGGTGACAACGAAGCCCGCACCGCGTCGGATACGCCCTCGTGCGGCACATCCCGGGCACCGTTCGGGTGAATCGTTACGACTGGAGGTTGCGCGTGCGCAAACTTGCGTACACGCAAGTTTGCTCCTACTCTCGGAATCCGAGGAAAGGAGCACTGCCATGCGTGCCAAGGGCATCGCGTACGACACGGGTTTCGTCGTCAACGGCGAGATCTCACGGGAGAGGTTCGACCTCGACGTGGTCCGGCGGGACCTGACGGTCATCCGGGACGACCTGCACTGCAACGCCGTCCACGTCGTCGGCGGTGATCCGGAACGGCTGGAGCCGGCCGCTCGCTGCGCCGCCGACCTCGGCCTGGAGGTCTGGTTCTCGCCCTACCCGCTGGAACTGACGACGGCGGAGATCCTGGAGCTGTTCACCGACTGCGCGCGCAGGGCGGAACGGCTTCGGCAGGAGGGCGCCGAGGTCGTGTTCGTCGCGGGCGTCGAGCTGAGCGTGATGGCCAAGGGATTCCTGCCCGGCGACGACGTCATGCAACGCGTCACGGGCTTGCTCGCCGAACCCGGCGGCCGGGCCGAGCGGATGGCCGAGGCAGCTGCGCGCCTCAACGAGTTCCTGGTGGAGGCGGTCACGTTGGTGCGTCAGCATTTCCATGGCCGGGTCACCTACGCCTGCATCCCGTTCGAGGGCGTCGACTGGACGCGCTTCGACATCGTGGCGGTCGAGCTCATCCGATCCGCAGAGGTCGCCGACCAGTTCGCTGACGGCGTGCGAACCCTGGTGGCGCAAGGGAAACCGGTCGCGATCACCGGCTTCGGCACGGCGGCCTGGCAGGGTGCGCCCGACGTGGCGCCGCGCAGCATGGAGATCGTCGAGCACGAGAACGGCCTCCCGGTCCGGTTGAACGCGGAGTACACGCGGGACGAGGCCGGCCAGGCCGCCTACCTGCGTGAGCTCCTGGAGATCTTCGACGCGGAAGGGGTCGACAGCGCGTTCGTCTACCTGTTCGCGCTCGACAACTACCCGCATCGGCCCGACGAGCCGCTGCGTGACCTCGACCTGGCCAGTCCCGGCATCGTCAAGGTCTTCGAGGACGGGCACCGGGAACCAAAGGCCGCGTTCGCCGCCGTCGCGGACCACTACCGCTGAAATCCATTTGGCCTGCTTCGGGCTCGTCGCCACAATCGGCACATCATGAGTTCCCGATTGCGTTCGATCGCCCGCGACACCGTCACCATCTCGGAGCGAGGCTCCTACTCCACGGCGGCAGGTCCGGTCCCGATCGGCGACGCGGTCAGCCGCGCGGTGTCAGGCACCCGGCTGTACCTGCCCGAAGAAACCCTGACACTGCCGGAACAAACCGGGCATCCACGTGTCGAGGTCACGAACGCCTCGACGCTGGAGGCGACCCGTGACCTCGGCGGTGACCTCGCGTGCCTGGTGTTCGCCTCCGCACGTAACCCCGGCGGCGGTTTCCTGAACGGGGCGCAGGCCCAGGAGGAGAGCGTCGCCCGCGGTTCCGCGCTCTACCCGTGCCTGCTCGCGGCCGGTGACTTCTATGCCCACCACCGAGCCCACGACGACCTCGGCTACAGCGACCGGGTCATCTACTCGCCGGGCGTGCCGGTATTCCGTGACGACAAGGGAAACCTGCTGCCGGAGCCTTACGAGGTCTCGTTCCTCACCGCGGCGGCACCGAACCTGGGTGCGATCCTCCGCAGCCGGCCCGAACGCGCCGACACCGTGCCCGCCACGCTGCTGCGGCGGGCCGGTCGGGTGCTGCGGATCGCCGCGGCACACGGCCATCGGCGGCTCGTGCTGGGCGCGTGGGGATGCGGTGTCTTCGCCAACGAACCCGGCACGGTCGCGGAGGCGTTCCAGGCCGCGTTGCGCGACAACCGCTACTTCGACCACGTGGTCTTCGCGGTGTACGACCGGCGGCCGGGAACGCCCGTCCTGAACGCGTTCACCGAGATGTTTGGGTGAAGCCGTCCCTGCGACAATCGGACCCTGGTCCGAGCGAGGAATCGGACCGCGCTCCGATGTCGCCGGGCGTTCCGTTCCCTAGCGTTGCCACGCATGAGAGTTCTCGCGCTGATGGCCGGCCCGCTCGTCTGGTTCGCCGCGTTGCTCGTGCGGCATCTCGGGGTGGAGACGGCCGGGTTCACCGCGGCGGAACGTGCGCGCTTCGACGCCGAGCCGTTCGCCGCGCCTGAACAGCTGGCCGCGTACGCGCACAATCCGGGTCTGGTCACGGCCGGGTACGCGTTGTTCGCGCTGGCATCGATCCTGCTGTGCGCCACCGTGATCGTGTTCGCACGGGAGATCGGCGGCAGGCTCGCGCTGGCAGGGGGCGCACTGTTCGTCGCGTCGCTGTTCTCCCGGCTGTTCCGCTCCGGGACCGATCTCACGGCGTTCGAGCTGGTGGATCGGCTGGGGCTGGAGCAGGCGACGGCGTTCGTGATGGAGTCCTATGTGGATCTCTCGTACGGCCTGTGGCGCATTCCGGTGACGGCGTCGGCCGGGTCGATCGTGGGTGCGGTGCTGCTGGCCGTCGCGGGGTGGCGGCGAATGCGCTGGGGGTGGGGCGGTGTCTTCTGCTGCTGTCGTTCGGGTGGGGGTTCAGGGGGCCCTGAAGGAGACCACGTGATCACGGTGCTGCACGGGGGCCTGGCCGCGGTGTGCTGTTCGGGTCGCGAGCGGGCCGGTGCCACGGCCCGCCTCGCGGTGATCAGCCGATCCGGTCCCCCAGGGTGGTCGTGATCGTGGTCACGTGAGCAGCAGCAGGTCGCGGTCCTGTGTGGACAGTCTCGGGAGGGCGCGGGCGAGTTGGCGCTGGGCGTCCACCTGAGCGGCGACCTGGACATCGTGGCCGTGATCGGTCTCAGCGTGCAGTCGCTCGGTGGCGCGGTATCCGCGCAGCTCCTGGCGCACGTGGTTGCGCAGCAGGTTGGTCGCGATGCCGTACAACCAGCCGCGCACCGGCGCCTGCACGGGGTCGTAGTTCTTCCGTTGCGCAGAGCGACGAGGAACGTCTCGGCGACCAGGCCGTCGGCCGTGTCGACGCCGATCCGTCCCGCCAGGTAGCCGCGCAGGGCCGGGGCGCATCGGTCGAAGAGGGCGGCGAAGGCGATGGCCGGATCCTCGCCGCCGAGGTCCGGCCTCGTGTCGTCGCGGGCGCGCTCCTTGGGCTTGGTCACATCAGTACTTGTCCCCAGGGGCTTCGAGCGTCCCACGACTGTGACCCCCGTCACTCGGCTGCCCAGATTAGGCGAGTCGACCCAGGTGGGAGAGCTGTCCAGAAATGTCCAGACGTCTCCAGGCGTGTCCAGGATCGCCGTGCCGGGGTCCGGTGAACCACTCAACTGTGCCCATGGCCGACGAGGGGGCAGACACACCGAGTCGACCGAATGCACGATGAGAGGGGAACCATGAAGAAGCTCTTTGTCGCGGCGCTGGCCGGGCTCGCGGCGGCGGTCTCGCTGACACCGGTCGCGACGGCCGCCGTCACCAAACCGGAGGCCGTCGCGCAGGAGATGGTCAAGGGATCGCCGTCGGACGCGCAGCTGCGCAACGCCAACGACGCCACACTGGCCAAGCTCGCGGCCCGGTGTGGGCTGCTCGACGGTGCGACCTACTGCCTGCACGTCGGCTGGGTGGACGCCCCGCTGTCGGCGGAGGAACTGGCCGCACGGGTGCAGAACACCGCTCCCGAGCCAGGTGACGAGCCCGGCGAGGCCCCGTTGTCGGTCCAGTTGCGGCAGTGGGCGGCGCAGACCTGGGAGGACCGGGTCTTCGCCGATCAGGCCGAGATGAAGGAGGCGCTGGCCTCGCTCGGCAAGGTGAAGTACTTCCAGTACATGGCCAACGACGAGGCGCTGCCCGCGGACTTCTTCGAGAAGTACCCCGAGGTAGCGGAATGGGCGAACACGGACCCGGCCGCCGCCGCGGCGCCCGTGGTGGCGAACACGATCAACCCGTCCCGGACGATGAAGCAGCCCAACGGGTACTACTGCGGGCCCACGACCATGGCGATCATGGCGTGGAACGACCCCACAGGCGACAAGGGCCACTCGCCGTCGGTGTGGGCGGGCCGGTTGGGCACCACCAGGGCAGGCACCAGCATCACCAACATGGTGAGGGTCACCAACTCGCACCTCACCTGGGACAACCGGGTCGGCCCGTACGTGACGCTGGGCATCGCGAGCTACACGACCGCGAAGTTCCGGGCGCTGTTCGTCAAGCACACGGGTGTCAAGAAGGCGCCGATCATCCTGCACCCGCGGTGGACGGCGAACCTGAACCCGTTCGGCCGCACCACCTCCGGCCACTTCGACGTCGGCGCGGGCTTCGACCACCGCTCCGGCCGCGACACGATCCTGATCGCGGAGCCCGCGTGGTCGGGCACGCCGAACATGTTCTCCACCAGCACGGCGAACGTGTTGCAGGCGCAGAAGAACAACAGCAACTTCAAGAACATCGGCGTCTGACATGCGATCGATCACGACGCTGATCGCGGGTGTCGTGGCGGCCGGCGCACTCGGGCTCTCCGGGTGCGCCGGTCCGGCGCCCGCGCCGGAGCCGACTCCCGCGCCTGCCCACGGCTGGCAGTTCTTCGCCGACGACATCCCCGCGGACCGCCGCGGCACGTTCGAGACGGTCGGTCGCGAGTACGGCCTGTCCTCGGATCCGCAGGCGCCCCAGGGTGATCCCGACTCGCGTGCGTTGATCCTGCACCGCGCCACGGGCAGAGTGGTGGCGCGCTTCCAGCCGGAACTGCCGCAACGGCAGGCCTACCGCGCGGTGTTCACGGACCGGCACGCGATGATCCTCGACGGCTCGTACGCCAAGGCGGAGGCTCCCGATCCCGCGAAGGACCAGAGCGTGCTGTGGCGCGTCGACCTGGCAGGCGGGCAACGGACCCGGTTCCAGCCGACGGCCGTCGCGTCGCTGTCGTTGTCCGAACAGATGACCGAGCAGGCGACCGAGACGGGACCGGCGGTCGTGGTGCCCGCGGTGGGACACGACCAACGCAGCTGCCTGATCTCCGTCGACGTCGCCACGTTGCGGGACACGCTGCTGCACTGCGCTCCGCCCGGCGCGACGATCCTGCGGGTCGACCACGTCGGTGGTGGGCTGTCCTGGTTGCAGGCAAACGGTTCCGGCTACGCCGACTGCAAGTCGCGGTGGTGGCGCGAACCGTCCGGCGCGATCACGCAGCTCGCACCCGACGCCGGGTGCGGGATCTGGGACGGCGTGCGCCTCGGCGGGTGGACGGTCGCCGCCTCGCGGCCGCGCAGGGAGAGCACGAGTACGACTTCTCGCACGCCATCGCCCGCGACGATGGATCGTCCACTGTGGATTTCGGCCGGGTGCTCACCAGCACCGTGGTCGCGTGCGGCGACCACGTGTACTGGCTCGCGGCGGACGACCGAACGCAGCAGGAATGGCAGGAGGTGCGCCGGTGGAAGCCCGGCGACGACCGCTACGAGACGGTGCTGCGCACCGAGGGCGACGCCGGCCGTAGACCACCGGCGTGCACCCAGGGTGTGCTGACGATCTCCAACACCAGGCAGATCGCCGAGCCCTTCTACGTGCGGACGCGCTATCTCGACCGTCCTTAGCAGACCTTCACCTTGGAGGTCGCGTGCTTGACGCCCTTCCACCTGATCCACCCGCCGGCCGTGACGCAGGTGCCTCTCGGATGAGCGACAGTGACAGGTCCGGCATGGCCGCCGATGCTGTTGTAGTGGGCAGGTCCTTGCAAGTCATGCTCGGTCGGCCCGTCGATGTCCACGTAGAGCTCCGCGTTGCCGCCTCTTGCCTCACCGACGCGGTAGAAGCACGCGCTGGCGGTGCGGGCCGTCCTGTCGATGGCGATGACCAGTTTTCCGACGGCCTTGGTCTTGGGCACCAGCGTCTCGTTGAGCGTCCCGGTCTTGCACGAACCGTCGGCCGCCTGTGCCACCGGTGTCGTGACCACGGCTGTCGTGATGGTGAGTGCCACCGACATCAGAACAGGAAGAACACGCATGACTGCCCTCTCGTTGTGCGATCCGGGATGCTAGTCGGGGGCGGGGATACCGAGCCGGTCGTACAACGCCAGCGCGGCCCGCAGATGGACGTCGGCCTCGGTGGACAGGCCGGCGGCCAGCAGTGCGCGGCTGATGCCGTGCGACGCCCTGGCGAGTTCCAGCCTGTCGTCGTGCTGCGCGGTGACGGCGAGCGCCGACTCGTGCGCCACGCGTGCCTCCTCGACGCGCCCGGCCTCCATCAGCGTCTCGCCGAGGTTGTTGAGCACCTCGCTGCGCAGACCGGGCAGTCCGATCTCGCCGACGATCACCAGCGCCTGCTCGTGGCGTTCGACGGCGTCGTCGATGCGGCCCAGCCGATGCAGGTCCGCGCCGAGCCCGGCGAGTGCGAACGCCTCGCCCTCGCGGCTGCCGAGATCGCGGTAGAGGGCAAGTGCCCGCTCGTGGTGGTCGAGCGCGTCGGCGCTCTCGTCCAGCCGTCGCAGCGCGTTGCCGAGGTTGTTCAGCGCATGCGCCTCGCCGAGACGATCATCCATCTCGCGGTAGAGCCGCAACGCCTGCCGGTGCTGTTCCGCCGCCAGATCGTGCTGGCCCCGCGACTCGTGGGCGATGCCGAGGTTGAGCAACGTCGTCGCCTCTCCGTGCCGATCGCCTGCCTCGCGGCGCAGGTCGAGCGCACGGCGATGACTGGTGACCGCCTCGTCGAACCGGCTCATCGCTTCGAGCGCGATCCCGATGGCGGTCAGCACCGCCGCCATGCCCGCGTTGTCGCGGAGTTCGCTGCGGATCTTCAACGACCGCTCGAAGTACTCGATCGCGTCCTCGTACCTGCCCTGGTGCTCCGACACGATGCCCAAGTGCCGCAACGAGTTCGCTTCGGCGGCCAGGTCGGCGGCCGCGCGGGCGGACGTCAGCGCGCAGGTGTGCACGGCGATCGCCTCCGTCCACCTGGCGGTGGTGTCGAGGTGCCGCCACAGCGTGCTCGCGAGGTCCGCGACGTGCTCCGCGAACCCGTGTTCGGCGGCGAACTCGACCGTGGCGGCCAGGTTGTCGATCTCCGCGTCGAGCCAGCCGCGGCCGTCCCGCGCGCACGCCATCGGCGGCAGGGCCGCGGCAGCATCGGGCACCACGGGACGACGGGCGCGTTCGGACGGGTACACCCGGTCCATCGCGGCGGCCGCGGTCGAGCGGTAGTAGTCGAACAGTCTGGTCAGCGTGGCGTGCCGGTCCTGCTCCGGTTCGGCGGCGGCGAGCTCGGCGGCGTAGGCGCGCAGCAGGTCGTGCATCCGGAAGCGGTCCGCTTCGAACGGTTCCACGAGGTGGGTGCGCACCAGTTCGGCGAGCGACCGCCCGGCCTCCGCGAGATCGACCCCTGTCAGCGCCGCGGCGGCGTGCACGTCGAAGTGCCGTCCAGGCTGGCAGCCGAGGAGACTGAAGAACCGCGCGGCGGCCGACGACAGGTTCCGGTAGGACCACGAGAACACCGCGCGCACGGCGGTCTGGTCGTCGCCGCCCGCGTCGAGCACGTCGAGGCGGCGGCGTTCGTCGGAGAGCTCGTCGACGAGCGTCGCCAACGGCATGCCAGGCCGGCTGTGTGCCCGGTCCGCGGCGATGCGCAACGCGAGCGGCAGGCGGGCACAGCGTTCGGCCAACGCGTGCGCCGCGGCGGTGTCGTCGTCGACGCGCTCGCCGACCAGGGAGCGCAGCAACGTCAGCGCGTCGGCGACCGGCAGCAGGTCGAGGTCGATGCGCCGGGCTCCGTCCCTGGCGACCAGCCCGGTCAGCGCGTCCCTGCTGGTGACCACGACGAAACAGGTCGACGACCCCGGCAGCAGGTCACGGACCTGCTCGGGGCTGTTCGCGTTGTCCAGCACGACGAGCACCCTGCGGTCCGCGAGCAGCGTCCGGTACTGGCTCACCTGTTCGCCGAGCGTCGGCCGGATGGCCGCGCCGGGCACGCCGAGGTCCCGCAACGCGATTCCCAGCGCGGCGGCCGGTGGCACCGGGGCGGTCGGGTCGTAGCCGCGCAGGTTCAGGTAGAGCTGCCCGTCGGGGAACTGGCCGGCGACCCGGTGTGCCCACCGCACGGCCAGCGCGGTCTTGCCGACCCCCGCGGTGCCCGAGATCGCGGCCACGGCCGAACCGCCGCCGGCGAGCAGCTGGTCCAGTGCGGCGAGCGAGTCCGCGCGACCGGTGAACCCGGAGACGTCCCTGGGCAGTTGCCGCGGCGCGGGCAGGGGCGGCGGGCTGGCGGGCGTGCGCGGCCGGGCAGCCACCCGGTACCAGGCTTCGCTCCAGCTCGCCTGCTCGTGGGGCGTCGCGTCGAGCGCGATGACGATCTGGTTGAGCACATCGATGGGAGGCGTCGTCACGCCGCTGATGTGGGCGTGCACCGTCGAGCGTGGCATGTCGACCCGCTTGGCCAGCTCGTCGAGGCTCACCTGCGCCTTACGCGAGCCCCGCGCCGCCCGTGCCCGCAGCAGGTCCAGCTCACGTACCAGGTCGGCCAGCGACTCGACCGAACCCGGGTCCGGTCCGCCATGCCCCGTGCGCACACCAGCCACGTGCTCTCCCCGATGCCCCGGCCCCCGGATGTGGCCAGGGTAGCCATGGAGCATGCCGCCGTCCGGCGAATGCCGTTTTCCCGGTCCGCACAGGCGTCCGGCTCATGCCGAGTCGTCGTCCGCTCGCCACTGGTTGTCCACGTGTTCGCGGTCCTGGCCGAGCGAGCGGAGGATGTCGACGGCGTAGTGGGCGATGCCGACACTTCGCACCGTGCGGACTTCCTCGTAGAACAGCGGCAGAGCTTCTCGCGCGGCGGCTCGTATCCGGGGAGCCGTTCGCCGCCACCGGACGAGGTGTTGTCCTCGTGGACCAGGCCTGCCACGTACGAGAAGCACGTGAGCCGCGGCGCCCCAGGTGGGTTGCTCGCGATCATCGCGAACAGTACGCGCAGCGGGGGAGCGACGTCTCGACCAGCATCTCGCCCATCGGCACCACGTGTTCGGTGATGCTGCGGACGGTGTCGGTTCCGGCGAGCGCCAGCAGGTCCGCCGCGAGGTGTTCCGCCGACCTTCCGCAGCCGCATTCCATGGCCGCCCAGTCGTGACGACCGATCTCCAGTTCGACCAGATCGAGTCCCGCCGCCCGTCTCCAGGGCTCTGGCGAGAAGGAAGATGACACCAACAAAACAATAAGCAGGCCGAGACCAATCTCGACCTGGTCTCCGGCGTACGCCGCCAGGGACTCGAACCCCGGACCCGCTGATCAAGAGTCAGCTGCTCTAACCAACTGAGCTAGCGGCGCTTGTTTGTGTGCCGGTGTCTTGCTCGTTCCGACGAGAAGAACGTTAGCACAACCCTCGCCGCCCCCCGTTTTGGGGGGTCCGGGGCGAAGCCCCGGCTGGGGTTTGGGGGCTTGGCCCCCAAAAAAAATACGAAGAAAGAAGGCACGTGCCCTTAATGGGCATGAGCCTTCCATTTACGAAGTACGCCGCCAGGGACTCGAACCCCGGACCCGCTGATTAAGAGTCAGCTGCTCTAACCAACTGAGCTAGCGGCGCTTGTTTGTGTGTCGGGTACTTGCCGTTCCGACGTGAAGAACATTAGCACAGCGGTTCTGCGCGCTCCCAATCGGCTGGTCAGGGCCGGTTTGGGCGGTTGCATCGGCCACGTAACGATCCGGCTACTCGGGCAACTTCGACCCGTCTGATGGCGTCACCTTCTCGGGGGACGCCAAAACGATTCGTGAGGCAGTCTCGGGAGTGGGCGACAAGTAGATCGGAAGTCGATGGGACTGTGGGGCAGGCGAGGTCGCGGTGTGGTCGCGGCGGGACTCGCTGTGATCCTGATCGCGGGTTGTTCGGGTGGTGACGCCGGGGCTGGTGGTGCGGGGACGTCCACTCGGAAACGCCGCCGCCGAAACCCGTGACGCTCACCCTCGCGTTGAACGACGGCGCCGCCGACGTGTCGCCCGGCCTGCCGGTGATCGCCACGGCCGCCGACGGCAAGCTGACCGAGGTCGCGCTGACGAACGCGGACGGCAAGGTCGTCGCCGGGCAGCTCAACGCCGAGGCGACGCAGTGGACGAACACCGAGCCGCTCGGGTACTCGAAGACGTACAAGCTGAGCGCGACCGGCGTTGGTGCGGACGGCAAGACGGCGACCAAGGTGTCGAACTTCTCCACGGTCAAGCCGCGCACGCTGACCTACGTGTCGACGAACCCGCAGGACGGCACCACGATCGGCGTCGGCCAGCCGCTGGCCTTCTACTTCGACGAGCCGGTCGCGGACAAGGTGTCCGCCGAGCAGATGCTGCAGATCACCACCGAGCCCAAGGTCGAGGGCGCCTTCTACTGGTTCGACAAGAAGGAGGTGCACTGGCGGCCGCAGGCGTTCTGGGCGCCTGGGACGAAGATCACGATGCACATCAAGGTCTACGGCAAGCACGTCGGTGACGGCATCTACGGCCAGGAGGACCGCGTGATCAACACGGTCGTCGGCCCGTCGGTGATCCACTACGCCGACGGCCAGACGCACCAGGTGATCACCAAGGTCAACGGCAAGGTCGTGCGCACCATGCCGACCTCGATGGGCAAGCCCGCCGACGCCACCCCCACCGGCACGTACGTGCTGATGGAGAAGCACGCCCACATGATCATGGACTCGACCACGTACGGCCTGGCGCTGGAGAACGGCGGCTACAAGACGCCGGTCGACTGGGCCTACCGCATGTCGAACAGCGGCATCTCTTCCACGGTGCGCCGTGGTCGATCGGTGACCAGGGCCGGCGCAACGTGAGCCTCGGCTGCCTCAACCTCTCGCCGGAGAACGCCCGCTGGGTCTTCGAGAACAGCAAGCAGGGCGACGTGGTGATCGTCACAACTCGTCGGCCCGCGCTGGAGCCGTGGGACGGCTTCGGCGACTGGCAGGTGCCCTGGGACCAGTGGGTCAAGGGCAACCGCTGACTGGAAAGGGGCTGCGCACGAACGGGTGCGCGGCCCTTTCGCTGGCTTGCTGAAAACGTTTGTGGAAAGCTGTCGCTCGCCACCGCCAGGCACCTACCTGGGAGGCACTGTGGCTTCACCGCTGCGAAGACTGCTCGTGCTCGCGGCAGCACTCACACTCACCGCCGTCGCCGCGCCACCGGCGCAGGCCGACGACGTGCTGATCTCGATCGGCAGCCCGGCGACGGCGTCGAGCGAGAGCAACGCGAGGCACGTCGCGACGAAGGCGACCGACCTCGACCGTCGGACCACGTGGCGCAGCGAGGGCGGCGACCGGCAGTGGATCGCGACGGACCTGGGGTCGATGTCCACGATCAACCGGGTCGTTTTGCGGTGGGGTTCGCTCTGCGCAAGGAAGTTCTCCGTGCAGACGTCACCGGAGGGCGTGTACTGGCGCGATATGTACAGCACGGAGCAGGGGCGCGGCGGTGACGACAACATCGCGTTCACCGGCTTCGGCCGCTGGGTCCGCGTCTCGCTGACCAAGCCGTGCTTCCACGACTACGAGC
The DNA here is from genome assembly GCA_963766275.1 of uncultured Actinomycetota bacterium. GTDB lineage: Bacteria > Actinomycetota > Actinomycetes > Mycobacteriales > Pseudonocardiaceae > Lentzea. The sequence goes on from CAVYAD010000029.1 coordinate 47,846, forward strand.
TCAGGGAGTTCGAGGTCCACGGCACGCCCGGCGTCGTCGACACCGCACCGCCCGGCGCGCCCGGCACCCTCTCGGTGAAGGCTTTCACCGCCACCTCGGTGAACCTGCAGTGGGGCCCGGCCACCGACAACGTCGCGGTCGCCAACTACGAGATCTACCAGTCCGGCCAGTATGTGAAGACGGTCGCGGGTGACGCGCTCTCCAACAACGTCACCCGCCTCAACCCCAACACCACGTACTCCTTCTACGTCAACGCGAAGGACGCCGCGGGCAACATCTCGCAGGCGAGCAACTCGATCACGGTCACCACGCCGCCCGCGGTCGTGGACAACGAACCGCCGACCACGCCGTTCAACGCGATCGTGCAGAAGGTCAGCGCGAACAGCGTCTCGCTCGCCTGGGGAGCGTCGACGGACAACGTCGCCGTCGCGAGCTATGCGGTGTTCTCGAACAACGTCCAGGTCGGCACGACGACCGGCCAGCAGTCCACGATCTCCGGCCTCAGGCAGAACACGCCGTACGAGTTCACCGTCAAGGCGATCGACACGTCCGGCAAGAGCTCGCCGTTCACCGTGCCGATCAGGGCGACCACCCGGCAGGGCCACGACGAGGTCGGCGAACTCACCAAGGTCACCGACGACACGGATGTCCCGTGGGGCCTTGAGTTCCTCAGGGACGGCACGGCGTTCTACGCGCAGCGCGACACCGGTGACATCATCCGCATCGCCAAGGACGGCACCAAGTCCGTCGCCGGCCGCGTCCCGAACGTCGTGAGCACCGACGGCGAGGGCGGCCTGCTCGGC
>CAVYAD010000030.1:0-37002 GCA_963766275.1 uncultured Actinomycetota bacterium
GACGCCGGGGACGTCGGCGCGGTCGCCGGTGTGGACCAGCCAGGCGTCGAGGATGCCGTCCTCGGAGCACTTGCGGGAGCCGTAGAGGCGGCCGACGGCCTCGGCGGAGGTCTCGACGCCGATCGCGTCGAGGCAGGCGTCGGCCATGCCGCGCAACGGTTTCCCGCCGATGATCGGCGACAGGCCGACGACGCCGGCTTCGGTCTTGCGCAGCGCGTCGCGGATGCCGGGCACGGCCAGGATCGTGCCGACGCTCACGACGGGGTTCGACGGGGCCAGGATGACCGCGTCGGCCTCGGCGATCGCGTCCAGCACGCCGGGCCCGGGCGGTGGCGGTCTCGGCGCCGACCGGACGCGAACGACTTCGCGGGCACGGCGGCCTGGTGCTTGACCCACCACTCCTGGAAGTGGATCGCCTTCGCCTCGCCGTCCAGCTCGACGACGACGTGCGTCTCCACCCGGTCGTCGGACATCGGCAGCAGCTTCACGCCCGGCTGCCACCGGTCGCACAGCGCCTCCGTCACGGCGGAGAGCGGGTAGCCGGCGCGCAGCATGCGGGTGCGGACGAGGTGCGTGGCGATGTCCCGGTCGCCGAGCCCGAACCACGTCGGGTCGGCGCCGTAGGCGGCCAGCTCGTCCTTGACGGTCCAGGACTCCCCGGAGCGGCCCCAGCCGCGTTCCGTGTCGATCCCGCCGCCCAGCGTGTACATGCAGGTGTCGAGGTCGGGGCAGATGCGCAGCCCGTGCATCCACACGTCATCGCCGGTGTTCACCACCGCGGTGACGTCGGCTCCCAGTGCTTTGAGCCCTTGCAGGAACTTCGCGCCGCCGACTCCGCCGACCAGTGCTACGACCTTCACGCCGCCCCATGCTTCCACAGAGGCGTCACACGCCTAGAGGGAGCGCCAGAACGTGAAGGTGTTGGCGCCGTAGTAGGCCGCGAACGGGTCGCCGCCGATGAGCTCAAACACCCAGGACGCCGCCTGGAAGAAGAGCAGGCTGACCTGGGAGAAGCCGATCAGGACGGCGAACAGGACCAGCGGCGCCCACGGCCGGGCCTTCGCGCCGAACCGCTGTGCCTCGTAGGGCAGGAACGGTTCGATGGCACCCCAGCCGTCCAGGCCGGGGATCGGCAGGATGTTCAGCACGAACGCGAACACCTGCAACAAAGCAAGGTACGAAATCGCGGCGGCGAGCGCGGCCGGGGGCGAGAAGATCGCGACGACCGCGTCAGCAGAACGCCGATCACGAGGTTCGCGGTAGGTCCTGCGAGTGAGACCAAGGACTCGATCTTCTTCGAGCGCAGCGCGTGGTGGTTGATCCACACCGCGCCACCCGGAAGGGGGATGCCGCCGATCGCGAGCAGGATGAGCGGCAACACGATGCTCAGCACGGGGTCGGTGTAGCGGCGGATGTCGAGGGTGAGGTATCCCTTGTCGCGCACGGAGAAATCGCCGCCCTTGTAGGCGACGGCGGCGTGCCCGAACTCGTGCAGGCAGAGCGTCACGGCCCAGCCGGCGAGTACGAAGAGGATGGTGCCCGAGATGATGGCGACGTTGCCTTCGAGCAGGGTGAGGGCCGCTCCAGCGGCGGTAGCCGCGAGCAGGCGAGGAACAGTGGACTGGGTCGAACCGCTGATCGCTTCACCCCTCGAGTGTGGCGTGTCGGCTGGTGTCGTGGGCCGATCGGGGACCCGTTGGACACGCGGATCACTGTCTGTGCTGCCAGTCAAGGTTTTTGCCGCCATCCGCGCGAATATCCCCCGACGTGTGGACTCCACTTGACCCCTTGCTGTGACGCGGGTATAATCACATCGGTGTCATTCGTCGTTGTGGGAGCGACGCGTGGCGTCCGCCAACCGGGGGAGCGGAAGGCGAGGAGGCGGACGAAATGCAGGAATGCGAAGAAGATCACGTCGCGCAGCCGGTTGTTCAGGGCGAACTTCGTACCTGTTCGACCCAGCCGACGAGCAGCACTGAGCAACGCGCCCTGTGCGCGCAGACGGATCCCGAGGCGTTCTTCCCGGAAAAGGGTGGTTCGACGAGGGAGGCCAAGCGCATCTGTCTGGGTTGCGAGGTGCGTTCGGAATGCCTTGAGTACGCGCTCCGACACGACGAGCGCTTCGGCATCTGGGGCGGTCTCTCTGAACAGGGAACGCCGCAAGCTGAAGAAGCGGGCCGTCTAGAAGCGTGATCTTTTTGCCTTAACTCTGGGGACGTGACAAGTCCTCATCCGAGGCTCCGGACCGCGCCTGGTGCTGGCCGTCCTGGTGTGCCACGACGGCGACCAGTGGCTCAGCACGGCGTTGTCCGCGTTGCGGCGACAGCGAATTCGCCCTCGGCACGTGATCGCGGTCGACACCGGATCCCACGATCGCACCGCGAAAGTACTGGCGGAGGCGGAAGATCTGCTGGACGGCGTGCTGACGCTGCCGCGCGGCACGGGCTTCGGCACGGCCGTGCGCATCGCGGTCGAGCACGCTGTTGAAAGGTGGGGTGACCCCTGGCAAATGGCTGCCGTCGTTCATCGACGACAGCGCGCCGGAGCTGCTGACTGCCTGGCGGCGTTGCTGACCGCAGTGGAGGTGTCACCCTCGGCTGCGGTCCTGGGCCCACTGGCGCCTCGATTGGGTGGATTCTCGGCTCGTTGTGGAGGCGGGTCTGTCCATCGACGCGTCCGGTCACCAACAGACCGGACTGTCATCGGCCGAGCACAGTGCGTCGTTCCAGCAGAGCACCGAGGTGCTCGCCGTCTCGTCCGCGGGATCGTTGATCAGACTTGAGATCTGGCACGCGCTCGGCGGTTACGACGAAGCGATGCCGCTGCTGCGCGACGATCTCGACTTCGGCTGGCGCGCTAATCAGCGCGGGTCATTTGGTCCTGTGCGTACCGGTCGCACGCATGCGACATGCACGCGCCGCAACGAAAGGCTTACGTCGTTGGATGCGGCCATGGCGCGGCCGGGTCCATCGTTTCGTGGCGTCGACCGAGCGCACGGCATGCGTACATTTTTGGTCAATTGTTCAGGTATCTCGTTTCTCGTCGGAGTGCCGCGACTGCTGTTCCTGTCGCTGCTGCGCGCTCTGGGCTTCCTGTTCCTCCGGCGTTTCGCGGACGCACACGCCGAAGTCGGCGCGGCCCGCTACCTCCTGACCAGAGGCCGTCTGCTCGAAGGCCGCCGCGCCCGCCGGCGGTTCCGCCGTCGTGCGCGGCCTCTTCACCAGCAGACTCACCCGGCTGCGCAACGCGATCCGCGCCGGCGCCGCGTTCCTGATCCGCCGCCGCGTCGAGGCGGACGCCGCGCTAGGTCGTTTGCCCGCAACCGATGCAGGTTCGACGTGGCTCGAACCATCCGAAGTGGACTCTCGCCCGGTCGGCCCGTCGGCGTTGCCCGCCGGTGCCTCCCAGGCCGTCCCCGCGTCGCCGGCCTGCGTCGCCCACCCGTGGTCGTCCCCGTGGACGCCGCCCTGCCCGGTGCACTGCGCCCGGCACCGCGCCCCGCCCGTCGCCCGGCCCGCGGCGCTCCCGGCATGGTCTTCGTCGAGGTCGACCAGTCGCGGATGCTGCGTTCACTGCTGCTCGCGCCCCCGGTGCTGTTCCTGCTGGGACTCACCGCCGTCGCGCTGATCGCGAACTGGTCGCGCCTCGGCCTGGACCTCGCAGGCGGGCGACTGCTCCCGATCGGCACGCGCGGAGGTGTGGTCGACCTACCTGGCGTCGTGGCACCCGGTTTCCGGCGGCACCGCGGCCCCCGCCCCTGCCGCGCTGGCGGTCCTCGGCTTGATCCCCGGCGGGCCTTAGTTCGCCGTCGCGATGCTGTTGCTCGGCGACATTCCCCTCGCCGCGTTGTCCGCCTACATCGCGTCGCGCGGCATGCGCGTACGACGTTCCGTGCGCGCGGTGGTGGCCGCCTTCTACGGCTTGCTGCCGGTGTCGACGACCGCAGTCGCCGAGGGCCGGCTGGACGTCGTCGTCGTGCACGTCGTGGCGCCCGTGGTGTTCGCCGGCGTGTACGCGGTGCTGCGGGCTCGTCGACCCACGCCTGGCTGGCGATGGCCTCCGGCACGGCGATCGGCGTCGCGGTGATGGGCGCGTTCTCGCCGCTGACCCACGTTGTGATGATCGTGGGCGCCTTGGCGGGCTTCGTCGCGGTGACCGGCGGTGCGCGTCGGATCGCGGCGTTGTTCGCATCGTGTTGTTGCCGATGGCGTTGCGTTGCCGTGGCCCGCGGTCCTGCTGCAGCACCCGGAGATGGTGTTGAACGGGCTCGGCGCGGCGTTCACTCGCCGCCGCCGAACCTGATCGTGTGTTCGGTGTTCGTGGCGGCCGCGTTCGCCGCCGCGGTGTTGCGGCCCTCCGCCGCGATGTTGCCCGGGCTGTTGGTGATCGTGCTGGCGATCGGTGCGCTGGCGGCGGTGGCTGCGGTTAAGGCCTGGCCGGGGACGCCGTTGGTTTTGCTGGCGTGGGGGCTGGTGTATGTGGTGCTGGCCGGGTGTCAGCGCGGGGTGGCGCCTGGTGTCGCTGGGCAGGCGGGTTCGTCGGGCTGTGTATGTGGTCGGTGTGGTGACGCTGGTCAGCCTGGGGGTGGCCGGGATGCTGGATCTGCGTTCGGGGCCGTTGAAGGCCGATGGGGGGATTGTCTGAGCCCCTCGTTGACGGCAGAGTTGGACCGGACCGGGCGGTCGGTGCTGATCCTGGGGGCGCCGACGCGTCAGGTCGCCGGGCGGATGCCTGCGTTCGGGGATGACGATCTGGTGCCGACGGTGTCGTCGCCTGCTCGGTTGCGGCGGTGGAATTCGTCGTTGTTGGACGGGTCTGCGAACGCGGTCGGGTGACGTTGGCTCAGGCGGCGTCGTCCGGGGTGTCGTTCGTGGTGTTGCCGTCGGAGGGGGCGGCCGATCGGGTGCGGCAGGCTGCTGGGGAACTGGTGTCGGTGGCGCCACCGGCCTCTGATGGGCGGCCGGTGTTGAGGGTGCGGTTGGCTGCGGATACCGGGGTGTTGTTGGCGCCGGATCTGGCTCGGCGGGCTCGTACGGGTGGGGAGCCGCCGGTGGAGCTTGCGGCTGCGGGGGTGGCGCCGGTGAACGTGTCGCTGCCGGATGTGGCTGTTCGGGTCACGACTGGTGGGGAGGGGCGGGTTCTTGTTCTGGCCGCGGAGGACGAGCCGGGGTGGCGGTTACGGTGGATGGGCAGCAGGTGCCGGTGGTGAGGGCTTGGGGGCATCTGGTCGGGGTGCCGTTGCCGTCTGCTGCGGCGGAGGTGCGGGTGGAGATGTCGATGACGTTGCGGGACTTTTTGTTGTTGGCGCAGGCTGCGGCTGCGCTCTTCACGTTCCTGACCGCTATCCCGACTCGTCGGCGGTTGCCGTAGGTGGGCGCGTTGCGGGCGGCTGCCTGTTGCGTGGGTGGTTGCGTTGGTGCGGCGACGGGCCCCACCACCGAAGCTGAGTATTGGTTCAGACGGCTCGGGCCTTCGGCACTCGATCAACAGGCTCGTAACTACCGCCAACTTGCGATGAAGGGCGCTTTCATCCACCTGTGGATGAAAGCGCCCTTCATCGCGAAAAGCTGCGGGTGTGAGAGGCGACACCAAATGAGATGGAGGTCAGCCCTCGTCGACGACGTCGGGGTCCAGGCCGAGGTAGTTGGCGACCTGTTCGACCAGCACGTCGTGGACCAGGTCGGCGAGGTCGGCGCCGTCCTTGGCGCGGGCTTCCAGGGGGCGTCGGTAGAGGACGATGCGGGCGCGGTTGTCGGTGGCGGCGGGCATCAGGCGGGCCAGGGGGACGTTGCCGTCCTCGACGACGCCGTCCTCGCCTTCGACCTGCACGTCCGGGACGTCGTCGACGGCCACGTCGAGCTGGGTGAGTTCGGTGCGCCAGCGGGCCTCGATGGGTTCGAGGGCCTCGATGACGAGGGCGTCGAAGCGTTCGGCGCGGGAGCGGGCGGCGGGGAGGGTGGCTGGGTAGAGAGGGCCGCGCAGGCCTCGGCCGTGTCGGTCTCGGTTGCGTCGACGCGGCGAATCCTGCTGCCGTGAACCCCGTGCCATCACCACAACCGAGCAGCCTAGTTGCTTCGGCCTCCGACCAAACACAGCGTGCCTCACACACAGCCTCGCGAGGACGCGCTATCGTCCCCGATCGTGCGGAGCGTGAGACGGTGCTCGCGAACCGGGTGTGCTAACCCGGCTGTCGCCACGCTCACCTACGCCTATGCGGACTCCACCGCAGTCGTCGGACCGCTTGCCACGTACTCCGAACCGCACAGTTACGACCTGTGCGAGGAGCACGCGATGCGGCTCACGGCGCCGCGCGGTTGGGAGGTCGTGAGGCATCAGGGTGAGTTCGCGGCGCCCGAGCCGAGCGTGGATGACCTGACGGCACTGGCTGAGGCCGTGCGAGAAGCGGGGCGGGCTGATGTCGCGCCCAAGATGCCCGAGATGCCTGCGGGCAGTCAGCAGCGGCGCGGTCACCTGCGCGTTCTGCCTGATCCGCACGAGGACTGAACGACCACACGCATCACTAATCCTCTCGCCGGTAGGCTGCCCAACCAGTGGCCGTCAAGAGCGAGTTTCGGGAGTGTGCGGCGTGCGTGACCTGTCCGGCATCGTCAAGGCGTACGACATCCGCGGGGTGGTCGGCGAACAGCTGGACGCCGACGTGGTCCGCGACTTCGGCGCAGCCTTCGCGCGGTTGGTCGGTGGACCCGCGATCGTGATCGGCCACGACATGCGCGACTCGTCGCCGGGGCTTTCGAAGGCCTTCGCGGACGGTGCGCGCGCGCAGGGTGTCGATGTGATCAGCATCGGCCTCGCCAGCACGGACATGCTCTACTTCGCCTCCGGCAAGCTCGACCTGCCCGGCGCGATGTTCACCGCGAGCCACAACCCGGCGCAGTACAACGGCATCAAGCTCTGCCGCGCGGGCGCCTCGCCGGTCGGCCAGGACACCGGTCTCGGCCAGATCCGCCAGGACGCCGAGAACAAGGTCCCGGACGCGGAAGGCGTCACCGAAGGCAGCTACGAGGAGCGGAACCTGCTCGTCGACTACGCGGCGTACCTCAACCAGCTGGTCGACCTCAAGGGCATCCGGCCGCTGAAGATCGTCGTGGACGCGGGCAACGGCATGGGCGGCTACACCGTGCCGCAGGTCTTCGAGGGCCTGCCGATCGAGGTCATCCCGATGTACTTCGAGCTCGACGGCAACTTCCCGAACCACGAGGCGAACCCGCTCGACCCGAAGAACATCGTCGACCTCCAGGCGCGCACCAAGGCAGAGGGTGCCGACGCCGGGGTCGCGTTCGACGGTGACGCGGACCGTTGCTTCGTCGTCGACCAGAACGGCGACCCGGTCAGCCCGTCGGCGATCACCGCGCTGGTCGCGGTGCGCGAGCTGAAGAAGGACCCCGGCGGCACGATCATCCACAACCTGATCACCTCGCACGCGGTGCCGGAGATCGTCACCGAGCACGGTGGCAAGCCCGTGCGCACGCGCGTCGGCCACTCGTTCATCAAGGAGGAGATGGCCAGGACCGGCGCCATCTTCGGTGGCGAGCACTCGGCGCACTACTACTTCCGCGACTTCTGGCGTGCCGACACCGGCATGCTGGCCGCGCTGCACGTGCTGGCCGCGCTGGGCGAGCAGGACGGCCCGCTGTCGACGCTGACCGAGGTGTACAACCGCTACGCCGCTTCCGGCGAGGTCAACTCCACGGTCGCCGACCAGGCCGGACGGCTCGCCGCGATCAAGGACGCGTACGGCTCGAAGGACGGCGTCACGCTGGACGAGCTCGACGGTCTCACTGTGCAGTTGCCGGATGGATCGTGGTTCAACCTGCGCGCCTCGAACACCGAGCCGCTGCTGCGCCTGAACGTCGAAGCCGCCACCGAGGACGCCGTCGCCGCTCTGCGCGACGAGGTTCTCGCGATCGTGCGGGCCTGAGGAGAGAAGACCGTGGCCGTCAAGCTCGAAGAGCAGTTGCTGGAGATCCTCGCCTGCCCGTGCCCTGAGCACGCGCCGCTGCAGCTGGGGACGCCGGACGACCCGGAAGCGGACTTCCTCACGTGTACCGCGTGCGGCCGTTCGTTCCCGGTTCGCGACGGCATCCCGGTCCTGCTGCTGGACGAGGCGGTCGAGCCGCCGCCGGCTGGGTGAGATGGTGCTCGACGACACGTTGCTCGACGATCCGAGCCGCCTCGCCGACGCCGACACGGGTGGGTGGCTGCGCGCCGCCGCCCGTGCCGGTGCGCAGGTCCGTTCCACCATCGAGGCCGCGGCCGAGGTGGGGGTCGAACGGATCTTCACCGAACGTCCGCGCGCGGTGGTGCTGATCACCCGGCCCGGTCACTCCGTGGCCGTCGCGGGCGTCGTCATGGCGCTGCTCGGTCCCGGCTGTTCGGTGCCGGTCGTGGTCTGCGACGAGGTGCCGCCGTGGGTCGGCGCGCTCGACGTGGTGCTCGCGCACACCGAGGACTCCGGCGACCGGGTACTCGCCGAGTCGATCGACCGCGCGGCCCGTCGTGGCGCGCGGACGTTGCTGACGGCGCCGGACTCCGGTCCGGTCGCTGCCGCCGCCGCGGGACAGGCCGTGCTGCTGTCACCGCGTATGCAGGTGCCGCCGGGCTTCAGCTTCCCGCGCGCGCTCGCCGCGTGGCTGGTGGTGCTGAACTCGCTGGGGCTGCTGAAGGTCGACGTCGAGCTGATCGCGGACGAGCTCGACCGTGAGGCCGAGCGCGACCATCCGATGCACGAGTCGTTCGTGAACCCGGCGAAGTCGCTCGCGCTGCGCGTGGCCGATCGCACGCCGTTGCTGTGGGGTCTCGACGAGGTCGCCACGTCGATCGGTGTGCACGGCGCGGGCGTGCTGGCGGCCTTCGCCGGTGTCGCTTCCGACGTCGCCGCGTACCCTCAGGCGCTGACCCGCCCGGTGTTGCACCGGCGCGCGGTGCAGGGGACCTCAGGCGTCGACCTGTTCGCGGACCCTGATGATGAAGAGACCGCCGGGCTCGTGCGCGTGCTGTTGCTGGCCGTGCGCCAGGGCCCGGTCGCCGATGCTGTGCGGCACGCCGCCGAGGACGCTCTGCCCGGTGCGGACGTGCTCGAACCGGCCGTCGAGGTCGCGGGAGGCGACGCGGTCAGCGCCGCGTTGCTGGCGCTGCGCTTCGAACTCGCCGCGCTGTATCTCGGGCTCGCCGCCGGAACGCTCGGCGGCAACCCGTACTGATGTTTGGGAGCTGAACTAGAAGTGGACCTGCTGCACAACGCGGTCAGGCCGTACGCGTGGGGCTCACGCACGGCCATCGCCGAGCTGCTCGGGAAGGAGGTGCCCGCACCCCATCCCGAGGCCGAACTGTGGATGGGCGCCCACCCCGGCGACCCGTCCCGCGTTGCCGGACCCGACGGCGTCGAACGCTCGCTGCTCGACCTGCTGACCGCGGACCCGGACGGCCAGCTCGGCCCGCGCGTGGCCGAACGGTGGGGCAGCAGGCTCCCGTTCCTGCTCAAGGTGCTCGCGGCCGACGAGGCGCTGAGCCTGCAGGCACATCCCTCCGCTGCCCAGGCCGCCGAGGGCTTCGCCGCCGAGGAGTACGCGGGCGTCCCGCGTGACGCCGCGGTGCGTAACTACAAGGACCCGGCGGCCAAGCCGGAACTGATCTGCGCGTTGACCGAGTTCCATGCCCTCGCTGGATTTCGGTCGCCCGCGCGCACGGTGACGTTGCTCAAGACGCTGGACGCGCCCGCGTTGGCGCCCTACACCGAGATGCTCGTCGCGCAGCCGGACTCCTCCGGCCTGCGGGCACTGTTCACGATGCTGATCACGTTGCCGCAGACGTCTTTGAGCATTCTGCTGCCGCAGGTGCTCGACGCGTGCGTGCTGCACGTGAAGGAGCACGGCGAGTTCGACCTCGAGTGCCGCACGGTCCTTGAGCTCGGCGAGTCCTACCCCGGCGACGCGGGCGTGCTGGCCGCATTGCTGCTGAACCGCATCGTGCTGCAGCCCGGCGAGGCCATCCACCTGCCCGCCGGCAACCTGCACGCCTACCTGCGCGGCACCGGCATCGAGATCCTGGCGAACTCGGACAACGTGCTGCGCTGCGGCCTCACGCCCAAGTACGTCGACGTGCCGGAGTTGTTGCGCGTGCTCGACTTCGCGTGCGGCGACATGCCGGTGTCGACCGGCGAGGAGGTCTCGCCCGGCGTGCGTGTCTACCGGACGCCCGCGCCGGAGTTCGAGCTGTCCCGGTTGGACCTCGTCGACGAGACCCGGATCAACCACGACGGTCCGCAGATCCTGATCTGCACCGAGGGCGCTGCCGTGCTCACGAACTCGCGTGGCGACGAGGTGCGGTTGGCGCGCGGTCAGTCCGTGTGGCTGCCCGCATCCGACCCCGCGGTGCTCGTGCGACCGGATGGTGTCGAATCCGCCCAACTTTTCCGCGCCACGGCGGGGACGGACTAAGGTTCCGACCGGACAAACCGGACGGGTTCAGCGAGGAGACAGGCGTGTCAGCAGGGGGCGGGACCAAGGCCATCGTCGCGGCGTTGGTGGCGAATGCCGGTATCGCGGTGGCCAAGTTCATCGGATTCTTGATCACCGGCTCGTCGTCGATGCTCGCGGAGTCGGTGCACTCGGTCGCCGACACGTCGAACCAGGGGCTGCTGCTGCTCGGGCAGAAGACCGCGCAGCGCAAGGCGACCAGGCTGCACCCGTTCGGCTTCGGCCGCGACCGGTACTTCTGGTCGTTCGTGGTGGCGCTGATGCTGTTCACCCTCGGTTCGGTGTTCGCGCTGTACGAGGGCATCCACAAGCTTTCGGCCCCCGAGGGCCTCTCCAGTCCGCTCGTCGCGGTCGGCATCCTGGTCGTCGCGATCGGCCTGGAGACCTACAGCTTCATGACCGCCATCAAGGAGTCGAAGCTCGTCAAGGGCGACGCGACCTGGTGGCAGTTCATCCGCAACTCCCGCACGCCGGAGCTCCCGGTCGTGCTGCTGGAGGACGCGGGCGCGCTGATCGGTCTGGTGCTCGCGCTGATCGGCGTCGGTCTGACCACGATCACCGGCAACCCGGTCTTCGACGCGCTCGGCACCATCGCCATCGGCGTGCTGCTGGGCATCATCGCGGTCATCCTGATCATCGAGATGAAGTCGCTGCTGATCGGTGAGGGCGCGTCCGACGCGGACCTCGACGTGATCATCGACGAGATCGCGGCGGGCAAGGTGCAGCGCGTCATCCACATCAAGACGCAGTACATCGGCCCGGACGAGATGCTCGTCGCGGCCAAGATCGCGCTGGAGCCCCGGCTGCCGCTCGACGAGGTGGCGCAGGCCATAAACGACGCGGAGCAGCGCGTACGCGCGAAGGTCCCGCAGGCTCGCCTCATCTACCTGGAGCCCGACCTCGACCGCTCCACCGTCGCCAGCTCCTGACCCAGGGTTTTTTACGAAGGGCGCTTTCGTCCACCTCAGGTGGACGAAAGCGCCCTTCGTCTTGAAAGGCGGCTGTGGGGCTTCTGGGCGTTGGGTACCTCTAGGGTGGGCCGATCGGGTCCATCGAGGAGGTATGCACCGTGCCGGGCAACGGGTTGTGGCGCACGAAGTCGATCGAGCAGTCGATCGCGGACACGGACGAGCCGGACACCAAGCTCCGCAAGGAGCTGACCGCATGGGATCTCACGGTCTTCGGTGTCGCGGTCGTCATCGGGGCCGGAATCTTCACACTCACCGCGAGTACCGCCGGCAACCTGGCTGGCCCGTCGGTGTCGCTGTCGTTCGTGCTCGCCGCGATCGCGTGTGCGCTCGCGGCGCTGTGCTACGCCGAGTTCGCCTCGACGGTGCCGGTCGCCGGTAGCGCGTACACCTTCTCCTACGCGACGTTCGGCGAGTTCGCCGCGTGGATCATCGGGTGGGACCTGGTGCTGGAGTTCGCGGTCGGCTCGGCCGCGGTGGCCAAGGGCTGGTCCATCTACCTGCAGACCACGCTCGGGCTGATGGGCATCGACGCCAAGACCGAGGTGGCGTTCGGGAGCTTCAAGTTCGACTGGGGCGCGGTGCTGCTGGTCGCGGTGCTCACGGTGCTGCTGGTCGTCGGCACGAAGCTGTCGTCGCGGGTCAGCGCGGTCATCACGGCGATCAAGGTCGCGGTCGTGCTGCTCGTGATCGTGCTCGGCATCGGCTACATCAAGGCCGAGAACTACCGTCCGTTCATCCCACCGGCCGCCGAAGGCGCGGCTACGCACACGGGGATCGAGCAGTCGCTGTTCTCGCTGCTCACCGGCTACTCGGGCAGCACCTACGGCGTGCTCGGCATGCTCGCGGCCGCGTCGATCGTGTTCTTCGCGTTCATCGGCTTCGACGTCGTGGCGACCACGGCGGAGGAGACCAAGAACCCGCAGAAGGCCGTCCCGCGCGGCATCCTCGGCTCGCTCGCGATCGTCACCGTGCTCTACGTCGCCGTGACGCTGGTGATCACCGGCATGGTGCCGTACACGAAGCTCGCGACGCAGCCGGACGGCTTCGCGCGCGACGCTCGCCAGCGCGTTCGCCGACAACGGTGTCGACTGGGCGGCCACGGTGATCTCGGTGGGTGCGCTCGCCGGTCTGACCACCGTCGTCATGGTGCTGATGCTCGGCCAGAGCCGGGTGTTGTTCGCGATGTCGCGCGACGGACTGCTGCCGCGCAGCCTCGCGAAGACCGGCAGGCACGGCACGCCGACCCGCATCACGATCATCATCGGTGTGCTGGTCGCGATCGCGGCCGGTTTCTTCCCGGCAGGCAAGCTCGAAGAGATGGTGAACGTCGGCACGCTGTTCGCGTTCATCCTCGTCTCCGGTGGTGTGCTGGTGCTGCGCAAGACGCGGCCCGACCTGGAACGCGGGTTCCGGGTGCCGCTGGTGCCGGTGGTGCCGATCCTCGCGATCCTGGCCTGCCTGTGGCTGATGCTGAACCTGACCGCGCTCACCTGGGTCCGGTTCCTCGTCTGGATGGCGCTCGGCGTGGTCGTGTACTTCCTGTACAGCCGCCGCAACTCGGTGCTGGGCAAAACCGGCGTAGGGAAGGTCGAGCCCGAGCCGATCGTCAAGCACGGCGAAGAGCCAGGGCTCTAGACATCGGACCTCTTCTCCTCCAAGCTCGTGGTGCCGCCATGAGCTTGGAGGAGGAGCGCGATGCTCAACGCGCTGATCGCGGCGCTGCTGATGGTGCTGCCGTTGGCCGGTCCTGGCACGAACCACGCGACGGACGACCCGTTCACAGCGGAGCGCACGCGGTGGTACCAGGACGCCCGGTTCGGCATGTTCATCCACTTCGGCGGCTACTCGCAGCTGGAAGGCGAGTACCAGAGGTCCGACGGCTCCGTCTGTCAGGACGCCGAGTGGATCATGAACAAGTGCAAGGTCCCGACCGCCGACTACGAGCGGTTGGTGAAGTCGTTCAACCCGGCCCAGTTCTCGGCCAAGGCGATCGTCGACACGGCGAAGGCGGCCGGGCAGAAGTACATCGTCATCACGTCGAAGCACCACGACGGCTACGCGATGTGGCCCACGAAGGTCAACAAGTGGAGCCTGCGTGACCACTCGTCGTTCGACAGGAACCGTGACGTCCTCGCCGAGCTGAAGGCCGAGTCGGACCGTCAGGGCATCAAGTTCGGCCTCTACTACTCCACCTGGGACTGGCACGACCCGGACGCCCGGTCGACCCAGAACTTCGCGCGGTACAAGGCCCGCATGCGCGCCCAGCTGGTCGAGCTGATGGACAACTACGACCCGGCGCTGCTGTGGTTCGACGGCGACTGGGACACCAACAACCCGCCGAACCCGTGGACCAAACAGGACGGCGCCGAGCTGGAAGCCTTCCTCAAGGCCAAGGACCCGGAGTTGCTGATCAACAACCGGATCTCCAAGCGCGCTCCCGGCGTGAAGGAACGCCGCGTCGTCGACGGCGACTTCGGCACACCGGAGCAGACGTTCCCGTCCGCGCCCGTCGAGGGGCAGCTGTGGGAGTCCTGCATGACGATCCCGACCAAGTGGGGATACGCCAAGTGGGACAAGAACCTCAAGAACGCCACCACGTTGACCCGGAACCTGGTCGACATCGCCTCGCGCAGCGGCAACTACCTGCTCAACGTCGGCCCGGACAAACTCGGCCGCATTCCGACGGGTGAGTCGGATCGCTTGCGCGCCATGGGTTCCTGGCTCGGGCAGCACGGCGAGGCCGTCTACGGCGCATCGGCGACCTCGTGGGTCGCGGACCCGGAGTGGGGTGCGGTGTCACGCAAGGGCGACAAGCTCCACCTGTCCGTCTACAACTGGTCGAACTCCTTGCACCTCAAGGTTCTCGAACAGTTCGACGTGACGGCCGCACGTGTCCTCGGCAGCCCGCAGGCCGTGACCGTCACCAGGGCCGGGGACGGCATCGACGTGAAACCCAGTGGTGCCAAGACGAACGACGTCGCCACGGTGATCGAGCTGACCGTGAGGGGTGAGCAGGCGGCGCCGGTGGGAACCGGGAACGGCCTGCGGGCGCAGTACTTCCCGACGAACAACTGGACCGGCACGCCCACCGCCCGTACCGAGCCGTCACTGAACTTCGCCTGGCGCTTCGACGGCTCGCCCGCGACGAACATCAAGGCCGACAACTTCTCCGCGCGCTGGACCGGGTTCGTGCAGCCGAGGTTCACCGACACCTACACGTTCACGACGATCTCCGACGAGATCGCCAGGGTGTGGGTGGACGGCAAGCTCGTCGTGGACGCGGCCGAGGGACATCAGGTCCGGCTCGACAAGGGCACGATCGCCTTGCAGGCCGGGAAGAAGTACGCGATCAAGGTCGACTACGCGGAGAAGACCGGCGAGGCCCATCTCAAGCTGCTGTGGTCTTCGGTGAACCAATCTCAGCAGGTCGTGCCCAAGGAACAGCTCTACACCAACTAACCTGCGCACCATGGGAAACGCGCGGTGGCTCTCCGACGAGGAGGGGCACGCCTGGCACCACTTCGTCCAGGCGTACCACCTCCTCGAACGGCAGATCGAACAGCAGTTGCAACGCGATGCGGGCCTCTCGCACGCGCAGTACAACGTGCTGGTCGTGCTGTCCGAGCAGCCGGGCCACCGCATGCGCATGACCGAGCTCGCCCGCCGCGTGGTGGTGTCGAAGAGCTCGCTGACCTACCAGATCGGCAAGCTGGAGAAGTCGGGACTCGTGCGGCGCGAACCGCACGAGTCCGACGAACGCGGCATCCTCGCCGTGCTGACCGACGCGGGTCAGGAACTGCTGCACGCCACCGCACCCGGTCACGTCGACACCGTGCGCGAGTACCTAGTCGACCTCTTCACGCCCGAGCAGCTCGCGCAGCTCGGCGGGTTCATGAAGGTCGTGCACGAGAAGGCCGACGACTAAGCCGTGTCCCCGCGCCTGAAGCTCGCCGTCTCAGTCGCGTTTTGGAGCGAAAAGCACGTTCGTGCGGCTAGATGGCCTGAACGTCACGTTCGCTCCGGAGGACTCGATGAAGCGAACGTGACATCGGTGCGACTAGATGGTCCGAACGTGCTTTTCGCTCCAAACCAGGAGGGTCGGAGGTCGGCAGAGGACTCCAGGCGCAGGACGACTGGAGCTCCGGGCCTGCCTCCGGGAAACCCGGATGAGCGCGGTGATCGCCGTGAATAGCGTGTCGGTGTGCGTAGATCTCTCATCCTCGCGGTGCTCGCCGGCGCCGCGGTGATCCTGGTGCCCTGGACGATCCATCTGGCGGGCACGCTGCCCGACCGGCAGGGCACCAACCAGTGGCGGGCCGCGTGGGTCGGGTTCGACATCGCGTTGATGTGCTGTTTCGCGGCTTCGGCGTGGCTGGGCTGCGGCGCAGGCCCACCGCCGTCCCGGTGCTGGCCGCCACCGCCGCGCTGCTGTGCTGCGACGCCTGGTTCGATGTGCTGCTCGGCTGGGGCGGTCCGGGCCAGTGGACCGGCCTCGCGCTGGCCGTGCTCGTGGAGTCGCCCCTGGCGATGTTCCTGCTGGCACAGGCCAAGACGTTGTTGATCAGCAACCAGCCCTGACCGCGATGCTCGACCGCCTCGCCGACTTCAACGACGAGTACCTCGAACTGTCCGACCGGTACGGGGTGCGGCACCCACGGCCGACCGACGACGCGAAGTTGATCAGCCCGCGGCCCCACGGTTCGTTGGTGAACCCGCACCACTCGGCCGAGATCAACGGCGAGTGGTACCGGTACCTGCGGTCGCCGACCAGGCGCGGGTGCTCGTTGAGCGCGAACGCCAGGTCCGTCTTGCCGACCAGCCGCGTGCCTTCGAGGATCACCTTGGGCGTGAGCTTCATATCGGTTAGCTTGCCTCGTGATCCTCTGTCTCGACGTCGGTTCCACCTGGACCAAGGCCGCGCTCGTCACCCCGGAAGGGGAGCTGGTGCGCACCGGCCAGCACCCGACCACGCCGCCCGAGGTCCTGCGCGGCATCGACGCGTTGCGCGCGGAGGTGGGGGACGGCGAGATCCTCGCGTGCTCGTCGGCCGGCGGTGGGCTGCGGCTCGCGGTCGTCGGCCAGGAACGTGTCGTGAGCGCCGAAGCCGGTTACCGGGTGGCGCTCTCGGCGGGCGCCAAGATCGTGCACGTGTCCGCCGGCCCGGTCGACGTGAAGGCGTTGCGGGCCTCCGCACCCGACCTGATCCTGCTGGTCGGTGGCACGGACGGCGGTGATCAGTCGGTCCTGCTGGGAAACGCCGCGAAACTCGCCCGCGTGGCCGTGCCGATCGTGCTGGCGGGCAACATCGAGGCGCAGCCGGAAGCGTTGCGGCTGCTCGGTGCGCGAACCGTGGTGGCGTGCCCGAACGTGCTGCCGGACGTCGGTCAGCTCGACCCCGAGCCCGCGCGTAAGGCGATCCGGGCGGCGTTCCTGCAGCACGTGATCGGCGGCAAGGGGCTCTCGCGCGGTCCCCGGTTCCGTCAGCTCGTGCGGGCCGTGACGCCCGACGCGGTTCTGGTCGGGCGTTTCGCGGTTGGCCGCCCAAGATCGTGAGGGCGCCGTGCTGGTCGTGGACGTCGGCGGTGCGACCACGGACGTCTACTCCGCTGTGTCCACAGCGGACAGCGAGGGTCTGGAACGGACGGTCGCGCTGCCGCCGGACCGCCGCACGGTCGAGGGCGATCTCGGCATGCGCTGGTCGGCGCCGGGTGTGGTGGCAGAGGCGTTGGCCGAGCGGTTGACTGTTGAAGATCTTGCCGAAGAGGCGCGGATGCGGGCCGAGAACGTCGGCTGGCTCCCCGACGACCCGACCGTGGACGTGAAGCTCGCGTCGTTCGCCGCGATCTTGGCTGTGCGGCGGCATCTGCGGCAGGTCGACGGCCAGCTCGGGCCGCACGGCGCGGGGCTGCTTGGTGTTGTCCGGTGGCGTTTTCCGGCACACGCCGGACATCACGCCGGTGGTGGAAGCGCTGCGCTCCGATCCGGTGCTGCGGCCGGTGCTGCGGACCGCCGAGATCACCGTGGACCGCGACTACGTGCTGGCGCCGGTGGGACTGCTCGCCGAGTCGGGGCGGCTCGAAGCCGCCGACCGACTGGCGAAGAGCCTGACCTAGGAAGAGCTTCCTCTTCGTCCTCGTCGATGAACTCCAGGAGGTCGCCGGGCTGGCACTCCAGCACCCGGCACATGGCCTCCAGCGTGCTGAACCGCACGGCCTTGGCCCTGCCGTTCTTCAGCACCGCGACGTTGGCGGGCGTGAGCCCGACCTTCTCCGCGAACTCGCCGACGCTCATCTTGCGCTTGGCCAGCTCGACGTCGATGCGCACGACGATGGCCATCAGATCACCGCTTCCATGTCGGCGCGCAACGTCGTGGCACGCTGCAGCAGCGCCCGCATCACGACCAAGCACGAGCCCGATCACGGAGACCGCCGACGTGAACAGGAAGAACAACACCAGCACGCCAGGGTCGTCGGCGTTGAAGCCGACCCAGATGAACACCGCCACCAGCACGACCCACGCGGCCGCGATCGCCCAGACCATCACGTTGACCCACTTCATCGCGGCCTCGGTGAAGATCAGATCCTTGCGCACCAGCGTGAGCAGCTTCCACGTGGCGACGATCACCGACCTGCACGCACACGACCCAGAACACCGAGACGATCGTCGAGGCCACCTCAGGTAGGCCTCGTCCGGGTTCTGCTGCGCCATGTACGCGTAGGAGCCGGGTATCGACAACGTCTCCAGCACGACGAGGATCCCGAACAGCGCCACGAGAAACACCCGGAGGGCTGTCACCGCCCAACGTTCTGCAATCATGCATCGAGTATCGGTAGTGATCTATCGAAAGTCAATCGGTAGTGATCGTGTTGCAACAGGTCTCTAGAGTGATCGGCGTGGGACTGCGTGAGCGGAAGAAGATCGAGACCCGAGCGGCACTGTCGGCGGCGGCGTTGCGGCTGGCGTTGGCCAAGGGCGTCGAGGGCGTGCGGGTCGACGAGATCGCCGAGGCGGCGGGGGTCTCGCCGCGGACCTACAACAACTACTTCGCCAGTCGTGAGCACGCGATCGTCGCGGGGATCATGGCGTCGCGGGCTCTGCAGGTGGCTTCGGCGTTGCGCTCCCGGCCGGCCTCCGAACCACTGGTCGAGTCGATCATCGCGGCCTTCGCCGAGCAGTACCGGGAGCCTTCGGGGGAAGCGCTGGCGTTGATCAACTCGACGCCTGCGATGCGTGAGGCCTACCTGGACTCGGTGTCGTCGATGGAGCCGCCGATCGCCTCAGTCATCGCGTCGCGGTTGGGGATTGATGCACTGAGGGCCGAGGTGCTGGCCGCCGCGGTGTCAGCGGCCGCGCGGATCGCCGTGCGGCGATGGGTGGACCTGCGCCCGTCCGGTCTGGTCGTGGTCACGGCGGTTCCGGTCGAGGGGTATCTGCGCGAGGCGATCGGCTGTCTGGAGCCCGTTTTCAGGTGAGCTCGTGTTCGAGTACGCGCATGACGATCTCGTCGTTGTGTCAGCGAGGTTTCTGGCTGTTCCTGGGGCTCCGCCCCAGACCCCGCCAATCTGATCAAGGACCCCACCACCGAAGCTGAGGTTTGCTTTGTCGTCTCGGGCCTGCGGCCCTCGATCAGGCGCTTCGCGCGCGGGTCAGGGGCCGCCCAGTGTGTCGCGGGTGCGGGTTTCGGGCTTGCGGGCGAACGGCAGTGAGGGTGCTTCGGGAGTGTCGACCTGCATGAGGCCTGCGGCGATCGCCACGGCTCGGTCCCACTCGGGGTCGGAGGTGTAGTCGGAGTGTGCGGAGACGCCGGAGCGCCAGCGGCGGCCGGGGAACGGGCCCCGTTGTGGGTCAGGGAGCCAGTGGTCGCCGCCTAGTACCAGGGCGCCGGTGGGGCCGCGTAGGGCTGGTGACAGGGCGCCCACGGAGCCGTCTGGGCGGTAGCCGACGCCGAGGAGCATGCCGTCGAAGACCTGGCGGCGCCAGGTTGTCACGGCGCCGCCTAGGGGGTCGGTGCCGCGGCACAGGGCGCGCCAGCGGCCGTCGAGGCCGCCGGCCAGGCGGGCCAGTGACGCGTGTGGCACCACGGCGGGGAAGGCGCGCGGGTAGGCCCACTGGAGTTGTGAGCCCGCGGTCACGATGCCGATGCGCTCGCGGTCGTGCGGGGGCAACGTTTCCAGCAGGCGTGCGGCCGCCACGGCGACCAGCAGTGAGCCCTGCGAGTGTCCACAGAGGACGACGCGGGTGCCGGGGTCGCGGAGGTGGTCCTCCACGCGGGAGACCAGTTCCGGCACGACTTTCAGTGCGTAGCAAGGGGGCACGATCGGGTGGGCCTCGCGGGGCCAGAACTGGGCGATGTCGGCGATGATGCCCAGTCGTCGGCCGGATTCCGGTTGCCGTGCGGCGAGGTAGACGGCCCGCAGCAGCGATACGGCCAACAGGCCGAGGACGAAGACGCCGAACGCGGAGAAAGGGCGGGTCCAGGCGGGGATCGGGACGTTCTGGACGCGCAGGAAGGTCGCCAGTACGGCGCCGGTCACCAGGACGGACGCGATGATCAGCATCAGGTGATGGCCGTGGTTGCGTTCCCAGCGGGCCCACCACCATGCGCGCGTCGCGGAGCGGAGGTCGCGCATGCGGCCGGAGTGGAGGAGGGAGGCCTCCCGGGCCCAGAGTTTGCCCTTGCGGAACGCGCGCCAGCGGACCATGCCGGTGAAGGAGGCCACGGCGAAGGCGCTCAGCGCTCCGAGCGCGCCGGCCACGCCCCACAGCACGGTGATGTAGTCGTAGCCGACGGGGAGGTGCAGTTGGTCGCCGAGTGCCTTGCGCACGGGTAGGGCGATGCCGGCGCCGAAGCCGCCGCCCAGCAGGCCCGCGATCGCCAGTACGGGGGCGGAGAACCAGCCGCCCGCCCACGGGCGCAGTTCGCGGGGGAGGTCCTTCCACGTGCCGCGGGCCAGCAGAGCGGCGGGCACGAGCATCAGGCCGAACAGGATGAGCACGAACGCCAGCAGGAGCGCCACGACCTGCACGGTCACGTCGGCGCCGGGGACGCGGTTGGGCAGCTGCTCCTGGAGGAACAGCGTCGTGAGCACGAGAACCACGGCCAGCACCATGAACAGCCGCCGCGGGCGCCGCGACAACGCCGCCCGCAGCCACCGTCCGCCGCGGTGCGGGGCGCCGCCGGTCGGGTCGTCGATGAGCAGCGTGGCGAGCAACGTGAGGCCGATGAGCGTCAGCGCCGCGATCCAGGCGACCGTGATCGCCACGCCCATCGGGCCGGAGGCGGTGAGCTGCTTGCAGCGGTCCGCCCAGTGCGATCAGTGCGGCGGTCGCGAGTGCGGCCACGACGTGCAGCGAGCGCAGGGCAGGGGTGTCCGGGTCGGTTGCGACGTGGGCGCCGGGGAGGCCGGAGGAGGGCTGCTTCTCCTCCTCTTCGGCCTCGGCGATCTCCTTGCGTTCGATGCGCCAGTCGACGTGCGAGATACGCCGCATGATCGCGATCAGCCCGATGACCGGCAGTAGGCCGAGGAAGGTGCGGAACCACGGGAACGTGCGCACATCGGTTGGAATACTGGTCAAACACGCAGTGCCGGGTCGCAGACACTGGGCGGCGAGCAGGTCGAGGCTCACGACGGAGACCTGCGCGACCAGCAACACCGTCAACAGCAGCGCGAACACCCGCAGCAGCGAACGCAGGCCGAGCCCGAGGAGGTGGGCGGGCAGATTCCGTTCCGGGACCGGAGGAAGCATCCAGTGGGCGACGTTCGCGATGCTGAACGGGAAGAGCAGTGCCCAAGTGGCCTTCGCCACACCTCCGGAGGTCATACCACCCCAGAGGTACCCCTCGACGACACGTGGCATGGGCCGGCCCTCGGTCTGCAGCACCGGTCCTGGCGCAGGCCTGCGAAGTCTGTCGGCAGGGCGGACGATGCGTCCGATCCCGTCGCCGGCGACATCCACGGCAGCAACGGCGTCGACCAGCGTTTGTGGCGTCGTTCCCTGCACGCCATGCACCCGCAGCTCGACGACCCGTGTGTCCGGGCCCGCAATCAACACCCGTGACCTCCCTTACCCAACGTTCGGGTCATAGTGGTCCATCGACGGGCGGTATCGTCGGACGACACCCCTCTCTGAAGTGCCCTGGAGGACTTCGCAATGACCTCGGACCGGTTGCAGACCCGCAACGGCATCGACTTCGCCGTGGCCGACCTCTCGCTCCACGAGTTCGGTCGCAAGGAGATCCGCCTTGCCGAGCACGAGATGCCCGGCCTGATGGCGTTCCGCCGTGAGTACTCCGGGGTGTACCCGCTCAAGGGCGCTCGCGTCTCGGGCTCGCTGCACATGACGATCCAGACGGCCGTTCTCATCGAGACGCTGGTGGACCTCGGCGCCGAGGTGCGCTGGGCCTCCTGCAACATCTTCTCGACCCAGGACCACGCGGCCGCGGCCGTCGTCGTCGGCCCGCACGGCACCGAGGAGGAGCCGAAGGGCGTGGCGTGTTTCGCCTGGAAGGGCGAGACGCTGGAGGAGTACTGGTGGACCGCCGAGCAGATGCTGACCTGGCCGGACGGCGGCGGCCCGAACATGATCCTGGACGACGGCGGCGACGCCACCATGCTCGTCCACAAGGGCAGGCAGTACGAGACCCAGGGTGTCGTGCCCTCGCCGGAGGCCGACGACTCCGACGAGTGGAAGGTCTTCCTCGCGCTGCTGAAGAAGTCGGTCGAGGCGGACAACGGCAAGTGGACCAAGATCGCCGAGGGCATCCGCGGCGTCACCGAGGAGACCACGACGGGCGTCATGCGCCTGTACCAGCTGGCCGCCGCCGGTGACCTGCTGTTCCCCGCGATCAACGTCAACGACGCCGTCACCAAGTCGAAGTTCGACAACCGTTACGGCATCCGCCACTCGCTGATCGACGGCATCAACCGCGGCACCGACGTCCTGATGGGCGGCAAGGTCGCCGTCGTCTGCGGCTACGGCGACGTCGGCAAGGGCTCGGCCGAGTCACTGCGCGGCCAGGGCGCCCGCGTGATCGTCACCGAGATCGACCCGATCTGCGCACTCCAGGCGGCCATGGACGGCTACCAGGTCGCCAAGCTGGAGACGGTCCTGCCGATCGCCGACATCGTCATCACGACGACCGGCAACAAGGACGTCGTCACCGTCGAGCACATGTCGCAGATGAAGCACCAGGCGATCCTGGGCAACGTCGGCCACTTCGACAACGAGCTCGACATGGCCGGCCTGCAGCGCTACCCCGGCATCCGCAAGAACAACATCAAGCCGCAGGTCGACGAGTGGATCTTCCCGACCGGCCGCACGATCATCGTGCTGTCCGAGGGCCGCCTGATGAACCTGGGCAACGCGACCGGCCACCCGTCGTTCGTCATGTCGAACTCCTTCTCCAACCAGGTGATCGCTCAGATCGAGCTGTTCACCAAGTACAAGGAGTACGACAACGAGGTCTACCGCCTGCCCAAGGTGCTGGACGAGAAGGTCGCGCGCATCCACCTCGAGGCGCTGGGTGGCGAGCTGACCAAGCTCACCAAGGACCAGGCCGAGTACATCGACGTGGACGTCGAGGGCCCGTTCAAGGCGGACCACTACCGCTACTGAGTTCTCGTTGACAGGGGCCTCCCGCGCACGTCGCGGGAGGCCCCTGTTCATGTTCGTCGTGGGATTCTTCGGCACTTTCGCTTTTGAACACGGCCAGTGGACGACCCTGTCCGAGGGCGAACTGCCGCCGCTCACCGAGCCGTGGCTGTGGATCGACATCCACGACAGCGACATCACGTCCGTCGTCTACGCGCCGGTCGGGTCGGGGACCGGCGTCGCCTACCTCGGCCTGACGCCGCGCACCTACTTCGAGAATCCCAACGCCTCCGATCCGACGGACGTTCTTCGGGAAGCCTTGGGCCTGGCCGAGTGGTGGGCGCTGAACAACTCGGGTGACGTTCTCGCCAAGCAGGCGGAGCTCGTCGCCTACCTGGCGGAAGACGAGGATCCGGACAGCTTCGAGCCGGAGGATGTCGACGACCTGGACACCGCCGAGGTCTTCGTCGAACTCAAGACGGCTCGGTTCCTCGCGGCGCTGGGGCTTCCGCTGCCTATCGAGCTCCGATGAACTCCTGCCAGGCCTCGACGCCGAACCTCAGCTCGGGGCCTGCGGTGTTCTTGGAGTCGCGTACGCACACGGCCTGGGCAAACGCCACCTCGACGCACTCTTGCGGGCGATTTGGCCGTCTGAGGATTGCCTGCCGTTCCATCCGGAAACGAACAGCCGCTTTGATCTCGTCCGGGCTGACCCTGCCGCAGGCCTCGAAGAGCGCCGTCGCATATTCCTCGGTCTGTACCAGTCCCGGAATGGCAGTCATGCTGTAGCTGGTGATCTTGTCGGCGCTTGACTCGGCCATCGTCACGGTGCGCAGGTTGGTGGCACCCGCACGAAGTAGTGGTCGAACGCGGAGCGGTATCGGTCGAGGAAGTCCTCGATGAACGCCTGGCTGCGCCCACACCGACCCAGATACCGAACGATGTCGATCTCGGTAGCCCGCGCCTTGCCGTGCCCGATGTTGGAGACCTTCCCCGGATCCCACCCGAGCATCCGCGCGATCCGCCGCCCGCGGAACGTCGTGTAGCGCTCCCGAACCTGCCGCAGCTCATCGCCCAGGTCGCGATTGTATGGAGTGGACGGATCGCGGCCCCGAACGGGTGGACTTACGACCACTCCACGGCAATGCCCGCGATCCCCGGCCCAACCTCACCGAAGTAGGCGCTGACAACGCCCCCAAGCCCACACACGAGCTCCTCGACGTCGACAGGAGTGGCCGAGGCAGACGCCCGGAACTGCTTCATACACCGCGCCGGCATCGCCCGCCGATGAAACGACAGTTGGACCAAATAGGACGCACAGACATCCCGGAAAGTCCTGTGGTGCCCCGGAGTCGAGCCCCCGGTGTCGTCGACGATCGTGAAACTGAAGACGTGCTCTTCCCCCGCCGCGAGCCGCCGGTCGAACAACATCTCGACGGCAAGATTGCGGGAAGCGCTTTCCCGGCGCAAACGCCCCTGCCGGCATCCCTCACCGGCGCGCACCAGAGCGTTCTCGATCATCGCGCCGTCATCGCCCTGGTGCACTGCCAGGTACCGATCTGGTCCCTGCCGCACCGCGCGCACGACCAGTCGTGTGGTGATGGAGCGTTGTTCGCGGTGCATGCCGAGTTGCACGGTGTCGTGCACGGACAGCACTTCGAGGTCGGCGTTGCCCCGCGCGGATTCGGGCACCGCGTCGAACGAGGCGAGCAGCGGTGCGGAGTCGGGCCAGGTGGGGACTGGGCGCGGTGCGTAGGTGTTGGCGTTGCGGGGGCCGATGAGGTCCAACAGGGACGAGGGCGGCAGGCGCAGCACGGTCTCCAGCGCGCGCACCGTGCTGATGGCGCGGGGGACCTCGGGGTGGCGCAGGCCGCGTTGCCAGTACGAGAGCGTCGACTGGCCGACCTGGACGCCGAGTTGTTCGAGGTGGGCGCGCAGGCGGGCGAGCGAGAGGCCTCGGTGGGCGATCGCCTCGCGCAGTGCGCGGTGGAACGGCCCGTAACGCAGCGTCTCGGCGAGAGGGGTCGGTAGACCCCCGGTCGGGTGGCCGATCGGTTCGTCGACCGACTCGGCGTGCCCGGATTCCGCGGCCACCGCGGCACCTACCCTTCACACACGCGCCGTGTGACTGTTCACCGTAGTCACTCGTTCTAGTGATCGAAAGATCGGATTTCGCCCGTGTGGGGGATGTGCTGCGGCCGTGTGAGTGGCGGCGAAGGTTCCCGTTAGGGTTCCGGCGTGGGAAAGCTCGTAGTGATCGAAGGCCTGGACGGGGCCGGCAAGCGCACGCTCGCCAACGGCCTCACGGCAACACTCCAAGAGCAGGGCAGGACTGTGACCAGCCACGCCTTCCCCCGCTACGGGCAGAGCGTGCACGCGGACCTGGTCCGCGACGCCCTCTACGGCAGGGTCGGCGACCTCAGCGAGTCCGTCTACGGCATGGCCGTGCTGTACGCGTTGGACCGGAGAGAAGCGGCCGACCTGATCCGTAAGGACCTCGAAGAGCACGACGTTGTGCTGCTCGATCGTTACGTGGCGTCCAGTGCTGCCTACAGTGCCGCGCGGTTGCACCAGGACGAGCGCGGCGAGTTCGTCGAGTGGGTGCGGCAGTTGGAGATCGAACGGTTCGGGCTGCCCGTTCCCGATCTTCACCTGTTGCTCCGGGTGCCGGTGGAGGTCGCGGCCGAACGCGCGGCCAAACGCGAGCAGGACGACGACTCCCGCGCCCGAGACATTTATGAATCCGATGGCGGGCTTCAGGCCCGTTGCGGGGTGGTTTACGACGGATTGGCGAACATCAACTGGCTTGCCCCGTGGCAAGTGGTCGATGGGCGGTCAAACGTGAACTTCTGTTCGCTTTTGGAACCACTCTTCACTCCTTGAGTGGTCGCTCACGTGCGTACCCGTTGACACGATCGTGTCTCTGGTACGTCACTGTGAGTGTATAGGAGATCACAATTTGAAGCGTGTTCTGCAGCGCCCCCCGGTCGGAGTCGCCCGTACGGCGGTCCTGATCGCTGCCGCCCGCGCCACTGAGCAACTGAGTCTCGAGCCCCTCTTCAACGACCCCCTGGCCGCTCTGCTCGTGGAGGCCGCCGGCTCCGCGACCGAACTCAACGGCGTGCGCAACCTCGCGGGCGATCACTTCGTCCTGCGCACCCGGTACTTCGACGATCAGTTACTGAACGCAGCCCAGCCCCAGGTCGTGATCATGGCGGCCGGCCTCGACACAAGAGCGTTCCGGTTGCCGTGGCCACGGGGCACGACCGTCTTCGAGCTCGACCTGCCCGACATGGTGGAGTTCAAGGAGGACGTCCTGCACGACGAGCACGTCTTACCGTCCTGCGAACGCGTGGTCGTCCCCTGCGACCTGAGAGACGACTGGGTGACAGCGTTGATCCACGCGGGCTACAACCCGAAGAGGCCCACAGCCTGGTTGCTGGAGGGCCTCTTCATGTTTCTGACGCCGGAAGCCGGCGAACGGATCATGCACTGGGTGAGCGCGCTGTCCTCCAGGGGCAGCACTCTCGCTATCGAACACGTCAACCGCGCCTTCCGCGAGTTGCCGCAGATGAGAGCCGTGAACGAGCGGTTCGACACGATGGACGCCGCCTGGCTGTCCGACGTGGAGAACCCCGTCGAGTGGCTGGGCGGGCACGGCTGGCACGCCGCGGTGACGCACCAGGTCGACCTGGCGGCCCAGCACGAACGCCCCGTGCCCGCGATCACCGATCCGCGAAAGGTGGGTGATGCGCGCATCTGGCTGGCCTCGGCCATCCGCACGGCCTGACACCGACACGTAACGAAAGGTGAGCGTCGCGCGGATAACCCCGCGACGAGCAGGCCAAATCGGGCGAGGTGGGGCACGTGGAGCGAGGGTTCCGGCCGGTTACAGACCGAGCGCACATCGCCACCAGCGGCAACGGAACATGGGTGGTGCGCGAACGCGCGACCGGCAGTGCGACGATGTTGGGTATGAAGGCACGCGTGCTCGTCGTCGATGACGACCCCGCCCTGGCGGAGATGCTGACGATCGTGTTGCGCGGGGAGGGCTTCGACACCGCGGTGGTCGCCGACGGTGCTCGTGCCCTGCCCGCGCTGCGCGAGCTCAAGCCCGACCTGGTGCTGCTCGACCTGATGTTGCCGGGAATGAACGGCATCGACGTCTGCAAGGCGATCAGGTCGGAGTCGGGCGTGCCGATCGTGATGCTCACCGCGAAGAGCGACACGGTCGACGTGGTGCTCGGGCCTCGAGTCCGGCGCGGACGACTATGTCGTGAAGCCGTTCAAGCCCAAGGAGCTGGTGGCCCGGATCAGGGCGCGCCTGCGGCGCACCGAGGCCGAGCCGTCCGAGGTGCTGCAGATCGGCGACCTCACGATCGACGTCCCCGGCCACGAGGTGCTGCGCGAGGGCAGGCCGATCCAGCTCACGCCGCTGGAGTTCGACCTGCTGGTCGCGCTGGCCCGCAAGCCGCGCCAGGTGTTCACCCGCGAGGTGCTGCTCGAGCAGGTGTGGGGCTACCGCCACGCCGCCGACACGCGCCTGGTGAACGTCCACGTGCAGCGGTTGCGCTCCAAGGTCGAACGGGACCCGGAGCACCCTGAGGTGGTGTTGACTGTTCGCGGCGTCGGGTACAAGGCCGGCCCTCCGTGACAGGTGGCGTATGAAGTTCGTTCGGCCGGTGATCGCCAAGGCGCAGTTCCTCGTCGAGGAGGCGCGCAGGCGGTGCGGTCGCGTTCGGTGATCTGTGGCGTCGTTCGCTGCAGTTGCGCGTCGTGGTGTCCACGCTCGCGCTGTCGTCGGCCGTGGTGTTCGTGCTGGGCATGGTGCTGCAGATGCAGATCACCAACCAGCTGCTGAACACCAAGGAGAGGCGGCGGTCCGGCAGGCGACCGCGTCGCGGCAGGTGCTCCAGGCCGATCTGGTCGGGCTGAACCCCGGCCCGGACAGCGTGCAGACGCGGTTCACCAGCGCCATCAACAAGCTCGCCACCGGTGGCGTCGGCACTGACGCCACGACGGCGGGCGCCGGCGCGTTCGAACCGGTGCTGGCCGACGGACTCGCGCCCCGGACGGCGTGCCCTCGGTCGGTCCGCTCGAGACGTCCCGCGCGGCGCTGCGCGAGCTGGTCGAGAACGGCGGCGACGGCACGCAGATCCACACCGTGCTGCGCGGTGGCCAGCCGACCACGTTGTTCGTCGTGGGCATGCCGATGAGCACGACCGCACGGTCGATGCAGCTCTACCTGATCTTCCCGCTGGCCGCCGAGCAGCGCACCGCCAGGTCGTGCAGTCCACATTGGTCGTCGGCGGCATCGTGCTGCTGATGCTGCTCGCGTTGATCGCGAACCTGGTGACGCGGCAGGTCGTGCGGCCGGTGCGGCAGGCGGCCGAGGTCGCGGAACGGTTCGCGGACGGCACTTTGCACGAACGCATGCACGTCGTCGGCGAGGACGACGTTGCGCGCCTGGCCGAGTCGTTCAACGAGATGGCCGAGTCGATCCAGGCGCAGTTCAAGCAGCTGGAGGAGTTCGGTCAGCTGCAGCGCCGGTTCACCTCGGACGTCTCGCACGAGCTGCGCACGCCGTTGACGACGGTGCGCATGGCCGCGGACGTCCTGCACGCCTCACGCGAGCAGTTCCCCGCGGGCCTCGCCCGGTCGACCGAGCTGCTGGTCGACGAGCTCGACCGGTTCGAGTCGTTGCTCGGCGACCTGCTGGAGATCTCCCGGCTGGACGCCGGCGTCGAGGAGCTGACCGCCGAACAGGTGGACATCCGCGTGCTGGCCCGTCGTGCGCACGACTCGGTGCGGGCGATCGCGGCCACCGCGGGCACGCCGGTGGTGCTGGACCTGCCGGACGAGGAACTCATCGCGGAGCTCGACTCCCGCCGGGTGGAACGGATTCTGCGCAACCTGCTGGCGAACGCGATCGACCACGGCGAGGGCCAGCCGGTCGAGCTGACCATGCGGCGGCAACGCCGACGCGGTCGCGATGACGGTGCGGGACCACGGGGTCGGGCTGCGGCAGGGCGAGGCGGAGCTGGTGTTCAGCCGGTTCTGGCGCGCCGACCCGTCGCGCAACCGGCGCACCGGTGGCACCGGTCTCGGCCTGTCGATCTCGCTGGAGGACGCGCGGCTGCACGGCGGCTGGCTGGAGGCGTGGGGCGAGCCGTGGCCACGGCGCCGTGTTCCGGCTGACGTTGCCACGCACGCACGGCGACGAGCTGCGGGTGAGCCCGTTGCCGCTCGCACCGGCGATCGAGGTCGCCGCTGTCGCGGCCGTCGAGGAAGTCGTCGTCGCGGAGGAACCGGAGGAGGTCGAGCTGACCCCCGAGGAGATCACCTGGCAGCCCGCCGAACCGGTGGACGGGGTACCCGCGGACGAGGTTTCGGAGGAAGTGCGGTGAAACGGCTGGCGTTGGTGCTGTTGGTCCTCGTGACGATCACGGGGTGCGCGGCGATCCCGACGAACACCCAGCCGAAGCCGATCGGGACGAAGGACACCAAGTCCACGAACACGGCCAACGCCGCACCGGAGCCACGGCAGGGCATCGACCCGTTCATGCTGGTGCGCGACTTCATCGACGCGACGTCGAACCCGGACCGCAACTACGCGGCCGCCCGCGCTTTCCTGACGCCGGAAGCGGACAAGAAGTGGGACACCAAGAACCCCACGATCATCGAGTCCGGGTTCGGCACCGTGCCGGCGCCGCAGCCGACGCAGGAGAAGGCGCAGACCGTTCTGCTGCAGGGGAAGTACGTCGGTCGCCTCGGCAGCAGCGACAACGCGTTCGTGCCGCAGCTCGGCGAGTTCTCGACGCCCGTGAAGCTGGAGCGCAACAACGAGGGCCAGTGGCGCATCTCCGAGCCACCGCCCGGTGTCTTCATGCCGCAGAACCTGTTCAACGCCAACTACCGGCGTGTGGTGCTGTACTTCTACAACCCCGAGTTCACCGTCCTGGTGCCCGATCCGCGGTTCGTGGTCGTGCCGCCCGCGACGGACATCCCGACGCGCGTGACCGAGCTGATGATCAAGGGTCCCGGCGACGCGGTGCGCGACACGCTGGTGAGCGCGCTCGGCCCGGATCCCGACGTCTTCTCGAACACCAAGGAAGCCGACGACGGGGCGTTGGAGGTCAACCTCACCAACGTCGGCAAGGACCTGACGCCGGAGAAGCGCAAGCAGATCGTGGCGCAGGTGGTGAAGTCGTTCCAGAGCGTCACTTCGTCACGGGTCCGGGTGCTGATCGACGGGTTGCAGATCCTGCCGGACCAGCGCGACTACCGGCCGTCCGACGTGTCGGGGATCGCCGGTGAGGCGTTGTTGTCGTTGAACGTCAACCTGCAGGGCATGCTCGTGGTGGACGGCCGGGTGCGTTCGCTCACCGACGGCGGCCCGATCAAGGGCCCAGCCGGTGAGGGCGCCTTCAACGTGGCGAGCGCGGCGCAGTCGCTCGACGGCTCGCGGCTGGCCGTGGTGACCCGCCAGAACTCGACGCAGGGCACGACCATGCGGTTGCGGATCGGGGAGCTCGAAGGTGGCCTGTCCGAAGTGGACCTGCCCGCGACGACGCTGACGCGGCCGACGTGGATGCTGTCGAGCGGGCCGAAGGAACCGGGCAAGGAGGTCTGGACCGTCGTCAACGGGACGTCCCTCGCCCGCGTGAGCCGGTCCGACGACGGGAACTGGACGGCCAAGGGCGTCAACATCACCGACCTCGAGTCGTTCGGTCAGATCAGCGAGCTGCGCCTGTCGCGGGACGGCACGCGCGCGGCCCTGGTCATCGCTGGGAAGCTTTTCGTGGCCTCGGTGGTACGCGACCAGCAGGACGTGGCGTTGCGGGCTCTACGGCCCATTCAGCCGTCCGCGCTGGGGGCCACTGTGCAGTCCATCGACTGGCTGTCGCAGGACGTGCTGGTGGTGTCGTCGTCGCTGCCGTCGCTGCCGGTCAGCAAGGTCTACACCGACGGGTCCAAGCTCGACCGGTACAGCCCGGCGAACGTCGCCGCGCCGGTGGGATCGGTGGCCGCGGGCCCGTCCCGGTCGGTGCAGGTGATCGACGGCTCCGGGTTGTGGTCGGCGTCGGACATCACCGACGTGTGGCGGGCCAGCGGGATCCGGACCTCGCTCGGATCGCTGGTGTTCTACCCGGGCTGACCTGGTCTTTCCCGGAATTGTCAGACCCCGTCGCCATGCTGGTGGCCATGAGTCTCGACCTGCTCCTACCCGTCCGCTGCTACGGCTGCCGCCGGCCCGGTCCCGCGTGCTGCACGCGCTGTCTCGGCGGCTTCGGCCCGCCATGGCGCTTCCAGGTGCCCGGTGTGGCGCCGCCGGTGTGGGCTCTGGCGGCCTATGACGGCGTGGTGCGGGAGCTCGTGCTCTCGTTCAAGGAGCGTGGCGCGCGGGCTCTGGGCGCGTGGTTCGGGGCGTTGGTCGCCGCGGCGCTGGTGTCGGTGGGGCCGCGGCCGTGGACGTTGGTCCCGGCACCGTCGCGCTCGGCGGCCGCCCGCGATCGCGGTGGCGACCACATGGTGAGAATCGCGCGGGCCGTGGAGATCGCTTCGGTGGCGCCGGTGCTCCGGTTCTCGTCCGGCGTGGCCGATTCCGTGGGTTTGGGTCCCGGTGCGCGCCGGCGAAATCTCGAAGGTCGTGTGCTGGTGCGGGGAAGTCCGCCGCCGGGCACAACGGTCCTGCTGGACGACGTGGTCACGACGGGTGCCACGGCCGCCGCCTGCGTCCGGGCGCTGCGTGGATCCGGGGTGCGGGTGGACGCCGTTCTCGCGCTGACATCCGCGCGCCCGTGGGACTGAGGGGCCCGGCCGGGACTTTTGGCACCGCCCACAAGGGTGAAGTTGGTGCGGGACAGTCGATCACGGTCGAGTCCGGGATGGACACAAACTCGCAGGTCGTTGCTTCGGCTCCGAATGCGTCCCAAGATCCGGTACTACGGAGTGGCACGTTTGGGCCCAACGACCGTGTCGCCCACGTTTCGTCACGGCGTTTCGCGCCGCTGTTCATGGCGCTGCGGCGGTCTGGACCATTTCGCCTGGTTGTGGCCGCACGCAAGGCATGCGCGGCGGGGTGGGCTGCCGGTGTGCTCGCGGTGAGGCTCCAGTGGGCGGTTCATGGTCGCGAGGGTTGCCCGCGGGGCCGGGCTGGTTAACGATTATTCACAGATGGAGCTGACCAGCGGTTATTCCTGGGAATGCCCGGATGGTCCGGTGGCGACGTTGATCAACGGCCTTGTGCGTCATTGGGCGAAATCACCCTGGAGGCCCGGTGTGACAGGTCTGTGATCAGGCAGCGAAACCGATCAGTTCAGTTGGAAGAAGCGCGCTTCGGTCGTGTCTCAACTGGTGTGCGGTCATCCGAATCGATCTCTTCGAGGTTTCGGGAACATGAAGCGCGGGTCACCCGTTGGCTGGGTATGAGGTCGCCACTGGATCCGTTCGACGCAGCGAGGCTGCCGTCGAGTGCCGGTGCGCGACTGAGCCGTCCGGGTGAGCAAGGTACCGGTGGGCGGGGTTCGTGGCACGCTCGGGACACGAGCTATGACGGTGCGTCGTCGCGCTGCGTAGTCACCAAAAAATCTGCCGGTTCGCCCGGCAAGGGGGCTTACGCGACGGTGAATCCCAAGCTAACGTGCACCGCTATCAGCGTTCCCGGCCCTCGGGGAGGAGGCGAACAGCCCATGACCCTGGCGCCGTGAGACCTGCGGAGGACGACCCTCTGCGACACAACCGCGATCCAAGATCGCGACGGCGCTTGAAATCAGTCCAGCCATAGCTCGCATCAAAGCGAGGGAGGTCGTGTATGGACATCGTCGTTAAGGGCCGCAACGTCGAGGTGCCCGATCACTACAGGGTGCACGTCGCCGAAAAGCTGGCCCGGCTTGAGCGCTACGACCGCAAGGTCATCCGCTTCGACGTGGAGCTTTTCCACGAGCCGAACCGCCGCCAGTCGAAGAACTGCCAGCGGGTCGAAATCACCGGCAAGGGACGTGGACCGGTGGTCCGTTCCGAAGCCTGCGCGGGTGACTTCTATGCCGCGCTCGATGCCGCGGTCGCAAAGCTCGAGAACCGCCTGCGTCGGTCGCACGACCGCAGGCGAGTCCACCACGGGGCGCGGGCCCCGATTTCGGTGGCCGAAGCGACAAGCGGACTCGGAGACATCTCCTCCGCTGCTGACCAGAACGGTCAGGTCATGACGTCGCGCCGCGCGAAGACCGCGGTGCTCGACGCACCCGAGGCCGACTACGAGGGCATGGCGGAAGTGCCCACGCAGCGGTGGGACGACGGCCTCGAGGACAAGTTGCCCGGACGCGTAGTTCGCGAAAAGGAGCACGCCGCCAAACCGATGACCGTCGACCAGGCCCTCTACGAGATGGAACTGGTCGGACACGACTTCTACCTATTCGCTGATGACACCGACAACGGGCGCCCGAGCGTCGTCTACCGCCGGAAGGGATTCGACTACGGCGTGATCAGGCTGGCCTGATCCGGTTCTACCCACACTCCCTTCGACCGCTGCCGCCTCCGCACCCCTCGCGTGCGGGGGCGGCAGCGTGCGTCTGCCCTGCTCCCCCGCAAGGCCCACTCTGTTTGGAGCGAAAAGCACGTTCGTACGGCCTGTTCGTACGAACGTGCTTTTCGCTCAGTTGCAAGTGCCACAGGGTGGCGCCGCACGGGGGTGTGGGCGGGGTCGCTGGAGCCTTGTCAACGGTGTGGTGTTCACCGTCAAGGTGAAGTTGGGCGGGCCAGGAACCTTTACGCGGTCCTCATGCGTTCAGCACTCCAGTAGCCGAGTTTGGGGGCACCGGCGACAGGCGGACTGCGCTTGATCGCAGAAACGGCCCGTGACCTGCATATACCAGGTCATCGGGGTCAATCCGCCTGTGTCTGTGCGCACATCTTGGCGACTTGCCTACGATGGGCAGGGGAAAGGCGTCCGACGTGGGCGCGCCGCGATACAGGTGATGAGGTCATTCCAGATGGTGCTGTCCCGACTGCTCCGCTCCGGCGAGGGCAAGATGCTCAAGCGCCTCCGCAACATCGCAGCACACATCAACCACCTCGAAGACGAAGTGGTCGACCTCTCCGACGCAGAGTTGCGCGCCAAGACCGAAGAGTTCAAGGAGCGCTACGCCAAGGGCGAGTCGTTGGACGAGCTGCTGCCGGAGGCGTTCGCCGTGGCCCGTGAGGCCGCGAAGCGCACGCTGGGCCAGCGCCCCTACGACGTGCAGATGATGGGTGGCGCGGCGTTGCACCTCGGGCAGATCTCCGAGATGCGCACCGGTGAGGGCAAGACGCTGACGAGTGTCATGCCGGTCTATCTGAATGCCATCGCCGGCGAGGGCGTGCACGTCATCACCACGAACGACTACCTGGCCAAGCGCGACGCGGACTGGATGGGCCGCGTGCACCGCTTCCTCGGCCTCACCGTCGGCGCGATCCTTTCCGAGATGACGCCCGACCAGCGGCGCGTGGCGTACAACTCGGACATCACCTACGGCACGAACAACGAGTTCGGCTTCGACTACCTGCGCGACAACATGGCGTGGAGCCTGGACGAGTGCGTGCAGCGTGGCCACCACTTCGCGATCGTCGACGAGGTCGACTCGATCCTCATCGACGAGGCGCGGACGCCGTTGATCATCTCTGGTCCGGCGGAGCAGTCGGCGCGCTGGTACACCGAGTTCGCGCGGCTCGTGCCGAGGATGCGTGGCATCGACGTCACCCAGCTCTCCCAGAAGGACCGTATCGAGGTCATCGAGGAGAAGTCGAAGTCGTTCCACTACCAGTACGACGAGAAGAAGCGCACGGTCGCCGTCACCGAGCTCGGTGTGGAGTTCATCGAGGACCAGCTCGGCATCGACAACCTGTACGAGGCGGCGAACACGCCGTTGGTGGGCTACCTGAACAACGCCCTCAAGGCGAAGGAGCTCTACAACCGCGACAAGGACTACATCCTCCGCAACGGTGAAGTCATGATCGTCGACGAGTTCACGGGTCGTGTGCTCTCCGGTCGCCGTTACAACGAGGGCATGCACCAGGCCATCGAGGCCAAGGAGAACGTCGAGATCAAGGCGGAGAACCAGACTCTCGCCACGATCACGCTGCAGAACTACTTCCGCCTGTACGAGAAGCTCGGCGGCATGACCGGTACCGCCGAGACCGAGGCGGCGGAGTTCCACCAGACCTACAAGCTGGGTGTCGTCTCGATCCCGACGAACCGCCCGCCGCGCCGTACCGACCAGCCCGACCTCGTCTACAAGAGCGAGGAGGCGAAGTTCGAGGCGGTCGCCGAGGACATCGTCGAGCGGCACGCGAAGGGCCAGCCGATCCTGATCGGCACGACGAGCGTCGAGCGCTCCGAGTACCTGTCGAAGCTGCTGGTGCGCAAGGGAATCCCGCACGAGGTGCTGAACGCGAAGCACCACGACCGGGAGGCGCTGATCATCGCGAAGGCGGGCCGCAAGGGCGCCGTCACGGTCGCGACGAACATGGCCGGTCGTGGTACCGACATCGTGCTGGGCGGCAACCCGGACATCATCGCCGACCACGAGCTGCGCGACCGCGGCCTCGACCCGGTGACCACGCCGGAGGAGTACGAGGCGGCGTGGGCGAAGGTCGTCGAGGAGCTCACGATCCAGGGCAAGGCCGAGGCCGACGAGGTGCGTGAGGCCGGCGGTCTCTACGTGCTCGGCACCGAGCGCCACGAGTCGCGCCGCATCGACAACCAGCTCCGCGGTCGTACCGGCCGTCAGGGCGACCCCGGTGAGTCGCGCTTCTACCTGTCGTTGCAGGACGAGCTGATGCGCCGCTTCAACGCGTCCATGGTCGAGATGGTCATGACGCGCCTGAACGTGCCGGACGACGTGCCGATCGAGCACAAGATGGTCACCCGCGCGATCCGCAGCGCGCAGACCCAGGTCGAGCAGCAGAACTTCGAGATCCGCAAGAACGTCCTGAAGTACGACGAGGTCATGAACCGCCAGCGCACGGTGATCTACGCCGAGCGCCACCGCGTTCTCGCCGGTGAGGACCTGCGTGAGCAGGTCGAGCACATGATCGAGAGTGTCGTCGAGGAGTACGTCAACGGCGCCACCGCCGACGGCTACGCCGAGGACTGGGACTTCGAGAAGCTCTGGACGGCGCTCAAGACGCTGTACCCGATCGCGCTGAACGCGAAGGAACTGCTCGAGTCCGATGAGGACATCACTCGCGAGTACCTGCGCGAGCTCCTCGTCAACGACGCGCTCGACGCCTACCGCGCCCGCGAGACCGAGATCGACGGCCGTGTCGGCGAAGGTGCGATGCGCGAGCTGGAGCGCCGCGTCCTGCTGTCCGTGCTGGACCGCAAGTGGCGTGAGCACCTCTACGAGATGGACTACTTGAAGGAGGGCATCGGCCTGCGCGCCATGGCGCAGCGCGACCCCCTCATCGAGTACCAGCGCGAGGGCTTCGAGATGTTCGACGCGATGCTGGACGCGTTGAAGGAAGAGACCGTCGGCTTCCTGTTCAACCTCCAGGTCGAGGCCGCCGAGCCGGAGCCGCAGGCCCCGCCCGAGGTCCCGGTCGTGCTGAGCCAGACCCCGCAGCCGCTTCCGCAGTCGGGCGCCCGTGCCCGTGCGCGCGCGGCGGCGGCCGCCCAGCAGCAGGCACAGCGCAGGCGGAGGCTCCGGCCGGCCCTGCGATGGCCCAGCTGGACAGCGGCAACGCCATCCCGCCCGCACTGCGCGGCAAGGGGCTCGGTGGCCCCGGCCAGCAGAACCTGAACTACAGCGGCCCGGCTGAGGACGGCGGCGTGGAACAGCACGCCGATGCGAGCGCGCGGCCGGCGAGCAGGGCGGCACCCGCAAGGAGCGCCGTGAGGCGGCCCGTCAGGCAGCGAAGCAGCGCAAGCCCCGCTGACCCAGCCGGTTTTGTCAG
Organism: uncultured Actinomycetota bacterium; assembly: GCA_963766275.1. Classification (GTDB taxonomy): domain Bacteria; phylum Actinomycetota; class Actinomycetes; order Mycobacteriales; family Pseudonocardiaceae; genus Lentzea. Next base: position 36,992 of record CAVYAD010000030.1, read on the forward strand.
AGCGAAAAGCA
>CAVYAD010000031.1:0-25404 GCA_963766275.1 uncultured Actinomycetota bacterium
GGCGAGCACGCCCTGGTCCTGCTTGCCGTTGCCCGCCAGCACCTTCACACGCTGCGCGGTCGCCCGTTGCACCTCGACGCCACGGGAACGCGCCGCGTCGATGATCTCGCGTGCCGCCGGGCCTCGGGCGGTGTCGGCGAGCACCACCTTGTCCACCGACAGCGAGGTGTCGTCCAGCGCCTCCAGCACGGGCTTGCGGCCGTAGACGGTGACAAAGCGGTCCTTGGGCGAGATTTCCACGGGAAGAGAGTGACAGAACCCGGCACGGCGGGCTCAAACGGGTGAAGAGCTCCACTAGAGCCATTCGGCCCTTGTGCTTTGGATCATATGCATGATGATCGTCACATGACGGCAGGTATGCGCAGCGTCGCGCAACGTCAACATCTCGCGAGCGGCCAGGACTCGGACGTGTTCATCAGGTCCGACGGGCTGCTGGTCAAGCACACGCGTACAGGCCGTGACCTGCGGCGCGAGGCCGAGATGATGACGTACCTGAGCGGGCACGGCATCGCCGTTCCACGCGTGTTCGACGCCACCGCCGACGAGCTCGTCATGCAGTACGTGCCCGGTCCGCGGATGTCCGAGGAGATCGGCCGCAAGCCGTGGCTCGCCGCTCAGCTCGGCCGGGAGCTCGCCGAGCTGCACCACCGGCTCGACGCCATCCCGGCCCCGGACTTCCTCAGCGGCGACGGCGACCTGCTGCACCTCGACCTGCACCCCGGCAACGTCGTGCTCGGCCCGGAGGGCCCCGTGGTGCTCGACTGGGCGTCGGCGATCAAGGGCGACCGCAGGCTCGACGTCGCGTTGAGCTGGGTGTCGCTGGCCGTGGCCCGGCTCGCGCCGGTCCGCAAGCTGACCCGGTGGCGGTTCCTGAGGGCGTTCATGGCGAACGCGGACCCGAAGGCGCACGAGGTGATCCCGGAGGCGGCGCGTATCCGGCTCGAACGCCACGACCGTGATCCGGTCGAGCGCGCGGCACTTCAGAAACTCATGGACCGCAAACGCCACTAGGCTGAGTGGCATGCCGGACCGTCTGTCAGCGCTGGACGCCTCGTTCCTGTACCTGGAGGACTCCACGACGCCGATGCACGTCGGCGGAGTGGCCGTGTTCCGACGGCCCAAGGCGGGATTCGACTACGACAAGCTCGTCGACCTGATCGAGCAGCGCCTGAGCCTCGTGCCGCGCTACCGGCAGAAGGTCGTGCACGTCCCCGGCCGCATCGCGCGCCCCGTGTGGGTGGACGACCCGGACTTCGACGTCACCTACCACGTGCGCCGCTCCGCGCTGCCCAAGCCGGGCAACGACGCGCAGCTGCACGACCTGATCGCGCGCCTGATGTCGCGGCCGCTCGACCACTCGCGCCCGTTGTGGGAGATCTACCTGGTCGAGGGCCTCGCGAAGAACCAGACCGCGGTCATCACCAAGACCCACCAGGCCATGATCGACGGCATCGCGTCGCTGGAGATCGGCCAGGTCATGCTGGACGTCTCGCCGTCGCCGCGCACCAACATCGAGAACCTCTGGATGCCGCAGCCCGAGCCCGGCTCGCTGCAGCTCGTGACCGACGCGGTCACCGACATCGTGCAGCGCCCCGGCGAGCTGGTCGAGAACCTCCGCAGCGCCGCGCTCGACACCGTCAACACCGTCGAGAAGGTGTTCAGCGCCATCGGCGTACTCGCCTCCGCGGTCCGCACCGCCGCGACGCCGGCGCCCGGCAGTCCGTTGAACGTGCGCATCACCTCGCCGCAGCGCCGCTTCGCCGTGGCCCGCGCGCAGCTCGACGACCTGCGCGCCATCCGCAAGACGCACGGCGGTACGGTCAACGACGTGGTGCTGGCCGCCCTGTCCGGCGCGATGCGGAACTGGCTGCTGAGCCGCGGCGAGAACGTCACCGGCAGCACCACGATCCGCGCGATGACCCCGATGAGCGTCCGCGACGCCGACCCGGACTCCGGCAACAACGTGTCCGCGTACCTGGTGGACCTTCCCGTCGGCGAACCGAACCCGGTCGTGCGCCTGCACCACGTGAGCCACGCGACGCGCGCACACAAGGAATCCGGCCAGTCCGTCGCCGCCGACGCACTGGTCAAGGTCTCGGGCTTCGCCCCGCCGACCCTGCACGCGCTGGGCGCACGGGCCGCCAGCTCGTTCAGCCGCCGGCTGTTCAACGTGATCGTCACCAACGTCCCCGGCCCTCAGGTGCCGCTGTACGCGGCGGGCGCGAGAATGACCGACATCTTCCCCGTCGTGCCGCTCGCCAAGAACCAGGCGCTGGCCATCGGGGTGACGTCGTACGACGGCGGTGTTTACTTCGGGCTGAACGGCGACCGCGACGCCATGTCCGATGTGGACGTTCTCGCGACCATGGTCGAGGAGTCGGTGGAGGAACTGATGGGAACGGCGAGCGCGTCATGAGGGTCTACATCCCGGCCACGGTGTCCATGCTGCGCACCTTCGTGGACAGTGGCGAGCTGACCCCGCTCGGCGGCACGGCCTTCGCGCTGACGCCCGCCCTGCGCGAGTCCTACGCCGCGGGCGACACCGAGGAGCTCGAGTACGCCGCCATGCTCGACGCCGCCCGCGCTTCGCTGCGGCTGCTGGCCGCGGACGAGAAGTCCGAGCCGCGCCGCGCGGTCCTCGCCGTCGACGTCGAGGACGTGACGTTGCGTCCCGACCTCGACTACTCGGTGGTGAAGTTCTCGGGCTCGGTGACGTTGACGGACGTCGCGGCCGTGCACATGGACACCTCCGAGGCGGAGACCGACGTCCGTGCCGCCGCCGAGGTCGTGGACGCGGCGGACCTGGGTGACCCGGACGCGGAGTTCACGCTCGGCAGCGCCGAGGACCACGAACTGGCCTGGTACGCGCCGCAGGAGCTCGCCTTCGTTCTCGAGCTGATGTAATTCGCTGTGCGGTCGCCGCGGCGTGGTGATAGACACTGCGCGTGTCTGAGACTCTGGCGTTCCCCGTTCTGCTGCAGCTGATCGACGAACGGGCGGTCGCGTTCCGGGCCGCGGTCGCCGCCGCACCCAGCCTTGACGCGCAGGTGCCGACGTGTCCCGAGTGGACGCTGCTGGACCTGGCGCAGCACCTGGGCAAGAGCGCCTGCCGCTGGGCCGCCACCGTCGCCGCGGGGCCTGCCGACGCTCCTCCCGCCGAGAGCGCGTGGGTGGGTGCCTCGGACATGCCTACAGAGCGCGAGGCCCTACTGGCGTGGTCGGCCGAGTCCACGGCGCGGCTGTTGAACGCACTGCGGGAGGCCGGTCCGGATCGTGGTTGCTGGACGTGGTGGGGCGGGTCGCAGTCGCCGCAGACCAGCGGCGGGGTCGCCCGGCACCAGGTCCAGCAGATCACGGTGCACACCTACGACGCCTTGATCACGGTCGGTACTCCGGAGCCGCTGCCGGACGTGCAGGCGCTCGACGGTGTCGAGGAGTTCCTGTTCACCAGCAACTCGGGGCCGGCCTCCTGGCCGCACGAGCCTGCTTCCGTCGACTACCACGCCACCGAGGGCCGGTCGTGGCGCGTTTCGCTGGCGGCCGACGGCGTGCGGGTCGACCCAGTCGCCGCCGACGCCCGGCGCGGCCGACGCCTCGCCTGACGGGCACGGCCGGTGAGCTGGTCCTGGCCCTGTACGGCCGGATTCCGGTGAGCTCGCTGAAGGCCGGCGGCGACGTGCGTGTCTTCGACCAGCTTCTGGCCTGGGAGCCCTGATAGGCACGCACCACACAGACGACCCGCGGGTTCCCCCAGTTCAATCAGCTAGCGGCACCGACAGGCGTCACATGCCCTCTGCGGGCTCCCAGAGCTCGATCCGGTTCCCCTCCGGGTCGACGCACCACCCGAACCGCCCGAACTCCGAGTCCTCGGTCTCGGGCAGCACCTCGACCCCGCGCGCCTTCAGCTTCGACCATCAACGACGGCAGGTCGTCGACCCGCAGGTTGAGCATGGTGCGCTGGTGGGGTTCGCCGATGTACTCGGTGTCGTTGGCGAACAACGCCATGGTCGTCGTGCCGGGGCGGTCGGTCGTGGCGGTGTCGAGCCAGTGGAACGTGACGGTGCCCTTTTCGCTCATGGGCACGCCGAGGTTGTCGCGGTACCAGGCGGCCAAGCGCACAGGGTCTCTGGAACGCAGGAAAACCCCACCGATTCCAGTCACCCGCGCCACCCGACGGACCCTACTACCGCGTGCCACGATGGGGGAATGGACGCCGTCACGTCTGCACCCGAACCGGTCAACGAGCCCGTGCGCACCTACGCTCCTGGCAGCCCGGAACGCGCGAGCCTGCAGCGCGCGGATCGCCGAACTGGAGAACACCACCCACGAGCTGACCATGACCATCGGCGGCCGGCAGCGATGGGTGGTGGCGAGCCGCCTCAACGTGGTGCAGCCCCACGACCACCGGCACGTGCTCGGCATGACCGCGCAGGCCACCGGCGGATGTCGCGGAGGCGATGCGGGCCGCGCAGCACGCCGCGCCGGGCTGGCAGGAGCTGCCGTTCGACGAGCGGGCCGCGGTGCTGCTGCAGGGCGGCCGACCTGCTCGCGGGGCCGTGGCGCGACACCCTCAACGCGGCCACGATTCTCGGGCAGTCCAAGTCGGTGCAGCAGGCCGAGATCGACTCGGCGTGCGAGCTGATCGACTTCCTGCGGTTCAACGTCCACTTCGGCCGGCGCATCCTGGAAGAACAGCCGGTGTCGAGTCCTGGCGTGTGGAACCGGATGGACCATCGGCCGCTCGACGGGTTCGTCGTGGCGATCACGCCGTTCAACTTCACCGCGATCGCGGGCAACCTGCCGCTCGCGCCCGCGCTGATGGGCAACACGGTGGTGTGGAAGCCTTCGCCGACCCAGCAGCTCGCCGCGCACTTCACCATGCGCCTGCTCGAAGAGGCGGGCCTGCCGCCCGGCGTGGTCAACCTCGTCACCGGCGACGGCGCACGCGGTGAGCGAGGTGGCGTTGCGGGACAGGTTCTTCGCGGGCCTGCACTTCACCGGATCCACCCGCACGTTCAAGGCGCTGTGGCAGACCATGGCGCCAACCTCGACCACTACCGCTCCTACCCGCGGGTCGTCGGCGAGACGGGCGGCAAGGACTTCGTGCTCGCGCACGCCTCGGCCGACCCGAAGACGCTCGTCACCGGCCTCGTCCGTGGCGCCTTCGAGTACCAGGGCCAGAAGTGTTCGGCGGCGTCACGCGCGTACATCGCGAAGTCCGTGTGGGAGAAGATCCGCGAGCCGCTGCTCGACGTCACGAAGTCCCTGTCGTACGGCGATGTCACGGACTTTTCGCAGTTCGGCGGCGCGGTGATCGACAGCCGTGCGTTCGCCAAGCACAAGGACGCGCTGCTGATGGCGTCCGCGTCCACCTCGGTCGAGGTGCTGGCGGGCGGCACGTGCGACGACTCGGTCGGCTACTTCGTGGATCCGACGATCCTGCTCGGCACCGACCCGCACCACGCGATCTTCACGACGGAGTTCTTCGGCCCGATCCTCGCCGTGCACGTCTACGAGGACGCCGACTACGAGCGGATCATGCAGACCATCGAGAGCTCCACGCCGTACGCGCTGACCGGGGCCGTCTTCGCCCGCGACCGCGTGGCCGTCGAGCAGGCGCACAAGGCGTTGCGGTTCGCGGCGGGCAACTTCTACGTCAACGACAAGCCGACCGGCGCGGTCGTCGGCCAGCAGCCGTTCGGTGGCTCGCGTGGCTCCGGCACGAACGACAAGGCGGGCTCGATCTACAACCTGCAGCGGTGGACGAGCCCCCGCGCCATCAAGGAAACCCTGGTGGCGCCGACCGATCACACCTATCCGCACATGGGGTAGCCCAGGAGCGGTCAGTCGTTCCACTCCGGACTCGACCGCGGCTTCCAGCCCGTCGCCGCGGTCAGCTTGCCGCTCACCACCCGCTGCGACCGCGCGAACACCTCGAACGACGCCGCCAGCCGCCCGAACCCCTTGGGCAGCCGCGTGATGCCCAGGTCCCGCTTCAACACCGGCGCCCCGACGTTGTAGACACCCGCGGGCGCGTCCAGCACCCCGACCTCGTGTCCGGCGGCCCGCAGCCGCGGCACCGCCTCCCGGCCCAGCACACCCGTCGCACCGATCACGAATACCTTCATCACAGGGGGACGGGACAGCGCCTCACTTCGTGACAGCTATTTCGGCAGCCGGTCGAACGCCCTGCGCGCCTTCCCCTGTGAGATCGCGGCGACCTGGTCGGAATTGCCGTCCCGCAGGTGCGCGATGACCCTCAACGACTCGGTCGCGCTGACCGCCACGAGTGTCGTGCACTCCATCCCGTCGGGCGAGGTGGCGCACGAGCGTCGCCGCCGAGTGACCGGCCCCGATAAGCATCTCCATGGACTTGTCCGGCCGCACGTAGGCGTCCGCGAACGCCACCAGGACGATCAGGTCGGTCCCGGCGCCGGAACCCTCGCGGAACACGCAGGACCGCGGGATGTCCGGGTACGGCGCCGGCTCGCCGTAGAGCGGTGTGTCGAAGTCCGCCGCGACGAGCAGCCGACACGGATCGGCGCCTGCGAGCGTCTGCGGTGTGTCGATGCGCGGCGACGTGGTGGCGACCGTCTTTGTGGCCGGTGTCCTGCTCGTCGTCGACGCGGGCACCACCGGCGTGGCCGTGCAGCCCGCGAGCAGGACCACCAGCGGCAGCCAGCGCTTCACTTCGGCAGCCTCTCCAGTCGCCTTCAACCCCAGTCCCTGCGTCGTCTGGCCGAGCACGTTGACGTCCTCGCCCGCCTTGACGACCTTCAGTCCGAGCACATCGCCGTCCCGCACGTCCACGACGGCCTCACAGGTCGAGTCCGCACACCGGCGCGTCATCGGCCGGTCCTCGACCACGGCGCCGTACCCGCCGTTCGCCAGCAGCGGCTCCGAATCCTGCTCGAACTTCGCCGCCAGCAGTGTCACGGTCACCGTCGCTTCGCTGAACGTGAAGGTGCACGCCCGCTCAGTCTTGGCCGGAGTGCCGGACAAAGTGCCCGCGTCGCCGGACTGCAGCAGCGTGCACGGGTCCGTGTCGATGAACTTGGGTGAAGCCGGTTGTTCGGCCGAACATGCGGCCAGCGCCGCCAGTAGAGCCGCGGCCCCCAGAACTTTGATCACCAATTTTCCCTTCGGCAGCCCAGCGCGGACCTCATGAGTGGACACGTCGCGGGGGTGCCGGAGCTCGGACCCGGTGAGCGCGAAATCGGAGCGTGACTGATCGGCTCAAGGTCATTCCGGGGATTCGTCCAGACCGTAGTCGTCCAAACCGGCCCGTGACGCCAGCAAGCGCCGCAACGACTCCAGCCTGCCCGGCGCATCCGGCACCAGCTCGTCCAGCATGCAGTCCGGGATCCTCGGGGGCACCCAGATGGCCGCAGCCAGGCGGGCATTCCTCGGCGGCCTCGGCGAAGTCCGGGAAGGCCTTCACGATGTCGTCCGGCGTGATGTGGGCGAGACCGAACGAGCGGATGCCCGGCGTGTCGACGACCCAGCCGCCATCGGGCAGGCGCAGCGCCACGGCCTGGGTGGAGGTGTGGCGGCCCTTGCCGACGCCGGACACCACGCCCACGGCGCGGTTCGCGTCCGGGACCAGCTTGTTGACCAGCGTGGACTTGCCGACGCCGGAGTGGCCGATCAGGCACGACACCGTGTCCGCGAGCCGGGCGCGCAGAGCGGCGGGTTCCTCGTCGAACCGTGTCACGATCACCGGCACGGCGAGCTCGGTGTAGAGCGCGAGCAGGGAGTCCGCCGATGCCAGGTCCGACTTCGTCAGGCACAGCACCGGTTCCAGGCCGCCGGCGTACGCGGCGACCAGGCAGCGGTCGATGAAACCCGTGCGTGGCGGCGGATCGACCAGCGCGCAGACGATGATGAGCTGGGAGGCGTTCGCGACGACGACGCGTTCGAACGGGTCGGTGTCGTCCGCGGTCCGGCGCAGCACCGAGGTCCGCTCCTCGACGCGCACGATGCGGGCCAGCGTGTCCGGCTGGCCCGACGTGTCACCGACGATGCCGACCTGGTCGCCCACCACCACGGGCGTGCGGCCGAGTTCGCGGGCACGCATGGCGGTGACGATGACGTCGGAGGGCAGCGCGCACGTCCAGCGTCCCCGGTCGACGCCGATCACCATCGCGCTCTCGGCGTCGGCGTGCTCGGGGCGTCGCTTGCTGCGTGGCCTGGTGCCTTTGCCGGGGCGCACCCGGACGTCGGACTCGTCGAGCTTGCGCCAATCCTGCTTGCTCACTTCAACGCGCCCCCGGTGAGCATGGCGTTCCACATCCCCGGGAAGTCGGGGATCGTCTTGGTGGTGCTGCCGATGTCGTCGACTTCAACGTCCGGCACGACCAGGCCGATGATCGCCCCCGCGGTCGCCATCCGGTGGTCCGCGTAGGCCTTCCAGACGCCGCCGTGCAACGGAACAGGCTCGATGATCAGCCCGTCCTCGGTCTCCGAAGCGTTGCCGCCCAACGCGTTGATCTCGTTCACCAGCGCCGCGATCCGGTCCGTCTCATGGCCGCGGATGTGCGCGACGCCGCGGATCTGCGTGCGGCCCTCGGCCAACGAGGCGAGTGCGGCGACCGTCGGCGTCAGTTCGCTCTCGTCGTGCAGGTCGATGTCCACACCGGACAGCCGCGCGGGGCCGCGCACGGTCAAACCCTTGTCCGACAACTCGACCGTGCAGCCCATGCGCTGCAGGATGTCCCGCACCGCGTTGCCGGCCTGAGTGGTCTGGGCGGGCCAGCCCGGCACCGTCACCTCGCCGCCGGTCACCGCGGCCGCGGCCAGGAACACCGTCGCGTTCGACAGGTCCGGCTCCACGTGCCACGTGCGCGCGGCGATCGGACCCGGCTCGACGTGCCACACGTTCGCCTCGGTCTCCACCCGGACCCCGACCGAACGCAGCGTCTCGACCGTCATGTCGATGTGCGGCAACGAAGGCACGGGCTTGCCGTCGTGCCGCACCGTCAGCCCCTTCTCGTACCGCGCACCGGAGAGCAGCAGCCCGGACACGAACTGCGACGAACCCGACGCGTCGATCGTCACCTCGCCACCGGGCAGCGATCCGGTGCCGCGCAACGTGAACGGCAGCGCGTCACCATCGACGTCCGCTCCGAGCGCGCGCAACGCGCCCAGCACGGTGCTCATCGGCCGCTTGCGGGCGTGCGGGTCGCCGTCGAACCGGATCTCGCCCTCGGCCACCGCGGCGGCGGGCGGCAGGAACCGCATGACCGTGCCCGCGAGGCCGCAGTCGATGTCGGCCGGTCCGCGCAACGGGGCGGGTGTCACGTCCCAGCCGCCGTCCGCACGATCGGCGAACGAGATGCCCAACGAGGAGAGGGCGGCCGCCATCAGCACCGTGTCGCGGCTGCGCAACGGCGCGTGCACCGTGGACGGGCCATCGGCCAGTGCCGCCAGCACCAGAACGCGGTTCGTGATCGACTTCGAGCCGGGCACCGGCACCGTCGAGTGGACTGTGCCTGCTGCGCTGGGGGCTGACCAGTGCTGAGTCATGCGTGAATGATCCCGCATGGCCCCCAGGGCGGCTCGCACCGGTGTTCCCGACGTGCGACGATGACGACTTCGGAGGTGATCGGTTTTGTGCGGTAGGTACGCCTCCACCAAGGACCCGGCGCTGCTGGCGGCCGAGTTCGACGCGGTGGACGGGACTGGCGACGAGGCGCCGGGTGCGGACTACAACATCGCTCCCACCAAGCACGTGATGGCGGTGGTCGAGCGCAAGCCCGCGGAAGACGTCGACGACATAGAGCGCAGCATCCGCGTGATGCGGTGGGGCCTGGTCCCGCACTGGGCCAAGGACCTCTCCGGCGCCGCCAAGATGATCAACGCCCGCGCGGAGAGCGTGCTGACCAAGCCCGCCTACAAGCAGTCCGCGATCAAGCGCCGCTGCATCATCCCCGCCGCCGGTTGGTACGAATGGCAGCCGGGCGAGGGGCGCAAGCAGCCGTACTTCCTCACCCTCGGGGACGACGCCTCGCTCGCGATGGCAGGCATCTGGTCCGTGTGGTGGAAGGACGACGTCCCCACGATCACGTGCGCGGTGCTCACCACGGACGCCATCGGCGCGATGACCGAGGTGCACCACCGGATGCCGTTGCTGCTGCCTCAGGACCGCTGGTCGGCGTGGCTCGACCCGACGTTGCTGGACCCGAGTGAGCTGCTGGCCCCGGAACCGTCGCTGGTCGACGCTCTCGAACTGCGCCCGGTGTCGACCGAGGTGAACAGCGTGAAGAACAACAACCCGATGCTGATGGAACGCGTCTCGCTCACCGAAGACGAGAAGCCCTCACCCACGTTGTTCGAGCTGTCGTGACAACGCAGTTTGTGGACACGCCGCACGGCCCGGCTCGGGCCTCACTGCACTGTGCCCACGAACCGCGTGCGGCACTGCTGCTCGGGCACGGCGCCGGTGGCGGCATCGAAGCCCCGGACCTGGTGGCCGCGTGCCGCGCCGCGAACTCGGTCGGCGTGCACGTGGCCCTGGTCGAACAGCCCTACCGGGTGGCGGGCCGCCGTGCCCCCGCTCCGGCAGGCCAGCTCGACACCGCCTGGCTGGCCGTCGTCGAGGACCTCGGCGAACGCTGGTTCGACGGGCTGCCCCTGGTGTTCGGGGGCAGGTCGTCGGGCGCCCGCGTGGCCTGCCGCACCTCGGTCGAGGGCCAGGCCGTCGCCGTGTTGTGCCTGGCGTTCCCGGTGCACCCGCCGGGCAAGCCGGAGAAGTCCCGGATGAGCGAACTGGACGCCGTCGAGGTCGCCACCCTGGTCGTCCAGGGCGAGAACGACCCGTTCGGCCAGCCCGTCTCCGCCCACCACCGTGAGGTCATCCTGCTGAAGGGCGACCACTCGCTGAAGGCCTCCGTCGGGGACGTGGGCCGATCCGTTGGTGAGTGGCTGGATCGGGTGCTGCGTCCGCTGGACTGACGTCCGCGGGCTAACGTCGGCGTATGACGGTCGATGAACAAGGCAGACCAGAGCCACCGATGGGCGGCGACGAGCTCGCCACCCTCAAGGGTTTCCTGGAGTTCCACCGCGCCACCCTTGCCTGGAAGACCAAGGGCCTCACCGCGGATCAGTTCAACGTGACCGCCGCGAAGTCCACGATGACTCTCGGCGGCATGTTCAAGCACCTCGCCTACGTGGAGCAGCAGTGGTTCCACGTCGTGCTGCACGACCGTGAGCCGCTGGAACCGTGGGCGAGCGTCGACTGGAAGGCCGACAACGACTGGGACTGGAACTCGGCGGCCAACGACACCCCGGAGCAGCTACTGGCTCTCTGGAAGCGTGCCGTCGACAGTTCCAGGAAGAACCTCGTCGAGGCGCTCAGGGGCAGTGACCTGAACCAGATCGCCAAGCGGCCGCCGTGGCGTGACGGGCGCGCCCCCAACCTGCGGTGGATTCTCATCCACATGATCGAGGAGTACGCCCGCCACAACGGCCACATCGACCTCATCCGAGAGTCGATCGACGGTCAGACGGGGGAGTAATTGGTCGTGAGCGGTTTCCGTCGCTATGACGACGGAAACCACGCACGACTCGAATCAGGCGCTGATCGGCGCAACGACCGCGTTCGTCAGGCGGACCAGATCCGCGGGAGCGATCTCCACCTCCAGGCCGCGCCGTCCGGCGCTGCAGAACACGGTGCCGAACTCCAGCGCGGAGGCGTCCACGACGACCGGCAGCCGCTTCTTCTGCCCGAGCGGTGAGATCCCGCCCGCCACGTACCCGGTGGCGCGCTCGGCGGCCGCGACCTCGGCCATCTTCGCCTTCTTGCCCTTCAGCGCGGCCGCCAGCCCCTTCAGATCGAGCTGCCCGGTCACCGGCACCACCCCGACGGCCAGCGCGCCGTCCACTTCGGCCACCAGCGTCTTGAAGACGCGGCCGGGAACAAGTCCGAGCGCCTCCGCGGCCTCCAGGCCGTACGACTCGTGCCGAGGGTCGTGCGAGTACAGTGTGCAAGGTGTGCGCCACGCGTTGCCTGTCCAGCAGCGCTGTGGCGGGCGTCCCACGTCCGGCCATGCGGAATTACTACCAGCAGGTCTGTTGTTACCTCAGGACGTGGTGACGAACATGCTCGAGCGGCCCCGCGTATTGTCGGTCCTGACCCAGAACCAGTGGGAAGGGAGCGCGGTGCCCGCCACCGGCACAACGGAGACGACGGCGGAGCGTGCCGCGCGTTTCGAGCGCGACGCGATGCCCATGCTCGATCAGCTCTACTCGGCTGCCCTGCGCATGACGCGCAACCCGGCTGATGCCGAGGACCTCGTCCAGGAGACGTACCTCAAGGCCTACTCGGCGTTCGCGTCCTTCTCGGAGGGCACGAACCTCAAGGCGTGGCTGTACCGGATCCTGACGAACACCTACATCAACGGCTACCGCAAGAAGCAGCGCCAGCCCATCCAGCAGCCGACCGACGAGATCACGGACTGGCAGCTGGCGCAGGCGGAGAGCCACACCTCGTCCGGGCTGCGCAGCGCCGAGGTCGAGGCACTCGACAACCTGCCCGACAGCGACGTCAAGGAAGCATTGCAGCGGTTGCCGGAGGAGTTCCGGATCGCGGTCTACCTCGCCGATGTCGAAGGCTTCGCGTACAAGGAGATCGCAGACATCATGGGCACCCCGATCGGCACGGTGATGTCCCGGTTGCACCGGGGCCGTCGCCAGCTCCGCGACCTGCTCGCGGACACGGCGCGTGAGCGCGGTTTCCTTCGTGGCGGCAGCGGTGGCAACGGAGACGCGTCATGAACTGCGGCGAACCCCACGACACCGACTGCTCCGAGGTCCTCTCCGAGGTCTGGCTGTTCCTCGACCAGGAGTGTGACCAGGGTCGCCGTCAGGCACTGCAGACGCACCTCGACGAGTGTCACCCGTGCCTGGAGCAGTTCGGGCTGGAGGAGCACCTCAAGGCGCTGCTCGCCCGCAAGTGCGGCGGGGATCACGCCCCGGCCGACCTGAAGGCCCGCATCCGCGCCACGATCGTGGAGATTCGCACCGAGTACTGAAGCTCGGCCCAAAACAAAAAGCCCTGGTCGCCGTGTCGGTGACCAGGGCTTTTCGCAGCACTCAGGCGTTGGGGCGCTTGCCTCGGTTGGCGCCGCCCTTTTTGCGGTCGCGGCGCTTGCGAGCACGCTTCGACATCTGTGTCTCCTAGGATCAGAACTGCTTCATCGACCAGTTTGACATGGAGGGGTTCTGTCTACGCTCACGGACCTGCTGGCTGAGCACACGAAGCTCTCCGGCGCCGCCGTCGACCACCTCCAACTGGTCGTCGCCGAGTGGCAGCTCCTCTCCGACCTTTCGTTCGCGGACTTCCTCCTCTGGGTGCCGCTGGACGGTGACAACTTCCTCTGCGTCGCGCAGGCCCGTCCCACGACGGCCCCCACGGCTCACCCGGAGGACGTCGTCGGCAGCGAGGTGCACACCGACGAACATCCGCAGCTGCGACGGGCACGGGACGAGTCGCGTATCTGCCGCGAGGAGGACCCGCGCTGGCACCTCGGCGTGCCGGTGCGGCGCGAAACCATCCCGGTGCGGCTGGACAACCAGGTCATCGCGGTGCTGAGCCGCAGCACGAACCTGGCGGTGCCACGCGTGCCGTCGCCGTTGGAGATCTCGTACCTCGGCAGCGCGGCCGACCTGTGCCAGATGATCGCGGACGGCACGTTCCCGGCGCCCGAACCGTCGCCGGACGTGCACACCAGCCCACGCGTCGGCGACGGCCTGATCAGGCTCGACCCGTCCGGTGCGGTGGTGTTCGCGTCTCCGAACGCGCTGTCGGCCTATCACCGCATGGGCCACGCCAGCGACCTCGTCGGCGTGCACCTGGCGCCGTTGACCCGCAGCCTCATCGGCGACCCGTTCGACGCCACCGAGGTCGCCCAGCGGATGCGTGCCGCGCTGGACGGGCAGCCGTCGATGCGGATGGAGGCCGAGTCACGCCGTGGCGCCGCGGTGCTGTTCCGCGCGTTGCCGCTGCGGCCACGTGGTCAGGCGGCAGGCGCGATCGTGCTGTGCCGCGACGTCACCGAGGTGCGCAGGCGCGACCGGGCGTTGATGTCCAAGGACGCCACGATCCGCGAGATCCATCACCGCGTGAAGAACAACCTGCAGACCGTGGCCGCGCTGTTGCGGTTGCAGTCACGGCGGCTGTCGAACCCGGAGGCCAAGGAGGCACTCGCCGAGTCGGTCCGCCGGGTGACGTCGATCGCACTCGTGCACGAGACGTTGTCGATGTCCGTCGACGAGCGGGTCGACCTCGACGACGTCGTCGACAAGGTGATCCCGATGATGGGCGACGTCGCCGTCACCGAGACCCAGGTGAGCGTTCGTCGTGAAGGCGGCTTCGGCGTCGTCTCGGCCGAGATCGCGACCCCGCTCGTGATGGTGCTGACCGAGCTCGTGCAGAACGCGTTCGAGCACGCCTACGCGCCTGGCCAGCGCGGAGAGGTCGTCGTGCATTCGGAACGGTCGGCGAAGTGGCTCGACGTGACGATCTCCGACGACGGCAAGGGGCTTCCGCCCGGTTTCTCCCTGGAACGCACCGATCGTCTCGGTCTGCAGATCGTTCGGACCCTTGTTGATTCCGAATTGAGAGGCTCGTTGAGCTTGCGGCGGAGGCCCCGAGGCGGTACAGAGGCGGTCCTGCGCGTGCCGCTCAGAGGGCGGCGCTAAACTAACGCCGTGCACACGTGACGGCCAGCCTCAGCGGCTCTCACGTGGTCATGCGGGAGGGTGTGCAAACAAAGAAGAAGCCCGACACCTGGCACGGTGTCGGGCTTCTTCTATATAGCCTTGGTAGCAGCTAACTGCCTGGTCAGGCGTTGCTGCGAGCCCGCGTGCGGGCGTTGCGGCGCTTGAGGGCGCGGCGCTCGTCTTCGCTCATCCCGCCCCAGACGCCGGCGTCCTGGCCGCTCTCGAGTGCCCACGCGAGGCAGTCGGAGACGACGGGACAACGACGGCAGACGGTCTTCGCCTCGGCGATCTGAAGCAGCGCGGGACCACTGTTCCCAACGGGGAAGAACAGCTCGGGGTCCTCGTCGCGGCAGATCGCGCGGTGGCGCCAGTCCATTGGAACTACTCCTCAGCCTTTGGCGCGCACAAGGGCACGCCGGTTGTCAGCGGTCGTTTTTTGGGGTGCTTGTGAATGCTTTCACGAACGGCTGGGATGTCAAGGGGTTGGCACCAACCCGGTGAGTGAACTCACCCAAAAGATCGACAGCGTTCATCAGGGGTTTCACGCTCTGCTGTCACCCGATTGCTCTACATCCCGGATGGGTAGCGAGACGGTTACAGACCGGTCACGGACCGTCAAGCCCCACGCCTGCGCGGCAACTAGACGGCAACGGTCAACGCGCCGGGGACCGCCCGGAACTCCACCTCGGTAGTCGTGCCCAGGAAGTCTCCGTCAACCTGCAGGTTGGCGGGTTCTTCCGACTTAACTTTGACATATTCGACGTCATCACGCCGAACGAGATTCCGGCTTTTCGGATTCCCGGTCGTCAGGACCTGGGTGATGTATCGCGCCACCGTCGGCACCCGCAGGGTCCGCAGCGCGGACAGGCCGAGACCGCCGTCGAACGACGTGCTGGGGTTCAGGTGGATGTCGTTGTCACCGAAGTACGTCCACGGGTCCGTGTTCGACACGAACACCATGCCGACGTCGTCGAACGGCGCCTCTCCCGGCACGTCGATCGTGAAGTGCTGGGGCTTGCGCACGTTCCGCGCATAGGCCCTGAGCGCGACCGCCAGATAGAGAGTGGGGCTCGCGTTGCGGCCCTTCGCGCGTTTGGCTTCGACACCGGCCACGACATCGGCGTCCAGACCCATGCCGGCGTTGAAGGTGAACCAGCGGCCGCCCTCGATGACGTCGGCGAAGACCTGGCCGAGCCCGATCCGGCGCTTGGTGCCGTGCTCGATGGCCTGCAGCAGGACGTGCGTGGCCTCGACGGGGTCGCGCGGGATGCCGAGAGCGCCCGCGAAGACGTTCGCCGAACCGCCCGGCACGACGCCGAGCATCGGCTTGTCGGGGCGAGGGCCGTCGCGCAGGATGCCGTTGACGACCTCGTTCACCGTGCCGTCGCCGCCATGGGCGATGACCAGGTCGAACCCGTCCTTCACGGCACCGGCGGCAGCGTCCGCCGCGTGGCCGCGGTAGGAGGTCTCGACGACCTCCAGCTTCACGTCGCTGGCGAGCGCGTGCGCCAGTACGTCTCGCCCCGCCGGCGTCGTTGTAGTCGCCTGGGGGTTCACCACGAGAAGAGCGCGCACTACTTGAGAGTAAGACAGTGCGTGACCGTTCGCGGCGCGCATGTCCTCCCTCAGGGTGGCTCCAGCCTCACGAAAGTGGCGTAGATCTCCCTTCCGCTCGCTACGCGTAGGCCTCGCAGTCGAGTGCACCCCGGACGACCGCCGGCTCGCTGAAGGCCCCTTGATCTTCCCTCGGCAGGCGTGCCAAGTGAGACCTCCAACCGGGTGGCCTACGATCCGTGACCAGTACAGAACGTGAGGAAAGGTCTTCCGTGACCACTGGGACCCCGGCGCCGCCCCGCTCGGTGCGCATCGCCGCCGCGCTGACCTTTCTGCAGGGAATCGGCGGGATCGCGCTGGCTGTCGCGCTCGTCGTTCGAGTGATTCAGGGCGCATCGTCGCCGGGCCCGATCCTCGGCGCCGCCGGTGTGCTGGTGCTGTGGTTCGGCGCGGTCCTCTTCGCGACCGTGATGCTGTTCCGCGGCCGCCACGGCGCGCGCACGCCGGTGATCGTCACGCAGCTGCTGTTGCTCGGCTGCGCCTGGTACGCCTACAGCGGGTCCGATCAGCAGTTGCTGGGGCCGCTCGGCGGCTTCTACTGCGTCGGGGTGCTCGTGCTGCTGTTCACCACGGACGGCCGTCGATGGGCCCTTGGTCTCGATGACGCGGAAAGCGGCAAAGCCGACTAACGGAGGGTGGTCAGCCTCACACCAAAGAGTGAAGCTGTGCGTGGTTGCTTAACCACTCCCTGCACTCACGAGGTGACCAACCATGCGTTTGTTGACTGCGATCGCGGGCGCCTTCCTTGCTGCGCTCTCCCTCGCCCCGGCCACGGCTTCGGCCGCGCCCGAGGACCCGAACATGTCGCCGATGATCATCGGCGGCAGCTACGCACAGAACTTCCCGTACGCGGCACGTCTGTTCTTCAACGGCCGGGAGAACTGCTCGGCCACGAAGATCGCGCCTCAGTGGATCCTGACCGCTGAGCACTGCGTGTCCGGCAACGGCACCTACACGTTCCGTGCCGGAAGCCTGGACCAGACCTCCGGTGGCCAGCTGGTCACCGCCAACCAGATCATCAAGCACCCCTCGGCCGACCTGGCGCTCGCGCGGGTGTCGACGACGATGTCCGGGCCGTTCTCCCCGCTCGGCACGACGGCGAACGTGGCCACGGGGCAGACCGTGCAGCTCTACGGCTGGGGCGCCACCTGCACCAACCAGCCGGAGATCAACTGCCAGTCGCGCTACCTCAAGGTCGCGAACACCCGCGTCACGTCCGTCAACGGCCGTGACTACCGCGGTGGCATCGCCATCTCGGTGACCAGGGTCGACGGCATCGCGGCCGGCGGTGACTCCGGTGGCCCGATGTTCGCCAACGGCCGCCAGGTCGGCGTCGCCTCGACGTCCGACCGCTCCACTCGCTCCAACTACACCGCTGTCACCCGCTACCGCCCGTGGATCCAGCAGTACGCGGGCGTGTGATCTGACGCCCCGCGGGCGCTTTCGTACGCTCCTGCCGTACGAAAGCGCCCCGCGTGGCCTGCAAGCGTCACCCTACGTGTTCACGAATGGTGGATGGACACGAACGGAGTAGCCGGTTACCGTGCTGCCAGCGTTCGCGCCGCTCGGGAGCAGGGTGAGGTGCGCAGTGCAGGACGGCCCGAAGCGGGTGACGACAAACGGCAGTTCCGAGCGCCCAAATGTGGCTCGGCTGTTCGACTACTACCTCGGTGGCGCGCACAACTTCGCCATTGACCGCGCCGTGGCCGAGGAGAGCATCAAACAGTTCCCGGTCGCCGAGATGGCCCGCACGATCAGGTCGTTCTCGCGCCGCGTCGTCCGGCTCTGCATCGAGGAGCTGGGCATCACACAGTTCCTCGACCTCGGCAGTGGCATCCCGACCGCGGGCAACGTCCACGAGGTCGCCCAGGCGCTCGACCCGTCGTGTCATGTCGTCTACGTGGACCACGACCCGGTGACCGTCGCCCACTCCCGCACCATGCTCCGGGAGAACCTCAACGCCGCCATCGTGCAGGCCGACGTCTGCGATGTGGGCGCCGTGCTGCGAGACCCCGAGACGCGCAGGCTCATCGACTTGACCAAGCCGACCGCCGTGCTGATGGTCGGCATCCTCCCGTACATCCACGACGAGCCCGCCGGTGTCGTCGCGCGCTACCGGGCCGCGTTGTGTGAGGGCAGCATCCTGGCGTTGACCCACCTGACGAAGGACGTCGAGCCGGAGCTCGTCGACAACCTGGTCTCGCTGTCCGCCAGGATGGACGGCTTGCTGGTCCCGCGGTCGAAGCAGGACGTGGAGGAGTTCGTCTGCGGCCTGAAGCTGCTGGAGCCGGGCCTCGTGCTCGCCGCCCACTGGAGGGCGGACGGCGAGCTGCCGGGTACCTCGGCCGCCGCGGAAGCCTCCACCTACGGCGCCGTCGGCATCGTCTACTGAACTGAGCGAAAAGCACGTTCGTACGAATGGGCCGTACGAACGTGCTTTTGCTCCAAACCCGAATGGGCTAGCTGGTCTTGGCTCGCAGGGTTTGGCCGGACGTCGTCGTGCTGTTGGTGACCGACGTGCCGCTGCTCTTGCGCCACTGCAGGTCGTTCGCGCCGGTGCTGCGCTCCACCTTCACGCCGTTGAGCGAGACGCCCGTGACGCTGTCGGTGGTGAACGCCGGACGCCCGTCGTTCTTGTCGAACTCGATGGTGCTGTTGACGAACTTCACGTCCGTCGCGTTGCGGATCCAGAAGCCGAACGCCGGCCGCACGCCGAAGATGCGCGGCGGGTACTCGCCGGAGACCTCCGGCGGGTTCTTCGAGGAGTCGCCCTCGCCGTGGCCGCCGGGCACGGTCAGCTTCACGTTCTCGAAGGTCAGGTTCGTGATCTTCGAGTCGGACCGGCCGGAGATGGTCGACGCGTACTCCGGGTCGCCGGGGATGTCGCGCGGCGCGGTCAGGTTCGTGCCGGTGATGTTCCGGTAGGTGATGTTGCGGATCTTGCCGGCGGGCGGCGAGTTCGGGCAGCGGCCGCGCTTGCCGATGTGGATGAAGATCGGCGAGGCGGTCTTGGTCAGCTGGATGTTGTCGTAGACGACGTCCTCGATGACCGCGCCGTCCATCGACACCATGCCGAGCCCCGCCTTCGAGGCGCCGGTGACCTTGAGGTTGCGGAACTGGATGTTCTTGAAGCTGCCGCAGGTCTCCGAGCCGAACTGGATGGCGTTGTTCTCGGTCGACTGGATCGTCGAGTCCCGGACGATGTTGTTCTCGCTCAGGAACGTCTTGCCGGTCGCGTAGTCGCTCTTGAACGCCACCGCGTCGTCGCTGGCGACGATCGTGGAGTTCGACAGCTCGACGTTGGAGCTGTTGATGAAGTTGATGCCGTCACGGTCGTCCGGGCTGTCGACGACGATGCGGTCGAGCTTCATCCCGTTGCAGCCGTTGACGATGATCGCGAAGTGGCCGGCTTCCCGGAACGTCACGTCGGTGATGTTGACGTTCTTGCAGAACTTGAGCGACAGCATCTTGTCGCCCTTGCCCGCCGGGATGTTCTCACCGGTCTCCAGCTTGTTGGCGCCGTCGATCACGCCCTTGCCGGTGAAGTTGATGTTCTCGACGTTCTCGCCCCACAGCAGCGCGTTGCGGAAGTGGCTGTGCCCGAAGTCCTGGTACTTGCGATAGGTCGGGTTCGGTTCCGGCGCGTCGATGCCGCTGCCGGACGCCACGATCCGCGCACCCTGCTGGATGTTGATGGTGACGTTGCTCTTCAGGTGGATCGAGCGCGACAGGTACGTGCCGGGCGGGATCTCGACGATGCCGCCGTTCGCCGCGGATGCGGCCGCGATGGCCTTGTCGATGGCGACCGAGTCGATCGCCTTGCCGTCGCCCTTGGCCCCGTAGTCCTTGACGTTGAAGCTGGCCGCATTCGCCACGCCCACCGGTGCCACGACCACCGCTAGCGCGACGAGCGCGCCGGTCAGTCGACGCCTCATCGTTGAGAGGTCCTTCCTCGTCGTGCGTCGAGGGCGGCGGCAACTCGGCGTCTGAAACGTTCTGAAAACGGTTTCATTTCTGACCATAGTGAAGGCCGAGCCTGAAGTCCAGGGGTGACTTCTGGCTCGGCCTCGGTCTTGCTCAGGCTTTTCAGCCCGCGTATGCGCCCTGCTGGCCCGCGGTCGCGCCCTGGTACTGGGCACTGCCGAAGCCGAGCAGCGGGTAGCCGATGAAGCCGAGGATGAACAGCATGAAGAAGCCGAAGGCCCCGCCCTTGCCGAACTTCTTCGCGAAGTCGATGGAGACGATGATCCCGATGACGAAGTTCACGAGGGGGATCAGCAGCAGGATGAACCACCAGCCCGGACGGCCGGCGACCTTCAGCCAGACGTACATGTTGTAGAACGGGACGATGGCGGCCCAGCCGGGCTTGCCCGCCTTCGAGAACGCAGCCCACATGCCGGCGATGATCAGCGCCGCGATGACGAGGCTGGGAATGAGGGAGCCGGCGCTGAAGCCGGTGTCCACGGCGGTGGTGTCAGTGGGCATGGTCGTTCGAGTCCTTCCAGACTGTCAGTGTTGCTGCCGGGGGATCGGCGAGCGGGGACGCTGCCAGCACCGTGGACCCGTCCTGAGTGGAATTCCCGATTCGTGAGCTTTTCGAGACCTTCCGTCAACCTTCAGAGTGAAGAGCCGAGCTTGGCCAGGGCCTCGTCCGCGACGCGCATGACCGTCCACTCGTCCATCGGAATCGCGCCGAGGGACTTGTAGAAGCCGATGCTCGGCTCGTTCCAGTTCAGCACCCACCACTGCAATCGGGTGTATCCCTTGGCAATGCACTCCTGGGCAAGTGTTTCCAGGAGTTGCTTCCCGAGCCCGTTGCCGCGCTGGTCCGGCGTGACGTAGAGGTCTTCGAGGTAGATGCCGTGCACGCCGTCCCACGTCGAGAAGTTGAGGAACCACAACGCCATCCCGACGATCTGACCGTCCACTTCGGCTACATGGCCGAAGAGCGCCGGGTGCTCGCCGAAGAGCGCGGTCCGCAACTGTTCCGACGTCAGGTGGCACTGCTCCGGCGCCCGTTCGTACAACGCCAGCTCGTGCACCAGCTTCACCACCGCGTCGACGTCACGCGGTTCCACTCGCCGGATCATCAGACCTCCCATGCTGGGACGTTGAGCCTGCGCACCTGCGGGTCGCCCCGCTCGTCGCCCAGCTGACAGGTGCCGGCCGGGTCGAGTCCGAAGTGGACCCCCTGGTCGGGCGCCAGTCCCAGCCACGCGGCGATCAGCACCCGGCTGAAGTGCCCGTGCCCGACCAGCACCACGTCGCCGCCGGGCAGGATCTTCCGCACCTCGCCGAGCACCTTGCGGGCCCGCTGCTCCACGTCCGCGTGCGACTCGCCGTTCGGGTTCGGGTGCGTCCATACCGTCCACCCCGGCACGCGCTCGCGAATCTGCGGCGTCGTGATGCCCTCGTAGTCGCCGTAGTCCCACTCGGCAAGGTCCTCGGTCGTCGCGCTGATCTCCAGCCCGGCCAGCTCGGCGGTTCTCGTCGCCCGCCGGCGAGGGCTCGTCAGCACAAGTGCCGGCGCCTGGTCAGTGGCCCGCAACCGGGCGAGCGTGGCGCCCGCCCTGCGTGCCTGCTGCTCGCCTTCCGGCGTCAGCTCGATGTCGGTGCGTCCCGTGTGCCTGCCGCTCTCGGACCACTCGGTCTGGCCGTGGCGCAGCAGGTAGAGGTGGGTGCTCACCTGTTCGATCCTAGGGAGTGACGGGGACCACGTTTGGGGGAGTGCCCCTGAGAGGTACCCCGCTCGCCATGACCGCCGAGCCCCACGACCACGGCGCACCCGACGAGGTCGATGCCCAGGAGATCCGCGAAGCCTTCGGGGTTCGCATCGCGCGCATCCGGGCGGACCTGACCTCGACGTGGAACAAGTTGCGCCAGAACGAGCGTGAAGCCGACGAGAGAGCGTGACCACTAGGCGCGATCGGGACGTTCACCAGTTCGTCCACATGCGATTCAGATGCTCTGAATGGCTCAGGCTAATCGGCTGTTTGTTGTTTTGATTGGTGGTTTGCGGCCATCACGGGTGCTGCGTGCGGTGGGCGTGGCTAGAACGGAGTGGAGTCCTTTTCGAGGGGGATCCACATATGCGTCGAATAGTCGCGCTATTGATACCTGTCCTGCTCGCCGCGGTCGTAGCGGCCCTGCCCGCGTCGGCCGCTCCCACCGCGCCGACTCCAGGTTCGACCGTCGCAGGCGACGTGATCCGCTGGACCGCGCCCAGAACGATTCCGTGTCCGACGCCGGTGTCGAGTTCTCGGAGGGCGACACGTTGCTCGGCCGCGCCCAGGAGTCGGCCGACATGCGCAGCTTCACGTTGACGGCCGCGCCGAAGAACCCCGCCGCGCTCCAGGTGCGTTCGGCCGGCAGACGGCTCGACGTGACGCAGCCCGCGCCACCGGCGAGCCTCACCGCGCCGGAGCTGCCCGCGTTGCTGCCGGAAGCGGCGGTCGACCCCGGCAAGCCCGGCCCGTTCGGCACGACCAAGGGTGAGTACGTGCTCGACCCGGTCCGGTTCCCCGGATACGCGCAGCCCATCGAGATGGACGCCGTCGTCGTCGCGCCCAAGGGTGCGCCCGGCAAGCGGCCGCTGGTGCTGTTCCTGCACGGCAGGCACTTCACCTGTTTCAGCAAGACCGACCCGAACCGGATCACCATCGACTGGCCGTGCGCGGCGGACATGACCCCGGTGCCAAGTCACCGCGGTTACCTGAAGGCGCGGACTGCTCGCCTCGCAGGGCTACGTGACAGTCTCGATCTCCGCGACGGCTCAACCGCCGGACGGACGATCGCCGACGCCGTGCGCAGCGTCGTCCTCGTCGTGCGCCACCACTGGCGAAGTGGGCGTGGTCGTCGGCCACGGCAACGCGCCCGCCGTCGTCAATCCGCACCTGCCGACATGTCGAAGTACTGCTCGTCGGCCCTCCCGCGGTGGCGAGGGCGTCGACCGCGCGCGACGGACAGCATCACCCCGCCGCCCGGCGACACCGGGTTGACGGCCGGTGCGCTGGTCCATCAAGGCGATGTGCTGATCGGCCCACGATCTCGCGAACCCGCAGCCCGACGTGCCGTCGGTGACGTCCTGCCGGGTTGCGACGGTGACGGTCGGACCTGCAGGGCCAGATCTTCGTCGACCAGATCCGTGGCGTCAGCCGTGGTGCGCACTGCACAGCGCGCTCTACGTGGTCGGCGCGACCACGACTACTACAACAGCGAATGGACGCCCGGCCAGGCCGAGGCTCCCGCGTCGACGACTGGTACGATCCGAACGGCGCCATGTGCGCGCCGGGCAAGCTGAGCCGCTGACCGCGGACCAGCAGCAGGCCATGGGCGCCACCTACATCGCGGCGTCCACCCGCCTGTTCCTCGGCCGTGACGCCTGGTGCTGGGTCGACGGCTGCGGCGTCCGCGCCCCGTCCGCCGGCCCGGCGCGTGCTCGCCCACGCCGTCGGCGCCGACGCAAGCCGTTCGTCGTCGCATCTGCCGCGACCCTGGCCTCCGGCAGCGCGAAGGTCTGCTCCCAGATCACGCAGGACGCCGCCGCGCGATGCCTGCCGAGCCGTCGCCAGCGGGCCTGTCGCCGCTCGTCGGGATGCGCGGCGCTCCGGAGCAGCCCGAACGCCTGGCGGTCTGGCTGAAGTGGTCCGCGGCCGGTCAGGCAGCCGTGGTGCGCCCCGAGCGGCCCGTGCGTGAACGGCGCCGTGAGTCGCACTGCGCTCGCCGTCCCGTCGAACGCCCCGGCGACCCGCTCGGCGTCTCCGTGACCGACCAAAATGGACACAAGCGTTCGCCTGGGTTCGGTCCGGTCAGCGGCCTGCCCGCCGTCAGCCAGTGGATGAGTGCCGGTCGGCGCAGGAGGTCCGCGTCCGCTCCCGTCCGTGTCGGCCGCGTCGCCGCGCTGGAACTGGTCCGGAAACCGAGTCCGGCCAGGCGTGGCTCATCGACGCCCACGGCTGGGACCGCGGCCTGCCCCCGGTGCTGCCGGTCGCACTGCCCCGCGTCGACGCCGCCGTGACCGAGGTGGCGAGGGCGCCCGGCACCCAGACCGTCGACATCTCGGTCGACGCCACGGTGCCCGCAACCGACCGTCCGCCTCTACTACGGCAGCGGCGGCAGGGCCAGCCCATCACCACCCGCCTGGTCACGCTCAAACCGGGCGGACACCGCGTCGACGTCCCGCTGACCGTCACCAGCGACACCCGCTGGAGCTCGACCACCTGTTCCCCGTCGCGGTGCAGGCGATCCACAACGTCGTGGCGGGCAACGCCGTCGGCGGCGTGCGGGTGAAGAACGACGACCCGATGCCGACCCTCTCCGTCACCCCGGCCACCGCTCAGGCGACCGAGGGCGGCAAGCTCGTCTGGAAGGCCACGCTGTCCGCGGCGGCGGACTCGCCCCTGTACCTGGGCGGTCGGCTGCTGGTTCCCGCGGGCGCGCCGGAGCTGTCCACGACGGACGTCGACCCGACGTGGTTCACCGACAACACCGGCCAGCAACCGGAGCCGTCACGGCCGCTGTCGTCGACCCGGCTCAGCCCGTTCGTGTACCTGGCGCCGGGTGCCGGAACGCCCAGTACGAGGTGCCGACGGTGACTGACAGCGTGACGGAGCCTGAGGAGCAGATTCGGGTGGCGTTCGAGGAGTTCCAGACCGGTCTCAGGTTCGAGGTGACGGGGAAGGTGACTGACGCCGCCTGATGCCTTGAGAACGCGAACGGCGCCGCTTCCCTGCCCAGGGGAGCGGCGCCGTTCGCATGCGGCCAGGAAGGGCTCAGCCCTGCTTGGTCTCCCAGAAAATCTTGTCGATCTGCGCGATCAGGTCCAGCAGCGACTGGCCGGACGCGGGGTCCATCGAACCCTTGGTGCTGCCGGACCCCGCGGCCTTGGTGGCGCGGTTGAAGAGGTCGTGCAGCTCGGGGTACTTCTCGAAGTGCGGCGGCTTGAAGTAGTCCGTCCACAGCACCCACAGGTGGTGCTTGACGAGCTCGCTGCGCTGTTCCTTGATCAGAACGGCGCGCTCCCGGAACTCCGGGTCCTCGTTCGCCTGGTACTTCTCCTGGACCGCCTTG
>CAVYAD010000032.1:0-100629 GCA_963766275.1 uncultured Actinomycetota bacterium
TGGCGCCGCGGTGCTGTTCCGCGCGTTGCCCTTGCGGCCACGTGGTCAGGCCGCCGGTGCGATCGTGCTGTGCCGCGACGTCACCGAAGTGCGCCGGCGTGACCGTGCGTTGATGTCCAAGGACGCCACGATCCGCGAGATCCACCACCGGGTGAAGAACAACCTGCAGACCGTCGCAGCGCTGCTGAGGCTGCAAAGCTCGCAGGTTGAAGCAACCCGGAGGCGAAGGAGGCGCTCGCCGAGTCGGTCCGCCGTGTGACGTCCATCGCACTGGTTCACGAGACGCTGTCGATGTCCGTCGACGAGCGGGTCGACCTCGACGACGTGGTCGACAAGGTGATCCCGATGATGGGCGACGTGGGCGGCTTCAGCTGAGACCCAGGTCAGCGTGCGCCGCGAGGGTGGGTTCGGGATCGTGCCCCGCCGAGATCGCCACCCCGCTGGTGATGGTGCTGACCCAGCTCGTGCAGAACGCGTTCGAGCACGCTTATGCCCCTGGCCAGCGCGGAGAGGTCGTCGTCCATTCGGAGCGATCCGCCAAATGGCTCGACGTGACGATCACCGACGACGGGAAGGGGCTTCCGTCCGGCTCCTCCCTGGAGCGCACGGATCGTCTTGGTCTGCAGATCGTTCGGACCCTTGTTGATTCCGAATTGAGAGGCTCGTTGAGCTTGCGGCGACGGCCCCGAGGCGGTACAGAGGCGGTCCTGCGCGTGCCCCTCAGAGGGCGGCGCTAAACTAACGCCGGTGCACACGTGACGGCCAGCCTCAGCGGCTCTCACGTGGTCATGCGGGAGGGTGTGCAAACAAAGAAAAAGCCCGACACCTGGCACGGTGTCGGGCTTCTTCTTTAGTGCCTTGGTTCGCGGCTAACTGCCTGGTCAGGCCGTTGTCGGGCGCGGGTGCGGGCGTTGCGGCGCTTGAGGGCGCGGCGCTCGTCCTCGCTCATTCCGCCCCAGACGCCGGCGTCCTGGCCGCTCTCCAGGGCCCAGGTGAGGCAGTCGGTGACGACGGGGCAGCGCCGGCAGACGGTCTTCGCCTCGGCGATCTGAAGCAGTGCGGGCCCACTGGTGCCGACGGGGAAGAAGAGCTCGGGGTCCTCGTCGCGGCAGATCGCGCGGTGTCGCCAGTCCATTGGAACTACTCCTCTCAGCGATAGGCGCGCACAAGGGCACGCCGGTTGTCAGCGGTCGTTTTTGGGGTGCTTGTGAATGCTTTCACGAACGGCTGGGATGTCAAGGGGTTAGCACTGACCCGGTGAGTGAACTCACCCAAAAGATCGACAGCGTTCACCTGGGGTTTCACGCTCTGCTGTCACTCGATGCAGTACATCCCGGGTGGGTACCGAGACGGTCACGAACCGATCACGGACTGTCAAGTTGCTTATACGGCAACAGTCAACGCGTCGGGGACTGCTCTGAACTCCACTGCAGTCGTCATGCCGAGGAAATCTCCGTCGACCTGGAGGTTGGCGGGCTCTCGCACTTCACTCTGACATAACCCACGTCGTCACGCCGAACGAGATTTCCGCCCTTCGGATTACCGGTGGCGAGCACCTGGGCGATGTAGCGCCCGACGGTGGGTACCCGCAACGTCTTCAGCGCACTCATGCCCAGGCCGCCGTCGAACGACGTGCTGGGGTTGAGCTGGATCGCCTTGTCACCGAAGTACGTCCACGGATCGGTGTTCGACACGAACACCATGCCGACGTCGTTGAACGGCGCCTCTCCCGAGATCTCGACCGTGAAGTGCTGCGGCTTGCGCACGTCTGCGCATAGGCCTTCAGCGCGACCGACAGGTAGAGGGCGGGACTCGCGTTGCGGCCCCTGGCGCGCTTCTTCTCCACGCCGGCGACGACGTCGGCGTCCAGGCCCATGCCCGCGTTGAAGGTGAACCAGCGACCGGGGCCGCCCTCGATGACGTCCGCGAAGACCTGGCCGAGCCCGATCCGGCGCCTGGTGCTGTGCTCGATGGCCTGAAGCAGGACGTGCGTGGCCTGACAGGGTCGCGGGGGATGCCGAGCGCGCCCGCGAAGACGTTCGCCGAACCGCCCGGCACGACGCCGAGCATCGGCTTGTTGGGACGGGGGCCGCCGCGCAGGATGCCGTTCACGACCTCGTTCACCGTGCCGTCGCCGCCGTGGGCGATGACCAGGTCGAACCCGTCCTCCGCGGCCGCCTTGCTCGCGGCGTCGGCCGCGTGACCGCGGTAGGAGGTCTCGATGACCTCGAGCTTCAGGTCGCTGGCAAGCGCGTGCGCCAACACGTCACGGCCCGCCGGCGTCGTTGTAGTCGCCTGCGGGTTCACCACGAGAAGAGCGCGCACTACTTGAGAGTAAGACAGTGCGTGACCGTCAGCCGCGCGCATGTCCTCCCTCAGGGTGGCTCCAGCCTCACGAAAGTGGCGCAAATCTCCCTTCCGTTCAGCAACGGCGTTCCACCTCGCAGCCGAGTGCACCCCGGACGACCGCCGGCTCGCTGAAGGCCCCTTGATCTTCCCGCGTCAGGCGTGCCGAGTGAGCCCTCCAACCGGGTGGCCTACGATCCGTGACCAGTACAGAACGTGAGGATCGGTCCCGCGGTCTCCAGTGACAACCCGGTGACCCCGGCGCCACCGCGCTCGGTGCGCATCGCCGCCGTGCTCACCTTTCTGCAGGGCTTGGGCGGCATCGCGCTGGCCGTCGCCCTCGCCGTCCGCGTGATCGGGGGAGCGACCCCGACGGGTCCGATCCTCGGCGCCGCCGGTGTGCTGGTGATCTGGTTCGGCGGGGCGATCATCGCCTCGGTCCTGTTGTTCCGCGGCGAGCACGGTGCCCGCACGCCGGTGATCGTCACGCAGCTGCTTTTGCTCGGTTGTGCCTGGTACGCGTACGGGCCGTCGGAGCAGCAGTTGCTCGGTTCGCTTGGTGGCAATCAACCGCGTCGTCGTGCTCGTGTTCCTGTTCACCAACGACGGCCGCCGCTGGGCGCGGGGCTACGACTCGGCGGACTCGCCGAACCCGGCCGATGTGAACGAAGGTGACAAAGCCGACTAACGGAGGGTGGTCACGGTCACACGACCGGGTGAAGCTGTGCGTGGTTGCTTAACCACTCCCTGCACTCACGAGGTGACCAACCATGCGTGTTTTGACTGCGATCGCGGGCGCCCTCCTGGCGGCGCTCTCCCTCGCCCCCGTGACGGCTTCGGCAGCGCCCGAGGACCCGAACATGTCGCCGATGATCATCGGCGGCAGCTACGCCCAGAACTTCCCCTACGCGGCGCGCCTGTTCTTCAACGGGCGGGAGAACTGCTCCGCCACGAAGATCGCTCCTCACGTGGATCCTGACGGCGGAGCACTGCGTGGCCGGCAACGGCACGTACACGTTCCGCGCGGGCAGCCTGGACCAGACCTCCGGCGGCCAGCTGGTGACCGGTAACCAGATCATCAAGCACCCGTCGGCCGACCTGGCGCTCGTGCGGGTCAGCACGTCGACGTCCGCGCCGTTCTCCCCGCTCGGCTCGACTGGGTCTCGGGTCAACGAAAAAGACCGTCAAGCTCTACGGCTGGGGCGCCACCTGCACCAACCAGCCGGAGATCAACTGCCAGTCCCGCTACCTGAAGGTCGCGGACACCCGCGTCACGACCATCAACGGTCGTGACTACCGCGGTGGCCAGGCCATCAGCGTGCGTCGCACTCTCGACGGCATCGCCGCTGGTGGGGACTCCGGCGGCCCGATGTTCGCCGACGGCCGCCAGGTCGGCGTGGCGTCCACTTCGGACCGTTCGAGGCGTCTCGAACTACACGAACATCAACAACACCGGCTACCGCAGCTGGATCCGGCAGTACGCCGGCGTGTGACACCTGATTGACCAGCGAAGGGTAGACTCCTGCGCGGCGATGGCCCTCGGCTCCTGGCCGGGGGGCCATCACCCTACGTGACCACGAATGGTGGATGGACACGAACGGAGTAGCCAGTTACCGTGCTGCCAGCGTTCGCGCCGCTCGGGAGCAGGGTGAGGTGCGCAGTGCAGGACGGCCCGAAGCGGGTGACGACAAACGGCGATTCCGAACGCCCAAATGTGGCTCGGCTGTTCGACTACTACCTCGGTGGCGCACACAACTTCGCGGTTGACCGCGCCGTGGCCGAGGAGAGCATCAAACAGTTCCCGGTCGCCGAGATGGCCCGCACGATCAGGTCGTTCTCGCGCCGCGTCGTCCGGCTCTGCATCGAGGAGCTGGGCATCGCACAGTTCCTCGACCTCGGCAGTGGCATCCCGACCGCGGGCAACGTCCACGAGGTCGCCCAGGCGCTCGACCCGTCGTGTCATGTCGTCTACGTGGACCACGACCCGGTGACCGTCGCCCACTCCCGCACCATGCTCCGGGAGAACCTCAACGCCGCCATCGTGCAGGCCGACTCTGCGATGTGGGCGCCGTGCTGCGAGACCCCGAGACGCGCAGGCTCATCGACTTGACCAAGCCGACCGCCGTGCTGATGGTCGGCATCCTCCCGTACATCCACGACGAGCCCGCCGGTGTCGTGGCGCGCTACCGGGCCGCGTTGTGTGAGGGCAGCATCCTGGCGTTGACCCACCTGACGAAGGACGTCGAGCCGGAGCTCGTCGACAACCTGGTCTCGCTGTCCGCCAGGATGGACGGCTTGCTGGTCCCGCGGTCGAAGCAGGACGTGGAGGAGTTCGTCTGCGGCCTGAAGCTGCTGGAGCCGGGCCTCGTGCTCGCCGCCCACTGGAGGGCGGACGGCGGCTGCCGGGTACCTCGGCCGCCGCGGAAGCCTCCACCTACGGCGCCGTCGGCATCGTCTACTGAACTGAGCGAAAAGCACGTTCGTACGAATGGGCCGTACAGAACGTGCTTTTCGCTCCAAACCCGAATGGGCTAGCTGGTCTTGGCTCGCAGGGTTTGGCCGGACGTCGTCGTGCTGTTGGTGACCGACGTGCCGCTGCTCTTGCGCCACTGCAGGTCGTTCGCGCCGGTGCTGCGCTCCACCTTCACGCCGTTGAGCGAGACGCCCGTGACGCTGTCGGTGGTGAACGCCGGACGCCCGTCGTTCTTGTCGAACTCGATGGTGCTGTTGACGAACTTCACGTCCGTCGCGTTGCGGATCCAGAAGCCGAACGCCGGCCGCACGCCGAAGATGCGCGGCGGGTACTCGCCGGAGACCTCCGGCGGGCTCTTCGAGGAGTCGCCCTCGCCGTGGCCGCCGGGCACGGTCAGCTTCACGTTCTCGAAGGTCAGGTTCGTGATCTTCGAGTCGGACCGGCCGGAGATGGTCGACGCGTACTCCGGGTCGCCGGGGATGTCGCGCGGCGCGGTCAGGTTCGTGCCGGTGATGTTCCGGTAGGTGATGTTGCGGATCTTGCCGGCGGGCGGCGAGTTCGGGCAGCGGCCGCGCTTGCCGATGTGGATGAAGATCGGCGAGGCGGTCTTGGTCAGCTGGATGTTGTCGTAGACGACGTCCTCGATGACCGCGCCGTCCATCGACACCATGCCGAGCCCCGCCTTCGAGGCGCCGGTGACCTTGAGGTTGCGGAACTGGATGTTCTTGAAGCTGCCGCAGGTCTCCGAGCCGAACTGGATGGCGTTGTTCTCGGTCGACTGGATCGTCGAGTCCCGGACGATGTTGTTCTCGCTCAGGAACGTCTTGCCGGTCGCGTAGTCGCTCTTGAACGCCACCGCGTCGTCGCTGGCGACGATCGTGGAGTTCGACAGCTCGACGTTGGAGCTGTTGATGAAGTTGATGCCGTCACGGTCGTCCGGGCTGTCGACGACGATGCGGTCGAGCTTCATCCCGTTGCAGCCGTTGACGATGATCGCGAAGTGGCCGGCTTCCCGGAACGTCACGTCGGTGATGTTGACGTTCTTGCAGAACTTGAGCGACAGCATCTTGTCGCCCTTGCCCGCCGGGATGTTCTCACCGGTCTCCAGCTTGTTGGCGCCGTCGATCACGCCCTTGCCGGTGAAGTTGATGTTCTCGACGTTCTCGCCCCACAGCAGCGCGTTGCGGAAGTGGCTGTGCCCGAAGTCCTGGTACTTGCGATAGGTCGGGTTCGGTTCCGGCGCGTCGATGCCGCTGCCGGACGCCACGATCCGCGCACCCTGCTGGATGTTGATGGTGACGTTGCTCTTCAGGTGGATCGAGCGCGACAGGTACGTGCCGGGCGGGATCTCGACGATGCCGCCGTTCGCCGCGGATGCGGCCGCGATGGCCTTGTCGATGGCGACCGAGTCGATCGCCTTGCCGTCGCCCTTGGCCCCGTAGTCCTTGACGTTGAAGCTGGCCGCATTCGCCACGCCCACCGGTGCCACGACCACCGCTAGCGCGACGAGCGCGCCGGTCAGTCGACGCCTCATCGTTGAGAGGTCCTTCCTCGTCGTGCGTCGAGGGCGGCGGCAACTCGGCGTCTGAAACGTTCTGAAAACGGTTTCATTTCTGACCATAGTGAAGGCCGAGCCTGAAGTACAGGGGTGACTTCTGGCTCGGCCTCGGTCTTGCTCAGGCTTTTCAGCCCGCGTATGCGCCCTGCTGGCCCGCGGTCGCGCCCTGGTACTGGGCACTGCCGAAGCCGAGCAGCGGGTAGCCGATGAAGCCGAGGATGAACAGCATGAAGAAGCCGAAGGCCCCGCCCTTGCCGAACTTCTTCGCGAAGTCGATGGAGACGATGATCCCGATGACGAAGTTCACGACGGGGATCAGCAGCAGGATGAACCACCAGCCCGGACGGCCGGCGACCTTCAGCCAGACGTACATGTTGTAGAACGGGACGATGGCGGCCCAGCCGGGCTTGCCCGCCTTCGAGAACGCAGCCCACATGCCGGCGATGATCAGCGCCGCGATGACGAGGCTGGGAATGAGGGAGCCGGCGCTGAAGCCGGTGTCCACGGCGGTGGTGTCAGTGGGCATGGTCGTTCGAGTCCTTCCAGACTGTCAGTGTTGCTGCCGGGGGATCGGCGAGCGGGGACGCTGCCAGCACCGTGGACCCGTCCTGAGTGGAATTCCCGATTCGTGAGCTTTTCGAGACCTTCCGTCAACCTTCAGAGTGAAGAGCCGAGCTTGGCCAGGGCCTCGTCCGCGACGCGCATGACCGTCCACTCGTCCATCGGAATCGCGCCGAGGGACTTGTAGAAGCCGATGCTCGGCTCGTTCCAGTTCAGCACCCACCACTGCAATCGGGTGTATCCCTTGGCAATGCACTCCTGCGCAAGTGTTTCCAGGAGTTGCTTCCCGAGCCCGTTGCCGCGCTGCTCCGGCGTGACGTAGAGGTCTTCGAGGTAGATGCCGTGCACGCCGTCCCACGTCGAGAAGTTGAGGAACCACAACGCCATCCCGACGATCTGACCGTCCACTTCGGCTACATGGCCGAAGAGCGCCGGGTGCTCGCCGAAGAGCGCGGTCCGCAACTGTTCCGACGTCAGGTGGCACTGCTCCGGCGCCCGTTCGTACAACGCCAGCTCGTGCACCAGCTTCACCACCGCGTCGACGTCACGCGGTTCCACTCGCCGGATCATCAGACCTCCCATGCTGGGACGTTGAGCCTGCGCACCTGCGGGTCGCCCCGCTCGTCGCCCAGCTGACAGGTGCCGGCCGGGTCGAGTCCGAAGTGGACCCCCTGGTCGGGCGCCAGTCCCAGCCACGCGGCGATCAGCACCCGGCTGAAGTGCCCGTGCCCGACCAGCACCACGTCGCCGCCGGGCAGGATCTTCCGCACCTCGCCGAGCACCTTGCGGGCCCGCTGCTCCACGTCCGCGTGCGACTCGCCGTTCGGGTTCGGGTGCGTCCATACCGTCCACCCCGGCACGCGCTCGCGAATCTGCGGCGTCGTGATGCCCTCGTAGTCGCCGTAGTCCCACTCGGCAAGGTCCTCGGTCGTCGCGCTGATCTCCAGCCCGGCCAGCTCGGCGGTTCTCGTCGCCCGCCGGCGAGGGCTCGTCAGCACAAGTGCCGGCGCCTGGTCAGTGGCCCGCAACCGGGCGAGCGTGGCGCCCGCCCTGCGTGCCTGCTGCTCGCCTTCCGGCGTCAGCTCGATGTCGGTGCGTCCCGTGTGCCTGCCGCTCTCGGACCACTCGGTCTGGCCGTGGCGCAGCAGGTAGAGGTGGGTGCTCACCTGTTCGATCCTAGGGAGTGACGGGGACCACGTTTGGGGGAGTGCCCCTGAGAGGTACCCCGCTCGCCATGACCGCCGAGCCCCACGACCACGGCGCACCCGACGAGGTCGATGCCCAGGAGATCCGCGAAGCCTTCGGGGTTCGCATCGCGCGCATCCGGGCGGACCTGACCTCGACGTGGAACAAGTTGCGCCAGAACGAGCGTGAAGCCGACGAGAGAGAGCGTGACCACTAGGCGCGATCGGGACGTTCACCAGTTCGTCCACATGCGATTCAGATGCTCTGAATGGCTCAGGCTAATCGGCTGTTTGTTGTTTTGATTGGTGGTTTGCGGCCATCACGGGTGCTGCGTGCGGTGGGCGTGGCTAGAACGGAGTGGAGTCCTTTTCGAGGGGGATCCACATATGCGTCGAATAGTCGCGCTATTGATACCTGTCCTGCTCGCCACGGTCGTACCGGCCCTGCCCGCGTCGGCCGCTCCCACCACGCAGACTCCAGGTTGGACCGTCGCAGGCGACGTGATCCACTGGACCGCGCCCAGAACGATTCCGGTGTCGGACGCCGGTGTCGAGTTCTGGGAGGGCGACACGTTGCTCGGCCGCGCCCAGGAGTCGGCCGACATGCGCAGCTTCACGTTGACGGCCGCGCCGAAGAACCCCGCCGCGCTCCAGGTGCGTTCGGCCGGCAGACGGCTCGACGTGACGCAGCCCGCGCCACCGGCGAGCCTCACCGCGCCGGAGCTGCCCGCGTTGCTGCCGGAAGCGGCGGTCGACCCCGGCAAGCCCGGCCCGTTCGGCACGACCAAGGGTGAGTACGTGCTCGACCCGGTCCGGTTCCCCGGATACGCGCAGCCCATCGAGATGGACGCCGTCGTCGTCGCGCCCAAGGGTGCGCCCGGCAAGCGGCCGCTGGTGCTGTTCCTGCACGGCAGGCACTTCACCTGTTTCAGCAAGACCGACCCGAACCGGATCACCATCGACTGGCCGTGCGCGGCGGACATGACCCCGGTGCCGAGTCACCGCGGTTACCTGAAGGCGCAGGAACTGCTCGCCTCGCAGGGCTACGTGACAGTGTCGATCTCCGCGAACGGCATCAACGGCCAGGACGGACGGATCGCCGACGCCGGTGCGCAGGGGCGTTCCTCGCTCGTGCGCCACCACCTGGCGAAGTGGGCGGACTGGTCCTCGGGCCACGGCAACGCGCCCGCCGTCGTCAAATCCGCACCTGCCGACATGTCGAAGGTGCTGCTCGTCGGCCACTCCCGCGGTGGCGAGGGCGTCAACCGCGCCGCGACGGACAGCATCACCCCGCCGCCCGGCGACACCGGGTTCAACGGCCCGGTGCGCTGGTCCATCAAGGGCGATGTGCTGATCGGCCCCACGATCTTCGCGCACAACCCGCAGCCCGACGTGCCGTCGGTGACGTTCCTGCCGGGTTGCGACGGTGACGTGTCGGACCTGCAGGGCCAGATCTTCGTCGACCAGACCCGTGGCGTCAGCCGTGGTGCCGCACTGCACAGCGCGCTGTACGTGGTCGGCGCGAACCACAACTACTACAACAGCGAATGGACGCCCGGCCAGGCCGAGGCTCCCGCGTTCGACGACTGGTACGACCCGAACGACGCCGTGTGCGCGCCGGGCAAGCCGAGCCGGCTGACCGCGGACCAGCAGCAGGCCATGGGCGCCACCTACATCGCGGCGTCCACCCGCCTGTTCCTCGGCCGTGACGCCTCGGTGCTGCCGTTGCTCGACGGCTCGGGCGTCCGCGCCCCGTCCGCGGGCCCGGCTCGCGTGCTCGCCCACGCCGTCGGCGCCGACCGCAAGCCGTTCGTCGTGCCCTCCGCCGCAACCCTGGCCTCCGGCAGCGCGAAGGTCTGCTCCCAGATCACGCAGGACGCGGCCGCGCGATGCCTCCCCGAGCCGTCGCCAGCGGGCCTGTCGCCGCACTTCGTCGGGATGCGCGGCGCTCCGGAGCAGCCCGAACGCCTCGCGGTGTCGCTGAAGTGGTCCGCGGCCGGTCAGGCAGCCGTGGTGCGCCCCGAGCAGCCCGTGTCGTTGAACGGCTCCCGTGAGCTCGCACTGCGCCTCGCCGTCCCGTCGAACGCCCCGGCGACCCGCTTCGGCGTCTCCGTGACCGACCAAAATGGACACAAGCGGTCGCTGGGTTCGGTCTCGGTGACGGGCCTGCCCGCCGTCAGCCAGTGGATGAGTGCCGTGTGGGCGCAGGAGGTCCGCGTCCCGCTCCCGTCCGGTGTCGGCCGCATCGCCGCGCTGGAACTGGTGCCGGAAACCGAGTCCGGCCAGGCGTGGCTCATCGACGCCCACGGCTGGGACCGCGGCCTGCCCCCGGTGCTGCCGGTCGCACTGCCCCGCGTCGACGCCGCCGTGACCGAGGTGGCCGAGGGCGACTCCGGCACCCAGACCGTCAACATCTCGGTCAACGCCACCGGTGCCGGCAACCGCACCGTCCGCCTCTACTACGGCAGCGGCGGCCAGGGCCAGCCCATCACCACCCGCCTGGTCACGCTCAAACCGGGCGAACACCGCGTCGACGTCCCGCTGACCGTCACCGGCAACACCCGCTGGAGCGTCGACCACCTGTTCCCCGTCGCGGTGCAGGCGATCCACAACGTCGTGGCGGGCAACGCCGTCGGCGGCGTGCGGGTGAAGAACGACGACCCGATGCCGACCCTCTCCGTCACCCCGGCCACCGCTCAGGCGACCGAGGGCGGCAAGCTCGTCTGGAAGGCCACGCTGTCCGCGGCGGCGGACTCGCCCCTGTACCTGGGCGGTCGGCTGCTGGTTCCCGCGGGCGCGCCGGAGCTGTCCACGACGGACGTCGATCCGACGTGGTTCACCGACAACACCGGCCAGCAACCGGAGCCGTCACGGCCGCTGTCGTCGACCCGGCTCAGCCCGTTCGTGTACCTGGCGCCGGGTGCGCTCAATGCCGAGTACGAGGTGCCGACGGTGACTGACAGCGTGACGGAGCCTGAGGAGCAGATTCGGGTGGCGTTCGAGGAGTTCCAGACCGGTCTCAGGTTCGAGGTGACGGGGAAGGTGACTGACGCCGCCTGATGCCTTGAGAACGCGAACGGCGCCGCTTCCCTGCCCAGGGGAGCGGCGCCGTTCGCATGCGGCCAGGAAGGGCTCAGCCCTGCTTGGTCTCCCAGAAAATCTTGTCGATCTGCGCGATCAGGTCCAGCAGCGACTGGCCGGACGCGGGGTCCATCGAACCCTTGGTGCCGCCCGCACCCGCGGCCTTGGTGGCGCGGTTGAAGAGGTCGTGCAGCTCGGGGTACTTCTCGAAGTGCGGCGGCTTGAAGTAGTCCGTCCACAGCACCCACAGGTGGTGCTTGACGAGCTCGCTGCGCTGTTCCTTGATCAGAACGGCGCGCTCCCGGAACTCCGGGTCCTCGTTCGCCTGGTACTTCTCCTGGACCGCCTTGATCGACTCGGCCTCGATGCGGGCCTGCGCCGGGTCGTACACGCCGCAGGGCAGGTCGCAGTGCGCGGTTGCCTCGAGGCGCGGGCGGAGAATGCGCGACACGAGTCGCATCGTTCCTCCAAAGAATGGTGCTGACAGTGGATGCTCCGACATGGTGGACCCTACTCCGACTACCCCAGGTGGTGATCGTTGACACCGCGCCTCTCGACCGTGCTGATCAAGGGTCCGTCGATGGTGCCCGCGCTGAGGAACGATGACATCGTGCTGGTCAGGTGGGGTGTGAAGCCCAGGCCGAACGACGTCGTGCTGGTGCGGTGGGCGAGCAGACCCGATCAGCTGTCGGTGAAACGCGCCTCCCACGAGGTGGACGGCGGCTGGTTCGTGAAGGGCGACAACCCGTTCGGCAGCACCGACTCCGAGCAGCTCGGGCCGGCCGAGGTGCTCGGGGTCGTCAGGGCGCGGTTGTGGCCGAAGCCGAAGATCAGGCTTTGAGCGAGGCGTACAGGGCGAGGCAGTCCTCGTAGCGCGGCAGGATGCCGGCTTCGTAGGCCTGGGCCAGGGTCGGCGCCTCGATGTCCTTGGGTGAGAGCTGGAACTCGAGCTCGCGCGGCCACGGCAGGTCCAGCGCCGGGTCGAGCGGCGTGAGGCCGTGCTCGCCGGTCGGGTTGTATGGCGTGGAGCACAGGTAGTTCATGGTCGTGTCGTCTTCCAACGCGATCATGGCGTGCCCGATGCCCTCGGCCACGTAGACGGCGTTGCATTTCTCCGCGTTGACCAGAACGGCGTCCCACTGGCCGAACGTGGGCGAGCCGACGCGGATGTCGACGACCACGTCGATGAACGAGCCGCGCGGGCAGAAGACGTACTTCGCCTGGGAGGGCGGGACATCCGCGTAGTGGATGCCGCGGATCGTGCCTGCGCGCGAGACGCTGTGGTTCGTCTGGGCGACCTTCAACGGGTAGCCGACCGCGTCGATGAAGGCGGCCTCCTGGTACGGCGAGACGAACACCCCGCGGTCGTCGGGAAATGTCCGAGGAGTGAACTCGAACGCGCCGTCAATTTTCAGCGAACTCGCCTGCATGCCGTCACTCTAAGGCGTCACGCGTTCTTGACCGATCGGGTGCTTCCTGCCTGCATAAACCGACCGGTCGGTGCAGAAAACCGGACGGACGTCTTGCTACATGCCCTCTGACCTGCGGAAAAAGTGTGATCCCCGCCGCAGACAGTATCGGCGGACCCTGTCACACTTCCCGTCACCCGCAGCACTCGGGCGGTTCTCTGACGCAACTCGTCGGAGAACTTCGACCGAGTTTCCAGGCCCCGTGCACCCGGCGTGACAACGCTGGGCCGGTGCGCCGTTTGGTGATGAGCCCGTTGGGGCTACTACGCCGCCCGCACCGCAGGAGGGACCCCGTGACAGCAGTGAACGAAGCCCGCATCGAGAACTCCGATCCGACGAAGCTCACGGATGAGGAGATCTTCAACGCGCACGTGGGCGGGAAGCTCGAGGTGGGTGCGACCGCCTCGCTGGCTGACCCGAAAGCGCTGTCCATCGCCTACACGCCCGGCGTCGCGCGGGTGAGCAAGGCCATCGCGGAGGACCCGAGCCTGGCCGCGAAGTACACCTGGGCGCATCGGCTGGTGGTCGTCGTCAGCGACGGCACCGCGGTGCTCGGTCTCGGCGACATCGGTCCCAGCGCGTCGCTGCCCGTCATGGAGGGCAAGTCCGCGCTGTTCAAGACGTTCGGCGGCCTCGACTCCATCCCGCTCGTGCTGAACACGACGGACGTGGACGAGATCGTGGAGACGCTGGTCCGGCTGCGCCCGTCGTTCGGTGCGGTCAACCTCGAGGACGTCTCCGCGCCGCGATGCTTCGAGCTGGAGCAGAAGCTGATCGAGGCGCTCGACTGCCCGGTCATGCACGACGACCAGCACGGCACGGCGGTCGTGTCGCTCGCCGCGCTCAACGGTGCGAACACGGTGCTCGGCAAGAACATCGGTGACCAGCGGGTGGTCATCTCCGGTGCGGGCGCCGCGGGCATCGCGATCGCCAAGATCCTTCTCGCCGCGGGTGCCGGTGACATCACGCTGCTCGACTCGCGCGGCATCGTCCGCACGGGGCGCGCGGGCCTCAACCCGGTCAAGGAAGAGATCGCCGCGGTCACCAACAGGGGCAACCTCGAAGGCGGCATCGACGTGGCGCTGCGCGGCGCCGACGTGTTCATCGGCGTGAGCTCGTCGAAGGTGTCTGAGGACCTGATCGCGAGCATGGCGGACGACTCGATCGTGTTCGCACTGTCCAACCCGGACCCCGAGGTGCACCCGGACGTCGCCGCCCGGCACGCCGCGATCGTGGCGACCGGCCGCAGCGACTTCCCGAACCAGATCAACAACGTGCTCGCGTTCCCCGGCATCTTCCGCGGGGCGCTCGACGCGGGTGCGCGCCGGATCACCGAGGGCATGAAGCTCGCGGCCGCCGACGCGATCCTGGCCGTGGCCAAGGATGATCTGGGCCCGGACCGGATCGTTCCGTCCGCACTGGACCCGCGGGTGGGTCCCGAGGTCGCCGCGGCTGTCGCGCTGGCCGCGAAAGCCGACGGTGTCGCCTGATCCCAACCGAATCCAGAGCGTTCATTTTGCCAATCCTGTGCAATACACGGAGACCGGAACCACGAACGTGGTTTTTCGTTAACCCGTGCAGGGGTGGGCGATAACGCTCCGAAGCGCTACCGTCCCTCTCCTCGGGTGTTCACCCGAGGAGAGGGTTCGTGTTTGCCGCCGTTCGGGTGCCGTTGTCGTGCCCACCCGAATTGCCGCGGGCGGCGGATGCGGGAGAGGGTGGGCCGGTGCCCAAGTGGGTAGGACGCGCGACGGTGGTGAACGGCCGAACTCGGACGACAGCTCCGACGGCGACGAAGCCTCCGGTGACGCTCGATGGGTTGACCCTGCCCGACACACCCTCGTTACTCGTCGACACCAAGGGTGTCGTGATGCAGGCGAACCCTGCCGCCGTGGAGCTCGCCGGCGCTCATGGAGCCGACGACCTGGTCGGGCATCCGCTCGGCGAGCTGCTCCTCGGCAACCAGTCTGACCTGCGGCTTTTGCGTGCGGACGGCACCCATCTGCCGGTGCGCGTCGCACGCCACGCGGTGCCGGGAACCGGCCTGCAGGCCGTGCTGCTGATCGACGTCTCCGACCTTTCGCACGCCGCGGACGCGTTGCGCGACGAACAGCGCAGGCTGCGTGAGGTGCAGCGGGTCGCTGAGCTGGGCTCATGGGAGTACGACCCGGTCACCGGCATGACCGTGTGGTCGGACACCCACTACGAACTGCTCGGCCTGGAACGCGGTTCCGTCGTGCCGGGCGCGCAGGCTGTGCTGGACGTGGTGCACCCCGACGACTACGGGATGGTCGCCTCGTACTGGCAGAACCGTGAGGTCACCGGCGACCCGATCGACATCGAGTACCGGATCGTCCGCATGGACGGCCAGCTGCGGTGGATCCGCGGCGTCGCCGAGGCGAAGGTCGCCGGCGACGGCCGGCTGGACAAGATCACCGGCTACATCCGCGACATCACCGAGGCCAAGCGCGCGGCCAGCGAGCTCGCGCAGGAAAGCGCTCGCCTGCTTGAGGCGCAGCGCATCGCCCGCATCGGCAGCTGGGCCTATGACGCGGGCACCCGAGCCGTGCACCGCAGCGAGGTGCTGCTGGAGATGTTCGCCGAGCTGGGCATGACCCCCGGCGACGATCTGCTCAGCGGCGTGCACCCGGACGACAAGGAAGTCGTCAAGAACCTGCGGCACCAGCTGCTGCACGCGCGCGACAACGACCCCGTCGAGGTCGAGGTCCGCAGCGAGTTCGGCGAACGCGTCTACATGTGCCGTGCCCGCGCGGAGATCTCACCGTCCGGCCGGATAGAGCGCTTCCACGGCACCATCCAGGACGTCACCGAGGCCCGTGCGCTGGAACGCCAGATGCGCGACGACCGCCGAAGACTGGCCGACGCCCAGCAAGCCGCGCGCCTCGGTACGTGGGAGTGGAACCCGGCGACCGGCGACGTCGTGTGGTCCGACATGCTGCTCGAGCTCTACGACATCTCCTCGGACGTGGCTCCGCGCTACGAGACCTACCTCGACCTGGTGCACTCGGAAGACCGCGGCTGGGTCGACGACCTGTGGCGCCAGCTCGCGCAGGACGAGGTGCCCGTGCAGTGCGAGCACCGAGTGGTCCGCTCCGACGGCCAGACCCGCGTCTTCCGCTGCCACGGCGTGATCGTCCACGACAACCACGGCAGGCAGCTCGCCGTCGGCACCGCACAGGACATCACCGAACAACGCGCCGCCGAAGCGCGCATGAAGCGTTCCTCGCAACGCTTCACCGACCTCGTCTCCGTGACCCCGGTCGGCATCGGCCTCTTCGACGAGGGTGAGCGCCTGGTCGACGCCAACGACGCGCTGTGCGACCTCCTCGGCATGGAGCTGGAGCAGCTCCGCGGCATGACCGCCGAGCAGCTCACCCACCCCGAGGACACCTCACCCGCCCTGCAGCGGGCCGCCGAACGAACGCAGAAGATCCCGCAGCGCATCCTGGTCCGCCCCGACGGCGAGAAGGTGTACTGCGAGCTGCACATCGCGCTGTCCGTGCAGGACGACGGCCGCCGCTTCTGGCTGATCGTGTTCCTGGACATCACCGAACGCCGCCGGACCGCGGAAGCCCTGCGCCACCAGGCCACCCACGACGAGCTGACCGGCCTCCCGAACCGCGCGCTGGTGAAGGACATGCTCGGCAAACTGCTGGACGGCGACAAGCGCTCGAAGGTCGCCGTGTTCTTCTGCGACATCGACAACTTCAAGCGCGTCAACGACTCCCTCGGTCACGACGCAGGCGACGAGCTACTGGTCGCCCTGGCCCGCCGGTTGGAAGGCGGCCTGCCCGACGGCTGCACCGCCGCCCGCCTGTCCGGCGACGAGTACGTGATCATCTGCGAGGACATCGACTCCGTCGGCGGCGTCGACGCCCTCGCCACCCGCGTCGCCTCCCTGTTGCGCACCGCCGTTCCCGTGCACGGCCAGCTGGTCCGGGTCTCGGCCTCGATCGGCGCCGCAGTCCCGAACGGCTCCCGCGCGAACGGCGCGGACCTGCTGCGTTTCGCGGACGCCGCGATGTTCGAGGCGAAGCGCAACGGCGCTGGCCGAGTGTCGTTGGCATCCGCGGCGTTGATCGCGTCCGCCGACCGTCAGGTGCACCTGGAAGGCCAGCTGCGCGACGCGATCCAGCATGACGGCCTGACGTTGCACTACCAGCCGGTCGTCGGCGTGGACGGTGCCGTTCTCACCGCCGAGGCCCTGGTTCGCTGGCCGCATCCGGATCGCGGACTGCTGCCGCCGGACGTGTTCCTGCCGGTGGCCGAGCAGGGCGACCTGATGCGCGAGCTGGACCGGTGGGTCCTGCGAACCGCCTTGCGTGAGGCCGCGACCTGGCCTGCTCCCGACGGCCGTCCGGTGTCGGTGGCGGTGAACCTGGCCGGCCTGGTGCCGGGCGATCCGGAGTTCGTCGACATCGTGTCGAACGCGATCCTGGAGTCCGGCGTGCCGTGGGACCGGGTGGTGCTGGAGCTGGTCGAGACCGCTCTGGTCGACCTGCCGTCGCGGGTTCGGCAGTCGATGGACGAGCTTGTGCAGCGCGGTGTCCAGTTCGCGGTCGACGATTTCGGGACCGGGTACTCGTCGTTGGCGCGCCTGAAGGATCTGCCCGCGCAGATCATCAAGGTGGACCGCCGGTTCGTTTCCGGGGTCGGCAACGACTCGTCCGACTTCGCGGTTGCCCGTGCGGTTGTGGACATGGCTCGGGCGATGGGGCGCAAGTGCGTGGCCGAGGGGGTGGAGACGGCTACGCAGTTCCACGTTCTGCGTGGGGTCGGGGTCGACGCCTATCAGGGGTGGTTGTTCTCGCGGCCGGTGCCACCGAAGGAGTTCCGCGCCGTGCTGGCTCTCGGGCCGCTCCACATCCCACGGGCCGGATAAGCGCGTACTCGCTTCCAACCGCCCGCCACCCGCCGATACAAAGTTGATGAGGGGAGCTTTCCCGAACGGTTTGGGAAAGCTCCCCTCATCAACGTCACTGTCGGGGGCGCTCCACGTACCCCGCACTCGCCACGATCTCCGGCAACAGCGCCGCGATCCGGTGCTTCGGCAGGTCGATCAGCCGCAGTTCCAGGTCGTCCGACGACACCGCGGCGTTGTCGACGATCTCCCGCGCCTGGTTCTTCGTCAGCAGCCCGGAAGACCCGCTGATCAACGCTTCCCGCCACGCGTTCGCGAGCTTGCCGTGCGCCTTCATCAGCACCTCGCGCACCACCCGTTCACCCAGCGACAGCGAGCCGACGAGTACCTGATCGGCCACCACGATCGTCGTCTTGGAATCAGGGTTGTTGCGCAGGAACTTCAACGAGAACCGTGTCCGCACCAACGACTGCAGCTCCTGCTGCC
Organism: uncultured Actinomycetota bacterium; assembly: GCA_963766275.1. Taxonomy (GTDB): domain Bacteria; phylum Actinomycetota; class Actinomycetes; order Mycobacteriales; family Pseudonocardiaceae; genus Lentzea. The sequence goes on from CAVYAD010000032.1 coordinate 18,041, forward strand.
CGGCCGCGGACGACACCGCCGGATGGTTGTTCGGCACCAGGCAGGCCAGCCGCGCGGGCGAGGAAGCCAGCAGCGTGCGCAGCAACCAGGGACCCGGATCCGCCGACAGGTCGACGGCCAGCGACGCCGCGCCCTTGCCCACCGGCTCGGCCCACCCGGCCGAACGTGGCTTCGGCGGCGGCGAGGACTCAGGCCGTGGCGCCAGCTCGGACAGCTGAGCCAACGCTTCCTTCGAAGGTCCCGACGACTCCACGGACTGCGCGCCGTGCGTGTAGATCCGCGTCCCGCCCGACACCGAACGCCGCCCGGTCGGACGGCAGACGTACAGATCGGCGGCGGAACCGATGGCCTGCGCGCCGTCGAACCGGTGGAACGCGGGCAGGATCGCCTCGAACACCAGCCCGAGCTTCTGCAGTTCCTGCTGCACCTTCAAACCCAGCGCGGGCGTCCGGTCGGAGAATCCGTACGCGAGCAGCACGCGGCCGTCGGCCACGTCTGCCAAGGCCTCCACCGCGCGGCCGGCGAACAGCCCCATCCCCTCGGGCGTGTAGGGCGGGTCGGAGAAGACGAGATCGAAAGACTCCGCGACGGACGACGGTAGGCCGAAACGCATGTCGCAGTGCAACGTTCGCACGGACAGGCCGCGTGCTGCCGCGCGCTCGTCCACGAACTCGAGCAGCCGCTCGTCGAGGTCGACGACGGTGATCGACACGGAGGGGTTGACCGCGGCGACCGCCAGTGAGGTCAGGTCGTGGTCGCCGAGGCACAGCAAGCGTTTGCCTGCCAGGTCGTAGGTCGAGTCGAGCCAGACGGCCCGGTTCAGCGCTGTCTCGGCGGTGGCCTGCACATGGTCCAACGAGGACAGCGGGGCGGGCACGTCGGCGATGTCCACCAGGATCTGCCGCAGCACGTCCGTGTGGTCGCGTACGCCGGTGACACCGAAAGCCGCGCGGTACTCGGAGGTGCGGGCGGGCGCGATGCGGTAACGATCGCCTGAAGATTCAGCGTCGTCGCCGAGAGCCTTGAGCAGGTCCTGCACGGTGCGGCGGGGCACCGCGGGCAGGCGTACGAGCTCGGCCAAGGGATGCCAGTCCTCGATGAGCAGCGACAACACGTCGCGGAGCTTGCGGGCGTGCACGCCGTGCTCGGAAAGGAGGCCACGTACCTGGTCGATCGTCACAAACGCTAAACCATACGGGCCGTCACATAGTGGAACGCTGTGCCGGGGTACTCCGAACGAGTTAAGGTCTTTGGGATCTACATCCAGGGCGGCCCAAACGGGGTGGTCGTCACGACCGGAGGGATCTTCGGGTGATCGAGTTCCGGGCCGTCACCAAGCGGTTCGAGGACGGGACCATCGCTGTCGACGAGCTCGACCTCACGGTCGAGGCGGGCACCATCACGGTGTTCGTCGGCCCCTCCGGCTGCGGCAAGACGACGTCGCTGCGCATGGTGAACCGCATGATCGACCCCACGTCCGGCACGATTCTGGTGGACGGCAAGGACGTCCTCACCGTGGACCCGCCGACGTTGCGCCGCGGTATCGGCTACGTGATCCAGCAGGCGGGGCTTTTCCCGCACCGCACGGTGCTGGACAACGTCGCGACGGTGCCGTTGCTGTCCGGTTGGGACAGACGAAAGGCCCGCACGCGCGCCGCGGAGCTGCTGGAGATCGTCGGGCTCGACCCGAGCTTCGGCAAGCGCTACCCGGCGCAGCTCTCCGGTGGCCAGCAGCAACGTGTCGGCGTCGCCCGCGCGCTCGCGGCGGACCCGCCGGTGCTGTTGATGGACGAGCCGTTCAGCGCGGTCGACCCGGTCGTGCGCGAGGACCTGCAGAACGAACTCCTTCGCCTGCAAGCGGAACTCGACAAGACGATCGTGTTCGTCACGCACGACATCGACGAGGCGCTCAAGCTCGGCGAGCGGGTCGCGGTGTTCCAGACCGGCGGTCACCTGGCGCAGTACGCGAAGCCCACGGAACTGCTCAGCGCGCCCGCCGACGACTTCGTGGCATCGTTCGTCGGCAGGGACCGCGGCTACCGCACGCTGACGTTCCTGCACGCCGACGTGCCGGTGCACCCCATCACCACCGCGAAGCTCGGCGACAGGATCGCCGTGGCCGACTGGACGCTCGTCGTCGACGAGCAGAACCGCCCGAAGGGCTGGCTGTCCGGAGTGGACGGTGAGGTCGAGGTCAGCGAGCAGAACCTGATCTCGGGTGGCTCCCTGTACGACGGCAGCTCGTTGCGTGGTGCGCTCGACGCGGCGCTCAGCTCGCCGTCCGCGCTCGGCGTCACGATCGACGGCAACGGCGCGGTGATCGGTGTCGTGCGGGCCGGCGACGTGATCCAGGCGCTCGCGAAGGCCCGCGCGGCGGGTGAGGTCCCGAAGTGAACTGGATTTTCGAGAACTGGGAGAAGTTCTGGGAAGTCACGGAGGTTCACGTCCGGCTCGCGCTGGTGCCGGTGGTGATCGGGTTCGTGCTCTCCATCCCGCTCGGGTGGGTCGCCAGCCGGTCGCAGACCGCGCGGGCGGTGCTGTTCCCGCTCGCCAACATCCTTTTCACGATCCCGTCCATCGCGCTGATCGTGATCACCCCGGTGCTGCTCGGCGTGAAGATCCTCGACGAGATCAACGTCATCGTGCCGCTGGTGATCTACACGGCCGCGCTGATGATCCGTTCGGTCGCCGACGCGCTCGCGGCGGTGCCCGGCCACGTCACGGCGGCGGCGAACGCCATGGGATTCCGGCCGTTGCGCCGGTTCCTCACGGTGGACTTCCCGCTCGCGTTGCCGGTCACGATCGCGGGCCTGCGCGTCGCGACCGTGTCGAACATCAGCATGGTGAGCGTCGGCGCGCTCGTCGGCCTCGGCGGCTACGGCCAGCTCTTCACCGAGGGCTACCAGAACGACCACACCGAGAAGGTCATCGCGGGCCTGATCGGCACGGTGGTGCTGGCGGTGCTCGCGGACGGTCTGCTGCTGCTCGCCGGACGGCTGCTCACGCCGTGGGCAAGGGTGGGGAGGTGACCGGGGATGGGCTGGCTCTTCGACCCGAAGAACTGGAGCGGTGACACCGGAATCCCGGTGCGGCTGCTGGAACACGCCGGCTACACGTTCGGCACGCTGCTGATCGCCGCGCTGATCGCGGTCCCGCTCGGCGCGTTCGTCGGCCATACCGGCCGGGGCGGGTTCCTCATCGTCGGGCTCTCGAACGCTTTGCGCGCGTTGCCGACGACCGCGGTGCTGATCCTCGTGGTGCTGTGGGCGGGCCTCGGCGACTTCCCGGTGTACGTCGCGTTGGTGCTGCTCGCGATCCCGCCGATCATGGCGGGCTCGTACGCGGGCATCCGCGCGGTCGACCCGGTCACCGTCGACGCGGCACGCGGCGTCGGCATGCGCGAGTCGGGAGTTCTGCTCAACGTGGAGATCCCGAACGCGCTTCCGTTGATCTACGGCGGATTTCGCGGCGCCGCGCTGCAGGTGGTCGCGACGGCCACCATCGCGGCCTACACCGGCGCCGGCGGTCTCGGCAGGCTCGTCTTCGACGGCCTCGCCCTGCAGGAGTTCGGGCAGATGCTCGCGGGTGCGGTGCTCGTGGCACTGCTTGCTGTTCTCGTCGACCTGGCGTTCGCCGGCCTGCAACGGCTGACGGTCTCGCCAGGCCTGCGTCCAGTGGGAACCGGAGGAAACAAATGAAGCGCATCGCCACGGCTCTAGCTGCGGTCATGCTCCTGTCGGCGTGCGGTGGTGACCCGCTGTCCAACGGAGGCGGCAACAACCCGGCCCCGACGGACACCATCGTGGTGGGCTCCGGCAACTTCCCGGAGTCGCGCCTGCTCGCCGAGATCTACGCGGAATCCTTGTCCAGCAAGGGCGTCAAGGTCTCCAAGAAGCTCAACATCGGCAACCGCGAGCTGTACTTCAAGGGCGTGCAGGACGGCTCGATCGACCTGATCCCCGAGTACTCCGGCGTGTTGCTCAAGCACGTCAACAAGACCGCGCCCGAGGTCGCCTCCGAGGAGGTCTACACGGCGCTCAAGAAGGCGTTGCCGCAGGGCCTCGTCGTGCTGGACAAGTCGTCGGCCGAGGACAAGGACGCGGTCGTCGTCACCAAGCAGATCGCCGCCCAGTACAGCCTCAAGTCGATCGACGACCTCGTGCCGTACTGCAAGGACCTGGTCTTCGGCGGCCCGCCTGAGTTCCAGACCCGCCCCGACGGCCTGCCCGGCCTGAAGGACAAGTACAAGTGCGAGTTCAAGTCCTTCAAGGCGCTCGACGTCGGCGGCCCGGTGACCGTCGCCGGCCTGAAGGACAACACGGTGCAGGCGGCTGACCTGTTCACCACCGACACCGCCATCACGGCCAACGAGTTCGTGGTGCTGGAAGACCCGAAGAGCGTCTTCGCGGCGCAGAACGTGCTGCCGCTGATCAACGAGAAGAAGGCGTCGCAGCAGGTCCGCGAGATCCTGAACGCCATCTCGAAGAAGCTCGACACGAAGACGCTGCTGGAGCTGAACGCGAAGCTCGCCGCTCCGGACAAGCCGGAGCCGGACAAGGTCGCGAAGGACTGGCTGGCGTCGGTCGGCCTCTGACCGGTTGCTCGATGAAGGGCGCTTTTGTCCACCTCAGGTGGATGAAAGCGCCCTTCATCGTCTTCACGGGTGCAGGTCGGCGACTCTCGCCTGGACCGCCAGATAGGTGTAGAGGTCCGTGTAGCCCAGCGCGTGGTTCACGCGGAGCATGTGTTCGTTCTCGCTGCTGGTGCGGGTGCGGATGACCTCGATACCGGTCAGCTCGTGCATCATGCGCGCCTTCACCAGCCGGCCCAGTCCTTTGCCGCGGTGGGCAGGCAGCACGACGGTGTGCAGCTGCTCGCCCATCGTGGGCTGGCCTGCGTGCCGTTCCATGACGGTGAGGCCCGCGATCTCGCCGTCCTGCAGCACGAGCACGACCCACCGATCACCTCCGGCCGTGAGGACAGCGGCCTCCTCTCGTCGTACTCGCTCGACCGTGTAGCCCCCGGAGTCGAGTGAGGTGTCACCGAACGGCGCGTCCGCCATGGCGTTGAGCCCTGCGGTGAGCCTCCCGACGAACTCGTCCGGCGTCCGGCCTGTCCAGGCGACCAGGTCGTCGCCGGCAGGAACCTCGCCGACCTCCGGTAGGACGTTGACGTCCAGCTGTTGCATCGTCATCGAGGTCACGGTGCGGAATCCGGAGGCGGCTGCGAAGGGCTCGCCGGCACTGCCCTTGACCACACCCCACGACTCGGCGACGGTTCGTCCGCTCGTCAGCGACGGCGCGGTTCGCAACAAAGCCGTGCCGATGCCGCTGCGGCGGTAGTGCGGCAGCACGACGACAGTGACCAAAGCGATGTGTGCGTTCACGGCCTCCTCGGACACCCGAGCCTGCACGTATCCGACGATCTGTCCGTCCTCTCGCGCGACCGCGAACCGTGGGGGTTCGAACCCGAGCTCGTCTCGTTCTTGCCACCGGGCGATGCAGCGTTCGTAAGGTGGCTTGTCCGCACCGGGCCAGGCCTCCACCACCCGCGCCGCCAGCACGTCGTACATCGCGCGCAGATCGGGTTCCGGCGTGTGTGCGAAGTCGTGCCCACGAAGCCTCCAGCGCGGCGGTGTTCACAGGCGCAGGTCGGCGATCTGCGCGTTGACCGTCGAGTACGTGTACTTGTCCACATAGCCGAGCGAGTGGTTGACACGACCCAGATGTCGCCGCCCGCGCCGAGGAAGTCCGCGCCGTCCTTCCGCACGCTCTCAACGGTGTGGTTCGTCGTGTCGACGGCCATGTCGCCGTACGGCGCGTCGACCATGGCGTTCAGCCCGGCCAGATACGCCGTGAGGTGCTCATCGGGCACCGTGCCGGTCCAGCGCACCAGCTCGTACCCGGTTGGTGGCTCACTCGCCGAAGGCAGTTCGGTGATGGTCAGCCGCTGCACGGTCCACGTGATCGCGGTGCGGAAGCCGAGCGCGGTGGCGAAGTGCTCCCCGCCGGAACCGAGGTAGACCGCTCTGGTCTCGATGACCGTCTTGCCGTCCATCAACGACAAAGCGGCGCGCAGCAGTGCCTTGCCGATGCCGCGGCGGCGGTGTCCGGGGTGCACGCCCATGCCGTACAGAACGATGTGGGCGTTTTCCGCCTGTGCGGACTGCCGCACGTTCACAGCGCCGATGACCTGCCCCTCGTCCCGCCATACGAGCGTGCGGGGTGGGCCGAAGCCGAGCTGGGGGAGCTGACGTCCGGTGACCCAGCCCTCGTACGGAATCATCTCGACGCCGGCGGGTGCGTCGTGCTCGTGGCAGGCCGTGGTGAGGTCGTACAGCGCACGCCGATCGGACGCGTGCTCGAAGTCGAACTCCTCGATTGCCCCCATGAGCCCCAACTTAGGCCGGGGCGGCGTGTCCGCCAATGCGATTTGTCAGGTCGTCAGCGGCCTTGCGAACCTCTTTGGCCAGCTCAGGCCACGTCTGACCGCAGGGCGTGTCGCACACGTGCCGGAACGTCAGCGTGATCGCCGCGATCGGCCGTTCCCCGTGGTCGAACACCGGCGCCGCCACCGAAGCGAAACCCGCGGTCACGAACCCGTCCTCGACCGCCCACCCCTGCCGCCGCTCGACCGTCAACAACCGCCGCAACGCAGGCAGGTTGTGCGGGCCCCGCCCGGTCCGGTCGACGAACGAGGCGACGGACGGGAACAGTGCCCTGACCTGCGCTGGAGGCACGTGCGCGAGCATCGCGCGGCCCGAGGCCGTCAGGTGTGCGGGGAGCCGGACGCCCACGTCGGACACGATCGTCTGCGGTTGCCGCGGCTGTTCGCGGACCAGGTAGAGGGCCTCGGCGCCGTAGAGAACACCCAGATGAGCGACCTTCTCCATCCGCTCGGCGAGCTTGCGCAGCAGCGGACGGGCGAGTCGTTCCAGCGGGTCGTGGCGCAGGTAGGCGGAGCCGAGTTCGAACGCCGCGACGCCCAGGCCGTAGCGCTTCTCCTCGGGGAAGTGGGTGGCGAAGCCTGCCTCGGTGAGCTCCGAGAGCAGGTGGTAGGTCGTTGACCTGGGCAGATTGAGCTCGCGCGCCACCGACGCGGCCGAGACCGGCCCCGGTCGGCCCGCCAGCAGCCGCAGGACCGAGAGTCCTCGCCGCAGCGCGGGAACGTCACTGCTGCTGCCCACAACAGTGATTTTCCCACGTGATGCAGCGCACGCCGTTCCTCCATCAGTGCACACTCAACAGAACAGGCGACACGTGCGTTGGAGTGGCGTGACGGTTTTGAAGGGGGTCGGGATTGACACCGAGTTTCGATGACTTCGTGGCAGAACAGGTGACCCCGTTGCTGCGCTACGCCACCGTGCTCACGTGCGACCCACACCTGGCCCAGGACGTGGTCCAGGAAGTACTGCTGCGTGCACAGCAGAAGTGGGATCGGATCGGTTCCGTCGACCTCCCCAACGCCTACGTCAAGCGCATGGTCACCAACGAGTACCTCTCGTGGCGCAGACGCAGGGCTGCCAAGGACGTCGCCCTGTGCATGACGACGCTGGAGTCCGTCACCCCGCCCGTCGCGGACAAGACACACCACTTCGACGAGCGGGAAGCCATGTTGCAGCGGATCGCGCGGCTGCCCCGCAAACAGCGGGCCGCGGTGGTGCTCCGCTACTACGAGAACTACGAGGACTCGGAGATCGCACAGATGCTCGGTTGTGCCGAGGGAACCGTGCGCAGCCACATCTCGCGTGCGCTGGCCACACTCCGCCTGGATCACACGCCGGAGCCCGCAGGTGTCGGGTTGCGGCTCGGGGAGGGCCTGTCGTGAACGACACCGAACAGCTGATCAAGGAGGCGCTCGGCAAACTCGCCGAACGGACTCCACACCCAGGGCCGACGCTGAACGCGCTGCGACGCAAGCGCAAGCGGAACCGCAGCGTCTTCATGATCGCCACCGTCGGTATGGCCGCCGCCGTCGTCCTGATCTTCGCGGGCGTCATCGCCAGCGACCGGTACTCGCCGCCGAACGGTGGCGACGCCGCCGCCGCGCTCATGCCGGGCAAAGGCGACGTTGTGCTCAAGTACCAGCCGCACTGGTTGCCGGAGGGTTTCGTCGAGGGCTTCCGCGGCGTGGACGGCGGCTCGGTCGTTCGCACCTGGGTACCGGCGGATGCACCAGAGACCGCCGCCGCCGGAGATGGCCCCAGCATCCGGGTGAGCAGCGGCATGAGCGTTGCGGAAACGACCGGTTTCGACGAGGTCATCGTCCGTGGTTTGAAGGGCCGCATCCAAGTGATCGAGCAGCTCCAGGCCGCGGAGGTCGAGTGGAAGGCGCAGGACACGCTCGTCGTCAGCGTGAGCGGATTCGGTGACGCGCGGGAAACGGCTCTGCGCGTGGCGGACTCGGTGCGGGCTGACGCGAAGGTCGTGTATCAGCCTGCTTTCCGCCTGGACGACAAACCGGCGAGCGAGATGGGGGGCATCGGACCGCAGGACTGGTTCGCGCGAATGAGCATGCACCCGGCACTCATACAGGTGTCGCCGCGCACGCCGCAGTTCGACGGAACGCAGACGCCGCTCACCGTCCGGGGCAAACCGGGCTTCCTCGCGCACGGGAACGTCGCGGTGCAGGACGGGAACGTCTGGATCGTCGCGACCGGTGACAGGCCGGTCGACGAGCTGGTCAAGGCCGTCAACGAGGTCGAGCTCGTGCCGAACCTCGATACGAGCTGGGTGCGTAAGAAGTAGCTGTCTGGGGTCCCAGACAGCATCGGGCGCTCCGGGGTCGCTGAGTCGGCTCCGGAGCGCTGTGATGTGTCCATGCGACAACCGGTGGAGCTGGGTCCGAAGCCGCTGACCCTCGAGGACGTTCATGCCGTCGCCCGCGACGGCGCCCCGGTGGCGATCACCGAGGCGGCTCGTGAGGCGGTCACATCCGCCCGTGCCCACATCGACGAGCTCGCCACGGCCGAACGCCCCACCTACGGCGTCTCGACCGGGTTCGGCGCGCTCGCCGTCCGGCACATCCCGCCGGACCGCCGCGCCCAGCTGCAGCGTTCGCTGATCCGCTCGCACGCCGCGGGCTCCGGGCCCGCGGTCGAGCGCGAGGTCGTGCGGGCGTTGATGCTGCTGCGGCTGCGGACCCTGGCGACCGGGCACACCGGCGTTCGGCTGTCCACTGTGGACGCGATGGCCGGGATGCTGAACGCGGGCATCACGCCGGTGGTGCACGAGTTCGGCTCGCTCGGCTGCTCCGGCGACCTGGCGCCGCTGAGCGCGAGCGCGCTGGCGTTGATGGGCGAGGGCATGGTCCGCAACGCGGCCGACGAGCTCGTTCCAGCGGCCGAGGCACTCGAGGCCGCGGGCATCGAGCCGGTGCAGCTGGCCGAGAAGGAAGGCCTCGCGCTGATCAACGGCACCGACGGCATGCTCGGCATGCTGTCGCTGGCGATCGCGGACCTGACCAGGCTGCTCGACATCGCGGACCTCACCGCGGCGATGAGCGTGGAGGCGTTGCTCGGCACCGACCGGGTCTTCGAGCCCGAGCTGCACGCGCTGCGCCCGCACCCCGGCCAGAACCTCTCAGCCGCGCGGATGCTCGCGTTCCTGCGCGACTCCGAGATCGTCGCCTCGCATCGCGGCCCGGACTGCACCCGAGTGCAGGACGCGTACTCGCTGCGCTGCTCGCCGCAGGTGCACGGCGCCGCACGGGACACTGTCGCCTACGCCGCGACCGTGGCGGACCGCGAGCTCTCGTCCGTCATCGACAACCCGGTGGTGCTCGCGGACGGCCGGGTCGAGTCGAACGGCAACTTCCACGGCGCTCCCGTGGCCTACGTGCTCGACTTCCTCGCCATCCCGCTCGCGGACGTGGCGTCGATCGCCGAACGCCGCACCGACCGCATGCTCGACGTGTCGCGCTCGCACGGCCTGCCGCCGTTCCTCGCCGACGACCCCGGCGTGGACTCCGGCCACATGATCGCCCAGTACACCCAGGCGGCGATCGTGTCCGAGCTCAAGCGACTGGCCGTGCCTGCCTCCGTCGACTCGATCCCGTCCTCCGCGATGCAGGAGGACCACGTGTCGATGGGCTGGTCCGCGGCCCGCAAGCTGCGCAAGGGCATCGACGGCCTGACCACCGTGCTCGCCGTCGAACTGCTCACCGCCGCGCGCGCACTCGACCTGCGCGCGCCGCTCAAGCCCGCCCCCGCGACGGCCGCCGCCGTGGCGAAGTTGCGCGAGACCGTGCTCGGTCCTGGTCCGGACCGCCACCTCGCACCCGAGATCGCTGCCGCCGAGGCCCTGATTCGAAGTGGAGCTCTGTAATGGTTGTGCGCGCTGACCGTGGCACCGAACTGACCGCGAAGAGCTGGTCGACCGAAGCCGCGCTGCGGATGTTCCACAACAACCTCGACCCGGACGTCGCCGAACGCCCCGAGGACCTCGTCGTCTACGGCGGCACGGGCAAGGCCGCGCGTGACTGGCCGTCGTTCGACGCGATCACCCGCGAGCTCAAGAACCTGGAGTCCGACGAGACGCTGCTGGTGCAGTCGGGCCGTCCGGTCGGCGTGATGCGGACGAACGAGTGGGCGCCGCGCGTGCTGATCGCGAACTCGAACCTGGTGCCGGACTGGGCGAACTGGCCCGAGTTCCGCCGCCTGGAGGCCGAGGGCCTCACCATGTACGGGCAGATGACCGCGGGCTCGTGGATCTACATCGGCACGCAGGGCATCCTGCAGGGCACGTTCGAGACGTTCGCCGCGGTGGCCACCAAGCGCTTCAACGGGACGCTGAAAGGCACTCTCACCGTGACGGCCGGGCTCGGTGGCATGGGTGGCGCGCAGCCGCTGGCCGTCACGATGAACGACGGCGTCGCGCTCTGCATCGAGGTCGACCCGCACCGCGCCCAGCGCCGCGTCGAGACCCGCTACCTGGACGAGGTCGCCGCCGACCTGGACTCCGCCATCGAGCGGGTGCTGGCCGCGAAGGCCGCCGGTGAGGCCGTTTCCGTCGGTGTCGTCGGCAACGCGGCGGAGATCCTGCCCGAGTTGCTGCGCCGCGAGATCGCGGTCGACATCGTGACCGACCAGACCTCGGCGCACGACCCGCTGGCGTACCTGCCGGTGGGCGTTGCGCTGGAGGACTGGCAGGACTACGCCGCCGCGAAGCCGGAGGAGTTCACCGACCGCGCGCGCAAGTCGATGGCCGACCACGTCGAGGCGATGGTCGGGTTCATGGACCGCGGCGCCGAGGTGTTCGACTACGGCAACTCGATCCGCGGCGAGGCTCAGCTGGGCGGCTACGACCGGGCGTTCGCGTTCCCCGGCTTCGTGCCCGCGTACATCCGGCCGCTGTTCTGCGAGGGCAAGGGCCCGTTCCGCTGGGCCGCGCTGTCCGGTGATCCCGCCGACATCGCCAAGACCGACGCCGCGATCCTGGAGCTCTTCCCGGAGAACGAGCAGCTCGCCCGGTGGATCAAGATGGCCGGTGAGCGCGTCGAGTTCCAGGGCCTGCCCGCCCGCATCTGCTGGCTCGGCTACGGCGAACGGCACCTGGCCGGCCTGAAGTTCAACGAGATGGTGGCGTCCGGCGAGCTGTCCGCGCCCATCGTGATCGGCCGCGACCACCTCGACTGCGGTTCGGTGGCCTCGCCGTACCGCGAGACCGAGGCGATGGCCGACGGTTCGGACGCGATCGCCGACTGGCCGCTGCTCAACGCCCTGGTCAACACGGCGTCGGGTGCGACGTGGGTGTCCATCCACCACGGTGGTGGCGTGGGCATCGGCCGCTCGATCCACGCCGGTCAGGTGACGGTCGCCGACGGCACCGAGCTGGCGGCGCAGAAGATCGAGCGGGTGCTGACCAACGACCCCGGTATGGGCGTCATCCGGCACGTGGACGCCGGATATGACGAGGCCAGGTCGGTGGCTTCGGACAAGGGCGTTCGCATCCCGATGGAGGGCTGAAAATTGTCAGACCTCGCTGGGAGAATTGAAATAGGGGGACCCCCTGGAGGGGACCCCTGCGCGAGCGTGCCGGTGGTGGCGTGATGTTGCAGCAGATCGCCGACGTGGGCCGGGACGCGAAGCGCGGCGGCTACTCCCGCCACGGCTACGACAAGCCGGAGCTCGAACTCCGGCACTGGTTCGTGGAACAGGCCGTGAAACGCGGCCTCAACGTCGAAACCGACCAGAACGGCAATCTCTGGGCGTGGTGGGGCGAGCGCGGCGACAACGCGCTCGTCACCGGCAGCCACCTGGACTCGGTGCCCGGCGGCGGTGCGTTCGACGGCCCGCTCGGCGTCACGAGCTCGTTGCAGGCCGTGGATCTCCTGCAGTCCAAGGGATTCCAGCCGAACCGCCCGTTCGCCATCGCGGTCTTCGCGGAGGAGGAGGGCGGCCGGTTCGGTGTCGCCTGCCTCGGCAGCAGGTTGCTGACCGGCGCGATCTCGGCCGAGAAGGCGTTGGGCCTCAGGGATCCTGACGGCATCTCGCTGGCCGAGGCGATGAAGTCGGCGGGCTACAACCCCGATCTCGTCGGCCGCGACCAGCGAACCCTCAGGAGAATCGGTCAGTTCGTCGAGCTGCACGTCGAGCAGGGCCGCGGCCTGACGGTCCCGGTCGGCGTCGCGAGCAGCATCCTCGCGCACGGCCGGTGGCGCTTCACCTTCACCGGTGAGGGCAACCACGCCGGCGCCACGTTGATCGAGGACCGCCGCGACCCGATGCTCCCGGCATCGCAACTCGTTCTCGCCGCCCGCAAGGCGGCGAAGGACGGCGGGCGTGCCACCGTGGGAAGGCTCGTCCCCAACCCCGGCGGCACCAACGTCATCGCCTCTACTGTGGACGTCTGGCTGGACGCGCGGGACACCGACGACGCGCGCACCCGTGCGATGGTCACGGAGATCTCCGAGGCGGCCCACAACGCCGCCAAGGAGGAGGGCTGCGAGCTGAAGATCACCGAGGAGTCGTACGGCGACACGGTGTACTTCGACGCGGGCCTCCGTGACGACATCGCGCAGGCGCTCGGCGGCGTTCCGGCGTTGCCGACCGGCGCGGGGCACGACGCGGGCATCCTCGCGGCGCACGTGCCGACGGCGATGCTGTTCGTGCGCAACCCCACCGGTGTGAGCCACGCGCCGGAGGAGTTCGCCGAGCAGTCCGATGTCGACGAAGGTGTCAGGGCACTGGCCGCGACGCTCGAACATCTCGGATCATGACCCGCGAAACGAAGATCCTCGCTACGGTCCGCCCATGCGGTTCTGGGGGATCCTGCTGGTGTTGACGTTGGCCGCGTGCACGACACCGGCTCCGCGCTACGAGGGCGCGGAGCCGACGACCCCGGCTGTCGAGCCGCCCGTGCAGGGCGCGCTCTACGGCCGGGTCATGCACGCGTCCGGCACGGGAGCACCACGCGCGACGGTGGGAATTCGGCAGTGGGCGGCGGCGGAAGGGCTCGCGCTGATCGCCACCAGCGGGGTGTCCTGCCTCGTCGGCGCGGCGGCCGGTGCCTGCGGCACGCCGAGGTACGTCAAGCAGACACCGGAGGGCACCTATAGCTTCCCTTCGGAGATGGTCAGGGAGAACAGCATCTCCGTGGTCGCGGAGTGGGGTGACCAGGGCGTGTCCGCGGAGGTGTTCATGGAGAACGACGACGATCCGCAGCGCGTGCCGGATCTCGTGCTCTGGGAACCGGAGCTGAGGATCCGTCAGGTCGGCGACGACGTGCTGCTGTCGTGGCCGCGCCGCGATCCCGGCGACGTGTACGTCGTGCACTCCACGCGAGGTGGCCAGGCGGGCCCGCCCGGAATCGGCACGTCCCGGCTGGTGCCCCGCTGGCGGATCGACGGCGACCTGGTCGTCGAGATCCGCAGCCAGGACGGCGATGTGAGGTACCTGCACCACTCGGCCCGCAAGACGCCGCCGTCCGCCGAACGAGGTCCCGTGCGGGAGCGCGTGACGCTGGCCGGGCGCTCTTGTGTTGCCGCGCAAGGGCATAACCGAGTCGTGCTCAAGTTCGGGAGTGAGCTGGAGACCTCGGACGACGGCGTGACCTTCGAGAAGATCGTGGTGCCTCAGCCGAAGTGGGGCCTGCCCACGATGACGGTGAACGCGAAGTACGTGTGCGGTCGAGACGTGGAGGTCTGGTGAACTTCTGGTGTGAGCGGGCCTGGCTGCCCGACGGGCTCGCCGAACGGGTGCTGATCCGGGTAGAGGGCGGCAAGATCGCCTCGATCTCCACAGTGGACACGATTCCGCTGGGCGTGCGGCGCCTGCACGGCGTTGTCCTGCCAGGCTTCGCGAACGCCCACTCGCACGCCTTCCACCGCGCGCTGAGAGGCCGGACGCACGATGGCGGCGGCACGTTCTGGACGTGGCGCGAAGGGATGTACGCGCTAGCCTCGAAGCTGACGCCGCAGTCGTACTACCGCCTGGCCCGCGCGGTCTACGGCGAGATGGCGCTCGCCGGGGTGTCGACGGTCGGCGAGTTCCACTACGTGCACGACCGGTCGAACGAGTTCGGTCACGCCCTGCGCGAGGCCGCCGCCGACGCGGGCATCCGCCTGACCCTCCTCGACACCTGCTACCTCGCGGGCGGCATCGACCAGCCGCTGAACGAGGTCCAGCAACGCTTCTCCGACGGCACCGCCGAGGCGTGGGCCAGACGGGTCTCCGAGCTGAAGCCCGACGACGTGATGCGGGTCGGCGCCGCGATCCACTCCGTCCGGGCCGTTCCCCGCGACGAACTTCAGGTTGTGGCGCAAGCGTTTCCGGACGCGCCGCTGCACATCCACCTGTCCGAGCAGCCCGCCGAGAACGAGGCCTGCCTCGATGCCTACGGGCTCACACCGACCGCGTTGCTCGCCGAAGCGAGCGCGTTGTCGCCGCGCACCACCGCCGTGCACGCGACGCACCTCACCGCCGAGGACATCGCGTTGCTCGGTGAATCCGGCACCGGCGCCTGCTTCTGCCCGACCACCGAGGCGGACCTCGCCGACGGCATCGGCCCCGCCCGCGAACTCGCCGACGCGGGCAGCCCGCTGTCGCTGGGCAGCGACCAGCACGCGGTGATCGACCCGCTGCTGGAAACCCGTGCGCTGGAGCACAACGAGCGTCTGCGCACCGGTCAGCGCGGCCGTTTCTCGCCGCTCGAACTGCTCCGGACGGCCACGCGGCACTCCGCACTGGGCTGGGACGCGGGGCGCATCGAGGTCGGGCGCACCCTGCGACCTGGTCGCGATCAATCAACACACGCCGCGCACCGCGGGTTCGTTGCCGCAGCAGGTGTTCATGTCGGCGACAGCGTCCGATGTGGACACGGTCGTGGTGAACGGCCGAGTGGTCGCCTCCGGCGGCGTGCACGAGACTCTGGGAGACGTCGGCAGGCTGCTGGCGGACGCGATCGAGGAGCTGTGGGCATGAGCGTGCTGATCACCGGCATCGGTGAACTCACCACGAACTGCGAGGCCGCGGGCGACGCACTCGTCGTCGACGGCACGGAGATCGCCTGGGTGGGATCGGCGAACAACGCCCCCGCCGCCGACGAGCGCGTCGACGTCGAGGGCCGCGCGGTGCTGCCCGGCTGGGTCGACTCCCACACCCACCTGGTCTTCGCGGGCGACCGCACCGCCGAGTTCGGTGCGCGCATGGCGGGCAAGCCGTACACCGCGGGCGGCATCGCCGTGACCGTGGGCGCGACCCGCGCCGCCACCGACGCGGAACTCTCCGAGGTCGTGCGCAGGCACGTCGCCGAGGCACTCCGCCAGGGCACGACGTTCGTCGAGACCAAGACCGGCTACGGCCTGAACGTTCCGGACGAGGTGCGCTCGGCCCGCATCGCCGCCGAGCACGCCGACGAGGTCACGTTCCTGGGCGCCCACCTGGTCCCGCCGGGTGCGGACGCCGACGAGTACGTGGACCTGGTGCGCGGCGAGATGCTCGACGCCGTCGCGCCGCTCGTGCGCTGGGCCGACGTGTTCTGCGAGAAGGGCGCGTTCGACTACGACCAGTCGAAGGCGGTGCTGACCGCGGCCAAGGAGAAGGGCCTGGGGCTGCGCGTCCACGGCAACCAACTCGGCGAAGGTCCGGGTGTGCGTCTCGCCGTCGAGCTCGGCGCCGCCTCCGTCGACCACTGCACGTACCTGTCCTCCTCGGACATCGACGCGCTGGCGTCGTCGGACACCGTCGCCACGTTGCTGCCGGCGTGCGATCTGTCCACGCGTCAGTCCCTGCCCCCGGCCCGCGCGCTGCTCGACGCGGGTGCGACGGTCGCGCTGGCCAGCAACTGCAACCCCGGCTCCTCCTACACCTCGTCGATGGCGTTCTGCGTGACCACCGCGGTGCTGCAGATGTTCATGAGCGTCGAGGAGGCCGTCCGCGCGGCAACGCTCGGCGGTGCGCAGGCGCTGCGCCGGGACGACGTCGGCGTGATCCGCGTCGGTGCGCGCGCTGACCTGCACGTTCTCGACGCACCGTCCATCACGCACCTTGCGTACCGACCCGGTGTTCCCCTGACCCACGCCGTCTGGCGCCGCGGCGAACGCGCCGTCTAGTTCTCGATGAGGGGAGCTTTCATAAACCCCGTCTATGAAAGCTCCCCTCATCGATCTAACCCTCCGTGTGGGCCTACTGGCGGAGGGTGGAGCCGCCGTACGGTGCCCCCGTGGTGGACTTCGCGGAGGAGTTGACGAGGGCCGTCGACAACAGCGGCCTCAGCCTGGAACGCATCCAGCACCACCTGGCCGCGCGCGGCATGCAGGTGAGCCTCTCGACGCTGAGCTACTGGCGTCGCGGCCGCAGCAGACCGGAACGCCCCGAGTCGCTGAAGGTCGTCACTGCGCTGGAGGAGCTGCTCAACCTCGCCGAAGGGCATCTCACCGACCGGCTCGGCGGCAAACGTCCCCGTGGGCGGTGGGTCGGGCAGGCGATGTCCCTTGAGGACATGTGGGACTCGCGGGCCACGGACCTCGGCGAGGTGATGGCGAGGATCGACCGGCTGGCGCCGACGGCGTCGACGTACCTGAGCGTGAAGGACCGGCAGGTGATCGGGCCGGAGCGCCGGGAGGTCGAGATGCACTGCACTGGTGTCATCCAGGCGTTGGAGGACGGGGTCGACCGGTTCCTGGCCATCCAGCTCGCCGACGAGACGGACCTCGGGGTGGCCTCGATCGAGGCAGGCGCCCCGTGCAGACTCGGGCGGGTGCGCAGCGAGGACGCCACCGGGTTCCTCGTCGCGGAGATCCTGTTCGACCGGATGCTCAGAGCGGGCGAGACCGCTCTCGTCGACTACCGGGTGCGGATGAGACCCGGCGCGGACAGCGAGGTCTGCGATCGACGATTCTTGCGGCCGGTCGGCGACTACGTGCTGCAGATCGACTTCCACCCGGACGCCGTGCCCGCGCGGTGCTACGCGTTCAACCGGCCGTCGTTGCAGGAACCCGAAACCGCGCTCAACGACCTCTGGATCGGGACGACCGCGTCCACGCACATCCATGTGCGGAACCAGAAACCCGGCATTTACGGAGTGCGGTGGGAGTGGGAGTAGGACCCACTCCCACCGCACGAGCCCCCCTTGATCAACGGACGCACTGCCGAGCCGCATTCGGCCTGCGCGTCCAGGGCGCTCAGGATGGCCGTCGTCGCCGCAGGGAGGCGCCGACGGCAGGTTCTAGATCTTCAGCAGCAGGTTCGGCGAACCGGTTTTGATGTCGGTCAGCTTCCCCTGGGTGGCCGCGCCGACCAGTGCGGAACGCACCTGGGCCGGAGTGGCCGACGGGTTCGCGCTCAGCACCAACGCCGCCGCTCCTGCCACGTGCGGTGACGCCATCGACGTGCCGCCCTTCGTCGCGGTGCCCGAGTTGCTGTTGTGCGACGCGGACACGATCGAGCTGCCCGGCGCCCAGATGTCCAGGCACGAACCGAAGTTCGACGAGCCCGCGGAGTAGATCGAGCGCTTGTCGGACTGGTCCGACGCACCGACGGTGATCGCCTCGGGTGTGCGGGCGGGGGTGAAGCCGCACGCGTCCTGGCCGCTGTTGCCGCCCGCGAGCACGTACGTGAAGCCGGCGCCGATCGAGCGCCTGACCGCGTTCTCCAGCGCACTGTTCGTGCCGCTGCCACCGAGGCTCATGTTCACGACGGCGGGTTTCGTGCCGTTCTGGGTCACCCAGTCGATCGCGCGGATGATGCCGTCCCACGCGCCGCTGCCACCGCAGTCGAGCACCCGCACGCCGACGACCTTCGCCTGCTTCGCGACGCCGTACGTCTTACCGGCGACAGTGCCGGCGACGTGCGTTCCATGGCCGTTGCAGTCCTGCGCCACGGAATCGTTGTCGATGAAGTCGTAGCCGTCCGACGCGCGATTCTCGAATTCGGTGTGCGTTTTCCGGATTCCGGTGTCGAGAACGTACGCCGTCACGTTCGACGC
Source organism: uncultured Actinomycetota bacterium (assembly GCA_963766275.1). Lineage (GTDB taxonomy): Bacteria > Actinomycetota > Actinomycetes > Mycobacteriales > Pseudonocardiaceae > Lentzea. Next base: position 36,466 of record CAVYAD010000032.1, read on the forward strand.
GGTGTTCGGGTAGGTGTACCTGCGGTCCAGCGGCAGGTTCGCCTGGTCGATCCGGTCGAGCCCCCAGGTCGGGTTGGTCTGGGTGGCCTGGATCTGCGCGAAGGTGTTGCGCTCGACGAAGTCGACGGCGGGATCGGCCGCGAGCCGCCGTGCCTGCTGCTCGGACATGCCCGTCACCGAGAACCCGTGCAACGCTGTGCTGAACGTGTGCTTGACGGAGCCGTGGTAGCGGGACGCGAGCGCACTTGCAGGAGTGCGCGCGCCGTCCTTGAAGACCACGATGTAACTGCCTTCGACCGCCTGTGTGCCCGCACCTGGCAGCACGTTCTCCTCGGCGGTCGCGGTGGGCGTCCACATCGCCGTGGCGGCGATGCCGAGTACTGCCGCGGTGGCAGCCCGACGCCATTGTTGAGCCATGTGTTCCTCCTGGCAGGGAATGTTCTGGGGAACACCACGAAACTAACGCCACAAGTGGGTGAAATAACAGGTTCGAAACTTCTGTCGTCAATACTGTCAAATCTGTGGCGACCTGGAGCAACTCCACGTGGCATCATGCCGCCGCGCGGGGCAGTGTGGTGTCCATGGACTACACCCCCCTCGGCCGCAGCGGCCTGTCCGTCTCCCGCCTGTGCCTCGGCACGATGAACTTCGGCCCGGAGACGACCGAGGCCGACAGCCACGCGATCATGGACCGCGCCCACGAGCACGGCCTGAACTTCTTCGACACGGCCAACGTCTACGGCTGGAAGCAGGGCGAGGGCGTCACCGAGCAGATCATCGGCCGGTGGTTCGCCAGGGCGGCGGCCGTCGCGAAAGGACGGTGCTGGCCACCAAGCTCTACGGCAGCATGGGCGACTGGCCGAACGAGGACAAGCTGTCGGCGTTGAACATCCGCCGCGCCGCCGACGCTTCGTTGAAGCGCCTGCAGACCGACTACATCGACCTCTACCAGATGCACCACATCGACCGGGACACGCCGTGGGACGAGATCTGGGAAGCGTTCTAGCGTGCTGCGCCAGCAGGGCAAGGTCATCTACTTCGGCTCGTCGAACTTCGCCGGCTGGCACATCGCCCAGGCCCAGGAAGCCGCGCGCACCCGCGGGTTCCTCGGCCTGGTCTCCGAGCAGTCGATCTACAACCTGATGACCCGCTGGGTCGAGCTGGAGGTCCTGCCCGCGGCTCGGCACTACGGCCTCGGCGTCATCCCGTGGTCACCGCTGCACGGCGGCCTGCTCGGCGGCGTCCTGCGCAAGCAGCGTGAGGGTGGCGGCATCTCGTAGTGCTTCTGGGCGTTCCGCGGACGCGTTGGAGAAGTACCGCGACGTCATCGACGCCTACGAGAAGCTCTGCGCGGAACTCGGCGAGGACCCGGCCAACGTCGGCCTTGCGTGGCTGCTGCACCAGGACGGCGTCACCGCGCCGATCATCGGGCCGCGCACGGTCGAGCAGCTCGACAACTCGTTGCGTGCGGCGGAGTTGAAGCTGGACGCGGAGATGCTGGAGAAGCTCGACGAGCTGTTCCCGGCACCGGCTCCGAACGGTTCGAAGCCGGCCCCGGAGGCCTATGCCTGGTAAGGATTCCCGACGTCTGCAAGTACTACCGACTCGTGGTTGGTAGTACTTGCAGACGCGCCGTCACCGCGTGCTCAGTCCTCGAAGTCGTCCTCGTCGTCGCGCGCCAGGTAGGTCGCGAACCGCTCGACGGCCGTCTCGAAGTCCGGGTTGGCGTCGACGAACGCCCGGAGCTTGTCGGCGAGCCACGCGAGGGTGACCTCCTCCTCGCCGCGCCGCTTCTCGAGCTCCTCGATGCCACGATCGGTGTGGTACATGGGAAACCGCTCCTAGAACTCAAGAAACGAGCCGCCGAGCCATGATGGCCTCGGCGGCTCGTTCGTCAGACACCAGCTACTAGTCGAACGCGCGGTTGATGATCTCGCGCTGCTCGACCTCGTGCACCTTGCTCGAACCGGCCGACGGGGCGGCCATCGGGCGGCGGGACACGCGGCGGACACCGGAGAGGTGCGCGGGCAGCAGCTCCGGCAGGGCGAGACCGTAGAACGGCCAGGCGCCCTGGTTCGCCGGCTCCTCCTGGACCCAGCGGATGTCCTTGGCGTTCGGGTAGCGCTCGAGCATCTCGGTCAGCTTGCGGGCCGGAACCGGGTACAGCTGCTCGACGCGCACGATCGCCACGTCGCCCGTTGCGCGCTTCTCCCGCTCCGCGTGGAGCTCGTAGGAGATCTTGCCGCTGCACAGCAGGACCTTCGTGACCGCGTTCGGGTCCTTGATCGTCGGGTCGTCGATGATCGACTGGAACCGGTCGTTGATGAACTCGTCAGTCCCGCTGACCGCGGCCTTGAGCCGCAGCATCGACTTCGGCGTGAACACCACGAGCGGCCGGTCGACGCCGTCGAGGGCGTGGCGGCGCAGCAGGTGGAAGTAGTTCGCCGGCGTCGACGGCACCGCGACGGTCATCGAGCCCTCTGCACACAGCTGCAGCCAGCGCTCGATGCGGCCCGACGTGTGGTCGGGGCCCTGACCCTCGTGGCCGTGCGGCAGCAGGATCACGACGTCGGAACGCTGACCCCACTTCGCCTCACCGGACGAGATGAACTCGTCGATGATCGGCTGCGCGCCGTTGACGAAGTCGCCGAACTGCGCCTCCCACAGCACCAGCGCCTGCGGGTTCGCGACCGAGTAGCCGTACTCGAAGCCGACCGCCGCGAACTCCGACAGCACCGAGTCGTAGACCATGAACTTGCCCTGGTCCGGCGACAGGTTCTGCAGCGGCGTGTACTCCTCGCCGGTCTTGCGGTCGATCAGGGTCGCGTGGCGCTGCACGAACGTGCCACGGCGCGAGTCCTGACCGGCAAGACGGACCTTGCGGCCCTCGATCGCGAGCGAGCCGAGCGCGAGCAGCTCCGCGAACGCCCAGTCGATGCCGCCCTCGCGCGCCATCTTGGCGCGACGCTCGAGCACGGGCTTGACGCGGGCGTGCGGGGTGAAGCCCTCCGGCAGGTTCACGTGCGCGTCGGCGATGTGCTCCAGCACCTCACGCGAGATGCCGGTCGGCAGCTTCGCCGGGATCTGCTGCTCGGACTCGACCGACGGGCTCGCCACGATCGGGTGCTTCTCGAGCTCGCGGACCTCGTTGAAGACGTGCTCCAGCTGGCTGGAGAAGTCCTGCAGCGCCTTCTCGGCCTCTTCGACCGTGATGTCGCCGCGGCCGATCAGGGACTCGGTGTAGGTCTTGCGCACCGAGCGTTTCTGGTCGATCACGTCGTACATCGCGGGCTGGGTCATCGAGGGGTCGTCGCCCTCGTTGTGACCGCGGCGGCGGTAGCAGACCATGTCGATGACGACGTCCTTGCGGAACTGCTGGCGGTAGTCGACAGCGAGCTTCGCGACCCAGTAGCAGGCCTCGGGATCGTCACCGTTCACGTGGAAGATCGGCGAGCCGATCATCTTCGCGACGTCGGTCGAGTACTTCGACGACCGCGAGTGCTCCGGCGCGGTGGTGAAGCCGACCTGGTTGTTCACGACGATGTGGACCGTGCCACCGGTGCGGTAGCCGCGCACGAGCGCCAGGTTCAGCGTCTCGGCGACGACACCCTGACCGGCGAAGGCCGCGTCACCGTGCATCGCGACGGGCAGCACCGGGAAGGTGTCGCCGCCGATGCCGATGAGGTCCTGCTTGGCGCGCACGATGCCCTCGAGCACCGGGTCGACCGCCTCGAGGTGCGACGGGTTCGCGGTCAGCGACACCTTGGTCTCGCCGTCGCCGAACATCCGGAAGTACTTGCCCTCGGCACCGAGGTGGTACTTCACGTCGCCGGAGCCGTGCGCCTGGCCGGGGTCGAGGTTGCCCTCGAACTCGCGGAAGATCTGCGAGATCGGCTTGCCGACGATGTTCGCGAGGACGTTCAGGCGGCCGCGGTGCGGCATCGCGATGACGACCTCGTCGAGCTCGTGCTCGGCGGCCTTGTCCAGCACCGCGTCGAGCAGCGGGATGACGGTCTCGCCACCCTCGAGCGAGAAGCGCTTCTGGCCGACGTACTTCGTCTGCAGGAACGTCTCGAACGCCTCAGCCGCGTTCAGCTTGCTGAGGATGTACTTCTGCACGGTGGCCGGCGGCTTCTCGTGCGGGACCTCGACGCGGTCCTGGATCCACTTGCGCTCTTCGGGCTCCAGGATGTGCATGTACTCGACGCCGACCGTGCGGCAGTACGAGTTGCGCAGCACACCGAGGATGTCGCGGAGCTTCATCCGCTCCTTGCCCGCGAACCCGCCGACCGGGAACTCCCGGTCGAGGTCCCACAGCGTCAGGCCGTGGCTCAGGACGTCGAGGTCCTGGTGGCTGCGCTGGCGGTAGTTGAGCGGGTCCGTGTCGGCCATCAGGTGGCCGCGGGTGCGGAACGCGTCGATCAGCTCGATGACGCGGGCCGTCTTGTCGACAGCGCCCTCGGGGATGTCGGCGACCCAGCGGATCGGCTCGTACGGCAGCCGCAGCGACGCGAAGATGTCGTCGTAGAAGCCGTCCTCGCCCAGCAGCAGCTGGTGCACGCGCTTGAGGAACTCACCGGACTCCGCACCCTGGATGATGCGGTGGTCGTAGGTGCTCGTCAGCGTGATGATCTTGCTGACGCCCATGTCGGTGAGCGCCTGCTCGCTGGTGCCCTGGAAGTGCGCGGGGTACTCCATCGCGCCGACACCGATGATCGCGCCCTGACCGGCCTGCAGCCGCGGCACCGAGTGGTTCGTGCCGATCGTGCCGGGGTTGGTCAGCGAGATCGTGGTGCCCGAGAAGTCGTCGGCGGTGAGCGAACCACCGCGAGCCTTCCGGATCAGGTCCTCGTAGGCCTGCCAGAACTGCGTGAACGTCATGTTCTCGCAGCCCTTGACCGACGCGACGACGAGCGTTCGGCTGCCGTCCTTGCCGGGCAGGTCGATCGCCAGACCGAAGTTGACGTGCTCCGGCGTGATGACGAACGGCTTGCCGTCCACCTCGCCGAAGTGCCGGTTCATGTTCGGGAACGCCTGCAGCGCCCGCACCACCGCGTAGCCGATGACGTGGGTGAAGGAGACCTTCCCGCCACGCGTCCGCTTCAGGTGGTTGTTGATGACGATGCGGTTGTCGGCCAGCAGCTTCGCGGGCACGGCACGCACGCTGGTCGCGGTCGGAACGGTGAGCGAGAGCTCCATGTTCTTCGCGATCGCGGCGGCGGCACCACGCAACTGCTTCTGCTCGGGCTGCGCACTCGGCGTGACCGGGGCGGCCTTCGCGGCCTGCTGCGGCGCGGGCTTGCCGGTGGACGGCAGCGTGGCAGCGGGCTTCGCCGCGGCGGGCTTCGGCGCTGCGACGGTCTTGCCGTTGTCCGCGGCAGGCGGCGTCACCTTGGTGGTCGTCGTCGTGGTCGTGCCGGCCGCGGTGGCCGTGGCGGCGCTGCCGTTGCCGCCTGCACGCTTGTAGTCGGCAAAGAAGTCATGCCACGCCGGGTCTACCGATGACGGGTCCGCGAGGAACTGCTCGTACATCTCCTCGACGAGCCATTCGTTCGGCCCGAATTGTGACGCAGGACTGCTGCTGGACACGGCTGGCGCTCGCCTCTATCCATCTCGCTCTTGGTGTTGACTCATGCGGTAGTCAGGCTAGTCCCCTTGACGCGGGCCTTCACACGCTGGAGGCACCTGGCAAGGAGTGGTCTGTCACAGGATCGATCAGGACGGGCCCTGCGTCACCCGCTGTTGAGCAACTCTTGATGTGCGTCTCACTACGTTGCCTCCCTTTCGGGCAATGTCCGTTGAGCTGTTGGACGGGCATACGCACTGAGCGCAGTGATCAGTTCACGATAGGTACAACACATGCACCTGGCGGAATGATCCTGGGTGATCTTGTCAAATCAGTGATCGTCGGATTGAACTGGTCATGGCCTCGACGAACCTGGTTCTGGTCTCCTGGCCGACGCGGTCCAGCGACAGGTACGGGTTGAGGTCCTCGAGCTCGACCAGCAGCAGGTCGCCGTCCTGGGTGCGGCAGGCGTCGACGCGCTGGACGCCGTGGCTCAGGTCGTTCCAGGCGATGAACGTGTCCGCGAACTCCAGGTCCTCGGTGGTGGGGTCGTAGGTGGTGAGCTCCCAGCGTTCGGCCGGGTTCGGGGCGTGCAGGGCGTACTGGAACTCGTGGTCGACGTAGTAGAAGGACACCTCGTACCGGAAATCGATCTTCGGCTGGATGAGGATGTCCTCGCCGGTCTCCTTCGCGGCCTCGTCGTGGCGGACGAACTTGAGGCCGTGGGAGTCGGCGCCTGCCTTCGGTTTGACCGCGTAGAGGTCGGTGCCGGGAAGCCTGGGCAGGTCTCGTGGGTGGTCGATCGTGGGGATCACCGGGTAGCCCGCGCCGGTCAGGTCGACCAGGTACTGCTTGCCTGCCATGTCGGCTTTGCCGGTCAGCGGGTTGTAGACCGGTTTCTGCTGGCTGGTGGCCTGGGCGCGAAAGTCCCGGTAGGCCTGCGGGTAGTCGATCACCGGGCCGCTGTTGCGGATCACCACTGTGTCGAAGCCGGCCATCAGGCTCGCGGCGTCCCTGGGGTTGCAGAGGGCGACGTCGAAGGCTTCGCGGAGGCGCGAGGTCAGGTAGATGTCCTCGTCGCAGTAGCGCCTGCCTCTCGCCGGGTAGGCGAGGTCGGTCACGAACAGCACCTTGGGGCGGGTGGGCATCGGATGCCTCCTTGCAGGGACCTTGTGAGTGGAAACCGTCGCTATGACGACGGAAGACACTCACGACCGACCTAGGCGGCTTCCGGGGTGGGGGTGTGGTGCCAGAGGCGGGCGTAGGTGCCGTTGGCGGCGAGCAGGGCGGAGTGGGTGCCCTGTTCGATGATCTTGCCGTTGGCGAGGACGAGGATGCGGTCGGCGCGGGCGGCGGTGGCGAGGCGGTGGGCGACGACGAAGGTGGTGCGGGTGCCGGCGAGGTGGTCGCTGGCGGCGAGGACGGCGGACTCGGTGGAGGGGTCCAGGGCGGCGGTGGCCTCGTCGAGGAGGAGGAGGTCGGGGTTGACGAGTTCGGCGCGGGCGAGGGCGACGAGCTGGCGTTGGCCTGCGGAGAGGCGGTTGCCGCGTTCGCCCACCGGCTGGTGGAAGCCGGAGGGGAGGGTGGCGACCATCGGGAGGGCGCCGACGGCGGTGACGGCCTGCTGGATTTCGTCGTGGGTGGCGTCGGGGCGGCCGTAGGCGACGTTCTCGGCCACGTCACCGCCGAAGAGGTGGGCTTCCTGGGGGACTACGCCGAGGCGCCGGCGGTAGGGGGAGAGGTCGTAGTCGCGGATGTCCACGCCGTCGACCAGGACCGAGCCGGAGGTGGCGTCGTAGAAGCGGGCCACGAGTTTGACGAGGGTGGACTTGCCCGCGCCGGTCTCGCCTACCAGGGCGACGGTCTCGCCGGGGGTCACGTGCAGGGAGACGTTGTCCAGTGCCGGGTGGTCGGTGCCGGGGTAGGTGAAGGTGACGTTGCGCAGCTCCACCTCGCCGCGCAGCTGGGCGGGGACCGGGGCGGGGGTCGCGGACGGTTCGACCGAGGTCGGGGTGCGCAGCAGGTCGCCGATGCGGCGCAGGCCGACGCGGGCCTGCTGGTAGCCGTCGAAGACGCCGGAGAGTTGCTGGAGCGGGTTGAAGAACATGCCCAGGTACAGCAGGAAGGCGAGCAGGACGCCGGGGGTCAGGGTGCCGTCGGCCACCAGGTAGGCGCCCTGCACCAGGACGATGGCCTGTGCGACGCCGGAGAGCAGCGTCACGAACGGGAAGTACGTGGCGATGTAGCGCTGGGCCCGCAGGCGGGAGCGGCGGTAGGCGTCGCTGCGTTCGGCGAAGGCCTCGGCGGAGTGCTTCTCGCGGGTGTAGGCCTGGGAGACGCGCAGGCCGGAGACGTTCTCCTGGAGGTCGGCGTTCACCGCGCTGACGCGTTCGCGGGCTTCGGCGTACGCGGCGGAGGAGAGGCGCTGGAAGATCGCCGTGGCGATCAGCAGCACCGGGAGCACCAGCAGGACGATCTGGGCCAGCCCCGCGTCGGTCACGAAGAGCGCGACCGAGATGCCGACGACGGTGAGCAGGCTGATCAGGGCGGTGACCAGGCCGGTCTGCAGGAACGTCGACAGCGCGTCCACGTCCGTGGTCATCCTGGTCATGATCCGCCCGGCCATCTCGCGCTCGTAGTAGTCGAGGCCGAGGCGCTGCAGGTGGGCGTAGCTGCGGACGCGGAGCAGGTAGAGCAGGCGTTCGCCGAGGCGGGCGGCGTAGACGGTGCTGCCCGACCGTGGTCAGCCAGCCGACGATCACCAGGCCGATGCCGAGGACCGACGGCCAGCCAGAGCGACGACTCGGCGCCGGTGAGCACGCCGCCGTCGATGCCGAGGCGGACCAGCGCGGGCAGGCCCATGCCGACCAGGGCGTCGAGCACCACCAGCGCGCCCACGCCCCGACATGGCCCAGCGGACCGGGCGGAGCAGGCGGGCGAGGCGGAAACCGGGGTCCGGGGCGCGAGGGTCTTCCTTCAGCACCGGGACCTCGGTGGCGGGCGGGAGGCGGCGGACCTGCTCCAGCAGCTCCGGAGTGGGAGGGCCACCGGTCAGTGCCGACGCGGCGCCACCGACCGCCACCCTTGCGGCCGGCGGCGACGGATGAGTGTCGGCTTCGACTCGTCCATGAGGCGCCGGTCCAGGTACGTCCTGGGACAGCGCGGGCCACAGGTCGCCGGCCGGTGCCGGAGCCGTGGACTCGATCGCCTCGCCTGGGCCCGCCAGCAGGTCGCGGTAGAGGGCGCAGCGCGCGGTCAGTTCGTCGTGGGTGCCCACGTCGACCACGCGGCCCGCGTCCAGCACGGCGATCCGGTCGGCCAGCGAGAGCGTGGAACGGCGGTGCGCGACCAGCAACGTCGTCCGCGACGCCGTCACCGACGCCAGGGTCGCGTGGATCGCGGCCTCGGTCACGTTGTCCACCGCGGACGTCGCGTCGTCGAGCACCAGGATGCGCGGGTCGGAGAGCAGCGCACGGGCCAGGGCGACGCGTTGGCGCTGACCGCCGGACAGGGTCAGGCCGCGTTCGCCGACAACGGTCTCGTAGCCGAGCGGCAGGGCCTCGATGAAGTCGTGGGCCTCGGCGGCCTTCGCGGCCCGCTCGACATCCGCACGGGACGCGTCCGGGCGGCCGTACGCGATGTTCGCGAACACGGTGGAGGAGAACAGGAACGCCTCCTCGAACACCACGCCCACCGCGCCACGTAACGACTCCAGCCCCAGCGTGCGAACGTCCGCTCCACCGATCCGGACAGCACCGGCGTGCACGTCGTAGAACCGAGGCAGCAGCAGGGAGACCGTCGACTTGCCCGAGCCCGCGGTGCCGACCAGCGCGAGCGTCTCGCCCGGCTCGACGGAGATCGAGAAGTCGCGCAGCACCGGATCGCTGCGCGTGTACCCGAACGTCACGCCGGAGAAGGAGATCCCGAGCGGCCCGGCGGGCACCTCACCCGGCCCGTCGGTCACGTCGGGCTGCGAGTCGATCAGCTCGTAGACCCGCTCCACGCCGGCACGGGCCAGCTGCGCGGACACCATCAGGCTCGACAGCAGCCGCGTCGGCCCGACGAGGTTCGCCACGTACGTCGTGAACGCAAGGAACGTGCCCAGCGAGACCTCGCCGCGCAACGCCAGCCAGCCGCCGAGACCGAGCACCGCGACCTGGCCGAGCAGGGGCAGCGCGGTCACCGTCGCGAGCGGGCTGCGAGGACAGGTTCGCGGCCCGCATCCGTTCCGCGAACAGGGACTTCGCGTGCTTCTCCAGCCGCGCGACCTCGCGCGCCTCCTGGCCGAAGCCCTTCACCACGCGCACGCCGGTGACGGTCTCCTCGACGTGCTGCGCGAGATCGGCCGCGCGCTGCTGCGCGGACCACGTGGCGGGGAACAACGTCAGCCGGGTGCGCGCCGCCAGCCAGGCCACCAGCGGCAGCACGATCAGCGCGACGATCGTCAGCGGGATCGACAGGTAGATCATCGCGACCAGCGCGGCCAGTGCGAACACCACCGTGCCGATGGCCAGCGGCGCCATCATCAGCAACGACTGCACCAGCTGCAGGTCGGTGATCGACCGCGACACGATCTGGCCGGTGCGCAGCTCGTCCTGCTTCGCCCCGTCCAGCCGCTGCACCGCCGAGAACACCCCGCGGCGCAGGTCGTGCTGCACGTCGAGCGCCAGCCGCCCGCCCAGTACCGGCGCAGGAACGCCGAGCCGAACGTGAGCAGCTCCAGCACGATCAGCGCGACCACCAGCGGCATCAGCCGGTCGGTCCGGCCCACCGTCGAGTCGTCGACCGCGACCTTGAGCAGCAACGGCCCCGCCGCCTGCAGGCCGACGCCGACCACCGCCGCGACCACCGACAGCACCACGAGTCGGGGGTGCTGCCAGCAGGCGGCGAGCAGTCGGCGGATCCAGCCCTTAGTCACGTCGGAGTCACGGCTACGGATCGGGTCCGACAAAAAATGGTGACCTCAGTAACCGCAGGTCAGGTGATGTCCTTGGACTGGGTGAGCCGCCCAGCCGCCCGCGAACACGATCCCGGCCCAGGCCAGGAACACGATGCCCGACCACCACCAGTCCATCGCTCCGGCCGCGCCCGCGATCGCGCGCAGGATGTCCTCGGCCTCCTTCGGCACCACACCGGCCGTGGACAGGAAGAGGTCGACCGCGACCGACCCGGTGAGCCCGTTGATCGACCCGTTCGGCAGGAACCCGATCACCGACGGCACCTCGAGGTACGCGAGCACGACCGTGCAGCACGTTCTCGATCACCAGGAAGTACAGCAGCAGGATCACGATGGCCCCGGCCACGTTCGGGATCAGCGCGCCCGACGCCCACGCCGAACATCGTCATCAGGATCGACGACAGCACGCAGACCAGCGTCAGCATCGCCCAGCCACCGGCGTCCGGCAGCTGCCCGGAGTCGCTGGTGATCACCACGCCGACCGCGAGGAACGCCATGATCGCGAGGCCGTAGATCGCGCCCCAGAACACGTAGACCAGCATCTTCGCCAGCATCGCGTGCATGCGTGACGGTGCGGTCAGGAACGTGGTCGTGATCGTCCGCCGGTTGATCTCACCGGAGACCGCGAGCGCACCGAAGATCATCGGGAAGATCGTCGAGACGTTGATCGCCCGCGCGATGCCGAACAGCGAGAGCTTCCACTGGTCCGGCGTCACGCCGATGAGATCGGAGATCTCCTCGGCCCCTTCGGACGACGCGAGATCCACGAAGAACTGCCCGAGCAGACCGGTCGCGAGCCCCCAGCCGAGCGCCAGCACCGCGGTCGGGATCAGCAGACCCCACCACAGCCCGGTCGTCGTCGTCTTGCGGAGCTCCGCCTGTACGAGGTTGCCCATCAGGCCCAACCACCCTGCTGTTGCTGCTGGTACGGCGCCGGCGCGTAGCCGGCGTACTGGCCACTGGTGAGCTGGAAGAACAGCCGCTCGAGGTCGACCTGCTCCTCCTGGATGCCGTAGATCGACACACCGGCCTTCAACGCGCAGTCCGCGACGTACTTGGAGTCCACATCGGACACCGCGAGCCTGCCGTCGGGCAGCTGGTCGATCGTCTGCACACCCTCGGCGCGCAAGGCGGTGGCCAACGCGTTGATGTCCGACGGCTGCACGAGAACGCGCCGCTGCTGTGACTGCCGCAGCTGCTCCAACGGCCCGTAGAACATCGTCTGTCCGCGCGAGATGATCACGACCTGGTCGACGGTCTGCTCGACCTCGGCCAGCAGGTGGCTGGAGATCAGCACCGTGCGACCCATCCGCGCGTACGACTGCAGGAACGTGCGCAGCCACGCGATGCCCTCGGGGTCGAGGCCGTTCGCGGGTTCGTCGAGCACGAGCACCTGCGGGTCGCCGAGCAACGCCGTGGCGAGCGCCAGCCGCTGTTTCATGCCCAGCGAGAACCCGCCCGCGTTGCGGTCGGCCGCGGACGCCAGCCCGACCAGGCCGAGCACCTGATCAGCCTGTGAGTCCGGAACGCCGATCGCCGCCGCGTACACGCGCAGGTGGTCGCGGGCCGTGCGCGACGGGTGGAAACCCTGCGCCTCCAGCACCGCGCCCACCACCCGGCCGGGCTGGCCCAGCTGGCTGAACGGTCTCCCGTTGATCGTCGCCGTGCCACTCGTCGGCTTCACGAGCCCGAGCAACATCCGCAGGGTCGTCGTCTTCCCCGCACCGTTCGGGCCGAGGAAGCCCGTCACGCTGCCGGGGGACACTGTGAAGCTCAGGTTCTGCACCGCGGTCACCGAACCGAACTGCTTGGTCAGGTTCTGCACCGCGATGAGGCCGCTGCCGTCATGCATGCGGCCCATCCTGCCTGAAGGTCAGTCGGGCAATGCGTGCTTCGGTCGTGACACGACGGGCGCGCGGTGCACCGTGGGCGGCTCGTCGGTCAAGATCGGCAGCTCCGTCGTCGTCTCGGCGACCAGCTCCGGTGGTGCCTCCACAGGCAGTTCGCCGATGGTGCCCGATCGGGTGAACGGGTTGCGCAACGGCTTGCGGCGCTCACGATGCGGCAGCCCCTCGCCGATCAGGTGCTGGTGCGCCATGTTCCAGATCTGGCAGGGCCATCGCCGCCGCCGCAGCCAGCCGGGACACGCCTTGCACCGGCCGTCCTCGTCGGGCTGGTGCACCGTGAGCAGCAGCCGCCAGCCGTCCGCCAGACGGTGGATCTCCGCGCGGGCCAGCGGAACGAGCGCCTCCGCCTCACCGTGCTCGGCCACCTTGTCCAGCAGCGCCAGTCGTTGCAGCACCGCGTCCCGCAGAGTCTCGTCCACGGTCGTCACATCTTCGCCGAGGCCTGGTCGAGCAAAGAGCCCAGTCTGCGCGTCTGAGTGGCGGACATCACAGCGGTCTCGCCCGGCGGTGCGACCAGGAGAACTCGGTCGTTTTCGACCAGAACGGTCATCGATCTGTCCCGACCGAACGGGTCGTGGCAGTGGATCCATCCCTGTGGTTCAGCCATGGAATCTCCCTTCGAGGGACACCCGACTCCAGCTTCATCGGCCGTTGGCCCTGCTCGGCGCACCGTCGACAGCCGAATTCACTCGTTTGCTGGACGGGCCGGACACGGGCGGTGGTCCAGTCGGGAAACTTTTCGGTGGCGATTGCGTGGGGGTGCTGGGCGACGGGTGCCTGGGCCCGCTAGACTTGGCCACGGCGGCCCCGCTCCCAGTGACCCCCAGGCTGGTTGAGCGCGGCCGCCCTTTAATTTCTCCCCCAGAACCGCCCGCATGTTTCCGGCGCTGTGCGCCTTCACCTCGTTCGTCTTCGCTGGAATCCTCTTGCGTCCTACGGTCTCGTACGCTGTAAGGTGCTCGTACACCGTAAGGGGGAGGAACGCATGACTGCGACGACCGAGAAAACCGGGGTGCACCCGCATCCACAGCGCTGGGCGGTGCTCGGCGTGCTCTGCCTGTCCGTGATGGTCGTGGTGCTCGACAACACCGTGCTGAACGTGGCGATCCCGTCGATCTCCACCGGTCTCGGCGCGAGCACCGCCGACATCCAGTGGATGATCAACGCCTACTCGCTGGCGCTGGCGGGTCTGCTGCTCACGACCGGCTCGCTGAGCGACCGGTTCGGCCGCAAGCGGGCGCTGCTCGGCGGATTGGCGTTGTTCGGCGCGGGAAGCGCGGTGGCGGCCTACGCCGGTTCGTCGGAGGCGTTGATCGCGGCACGGGGCTTCATGGGGATCGGCGCCGCGCTGCTCATGCCCGGCACGCTGGCCGTGCTGATGCAACTGTTCGACGAGAAGGAACGCCCGAAGGCCATCGGCATCTGGGCCGCGGTCACCAGCCTCGGCTTCGCTGCGGGACCCGTGATCGGTGGCGCGCTGATCAAGCACTTCTGGTGGGGTTCGGTGTTCCTGATCAACGTCCCGGTGGCGCTGCTCGCCATCGCGGCGGTGGCGATGCTGGTGCCGGAGTCGAAGGATCCGACCGTGCGCAGGCCGGACGTCGTCGGCTCGATCCTGTCGATCGTCGGCATGGTCTCGCTGGTCTACGCCGTGATCTCGGTGCCGGAGAACGGGTTCGGCTCGCTGCAGTTCGGGGTGCCGCTGGCTCTCGGCCTGATCGCCATGACCGCGTTCGGGTTGTGGGAACGGCACACCGACGACCCGATGCTGGATCTCGGGTTCTTCAAGGATCGCAGGTTCACGGGTGCGGTGGCGTCGGGCGTGCTGGCGGCGTTCGGCATGGCCGGCTCGCTTTTCCTGCTGACACAACACCTTCAGGGCGTGCTCGGCTACAGCCCGCTGGAGGCGGGGCTGAGGGTCGCGCCGATGGCGATCGCGTTGCTCGTCACCAGCAACACACTGGGGCAGCTCGTGCTGAAACTGGGCGCCAGCAAGGCGATGCTGCTCGGCATGACGATCGTCGCGGCCGGCGTGGTGCTGTTGTCGATCGGCAACACCTACCCGCCGACGCTGGCCGGGCTCATCCTCATCGGCGTTGGTGTCGGTGTGGCGCAACCGGTTGCGGTCAACGCCCTGATGGGCGCCATCCCGCCGGAACGGGCCGGTATCGCGTCCGGGTTGTCGTCGACGCTGACCGAGCTGGGCTCGTCGTTCGGTATCGCGGTGCTGGGTGCGTTGCTGTCCGCGCGGTTCGCGGCCTCACTGCCCGACAGCATCCCGTCGCGTTCGTTGAGCGAGGCGTTGCACAGCGGCGCCGACCTGACGGTGGTGCGGGAGGCGTTCTCGAACGGCATGAGCGTGAGCCTGGTGATCGGTGCGGTGTCCGTGTTCCTGGGCGGCGTTGTGGCGAGTGTGCTGCTGAGGCGCGCCTAGGATCGCGGTCGTGGACAGCGTGTGGTTCGGCAAGCCCCGGCCCGGCAGCGGGCAGCCCCTCGGCCTGAGCCGGGAGGCGATCGTCCGCAAGGCCGTGGCGATGCTGGACGAGCACGGCCTGCAGAAGCTCTCGATGCGCAAGCTCGCCGCCGAACTGGGCGCCGCGCCGATGTCGCTGTACTGGCACGTGCCCACGAAGGACGCGTTGCTCGAACTCTGCCTGGACGACGTCTTCGGCGAGCTGGAGCCGCCGGACCCCGATGTCGACTGGGAGACCGCGCTGCGCGGGATGATGCACTCGATGCGTCATCTCGCGCTGCGGCACCCGTGGTGGGTGCGGACCATCGGCGAGTACATGAGCATCGGCCCGAACGCGGTGGGCATGTCCGACTCGATGCTCGAACCGATGCGCGCGGCGGGGCTGTCGGCGGTCGAGGCCTCGCAGTCGGTGTCCACGTTGTCGAGCTTCGTCATCGGGTTCGCGCTCGCCGAGGTGAACTTCGGTGACCGCGGCAGGCTCGACGCGGCATCGGCGGACGTGGCCAGGTTCGCCGAGCTGTACCGGGACAGGTTCCCGCGCTACGTCGAGATGATGAACGAACCCGAGCTGTGGTCGCTCGACGGGCAGTTCGAGTTCGGGCTGGACTGCGTGCTCAACGGGATCAAGGCGACCGTCGGAGCCCTCCGGCCATGACCTGGAGCATCGACGGCTCGATCCGCCGCCCGGTCGAGGTTTCCGCGCTGCTGCGGTGCACCGGTGAGGTCCTGCGGGAGCTCCTGGCGACGGATGACGTTCCGGAGCTGACGACCAACGCTCCGATGGTGACCATCGAGACGGGTCGGAACCGACATCAGCTTCACGGTCCTCCTTCCCCCAGGAGACGGTGCCGGGGTGAGCACGCTCGACCTGACCGAATACTGGCACGAGGAAGAAACCGAGACGATGTTCGTGTCGGTCACCTCGCGCTACTACGTCGAGACCACCTGCGTCAGCGTGGTGCTCTGCATCGCGATCTGTCTGGCTGCCGCAGATCTTGGCGGTGGTGCGTACCTCGACGAGGAACGAGCGTTCGTCCAGCCGATGATGTACGACCCGCACGAGGTGATCGAGAAGACCAAGCTCCTCCCGAGCACCGACGAGTTTCCTGAGCGGTGTGAGCGATACCTGCGGCAGTTCGGCCACCTCGACGGGCCGAAGCGGGTCTCGCTGGCCGAATAGGCGAAACCCCCGCAGCGATGAACGCGTGCGGGGGCCTCTTCATTCAGTTGGCTTTCAGATCACGCTCTCCAGCGGCGTGTGCACGAGCCCGACCGCCTCGGCCACCGGGCCGTTGGTCAGCTGGCCGGCGTGGGCGTTCAGGCCGAGCGCCAGTGAACGGTCGTCCCGCAGCGCCTGCTCCCAGCCCTTGTCGGCCAGCGCCACCGCGTAGGGCAGCGTCACGTTGGTCAGCGCGTAGGTGGACGTGCGCGGGACGGCGCCCGGCATGTTCGCCACGCAGTAGAAGACCGAGTTGTGGACCTCGTAGGTCGGCTCGGCGTGCGTGGTGGCGCGCGAGTCCTCGAAGCAGCCGCCCTGGTCGATCGCGATGTCGACGAGCACCGAGCCCGGCTTCATGTCGGCGACCAGCGAGTTCGAGACCAGCTTCGGGGCCGCGGCGCCCGGCACGAGGACGGCGCCGATGACCAGGTCGGCCTCGCGGACGGCCTGCTCGATGGCGAACGAGTTCGAGGCCAGAGTCCGCAGACGGCCCTGGAACTGGGCGTCGATCTGGCGGAGGCGGTCGACGTTGGTGTCGAGGATCTGCACGTCGGCGCCCATGCCGACGGCGATGGTGGCGGCGTTGACGCCGGCCACGCCGCCGCCGATCACGACCACGCGGGCCGGGGCGACACCGGGGACGCCGCCGGGCAGCACGCCGCGGCCGCCGGAGGGCTTCATCAGGGAGAACGCGCCGACCTGCGGGGCGAGGCGGCCGGCGACCTCGGACATCGGGGCGAGCAGCGGGAGCGAACGGTTCGGGAGCTGCACGGTCTCGTAGGCGATGGCCGTGGTGCCGGACGCCAGAAGCGCCTCGGTCAGCGGCTTGTCGGCGGCGAGGTGCAGGTAGGTGAAGAGGGTCTGGCCGGCGCGGAGCCGGGGGTACTCCTCGGCGATCGGCTCCTTGACCTTGAGAACCAGGTCGCCCTCGGCCCAGACCTCGTCGGCGGTCGCGACGATCTTGGCACCCGCGGCGAGGTACTCCTCGTCGGTGATCGCGGAACCGAGACCCGCGCCCTGCTCGACGAACACGTCGTGGCCGCGGCTGGTCAGCTCGTGGGCACCGGCCGGCGTCAGTGCGACGCGGTACTCGTGGTTCTTGATCTCGCGAGGAACGGCGATACGCACGGTGACCCCTTCTGTTCGTCTGGCCTACATCTCACAATGTGGGGCAGCCCGAAGGTCATGTCACCGTGCGGATCGCACTATCCGGTCACTGTCTGGTTGTTCTGTCAGGACAAAGCCACCTTGAACACCCATGCGTGCCGGCCAACGCCCGCAGGCACGTCAACCACCAGCTTTCCACCCGATCGGGTCCATTTCAGGGGCCTGTCATGCCCGAGCAACGTGATCCGGTCACCGTCCCGGACAGGCACCGGCGCGTCGACCACGAGCTGTGACCCCGGCTGGGCCAGCGAGGTGATGTAGAACGCCTCGTTCGGCTTCACCGTGAACCGCAGCGATCCGAGCTGGGCCATCCGCGACCAGTACGTCGTGCCGTAGATCGACTCGCCGTTGGTCTTCAGCCAGGCGCCCGTCTCACGCAGGCGCTGCTTCATGATCTCCGGGATCGACCCGTCCGCCCGCGGGCCGATGTCCAGCAGGAAGTTGCCGTTCTTGGACGTCGTGTCGACCAACGTGTCGATCACCTCGTCGGCGGTCATGTACATCGAGTCCGGCGTCGCCCGGTTCCACCCGTACGAACGCGGGTCGAGGCCGCGTGAGGCCTCCCACTTCTTCACCACGGTGTTCGGGTACGTCGCGTACTCCGGCGTCGTGTAGTCGTGGGTGGGGATGCCGCAGCGGTCGTCGACCGTCACGTCCTTCGGCTTGGCCCGGTTCTTGGCCTTGTTGAAGTAGTCCGCCAGGACCCGGCGGCTGTCGTTCGCGCCACCGATGTCGCACCAGATGACGTCGGGGTCGTATCCGTCGACCAGCTCGGTCATCTGCGGGCCCTGGTAGTCCTTCACGAAGTCCCGCCCGGCCTGGTATCCGGTGTAGGGCTCGGGAGCGCCGGTGTACGGGTTGCGTGGCCCGTGCCCCGACCACGGGTTGTCCGGGTTGAACCACTCCGGCATCGAGAAGTAGAGCCCGTTCTTCATCGCGGGCGTGTACCTGCGCGACGCGTCGAACAGCTCCTTCACCAGGTCGCGCTTGGGCCCCAGGTCGACGGAGTCCCGGCCGGACACCTTCGAGTCCCACAGCGCGAAACCCTCATGGTGCTTCGAAGTCAGCACGTAGTACTTCGCGCCCGCCGCCTGGAACAGCTCCGCCCACTCGCGCGGGTTGAACTTCGAGGCGGTGAACTGCGCGATGAACTGGTCGTAGGAGAAGTCCTTCCCGAACGTCGCCGCGTGGTAGGGGTTCACGGCGTTGCGCGGGTCCTGCATCCACTGCCAGTACCACTCCGCGTACTGCTCGCCCGGCGGCGACCAGGCGGGCACCGAGTACAGGCCCCAGTGGATGAAGATGCCGAACTTCGCGTCGTCGAACCAGTACGGCGACTCGTGTGTGCCCAGCGACGCGTCGGTCGCCTGGTAGTCCGCCACGCCCAGCACGAACCTGGCCTTCTGCGAGGCGGACGCACGTGCCGACGTTGCGGTGACCGTTCCGTCGAACGTGCCGGTCCGGTACGCGTGGATGCCGATCCGCACCCGCACCTCCTCGCCGGGAGCGAGCCTGCGTACCTGTGCGGGCGCGAGCGTCACCACACCCAGGCCCTCGGCGCGTACCCGGACGTTCTCGACCCATTTGTCGCCGAGGTTCACCACGGTCGCTTCGATCGTCTGCCCGCCGACCTTGGGCAGCTTCGTGGTGCTGCGCGCGGAACGGACCGCGAGCACCTCGCCCTTGCCCGCGGGCTGCAGCGACAGCGCGAAGACGTGCAGCGAGGACTTGCCCTCCACGGCGGCGTTCGTCACCGGCAGCGTGACGCCGACGGTCTCCTTCTGGGGATCCGCCCAGAGTTGGGCGGTGCCGATCGACACAGGGTGCTGGTCGGTGCCGCCGGGGGAGTACCGGAACGGAGCGGAGATCGGACCACTGCCCTCGTACCAGTCAGGCCCGCTGACCGAACCGGTCGTCGTCGACCCGTCCGCGTAGTGCACCGTGGCGGTGCCACCGGCAGCCCCGTAGCTCGACGCCACGAGGAAGTGGGCGGTCAGGTACCTGCCGCGCGGCAGGTCGATCCGCTGGCCCATCGCGACCGCGTTGTTGTTCTTGGTCTGTGAATTTCCCGGGAACAGATACGGTACGCCATCGGCTTTGACCTGGCCTGACGGCAGCCCTTCCGCCGGGAACGCGTAGCCGGAACCGTCGAAGTTCCCGGTCCGGTCCGAGGCTGTGTCGATGCCGTCGTTGTCGAAGAGCTCGCCGATGGGAACGGTGACCGGAGCTGGTGCTTCGGCAGCGGTCGCCGCCGGGATCGGTGTCAGTACCAGCGAGGCGAGCAGCGCGACGATGAACGCTTTCCTCATGAGACCTCCGATGTCTGTCTCAGTAGGATGGCAGCGCTCTCTCCGATGTCAACCGTCTCGCGTTGACACTTGGCGTTCGCCGGACATAGCGTGCCTGTGATCTCGAACGACCCAGAACTGAAGACTGGCCGCGGTGCCCTTTGGGCCACCAGAACCCGAGTGGGAGAGACCTCGACGCGAGTCGGGGCGCCGAAGGGGCAAGCTCCCGCACACTCTCAGGCAGCAAGACCGCTCGGGGTAGGCAACTCTGCACGGCGGAGGGGGCTGTTTCCTGACCGAGCCGTGAAGCCAGAGGAGTCGTCGTGGAGTTCCCCGAGAACCTTCTTTACACCCACGAGCACGAGTGGGTCGACTGGACGCCGGGTACCCAGGACCCGCTGACCTGTGGAATCACCGAGTTCGCCGCCGACGCGCTCGGCGACATCGTGTTCGTCCAGCTCCCCGAGGTCGGCGCCAAGGTCGTCTCGAACGAGGTGTGCGGCGAGCTCGAGTCCACCAAGTCCGTGAGCGACCTGTTCTCCCCGGTGAGCGGCGAGGTGCTCGAGGTCAACCAGGCCGTCGTGGACGACCCGGCGATCGTCAACAACGACCCGTACGGCGCGGGCTGGCTCTTCCGCGTGCGCGTCGACTCGGCGGAGAACCTCCTCACGGCGGCGAAGTACGCCGAGCTCACCAAAACTGACTGATGATCCCCACCACGAAGGACTGATCAGTGGCGATCAGCGTTTTCGACCTGTTCTCCGTCGGCATCGGACCGTCGAGCTCACACACGGTCGGCCCGATGCGCGCGGCAGCGATGTTCGTAGAGAAGCTCGGCGCACGGGTGTCCGAAGTGGACCGTGTGCACGTCGAGCTGTTCGGCTCACTCGGTGCGACCGGGCACGGGCACGGCAGCCCGAAGGCCGTCTTCCTCGGCCTCGAGGGCAACCATCCCGAAGAGGTCGACCCGTCTGTGGCCGCCGTCCGTGTCGAGGAGATCGTCACGAGCGGCAGGCTCAACCTGGGCGGCGTGCACGAGATCGACTTCGTGCACGACCGCGACCTCGTCATGCACCGTCGCAAGTCGCTTCCGTTGCACCCCAACGGAATGAGCTTCGAGGCGTACCGGGGCGAGGAGTCCGTCGAGCACGCCGTCTACTACTCGATCGGCGGCGGCTTCGTCGTCGACGAGAACGCGAGCGGCACCGACCGGATCAAACCGGACTCGACGCCGTTGGCGCACCCGTTCCTGACCGGCGACGAGCTGCTGGCGCGCTGCCGGGAGACCGGTCTGTCGATCAGCGAGATCATGATGGCCAACGAGCTGTCGTGGCGCACTGAAGACGAGGTGCGGCAAGGACTTCTGCACATCTGGCACGTGATGCAGGAGTGCGTGGAACGCGGTTGCAACGAGCACGGCATCCTGCCCGGTGGCCTGAAGGTCCGCCGCCGGGCCGCCGAGATGCGCAAGCGGCTGGAGAGCGAGCACTTCGTCACCGACCCGCTGCGCGTCATGGACTGGGTGACGCTCTTCGCGTTGGCGGTCAACGAGGAGAACGCGGCGGGCGGCCGGGTCGTCACCGCGCCGACCAACGGCGCGGCCGGCATCGTGCCCGCGGTACTGCACTACTACACGAAGTTCGTTCCAGGAGCGAACGACGATGGCGTCGTCAAGTTCCTGCTCACCGCGGCCGCCATCGGCGTGCTGTTCAAGGAGAACGCCTCCATCTCCGGCGCCGAGGTCGGCTGCCAGGGCGAGGTCGGCTCGGCCTGCTCGATGGCCGCCGGCGGGCTCGCCGAGGTGCTCGGCGGCACCCCGGAGCAGGTCGAGAACGCAGCCGAGATCGCGATGGAGCACAACCTCGGCCTGACGTGCGACCCGATCGGCGGCCTGGTGCAGATCCCGTGCATCGAACGCAACGCCATCGCGTCGATCAAGGCCATCACCGCGGTGCGCATGGCGTTGCGCGGCGACGGATCCCATTTTGTCTCACTGGACAAGGTGATCAAGACCATGCGGGACACCGGCAAGGACATGTCAGTGAAGTACAAGGAAACCGCACGCGGCGGCCTCGCCGTCAACGTGATCGAGTGCTGACGGTCTCTCGGTTGGGCTAAGGGAAACCACAACACTTTCGCCGGGCGCGCGTCTCAACTGCGCATGTGGACTTTGGTGACGCGTGTCCGGTGTCACACTCGCGGCTTGTGGTCACCGCGTATGAGCCCCTTAACGCCCAGCACATCGCGAACCCGTACCCGCTCTTCGTGCACCTGAGAGCGGTCGAACCCGTCTTCTTCAGCGAGGAGAACGGGTACTGGGTCGTGAGCCGGTACGAGAACGTCGTGCAGGTGCTCCGCGACCCGAGGTTCGCGGCGCCGACGCACCAGCTGGATCCCCAGGTGCGCAAGGCACTTCTACCGACCTTCTCCGCCAAACGCATGGTCGGGCTCGAACCGCTGGTCCGTGACTTCGCGAACCGCCTGATCGACTCGTTCCCGCGGATCGGCTACGGCGACTTCGTGCAGCTGTTCGCGGACCCGTTCCCCGCCATGGTCATGCGTGTCGCGATCGGAACCCTGTCACCGGAAGAACAGAAACCGTTGGCGGACTTCGACATGACCGTCAACGTCCTCGGCCTTGGCATGAGCTCACTGCTCGCGGGCAGGCGCAGGCACTGGGTGGACATCGTGGACGATCCCGCGATGATCCCGTCCGTGATCGAGGAACTCCTGCGGTTCGAGGGCCCCATGGTGAGCCTTTTCCGGTTCGCCACCGAGGATGTCGTCATCGGGGACCATCTGGTCCCGAAAGGGGCGCAGGTGCAACTCCTGCTGGCGGCCGCGAACCGGGACGAGGCCGTGTACGCCTGTCCCGAGACGTTCGACCCGTCACGGCAGATGCCCAGCAGCCATCTCTCGTTGGGGGCGGGTGCGCATTTCTGCCTCGGCGCGCCCCTCGCGCGCATGCAGACCCGTGTCGCGCTGGAACAACTCTCGTCCCGGCTGCCGGGGTTGCGGCTCGCGCCGGGGCAGGAGATCACGTTCCGGCCGGACCTGCGCACCCGCGTGCCCGCGCGGCTCGTCGTGGAGTGGTGATCAGCACCGCGAGTCGTAGGAGCGCTGTGCTTCGAGCACCTCGGGCATCCGGGCTTCCAGCAGGTCGATGAGCGCGCGCAGCCGTGTCGCAGTCTCGTGCCCGAGCGGCGTGAGGCTGTAGTCCACGCGTGGCGGGTTCGTCGGCTGTGCGTCGCGGTGCACGAGGCCGTCGCGCTCCAACGCGTGCAGCGTCTGCGACAGCATCTTCTCGCTCACCCCGTCGACGCGGCGCCGCAGCTCGTTGAACCGCAGCGGACCGTCCACGAGCGCGCCCATCGTCAGGCTGCCCCACCTGCCGGTGACGTGCTCCAGCGTCGGACGTGACGGGCACGTCTTCGCGAACACGTTGAACTCCATGCCACTGAGGATACCTCTAGATAGCGCTAACCCAGCGATTGTGCCAGCAAAAAGTTAGTGTACCTGCCACGCTTGAACGACGAAGGGCGCTTTCGTCCACCTCAAGTGGACAAAAGCGCCCTTCGTGTCAGAACGGCCAGTCGGCGTTGCGGCCGGCCTCGAGCAGGGGGATCGAACGGAAAGTCGCGTCCGTAAGACCTCCGAACTCGTGCCTGTTGGCCTGACCGGTGGCGTACGCGGCGTGCTGGTACCCGCCGAGGTTGAAGCCGTAGATCGGCACGGTGCGCGGCACGACGTCGGTGACGCCCTGTCCGTACGGCCCGCCGATCGTCTGCATGTCCGAGATGATGAACACGCGGTCGTGGCCCCTGTAGGTGCTCTTGAGCGAGCCGACGATGTCGGTGCCGTGCCCGACCTCACCGATCCTCTTCAGGAACTTGTCGACCTCGGCGATGACCGAGGCCCCGCGCCGCAGCCCGTGCCGGAACACGCCGCTCGCGAACCCGTGGACGTCGACCTGCTCGCCCTTTGCTCCCAGTGCCACACCGAAGATCGCCGCCGCCTTCGCCGGGGTGACCTTCGAGCGCGCCGAGTAGCTCAGACCCGTCATCGACCCCGAGGTGTCGATGAGGATCAGCGACCGGCCCGGCAGCGCGGGCAGGTTGCCGAGCGATGCCTGCAGAGCCTGGTCGAGCGCGTGTCCCCAGCGCAGGCTGGGCGCTGCCTCGTACGCGGACAGGAAGCGGAACGGGAACTGCCGCGACCGCGCGACCTGGCCGGGGTCGGCCAGCCGCTGAGCGATCTGCGCCGCCGCCTCGTCCGACATGCCTGCCTCGTCGAAGTTCCTTAGGTTACGCAAAAGCGCCATGTAACCCATGGACGGCGCCAGCGCCTCCCACACGTTCTTCGTCAGCGGACCCTGCAGCCATCCGGCCACCGACTCCCACGTCATCCCGGCCTGACGCAGCACGTTCGCCGCGTCCGGCCGCCCGAACAACGCGCGACGCTCCTCGACCGGCCACGCCATCAGCTCCTTGCGAGCTGTGATGGTCTTGAGCGTGGCGGGCACGGCGATGTCGGCGTCACGACGGCGGTCGAGCACGTACTGGAACAGGTCGCCCTGCCAGTCCGCGCCAGGAGTCGGGTGCGCGAGGTTGAGCACGTCGGCCACCTTGAACCCGCGAGCGTCGCTGTCCCACTTGAGCACCGAACGCTCGTCGTACAGGCGCCGCACCGCGTCCGCGATACCGCGCTTGACCGGCTTGGGCACGTTCCGACCGTGCGTGGTGGTCCAGTAGGCGAGCAGCTCGCCAGGCTCGTCCGCGCGCTGCAGCACCGACTCGACGACGGCGCGGTTCGCGACGCCTGCCTCGGCGTTGTTGTCGAGGCGTGCCTTCACGAACTCGGCCGCACCGACCAGCGATGCGGTGCGCATGTTCGCGTCGCTTCGCAGCCACTTGAGCAGGCGCGCCGTCCACTCGGGATCGGCCAGCGCCGTGGCGTGGACGAGGTTCGCGTAGCGGTTGTCGCGCTTCTCGGCCGACTCGTAGAAGGTGGCCTCGCCGCCCATGTTCGCCACGGCGAGCAGGAACAGCTCGCTCTGCACGGTGCGCGCGTACCCGTCGCCGCCCTCATGGGTGCGGCCGGACGCGACCGGCTCCGTGGTGACCGGGCTCTTCCCGAACGGACGTGCTCGCAGGATGTTGAACTTCGACATAACTGTTCCCCTCCCCCAGGAGAATTGAGGGGAGCGCACAGCCACAGATGTGTCCGAGATCAAGGTCGCAGAAGGTAATTAGCTGCTCTGGCCACTGAGCTACAGCCGGACGAAATCCGACTGGTGGGATTCGAACCCACGACCTGCCCATTAGGAGTGGAAGTAACCCTCGGCTTCGCACCGGACACATGTGAAGTTATGCGCTCCCGAGATCATGGTCGCCGGCGGTTGGTTTTCATTTACAGTGAAGTAACCGTCTGCTTCGCACCGGGTGCAGATCTATACAACCACGCCGCGCAATTTGTTTTTCTTGACCTGAGTGGTCCCACACGTGCCCGAGGTCAGAGGTCGCGGAAGGTCCCTATACAGGCGCTCTGCCGAACTGAGCTACGACCGGCGGACCGGTCGGCGGGATTCGAACCCGCGACTCCCCGTTCCCATTGGAAGTAGCCCTCCGCTGCGCACCGGGCACGTGTGGAAGTGTGTGGGGGCACGAGATCAAGGCGCAGAAGGTACGTGCTCACCGGAGTGAGCGAACGGCCGAACTTCTCGACCGGTCAGGAATCGAACCTGTGATACCAGAAGTAACCCTCTGCTGCGCACCGCGCCCACAACTATGAAACCACGCCGTGCCACCGATTTTCGGAAGAACCCTCAGGGCGCGGCCTTGACCAGCCTCCTCAGTAGGTAGAACACACCCACCGTCAGCAGGAACCCGGCCGCGCTGATCATCACGATCTGCTCGACGGTGTCGGCCTGTGCCCCGGCGAACACGTAGGCCGCGCAGATCGGCACGGTTCCGGCCAGCGTGTAGAGCATGAACGTCCAGAACGGCACGCGGGAGACGCCAGCTGACACCGCCACGGTCTCGGCCATCATCGGAATTCCGCGGGCGACACCGAAGAACCATGGCCCGAACTGCCGCCCCCACCGGCGCATCTCGGCGAGCTCCTCGATGGTCACCACCCGCCGTACCAGCACAGGTCGCGCGAACCGGCCGAGGGCGTACCCTGCGGCGGAGGAACCCAGGGATCCGATCACAGCGAGTGCCAGCCCCGCGGGCAACCCGAGCGCCGTCCCCGCCAGCACGATGAGCGGAGTGGACGGTATGGGTAGCAGCACGTCGACGACGAGCAGCGCGAAGATCGCCGCTGCCGCCCACGCCGGGTCGATCTCGCGCACCCATGTCACGACTCCTTCGAAGTCGATGAGGTCGAGTGCCTCGAACACGATCCAGCTCAGCAGCACGAAGCCGAGCACGACGAACGGTATCCACTTCCACCGCACGCCCGTCTCATAACTCATCGGGTGATGGTCGCCCACCCCTCCGCGCCGGACAATCCGCCAGTGGCGCAGGATCCGCGAAGGAGACACATATGAGTGACGACCTCGTGCCGTTTCTCGGGCATTGGGTGCTCGATCCGGCACGCAGCGCCTACTCCGGGGGCACGCCGCCGCGCAGTGGTCACTACGACCTCAGGCTCGACGGTGACCGGCTCGTCGTCGCCATCGAAGGCGTGCTGGGGTCGGGTGACCCCATCCGCACCGGGTACACATTGGACCTGTGGCAGGACACGCCGATGAGCGTGGGCAAGGTGGACCGGGTGCGCACGGTGGTCGAGCCGAGAAGGTTCTGCACGATCGCCTACGCGGGCTCGCAAGCGGTTGCGCGGGCGTGGCGGATCCTGGGCACTCTCAACGAGATGACGATCGTCCAATCCGCACCCGACCAGTTCGGCGTGTGGCGTGACAACGTGTCCCTCTACCGCAGGCAGTTCTAGCGTCCGTCGTGCCGCTCGAGCAGCGCCCGCAACGCCGCCATCTCGGCGGCGAGCGCGGAGCGGCCCGAGTCGGTGATGTGCAACCACGTCTTCGGGCGCTTGCCCTCGTAGCCCTTCTCCACCTCGACCAGCCCGGCCTCCTCCAGCACGGTGATGTGCCGCGACAGGTTGCCGGCGGTGAGCTCCAAAGCGGACTTCAGGTAGGAGAACTCGACGCGTTTCGCCTCAGCGGCGATGGTCAGCACCCCGAGGCGGTGTCGCTGATGGACGGTGTCGTCGAGGTCCGCCGTGGGGTGGTCACTCATCTGGCCATCTCTCGTTGCACGGATCCGATGATCCCCCCGACGAACAACACGATCGCGGGCACCACCGTGGTCGCGTACGTCTCCACCCCCAGTGGCCAGTAGAGCCCGATCCGGCTCGACTCGTTCACCAGCACCACCAGCACGGTGAAGAGCGCGGCCGTGACCGCGCAGACCACGCTGCGTTCCAGGAACGCCAGGCCGACCAGGCCCGCGGCCAGCACGAACATCGGTCCGTACGGGTAGATCGTGATGAAGTGCGCCAGCCCGAACAGCAGGAGCACCACCAGCGCGGTGAGGAACCTGCGGCGGGTGCGCCACGTCGCCGCCACGATCACGAGCACCACGATCGGCAGCGCGACCTGCCACCCCACCAGGTTGAAGAACAGCTGGCTCAGCACCGGTACGCCGACCAGCGGCAACAGCAGCGTGAACAGTGTGACCTGGGCGTAGAGCCGGGTCGGCGTCTCGACCCCCACCTGCGCCGCGCGCCACCGGTACCACCAGACCACCGCGAGGTAGCCGAACAGCAGCGCGATGATCCAGTAGATGTCCGAGGCCAGCGACGGCATGGTGCTGCCGAACGGACCCATCATCCGGCCGGTGGGGTGCAGCCAGTGGTAGAGCCACGGCTGGTCCGACGCGCTCCACGGGCACGGGGTGGGCGAGACGAGCTCCGGGTTCTCCCCGCTCGGCACGCAGTACCTCTCCGCGTAGAACGGCGTCGCCACCAGCGTGATCAACCCGAACAGCAGGAACGGCAGCCAGTAGCCGTGCCGGTCGGCGCGGGCGCGCTTGCGCATCGCGCCCAGTTCGGTCAGCAGACCCTTCGGATCCTCAGTCATGATCAGTCCCCCAACTGCACTCGTGTGCAATCAGGTTTGCATTACAAACCAGATCCGTCAAGGACGTGGCCGGAACACCGCCACGACGACGCGCAGACCCAGCAGCACCGAGATGATCAGCAGGTTGTAGCCGAACACCTGGTACAGCCCCACGTCCTGCGCGATCTGGGGCCCACCGGGTGCGCCGAGCAGCAGCACCGCCATCACGCCCGCGGTCGCGCCGAGCACCGTCAGCATCACCTGGTGCAGCAGGCCCGTCACGAACGAGCGGTCGCGTTCGTCGGCCAGCACCCGCACCGACATGCCCAGCCTGCCCTGTTCCAGCGCGCCGGTGATCCGGTCGATCCGCCGGGGCAGTCTGCGCAGCATCGGCAGCGCGGCCTGGACCTCCTCGGCCAGCGTGCGTCGCACCGACTCGGGTGTCAGTCGTTCGGAGATCTGCTCCGTGGCGAACGCCCGTGACTCCACCACGATGTTGAAGCCCGGCGACAGCAGCCCCAGCGTGCCCTCCAGGGTGGCCAGTGCCCGGAACACCGCCGCGATCTCCGGCGGAATGCTCAGCCCGAACCGGGACACCAGCAGGAACAGGTCGCCGAACATCTCGACGTCCGGCCGCATGCCCGCGCCGAGGTGCTTGGCCATGAACTGTCCGAGCGAGCGCTCCAGGCGTTGCTCGTCGATGTCCTCGGGCCGGGATGTGAGCTCCAGCAGCGAGTCCGTCAGCCCAGCGGGATCACTCCGGTCGATCGCCAGCAGCAGCCGTTGCAACGCCGACCGCAGCGCGGAGTCGATCCGCCCGACCGAACCGAAGTCGAGCAGCCCGAGCCGTCCGTCGGACAGCAGGAACACGTTGCCGGGATGCGGGTCCGCGTGGAAGACGCCGTCGAGCATCACCTGTCGCAGCACGAACTTCAGCAGCGTCCGGGCCAGGCCTTCGTCCTCGGCGGTGCCACGGACCGGCACCCCGTCGAGGCGGTCCATCACCAGCACGCGCGAAGTCGACAGATGGACATGTGGCAATGTCACCGAATCGTCGGACGCCGCCGCGACGGCCGCGATGTTGCGTGCCTCGACCTTGAAGTCGAGCTCCTCGCGCAACGCCGCCGCGAAGCCCGCCGCCAGGTCCCGCACACCGATCGCCCGGCCCCACCGTGTGCGCTGCAGCGTCTCGGCCAGGCGCAGCACGATGTCCAGGTCGCCCTCGGCCACCGCACGCACATCCGGCCGTTGCACCTTCACCACGACCTCGGCGCCCGACTTCAGGACGGCCCGGTGCACCTGCGCGATCGAGGCGGCGGCCAGCGGTTCGGGGTCGACGGACACGAACGCGTCCGGCCCGACCTCGGCGTGCAGCAGGGCCTGCACCGACTCCCAGCGCGCGGGCGGCACCTTGTCCTGTAGCAGGCTCAGCTCCTCGACGAAGTCGGGCGGCAGCAGGTCCGACCGGGTGGACAGCACCTGTCCGAGCTTCACGAACGTCACGCCGGCGTCCTGCAACGCGAGCCGCAACGACCTCGCCAGTCCCACGTCGGTCCGCTCACGCCCGCGGAGGTACGGGCCGAGGCCGTGGCGGAACGCGATCGCGGTGATGCGTGAGTAGCGCCGGGTGCGCTTGACGCGGCGGCGCAGCATGCCCCACCACTCCGTCGGCGGCGGGATCGAGCCGGTCGGCACGAGGATCTCCGCGAGCGCCAGCAGCCCGATCACCACGAGCAGCGACAGCCCGAGCTGGACCGTGACGAGCGCGGGGGACGGTTCGGCGGTCGTCTCGCCGAAGAGGCCCGACGCGATGGACATCGCCACCAGGCACACCAGTGCGGTTCGGGCCAGGCCGATGCGCAGTCCGAGTATCCGGCGCGCGGCCAGCGCCATGCCCAGGACCAGCAACAGGAACGTGATCGGAAAGCCGATCGTGTAAACGAGGAACTCCCCCATGATCGAAGCCTAGACACGCCTCTTGACTCAGGCAGACCGGTCATCAAAGATCCGATGAATCGCCGCCCGCAAGTCCTGACCGCACATCGAAGTGAGGTGCCCGAAAGTGGTCGAACTCAACCGGCGCACGCTGATCGGAGGCGCGTTGGCCGGGGTGGCGGGCAGTGCGCTGCTCCCGGACATCGCCAGCGCGGGAGATGATTTCAGTTGGAAGGACTTTGTCGGGTCATCGGATCTAATTTGGAAGAAGATGCCGGCGACCTGGTTCGAGGGGCCCTACCTCGGCAACGGGTTCCTCGGCTCCGGCATCTACGCCGAGCCGAACGCGAACGCGATCAGATTCAACGTCCAGCACTCCGAGGTGCAGGACCACCGGCCGGAGTTCGGGGCGCTGTTCGGCCTCGCCCGGCTGCCGATCGGCTACTTCACCCTCGAACCCGTCGGCGCGATCACCGGCGTGGACCTGCGCATGGACCTGTGGAACGCCGAGCTGGTCGGCACGATCACCACCGCCGCGGGCAGTCTGCGGATCCGCGCGTTCATCCACACCAAGCGCGATCTCTACGCCATCGACATCCAGGCCACCGAGGGTGAGCGCGCGTTCAAGTGGGTCTTCCACCCACTGAAGGGCATCAGTCCACGCGTCGACCCGAAGTGGAACCGCCCGCCGCCCGCGGGCTTCACCGACAACCCGCCGGTGCAGCTCACCAGCAGCGGTGACGTCCAGCTCGCCGTGCAGCCGTTGAACGCGGGTGGGGAGCACGTCACGGCATGGCGTGAGGTCACCCGCGGGACCCGCCGCACGCTCTACACGACCGTCACCTGGTCGAACCCCGAGAAGACGTCGGTGCGCAGGGCGCTCGCGAACCTCCGGTGCGGCTCGATCGAAGGCCTCGCGGTCGACCACCGGCTGTGGTGGCACGACTTCTACCGCAAGAGCTTCCTGTCCATTCCGGACAAGCGGCTGCAGGCGTTCTACTGGATCCAGCTCTACAAGTTCGCTTCCGCTGCACGCAAGGATGCTCCGGCGATCGCGACCTGTGGGCCGTGGCTCGAGAACACGCCGTGGCCCGCGACCTGGTGGAACCTCAACGTGCAGCTGGAGTACTGGCTGATCCACGGCTCGAACCACGTCGAGTTCGACGCCGTCACGTACTCGATCGACAAGTTCCGTGACGTGCTCGTCGAGCAGGTGCCCGCGGAGTACCGGCACGACAGCGCCGGCATGCCGCGTACCACCGACATGATGCTCAACAACGGTGCGGGTGTCGGCAACTCCGGTTACGGCGTCGGCATTCCCGGCGTTGAGCTGCCGATGCCCGAGATCGGCAGCCTGACCTGGGCGATGCACAACATCTGGCTCACCTACCGGCACACGATGGACGACCGGATCCTGCGCAACGTGCTGTTCCCGATGCTGCGCCGGGCCATCAACTACTACCTCCACTTCCTCACCAAGGGCGCGGACGGGAAGTTGCACCTGCCGTCCACGTACTCGCCCGAGTACGGCGTCAACGCACCCGACTGCAACTACGACCTGGCGCTGCTGAAGTGGGGTTGCCAGACGCTGCTGGAGTCCGCGAAGTCGTTGCGCGTCAACGATCCACTGATCCCTCGCTGGCAGGACACGCTGGCCAACCTTGCGCCGTACCCGGTGGACAAGAACGGGTACATGATCGGCGCGGGCGTGCCGTTCGCGAAGTCGCACCGGCACTACTCGCACCTGCTGCAGATCTACCCGCTGTACGAGATCACGTGGGAGGACCCGGCGCAGCGGCAGCTGATCGAGACGTCGCTGAACCACTGGGTCAGCTTCGAGGGTGCGTTGCAGGGCTACACGTTCACCGGCGCGGCCTCGATCAGCGCGCAGATGTTGCGCGGCGACAAGGCCGAGTTCTACCTCGGCGAGCTGATGCGCCGCTACATCAAGCCGAACACGATGTACCAGGAGTCCGGGCCGGTCATCGAGACGCCGCTCTCGGCCGTGCAGTCCATGTACGACATGCTCTGCCAGAGCTGGGGTGGCGTGATCCGGGTGTTCCCGGCGGTTCCGGCCAACTGGCCGGAGATCTCGTTGGACAACTTCCGCACGCAGGGCGCGTTCCTGCTGAGCGCCTCACGGCAGAAGGGCTCGACGCGCTGGATCAAGCTGCGCAGCGAGGCCGGTGCACCCTGTGTCGTGCGGACGGACATCAAGGACCCGGTCGTGCGGGACCGTTGGGGCCGCCCGAAGCGGTTCTCGGTGCTGCCCAACGGGGATCTTCGCATCGAGCTGCGGCGCGGTGAGGAAGCGGTCATCCACCGCAGCGGCGACAAGCCGGAACTGAAGGTGGGCCCGGTGATCGGCGCGCCCGCGCCGTCATGGGGTCTGCCTGGGTAGAAACACAGCCGGTGGCCCACAGCGACGGCGGTGCTGTGGGACACCGGCTGTGCGGCCTAGAAGTCGAACACCTTGTTGGTGCTCACGCGCATGACGCACGGGTTGGAGAACGTCTCCTCGAAGTCGACGATCTTGCCGCGCCACTTGCCGTACAGCTTCGCCTTCGTCGGGTTCAGCTCCATGGTGCACATGGCGTCGGCTTCTTTGATCCGGGTGAAGTCGCCCTGGACCGGCGCGAGGTCGTCGCACGCGGTCTTGGCGTTCTTGTGCGGCCCGCCGGCGGGCTCGCAGTTGAGCAGGGTGTTGTCGAACGAGCCCATTTCCGTCTGCACCGACAAGATCAGGGTGGATTCGGGCAGCAGAGGCGCCGCGCCGGCCGTCGCTGGGACGAGCGGAGTGGCGAGCGCGAGGCAGGCGAACATGAATCGGGTCCTGGCCATGCCAATACTGTGGCGCGGCCAGGACCCGGAATTCCAACCAACTCAGCGGTAACACCAGATCGTGTAAACCGCCATAACGGCATGCAACTAGACGCCCGCGAACTCCGTCCCGGACAGCGCTGCGGCGACCTGCTTACCTACCGCGTTCATGCCTGCGGCATTCGGGTGAACCGGGAATGCGAGGCTGGTCGGGATGATTCCCTCCACCCACTTGGTCCACGGCGCCGCACAGGTGTCACGGCCGAGGCTGATGTCGTAGGGGTTCACGAACGCGGCCCCGGCGGCCTTGGCCTGTGCGCCGAGCATCCCGTTGAGCTGCTGCTGCACGTTGTCGAGGTACGGGACGTCGCCCTTCGAGATGGGCACGATCGGCCAGCAGCCCTGCGACGGCGGCAGGATCCGCAGGTAGCCGACCACGACGATCTTGGCCTTCGGAGAACGCTGCTTGATGCCGGCGAGCACGCTCGCGACCTTCGGCGCCGTGGCGGCGACGCGGGCGGCGAGCTCGTCGCCGAAGCCGGCCTTGCAGGGTGCGCCGTGCGGGTCGGAGAGGCTCTTCCCGGCGCAGTTCAGGATGATGTCCATGAAGCCGATGTCGTTGCCGCCGATGGACAACGTGACCAGGTCGGTGTCCGGCTTGAGCGCGGAGAGCTGCGAGACGGACTGACCGGGGATGCCGGTCTGGACGCCGGCCATGTCCTTGGTCTGCGCGCCACCGCAGGAGATGTCCTTGAAGTTCGCGATCCCCAGCCTGCGGGCGAGCACCGACGGGTAGTTCTGGGTGGACTTGAAGCAGGAGAGCGGATCAAGCCGTTGCAGCGGGATGAATGGTCCGGAGACGAACGAATCTCCTAGTGAGACGTAGTTCCGATACGTCGGGGCCGCCGTGGCGGACGGGGCCACGAGTGCGGCGATCAAGGCCGTGAGCAGGGCGACAACAGTCACTCGGCGCGTCATTGCTACCTCGTTACTGATGAGTAGGAACGTAGGACGAAGGGTGACCGGACCATTGCGCACTGTCAATCCCTCGACCAGGCTGGAACGATGACGGGGGTACGCAAAGTAGCTACGGCATCCGCGGTCGGTAACACGATCGAGCTCTACGACTTCCTGCTCTACGGCACAGCCTCCGCGCTCGTGTTCGACAAGATCTTCTTCCCGCAGTTCGACAGCAGGGTCGGCGTGCTGCTGGCGTTCGCCACGTTCGGCGCGGGCTTCTTCGCGCGGCCGCTGGGCGGTGCGGTGATCGGGCACCTCGGCGACCGGATCGGGCGGCGCTCGATGCTCGTGCTCACCCTCTCGGTGACAGGGCTGTCGACGGCGTTGATCGGCGTGCTGCCGACCTACGGGCAGGTGGGCATCCTCGCGCCGTTGTTGCTCGTGCTGCTGCGAGTCGTACAGGGCTTCTTCATGGGCGGTGAACAGGGCGGTGCGTCCCTGATGGCCGTCGAACACGCGCCACCGGGTCGTTGGGGCTGGTACGGCAGTTGGGTGTTCATCGGCTCGCCTGTCGGTCTCGTGCTGGCGAACCTGGCGATGTACGTGTCGTCGCGCGCGTCCGGGCCTGATTTTCTGAGCTGGGGCTGGCGGTTGCCGTTCCTGTTCTCGATCGTGCTGGTGGGCATCGGCCTCTACATCCGGTTGCGCGTCACGGAAAGCCCGCGGTTCGCCCGCGCCGAGAAGTCGCGGATGCCGATCGCCGAGGTGCTGCGGACGCGGTGGCGGGTGGTGCTCCTTGGCGCCGGCGTGAACCTCGGCTTCACGATCTTCATCTACGTGCTGAGCGTGTTCATGATCGGTTACGGCCGGACCGCGCTGAAGATCTCGGCGGACGACCTGCTCGTCGCGACCATCATCGGGGCGTTCGCGCAGGTGATCTCGGTGCCCGCGTTCGCGTTGCTGTCCGACCGCATCGGCCGGATGCCGGTCATGCTCGGCGGCGCGATCTTCCAGGCGGCGTTCGCGTTCCCGTTGTTCTGGCTGACGAACGCGGGCTGGTTCACGTTCGCGATGGTGCTCGGCTTCATCGGTTCGGCGGCGTTGTTCGGCCCGTCCGCGGCCTACTTCGCGGAGCTGTTCCGGACGCGCGTGCGGTACAGCGGGGTGGCGTTGAGCTTCCAGCTCGGCGCCGTCCTGGGTGGCGGACTCGCGCCGCTGGTCGCGCAGTCGTTGCTGCGCACCGGAACCTGGGCGATCGCGCTGTACCTGATCGCGGGCGCGGTGCTGTCCGCGGTGTGCCTGCTGGTGATCGGCTCAGCGCACGAGGCGGAGCCTGCGGGCAGCGAGTCCGATGCTCAGCCGCTGACCCCAGCCGAGGCGTAGCGCGTCGCTCTCGATGCCGTCGCCGAACGCGACCAGCCCGTCCGACTCGACGTCGACGTGCAGCGGGCCGTCGGTGATCTCGCCCTCGGTGTGCTCGATACCGGTGCTCGGCGACGGCCACGCCTCCCTGACGAACCAGACGAGCCTGCGCTCGGTCGGGTCCGGCAGCTGGATCGGGCTTTTTCGTTCGCGGTGCGCGGAACTGCACCAGCCCGTGGCGCCGGTCCCGCTGCCGACGAGGATGCCGGACGAGGCCTGGCGTTCGTTTCGGATGCGGTACCGGCTGGTCTGGTGGCTCGGGTGGCCGACGTAGACCTCGTTGAGGGCGAAGAGGGTCTGGCCGTCGTCCGATCTGGCCTCGACCATGGTGCGATCTTCGGTGTTTCCGGTGCTGTGCAGGAGTTCGGCGGCATCGTGCGGGGCGTGTTTCGCGAGCACGCCCTGCTCCGGGTTGATGCCGATCACGGGCTGGCCGTCGAGGTACTTCGCGACGTTGGCGACCAGCCCGTCCTGCCCGACGATGACGACTACGTCCTCGGGCGCGAACAGGAACCGCGACAGGTCTTCCCTCTCGACCACGCCGCGGCGCCAGTCCAGCGGGATTGCGGCGCCGACCTCTCCCAACGCTTTGCGGGCCTGCTGGTCACGGTCCACCACCTCGTCCAGTGTCCGGTCGCGCGACTTGAGGAAGAACTCGACCTGGCCGCGCGTTCCATGTCGTGCCAACAACTCTGTCAGCTCGGTGCGTCTGTGCACCAGCACAATTCGCGGGGCGAGACTCATCGGGCGAGTCGCTGCAGGATCGGCTGGAGCATGTCCGGGGTGATCGTGAGGCTGCCGATCTCCGGGAGGTTGCCCGCGAGTTCCTTGGCGGCCAGGGCGTAGAGGGTGGTCTCGGGAATGTCCCGGTAGGCGTCGAGCCGGGCCTTCTCGCCGGCGGCTTCGGCCTCGGCGAGCTTGCGGATGCCGTCTGCCTTGGCGTCGTCGGAGATGCGGCTGGCGCGGGCGTGATCCTCGGCCTTCTTGAGTGCGTTCGCTCCTCTTTGGACGACGAGGAGCTCTTCTCTTTTGGCGAGTTCGATCTGGTTCTGGAGCTCGTTCTCGCTGATGGCGCGTTCGCGTTCGACGGCGACGGCGCGGCGTTGGTAGGTGGCCTTGTCGGCGTCCTGCTGGACCTTCTCGCGGATGGTGGTCTGGAGGGCCTTCTCCATGTCGGGATCGGGGCGGATCGCGACGACGCGGATGTCGATGATTTCGAGGCCGATGTGGGCGGCGGTCAGGTTTTCCGTGACTGCTGCCTTGACGCGTTCGACGCCGGTGCGGAGGGCGGTGTTGAGGTCGAGGGTGGCGAGGACCCTGAGGGCGTGTTGCTGGGTGCTCTCGGTGAGGGTGTTCGCGATCTGGCTCAGTGGGTCCTGGCGCCAGGTGCCGGTGTCGGGGTCGATGGAGAAGTCGATTCTGGCCGTCGCGGTTTCGGGGTCGGTGCAGCGGTAGGTGGTGGTGAGCTGGACGGTGATGTCCTGGAAGTCCTGGGTGCGGGCATGGAAGAGCATGGGGAGCTCACGGTCGTCGATCGGGACCTCGCTGAGGACCGCGGTTCTGGGGCGGAACCAGAAGCTCAGGCCGGTTCCCTCGTGGATGAGCTTGCCTTTGCGGACGTGTCTGATGTGGATGGTGGGGGCTCCGCGGAGGTGGCGGAGGCCGGGGTAGGTACTGATGTCGGCCATTGGGGCTCCTTGTCGGCTGGCTTGTCGTCGATCTGACGATAACCCTATACTGGCCGATGTGTACTCGCCAAGTGATTTCCCTCCCTTCGCGGTCACGGTGGACCTGGTGGTCCTGACCGTGCGGTCGGATGCGTTGTGCGCCTTGCTGGTTCGCCGAGGCGAGGCGCCGTTTCGGGGGCGGTGGGCGCTGCCAGGCGGGTTTGTGAAGGTCACCGAGGCGGTTGATGACGCGGCTGCGCGGGAGCTGGTCGAGGAGACCGGGGTGGCTGGGCTGCACCTTGAGCAGTTGGGGACGTATGGGGAGCCTCGGCGGGATCCGCGGATGAGGGTCGTGTCGGTGGCGTATTTGGCGCTCGCGCCGGATTTGCCGGTGCCGGTTGCGGGGACGGATGCGGCGGCTGCGTCCTGGGTGCCGGTTGCCGAGGTGGGGGCGTTGGCGTTTGATCACGCGCGGATTTTGGGGGATGGGGTGGAGAGGGCGCGGGCCAAGTTGGAGTACACGTCGTTGGGGACGGCGTTTTGTGGGGTGGAGTTCACGGTTGCCGAACTGCGGCGGGTTTACGAGATTGTGTGGGGGGTTTCGTTGGATCCCAGGAACTTCCATCGGAAGGTGACTGGGGTCGAGGGGATGTTGGAGGCCACCGGGGAGACGACTTCGCGGGATGGGGGGAGGCCTGCGGCGGTGTTTCGGCGTGGGCCCGCTGGGGTGTTGTATCCGCCGTTGGTGCGGGCGCCTGTTGCGTAGGTGGGTTGCGTTTTGTAGGTGCGGCGGCGGGACCCCACCACTGATCAAATGGCGTCTGCAAGTACTACCAACTCATGATCAACAGGCTCGTAACTACAACCAACTGGGGTCAGAGGGTGACGGAGTCGCCTGTCGTCGCCGACTGTTTGGCGGCCTCGATGACTTCCAGGCCTGTCACGGCGTCCTGTGGTGAGACCGGGGCGGTACCGGCGGCGACTGAGGCGTAGAAGTCTTGGTAGGCGCCGGGTTCGGTGCGGTGAGGGGTGCCGCCGAGGGTTCCCCAGGAGGACTCGGGTTCCTCGCCCCAGCCGGGGCCGCCGGGGGTTTCGCCTGCCTTGAGGCGGTCTTCCTGGGGGTCCATGCCGTGCTTCACGTAGGCGGCGTCGTGGCCGAGGACGCGGAAGCGGGGGCCCAGATCGGCGGCGAGGGCGCTCATCCAGAGGTGGGAGCGGACGCCGTTTTCGTGGGACAGGGACAAGAAGACGTCGTCGTCGGCTTTGGCGTTGGGGCGGACGGTGGCGATTTCGGCGTGGACGGAGAGGGGGCGGCCGAAGAGGGCGACGGACTGGTCCACGAGGTGGGTGCCCAGGTCGAAGAGGATGCTGCCGAGGTCGGCGGGGTCGCCGGATTCCTTCCAGGAGGACTTGATCTCGGGGCGGTAGCGCTCGAAGCGGGATTCGAAGCGGTGTACCTGGCCGAGGGTGTTGGCCGACAGGAGTTTTTGGACGGTGAGGAAGTCGCCGTCCCAGCGGCGGTTGTGGAAGGGGACGAGCATCAGACCCCGTGACGAGGCGATGGAGGCGAGGGCGCGGGCCTCGGCGACGGAACCGGCGAAGGGTTTGTCGACGATGACGTTGAGGCCGTGTTCTAGGACCTGGCGGGCGTGGGTGGCATGGAAGCGGTTCGGGGTGGTGATGACGACCAGGTCGAAGCCGCCTGCCCAGATTTCGTCCATTGAGGACAGCAGGCGGGTGTCGGGGTAGCGCTCGTGGACCTCGGCCTGGCGTTGGGGGTTCGAGGTGACGACGGCGGACAACTCCAGGCCGGGTGTCGCCGCGATGAACGGGGCGTGGAAGGCCGCCCCACCTAGTCCGTAACCCACGAGAGCTGTGCGCATGACGATCAGACTAAGCGCAGGTAATCGTCGAGACGTGCGGAGGCGGCGAGCATCGCGAGGCCGCGCGCGGTCAGTCTGCGGCGCCAGTCGGTCAAGGCGGAGGCCAGCGTCTCGGTGCCGCCGGCGGTTCGGATCTGCTCGGCCACCAGAGCGATTCGGGCCAACGGGTAGCCGCCGCGGCGCAGGAGGTGGGCGAGCTCGGCGTCGCGGACGTCGTCGGAGCGGAAGACGCGGTAGCCGGCGGAGTCGCGGGAAGGGACGAGGATTCCGGCTTCCTCCCAGGCTCGCAGGGTGGCGGGAGTGACGTCGAGGCGGAAAGCGAGCTCGCCGATCGAGCGGGGTGCTGACGGGGGCTCGGGTTCGGCGGTGAGGTGCTGCACGGCGCGGCTCACGGAGTCGAGGGTTTCGCGGTCGCGGAGTAGCTGGTGGTGGCCGCGGTCGATGGTCAGCAGCACGTCGTCGAGTGAGCCGGAGTGGACGGAGCTCATGATCTGGCCGGCTACGGCGTGCCCGTAGGCGGGGATCAGGGCGATGAACGTGCGTAGCGCGGCGGCGTGGACCTCGGTGTAGACGCGGTAGCCGCTGTCGGTGCGGAGCGCGGGTGGGAGGAACCCGTCGCGCTCGTAGTTGCGGACGGCCTGGGTCGAGATGTCGTGTTCGCGGGCTAGGTCGGCTGGCCTCACAGTTGAGACTTTAGACGACAGTTCCAGGGCAAATCGCGGCAAAGTCTCAACAGAGCTTTCAATGTTACGGTTGAGCCACATGAGCCAGGACATTCGCAAGGTCATCAACCCGTACACCGAGATCTTGGCGTTCGGCGAGCCGACGCATCTGGAGCACGCGCACATCTGGATCCGCAACGAGGTGTTCGAGCAGCTGGCCGCCGTGGGCTTCCGTTCGATCGCACTCGAGACCTGTCGCGTCCGGGGGCTGCTCGTCGACGACTACGTCCAGGGTGGACCGGGTGACCTCGACACGGTCATGAAGGACGGCTTCTCGCACCGTTTCGGGGAGTGGCCGGCCAACCGTGAGCTGGTCGCGTGGATGCGCGAGTACAACGAGGGCAGGCCGAGGGAAGAGCGCCTCACGTTCCACGGCTTCGACTTCCAGACCGAGACGACCAGCGCGCCCAGCCCGCGGCCGTACCTGGAACACGCCCGCGACTACCTGGGTCTCGACGTCGACCTGACGATCGACGACGAGGTGTGGAGCCGGGACGAGGCGATCCTCGATCTCACGAAGTCGCCGGGGAAGTCGGAGGAAGCGG
Organism: uncultured Actinomycetota bacterium; assembly: GCA_963766275.1. Lineage (GTDB taxonomy): Bacteria > Actinomycetota > Actinomycetes > Mycobacteriales > Pseudonocardiaceae > Lentzea. The sequence continues at coordinate 76,074 of CAVYAD010000032.1, forward strand.
TCAGGCTGCGCGAGATCGGGCAGGACATGCTCGCCATGCTGCACACCAACGTGCCGGACGACGCCTGGAACCGGGCGGAGACGCACCTGACGGCCGCGTTGAGCCTCCTGAGGTATCACAAGCAGGCGGCGGAGCCGTTGGAGCTGAGGGACCGTCTCACGACGTTGTGCGCCATGCGGGACGGGGTGATGGCGCGCAACCTGCTGGAGATCCGGCGGATCGAGGCGCCGCGCGGGCCGACGTTCGTGTTCGCGCACAACGCCCACCTGCAGCGCACGCTCAGTTCCATGGACATGGCGGGTGAGCATCTGGAGTGGTTCTCGGCGGGTGCGCTCGTGGCGCCGATCCTGGGGGACCAGTACACGTTCATCGCGGGCTCTCTCGGCCGCAACGACACCTACGGGCTCGGTGAGCCGGACAAGGACACCTTCGAGGGGCAGCTCCAGAGCCGCTTCACCACGTGGGGCGTGACCTTGGACAAGCCGTCAGGGAACGTGCGGACCGACACGAAGCCTGAAATGGGCTACTTCCCGCTCGATCAGCATCTGCTCGACGGTGCCGACGGCGTGCTGCACGTCAGGGTTGGTCGTCCAGTGACGCCGTGATCCAGTCCGCCACGGGCAGGTCGCGGGTCTCGCACTCGATCGCCAGCTTGAGGGTCCACCGCAGGGCTTGCAGCACCACGGTCGCGAGCTCCTGCGGTGCACCGTTGGCCAGGGCGATCTCGATCTGCTCGGCGGCCGCCTCCTGGTCGCCGTGCACCTCGGCCAGCAGGGCCCTGATCGCGGTCCGCACGGGTGGGTCCGCGTCGTCGATCTGAACCTCCTTGCCGTCCTCGTCGAAGACCTGCATCTTCACCGGCGTGGCGCCGCCCGAGCCGAGCGCGCTGACCATCGAGCTGCACTCGGCGAACAGCAGCAGCACCAGCTCACGGATCTCCTCGTTGCCCTCGGGCGACCCGCTGAGGTAGCCCGTCACGAGGTCCACCGCCACAGCGTCCTCACCGGCCCTGGCCGCGGCCAGCGCCTCACCAGCCACGGCGGTGAGCCGTGACCAGCGTTCTGGATCCTGTTGCGGTTGCATCGCCCTCATTTCTCTCTCGGGTACTGCCTACCGCGCGCCCAACCTGAACCGCAATGCCCCATCTTGATCAGAGTGCTACCGGGGTATGTCACTCCGCAGGTCAATGTGCGATTGGCCGTGGAGACTTAGCATCGGCAGGTGTTTCGCACGCTGTACCGAACCGTCCTTGGCCCGGACCGCACGCGGGTGCTCCCCAGAGCGCTCGGCAGATTGCGCGTTCCCGTCCTCGCCGCGCTGATCATCTACGGATTCGTCTGGGCGGTCATCGGCAGCGTGCAGTTCGTGGGCGGCCGCGTCCTGCCCGACGAGCGGGTCAACTCCGTCGCCTGGTGGGTGCTCATCTTCTTGCTCACGGTCGGGCCGTACGTGCTGCTCATCTGGTCCCCGCTCTACGCGTGGCGCGTGGCCGCGGCCGGGTTCTACTTCATCAGTGAGCTCGTCGACGGCTCCGGAGCCGCGCCGTTCCAGTACTGGACCACGGTTCCGCTGCTCGTCGGCATCGCGGCCTTCTATTCGCGAGGGATCGTCATCCTGGTCACGTTGACCAGCATGGCGCTGATCGCGATGAGCGAGCCTCACGACGCCACCTTGGCCTTCTACGTGCCCTTGATCGCGGCCGCCGTCTACATGTTCGGTGCGCGCGGCAGGGCGGAGCGGGATCTCGAAGCGGAGCGGGACGCCAAGGCCGCTCTCGAAGAACGAGCCCGAATCGCGCGCGAGATGCACGACGTGGTGGCCCATCACATGTCGATGGTCGTGGTGAGGTGCGAGACCGCGCCCTACCGTCTCAAGGGACTCGGCGAGGACGCCCAGCAGGAGTTCGAGGAACTCGGCGGCGCGGCGCGGGAAGCCATCACCGACATGCAGCGCCTCCTCGGTGTGCTGAGGACGAACGGCGAGATCGCGCAACGTGAACCGCAGCCCGGCATCAGCCGTATCCCCGAGCTGACGAGACCTGGCGACGAGGCCGAGGTCGATGTGGACGACGTGTCCGAGGCGGTGGGGCTCACGGCGTACCGGATCGTGCAGGAGGCGCTGACGAACGCGACGAGGCACGCGCCCGGTTCGCGGGCGTCCGTCCACGTGCACAAGGATGGCGATCAGCTCGACGTGGTGGTGACCAACACCGCCGGTGGACCGTCCATGGGCGGTGGCAGTGGACAGGGCCTGGTGGGCATGCGCGAACGCGTCGCGGTGCACGGGGGCACGCTCACCGTGAAGTCGACCGAGGACGGCGGGTTCATGGTGCGCGCGAGGATTCCGTTGGGGGACAAGTGATCAGGGTTATCGTCGTCGATGACCAGGAGATGGTGCGCGAGGGGTTCTCCGCGCTGCTCAACGCGCAAGAGGACATCGACGTGATCGGGTCAGCCGGCAACGGTATCGAGGGCGTCGCGCTGGCCAGACGGACCACACCGGACGTTGTGCTGATGGACGTTCGGATGCCGGAGATGGACGGCCTCACCGCCACTCGCCTCCTGCTCGACGGCGCCACCGAGACCAAGGTCCTCGTGCTGACCACGTTCGACCTCGACGACTACGTCTACGAGGCGTTGCAGGCGGGTGCGAGCGGGTTCCTGCTCAAGCACGCGCCCGCGCGTGAGCTCCTCAACGCCGTTCGCGTTGTGGCGGCGGGAGATGCGCTGCTGGCGCCGTCGATCACCAAACGCCTGATCGAGGACTTCGTGAGGTCGCGCCGGACGGAACGCGTGCGGCCCGCCGAGCTCACCGCGCTGACCGACCGGGAGACCGAGATCCTCGTGCTGGTCGCGCAGGGCATGTCGAACGTCGAGATCGCCTCGCACCTCGTGCTCGCCGAACAGACTGTCAAGACGCATGTGAGCCGTGTGCTCACCAAGCTCGGCCTCCGCGACCGGGCCCAGGCCGTCATCGCGGCTTACGAGAGCGGGCTCGTAGTACCGGGGTAGTGCCGGTAAAACAGCACGTCAGAGGGATGATCGGGGCCTCGTCACCTTCCTAGCTTTCCCTTCATGCGCCGAGCCCTTCTGATCACACTGTTGGTTGTCATGCCTTCCGCCGCACCGGCAGTCGCGGACTGGAAGGCGGACGTCCAGCGTCGCGTCGCCGTCGTCGGGGATCTCGGCACCGCACGCGACGTCGTGATCGTCGTGCCTGGCTCCGACGTGGACGTCGACCGGTTCGACCGCACCGTCGGCAAGATGGCGACCGACCTGTACGAGCAGGCGAATCGCACGGACCTCGCGGTGATCGCGTGGCTCGGCTACCGCACGCCGCAGGGTCTCGGTGTGGACGCGGCCACCGGCAGCCTGGCCCGCCAGGGTGCCGACGCGCTCGTCGACTTCGTGCGGGCACTGCACACCAACGCGCGCATCCACGTCTTCGGGCACAGCTACGGCTCGGTCGTGGTCGGACTCGCGGCGCACGAGCTGGACGTCGCGAACATCGTCTTCACCGGAAGCCCTGGTGTGCGGGCGGATTCGGTCGAGGACCTGCACACGTCCGCGAAAGTGTGGGCGTTGCGCAGCGACGGCGACTGGATGCGGTTCGTGCCGAACGTGCGGCTGTTCGACCTCGGCCACGGCACTTCTCCGGCCGACGACGACTTCGGCGCGACAGTGCTGCGGTTCGAAGGCGGCAAGCACGACACCTATTACAAGCCGGGCAGCGCAACGCTCACCGCGCTCACCCGCATCGCCGCGGGAGAGCAGCTGTGACTCGCAATCCGTTCATCGACGCTGTGCGCGCGATCGCCATCATCACGGTCGTGCTGGGGCATTGGCTCGTGACGTCTCTGGTGGACACGCCCACGGGGATGCACATCGACAGTCCGTTGAAGTACCTGCCGGAGCTCACGCCGGTGAGCTGGGTGCTGCAGACGTTGGGCCTGTTCTTCTTCGTGGGCGGCTATGCGGCGGCGCACTCTCGCACGCCGTTCCTCTCCAGGTTGAAGCAGCTTGCGGTGCCGACGTCGCTGATGGTCGGCTGCTGGGTCGCTGTCCTCTTCGGACTGTCGATGCGTGGCGTCGACCAGGGCACCGCCTACAACATCGGCTATCTGGTGGCGACGCCGCTGTGGTTCCTCGGCGTGTACATGGTGCTGCTCGCGATGAAACCGTTGGTGCGCAAGCTGGACCAGTACTCGTGGGGTGTGCTGGTCCCGATCGTGCTGGTCCTGGTGCTGCCGTACGCGGTGTGGTGGGCGTGCTGGCAGCTCGGGTACTCGTCGGCGCGCAGGAAGATCCCCGGCCCGCCGCTGCTGGTCGCCGGGATCGTCGGCTACGCGTTGCTGACTCGGTTCGGTGGCTACCCGACCGCGGCCGTCGGCATTCCCGGTGCGACCGTGTCGAACCTGAACCCGCCGAACTACGTGACGCTGGCTCTGGCGCTGGCCCAGATCGGCCTGGTGCTCACGATCGCGCCGCTGCTCACCCGGATCGGCACGGCGAAACCTGTTGTGTGGCTGAACAAACGTGCGGTGGGGATCTTCCTCACGCACCAGAGCGCGCTGATCACCGTGACGCTGGCACTCAGCGCGTGGGGGCCGCTGCCGGGGCTCCAGCAGCCACCAGATCATCCGGGCTGGGTGTGGCAGCGACTGCTGTGGCTGCCGGTGTGCGCGGCCGCGACCTGGGGATGGCTGCGAGCACTGCAAGGCCGATCGCGACGAAGTGCAGCACCACCACCGGCAGCGACGGCTCCAGTGCCAGCATCGGCGGAACGCACGCCAGCGCCGTGAGCAGCCACGGCAACCGGGTGTCGCAGCTGCCGGTGCGGGCCGTGTGGATCAGGTACCAGCCGAGCAGGAGGTGGATGACGTTCTGCAGCGGATCCACCGGCAGCAGCACGAGCAGCCCGTCGCCGAGGAACCCGGCCACCACGAACCCGAGCACGCCGAGCGTTCCGAAGACCACGCCCATCCCGGTCGCGAGCCGGGTGCGGTGCGACTCGTGGTTCAGTCGCGGGAACCGGACCAGCTTGGACTCGAACCGGTGGAACAGCAGGGGAAGCGGCAACAGCAGGAACACCAGCCACGTCGGCGCGTGCGTCAGCCCGAGCAGCCCGACGACCGCGCCGACCCCGACCAGATAGGCCAGGTACACGGTCATCGGCGCCCGGCGCGCGAAGTTCACGACGTACCAGGAACGCCCCTCCAGCCAGGCCGTGACCCGGCCGCGGGCCAGCAGCGCGAGACACACCTGCGCCACCCCGAGCACCACCGTCGAACGCGGGTAGTCGCTGAAGAACACCAGCGCGGGCAACGTGATCGCGCCCAACGCGGCCAGCACCCGGCGCGAGATCTGCTGCAACGTGCCGTCGGCGTAGAAGAAACCGGCCTGCTGCATCAGCAACGCGCCGACGATCAGGTTGACGTAGCCGCCGGTCTTCCAGTCGGTCGAGGCCCGCGCGACCTCGACCGCGAGCGTCACCAGGGCCAAGACCGCCGGTGTGGTGCGGCGGAAGTTCTTGTGCAGCCAGGCCGCGGCCGGGGTCGCCGCCACCGCGATCAGGTAGACCCCGAGGAACCACAACGGATGCGTGATCAGGCGGCTGTACGCGTCGACCTTGACGTCCACGAGGTTCAACGCCGTGAACAACACCACCCACAGCAACACGAACGCGAGCACCGGCCGGAGCAACCACGACGTCCGGCTCGACACCCAGCAGCCGAAGCCGCCCTCGTGCGCCTGCCACGACCGCAGGTTCGCGTGCCCGCCCGCGAAGAAGAACAACGGCACGGCTTGCAACGCCCACAACCAGGGCGTGCCGACACCTCGCAGATGTGCCAGCGTCGCAACGGTTTCCCCGAGCACCAGCAACGAGAGGCTGAGGAGCCGCAGGAAGGTCGCATACCGATCTTGCTCGACGGGTGCTGCCGAGGGCAGTTCCTCGTGGCGATCGCGTTTGCGCAGGCGTGCCAGGAGCAGGAACACCACGATGGCGCTGCCGAACGCCCACGCCGTCACGGGTTCGTGGCCGGGTGGTCCCCACCGCTGCCGCCACGAGTTGAACTTCAGCCCCATCGCGTAGGTCTCGGCGACCGCGTGACAGGTCTGCTCGGCACCGCGCGGGTTCAGCCGGCACTGAGTGTGCAGGTCGGTCGTGAGCTGGTCGTCCAGCGACCGGCGCGCGTCCTGCCCGAGCGGATGGCCCTTGTGGTCGGCGTAACGCAGCAGGTCGTAGCCCATGTCGTGGGCGCGGCACGCGGCGCTGAAGTCCCACTCCGTGTCGCCCGCGGGCCCGGAGCACCCGCCCGTGGCATCGACCACCCGAAGCGTTCCGTCGGGCGCCTGCACCGTCTTCGGATCCCGCCCGGCCTCCTTGGCGAAGTCCGACGGCAGGTTGATCTGCGGGTCGTGCGTCGCCGACGGTGTCACGAAGGCGGCGACGGCATTGGCCGCGGCCACCACGTCACCGGTGTGCGCGATCCCGTTGTCGCCGCTCGCCGGGCGGGAGGCGATCACCCCGCACACGAACACGGCAAGCGTGATCACGGTGAACCGGAACCAGGCCGGGAGTCGGAGAAGGAGTTTGCGCGCACCCATCGTCGCGTCAGGTTACGGACAGGTCTCGGCGGTCGCCAATTCAGGAGGTCACAGCGACGGGCGTGGTCAGCGAGGCGAGCGCCATGCGGGTCAGCAGGGCCGCCATCTGGTCACGGTCGAGGTGCGCGCTGTGCGGCGTGGAGTTGATCAACCCGAACACCGCGTGCGCCGCGGCCCGCGCGGTCGGCTCGTCGAAGGCGGGCACGGTCCGCCGGATCGTCTCCACCCACACCTCGACGTAGCGCCGCTGCAACGCGCGCACCCGCCTGCGGTCCGGGTCGGTGAGGTTCGCGAGGTTCCGCATCTGCACGGTGATCAGCGCCGGGTCGTCCAGCGCGAAGTCCACGTGCCAGCCGACGAGTGCGCTCAACGCCTCGTCACCGCTCGACGCCGCGTCCACACGGGCCTGGCCGCCGTCGAGCAGTCGCTCCGAGATGGACGTCAGCATCTCGCCGAGCATCGCGTCCTTGCTGCGGAAGTGCCGATACAGCGCGGGGCCTGAGATGCCGACGGCCGCGCCGATGTCGTCGATCCCCACGCCGTGAAAGCCGTGGCGCGCGAACAGTTCCGCCGCCGCGGTGAGGATCTGATCCCGACGTGAGGGTTTCTCGGCCACAACCGGGAGGTTAGCAGGCGTTCACTTTGTCGTCCGATGGGTGGAATTTCCGCAGGTGCAAGCCCTGATTGTTGACTATTGACCAATACTTCACACAGGCCTTACTCGTAAGTAACCATTGGCGTGCAATGCATCACATCCCTGCGGCTCCTTCGGGAGGCTTCGATGCGTCCTGCTCATCTCATCGCTTCAGTGGTCACCGCCGCTGCGGCACTGATCGCGCTCGCCAACCCCGCCAGCGCGGCCCCGGTCAACTACGTCGCGCTCGGCGACTCGTACGCCTCCGGCCTCGGGACCGGCAGTTATGACGGTGCGACCGGCAGCTGCAAGCGCGGCTCGCTCTCGTATCCGGCCCTGTGGGCGGCGGCGACAGCACCCGCCACCTTCAAGTCGGTCGCCTGCTCCGGCGCCAAGACGGGCGACGTCATCAGCCAGACATCGGCGCTGACAGCGGCGACGAACCTGGTCACCGTGCAGGTCGGCGGCAACGACGCGGGCTTCACGGATGTCATCACCACGTGCACTTTTGGTACGGACCAAGACTGCACCAACCGGGTGAATCAATCGAAGACCTTCATCGCGAACTCGCTGCCAGGCCTGCTCAACAACACCTACAGCGCGATCAAGTCGAAGTCGCCGTCGGCCCGTGTGGTCGTGCTCGGCTATCCGCGCATCTACAAGGTGCCCGGTTCGTGCAACGTCGGGCTGAGCGACACCAAACGGGCGACGATCAACTCCGGTTCCGACGCGCTGCACGCGACCATCAGCGCGCGGGCTGCGGCGGCCGGGTTCCGCTACATCGATGTGCGCGGGGCGTTCACCGGGCACGAGATCTGCTCGTCGAGCTGGTGGCTGAACAGCCTGAGCTGGCCGGTCGAGGAGTCGTACCACCCGAACCGCGGCGGTCACCAGGGCGGCTACCTGCCCGCTCTCCGGGCCGTCATCGGCTAGGTTGATTCCGGAACGTGGGAGTGCCTCATCTGGTGCTTGACCTGCGGTCTGGTCACTCTCGAGCCGTTCCGGTGGACCGCTAGGTTAGCGGGCGCTAACATGAGGATGTTAACGCCCGCTAACCTGAGGTCTGGGGAGCATGGACGCACCGGTCCTGCGCAGCGCAGCCGAACCATCGGACCGCTACGCCAAGGAGCACGCCGCGCTCGTCGACGAGCTGCGCGGCAAGCTCGCCACCGCCGCGCTCGGCGGCCCTGAGAAGGCACGGCAGCGCCACGTCGACCGAGGCAAGCTGCTGCCGCGCGAACGCGTCGACACGCTCGTCGACCCCGGCTCGCCGTTCCTGGAGCTCTCGCCGCTGGCCGCGAACGGCATGTACGGCGACGACGCGCCGGCAGCGGGCATCATCACCGGCGTCGGGCGGGTCTCCGGCCGTGAGTGCGTGATCGTCGCGAACGACGCCACGGTCAAGGGCGGCACCTACTACCCGATCACGGTCAAGAAGCACCTGCGCGCACAGGAAGTCGCGCTGCAGAACAATCTTCCGTGCGTCTACCTGGTCGACTCCGGCGGTGCGTTCCTGCCGAAGCAGGACGACGTCTTCCCGGACCGCGAGCACTTCGGCCGGATCTTCTACAACCAGGCCACCATGTCCGCGCGCGGCATCCCGCAGATCGCGGCGGTGCTCGGTTCCTGCACCGCGGGTGGCGCGTACGTGCCCGCGATGAGCGACGAGGCGATCATCGTGCGGAACCAGGGCACGATCTTCCTCGGCGGTCCGCCGCTGGTGAAGGCCGCGACCGGTGAGGTCGTCAGCGCCGAGGACCTGGGCGGCGGCGACCTGCACTCGCGCACGTCCGGCGTCACCGACCACCTGGCGGAGAACGACGCGCACGCGTTGCGGATGGTCCGCTCGATCATCTCGACGCTGGGGCCGCGCGCTCAGAGGCCATGGGACGTCGCGCCGGTCCAGGCTCCCGTGGTCAGTCCGGATGATCTGTACGGCGTGGTGCCGACGGATTCCCGGACGCCCTACGACGTGCGCGAGGTGATCGCGCGGATCGTCGACGGGTCGAAGTTCCAGGAGTTCAAGAAGGAGTACGGCACGACCTTGGTGACCGGCTTCGCGCGCATCCACGGGCACCCGGTCGGGATCATCGCCAACAACGGCATCCTGTTCGGCGAGTCCGCGGTCAAGGGCGCGCACTTCATCCAGTTGTGCGACAAGCGTTCCGTGCCGCTGGTGTTCCTGCAGAACATCACCGGATTCATGGTCGGCCGCGAGTACGAGGCGGGCGGCATCGCCAAGCACGGCGCCAAGATGGTGACCGCCGTCGCGTGTGCGCGGGTCCCGAAGTTCACCGTGATCATCGGTGGCTCGTTCGGTGCGGGCAACTACTCGATGTGCGGCCGGGCGTACTCGCCGCGGTTCCTGTGGATGTGGCCGAACGCGCGCATCTCCGTGATGGGCGGCGAGCAGGCGGCATCGGTGCTCGCGACCGTGCGGCGTGATCAGCTCGGTGACGAGTGGTCCGCCGAGGACGAGGAGGCGTTCAAGGCGCCGATCCGTCAGCAGTACGAGGACCAGGGCAACCCGTACTACTCGACCGCGCGGCTGTGGGACGACGGTGTGATCGACCCGCGTGACACCCGCATGGTGCTCGGGCTGGCGTTGTCCAGCGCGGCGAACGCCCCCATCGACGATGTTTCCTACGGCGTCTTCCGGATGTGATGATGTTCGACAGCGTTCTGGTGGCGAACCGCGGGGAGATCGCGGTTCGGGTGATCCGCGCCTTGCGGTCGCTCGGGATTCGTTCCGTCGCCGTGTACTCCGACGCGGACGCCGATGCGTTGCACGTCCGCCTGGCCGACGAGGCCGTGCGGATCGGGCCCGCGGCTGCCCGCGAAAGCTACCTGTCCATCGAGAAGATCGTTGCGGCCGCTGTTTCGACCGGCGCGCAGGCGATCCACCCCGGCTACGGGTTCCTGGCCGAGAACACGGCGTTCGCGGAGGCCTGCTCAGAGGCGGGCATCGTGTTCGTCGGGCCGCCCGCGTCGGCGATCGACGCGATGGGCGACAAGATCCGCGCGAAGCTGACCGTGTCGGCGGCGGGTGTTCCCGTCGTGCCGGGCCGGACCCGTGAGGGCATGGCCGACGACGAGCTCGTCGACGCGGCTCTGGAGATCGGCTTTCCGGTGCTGCTCAAGCCTTCCGCCGGTGGTGGCGGCAAGGGCATGCGGCTCGTGCACGAAGAATCCGCTCTGCGCGAGGCCATCGAGTCGGCACGGCGCGAGGCGCGCGGGTCGTTCGGTGACGACACGCTGCTGATCGAGCGGTTCGTCACGAACCCGCGGCACATCGAGATCCAGGTGCTCGCCGACCGGCACGGCAACGTGATCCACCTCGGTGAGCGCGAGTGCAGCCTGCAGCGGCGGCACCAGAAGATCATCGAGGAAGCGCCGTCACCGTTCCTGACGGCCGAGGTTCGTGAGGCGATGGGCTCCGCCGCGGTCGACGCGGCGCGCTCGGTCGGGTACGTCGGCGCGGGCACCGTCGAGTTCATTGTGGACGGTGAGTCCGGCGACTACTTCTTCATGGAGATGAACACCCGGCTCCAGGTGGAGCACCCGGTCACCGAGATGGTCACCGGCGTCGACCTGGTCGAGTGGCAGCTCCGCGTGGCCGCCGGTGAAGTGCTGGATGTGGTTGTTTCGTTGCAGGGCCACTCGGTCGAGGCCCGTGTCTACGCCGAGGACCCGGCGCGCGGCTTCCTGCCTACTGGTGGCCGGGTGCTGGCGTTGCGCGAGCCGACGGACGTGCGGGTGGATTCCGGGCTGTACGAGGGACTTGTCGTCGGCTCGGACTACGACCCGATGCTCGCGAAGGTGATCGCGCACGGCCGTAACCGCGAGGAAGCCCTGCGGCGGTTGGACCACGCTCTCGGCCAGATGGTGCTGCTCGGCGTCACGACGAACATCCCGTTCCTGCGCGCGTTGCTGCGGGATCCCGATGTCCGTGCGGGCGCACTGGACACCGGCCTGGTGGAACGCAAGCTCGACTCGTTGACCTCGTCCGAGATTCCGGACGCGGTGTACGTGGCGGCGGGCCTGGAGCGCTCGCTGGAGCCGCACGGGGACGACCCGTGGGACGAGCTGTCCGGCTGGCGCGTCGGTGAGCACGCCTGGACGACGTGGCGGATCAACGACGTCGACGTGCGCGTGCGTGGCGATGAAGTCGTTGTGGGCGCTGGGGAACCGGTTCGCGCACGGGCCCGCCTCGAAGGTTCCGACCTGCTCGTCGGGTCGCGCCGGTACGCGATGGCGCGCGACAAGGACGTGTTGTGGCTCGGGCACGACGGTGCCTCCTGGGCGTTGACCGAGGCCGAGTTCCTGGTCGGCGCCGCGGGTGGTGCCGCTGCCTCCGGTGGTCCGGTGAAGTCGCCGATGCCCGGCACGGTGCTGGTGGTCCGCGCTCAGCAGGGCGAGGAAGTGACCGCCGGTCAAGCGTTGTTCGTGGTCGAGGCCATGAAGATGGAGCACACCGTGACCGCACCGGTCGACGGCGTGCTCGCCGAAGTGAACGTGCAAGCAGGCCAGCAGGTCAGACTCGACCAGGTGCTGGCCCTCGTCGTCTCTCACGAGGAGTGACACAGATGTTGGACTTCAGGCTCCCGAGCGAGTACGAGGACCTGCGCAAGACCGTCGAGGAGTTCGCCCGCGACGAGGTGGCCCCGGTCATCGGCGACTACTACGAGCGCTGCGAGTTCCCGTACCCGATCGTCGCCAAGATGGGGCAGATGGGCCTGTTCGGCCTGCCGTTCCCGGAAGAGTACGGCGGCATGGGCGGCGACTACTTCGCGCTGTGCATCACGCTGGAGGAGCTCGCGCGCGTCGACTCCTCGGTGGCGATCACGCTGGAGGCGGCGACGTCCCTGGGCGCTATGCCGATCTACCGCTTCGGCACCGACGAGCAGAAGTCCGAGTGGCTGCCCTCGCTGACGTCCGGCGAGAAGCTCGGCGCGTTCGGCCTGACCGAACCGGGCGGCGGCTCGGACGCGGGCGCCCTGGCGACCACCGCGCGCCTCGAGGGCGACGAGTGGGTCATCAACGGCACCAAGGCGTTCATCACGAACTCCGGCACGGACATCACCGGCCTGGTGACCGTCGCCGCCGGTCACCGGCACGCTGCCGGACGGCCGCAAGGAGATCTCCTCGATCATCGTCCCGTCCGGCACCCCGGGCTTCGCGGTGTCGAAGAAGTACTCCAAGGTCGGCTGGACCGCCTCGGACACCCGCGAGCTGTCGCTTCGCACGACTGCCGCGTGCCCGCCGCGAACCTGCTCGGCGCAGCGGGCCGCGGCTTCGCCCAGTTCCTGCGCACGCTGGACGAGGGCCGCGTCGCCATCGCCGCGCTGTCGGTCGGCCTGGCCCAGGGCTGCGTGGACGAGTCGGTCGCGTACGCCCACGAGCGTGAGGCGTTCGGCGCGAAGATCGGCACGTACCAGGCGATCCAGTTCAAGATCGCCGAGATGGAGGCCCGCGCGCACACCGCGCGTCTGGCCTACTACGAGGCGGCGTCCAGGATGCTGCGCGGCGAGCCGTTCAAGAAGCAGGCCGCCATCGCGAAGCTGGTCTCGTCCGAGGCGGCGATGGACAACGCCCGCGACGCCACGCAGATCTTCGGCGGCTACGGCTTCATGAACGAGTACCCGGTCGGCCGCTTCTACCGTGACGCCAAGATCCTGGAGATCGGCGAGGGCACCTCCGAGGTGCAGAAGATGCTGATCGCCCGCGAACTCGGCCTCTAGTTTGATCTGAGCGAAAAGCACGTTCGTACGGCCTGTTCGTACGAACGTGCTTTTCGCACCAAAAAAGTTCACCCTTTCGGGACTGCGCGGTCGATGATCGAGGCGAAGTCGGTGTTGCGGGGCAGGGTGCCGAAGGCGTGGCCCCAGTCGCCGGCCAGGCGTGAGGCGCAGAACGTGTCCGCGACCGCGGGGTGTCCGTGCTTGACCAGCAGGACACCCTGCAGGATCAACGCCATCCGCTCCACGATCCGCCGGGCCTGCGACTCGTCCACATCGGACAGTGCGAGCTCGTTGATCGCCTTGTCGATCCGCGGGTCGACCCCGGTGACGGTCTCGTGGAACTCCTGCACGGTCTCCGGTTCCCTGTGCATCGCCCGCAGCACGTCGAGCGCCGCGACGTTGCCGGAGCCCTCCCAGATCGACTGCAACGGCGACTCGCGGAACAGCCGCGGCATCCCGGAATCCTCGATGTAACCGTTGCCGCCCAAACACTCCAGCGCCTCGGCCGCGTGCACCGGCCCACGCTTGCACACCCAGTACTTGGTGACCGCCAGCCCGAGCCGTGGCCGGTTCTGCCGCCAGCCACATCGCCGCCGTGGTCGCCGCCTCGGACTCGACAGCCAGGTCCGCCAGCACGTTCCGCATCGCCGGCTGATCGACGAGGTACTTCCCGAACGCCTTGCGGTGTGCCGCGTGGTGCGCGGCCTGCCGCAGCCCGGCCCGCATCCCCGCCGCCGACCCGAGCACGCAGTCGAGCCGGGTCGTGTTGACCATCTCGATGATCGTCCGGACGCCGCGGCCCTCGTCGCCGACGCGATGGGCGAACGCCTCGTCGTACTCGATCTCGGCCGACGCGTTGGACTTGTTGCCCAGCTTGTCCTTGAGCCGCTGCAGGAAGGACCTGTTCCGCGTCCCGTCCGGCAGCACCCGCGGCACCAGGAAGCACGTCAGCCCGCCGGGCGCCTGGGCCAGTGTCAGGAACACGTCCGACATCGGCGCCGAGGTGAACCACTTGTGCCCGGTCAGCACGTATCCGTCCGCGACCGGCCGGGCCACGGTCGTGTTCGCCCGGACGTCCGACCCGCCCTGCTTCTCGGTCATGGACATGCCCGCGATCAGGCCGCGCTTCGTCAACGGCGCCCGCAGTCCGAAGTCGTAGTGCGGCGAGGTCAGCAACGGTTCGTACGTGGCCGCCAGCCCGGGTTCCACGCGCAACGCCGGCACCGCCGCGTAGGTCATCGAGATCGGGCAGCCGTGCCCCGCCTCCACCTGCGACCACACGTAGAACCGCGCGGCCCGCTCCAGGTGCTCGCCGTCGATGTACGCGTGCAGGCTGTTGCCGACCGCGACGTCCATCAGCGAGTGCCACGACGGGTGGAACTCGACCTCGTCGATGCGGTTGCCGTACCGGTCGTGCGTATGCAGCACCGGGGGATGGGCGTTCGCGAGGCGGCCGTGCTCCTGCATGGTGGCGCGGCCCGCGAGCCGGCCCAGGTCGTGCAGGTCGTCGGTTGTCCACCCACGCGAGCAACGCGGGATCGTCGGCGACGTCATGACCGGTCAGCGACGGAACCTGGTTGGTCACCTCGTGCGTAGCCATGCCCAGCACGCTACTACTCGATCAGTAACTTTGGGCAGGGCGGCGAGCACCTCCAGCGCCCTGCGTTCCTGGAACCGGTAGCCGGCCTCATGCGCGATCGTGAGCGCCTGCCGTGCGTCCGGCTCCGTGAACATCGCGATCAACGCGGCGACCTCGGCGTGCCGGTACCCCGCGCTGCGGGCGGCGGCGAGGGCCATGGACAGGTGCTTGACCGCCTCGTCAGGCTCGTCGAGCCCCCGCATCACCCTGCCGAGCGTCACCCGTGGGTCCGCCTCGTACGCCGGGTCCTTCATCCGTTCCGTGATCGCCAGCGACTCGGTGCAGTGCAGCAGAGCCTCCTCGTACCGGCCCATCTCGCAGTACGTCGACGCCAGGTCGTTCAGCGCGGCCGCGAGATGCGCGTTCTTGCCCGCCGCGCGCATGGCCACGATCCCGCGGCTCAGGCAGTCGATCGCCTCGTCGAACCTGCCGAGATCGCGCAACGGCGCTCCGCACGTCGCGAGGAAGAGCATCGAGTCGTAGTCCTGGCCCTGCTCGACCGCGAGCTCGTGCGACTTAAACAGGTGCTTCGCGGACTCCTCCAGCCGGTCCTGCATCCAGCAGGTCGTGCCGAGCGTGAAGTACTGCTCGGGCAGCATGGAGTCGAGCCCGAGCGACGCGGTGATCTCCGTGGCGGCGGTGTAGCGGTCGACGGCGCCGTCGACATCGCCCATCTCGCGGAGCAGGTGACCGAGCGAGTACAGCAGCGAGACCCGCGCCGACGGCCACGCGGTCGCCAGCGCCTGTTCGATGATCTCCACGGCCTGCCCCAGCCTGCCCCGGATCGAATGCGTCGCCGCCATGCCGAAAAGGGCGGCCACCCGGCCGCGTTCGTCGTTCCCCTCGATGGCGGCGTTCAGTGCCGCGGTGCAGATGGTGCCCAGGTCCACGGCGTGCCTGCCCACCTTGAGGTAGGTGTGCAGCCGGTCGGCGAGCAACCACCGCACCCGGCTCGGGGCGTGGGTGGCCACCACGACGAGATTCGCGCGTTCGGAGTCGAGCCAGTCGAGCGCGGAGACGGGCAGCGCGACCTCGGTACCCGGTTCGAGCAGCAGCTTCCCGGTCGACCTCGTCGCGGTGTAGGTCGCGTCCAGGTACCAGCCGTACAGCCGGTCGAGCGCCTGCTCGCGTTCCTCGGCGCTGTCGTCGGACCGCGCGCGGTCCGACGCGTAGAGCCGCAGCAGGTCGTGCAGGCGGTAGCGGCCGGGAAGGTGCTGCTCGACGAGGTTGGCCGCGAACAACGTGTCCAGTGAGCCGTCCGCGAGCCGTGCGGCGGACTCGGCGGTGAAGTCGACGCCCGCGAGGAGCCCGAGCCTGCGGAACAGCCTGCGATGGGCCTGGTCGAGCGCGAGGTAGGACAGGTCGAACGCGGCGCGCACCGCCGCCTGTCGTCGTCGTCGATCACGAGCGCCACGAGTCGGTTCTGTTCGCGCAGCTCAGCAACGGTGTCCGCGAGGTCCGGCCCGGCGTTGGCCGCCGCGATCCGCAGCGCCAGCGGCAGGTACCCGCACAGCTCGGCCAGCTCGGCGGCGGCCTCCTCGTCCACGGTCACCGAGCACCTCCCGCAGCAGTGCGAGTGCCTCCCGCGGTGTCATCAGGTCGAGGAACAGCGGCTTCGCGTCGAGTTCGGCGAGTCGGTTGCGGCTGGTGACGAGGCAGGTCGACGGGCCGCCGGGCAGCAGCGGGCGCACCTGGTCGGTGTGGGCGGCGTTGTCGAGCAGCACGAGCATCCGCCGGTCGGCCATCAGGGTGCGGAACTGCTCGGCCTGCTCCTCCTCGCCCGCCGGCACGTGTACGACGCCCAGCGCGCGCAGGAACCCCGCGAGTGCGGCGGACGGCCGCAACGGCTCGTCCGCGGGTCGAACCCGCGCAGGTTCACGTAGAGCTGCCCGTCCGGGAACCGTTCGGGATCGCTGTGCCCGAAGCGCAGTGCCAGCGCGGTCTTCCCGACACCGGCGGTGCCGTCCACGGTGGTGATGAGAACGTTCCCGGTGCGGTCCGCGAGCTCCCGCAGCGCGGTCTCGCGGCCGGTGAACCCTCCGATCGCGGCCGGGAGCTGGCGCGGGATCTTGACCGAGGTGCCGAGGTCCTGCGCGCTGCGGCGCTCGTACGCGAGCGCCTCGCGAACCCCGTCCCACAGCGGGGTTTTCGGCATGTCGCGCAACGCCTCGTCCTGCCACAGGTCGAGCGCCGCCCGCAGCAGCGCGGGATTCGGCATCGTGCGCGCCTCCGAGACCAGCCGCCGGAATCGGTGCAAATCAACCAAATCAGGGTCGACCTCGAGCAGGTAGGTCTTGCCGACAGTTGTAATCGCAAGTTCCTGCACGGGTTCCAGCGCCTTGCGCAACCGGTACACCTGGGTCCGCAACGCCAGTTCGGGCGCGCCCGGCAGGTCGTCGTCCCACATGGCGGACAGCAACCGGGACAAGGGCACCGCGCGGCCCGGTTCCAGCAGCAACGCGGCGAGCAGCCGGCGCTGACGTTCGGTCAGCGAGACACCCTGGACGGTGAGATCCCCCAGCATTTGTACGCGCACGGGGTGATTGAACAGGACGATCGTTGGCCCATTAGGACGTTTGAGCGTGCCAACAACGCTTGCGCGGAATAACGTCGTTCTCGTGAGTGACCATGGGCACAGCTCGGCAGTGGCTGCGTTGACCGCGCAGTACGCCGCGATGCGCGAAGGTGCGCCGGTGCGGCTCGCGAAGAAGACGTCGAACCTCTTCCGGTTTCGTGCCGAACAGTCGGGCGGGCTGGAGGTCGGCAGGTTCGACCGGGTGCTGTCGGTGGACCCGGTCGGACGCACCGCGCAGGTGCAGGGCATGACCACCTACGAGAACCTCGTCGACGCGACCCTGGCGCACGGCCTGATGCCGCTGGTGGTGCCGCAGCTCAAGACCATCACGATCGGCGGTGCGGTCGCCGGGCTCGGCATCGAGTCGACGTCCTTCCGCAACGGGCTGCCGCACGAGTCCGTGCGCGAGCTGGAGATCCTCACCGGCGACGGTGAGGTCGTCATCGCCAAGCCCGGACGACGACCTGTTCCGCGCGTTCCCGAACTCCTACGGCACGTCGGGGTACGCGCTGCGGCTGGAGATCGAGCTCGAACCGGTCCGGCAGTTCGTGCGGCTGCGGCACGTGCCGTTCGGGTCGTTCGAGGAGTGCGCCGCGCGTGATCGAGGAGGTCTGCGCGGACGGTTCGGCGGACTTCGTGGACGGCACGGTCTTCTCGCGCGGCGAGATGTACCTGACGCTGGGCCACTTCGTCGACATCGCGCCCTACACCTCCGACTACACCAACAACGACATCTACTACCGCTCCATCCAGAAGCGCCGCACGGACCACCTCACGATCCGCGACTACCTGTGGCGCTGGGACACGGACTGGTTCTGGTGCTCGCGTGCGTTCGGCGCGCAGAACCCGGCCGTGCGGCGCCTGTGGCCCAAGCGGTACCTGCGTTCGGACGTCTACCGCGGTCTGGTGGCGCGCTATCGGCGGTTCCGGCCGCCGACCACCACCGAACCGGTGATCCAGGACGTGGAGATCCCGGTGGCGCGGCTGGCGGAGTTCCTCGACTTCTTCGACCGCGAGATCGGCATCTCGCCGGTCTGGCTGTGCCCGGTTCGCCTGCGCGACACCACGGGCTGGCCGCTGTACCCGATGGACAAGGACACGCTCTACGTCAACGTCGGGTTCTGGTCGGAGGTCCCGGTGCGTCCGGGAGAACGGATGGGTGACCGCAACCGGCTGATCGAGCGCGAGGTGGCTCGGCTGGGCGGCCACAAGTCGCTGTACTCGGACTCCTACTACGAGGAGGACGAGTTCTGGCGGCACTACAACGGTTCGCACTACCGGTCGGTGAAGTCCCGGTACGACCAGACGAACCGCCTGCCCGATCTGTACGCCAAGTGTGTCAGGGGACGATGAATGCGGTTGGCCTCCATTTTTCAGCGCATCACCGGCGGCAGCGACGTTCGCTTCCAGGCCTACGACGGCAGCACCGCCGGGCCTGTCGTCGCGTCCGTGCAGATCGACGATCAGAACCCCGGAAGCCTTGTCCTACCTGGCATCCGCGCCAGGTGAGCTCGGCCTCGCCCGCGCCTACGTGACAGGTCACCTGGAGATCCTCGGCGACGTGCACGCGGGCCTCGCGCAGCTTTCGGAGTTCTCGCTGCGGGAGATCCCGTGGCCGCAACGCGTCGAGCTGCTGAGGTTCCTGGGCAAGGTGCGGTTCTCGTACCGCGTCTCGCCGCCGCCGCAGGAGACCCGCCTGCACGGCATGCGTCACTCCAAGGCCCGCGACCAGCAGGCCATCGCCCACCACTACGACGTGTCGAACCAGTTCTACGAGTGGATCCTCGGCCCGTCGATGGCCTACACGTGCGCCGTCTACCCCTCCCTTGAGTCCACTTTGGAGGATGCCCAGTTCGCCAAGCACGACCTGGTCGCCCGCAAGCTGGGCCTTCGTGAGGGCATGAAGCTGCTCGACGTCGGCTGCGGCTGGGGCGGCATGGTCATGCACGCGGCCCGCGAGTACGGCGTGCGCGCGATCGGCGTGACGCTGTCCCGCAACCAGGCCGAGTGGGCCCAGAAGGCGATCGGCGAGGCCGGGCTGTCCGACCTGGCCGAGGTGCGCCACCTGGACTACCGCGACGTGCGCGAGACCGGCTTCGACGCGGTGTCGTCCATCGGTCTGACCGAGCACATCGGCAAGGTGAAGCTGCCTGCGTATTTTTCGTCTTTGTACGGCAAGCTCAAGCCGGTGGCCGGCTGCTGAACCACTGCATCACCCGCCCGGACAACAAGCAGCGGGCGTCCTCGGGCCGCCTTCATCGACCGGTACGTGTTCCCGGACGGCGAGCTCGTCGGGCCCGGCCACATCGTGTCGCTGATGTCCGACACCGGTTTCGAGGTCCGGCACGAGGAGAACATCCGCGAGCACTACGCGCTGACGTTGGCCGCGTGGGGCCGCAACCTCGACGCGCACTGGGACGAGGCCGTCAAGGAGGTGGGTGAGGCGCGGGCGCGGGTGTGGCGGCTGTACCTGGCGGCGTCGCGGCTCGGGTTCGAACGCAACAACATCCAGCTGCACCAGGTGCTCGGGGTGAAGCTGGACGGCACGGAGTCGCACATGCCGTTGCGTCCGAACTGGCTGTCCTGATCTTCGGCAAACCGAACAGGTGATCTTCGGCAGATTCAAAGTCAGCTGTTCGGCAGATGTGCACGGAAGGCTCGGCAGATGTGCAGCCGAGCCTTCGGCAGATCTGCACCAGGCGGTTCGGCAGATGTGCAGTGGATCAGTATGATGACCCGGTGCGTGAAGCCATCGAATATGTACCACGACGTGCGGCGGATCTGATTGCCGAGGCGTTGTCGGACACCCGTGTCGTCGTGCTGAACGGTGCGCGTCAGGTCGGCAAAAGCACCCTGGCGGAAAAGGTGCTTCGCAACAACGGGGGGACTGCCCGCTACCTCGATGAAGGACTTGTTCGTGCGGCTGCGACGGACGATCCGGCTGCCTTCGTCCGGCACGATGGATTGTTGCTGATCGACGAGGTGCAGCGCGTGCCGGATCTGTGGTTGGAGATCAAGCACGTGGTGGACAGGGATCAGCGGCCGGGCAAAAGGCAACCCTAAAGAGACCGACGCAAAAATTGTTGCCGCGCTTGAAGAGAAGAACCTTTTATTTAAAAAAGAGTTTATTACGCACAGCTACCCGCATTGCTGGCGCTGACACGCTGCTCCTTAATGGTGTCAGCTCGTGGTTTGTGGAAACGTGTCTAAGCTCAAGAACAAACTTCTGAAAGAGAATTCGAAAATCTCCTGGGTGCCCGAGCATATTGGGAGCGCGAGGTTTAAAAATGGCATTGAGAGCGCCCCCGACTGGGCGATATCGCGCTCGCGCTACTCGGGTGCGCCCTTGCCGGTGTGGCGGCACAGCAAAAGCAAAGAGATAAAGGTAATCGGCTCGGTCGAAGAGCTTTTGAGCATGGTGCGCAAAAGCGGCAATGCATACTTTGTGATGCGTCATGGCGAGGCACATAGCAACCTCGAGCATATATTCGACTCCTACGGCAACCCGGAGAACCACCTCACTGAGCATGGTAGGCAGCTCGTGCTCCAGTCGGCGCTTAAACTCAAACGAGAGGGCGATATCGACATGATAGTCGTCTCGCCGCTGCTGCGCACGCGCGAGACGGCAAAAATCGTGCAAGATGTTTTTGGGCTGCCAGACTCCGCACTCATGATAGACGAGCGCTTGCGCGAGATGGGTGTAGGGGCCTCACGACGGCAAGTCTGTCGTGAGTTGGCGTGCAAAGTTTACATATATGGGGGAAGGCTTTACAAGCGTGCCCGAGGGTGCAGAAACATTTACCGAAATCAGGAATCGCGTTGCAGAGTGCCTGTTTGAGATCGAGCGCCGCTACAACGGCAAAAAAATACTTCTTGTTACGCACGAGAGCCCGGCATGGCTCCTTAATACCGCTGTAGAGCGCATGTCGCTTGCGCAGGCCGCTGCAGATGCTACCGACGAACTGTTTTTACAAGTTGCTGAATATAAAAAACTCGATTCGTGCCGTACCCGCACAACGCCAACTACGAAGCCTCACCTGCATCGCCCGTATATCGACGACGTGCCGATGGGTGGCTCACTTAGTGGCAAATGGGAGCGCGTAGCGGACGTGTTTGACTGCTGGTACGAGTCGGGCTCGATGCCGTTCGCCTCCAACTACTACCCGTTTAAGAAAGAGCAATTTAACCCTAAGCGCTTTTTTGGGCTGCTTCGCCGGGGCTACCCGGCAGACTTTATCGCCGAGGGCTTAGACCAGACTAGGGGGTGGTTTACCTGCGATTGTGCTCGGCACGGGGGGCGTTTTTGGCAAAGCGCCGTATAAAAATGTCATCGTTAATGGCCTCGTGCTTGCAAGCGATGGGCAGAAGATGAGCAAGCGCTTGCGCAATTACCCCGACCCGATGGAGGTGGTCGAGAAATATGGCGCGGACTCGCTGCGTTACTATCTCCTTTCTTCCTCGGTCATCCGCGCCGAAGACCTGCGCTTTAACGAGCGGGGAGTGGAAGAGATTTCTAAAAAGCTTTTGATGAGGCTCGACAATGTACGGAGCTTTTACGACCTGTACGCTGACGGAACTCAGCGGGGGATGGCCAGCGCAGATATTTTGGACAAATGGATACTCTCGCGCCTAGGCGAGCTTGTGTGCGATACAACAGCAGGGTTCGAAAGGTACGAGTTAGACACCGCCGCACGACCGCTTGCGAGCTTTATCGACGACCTTTCTACCTGGTACTTGCGCCGCTCGCGCGACAGGTTTAAGGAGGACGGCGAGGACAAGGCCCAGGCGCTCTCAACACTTAAATATGTGCTTTATACGACGGCGCATGTCATGGCGCCCGTGATGCCGTTTTTTGCTGACGATCTCTTTAAGAGGGTGCGGCAGGAGAGCGATGCAAAAAGCGTCCATCTTTCCGTATGGCCCGAGGCGCTCCCGGTTGATGCTGTTATTTTGCAAGAAATGGCCAACGTGCGCCTGGCCTCCTCGCAAGGGCTGCAGCTGCGCGAGCGCGAGGGGGTTAAAGTCCGCCAACCGCTGAGCAAATTTTCTACAACCGTAGCGTTTTCTACCGAGTGGGCCGTGCAAATTGTTGCAGACGAGGTCAATGTAAAACAAATAGAAACAGCTTCTGAAGCGGCACTCGATACAAAACTCACCCCCAGCTCGAAGAGGAGGGGGTCAAGCGCAATCTTATCCGCCGCGTGCAGGAGTGGCGCAAACAGGAGGGCCTTCAGATATCCGACAGGCCGTCCTATACGCTTGTCGTTACAAAAGATGAAGAAGCCGCTGCTCGAAAGTACAAAGAGGCTATTGCAGCGCAGACAGGCCTGCAAACTCTCGCAATTGAAGTAGAATAGTTTTGTGCACAAACTCTACATTACCGACGGCATCGTGTTAGGCAAGCGCAGCGTGGGCGAAGCAAATACTCTTGTGAGTATTTTAACGCGTACGTACGGCCTTTTGCGCGCAAGGGCGCAAAGCGCGCGCGTGGAGAAGTCTAAACTACGCTATGGGCGACTCTTACCCAAGGGCGCTTCACCTTTGTGCAGGGCAAGCGGGAGTGGCGGCTCACGGGCGCGCAAAATGTTTCGAGCTCGCTCATCTCGCCGGACGGCGTGCAACGCCGGGGGGCTGGCCGGTATCCGCATGAGCCCTCTTCTGCGGCTTATACACGGCGAACAGATTTCTCCCGCACTCTACGACACAGTGCACGAGGGGCTTGCGTCCCTAGCGCGGGTGCAGGATGCCGCCGTTGCAGAGAGTATTGAGGCGCTCTTAGTGCTGCGCGCATCCCTCGGCACCTGGGATACCTGCCCGACACGCCGCAGGCCCGCCCGTTTGTAAAAACAGCTTCTTTTCGCTTGAGATGGCAAGCGAGGCCGAAAATTCGTGCCCTCCTCATAAAAGCGATAAACGAGTCTTTGCGCGCAACAAGGCTAGTTTTATTTTTCATTACATTTGCGCGAAAAGTCGAGCAAAATAATGATATAATCCTCCAATGGCTCGCAAGGACAGAGACTCCGTAGAGCGCCTGCGGCGTAGGCTTTACGACCGTGGTGCCGAGACCGACACAGGCGAGGCACGCACGCCGCTCCCTATGGACGACGTGCACGCTCCAACCACCTGGGAGCCGCCGGCACCGCCTGAGCCGGAACCTCTGCCGCAAGAGCCCTTCCACTCCTGCCAAAAACATTTATGCATAAAAAAGGCGCTCGCTCGCGGCCAACTTCCTTATAGGTTCGTTTGTCTTTTTTATCGCTGCGTCGGGGGCTGCAGCCTATATGTTTTTTGGCGGCGCAAACCTTATTTCGCCCACCAATATCGACGTCGAGGTCGTCTCGCCCTCGCTTATCGACGGCGGCAAAGCATCGAGCATGCAGGTCTTGGTGCGCAACCGTAACCAGACTCCGGCTTGAAAACGCCACGCTGGTACTAAAGTACCCTTCCGGTACGCGCGTTGCTGACGACCTCTCAAAGAGCTCACTACCGAGCGTGTCCCGCTAGGCACTATTGCAGCGGGCAGCAGATAAGCCACACTATCTCCGCAGTATTTTATGGGAGCGAGGGCACGCAGCAGTCGCTCCATGCAACGCTTGAGTACACGGTCTCTGGCCTTTACCGCCGTGTTTGAAAAAAATCAGCAGGCCGACTTTACAATAGGCTCCTCGCCGGTAGCTGTTACTATTTCCGCCCCCGAGCGGACAACTGCCGGAGATAAATTTACCATCGATGTAGAGGTGCGCTCCAACGCAACGACCCAGTCAGTGACGTGGCGCTCCAGGCGCAGTATCCGTACGGCTTTGCGGTACAAGATGCAAACCCCAACGGCGAAGCGGGGAAGACATTCTGGCGCCTTGGCAGCTTTGAGCCTGGTGCAACCAAAAAAATAACTATCCAGGGTACTCTCGACGGCCAAGACGGCGACAAGCGCGTCTTCCGCTTCCTTGTGGGCGGTTGCAGACCAAAACCAGACCACCGTAGCTGTGCCGTTTTTGACAATCCCTCAGACGCTTACGGTGAGCCAGCCGTTTATCTCGGGCGCGCTTACGGTTGGCGGCAAGAGCGGCAAGAGCGTTACGGCAACACCGGGGAGCCGGGTGGAGGGCAGTGTCTCTAGAACAACCTCTCAACACCGGTCTCGAGTGTCGAGCTCACGCTTAAGTTTGCAGGGCCTGCTCTTGAGGAGGGCTATAGAGTCTACCAATGGCTTTTTCCAGTCACGAGACTCAACGATCACATGGGACAAAAGAGGAGGACCCTTCGCTCGCGGAGATCCAGCCCGGAGAGACCGGCAGCGTGCAGTTTTCCTTCGCCACACTTTAGCAATACGTACGTCTTAGTAGGTTCGGCAAGGGCACA
>CAVYAD010000033.1:0-238179 GCA_963766275.1 uncultured Actinomycetota bacterium
ACTTCTTGGTGAACGACGCGGGCGGGAAGATCAGTTTGTTTTCGGCGATTTCCGGTTCTTCTTTGAGCAGGACTTCTTCGTCCCTTCGACCGGGCTGACGTAGTTCACGTAGGCCTCGATCTGGGCCTGGTGACCGGGTCGTAGACGTAGTTGATCCAGGCCTCGGCGGCGGTCGGGTTCGGCGCGCCGACCGGGATCACCATGTTGTCCGACCAGAGGATGCAGCCTTCTTCGGGCATCCGCCATTCGATGTTCGGGTTGTCGGCCTGCAGCTGCACCGCGTCGCCCGACCAGCCGATCACCGCGACCGCGTTGCCGTTGGTCAGGTCGGTCGAGTAGTCGTTGCCGGTGAAGCGCCGGATCTGCCCCGATTCGGCGGCGCCCTTGATTTTTTCGATCGCTTTCAGCCAGTCGGCTTCGGTCGCGTGTTCGGCGTCGACGCCTTCGCACTTCATCACCAGCGGCACCGTGTCGCGAAGTTCGTTCAGCATGTCGACTTTGCCCTTGTACTTGGGGTCGAACAGGTCGCAGACCGAGTGGATGTTCGGCGCCTTTTCCTTGTTGACGATGATCCCGGTCATGCCCGACTGCCACGGCGCGGCGAAGTTGCGTCCAGGGTCGTAGGAGGCACCGCGTAGGTTGTCGGCGAGGTTTTTCTCGAAGTTCGGGATCGCCGCCGGTTCGAATTCCTGCAGGTAGCCGAGTTCGTGCATCTTTTTCGCCATCCAGTCGGTGACGACGAAGAGGCTGCGGCCGCCCGAGTTGCCTTCCGCCAGTTCCGGGCGCAACTTGGCGAAGAACTCTTCGTTGGAGTTGACGTCTTCGACGTATTTGACCGAGACGCCGGTTTCCTTTTCGAAGTCGCCGACGGTCTTTTTGTCGATGTAGAGCGGCCAGTTGGAGATCGTCATGTCGCCCGGTCGGCTTTCTTTTCGAGCTTCACCTGGTAGCCGCCGCGGCTGCCACCGTAGTTTTCGGGCAGTTCTTCGATCCCGCCGCCGCAGGCGGCGAGAGCGATCGTCGCCGCCAGCGCCGCCAGCGCCAGGCCGACCGCGCAGGCGCCCGCCGCCCCTTACTCATCGCCGTCGACCTACCGTCGCCGGCTCCCATCGCCGTCCTCCTCGTCCTTGTCGATCACCACGTGCATGTGCTGGGGCTCCCAGCTCGAGCACGACGCGGGCGCCGCCTCCCGGCAGGCGCTGCCGTTCGGCCTCGTCGGCGTTGGGGACGAGGACCGTCATCCGCACTTCCTCGCCGACGCTGACGACGAGCTGGGTCGCGGTGCCCAGGTAGACGGAGCTCTCGACCACGCCTTCGACCGACGGCGCGCCGTCGGCCGGGCGGCGCCGTCACCGGGCAGCTCACCCGCAGCTTCTCCGGCCGCACCACCGCGGCGCAGCCTTCGCCGGGGCGAGGTCGCCGGTGTCGGCCGCGACCTCGGGGCCGGAGTCGAGCTTCACCCGGCCCGGCGCCGGAGACCGTCGCCGGCATCAGGTTGGAGACCCCGATGAAGCCGGCGACGAAGCTGGTCGTCGGCCGGTCGTACACCTCCTCGGGGTCGCTGACCTGTTCGACCCGGCCGCGGTTCATCACCGCGATCCGGTCGCTCATCGTCAGCGCCTCCTCCTGGTCGTGGGTGACGTAGACGAAGGTGATCCCGACCTCGCGCTGGATCTGCTTCAGCTCGATCTGCAGGCCCTTGCGCAGTTTCAGGTCGAGCGCGCCGAGCGGCTCGTCGAGCAGCAGCACCTTCGGCAGGTTGACCAGCGCCCGCGCCAGCGCGACCCGCTGCTGCATGCCGCCGGAGAGCTGCGACGGCCGCCGGTTCGCCTCGCGCGCCAGCCCGACCCGCTGCAGCTCGGCGCCACCCGTTCGGCGATCTCGTCCTTGCCGACCCCCTTGCGCTTCAGCCCGAAGGCGACGTTCTTCTCGACGCTCAGGTGGGGGAAGAGCGCGTAGCTCTGGAAGACGGTGTTGGTCGGCCGCTTGTGCGGCGGGGTGCCGTCGACGTTTTCGCCCTCGATCGCGATTTCGCCCTCGGTCGGCTGCTCGAATCCGGCGATCATCCGCAGCGTCGTCGTCTTGCCGCAGCCGCTCGGCCCGAGCAGGGTGAAGAATTCGCCCTGCCCCAGCTCCAGCGAGAGGTCGTCGACCGCGGTGAAGGTGTCGAAGCGCTTGGTGACGTTGCGCAGCGCGACGCTCGGCGAGTCCGCGACCGGGCTGCTCGGCGGCGTGGCGGGTCGGGCGTCGGTCCGGTCACCGGTCATCTCTCCTCCGCCGGGACCACGAGCACCGGCCGTGTCGGTCAGATGCAGAAGCTTGTTGGTGGTCGAGCCGAGGATGATTCCTTTCAGCGGCGCCTCGCCGAAGCTGCCGACCACGATCATCCGCGCGTCGCGTTCCTCGGCGACGTCGAGCAGCGCCGGGACGGCGCGCTTCGGGACGAGCTCCGTCTCGATCTCGATTCCGCACGCGGCGGCCTGCGCGCGCGCCTTCCCCAGCACTTTCTCGCCGAGCTCCTCGATCGCCTCCTCGTGGTCGGCGATCTCGCCGCCCCAGATCCCCGGCGGCGCGTAGCCGAAGACGACGGTCACCTCGTCGTCGAGCGTCGGCGCGATCGCCAGCGCCGCGGCAAGGGCCGCTTCGCCGCAGGCCGACGCCGTCGTAGCCGACCACGATCGAGCCCATCTAGATCTCCTCCTCGGTCGTCTCGGCCACCGACGGCGGCGGTGCCGCTTCGCCCTCGAGGAAGCCGGCCGGGACGACCCGCGGGCGGTTGAAGAACTCCGGCACCTTCCGCCACTGGATCACCATCAGGAAGATCCCGAGGAAGAGGAAGAAGACCGCGATCACCAGCGGCGGGCCGATCCCGAACCAGGAGTTGCCCGATTCGGAGTTGGCCGGGTCGGCGAGTTCGATCCCGTTCTTGATCAGCAGGTAGAAGAGGATCAGCCCCGCCGAGGCTCGGGCCGACGCCGATGAAGAAGAAGTTCTTGACGCTGCGCAGCAGCTCGCGCCGGTAGTAGATCGTGCAGGCGAAGCCGGTGATGCCGATGTAGAAGGCGATCATCAGGCCGAGCGCCGCGAGGCTGTCGAAGAGGATGTCTTCGCTGACGATCGTCAGCCCGACGTACCAGACGATCGAGAGCCCGCCCATGATGATCGTCGAGATGTGCGGGGTGAGGTAGCGGGGGTGGATCTTGCCGAGGCTCTGCGGCATCGCGTGGGCGCGGGCCATCGAGAGCGTGGTGCGGGCGGTGGGGAGGATCGTCGTCTGGGTCGAGGCCGCCGCCGAGGAGAGCACGGCGATGATCAGGATCTTGTCCAGCGGCGAGCCGAAGACTTCGGTGCCGAGCGAGCTGAGCACGTCTTCCTGGTTCTTGATCAGGTTGTCGACCCCGCCGTAGGCCTGGGCGGCGACGGCGACGACGATGTAGATCGCCAGCAGGATCAGGGTGCTGATCACGGTCGCCTTGCCCGGCGCCTCGCCGGGGTCCTCGGTCTCCTCGTTGACCGTCGCGGTCGTGTCCCAGCCCCAGTAGATGAAGACGGCGAGCAGCATCCCGGCGGAGATCTCGCTCGGGCTGAGCGAGAAGGGGTTGATCCAGGAGAGGCTCGGGTGGACCGAGCCGGAGGGGGCGCTGCCCGAGTAGACCTTGACCAGGGCGACGACCGAGAACAGCGCGAGGGTGAAGATCTCGGCCGCCAGCAGGCCGACCTGGGTGCGGGCCGAGAGCTCGATCCCGATCACCACGATCGCGGTCATGATCACGATCCAGATGACGCCGACCGCGGTGACCGCGACGGTCGATTCGGCGAGGCGTTGAGGCCGAAGAGCTCGAAGGTGTAGAGCCCGGCGATCTGGGCCAGGTTGGCCATCACGATCACGTCGGCGACGACGATCGCCCAGCCCGCCATCCAGCCGAGCTGCGGGCCGATCGCCTTGGTGACCCAGGAGAAGCTGGTGCCGCAGTCCGGGTCGGCTTTGTTCATGTAGTAGTAGCCGCCGCGATCAGCAGCATCGGGACGAAGCGATCATCAGACCGCCGGCGAGTGAAGGGCGACCGCGCGGTGACGAAGCCGAGCGTGGCCGCGATGCTGTAGCCGGGCGCGGTCGAGGCGATGCCGATGACGAGGTTCGACACGTAGCCGATGGCTTCCTCCTTCAGCCCCTTGTCGCCCTCCCGTGAGCCTCCCAGTTCGGGGACTCACCCGCACCGACCGAAGCGCTCTCCATCCGACTCCTCCTTGTCGACCATTCGGCCATCCCATCCGCGGCCGACCGTATGCCCCGGTGGATCGGGTGGCAAGTGATAAATGTCCTAAAAGGACAGCCGCCGCTTGTACCTCGTGTACAAACCGAATCGCCGGACTTGACCCGTGAGCCACTTGCGCGCATTGTGAGAGGGCTCTACGTTTGTCCATAACGTCGCAAGCGTTTGGAAGGAGAGCGAAATGGCGACCGCTCCGCAGGTAGTCGACTCAGAGCTTCAGCAAATGGCCCGCAAGCATCTCTGGATGCACTTCTCGCGGATGGGCGCGTACGGCCCCGACCACGAGATCCCATTGATCACCAAAGCGGACGGGTGCTACGTCTACGACGAGCACGGCAACCGCTACCTGGACGGCCTCTCGGCGCTCTTCTGCGTCAACGCCGGCCACGGCCGCACCGAGTACGGCGAAGCCGCGGCGCACCAGATCGAAGAGCTCGACTTCTTCACGCTGTGGAGCTACGCCCACCCGAAGGCGATCGAACTGGCGGCGCGGATCGCCAACCTGGCGCCGGGCGAACTGAACCGCGTCTTCTTCACCAACGGCGGCTCCGAGGCGGTCGAGTCGGCGCTGAAGCTGGCCCGCAACTTCCACCGCGCCCACGGCAAAGGCCAGAAGCACAAATTCATCGCCCGCGAGGTCGCCTACCACGGCACCTCGCTGGGGGCGCTCTCGGCGACCGGGATCACCTCGCTGCGCAACCAGTTCGAACCGCTGGTCGCCGGCAACTGCCACGTCCCGAACACCAACGTCTACCGCTGGCCGGAGGACCGCGACCCGCTCTGGGCCGCCGACGCGATCGAGGAGCGGATCGTCTTCGAGGGGCCGGAGACGGTCGCCGCGGTGATCGTCGAGCCGGTGCAGAACGCGGGCGGCTGCTTCGTCCCGCCCGACGGCTACTTCAAGCGGGTCCGCGAGATCTGCGACAAGTACGACGTGCTGCTGATCTCCGACGAGGTGATCTGCGCCTGGGGCAGGCTCGGCCACTACTTCGGCTGCGAAAAGTTCGGCTACCAGCCGGACATGATCACCACCGCCAAGGCGCTGACCTCGGCTTACGCGCCGATGGGCGCGGTGATCGCCTCCGACAAGGTCTTCGAGCCGTTCAGCGAGGGCAACGCCTCGTTCGCCCACGGCTTCACCTTCGCCGGCCACCCGGTGGCGGCGGCGATCGCGATGGCCAATCTCGACGTCTACGAGAACGAGGACCTCTGCGGCCACGTGCGGGCGAAGGAAGGCGAGTTCCGCGGCATGCTGGAGAGCCTCCGCGACCTGCCGATCGTCGGCGACGTGCGCGGCGCCGGTTACTTCCAGGCGATCGAGCTGGTCAAGGACAAGGAGACCAAGGAGAGCTTCGACGACGCGGAGTCGGAGAAGCTGCTGCGCGGCTTCCTCTCCGGCGAGCTCTACAAGCGGGGCCTGATCTGCCGCGCCGACGACCGCGGCGACCCGGTGATCCAGCTGGCGCCGCCGCTGATCGCCGACACCGAGCAGTTCGAGGAAATCCACGACGTCCTGCGCGGGGTGCTCACGGACGCCTGGGACCACCTGGTGGCGTAGGCGTCGCAGGGAGGGTGCGTGCTCACGGTCCAGAGCCTGCTCGATGAGCTCGACCTAGAGCTGGCGACCGGGGCCGAGCGCGGCCGCGGCGCCGGTTCGGTGGGTCCACATCTCCGAGCTGCAGGACCCGACGCCGTGGCTCTCCGGCGGCGAGCTGATGCTGACCACCGGCATCCCGCTCGACACCGCGACAAGCAGCGCGCCTTCGTCGCCGACCTCGCCGACCGCAAACTCGCCGGGCTCGGCTTCGGCACCGGCTTCAGTCACAAGCGGCTCCCCGAGGCGCTGGTCGACGAGGCCGCCAAGCGCGGCTTCCCGCTGTTCGAGGTCCCCTACTCGACCCCGTTCATCGCGATCACCGAGAAGGCGTTCACGAAGCTGGTCAACGAGCAGTACGAGGTGCTGCAGCGCGGGCTGGCGATCCAGCGGCGGCTGGAGCGGCTGGTCCTCGAGGAGCGCGGGCTGGAGGAAATCGCCGCCACCGTCGCCTCCGCGGTGGGCGGGACGGTGGCGATCCTCGACGGCCGCGGCGAGCGGCTCGCCGGGCGCGGCTTCCGCCGCCAGCTCTCCGCCGATGCGGTCGGCGGCATCCGCCGCGAGGTGGCCGGGCACGCCGGCGACGGGCACCCGTTCGTGCCCTCGCATCCCTCGCTGGCCGGGCGGGCGCTCGCCCATCCGGTCGTCTCGCCCGGTGGCGGGCCGCCGCAGGCCTGGGTGGTGATCGTCCGCGACTCGGGCGGCCTGGGGGACTTCGAGCGGCTGATCCTGCAGCAGGCGGTGGCGATCGTCGCGCTCGAGCTGATGCGCCGCCGGGTCGCCCGCGAGACCGAGCGCCGGCTGGCCGGCGATGTCCTCGCCGGAGCGCTCGGCGGGCTGATGGAACCGATCGAGCTGCGCCGCCGGCTGGAGCCGTTCGGGATCGGCGAGGAAGCCGCGGTGCTCGTCTTCACCGTCGCCAACCCGGCGCCGGCGCGGCGACCCTGGAAGCGGCGCTCGCCGCCGAGTCCTGCCACGCGGTCGTCGCCCCCCACTCGATCGGCGCCCGCGAGCTGCTCTGCGCGGTGATCGACGCCGCCGACCACGACCCGCTGGCGGTCGCCGCCGCCGCCCGCAAGGCACTGGCCGTCGACCACTCCCCGGTCCGCGCCGCCGCCAGCCGCATCGCCGCGCCGGAGACCCTGCGCCACTCCTTCCACGAGGCGCGCTGCGCGCTCGAAGCGACCGCCTTCGCCAACGGCTCCGCCCCCGAGGTCGCCTCCTGGCGGGACCTCGGCGCCTTCACCCTGCTGCTCTCGATCCAGGACGACGACGCGCTCGGCCTCTACTGCGACAGCGTGCTCGGCCCGATCGAGGAGGGCGACGAGGAGTACGGCGGCGAGCTGCTGCGCTCGCTGGAGGCGTTCATCGAGCAGAACGGGCAGTGGGAGCGCGCCGCGCGCGAGGTCTACTGCCACCGCCACACCCTGCGCTACCGGATGCGCAAGGTCGAAGAGTTGACCGGCCGCGACCTGTCGCGCGCCCATGATCGGATCGAGTTCTGGTTGGCGCTGCGCGCCAGAGAGTTGGTGACCAAATGAAGGTAGGCGTTCCCACCGAGATCAAGTCCGACGAGTACCGCGTCGCGATCACCCCCGCCGGGGTGCGCGAAATGGTCGAGCACGGGCACGAGGTGCTGATCCAGGCCGGGGCCGGCCTCGGCAGCGCGATCAGCGACGAGCGCTATGCCGCGCAGGGGGCGCGGATCGTCGCCGATGCGGCCGCGGTCTTCGGCGAGGCGGAGATGATCCTCCACGTCAAGGAGCTGCAGCCGCGGAGATCGAGATGCTGCGGCCCGAGCAGCTGCTCTTCACCTACCTGCACCTGGCGCCGGACCCGGAGCAGACCCGCGGCCTGCGGACTCCGGGGTGACGGCGGTCGCCTACGAGACGGTCGAGGACCTCGGCGGGCGGCTGCCGCTGCTGGCGCCGATGAGCGAGGTGGCGGGGAAGATCGCCACCCAGGCGGGCGCCTACATGCTGCAGAAACCGGAGGGCGGGCGCGGGATCCTGCTCGGCGGCGTCCCCGGGGTCGCGGCGGCCAACGTGATGGTGATCGGCGGCGGCGTGGTCGGCATGAACGCGGCCTTCATCGCGATCGGGATGGAGGCCGACGTCTTCGTCTTCGACCGCTCGATCGACCGGCTGCGCGAACTCGACGTGGTCTTCGGCGGCCGCTGCTCGACCGTGTACTCGACCACGCTGGCGGTCGAGGAGATGCTGCCGCGGGCCGACCTGATCATCGGCGCGGTCCTCGTCCACGGCGCCCGTGCGCCCTACGTGATCACCCGCGAGCAGCTGAAGTTGATGAAACCGGGCGCGGTGATGGTCGACGTAGCCATCGACCAGGGCGGCTGCTTCGAGACCTCCCACCCGACCACCCACCACGAGCCGACCTTCGAGGTCGACGGGATCACCCACTACTGCGTCGCCAACATGCCCGGCGCGGTGCCGATCACCTCGACCCAGGCGCTGACCAACGCGACCCTGCCTTACGCGATCGCGATCGCCGACCACGGGCTGGGCGGGGCGATCGAGCGGATCCCCGGGCTCCGCCCCGGCGTCAACGTCGCGGGCGGCAAGGTGACCCACGCGGCGGTCGCCGAGGGCGTCGGCGCCGAGTACGTCCCGCTCGAGGACGCCCTCGCTCTCGCCTGATCGCCGCGGTCGCCGCCCGGCCGTATGCTGGCCCCCTCGTGGGGCGGGGCCGAGACAAGCGAGGGCTGCCTTGCTGCTCTCCGTCGCCGCCCTGGCACTGCTCGCTGTCCACGCGATCGCGGCCGCCGGCGGCGCCGGAAGCCGAAGGCGCACCGCTGCCACGGGCGGCAGGCGACGATCGTCGGCACGCCGGGGAACGACGTCCTCCGGGGGACGCCGGGCCGCGACGTGATCTGGGGCGGCCCTGGCGACGACACGATTTACGGCGAGCTCGGCAACGACCTGATCTGCGGCGGCGGTGGGGACGACGTCATCCACGGTGGCCGCGGCAACGACGAAGTCTTCGGCGGTGACGGCGCCGATCGTGTCTTCGGCGACCTCGGCGACGACAAGGTGAGCGGCGGTGCCGGCGCTGACGACGACGTCGCCGGCGGGCTCGGCATCGACACCGTGAACGGCGGCCCCGGCGACTACGACCTGGTCCACGGCGACTACGGCTACGACCGCATGTCGGGCGGCCCGGGGAAGCACGACATCGCCTCCTTCGCGACTGCGGTCGCGGGCGGCAAGGGCACCGGCATCTGGGCTTCGCTCGCCGCACGTGCGCGCGGCGACGGCCACGACAAGCTCTTCGAATTCGAGGACCTCGAAGGCTCGGCCTTCCGCGACACGCTGATCGGCAACGGCGGCCCGAACGTGATCGACGGCGGGCCCGGGGACGACACGATCCTCGGCGGCGGTGGGCGCGACACGCTCGACGGCGGCCAGGGGACCGACGGCTGTCGCGGCGCGGTCGAACGGACGACCGACTGCGGTCCCAAACCGACGCCAAGGGCAGCGCCTACGTCCAGGTCGACGAGGCGCCGAACGGCGGCGGCGGCGTGCAGATCGTCGGCGGTGCCGGCCGCGACGACCTCACCGTCTCCTTCGACGGGGGGACCGAAACGCTCTTCGTCACCGCCGCGGCCCCGCTCGCTGCCGGCCCCGGCTGTCTGCACCGAGGCTCGCAATGGAACACCGAGGCAGGTCGACTGTCCGCTCGACGGCCCGGCCCGCTGGCTGATGGCGGACCTCGGCCCCGGCGACGACCGCTTCGTCGTCAAGGGCTCGCTGGTCGCGGTCGGCAGCGTGCGGGTCAACGGCGGCGTGGGGGACGACGTGATCCCGGCGGCCCCGAGGACGACCTCTTCGAGTCCGGCCCCGGCGCCGACAGGCTCTACGGCGGCGCGGGCGCCGACGGCCTGGTCGGCGGCATCCCCGGCCCGACCTACCTCTACGGCGGCCCCGACGGCGACCTGCTGGCTGCGGGCGGTGGATGCTCCGGAGGCGCACTGGTCGGCGGCGGGGCCGCGACGACGCCTCCTTCGCCGAGACCCAGGCCCACCCCGGTCGCCTGATCATCTCCTTCCCCGAGCACTCGGCCTGGATCACCCGTCCCCGGCTGCGATCCCGTCCACCTCTCGCCGACCGACGAGGACATGGAGGGCTCCTTCGGCCCCGACATCTTGATCGGCAACGCCCGGGCAACGCGATGCTCGGCCAGCCCGGCAAGGACGTCTTCATCGGCAACGGCGGTGACGACGTGATCGACGCCCGCGACGGCGTCAAGGACGACTCAATCCAGTGCGGCCGCGGCCACCCCCTCACCCCCGCCGTCCCGGCGACGAAATCCACAAACGCATCCCCCCGGTCCCGGCCACCGGCCGCCCCGAAGGCCGAGCCCTCCTCGACCGCTCCGACCCCGCCCCGCTCCAGTGCGCCGCCGTCGTCCACGGCACCCCCGTCCCCGGCCTCCACGGCTAAACCAGCCAAGGGGGGAGAATCCCACCCTTCTCCCCTTCGTACTATGGATGACAAGGGACGAAGGGTGCGGAGTCACGATGCGCTGGCAGGGTTGGCGACGCGCAGCACGGGGTGGTGTCAGCGCGGCAGATGGCGGGGCTGGGCACGGGCGGATTGGATCACCGACTCCGAGAAGTGGGGACGGTTGCATCGGATCCTCGCGGCGTCTACGTGGTGGGACATGAGGACCTGAACTGGGAGGGGACGGTGCCTGGCGGCGGTGCTCGCTCGGCGCCCGTCCGTGGCGAGCCATCGGTCCGCGGCCTGGCTATGGGACGTGCTCGCTATCGGCCGCAGACGATCGAAGTGACCGTACCGAAGCCGAGACGCTCGGGCGTCCGTACCTCGTTCACTACGCCGTCCTGCGGGCGGACGAACGAACTGTCCAAGATGGAATCCCGGTGACCTCGCTCGCCCGGACCTACCTCGACCTCGCTGCCACAGTCGGCGGCGGACGATCGATCGGGTGCTCGCCCGGGCCGGGGACCGAGGGGTCTTCGACCTCGGACCGGTCCGCGGAGGTCTTGGCACGACCGGATCATCCGGGGACGCCGAAGTTGCGGGCGGCGCTGGAGATATATCGGGAGACGCCGGTCTTCACGCGGTCGGGGTTGGAGCGGCGGTTCCTCGAGGTCGTCGAGGCGGCGGGGCTGCAGGCGCCGGCGATGAACGCGTTCGTCGCCGGGCACGAGATCGACGCGTATTGGGAGGCGGAGCGCTTCGGGGTCGAACTCGAGTCTACAGACGCATGGGTCGCGGCTCTCCTTCGAGGAGGACCGGGTGCGCGACGACGAGCTGCTGCTGGCCGGGATCGAGACGATCCGGGTCACCGGACCGCGGCTCGACCGGGAACCGGGAGCCGTGGTCGACTCGGTGCGGCGGCACCTGGAACGGCGTGCCCCGCGCCCGTGACGTCGGCGGCGTGCGATCCCTCGGCTGGGCCGCATCGCGGGCCCTCGCGCCCCGCGCCCGCGCCCCTGGAATAAGGTGGGACGGTGGCCGAGAAGACCGCGACAGGAGACGAGGCGGCGGCGATCGCAGCGGCGATCGCGCGCTTCGAGTCGGAGTTCGCCGGCGCGCCGGCGGCACCGGAGGAAGCGGTCCGACCTGGCAGCGCCAGGCGCTGCTGGAGGGAGTGGGCGCCAAGCAGACGATCCAGGACCCACAAGGAGGTGGAGCTAGATGGCAGTCGTGAAAATCATCGAGCTCGTGGGCAGTTCCAAGACCTCGACCGACGACGCCACCAAACAAGCACTGGCCCAGGCACAGGCCTCGCTGCGCAACATCCGCGCCGTGGACATCGTCTCGACCGGGATCCGCGGCGAGAACCTCGACGAGTACCGGGCGCACGTTCGCGTCGCGTTCCTGATCGAGGGATCGGAGCTACGCCCATCGCGGGCAGGCCTTCACGGCCGCGGTGCAGGAGCTCATCGGCCGATGAGCGTCGTCGCGGAGAAGACGAGACCCAAGCGCAAGGTGCGTCCCGCGGGGCGCGTCGCGTCGTTGCGCAGCGGTCTGACCTCCTGGCTGTCCCGCCCGCTCGCCGACTTCCACCTGCTGCTCGCGGTCTTCGGCATGCTGACCGTGCTCGGCCTGGTCATGGTGCTGTCGGCGTCCGCGCCGGGGCAGGTCGCCTCCGGGGTGTCCGCGTACAGCGTCTTCCAGAAGCAGCTGATCTACGCCTGTGTCGGCGCGGTGCTGTTCTGGATCGTGCTGCGGTTCCCGTTGCGCAGGCTGCGGCACATGTCGACGGCCGCGATGGGTGTCGGTGTGCTGCTGCTCGTGCTGGTGCTGACGCCGTTGGGCGATGTCCGCGGTGGCGCCCAGTCCTGGTTCACGGTCGGCCCGATCTCGTTCCAGCCGATCGAGGCGGTGAAGCTCGCGCTGGCGCTGTGGGGCGCGCACGTGCTGGTCACCAAGCGGGCGTTGCTGTCGCAGTACCGGCATCTGCTGGTGCCCGTCGTGCCGGTCGCGATGCTGGTGTTCGCGCTGGTCATGCTCCAGCCCGACCTCGGCGGCACGATCACGCTCGGCGTGGTGCTGATCAGCCTGCTGTGGTTCGTGGGCGCGCCGATGAGGTTGTTCGGCGTGATCCTCAGTGGTGCGGTGGCGGGTGCCGTCGTGCTCGCGATCGGTGCCACGTACCGGCTGCAGCGCGTCACGACGTTCCTCAACCCGGACGCGGATCCGGATGGCGCGGGGCACCAGGCCCGGCAGGCGATGTTCGCGCTGGCCGAGGGCGGGCTGTTCGGCAAGGGGCTCGCGCGGGGCAGCTCGCAGTGGCGGTACCTGCCGAACGTCGAGTCGGACTTCATCTTCGCCGTCATCGGCGAGGAGCTCGGGTTCGTCGGCTGCGCGCTGGTGCTGGCGCTGTTCGGCATGCTCGCCTGGATCGGTCTGCGGGTGGCGTCGCGCAACACGGACCCGTGGATCCGGGTCGTGTCCGCGACGCTGACGGTGTGGCTGGTCGCGCAGGCCGCGATCAACATCGGGTACGTCGTGCGGCTGCTGCCGGTCACCGGCATCACGCTGCCGATGATCTCCTCCGGCGGCACCTCGGTCGTGACGACCATGGTGGTGTTCGGCATCCTCGCGAACTGCGCGCGGCACGAGCCCGACGCCGTGGCGGCCCTGCGTTCGCTCGGTCCCGGCCGGGTGGGCGGGCTGCTGAAGCTGCCCGCGCCCGAGGCGTACCGCCAGCCGGCCAAGCGCAAGCCCGTCCGCCCGTCGACGCCGCCGCGCGCACCGGGCAGGCGCACGCAGCAACTTCCGGTGGTCGACGAACGTCGTATGGCTGGACGCTCCGCTCCGCCCTCGGAGTACCGTCGCCGCGAGTCACGGCAGACCAAGGGCCGTTCGGAGCAAGGCCGCGCGACCCGTGGTCGCGGGCGATACAACTGATTCTCGAGCCAAAACCAATTCCGGAGGAAGTCTTGACCGGGCACCCTGCCCCCAGTGGTCCGTGCGTCGTGGTCGCGGGCGGTGGCACCGCGGGACACATCGAGCCGGCACTGGCGCTGGCCGACGCGGTCATGCGGCTGCGACCGGACGCACGCGTCGTCGCGCTCGGCACCGAGCGCGGCCTGGAGACCAAGATCGTGCCGGCCCGCGGCTACCCGCTGGAGCTGATCCCGCCGGTGCCGATGCCGCGCAAGCCGACGCTGGACCTGCTGAAGCTGCCGCTGAACGTGCGCGGCGCCGTGAAGCACACGCGTGAGGTGCTGGAGCGAGTCGGCGCGGACGTCGTCGTCGGCTTCGGCGGCTACGTGGCGCTGCCCGCGTACCTGGCCGCGCGTGGCCGCGTGCCGATCGTGGTGCACGAGGCGAACGCCAAGGCGGGCCTCGCGAACAAGGTCGGCGCCAAGTTCGCCGAGTACGTCGCGGCGGCGGTGCCGGACTCGGGACTGGCCGACGCGGATGTCATCGGCATCCCGCTGCGCCAGTCGATCACGTCGCTGGACCGCGCCGCTCTGCGTGCGGAAGCCCGGCGCTTCTTCGGGTTGGACCCGCACGCGCCGATCCTGCTGGTGTTCGGCGGCTCGCAGGGCGCGCGTTCGATCAACGAGGCCATGGCGCCCGCCGCTGCCGCGTTCGCTCAGGCCGGCGTCGGTGTGCTGCACGCGCACGGCCCGAAGAACACCCTTGCGGTGCAACAGGTTCCGGGTGCACCCGCGTACGTGCCGGTGCCGTACCTGGAGCGCATGGACCTGGCGTACGCGGCGGCTGACGCCGTGCTGTGCCGGTCCGGCGCGATGACGGTCGCCGAGGTGTCCGCCGTGGGTCTGCCCGCGGTGTTCGTGCCGCTGCCGCACGGCAACGGCGAGCAGGCGCTCAACGCGGGCCCGGTCGTCGCCGCCGGTGGTGGACTGCTCGTTCCGGACGAGGAACTGACGCCCGAGAAGATCGCGTCGCTGGTGGTGCCGCTGGTCGCGGACCGCGCCCGGCTGGCCCGCATGTCCGAGGCGACCTTGGGCACCGGCCGTCGTGAGGCGGACGAGATCCTGGCCCGCCACGTCCTGGAGGTGATCAAGAAGTGAGCCTCGAGCGCGTTCACCTCGTGGGTATCGGTGGTGCCGGCATGAGCGGCATCGCCCGGATCCTGCTGGCCCGTGGCGTCCAGGTGTCCGGTTCGGACGCCAAGGACTCGCGCACCGTGCTGGCTCTGCGTGCCCAGGGCGCGCGGATCGCCGTCGGCCACGACGCGTCGAACCTCGACCAGCTCGTCGGCGGCCCGACCGAGGTCGTGGTCTCGACCGCGATCAAGGAGTCGAACCCGGAGTACGCGGCGGCCCGCGAGCGCGGCGTCACGGTGCTGCGCCGCGCCGAAGCGTTGGCCGCGTTGATGGAAGACCATCGCGTCGTGTGTGTCGCCGGCACGCACGGCAAGACGTCGACCACGTCGATGCTCACGGTGGCGTTGCAGCACTGCCGGCTCGACCCGTCGTTCGCGATCGGCGGCGATCTCAACGAGTCCGGTGCGAACGCGCACCAGGGCACCGGCGGCGTCTTCGTCGCCGAGGCGGACGAGTCGGACGGCTCGTTCCTGTTCTTCTCGCCGTCCGTCGCCGTCGTGA
Source organism: uncultured Actinomycetota bacterium (assembly GCA_963766275.1). GTDB lineage: Bacteria > Actinomycetota > Actinomycetes > Mycobacteriales > Pseudonocardiaceae > Lentzea. Next base: position 14,942 of record CAVYAD010000033.1, read on the forward strand.
CGAACGTCGAGGCCGACCACCTCGACCACCACGGCACCGTCGAGGCCTACACCGCCGTGTTCGACTCGTTCCTGGAACGGATCGTTCCCGGCGGCGTGCTGGTGTCCTGTGTGGACGATCCAGGCGCCCTGCGGTTGATCGCCGAGGCTCGTTCGCGCGGCATTCGCGTGCGCGAGTACGGGCGCGCGGCCGCCGACGCACGGCTCGTCGACTACAAGCCGGTCGAGAACGGTGGCCTGGCGTCGGTCGAGATCGACGGCGCTGTCGTCGAGGTTCGTGTCGCGGTGCCGGGCGAGCACATGGCGTTGAACGCGATCGCCGCTCTGCTGGCGGGCCTGGAACTGGGTGCAGACCAGGCCGGGCTGCTGGAAGGCCTCGCGGCCTTCGGTGGCGTGCGGCGGCGGTTCGAGTTCAAGGGCCGTGGCAACGGCGTGTCCGTCTACGACGACTACGCGCACCATCCGACCGAGGTCGACGCACAGCTGCGTGCAGCGCGTCCGGTCGCAGGCGCCGGCCGTGTTGTCGTGGTGTTCCAGCCACACCTTTACTCGCGCACTCGCACGTTCTCGGTCGAGTTCGCCGCCGCGCTTGTCGTTGGCCGACGAGGTCATCGTTCTGGACGTGTACGGCGCCCGCGAGGAGCCGGAGCCGGGCATGACCGGTGGGTTGATCGCCGAGCAGGTAACGGCTTCCGTGCACTACGAGCCGTCGTTCGACCGCGTGCCCGCTCTGGTCGCGTCGCTGGTCCGTGAGGGCGACCTGGTCGTGACCATGGGCGCCGGTGACGTGACGATGCTCGGCCCCGAGATCGTCACTGCCCTGGCCGGTACCGCGGAGTCTGGCAGCGAACAGTCATGAGTGCCCCGGTTCGTGGCAGGTCCCAGCGGGCACGTCCCGCGAACCGGCGCCCGAAGAGCCCCGAGTACCGCGCGCGGCGCAGGATCATCCTGCGCCGCCGCCTGGTCGCTCTTCTGACCTTGCTGTCCCTCGTGGGCTTGGGCTACTGCGTGTTCTTCACGCCGTTGCTCGGCGTCCGCCAGGTGGATGTGCATGGCGCAGTCGTCCTGACGGACGACGAGATACGCGCCGCCGCCGCCATCGAACCCGGCTCTCCCTTGGTACGCCTGGATCTCGTCGGCATCCGCGAGCGCGTGGCCGCCGTCCCGCGCATCGCCAGGATCGAGGTCGAACGCCAGCTGCCGGGGACGGTCCGGCTCCTGGTCACCGAACGCGTCCCCATCGGCTCCGTGCAGCTCGACGACGGCTTCCACCTGGTCGACGCCACCGGCAAGGACTACGCGACCCTGCCGACGGCGGCACCCGGCGTACCCGAACTCGTGCTCGCCACCCCGTCGTCCGAGGACCCGGCCACTCGCGCCGTGGTCGGGGTCGTGAACGAACTGCCCGAGAAGCTTCGCCCCGAGGTGGTGAAGGTGTCCGCCACCTCCGGCGCCGACGTGAAGGTGACGCTGACCGGCGACCGCATCGTGAAGTGGGGCAGCGCGGACGACACGCCGCGCAAGGCGGCGGTGCTGCTCGTCCTGCTGACCCGTCGCGGTCTGGTGTTCGACGTGACGTCCCCGGAACTGGCGACGGTTTCCTAGCGGTTCCCGCTCGCGCGCCAACAGCCCTGGGGTCGGCGCGCTTCGGTGACCGCGTCAGGTCCGTGGTGTCGGTGGCCTGGATGGGGTCGGGAACCGGCGACGCCGGAACGGCGACCGTGGAGCTGGCTGGGAGCACACGAGGATCTCCTGTGGTTGGCCGGTTTCTAGCCGAGCGTGAGATGGAAGCCCTGATACTTCGTGTCGCTCTCCGACTTCCAGATGACACCGCGGTTCGCGTTCCCGATCTTGGCCCCGTAGAGCCGCTCGCCCTCCGGGATGCCGCTCACCGTGAACGTGAAGGAGCACAGCGCGCCGGTGCCGGATGCGAGCGAACCGACACCCAGCACCTCGTTGTCCTGGTTCACGATCTCGACCTGCCCGCCGAGGGTGATGTCGCTGTAGCCGCCCGAACCGCAGGTGCCGTTCACGGTCATGCTGCCCATGACCGTGAAGACGTCCGGCGACGTCGATGTCGGTGTCGACGTCGATGTCGCGACGGCCGTCGGTTCGGTGTCTCGCAACAGATCGGGACCTGTCGCTCGGCCGAGCCCGAAACCGATGCCGCCGGACGAGAGTGTGAGCATGATCAGACCGGTGACCAGCCAAGCCGTCTTAGCCATGGGACCGCATTCGGGTGGCTGCAGCCACCCGCACGAGCAGGTTGCCCAACCTGCTCGTGGCGAGCTCCAACACGATCGCCTCGATGACGAGCGAACGTACGGACGCGGGTGCGGGTGCCAAGACGGGCCTCCTCGAAGTGAACGACTACCGTTCTCATCGGACTGCTCCACTTGGCATTAGCAGTATTGGTCGTTGTCACCCGAAGGAAGTACGCATGGCAGGCCACGTCGTGGTGGTGGGCGCCGGCCTCGCCGGATTGTCGGCGGCACTGCACCTGCAGGGCGCCGGACGTCAGGTCACGGTGCTGGAAAAGTCCGACGCCCCAGGCGGTCGCGCCGGGACGGTGCGGGTCGGCGGGTTCGCCGCGGACAGTGGGCCGACGGTGCTGACGATGCCGGAGTACCTGGAGGAAGCGTTCTCGGCTGTGGGGGAGCGGCTCGGCGACTGGTTGACGCTGGACCGCGTTGATCCGGCTTATCACGCGCGCTTTGCCGACGGGTCGCGGATCGCCGTGCACACCGACGCCGAGGCCATGGAGGCCGAGGTGCGCAACGTTTGCGGGGCAAGGGAAGCCTCCGGGTATCGGGAGCTGCGGCGGTGGCTGGGCGAGTTGTACGCGGTGCAGCGGGAGCGCTTCATCGGGGCGAACTTCGACTCGCCGCTCGACCTGGTGCGGCCGGAGCTCGTCAGGCTGGCGCGGCTGGGTGGGTTCGGGCGGTTGGAGCCGCAGCTGCGGCGGTTTCTCAGTGATGAGCGACTGATCCGGCTGTTCTCGTTTCAGGCGTTGTACGCGGGAGTGCCGCCGCACCACGCCCTCGCGGCGTACGGGGTCATCGCGTACATGGACACCATCGCGGGTGTGTACTACCCGCGCGGTGGGATGCATGCGGTGCCGCAGGCGCTTGCCAGGGCGGCGGAGAAACACGGTGCGGACTTCCGTTACGGCGCAACGGTCACGCGGCTGGAGTGGCGTGGGAGGCGCGTCGTCGCGGTGCACACGGCGGAAGAACGGATCGCGTGTGATGCGGTTGTGCTGGCGTGTGAGTTGCCGGATGCCTATGGGTTGCTGGGGCGGCGACCGCGGCGGGTGCTGAAGCACCGGTGGTCGCCGTCGGCGGTGGTGCTGCACGCCGCGACGGACCGCACGTGGGACCTCGGGCACCACAACATCCTGTTCGGCGCGGCGTGGCGGAGCACGTTCGACGAGATCGTCCACAAGGGGCGGTTGATGGCGGATCCGTCGCTGCTCGTCACGCATGCGCGGGACGGTCTGCACTACGTGCTGGCGCCGTGCCCGAACCTCGAGACCGGGCCGATCGACTGGCGGCGGGTCGGGCCCCGGTACCGCGACGAACTGGTGCGGACGCTGGAGGAGCGGGGTCTGGACGGGTTCGGGGCGGCGATCCGGGACGAGCTGCTGGTCACGCCGCTGGACTGGGGCAACGCGGCGGGCACGCCGTTCGGGCTCGCGCACACGTTCGCGCAGACCGGACCGTTCCGGCCGCGCAACGTCGTGCGGGGCGCGGAGAACGTGGCGCTGGCGGGTGCGGGTACGACGCCGGGTGTCGGGGTGCCGCCGGTGCTGATCTCGGGGCGGCTGGCGGCCCAGCGCGTCAAGGCCATGCGATAAATGCGGTGCACTGATGCAAGCGGTCATGCACGCTCCGCCGCATGACACACACCGCACCACCACGCACCGCACCACCACTCGCCGCCGACGAGCGCGCGACGTACACGGCCCTGCTCGACTACCTGCGAGCCACGATCGAGCTCAAGGTCGAGGGGCTGTCGGACGACGACGCGACGCGGGCGATGCTGCCGTCGAAGCTGACCACGGCGGCAGGTGTGGTGAAGCACGTGCGGTGGACCGAGCACCACTGGTTCGAGGTGGTGCTCGCCGGACGTGAGTCGCGCGCGCCGTACACGATGGAGGACCCCGACGCGGACTGGCGCGTCGAGGACGGCGAGACGCTCGCCGGGTTCCTGGCGGACTACCGGCGGCAGTGCGAGGTGAGCCGGCAGATCCTCGCCGAGCTGGAGCTCGCGGACCAGGTGCCGTTCCGGGGCGACCGGACGGTCTCGGCCCGATGGGTGCTCGCGCACATCATCGAGGAGACCGCCCGGCACGCCGGTCATCTGGACGTTGTCCGGGAACTGCTGGATGGAACGACCGGCGACTAGGCCTAGGCGGTCGTGATGTCCCAGCTCTGCCAGGTGTTGTGGGTGTGCCCGGTCTGGCGGGGGTAGACGACCATCATGGTGCTCACCGGCATGAGGTAACGCTGGTCAGCCGCCACTCGGAGGCGCGTGGCGCCGGTCTTGTTCGTCTCGAACGCCCAGTGCTGCCTCGCGTCGGCCGCGTCGCAGGCGGGCACGGCGTTCACGCTGAAGCCGGACGGTCCGGCCACGGCGACACAATTGCCGGTCAGGACGCTGCGCAGTGCGGTGGTGCCGTTGCCGAGCTCGATGCGCTGGAACTTCTGGGCAGGTACGTCGGCGCACGGCTTGGGCTCGAGGAACAGCCCGTCCCGGACGCCGAGGCAGCCCTTGTTCGTCACGCTCGCGATGCGCACGACCTGGCCCGCGGTGTCGGACGGCGTCGTTGTACCCGTCTGCCGCACCTGCCAGCGCTGGTGGTCGGTGTCGGCGAAGTCCCGCGGCCACACGCCGAACGAGCTGTCGGCGTAGAGCTCGCCGTACTTGATCCGCACGGCGCCGGACGGTTCCGCCACCAGCTGTCCGAACTGCGACGTGGCCTCGTCGTCACACCACCAGCTGCCCAGCGACAACTCCCCGTCGACGCACTCACGGGTCGCGACGTTGCGCAGCATGACCCCGCTGTCGCCGACGTCGATCCGCTCCCAGCGCTGGTTCGGCGCCCCGGTGCAGGTGCCGAGCTCAAGAGTCGGGTGCTCGCGGGCCCCGGTCTGCAGGCATCGGCCGTTGACGATGCTTGTGATCTCGATGATGCTCGTTTCCCACCGGCGCCGCGCCGGCGCGGCGTTACGGTCACTGCCCCCAGTGCGATCGCGGCAAGCGCGATGCCCAGTTTCTTCATCCCCATGTACTGAAAGTAGTCACGGATCGTTCCGAGTTGGTGCGAATTTCGTGAAGGTACGGGGGAGACGATCTCCACATTCGACGTCCGACTACGCTTGGGGTGCGCCGTGCTCTGCGCAGTGCGCACTGCTTGACGGCACGACCGGGGAGTAGTAGCGCACAGTGTTGGGACCCTACGGCGTGGCTGCTGGACCGACGCACCGCCGGTGCTTACCGTCCAGCAGGAACATATGGGGTTGACATAACTCTGAGCCTCGATGAGAGGTTGAGAGTTTCAATCCGGGTGCATCACCACCCAGCACCACAGCACGGACCACGATCAGGAAGGCGGATCCGATGACGCCCCCGCACAACTACCTCGCGGTGATCAAGGTCGTCGGCATCGGCGGCGGCGGTGTCAACGCCGTCAACCGCATGATCGAGGTCGGGCTCAAGGGCGTCGAGTTCATCGCGGTGAACACCGATGCACAGGCCCTGCTCATGTCCGACGCCGACGTCAAGCTCGACATCGGCCGCGAGCTCACCCGCGGCCTTGGAGCGGGAGCGAACCCCGAGGTCGGACACAAGGCCGCCGAAGACCACCGCGAAGAGATCGAGGAGGTCCTCAAGGGGGCCGACATGGTCTTCGTGACCGCGGGCGAAGGCGGTGGCACCGGTACCGGTGGCGCCCCTGTCGTCGCCTCGATCGCGCGCAAGCTCGGCGCACTCACGATCGGCGTCGTGACGCGCCCGTTCTCCTTCGAGGGCAAGCGCCGCGCCAAGCAGGCCGAAGACGGCATCCAGGCACTGCGCAACGAGTGCGACACGCTCATCGTCATTCCCAACGACCGCCTCCTCCAGCTGGGTGACATCGGTGTCAGCCTGATGGACGCCTTCCGCTCGGCCGACGAGGTCCTGCTCTCCGGTGTCCAGGGCATCACCGACCTGATCACCACGCCCGGCCTGATCAACCTGGACTTCGCGGACGTCAAGTCCGTCATGTCCGGCGCGGGCTCGGCGCTGATGGGTATCGGCTCGGCCCGTGGAGAGGGACGCGCCGTCCAGGCCGCGCAGAAGGCGATCAACTCGCCGCTGCTGGAAGCTTCGATGGAGGGCGCACACGGCGTCCTGCTGTCGATCGCCGGTGGCTCCGACCTGGGGCTTTTCGAGATCAACGAGTCTGCCTCGCTGGTGCAGGAAGCCGCTCACCCGGACGCGAACATCATCTTCGGTACGGTCATCGACGACTCCTTGGGCGACGAGGTCCGGGTCACGGTGATCGCCGCGGGTTTTGACAGTGGCGGGCCCACGCACAAGAAGCTCGAGCCGACGGCGTTGTCATCGCCGCCTCGGACGGCTTCCGGGCCGATCGCCAGCGCTACCGCTGCTCCGGTTTCGCAGCCGATGCCGGTTGCACAGACGCCTCAGCCTGTCGTGCATGCCCCGCCGCCCGTGCAGGCGCCGGTTCAGCATGCGCAGGTTCCGCAGCCTGAGGTTCGTCCTGCTCCGCCGACGACTGTGCCGCCGCAGCCGTCGCCCTCGCAGGGCAATGGGTACGTGCCGAGCGTTCCGCGGTCGTTGTCGCAGAACGGGTCGTTGCCTTCGAGGCCGGTTCCGGTTACTGAGGATCCGGACGATGAGGTGGACGTGCCGCCGTTCATGCGGCGTTGATCATGAGGCGCTGATGCGTCGGTTCAGCTTTGGTGGACCCCCTGATTGTCAGACCGGCTGAGTAAGGTCGGGTTGATCAGGGGGTCCATTTTTGTGGGGGACCCCTGCGGGAGCGTGTCCGTAGGTGGTGCGGTTGCGCGCTTGCCGTGGCGGTTGCGTGCTGGGGCTCCGCCCCAGACCCCGCCAATCTGATCAAAGACCCCACCGCCGAGGCCGGGTATTGGTTCGGACGGCTCGGGCCTTCGGCCCTCGGTTGCTGGTGCGAACTAGGCTGTTGGGGTGCGTATTCGTCGAGTTGTGACCACTCGGTCTGGTGGCGTGTCCAAGGCTCCGTATGACTCCTTCAACCTTGGCGATCACGTTGGTGATGACGAGAAGGCTGTCGTTGCGAACCGGGAGCGCTTGGCTGAGGGGATCGGGCTCACGCCGGACCGTCTCGTGTGGATGGAGCAGGTGCACGGGCGCACCGTCGGGGTTGTCGACGGGCCGCGGGCCGAGCCGCTTGAGGCGACGGACGCTGTTGTGACGAAACAGCCTGGTCTGGCGCTTGCGGTGTTGACGGCGGACTGTGTGCCGGTGCTGTTGGGGGACCAGGAGGCCGGCGTGATCGGCGCGGTGCACGCTGGGCGTGTCGGGGCGCGTGTCGGGGTGGTGGTGGAGACGCTCAAGACGATGATGGCGCAGGGTGCGGAGCTTGAGCGCATCGAGGTGTTGCTCGGGCCGAGTGTGTGTGGCGAGTGCTACGAGGTGCCGGTCGAGATGCAGAAGGATGTCGAGAAGCATCTGCCGGGGAGTGCGTCGAAGTCGCGGAAGGGTACGCCCGCGCTGGATTTGCGGGCGGGGTTGTGGAACCAGCTCGGTAGTGCGGGCGTGGGCAAGATCGGTGTGGATCCGCGGTGCACGTTCGAGGAGAAGGATCTCTTCAGCCACCGCAGGGAGAGCCCGACCGGGAGGCTGGCGTCGGTCATCTGGATCGAGCCGTGAATCGGGAGGAAGAGCTCGCGCGGAACCTCGCGGAGGTCGAGGAACGCATCGGGCGGGCGTGTGTTGCCGCCGGGCGGGGGCGCGGTGAGGTGAAGTTGCTGGCGGTGACGAAAACCTGGCCGGCCAGTGACGTGGAGCTGTTGTACGGGCTGGGGCTCAGGGACTTCGCGGAGAACCGCGACCAGGATGCGAGTGCCAAGGTCGGCCAATTGAGACACCTGGCCGGGGCGCGCTGGCACATGGTCGGGCGGTTGCAGCGGAACAAGGCCAAGTCGGTGGTCGGGTGGGCCGACCAGGTCGACTCGGTGGACAGCGTGAGGTTGGCCGAGGCGCTGGCGAAGGCGGCGAGCGCGGCGGGCAAGAGGCTTGACGTGTTGTTGCAGGTCAGCATTGACGGGGACACGTCGCGCGGGGGGTGTGCGGTGCCGGACGTCGGTGAACTGGCTGGCGCGATCACTCGTTCGGGTGATCTTATTCTCCGAGGTGCGATGACCGTGGCGCCGCTGACGATGAAGTCAGCGCAGGCGTTTGACGCGTTGGCATCGGTGGTATCAGGCCTACGTGATGATCATCCCACTGCTGTCGAGCTGTCAGCGGGGATGAGCGGAGACCTGGAAGATGCCATCTCGCACGGATCGACCTGTGTGCGTGTCGGAACGGCGTTGCTCGGCAGTCGGCGACTAATCTCGCCGTAGGTTGTCGGGAACCTCGGGGCCGTCCGCACCGTCCCTAAGGTGGGGAACTCGCGGAGGAGGGGCTTGGGATGAGCGCTTTGCACAAGCTGAAGGCCTACTTCGGGATGGTCCCCGCCGAGTACGCAGACGACCCCGGCTACGACGACGACCGCGGCCGCTACGGCGACTACCGGTCCGAGTACACGGCCGAGGCCGACGACTACGACTACCCGCGACGTAACCGGGTGTTCACACCGGGACGGTCGGAGCTCTCGGGCTCCGGGTACCGGACCGACATCGACGAGTCGGACGACTACGAGCAGCCGGAGCCGCGGCGCGGGGCCGGCAGCCCTTCGAGCACGCGGCGCTGGAGCGCTGATGCACCCGTGCACGGTGCGCTCGCCGTCGATCCGCAGCGCGAGCCCGTGAGCAGGTTGCGTCCTGTCGCCGAGCCGGCAGTCAACCCGTTGGCGCGCATCACCACGCTTCACCCCCGTACCTACAGCGAGGCGCGCACGATCGGGGAGCACTACCGCGACGGCACTCCGGTGATCCTCAACCTGACCGACATGGACGACGCGGACGCCAAGCGTCTCGTCGACTTCTCGGCCGGTCTCGCGTTCGCTCTGCGCGGGTCCATGGACAAGATCACCAGCAGGGTGTTCCTTCTCTCACCGCCCAACGTTGACGTGACGGCGGAGGACCGACGGAAGCTGGCCGAAGGCGGGTTCGGGAACCGCGGTTAGAGTTGACCCCGTGGACCCGATCCGTCTCGTCATCTTCTACGTCCTCTTCGCGTTCTCCCTGTTCCTGACCGCGCGTGTCGTGGTCGAGCTGGTGCGGACGTTCGCGAGGGAGTGGCGCCCGGCAGGCGGTGTAGCCGTGACGCTGGAAACCGTGTACACGGTCACCGACCCACCGGTCCGTGCACTGCGTCGGGTGATCCCGACTGTGCGGATCGGGGGCGTCGGGCTGGACCTATCGATTATTGTGCTGTGGCTGCTCGTTATCATTTTGATGCAAGTTGCAGATCCCAGGCCATGACGGGGAAGCCGGGGATGACCGCAGCCCAGGAGTGCGAGAGGTGATCCGATGCCGTTGACCCCCGCTGATGTGCACAACGTTGCATTCAGCAAGCCGCCGATTGGCAAGCGGGGCTACAACGAGGACGAGGTGGACGCGTTCCTCGACCTGGTTGAGGGCGAACTCGCCCGCTTGATCGAGGAGAACAACGACCTCCGTCAGCAGGTCGAGCAGCTCGACCAGCAGCTCGAGACCGCGCGTGCCGACCTCGACGACGCGCGTTCGAAGGTTTCTTCCGGCCCCGTGACGAGCCGTATGCCGATCGAGGAGCCGCGCCGCCTGGCGCCGGTCCCTCCGCCGACGGTCATGGAGCAGACGTCGCCTGGAGGCGGCGGAGACCATCACGTGCAGGCCGCGAAGGTCCTGGGCCTCGCCCAGGAGATGGCCGACCGGCTGACCGGTGAGGCCAAGGCCGAGGCGGACGGCATGCTGTCCGAGGCGCGCACGAAGTCCGAGCAGTTGCTGTCCGAGGCTCGTGCCAAGGCCGACACGATGGTCAACGAAGCACGTACGCGTGCCGAGACCATGCTGAACGACGCGCGTACGCGTTCCGAGACCCTCGAGCGGCAGGCCCGCGAGAAGGCGACGGCGCTCGACCGCGACGCGCAGCGCAAGCACGCCGAGGTGATGGGCAACATCACCCAGGAGAAGAACACGCTCGAGAAGCAGATCGACAAGCTTCAGACGTTCGAGCGCGAGTACCGCACGCGACTGAAGACGATGCTCGAGTCGTCCCTGCGCGACCTGCAGGACCGCGGCCCGGCCGCACCGTCCGACGGTCGTTCCCAGGGCTACTCCTTCGGCGCACGTGCCGAAGCGGGCTGAACTACTGTTCATTAGGTGCTCTTCGTAGTTCTACTTCTGGTGCTGGCAGCCCTCGGGTTGCTCGTGCCTGCGCTGACCACGTCCAACACCATCTGGGCGTGGTCATCCGTGGGCGCGAGCGTGCTCGCCGCCCTGGTCCTGTTCTGGGACTGGTGGCGACGGCGATCGGGGGACCCCGCTGCCGCGCCAATAGTAGATCAACACGCTGTAGCTGATGATCAACGGGTAGTGGTTTCGGCGGTAGCCGACACGCCGCCCGCTGACGAGGAACCACCGGAAGAGGACACCGACGCGGCGGACCTGCTCGTCGTGGCCGATCTGGTGGACGAGGTGCGGGTGCTGGACGAGCGGCCCCGATACCACCTGAGCTCGTGTTCCTGGCTCGCCGGGAGGCCCACGCTGGGTCTCCCGGTGCAGGAAGCACGGCAATTGCAGTTCACCGCGTGCGCCGTGTGCAGGCCCGACTCGACCCTGGTGGCGCGTAACCGCGTCGCCGATCGAGAGGGCTCCTGATGACCCCCGCGGACAACAAGGCTGTCGTGCGCCGGTTCCTCGACGAGGTGGTGGGCCAAGGCCCGCTCGACCTCACCGACGAGCTCTGCGCACCCGACCTGATCAACCACGCGGTGGCGCCCGAGCGGCAGCATGGCGTGGAGAACGTCAAGGCGGTGCTCGGCTTCTCCCTCGGCGCCCAGCCGGACCAGCGTTGGGTCGAGCGGTACCTCCTCGCCGACGACGACCTCGGCATGCTGCAGCAGCTCGGCGCGATCTGACCGGCGCGTTTCAGCCAATCAGCTTTCGGACCGAGGACGACGTCAAGTTGCCCGGTCTGGTGTTCGGTGACGGTGCGAGTGGCTTGCTGCTCGTGCACAAACCGGCGGAGCGGCTCCTGGTGGCGACCGGCGTGGTCGTGCTCCGCAGGCGCAACACGACCACCCCCGCGAACGTCAGCGCCGGAAGCTGATCTTCGCCCGGAACGTGGTGTCCGGCTTGTCGTGGTAGTTGTGCACGACCGCTCCGTCGAACTCGTTGATGTGGCCGTTGGCGTCGTAGGCGACGTGCTCGACGGTGAACTCGGCGCTCTCGTCCCACCAGCCGAGGCCCTGGTAGACGACGAGCACGCGCTGGTCGGTGTAGCTGCCCTCGGTGATGGGCCTGCCGTCGTGCCTGGCCATCTCGAACGAGATGTAGTTCCAGCCGGAGCTGTCCTCGCCGTAGACGCGGATCGTGTTGCTGTTGTCCTTCTGCCGCACCGAGAACAGCTCGGGCGGCGTCCAGGTGCCGGAGCGGCCCTTGGTCGGTTGCGCCTGCGGGTCCGAGTCCCAGATGAGGTGGCCGGTGGGTGCGGCGGAGGCCGGTGCGGCGGTGGCGAGCAGTAAGGCCGATGCGGCCAGGGCAGTGCGAATCATGGTTCCCCCCTTGGAACTCGGCTCACGGCCGATGCGTGTAGTGGATCTTGGCGGTGAAGGTCCTGTCCTGGCTGCGGTCGCAGTGGTGCTCGACCGAGCCGTCGAACTCCGCGATGCGGCCGTCGGTGCCGCGGACCAGGTGCGTGACCTCGATGCGACCCTGCTGGTCCTGGCAGCCGATGCCGCCGAAGACGACCACCATCGGGCGGTTGTGGACGCCGATCTCGGCCGCACCGGGCAGGATCACGCGGACGTCGCCACCGGCACCACGCCCGTCGAGCAGCAGCTCGCCCTCGAACTCCCAGGCCTTCACGGTGGTCCGGTGCCCGGACAGCTCTCCCACGGGCTGTGCGCCGGCCTCGGAGACGAAGTCGAAGGACGAACCGTCAGAGGCACTCGCGACACCCGCGGACATGGCCACGATCGACGCCAGCATCAACACGCTGCGAAGCATGTACAACTCCCCCAAGTCGATGTGCTGCCGAGTCTGGCGCAGCACGGGGGAGCCCGGAATCGGTAGATCTACTCAGCGCTCCAGAAACAGCAGAAGGATCAGCAGGCCGAGCAGCACGAGGTCCACGACGACGCCCGTCGGCTTCGAGTCGTACCTCAACCGGGTGATCGTGGCGCCGACCATGAGCAGACCGAGCCCGACCGTCGCCGCGTGTGCGACCCACTGCCAGGTGAACGAGCCCACGACCAGACCGGCGGCGCCCGCGAACTCCAGCGCGCCGATGGTCCGCCAGAGCGAGGAGTTCATCCGGAAGTGGTCGCGGGCCTCGATCGACTTCTTCGCGCCAAGGACCTTGCCCGCGCCGGTGGCGAGAAACAGCAGGGCCAGCACGATCGACAACGCGATGGTCATAGCGCGGCAGCATACGGTTTGCGCGGCTCGGTTACTCTTGACGGACAGGCACCGATCCGGCCATCACCGGGGAGCCTCCGGAAGAACGGACGCCCAGCGTCTCAGTAGAACCGGACGGGACCGGCCCGTCACAGCCGAAGAACGAGCGGCTCGCCCAGTACGGGAGAGCAAGCGGGGTGGTACCGCGGCCCGCCGAGCGAATCGGCGATGTCGTCCTCGCGTGTCCTATGAGACCGCGAGGAGCAGTGGAGATGGCCTACCCCAGGGCCGGACAGAACGAGGTCCCGGCGCAGCCGTCCTTTCCGAACCTCGAGCAGGACGTGCTCGGGTACTGGAAGGACGACGAGACCTTCCAGGCGAGCATCGACCGCAACCCGGCAGGCGACAACGGCGACAACGAGTTCGTCTTCTACGACGGGCCGCCGTTCGCGAACGGCCTGCCGCACTACGGGCACCTGCTGACCGGCTACGTCAAGGACGTGGTGCCGCGCTACCAGACGATGCGCGGCAAGCACGTCGAGCGCCGGTTCGGCTGGGACACGCACGGCATGCCCGCCGAGTACGAGGCGGAGAAGCAGCTCGGCATCAAGCACAAGAGCGAGATCGAGGCGCTCGGCATCGAGAAGTTCAACGAGGCGTGCCAGACGTCGGTGCTGGAGTTCACCGGCCAGTGGCGCGACTACGTGACGCGGCAGGCGCGCTGGGTCGACTTCGACAACGACTACAAGACGCTCGACCTCGACTACATGGAAAGCGTCATGTGGGCGTTCAAGGCCTTGTGGGACAAGGGCTTGATCTACGAGGGCTTCCGCGTCCTGTGGTACTGCACGCGCTGTGAGACGCCGCTGTCCAACACCGAGACCAAGATGGACGACGCCTACCGTGAGCGGCAGGACCCGGCCGTCACGGTGGCGCTGCGCCTCGAATCCGGTGAGAAGGCGCTGGTCTGGACGACCACGCCGTGGACGCTGCCGAGCAACCTCGCTGCCGCCGTGCATCCGGACGTCGACTATGTGACCGTCGTCGGAACCGATGGCGACAAGTTTCTGCTCGCCGAGGCCCGTGTGGCCGCGTACGCGCGTGAGCTGGGCGAGGAGCCCGAGGTCGTCGCGCGCTACAAGGGTTCGGACCTGGTGGGCAGGAAGTACCTGCCGCCGTTCGACTTCTTCGCCGGCCGCCAGAACGCGCACCAGGTGCTGACCGCGGACTACGTGACCACCGACGACGGCACCGGCATCGTCCACATCGCACCGGCGTTCGGTGAGGACGACAAGGTCGTGACGGACGCGGCGGGCATCGAGGTCGTCGTTCCGGTCGCATCGGACGGCACGTTCACCGCCGAGGTGCCGCCGTACGAGGGCGTGCACGTCTTCGAGGCGAACAAGACCATCATCCGGGATCTCAAGGATGCCGGTCTGCTGCTGCGCCATGAGACCTACGACCACCCGTACCCGCACTGCTGGCGCTGCCAGAGCCCGTTGATCCAGCGCGCCCTGTCGGCGTGGTTCGTCGCGGTCACGCAGTTCAAGGACCGCATGGTCGAGCTCAACGGGGACATCAACTGGGTGCCCGGCCACATCAAGGACGGCCAGTTCGGCAAGTGGCTCGAGAACGCGCGCGACTGGAACATCTCGCGCAACAGGTTCTGGGGCTCGCCGCTGCCGGTGTGGGTCTCGGACAACCCCGAGTTCCCGCGCACGGACGTGTACGGCTCGCTGGACGAGCTGGAGCGGGACTTCGGTGTGCGCCCGGACAACCTGCACCGGCCGTTCATCGACGAGCTCGTGCGCCCGAACCCGGACGACGCCTCGGGCAGGTCGATGATGCGGCGCGTGCCGGACGTGCTCGACTGCTGGTTCGAGTCGGGCTCGATGCCGTTCGCGCAGGTGCACTACCCGTTCGAGAACGCCTCGTGGTTCGAGGACCACTACCCCGGCGACTTCATCGTCGAGTACAACGGGCAGACGCGTGGCTGGTTCTACACGCTGCACGTGCTCGCGACGGCGTTGTTCGACCGGCCGGCGTTCCGCGACTGCGTGGCGCACGGCATCGTCCTCGGTGACGACGGGCAGAAGATGTCCAAGTCGCTCAAGAACTACCCGGACGTCAACGAGGTCTTCGACCGCGACGGTTCGGACGCCATGCGGTGGTTCCTGATGGCGTCGCCGATCCTGCGCGGCGGCGACCTGGTGGTGACCGAGCGCGGCATCCGTGACGCGGTGCGCCAGGCCGTCCTGCCGCTGTGGAACTCCTGGTACTTCCTCGCGTTGTACGCCAACGCGGAGGGCGTCGAAGGCACCTGGCGGGTGGACTCGAAGCACGTGCTGGACCGGTACGCGCTGGCGAAGACGCACGACCTGGTGCGGGACGTCTCGGCGGCGATGGACGTCTACGACATCTCCGGCGCCTGCCAGATGGTTCGCGAGTACCTGGAGGTGCTCACGAACTGGTACGTGCGGCGGTCGCGCAGCCGTTTCTGGGCCGGTGACCAGGACGCGGTCGACACGCTGCACACGGTGCTGGAGGTCGTCACGCGCGTGACGGCGCCGTTGCTGCCGTACACGGCCGAGGTCGTGTGGCGGGGGCTGACCGGTGGGCGTTCGGTGCACCTGACGGACTTCCCGTCGGTGTCGGACCTGCCTGCCGACGACGCGCTCGTGGCGGCGATGGACGAGGTGCGTTCGGTGTGCTCGACGGCGTCGTCGTTGCGCAAGGCGAACAAGCTGCGCGTGCGGCTTCCGTTGGCGCGCTTGACGGTCGCCTCGCCGACCGCGGCGATGCTGGAGGACTTCGCGGAGATCGTGCGGGACGAGGTCAACGTCAAGGAGGTCTCGCTGACCGCCGACGTCGACGCGTACGGGCAGTTCCAGCTCGTCGTGAACGCGCGGGCCGCGGGTCCGCGCCTCGGGCCGAACGTGCAGAAGGTCATCAAGGCCGTCAAGGCAGGCGACTGGACCGAAACCGACGGCCGGATCGTCGCCGCCGGTGTCGAGCTGTTCGAGGGCGAGTACGAACAGCGTTTGGTGGCAACGGATCCGGCTGCCACGGCGGCACTGCCGGGTGGTGCGGGCGTGGTCGTGCTCGACACGGTGCTGACGCCGGAGCTTGAGGCCGAGGGTGTCGCGCGTGATCTGGTGCGCGTGGTGCAGCAGGCCCGCAAGGACGCCGCGCTCGACGTGTCCGACCGGATCACGTTGACGCTGGAGCTGCCGGCCGAGGTCAAGGCCGCGGTCGAGCCGCACCTGGAGTTCGTGCGCGGCGAGACGCTGACCGAGACCGTGGTGTTCGGTGACGGCACCGCGGAAGGCACGGTCGGCGACGGTGCTCGGGTGAAGGTGACGGTCGCTCGGGTCTGATCACATGATGAAGGGCGCTTTCGTCCACCTCAGGTGGACGAAAGCGCCCTTCATCACGAGCACACAGGGCCGCTGCCGGGGTTGTCACCTCGGCAGCGGCCCTGTGCCGTGAAGCAGCGGAAAATTGTCGGACCCCCTCGCTATCGTCGTGTCAGACCAACGATCTGGGGGATTGAAGTGAAGTTGAGCAGAGCGGGTTATTCGGCGTGCGCGGCGTTGCTGGCGTTCGCTGTGGTGGTGCCGGCCGCGGCACAGGCCGAGGCCGCGTGTGAGTGGCACACCGACGAGTTGCCGGTGCCCGCGAACACGACGGTCTCGCTGATCACCGGTGCCGCCGACGACGGCAGCTGGGTGATCGGCCTCGGCCACCAGACCTCGCCGCGGCAGGAGGACGTCACGATCGTCTGGCGCAACGGCGAGGCCAAGATCTACTGGGGGGAAGCGGGTCACTTCCCGAAGGACATCGACACCTCGGGCACCCACCTGCGCAACAGCTCGAACGGCACGGCGTGGCGCGGCAGCATGGGGCTGAACCCGTTGCCAGGGTCCGACTTCGCGTGGGCGGCCTCGATCAACTCGAACGGCTACGTGGCAGGCCGCTCCGGCCGGTCCATCGCGATCTGGGAAGCCTCGCCGGAGCCACGCGCGATTCCCGGCACCGACGTCGACGGCACCTGGCAGGTCGCGGGCATGGACTACCAGGGCCGTGTCACCGCGTCGCTGCACGGGGAGCGGGGCACTCCGGTCCAGTCCTTCGTCTGGGACGAGAACGGCGCCCGTTCGACCGTGCAGCCGTTGCCGGGGCACGCGCACACGATCGTGAACTCCATCCGCAACGGCCGGATCGTCGGCTACTCGGCTCCGGACGGCTGGGCCGACCCGGTCGGCGTGGAGTGGGACGTGCAGGGCAACGTCGTCCGCACGCTCACCGGCTCGTACGACGCCAGGTCGGTCACGTCCTCGGGTGACGTCCTCGGCGTCACGGCGGACGGGCAGGGCCCCGGCCCGGCCGCGATCTGGCGTAACAGCGGTGAGGTCGTACAGCCGCCGAACTACCTCTACGACGAGATCGCGGACAACGGCGACCTGTACGGCAGGGTCTACCGCGACGGCTCGTACACGCCGGTCACCGTGAGCTGCTGGTGATCTGAGGGGACGTGTTCACAGTCGCTGCGGCTGACGGCTGATCACGCCGAACGACCGCCGCACCAGACGGACCCAGAGTGACCAGCGGGCCGGAGCCACAGGTTCCCGGCCCGCTGCTCGTTCGCAGCCGTCCAGGAAGTCCTCCAGGCACGCGTCGTGCAGCCAGCGGATCACCAGCGCCCACCGCAGGCGCGACCCGAGATCGAAGTCGCCGACCAGGTCGTGCCGCAGGACGGTGCCCGCTGCCGACAACGTGTGGTGGCCCGTGAGGTCGGTGAACTCGAAGGTGATCGACTCGCCGGGTGTGAACGACGTGCAGCGGTAGCGGATCGGGCCGTGGCCGCCGTCCGCGCCGACGCCGAGCGGGCGGTCGAACTCCTGCTTGCCCCAGGCACGCGGCCACAGCTCCTGGACGCGGTCGACGAACGGGCCTGCCGGGACCCCCAGGTCTCGGGTGTGGACGTTCCTGATCATGGTCTTCCCCCTCCATACGCTGGCGTATGTTCTGGAAACATACGCTAGCGTACGGAGCCGTGGTGCGGCGAACTCGTGACGACTGGACTGAGATAGCGCTGAGAGCGCTGGCCGAAGGCGGGCTCCAGGCGGTGGCGATCGAGCCGCTCGCGGCGAAGGCCGGAGCCACGAAAGGGAGCGTCTACCACCACTTCCCGAACCGGGAGGCGTTGCTCAGGGCCACCGTCGAACGGTGGGAGCGCGAGCACACCGAGAAGGTGATCGAGCTGGTCGAGGCGGAGGCGACTCCGCACGAGAGGCTCAGGACGCTCTTCGGCACGGTGCTCGACCGCGGTCGCAAGGGTTCGGTGGAGATGGCGTTGCAGGCGGGCGCGCAGGACCCGGTGGTCGCGCCGATCCTCGAGCGCGTCACCGGACGCAGGCTCGGCTACCTCGCGGAGCTGTTCGAGCAGCTCGGGTTCGACCGGGAGCACGCGAAGAAGCGCGCGTTGATCGCGTTCAGCCTCTACCTGGGGCAGGTGCAGATGTTCGGGACCCTGCCCGGCCTCGTCGAACCGGTGCTCGACGAGGCCGTGCAGGTGCTGACAGCGAAGAGCTAGACAGTGAGATGCCTAGGCGGCCGAGGCCCACAAGGCGTGGGCGATCACGTCCGCGTTGCGGTCGAGAGCCGTGGCGTTGATGTTCGCCGTGGTGTCACAGGAGGCGTGGTAGCAGCGGTCGAAGGCCTGGCCGGCCGTGCCGCCCCACTTCGTCGCCTGCGCCGCGGTCTTGCGGCCCTCGGCGCCGGTGAAGGTGCCGCCGATCGGGATGCCCGCGCGGGCGAACGCCGCGTGGTCGGAGCGGCCGCCGACGCTCGTCAGCTCGGTCTGGACGTTGAGCGACGTGAAGCCCGCCTGCAGTCGCTGCTGCAGTGCCAGCGAACCGGAGGGCTGACCGGAGGCGCTGTAGACGAAGTAGCCGGGGTTCGGCGAGCCGGTCATGTCGAAGTTCAGGTAGGCCTTGATCTTCGACTTCTCCGCTGCCGGCAACGAGTTCACGTAGTTGGTCGAGCCGATCAGGCCGCGCTCCTCAGCGCCCCACCAGCCGAACCGCAGGTGCTTGGTCGGCTTGAAGCCGGTGGCCTTCACCTGGAGTGCGACCTCCAGGATCGACGCGGAGCCCGTGCCGTTGTCGTTGATGCCGGGGCCCGCGGTGACGCTGTCGAGGTGGCCGCCCAGCATGACGACGTTGTTCGCGTCGCCACCGGGGTAGTCCGCGATCAGGTTGTAGCCAGTGGCGCCGCCGTAGCTGAACGACTGCACGCGCGTCACGAAACCCGCCGCGTCGAGCTTGCTCTTCACCCAGTTCACCGAGGCCAGGTACCCCGGACGTCCGTGAGCGCGGTTGCCGCCGTTGGCGTTCGCGATCGACTGGAACTGGTTCAGGTGCGCCTGGACGTTGGCGACCGAGATGTTCGGCGCCGCCAAGGCGTTCACATCAGCCGGAGCGGCTGCTTGCGCTGCTGTGGTTCCGGTCACCATCAAGGCGGCCGCCAGCGCGATCAGGATCCTCATGGTTCAACTCCTGTGCAGGGGGTTAGGGATTGAAGCCACTGATCAACATGCTCCATCGCGCATGAGCCCGGTAGATGCGAACGGCTGGTTGTTCGGGATGCGTCGGATTCGTCCTTTTCGGTGGTGATCAATCAGAATGGTCCAGGTGGGTGACGTGACGCTCGTTCTCGGTATCGGCGCCGCCGTCCTGCTGATCTCCGTGATCGCGGTTCGGGTGTCGATCCGGCTCGGGCTGCCCTCACTTCTGCTCTACCTCGGCATCGGCGTCGTCCTCGGCGAGTCGGTGCTCGGCATCAACTTCGACGACGCCGACCTCACCCAGTCACTCGGCATCGCGGCGCTCGTGCTGATCCTGACCGAAGGCGGGCTCACGACCCGTTGGCAGGCCGTGAAAACCTCGCTGTGGTTAGGCGTGGCACTGTCCACAGTGGCCGTCGCGGTCAGCGTGGCCGTCACCGCAACGGCACTGCACTACCTGCTCGGGCTCGACTGGCGGATGGCGTTGTTGTGGGGCGCGGTGCTCTCGTCCACCGACGCCGCCGCAGTCTTCAGCGTTCTGCGCTCGCTGGGCGTGGGACCACGGCTCACCGGCGCGCTCGAGCTCGAGTCCGGTCTCAACGACGCGCCCGTCTACATCGCCGTCGTGCTGCTGGCCTCCTCCGACCAGATCACGTGGACCGCGCCGCTGCTGGTGCTCTACGAACTCGGCGTGGGCGCGCTCATCGGCATCGCACTCGGCTGGCTGGGCGGAGCGGGGCTCAGACACGCGGCACTGCCCGCCACCGGCCTCTACCCGCTCGCCACCGTGTCCGTGTGCGTGATGGCCTACACGGCGGGCGACCTGCTGCACGCCTCCGGCTTCCTCGCCACCTACGTGGCCGCGCTCGTACTCGGCAACGCCCGCCTGCCGCACCGCTCCGACACGCTCTCCTTCGCCGAGGGGCTCGGCTGGCTCGCCCAGATCGGGCTCTTCGTCCTGCTCGGCCTCTACTCCTCGCCGTCCCGCCTGCTCGACGTCCTGGTGCCCGCGCTGGTGGCGGGTGTGGTGGTGACGTTCGGGGCGCGGCCGCTGTCGGTCTTCCTAGCCGCGTTGCCGTTCAAGGTGCCGTGGCGCGAGCAGGTGTTCCTCTCCTGGTCCGGCCTGCGCGGCGCGGTGCCGATCGTGTTCGCGCTCATCCCGTTGATCCAGGGCGTCGAGGGCGCGCGTGAACTCGTCGACGCGGTGTTCGTGCTGGTCATCGTGCTGACGGTGGTGCAGGGCACCACGCTGCCGATCCTCGCTCGGCGCCTCGGGCTGGTGCGGGCGGGCGATCCGCAGGAAGTGCAGGTGGACTCCTCGCCGTTGGACGAGCTCGGCGCCGAACTGCTGCAGGTGCACATCCAGCGCGGGTCGAAGCTGCACGGCGTCTACATGTCCGAGCTGAGGCTGCCGACCGGCGCGACGGTGAGTCTCGTCGTGCGCGGCGGGAAGAGTTTCACGCCACAGATGACCACCCGGTTGCAGACCGACGACCAGTTGCTCATCGTCACCACCGAAGAGGTGCGCGATGCCGCTGAGCGGCGCATACGTGCCGTGGACCGGGCGGGTCGCTACGCACGGTGGAAGGGCGAGACCGGCGATTGAGTCGGTCACCGAGGCTTCTCAGCATGTGATCGGCTGTCGACGAGCGGCCGGGGCCTCCAGTAACGTCATCGGCAGGTCATGAGAGCCAGCGTCAAGCCCAAGCTTGCTGGCCGGCAACCCTCCAACCGCGGTGGGGTGCCCTTGGTGAGGACCTGGTCCGGCGCGTAGGGCGCCGGTCAAGCGCGGGCCTCCGTTTGCAGGCCCCAAGGCCGCAGGAGGCACCTCCATGACGCTCGCCATCACCAAGACCACGGTTCCGGCGGTTGTCGGCGCCGACCTGCGCGTTCCGCTGGTCACCGGAGAGCGCGTCACCTATGCCAACCTCGATCACGCGGCCTCGGCGCCCTGTCTGGCCGAGGTACGCGACGCGGTCGACGAGCTGCTGCCCTGGTACGCCAGCGTGCACCGCGGCGCCGGGTTCGCCTCCCAGGTCTCCACCCGCGTCTACGAGCAGGCACGTGACCGCGTGCGGAAGTTCGTGGGCGCGCACTCCTCCGACGCCGTCGTCTTCACCCGCAACACCACCGATGCGCTGAACCTGCTGGCGCGCAGCGTTCCCCGCGGTACCGCCGTCGTGCTGTTCGACAGCGAGCACCACGCGGCGCTGCTGCCCTGGCGGGGTCCGAACGTGCAGCGCATCGCCACTCCTGCCGAAGAATCAAATACTGCGTCTGGTGCGGCGGCTGTTGTTGTCGCGCTGGACCGGGCGTTGGCCGCCGCCCCGGTCGGTCCTCGGCTCGTGATCGTCACCGGGGCGTCCAACGTCACGGGTGAGCTCTGGCCGATCGCCGAGCTCGCACGGGTTGCCCGTTCGCACGGTGCGCGGATCGCATTGGACGCCGCGCAGCTCGCCCCGCACCGCCCGATCGATGTCCGCGCGTTGAACGTCGACTACGTCGCGTTCTCCGGCCACAAGATCTACGCGCCGTTCGGCGCCGGTGTGCTGGTCGGCCGCTCCGACTGGCTGCAGCAGGCCCAGCCGTACCTGGTGGGCGGTGGCGCCACCTCGAAGGTGACCGACCACGGTGACCGCCTCGGCGTCGCGTGGTCCGCCGTGCCGGAGCGCCACGAGGCCGGCAGCCCGAACGTCGTCGGCGTGCACGCGCTGGCGTCGGCCTGCGAGACGCTCTCGCGGCACTGGGAGCAGACGATCGAGCACGAGCAGGCGCTGCTCACGCGTCTGCGTGAGGGCCTGCGCGCGATCCCCGGCCTGCGCGAGCTGTCGATCCTCTCGGATGTCGATCGTGTCGGAGTCGTGAGCTTCACGGTGTCGGGCTTCGACGCGGGCTTCCTCGCGGCCGCGTTGTCCGCCGAGTACGGCATCGGCGTCCGTGACGGAGCGTTCTGTGCCCACGTGATCGTCGGGCGCCTTGTGAAGAAGCTCGGCTCGCACGAGGAACGCGCCGTCCGCGCGTCGATCGGCCTGGGTACGACGGCCGAGCACGTGGACCGCTTGGTGGCGGCGTTGCGCACTCTCGTCACCGAAGGGCCGAAGTGGAGCTACACCCAGCGTGACGGTCGCTGGGTGGCCGAGAACGACAGCCGAACCCTGCCGCCGTTCCTCGCGTAATCCCGGTCGTGGACAATGACCTGGTGAGTGACGAGTCCAAGGCTGCTGACGAGGCTGCCGCGAAGCCTGCCGAAGAGCAGACGAGCGAGCCGACGGCGGTCGAGGAACCCGAGGCCTCCTGGGCTGACGAGGCCGTCGCGGCCGTCGAGGAGAAGGCTGTCGAGGGGAAACCCGTCGAGGCTGCCGAGGAGAAGGCTGTCGTCGAGGACGACGAGCCGGAGTTCTCCATCACCGGGTCGCTGCCGGAGCCGAGAATCAAGACCCTCGGGATCCTGGCGGGCATCGTGCTGGCCGTGGACGTGCTCACGAAAGTCCTGTCCGTGGCGTTCCTCGAGCGATCCGAGCCGATCAAACTGTTCGGCGGGGTGCTGTACCTGACGTTCGTCCGCAATCCCGGCGCCGCCTTCGGGCTGGCCGAGGGCATGACGTGGATCCTGGCGCTGATCGCGCTCGGGGTCGTCGGGTTCATCCTCTGGATCGCGCGGAACCTGCGCTCGACCGGCTGGGCGGTGGGCCTCGGCCTGGTGCTCGGCGGAGCCGTCGGCAACCTCGCTGACCGGCTGTTCCGCGAGCCGGGACCGATGCGGGGCCACGTGGTGGACTTCCTGTCGTTGTTCGACCCGTTCGGCCAGGTCTGGCCGGTGTTCAACGTCGCCGACATGGCGATCGTCTGCGGTGGCGCGACGATCATCGTCTTGGCGCTGATGCAGCACGACTACGACGGGACTGTTCACAAGGAGAAGGTCGACGCGTGAGCGGATACCGAACACTGCCGATTCCCGACGGCCTGGAAGGCATGCGTGTGGACGCGGGCCTTGCCAAGCTGCTCGGGCTGTCCCGTACCGCCGTCGCGGCGATCGCCGATGCCGACGACGTGTTGATCGACGGTCGGGTGGTCGGCAAGTCGGACCGGCTCGTGGCCGGGGCGATGCTGGAGATCACGCTGCCCGCGCCGCCGCAACCGGTGACCGTGCAGGCGATTCCGGTGCCCGGGTTGATCATTCTCCACGAGGATGACGACATCATCGTCGTCGACAAGCCTGTTGGTGTCGCGGTGCATCCGTCGCCGGGGTGGACCGGGCCGACGGTTGTCGGCGGGCTGGCCGGGGCTGGGCATCGGGTTGCCACGTCCGGGGCGGCTGAGCGGCAGGGCGTGGTGCACCGGCTCGATGTCGGTACTACCGGTGTGATGGTGGTGGCCAAGTCGGAGTCGGCGTACTCGGCGCTGAAGCACGCGTTCAAGGAGCGCACGGTCGACAAGGTCTATCACGCGATGGTGCAGGGGCATCCGGACCCGATCAAGGGGACGATCGATGCGCCGATCGACCGGCATCCGAAGCATGACTACAAGTTCGCGGTCATGCAGGATGGGAAGCCGTCGATCACGCACTACGAGGTGATCGAGGCGTTCCGGGCGGCGTCGTTTGTAGAGGTTCATCTGGAGACTGGTCGTACGCACCAGATTCGGGTGCACTTCTCGGCGCTGCACCACCCGTGCGTCGGTGACCTGACGTATGGCGCGGATCCGACGCTGGCCAAGAGGCTCGGGGTCACGCGGCAGTGGCTGCACGCGCGGCAGCTCGGGTTCCACCACCCTGGTGACGGGCAGTGGGTCTCGTTCACCTCGGAGTACCCCGAGGATCTGGCTTCTTCGCTGGAGAAGCTCCGCGAAGAGGGCTGACCCCTCGCTCCCGCCGGCCCATCCTGGTCGCCTTCTGCGTCCTCTGAGCGAAAAGCACGTTCGTACGGCCATTTCGTACGAACGTGCTTTTCGCACCAAAAATCCATGCCGGGCGAGTCAGTCTTCGACGGTCCAGACGAGGGTGTTGATGTCGACCTCGGGGCGGACGCTCCAGCGGACCTGGGTGAGGTCCGTCATCTCGGGCAGCACGTAGACGGTGTGGCCGCCGGCGGTTTCGCCGGGGGCGACGCCGAGTTTGTGCGCGGGGCGCGAGGAAAGGGAGACGGGGGCCTTGGTGACGGTTTCGCCGGTCTTGGTGACCAGGACGAGGTACATGTCCGGCAGCGAGGTGTAGGAGACCTGGCTGGTGTTGGTGATCTCGGTGTGCACGACCACGGCGCGTTCGCCCTCGGCGAGTTTGTAGCCGGCGGCGGTGAAGAGGAAGTCGGCCGGGTCGACGACCTCGACGAGCTGGATCGAGAGGCGGGCGCCTTCCAGGCTGTCGGCTTCCAGTGCGGAGCCGATCTTGCCGGTGCGGGCGAGGGGGCGTTGTTGCTGGGGCTGAGGCTGGTCGGCGCGGACCCAGCCGGCTGACTGCGGTGGGCCCCAGGTGGCCTGTGGGGGTTGCTGGGCCGGGAAGGGCTGGCTGGCGGGGCCCTGCTGGGCGTAGGGCTGCTGCTGGACCTGGTGTGGGCCGCTGACGTGGTGGGGGCCGCTCTGCTGGGCGGCGTAGGGGCCGGACGGGGGCGGGCCCATGTAGTTGCCGTAGGCGGCGGCGTTCGCGAGGGCGCGGCGGAGGCCGTTCGGGTCGCCTTCGACGCCTACGAGGAGGGGGAGGCCGCTGCCTGAAAGGGTGATCAGGCGCATGGCGGCTTCGCGGGGGTCCATGCCCAGACGCTGGGCGATCTCGTGCACGGCGGCGCGGCCTGTCTCGGCGAGAAGGGCGAGCAGGCGTGCGTCTACGGGATCAGGGGCCACCACGAAAAGAACGCTACCTCGCGCTCCCGATCTTCGCGTCATCGCCTGCCGGATCGAGATCACCGCGACAGGCGGCCGGACAGTGCGTGAGGTCGGACCGATCGCCATATAGGGTTGGGGGATCCCGCTTCGCGCCCTTCCTGCGCGTCCGTTCGATCTCCTGGAGGTACGGTGTCGGACTCGTTTGTGCATCTGCACGTGCACACCGAGTACTCGATGCTCGACGGTGCGGCGAAGCTCAAGGACATGTTCGCCGAGTGTGAGCGGATGGGTATGCCCGCGGCGGCGATCACCGACCACGGCAACATGTACGGGGCGTACGATTTCTTCCGGCAGGCGACGGCGGCCGGGATCAAGCCGATCATCGGCATCGAGGCGTACATGGCGCCCGAGTCCCGGTTCAACAAGAAGCGTGTGCTGTGGGGCGACCCCGGGCAGAAGAGCGACGACGTGTCGGCGTCCGGTGCGTACACGCACCAGACGATCTGGGCACGGAACGCCGAGGGCCTGCACAACCTGATGAAGCTTTCCAGCCGGGCCTCGACCGAGGGGCAACTGGGCAAGTGGCCGCGGATGGACGCGGAGCTCATCGCCGAGAACTCGGCGGGGCTGATGGCGACGACCGGGTGCCCGTCCGGTGAGGTGCAGACGCGGTTGCGGCTGGGGCAGGACAAGGAAGCGCTCGAGGCCGCTGCCAAGTGGCAGGAGATCTACGGTCCCGAGAACTTCTACATGGAGATCATGGACCACGGCATCGAGATCGAGAGCCGGGTGCGGGGTGGGCTGCTGGAGATCCAGCAGAAGCTGCAGATTCCGTTCGTCGTGACGAACGACTCGCACTACACCTACCCGACCGACAAGGAAACGCACGAAGCGCTGCTGTGCATCCAGACCGGCAAGACGCTGCAGGACCCGACGCGGTTCAAGTTCGACGGCACGGGCTACTACCTGAAGACGCCGGACGAGATGCGGGCGGTCGACTCGAGTGACGCGTGGCAGGAGGGGTGTCGCAACACCCTGCTGATCGCGGAGAAGGTCGACCCGGCGGGCATGTTCGAGTTCAAGAACCTCATGCCGCGGTTCCCGGTGCCCGACGGTCTGACCGAGGACCAGTTCTTCCGTGACGAGGTCTGGCGTGGCATGCACCGCCGGTTCCCGAACGGGGTCGACGACGAGCACACCAAGCAGGTGGAGTTCGAGATCGGCGTGATCCTGCAGATGGGGTTCCCGTCCTACTTCCTCGTCGTCGCGGACTTCATCAACTGGGCCAAGGAGAACGGCATCCGGGTCGGTCCCGGTCGTGGTTCCGCGCCCGGCGCGCTGATCGCGTACGCGCTCGGCATCACCGACCTGGACCCGTTGCCGCACGGCCTGATCTTCGAACGGTTCCTGAACCCGGACCGTGTCTCGCCCCCCGACATCGACATCGACTTCGACGAGCGTCGGCGCGGTGACGTCATCCGGTACGTGACGGAGAAGTGGGGCACGGCGAACGTCGCCCAGGTCATCACGTTCGGCACCATCAAGGCGAAGGCGGCCATCAAGGACTCGGCGCGAGTCCTCTACGGCCAGCCCGGTTACGCCGTCGCCGACCGGATCTCCAAGGCCATGCCGCCCGCCGTGATGGGCAAGGACATCCCGCTGTCGGGCATCTTCGACTCGTCGCACAAGCGGTACAACGAGGCCACCGAGGTCCGCGGGCTCTACGACACCGACCCGCAGGTCAAGGAGATCATCGACACCGGCCGCGGGCTCGAGGGCCTGATCCGCAACGCCGGTGTGCACGCCTGTGCGGTCATCATGTCCGCGGAACCGCTGATGGACCACATCCCGGTCTGGATGCGGCCGCAGGACGGTTCGATCATCACGCAGTTCGACTACCCGACGTGCGAGACGCTCGGCCTGCTGAAGATGGACTTCCTGGGGCTCTCGAACCTCACCACCATCGACGACGCGCTGCGCAACATCGAGCTCAACGGCAAGGGCAAGATCGACATCACCGACGGCGAACAGGTGCCGTTGAACGACAAGAAGACGTACGAGCTGCTCGGCGCGCGGCGACACGCTGGGCGTGTTCCAGCTGGACGGTTCGGCACTGCGGGACCTGCTGCGGCTGATGAAGCCTGACAACTTCGAGGACGTCTCCGCCGTCATCGCCCTGTACCGGCCGGGCCCGATGGGTGCGAACTCGCACATCAACTACGCGCTGCGCAAGAACAAGCAGCAGGAGATCACCCCGATCCACGCGGAGCTGGCGGGACTCGCTCGCGGACATCCTCGACACGACCTACGGCCTGATCGTCTATCAGGAGCAGGTCATGGCGATCGCGCGGAAGGTCGCGGGCTACACGCTGGCCCAAGCAGACCTGCTGCGCCGCGCGATGGGCAAGAAGAAGAAGGAGATCCTGGACAAGGAGTTCGAGGGCTTCGAGCAGGGCATGCTGGACAACGGCTACTCCGAAAGAGGCGATCAAGACCCTCTGGGACATCCTGGTCCCGTTCGCCGACTACGCCTTCAACAAGGCGCACTCCGCCACCTACGGCGTCGTCGCGTACTGGACGGCGTACCTCAAGGCGAACTACCCGGCCGAGTACATGGCCGCGCTGCTCACCACGAATCGGCGACAACAAGGACAAGTCGGCGATCTACCTGGCCGAGTGCCGCCGATGGGCATCACGGTGCTGCCGCCGGACGTCAACGAGTCCGAGCGCGAGTTCGCCCCGGTCGGCAAGGACATCCGCTTCGGTCTCGGCGCGATCCGCAACGTCGGTGCGAACGTCGTCGACTCGATCATCAAGGCGCGCAAGGAGAAGGGGAAGTTCGTCGACTTCTCCGACTTCCTGCGCAAGATCGACGCCACGGCCTGCAACAAGAAGGTCGTCGAGTCGCTGATCAAGGCGGGCGCGTTCGACTCGCTCGGCCACCCGCGCAAGGGCCTGCACATGGTCCACGTGGACGCGGTCGACGCCGTGATGATCACCAAGAAGGAAGAGGCCAAGGGGCCAGTTCGACCTCTTCGGCGGCGGGGACGCCGAGGCCGACGAGGACATCGCGGGCGTGTTCGACGTCAAGATCCCGCCGGAGCAGTGGGAGTCCAAGCACCAGCTCGCACTGGAGCGGGAGATGCTCGGCCTCTACGTCTCCGGGCACCCGCTCAACGGCGTCGAGCACGTGCTGGAGGCCTATTCCGACGCCTCGATCGCGCGCATCCTGGAAGGTGACGTCCACGACGGCGCCCAGGTCACCATCGGCGGCATTCTCGCGTCGGTGACGCGGCGGGTGAACAAGAGCGGCGAGTCGTGGGCGTCGGCCCAGCTGGAGGACCTCGCCGGTGGCATCGAGGTGCTGTTCTTCCCCAAGAGCTTCATGGTGACGGCATGTGCGTGGTCGAGGACGCGATCGTGCTGGTCAAGGCCCGTGTCGCGAAGCGCGACGACCGGATCTCGCTGATCGCGAACGACCTGGTGGTGCCGGACCTGAGCGAGATCGGGTCAGCGGGCGTTGCGGCTCAAGATGCCCGCCACCAAGTGCCGGTCGGAGATCGTCACGCAGCTCAAGGACGTGCTGCGCAACGCACCCCGGCTCGACCGAGGTGCACCTGCAACCTGATATCAACGCGGCGCCGCAACACGCTGCTGAAGCTGGACGACGCGCTGCGGGTCGCGCCGACGCCGTCGTTGATGGGCGACCTGAAGGCCCTGCTCGGGCCGGGCTGCCTCGGCTGATTCTTGATGAGGGGATCAACCTCAGGTTGATGAAAGCTCCCTTCATCAAGAAAGGTGGCGAGAAACCAGTTAACGGGGTTCACTGGGTGGGGTGACGACTCTCACCCGGTTGCCCGCCGACTACGTCCAGAACCCGCACGAAGTGCACGCCATGCTGCGTGCCGAGGGGCCCGTGCAAGAAGTCCTGCTGCCGCGTGGACTCAAGGTCTGGCTCGTGACTCGTCTCGACGAAGCGAAGATCGCGCTCACCGATTCGCGGATCAGCAAGAACATGCAGGCCGGTGGCCACGTGTTCGAGCTGCACGCGCCCAAGAACGCGGACCGCGCGCAGTTCGACTCGGCGCTTGCCGTGCACATGCTGAACATGGACCCGCCCCACCACACCCGCCTGCGCAAGCTCGTGAACAAGGCGTTCACCGCGCGGCGGATCGAGCTGCTGCGTCCGCGCATCGAGGAGATCGCCGCCGAGCTGATCGCCGAGATGAACGACGGCGACGCCGTGGATCTGCTGGAGGCGTTCGCGTTCCCGCTGCCGATCACGGTGATCTGCGAGCTGCTCGGCGTTCCGATCGACAACCACGACGAGTTCCGCGAGTGGTCGAACCAGCTGCTGTCCTACGGCACGCCGGAGCAGATCGCGAGGCGTCCGGGAAGATGGCGCAGTTCCTGATCGAGCACATCACCGGCTGTGCTGCCGCCGAGCAGGACGACACGTGCTTCTCGGCGCTCGTGCACGCCGACGACTCCGGTGACCGCCTGACCAGCGCCGAACTGGTGTCGATGGCGTTCCTGCTGCTCGTCGCCGGCCACGAGACGACGGTGAACCTCATCGGCAACGCGGTGCTGTCGCTGCTGCGCAACCCGGACCAGCTGCAGATCCTCATGGACCGCCCCGAGCTGATCGCGGGCAGCGCCGAGGAGTTCCTGCGGCTGGAGGGCCCGGTCAACATCGCGACGTTCCGCTACACGACCGAGCCGGTCGAGCTCGGCGGTGTGATGATTCCCGCGGGTGAGCTCGTGATGGTGTCGCTGCTCGGCGCGAACCGGGACCCGGAGCGCTACGAGAACCCGGACGAGCTCGACATCACCCGCAACGCCGGCGGGCACGTGGCGTTCGGCCACGGCATCCACTTCTGCCTGGGCGCGCCGCTGGCCCGGCTGGAGTGCGACGTGGCGCTGACGGCGCTGCTCAAGCGCGTTCCCGAACCTGGAGCTCGCCGCCGAGCCGGAGACGCTGGTGTACCGCGACAGCACGTTGATCCGCGGTCTGCACACCCTGCCCGTGCGCCTCGCTTAATCTTCGGCAGGTGGACGACCTGCTGAAGCTCGACCAGGGCGCACGTCTGGCACCCGTACGGCCCGATGCCGGGCACCCAGGAGCCGTTGCTCGTCACCGAGGCGGAGGGTGTCCGGCTT
The DNA here is from genome assembly GCA_963766275.1 of uncultured Actinomycetota bacterium. GTDB lineage: Bacteria > Actinomycetota > Actinomycetes > Mycobacteriales > Pseudonocardiaceae > Lentzea. Next base: position 45,241 of record CAVYAD010000033.1, read on the forward strand.
CGGCTCGCCGACGGGCGGGAGCTGGTCGACGGGATGTCGTCCTGGTGGGCGGCGATCCACGGCTACCGGCACCCGGTGCTGGACGCGGCGGTCACCGACCAGCTGGGCCGGATGAGCCATGTGATGTTCGGCGGGCTCACGCACGAGCCCGCGATCAGGCTCTGCTCGAAGCTCGTCGAGATCACACCGTCGGAGCTGCAGCACGTCTTCCTGTGCGACTCCGGCTCGGTGGCGGTCGAGGTCGCGGTCAAGATGTGCCTGCAGTACTGGCGTTCCCAGAACCGGCCCGAGAAGCGCAGGCTGCTGACGTGGCGCGGCGGCTACCACGGGGACACGTTCACCCCGATGTCCGTGTGCGATCCCCAGGGCGGAATGCATTCGCTGTGGGGTGGAATCCTGCCGGAGCAGGTCTTCGCCGACGCGCCGCCTGCCGAGATGGACACCGCATACGTCCAGCACCTCGCTGACATCATCGAGGAGCACGCGCACGAGCTCGCCGCGATCATCGTCGAGCCGGTCGTGCAGGGTGCGGGCGGAATGCGGTTCCACGACCCGCGCTACCTGCACGTGCTGCGTGAGCTCGCGTACACACACGACGTGCTGCTGGTGTTCGACGAGATCGCGACGGGATTCGGCCGCACGGGGGAGCTGTTCGGTGCCGACCACGCGAACGTCAGCCCGGACGTCATGTGCGTCGGCAAGTCGCTGACCGGCGGTTATCTCACGATGGCCGCCGCGCTGTGCACGTCACGGGTGGCGGACGGCATCAGCAGGGGCGAGGTGCCGATCCTCGCGCACGGACCGACGTTCATGGGGAACCCGCTGGCCTCGGCCGTCTCGCTCGCGTCGATCGACCTGCTGCTCTCCCAGGACTGGAAGCGCGAGGTCGCACGCATCTCGGCCGGACTGTCGGCCGGGCTGGCGCCCGCGCGTGAGCTGCCTGGCGTGCGCGACGTCCGGGTGCTGGGTGCGATCGGCGTCGTGCAGCTCGACCGGCCCGTGGACATGGCTCGGGCCACGAAAGCGGCCGTGGACGCGGGTGTCTGGCTGCGGCCGTTCCGAGACCTGATCTACACGATGCCGCCCTTTGTCAGCACGGACGACGACATCGCGGCGATCTGTCAGGGCGTGATCGCGGCGGCCAGCTGAGTGTCGGTCGGCTCGACCATGAACTCACCGTTCGGGAGCACGACGACGGGGATGTTCTTGCGGCCCGCGATCTCGATCGCCCGGTCGCGCGCCTCGTCGTCGTTTTCGACGTCGATGTAGGTGAACGGCACGTTGTTGCGGGTCAGCCAGGCCTTGGCCCGGCGGCAGTCGCCACACCATTCGGCGCCGTACATCACGATCGGTTCGTCGCTCATGCCCTCACGTTAGGTGACGGCCTAGGGTGAGTGCCTGTGAGCGTGCTGGTGATCACCGGAACTGGGACCGAGGTCGGCAAGACCGCCGTGACCGCGGCCATCGCGGCGCTGGCGAGGGCCGAGGGCAGGCGCGTCGCGGTCGTGAAACCCGCGCAGACCGGCCTGCTGCCCGGCGAGCCTGGCGACGTGGCCGAGGTGGCGCGGCTCGCGGGCGACGTGACCACCCGTGAGCTGGCCCGCTACCCCGACCCGCTGGCGCCTGCCACGGCCGCCAAACGTGCCGGTATGGCCACCGTGCACCCCAAGGACGTGGCCGCCGAGGTCACCGCTCTCGACGAGACCCACGACCTGGTGCTGGTCGAGGGCGCGGGCGGGCTGCTGGTGCGGTTCGACGAGAGCGGGTCCACGCTCGCCGACATCGCGTGGGCGGTGAACGCGCCGGTCCTGATCGTCGCGCAGGCGGGCCTCGGCACGTTGAACTCGACCGCGCTGACCGCCGAGGCGTTGCGGCGGCGCGGCATCGAGTCGCTCGGCGTCGTGGTCGGCAGCTGGCCGCTGCACCCGGACCTCGCCGCGCTGTGCAACCTGGCCGATCTGCCCGAGGAGGCCGGTGGGCCGTTGCTCGGCGCGCTGCCGCAGGGTGTGACCAAACTCGGTTCTGTGGATTTCCTCGCCGTGGCCAGGAGATCGTTCTCTCCGTGGTTCGGCGGCGAGTTCGACCCGGACACGTTCGCGGCTCAGTTCGCGGTCCAGTGACCTACGTCGCTCCACGATGAAGGATTCCGTGAGGCAGACTGGCTCGTCAGGCCACAGAGGAGGAGACACCGTGACCGCAGCTCCGGAACAGATCGACGTGCTCGACGAGGCTCGTGAGCAGGTGCTCGAACGAGGCGTGGGACTGACCGAGGCCCAGGTGCTGAAGGTGCTCGAGCTCCCCGACGAGCGGGTTCCCGACCTGCTCAAGCTCGCGCACGAGGTGCGTGAGCGCTGGTGTGGCCCCGAGGTCGAGGTCGAGGGCATCGTGTCGCTCAAGACCGGCGGCTGCCCGGAGGACTGCCACTTCTGCTCGCAGTCCGGCCAGTTCCCGTCGCCGGTGCGTTCGGCGTGGCTCGACATCCCCGGCCTGGTCCGCGCGGCTCGGCAGACCCGTGACACCGGTGCGACCGAGTTCTGCATCGTCGCGGCCGTGCGCGGCCCGGACAAGCGGCTGCTCTCGCAGGTGCGCGACGGCATCAAGGCCATCCGCGCTGACGGCAACGACATCCAGATCGCGTGCTCGCTCGGCATGCTCACGCAGGAGCAGGTCGACGAGCTCGTCGCGATGGGCGTGCACCGCTACAACCACAACCTCGAGACGGCCCGCTCGCACTTCACGAACGTCGTCACCACGCACTCCTGGGACGAGCGCTGGGACACGTTGAAGATGATTCGCGCGGCCGGCATGGAGGTCTGCTGCGGCGGCATCATCGGCATGGGGGAGACGCTGGCGCAGCGCGCGGAGTTCGCCGTGCAGCTCGCCGAGCTGGAGCCCGACGAGGTTCCGTTGAACTTCCTCATCCCGAACCCCGGCACGCCGTACGAGAACTACCCGGTCGTCGAGGGCGCGGAAGCCCTGCGCACGGTCGGCGCGTTCCGGCTGGCGCTGCCCCGCACGATCCTGCGTTTCGCGGGCGGGCGTGAGCTGACGTTCGGCGACCTCGGCGCGAAGCAGGGCATGCTCGGCGGCATCAACGCGATCATCGTCGGCAACTACCTGACGAACCTCGGCCGCCCGGCCCAGCAGGACCTCGACATGCTCGAAGAGCTGTCGATGCCGATCAAGGCGCTGAGCCAGACACTGTGATGATGACGACCGAGTTCTGTTCGTTCTGTGGCAAGGCCTCCGGTGAGGTCGATCATGAGTTCTGCCGTCAGCGGCTGTCGATGATCGACCCTCCCCGGTACTGCTCGGCGTGCGCGCGCCGGATGGTCGTCCAGGTGACCCCGGACGGCTGGACGGCGCGCTGCAGCCGTCACGGCCTGATCACTTCATGCCCCTGATGGTTACGGTAGTAACCTTCCGCGAATGGACGAGAAAGCAGCGCCGGTGCGCATCGAACCCGTGCCGGAGCCGCCGTACGTCTACCACTACATCCGCCCACGGGCGAAGGTCGTGGTGAAGCGGGATCTGCTGCCGGGTCTGGTGGTGCTGCTGACGACGTTCGCGTTCGGCCTTCCCGCCGCGTACGTGTGGTCGTGGCTCGCCCCGGCCCAGCTCAAGATCATTTCGCCGCAGGACAACAAGCCCTACCCGATCGGTGTCGAGAGCTATCACCGGCTCGACGCGCTGATGGTGTTCGTGCTGATCGGCCTCGGCGCGGGTGTGATCACCGGCATCGCGACCTGGTTGCTGCGGCAGCGACGCGGGCCGATCGTGATGCTGGGGATGACGCTGGGATCCGTCGCGGCGGCGGGCCTCACGCAGTACCTGGGCGTGCGGCTGGCCCTGGGCGCGTACCCGGCGCCCGCGACGATCAAGCCCGGCGAGACGATGCTCGTCGCGCCGGCGCTGGAGACGTGGTGGGGCCTGCTGGCGTGGCCGCTGGCCGCCGCGCTGGCCTATGGGTGCTGTGCGGCGTGGAATGGCCTCGACGACCTGGGGCGGCGCCTCGGATGAGGCACCGCCCACTGTGACATCAGTTTCATCTGTCAGCCAACGCGGTAAGCGAAGTCCGGCATGTCGGTCACGAACATCTGACCCGGCGCGTGCGTGATCGCGAACGGTGGCTTGGACTTCATCAGCACCGCCTGCGGTGTCACGCCGCACGCCCAGAACATCGGCACGTCACCACGTTCCGGCTGGACGGCGTCCCCGAAGTCCGGCGCGTGTATGTCCTCGATACCGAGCATCCGCGGATCACCGGAGCCGACCGGGGACCCGTGCACCGACGGCATCAGCGCCGTCACCTTGTGCGCGATGTCCACAAGGGACTCCGGAATCCACCGCATCGACACGACCATCGGCCCGTGCAACCGTCCGGCGGGACGGCACTGGATGTCCGTGACGAACATGGCGACGTTCTTCTGCTGCTCCACATGCCGTAGCGGCACGCCCGCGCTCTCCAGCGCCGTCTCGAAGGTGAAGCTGCAGCCGATCAGGAACGTCACCAGGTCGTCGCGCCAGTACTCGGTCGCGTTCTCCGGTTCGGCCGTGAGCTCGCCGTGTTCCCAGATCCGGTACCGCGGCGCGTGTGTGCGCACGTCGGCGTCCTGCTTGAGCGCGCTGACCGTCTCGCCGACGTCCAGGACATCGAGTACCGGGCACGGTTTGGGGTTGCGGTGGGTGAAGAGCAGGAAGTCGTAGGCCCAGTCCTTGGGGATGGCGATCAGGTTGGCCTGTGCGAGTCCGGGTGCTTTGCCTGCGGTCGTCATTCGAGCTCCTTGTTGACCGTCTCCGGGAGCCAGATCAGTGCGACGACGGCGATTCCGTATGCCGCCGCCCCGAACAGCATCGCACCGCCGATGCCGAGGCGGTCGGCCATGAACCCCACGAGCCCGGGGAAGACCGCGCCGAACGCGCGCCCGAAGTTGTAGGTGAAGCCCTGGCCCGTTCCGCGCAGGTGTGTCGGGTAGAGCTCGGACAGGTAGCTGCCGAACCCACTGAAGATCGCACTCATGCAGAACCCGAGCGGGAAGCCGAGGAACATCACCAACGTGTTGGCGCCGTTGGGAATCTGCGTGTACGCCACGATCAGCAGCGCGCTGGCGACCGCGAAGAGCACGAAGGTCTTCTTGCGCCCCAGGTAGTCCGTGAGATAACCGCCGCTGACGTATCCGATCCACGCGCCGGTGATGAGGAACGCCAGGTACCCGCCAGTGCCGATGATCGTCAGTCCGCGGCCGGTCTGCAGGAACGCCGGGAGCCACGTCGCGAGCGTGTAGTACCCGCCCTGCACCCCGGTGGCCAGCAGAGCCGCGAACAGGGTGGTCTTGAGCAGCGGGCCCTGGAAGATCTTCGGGAACGTGCCCGTCTGCTTGATCTGCGCCTTGGCCGACGGTGCGTCGTCGACGTTGCGCCGCACGTAGAAGATCAGGATCGCGGGCAGCGCGCCCGTCCAGAACATGATCCGCCACGACCAGCTCGGGTCGGCCAGCGACGCGACCAGCGTGTTGACGATGACCGCGAGACCCCAGCCGACGGCCCAGGCGCTCTGGATGAACGCCACGGTGCGCCCGCGGTACTTCGGCTTGCAGTACTCCGCCACCAGGATCGCGCCCGCGGCCCACTCGCCACCGAACCCGAGGCCCTGCAGCGCCCGGAAGACCAGCAGCGTCTCGTAGTTCGTCGCGAAGCCGCACAGCACGGTGAAGAACGCGTACGCCGCCACCGTGATGACCAGCGTTCTCGAGCGGCCGAACCGGTCCGCCATGATCCCGGCGACCGCGCCGCCGATGGCGCTCATCAGCAGGGTGGAGGTGCCGAGCAGGCCGGCCTCGGCCTTGGTGAGGCCGAAGTACCCGCTGATCGCGACCAGGCTCAGCGGCAGGACCCAGTAGTCGTACGAGTCCAGTCCGTACCCGCCGAACGCGCCGACGAAGGCACGTTTGCCCTTCGTGCCGAGACTGCGGAACCAGGCGAAACGGCCTGTGTCCTCGGTCGTGGACGTGCTCATGGGACACCTCGCAGCGTGGTGGAGGAGTGGTCGAGTGTGACGTGGCCCTCAGAGTAGAGATTGTTCAACAATCCCACAATCCCACAAGCCCACGATCCGACAAACGGCCGACTGATGAAGGGCGCTTTTGTCCACCTCAGGTGGACAAAAGCGCCCTTCATCGCACTTGATCTAGTTCGGGTTCGGCACGTGGCCGAACTCCGTGAGCGGCACCGGGACGGCCTTCAAAGCGCTCAGAATTCCGGTCTCCCGGTGCAGCATCCGCCGCACCAGCCGCAACCGCCGCGCGGGCGAGGTCTCCTCCAGCAGCCGCTGCCGATCCTCGACCGGCAGCAGGCAGTCGGCGGCCAGCAGGTACGACAACGCACCGAGTTCGACGTCCGAGTCGGGTGCGGACCAGTCCTCGCGGTGCCAGGCCGCGCCGCAGTACCGCTCATGCGCCGCCCGTGCGCCGCGTTCGAGGATCGGCACGACCTCCAGCGCGGCCTCGGGCACCGGCGTGTCCGCCAGGTACTCGACGCGGCCCAGCAGGTAGGGCGCGGTCGTCGTGTCGACGTCCAGCAGCCGGAACCGCCGGACGCCGCGGGTGACGATGTCGAACCGGCCCTCCGGCAGCGGCCGGGCATCGAGCAGGTCGGCGGAGCAGCCGATGTCCTGCAACGACTCGACTTTGTCGGCCCCGACCTCCCAACCCTGTTTGATGCACACGATCCCGAAGGTGCGGCCGAACAGGGTTCCGGTCATCAGGTCGACGACGAGCTGCCGGTACCGGGGCTCGAAGATGTGCAGCGGCAAAGACGCACCGGGCAACAGCACGGTGCCCAGCGGGAAGAGCGGGAGCGTCTCGGCCACGCATCCACGTTACGGGCTACCACCCGCACCCGCCGGACGGCCCGATCCCGGCGGCCTCAGCACGGCGAACGGGTCGGTGACCTTGATTCCCCTTGCACTGAAACGGAACAGCGCGGCGGGGCGGCCGCCGGACGGGCCGGGTGGTGCGGTGCCGCCGGTGGGTTCGAGCAGCAGGCGGCGGGACAGCACGCGTTGCAGGTTCGTGGCGGACACGCGGTAGCCCAGTGCCGCGGAATAGTGGTCGCGCAGGACCGAGATCGTGAACTCCGGTGGCGCCAAAGCGAAACCGACGTTGGTGTACGACAGCTTCGAGCCGAGGCGGTGCCGTGCTCGGGTCACGATCAAGGCATGGTCGAACGCCATCGGAGGGAGCGTGTCCACGCAGTGCCATTCGGTGTCCGCCGGACGCTCTGGATCGACGTCCGATGGGACCAGGCCGAGGAACGCGGTGGCCACCATGCGGGGTCCTGGAACGCGGTCCGGGGCGCTGAAAACGGCGAGCTGTTCGACGTGTGAGAGTTGTCGCACGTCGACTTTCTCGGCCAGCTGACGGCGGATCGACGACTCCACGTCCTCGTCCACCCGCAGCTCTCCACCCGGCAACGACCAGCGGTGAGCATGCGGATCCCGAGCGCGCTGCCACAGCATGACCTGGAGTGACGCACCTCTCACCCGCAGCACAGCTGCCAGAACTTCGTGTCCCACGCCCGCCACTCGGCTGATACTATCGGCCACGTTTTCGACCAACAGGCGAAAACCTGGACCGAGGAGGCAGTGATGGTCGCTACCGCAACCGTGGAGCGAACCGCGTCGGGTGTGTACGGCGGAGTCGAGCCGGACGCAGCGTGGCGGGACGAGGTGCTGCGTCTCGCGAAGGAGCGGGACGCCGTCATCCTGGCGCACAACTACCAGCTGCCCGAGATCCAGGACATCGCGCACCACACCGGCGACTCTCTTGCGCTCAGCAGGATCGCCGCGCAGTCCGACGCGCAGACCATCATCTTCTGCGGCGTGCACTTCATGGCCGAGACCGCGAAGATCCTCGCGCCGCAGAAGACCGTGCTGATCCCGGACGAGCGCGCGGGTTGCTCGCTCGCCGACTCGATCACCGGCGCCCAGCTGCGCGAGTGGAAGGCGGAGCACCCCGGCGCGGTCGTCGTGTCCTATGTGAACACGACCGCCGAGGTGAAGGCGGAGACGGACATCTGCTGCACGTCGTCGAACGCCGTCGACGTCGTCCGCTCGATCCCGGCCGACCGCGAGGTGCTGTTCTGCCCGGACCAGTTCCTGGGCGCGCACGTCAAGCGCGAGACCGGTCGCGAGAACATGCACATCTGGGCGGGCGAGTGCCACGTGCACGCCGGCATCAACGGCCCTGAGCTGGCCGATCGCGCCGCCGAGAACCCGGACGCCGACCTGTTCATCCACCCGGAGTGCGGGTGCGCGACCTCGGCTCTGTACCTCGCGGGGGAGGGCATCGTCCCGGCGGAGAAGGTGAAGATCCTCTCGACCGGCGACATGATCACCGCCGCCCGCAGCACGAAGGCGACCAAGGTGCTCGTCGCGACCGAGGTCGGCATGCTGCACCAGCTGCGCAAGGCCGCCCCGGAGATCGACTTCCGTGCCGTCAACGACCGCGCGTCCTGCACCTACATGAAGATGATCACGCCGGCCGCGCTGCTTCGTTGCGTGCGCGACGGGCTGGACGAGGTGCACGTGGACCTGGAGACCGCCAAGCGCGCCCAGGGTGCGGTGCAGCGCATGATCGAGATCGGCAAGCCCGGCGGCGGTGAGTGATGGCCGCGCGCTGGGAGGCGCGGGCCGACCTGATCGTGGTCGGCACGGGAGTGGCGGGTCTCACGGCCGCGCTGCGAGCCCGTGAGCTGGGACTTCGCGTCCTGGTCGTGACGAAGGCCGCCGGCGACGACGGCAACACGCGCTGGGCTCAGGGCGGTGTCGCGGTCGTGCTGGAGGACCAGCACGAGCCCGGCGACTCGGTCGGGCGCCACATCGACGACACCCTGGTCGCCGGTGCGGGCCTGTGCGACGAGGCCGCGGTGGCCGCGATCATCACGGACGGCCCGGCGGCGGTGGCCCGGCTGCGCGAGCGCGGCGCGGTGTTCGACGCGAAGCCCGACGGCCTGCTGGAACGCACTCGCGAAGGCGGCCACAGCGCGTTCCGCGTCGTGCACGCCGGTGGTGACGCGACCGGCGCCGAGGTGGAACGCGCGTTGCTCAAGGCCACTGTGGACGGCCGGGTTCCGCTGCTGGAGAACCACGTTGCGGTCGACGCGGTCAAGACGCCGCTCGGCACCGTCAGCGGCCTGCTGGTGCTCGACGGCAACGGCGTGCCCGGCGTGCTGACCGCGCCCGCCGTACTGCTCGCGACCGGCGGCCTCGGCCAGATGTACCAGGCCACGTCGAACCCGTCCGTGGCGACCGGCGACGGTCTCGCGCTGGCGTTGCGCGCGGGCGCACTCGCGGCCGACGTCGAGTTCATCCAGTTCCACCCGACCGTGCTCTACACGGGTCGCGGCGCACGTGGCCGCTGCCCGCTCGTCACGGAAGCCGTACGCGGCGAGGGTGCCGTGCTGGTCGACGCGACCGGCGCCCGCGTGATGAAGGGCGTGCACCCGCTGGAGGACCTCGCTCCGCGCGACGTCGTGGCCGCGGCGATCACCCGGCACATGGTGTTGGAGCCCGGTGGCATCGACGACCACGTCTTCCTCGACGCGACGGCGTTGCACGACATGGCCACCCGCTTCCCGACCGTCTACGCGGCCTGCGTCGCGGCGGGCGTCAATCCCGCGGTGGACCCGATTCCCGTTGCCCCGGCGGCACACTTCGCCTGCGGTGGCGTGGTGTCGACCATCGACGGCCGCACCGGCGTGGCCGGTCTCTACGCCGTCGGCGAGGTCGCCCGCACAGGCCTGCACGGCGCGAACCGCCTGGCGTCCAACAGCTTGCTCGAAGGCCTGGTCTGCGGCACGCGTGCCGCGGAGGCCGTGGCGTCGGACCTCGCGCTCGGTCTCGTCGCTCCGGCACGAACCGTCGAACCGGTGTTGCCGACCGCACCCGTCGCCGACCGCGACATGCTCCAGCGTGTGATGTCCCGGTACGCCGCGATCGGTCGTGACGCCGAGGGTCTCGCCGTCGTCGGCTCGGTGCTCGACGTGTCCACTGTGGACAAGCAGCTGGAGTCGCGCGAGCTCGTCGAGGACGCCGCGCTGACGATGGCCGCCCGTGCCCTGATCGCCGCCGCCGCGGAACGCACCGAGTCACGCGGTTGCCATGTCCGCACGGACTACACCGGGCGTTCCGAGGCGTGGCAACGCAGCCAGCTCGTCCGGCTCACCCCGACCGGCCAGCCGGTGCTGGCCGATCCCGTTCTCGCGGAAGGTGTGGCGTGACCATCGACTGGGACGACGCGAACCGGGTCATCCAGCTCGCGCTCGAAGAGGACCTCCGCTACGGCCTCGACGCCACCACGCTGGCCACCGTGCCGGAGAAGGCCGTCGCGACCGCCGAGATCACCCCGCGTTCCGCAGGCGTGCTGTGCGGGGTCTCCATCGCGCGCGCCGCGTTCGAGCGGTACCTCAACGACGTCGAGGTGCTTTCCGAGGCTCGGGACGGTGACAAGGCGGTGCCCGGCGAGCCCGCACTGGTGCTGACCGGCCGGACCCGCGGCCTGCTCACCGTGGAACGCACCGCGTTGAACCTGATCTGCCACCTCTCCGGCATCGCCACCCAGACCGCCCGTTGGGTCTCGGCGATCGAGGGCACCGGCGCTGCGGTGCGGGACAGCCGGAAGACCTTGCCGGGCCTGCGTTTGCTGCAGAAATACGCGGTGCGATGCGGCGGCGGCGTCAACCACCGCATGGGCCTCGGCGACGCGATCCTGATCAAGGACAACCACGTGGCGGCGGCCGGTTCGGTGGCGGCCGCGATCCGCGCGGCCCGTGCCCACGCGCCCGACCTGCTGATGGAGGTCGAGGTCGACAGCCTCGACCAGCTCGACGAGGCGATCGCCGAGGGCGCGGAACTCGTGCTGCTGGACAACTTCACGCCCGAACAGTGCGCGGAGGCGGTCCGGCGCCGTCCAGGGAACGTGCGGCTGGAGGCGTCCGGCGGACTCACGTTCGACGTGGCCCGCCAGTACGCCGAAACCGGCGTGGACTACCTCGCGGTCGGTGGCCTCACGCACTCCAGCCCGTCACTCGACCTCGGCCTCGACCTGCGCTAGCGGGGCCGGTAGCGCTGGAAGCCGCCGTGGCGCACACCGGGGAACGTCTGGACGCGCTTCCAGTCCGTCGTGGCGGAGCCGACGCCACGAAGGGGAGTGCGTGACACCGCGTCCTCGTGGTCCTCGGCGCTGACCCACTCGGCATAGTTGACGACCTGCCTGCCGTCCTCCCGGATGTGGAAGGCGGCGGAGATCCCGCCGGGGTGCCGGTTCGGGTCGCTCGCGAGCGCGGTGAACACGGCGTCGACCCAGGCACGTGCGGTGACCTCGTCATCGGTGTCGACGGTGACGAGGACGACGCAGCCCACGGTCTTGGTTCCGGCCGGCTCACCGGTGCGGTAGAGCTTGAAGCCGTCGATCTCCTTGCGGTGGCGGACGAACGAGGGCAGCTCGGGAAGTGTCATGCTCCCGATCCTGCGGGCTCGACCTAACTGGAGGTCAACCTCATTCGCCCGATGTGAACATGCGCCGGGTCCTCGACCAACGTGTCACCCCGGTGGTGCACGAAGTTCGTGGTGCAGTCGGACATGGTCCGGGTCAGCACGCCCTTCTTCACCACGGCGTACAACGTCCCGTCGTGGTGGTGTCAGCCGGTGCTGCCACCGGCGTCGATGGTGATCTCCCGCAGCACGAAGTCGCGGTCGCCCACCCACCACTGGGCGATGATCTTGCCGGTGACACCACGGGAGGGGGTCGCCGAGGCAACGCCGGACAGCAACAACAACGCGGCCACTACGGCCGAACGATGCGCATGAAGGTCAACGTAGCCGTCGGTTCGCCAGCACCGGCAGGACGGACCGAGCTTGTTCCACTGCCGCGATGTCGATCTCGACGACCGAGACCTCGGGCTGGTCGGAGAGCTGGGCCACGACGTTGCCCAGCGGGTCGGCCACCGTCGAGTAGCCGATGCCGGTCGGTGCGGTCGAACCCAGCTCACCGGGGTAGGCCTGCCCGCACGCCACGATGAACGAGGTGCAGTCCAACGCCCGCGCTCGCACCAGGAGTTCCCACTGCTCCTTTTTGCCCGGCCCCGCGCCCCATGAGGCTCCGACCAGCACCGCGGACGCACCTTTGTCGGCCAACGCGCGGAAGAGCTCGGGGAAGCGGATGTCGTAGCAGGTGGCGACGCCGAGCGTGACGCCGTCCACTTCGAACGTCACGACCTCGGAACCAGGGGCGACCGTGCGCGACTCCTGGAACCCGAACGCGTCGAACAGATGGATCTTGTCGTAGCCGATGTGGATGTCCGGCCCGGTGATCAGCAGGGTGTTCGTCACCCGGTCACCCGAGGGCGTGAACATGCCCGCGACGACCACGACGTCGTGCTGAGCGGCGATCTCGTGGACCGCGGACGCCCACGGTCCGTCGAGAGGTTCCGCGACAGGTCCCAGCGGCACGCCGAAGCGGCACATCGTCGCCTCGGGCAGCAGCACCACCCGTGCGCCATCGGCTCTGCGCACCGCGTCGCGGACCAGTTCGAGATTGGACCGGGGGTCAGTCGTCGAGCTGATCTGACTCACAGCGATGCGCATGGGCACCACTGTAGGGTCCGATACCGTGCGTTCCCCACTGCTACTCGTCCTGTTGCTGACCGTCGCGGGCTGCACCGAGTCCGCCACACCCAGCCCGGACGGTGGCTCGAACGGCACGTCGATCGTGCTCGCCGACCGCGACGAGCCGACCACGCTGAACCCGCTGCTCGGCTACGGCGCGCAGGGCGTGTCGAAGATCTACGACGGGCTCGTCGAGCACCGCCAGGACGGCTCACTCAAGCCGCAGCTCGCGGCCGACCTGCCGGAACCGGCGGCGGACGGGCTGAGCTGGACGGTGAAGCTGCGCGGCGACGTGAAGTTCGCCGACGGCAGCACGTTCGGCGCCGAGGACGTCGTCGCGACCTACCGCGCCGCGCTCGCCTCGACGGTCAAGGAACGGTTCGGCACGCTCAAGGGCGTCGAGCAGCTCGACCCGTCCACGGTCAGGTTCCTGCTGGGTCAGCAGCACGCGGCGTTCCCGCACCTGCTCGTGCTCGGTGTCCTGCCGAGCGAGCAGGCGAACCCCGACGGCAAGCCGATCGGCACCGGTCCGTACCAGGTCACCGAGTGGAAGAAGGGCGACCGGCTGCTGCTGGACGCCAACGAGAGCTACTTCGACGGCGCGCCCAAGATCAAGAAGCTGACGGTCGTGTTCGTCACCGACGACAACCAGCGCGCGCGCCGCATGCAGGACGGCGAGTTCGACGGCACGGTGTTGCCGCCCAAGATCGCGGCCACGTTCACCGGCCGCTCGAACCTGCTGGTGCAGTACCACCGCAGCGCCGACTACCGGGCCGTCGCGCTGCCCGCCGCCAACCCGGTCACCGGCAACGCCGCCATCCGCCTCGCGCTCAACTACGCCACGAACCGCCAGGGCATGATCGACAGCCTGCTCGACGGCAAGGGCACCGTCGCCTACACCCCGGTGCCGGACGCGCTGGCCGAGGACTTCGACCCGGCCGTGAAGTTCCGCTACGACAAGGCCGAGGCCGCGCGTCAGCTCGACGCGGCCGGCTGGGTGCTCGGCCAGGACGGCATCCGGGCCCGTGAGGGCGTGGCCGCGCGCTTCACCCTGATGTACCCGCTCGGCGACGACCTGCGCGCCGACCTCGCCACGGCGTTCGCGGCCGATGCCAAGGCCGTCGGCGTCGACGTGCAGCTCGCGGGCCTGTCGTGGGAGGCCATCAGGCCCCGCGTCGCCGCCGACGCGCTGCTGTCCGGCGAAGGGTCGCCGTTCGACCCGGACCTGATGCTCTACGGCCTGCGCGGCCAGGGCAGCCCGGCCTCCGACGCGGCGCTGGAGAACGGCCGCAGGCTGATCGACCCGGCGCAACGAGCCGTGGCCTACAAGCTCTTCCAGCAGGCGTACGTCGCCGCGCCGTCGATGGCGGTGCTGGTCTTCCCGGAGCACGCCTACGTGATGCGCAACTCGTGGAACGGCTACGAGCCCGTGGTCGACCCGAACTCCTACGGCGCGCTCGCCTGGGGCCCCTGGTGGAACCTCGAGAAGTGGGAACCCAAGTAGCCCGGTTCAGCTCGTCCGGGCGTTGATCTCGCGGACGGCCCTCTCCGGGTCGTCCGCCCAGAAGTCGACCCGCCGCACCCGCTGCGCCCCGGTCTTGCCGAGGTCGACCAGCTGCGGCTCACGGAACGGCACGGACACGTTCGTCTTGGTCAGCGACTGGATGACGAGCGCGTCACCGATCACCTCGATGCTGCGCTGTCCCTTGTGGCTGCGTTCGGCGATCTCGGCGCCGCCGAGGTCCGACGTCGGGATGCGCCAGTCGAAGAACCCCAGCTGCCTGAGCCGCAGCTCGTCATCGGTCACGGTGTGCGGCTGCTTCTGCAGGATGTAGAGCGCGCCCACACACACGACGGTGTTCAGCACGCCAAGCACGATCAGCGTGATGAGCAGCCATGGGATGTCCAGGGCAAACGCGACCAGGGCGATTCCGATCGCGGTGATGATCAGGAACCGCCAGTACCGCGGCCGCATGCGTTTGCCGTAGTGGATCTCCGCCATGCTTCGGAGCCTATTTCCGCAGCGCGCGCACTATGCCGTCGGGGTCGTCGGTCCAGAACTCGATCCGCGTCACCTCGTGGGCGCCACGCCTGCCGAGGTCGACCTCGCGCGGTTCGTTCAGTCGCACGAGGACGTTCGTGGAGCCGGACACCTCCAGCACGAGTGTGTGGTCCACAACGGACCTCGTCTTGTTCAACGTCCGGCTGGTCAGGCCCTGGGACACGGTGTCGATGGCCGCCAACGGAATGCGGTACTCGAACTCGCGTGCGTAACGCAGCCACAGGTACTCGTCGTCGACCTCGTGCTTGAACCTGTGCAACATCCAGAGCAGCCAGCCGAGCAGCAATGCGCTGAGCAACCCGAACGCCAGCAGCGTCGCCCGCAGCCAGTACCACGGCACCAGCAGCTCGACGAGCAGGATCTCCACGGGGGTCAGCACCATGAACACCCACAGGAACGGGCGCACCGGCGCGGAGTAGCCGAACGTCTGATCCCCCATGCACTCGATCGTGGCACAGTTGGGCGAGTGAGCGACCTGATCTTCTTGGACAGCGCCGGTTCCTCGATCCCGCCCGCCCCGGTTGTGGACGAGGTCATCGGTCACCTGAAAAGGGAAACCGAGATAGGTGGCTATCGAGCGGCAGCGGAACGCCGCGATGACCTGGAGGCGGGCTACGGGGTGCTCGCCGACCTCTTCGGATGTCACCCGTCCGAGGTGGCTTTCACGGACAGTGCAACTCGATCTTGGCTGGCGGCGTTCGACGCGGTGCCACTGGAAGCCGGAGACAGAATTCTTGTCACCGAGGTTGAGTACGGTGGCAATGCGATCCCAGTTCTCCGGCGTGCGCAGGAGACGGGCGCGGTCGTCGAGGTCATTCCTTCCGACATCCACGGACAGGTCGACGTCGACGCCCTGAACCTTGACAACCGAGTCAAGCTGATCTCGCTCGTGCATGTGCCCACGAACAGCGGCTTGGTCAATCCGGTCAACGAGATCACCGCGGCAGCGCGTTCGGTGGGCGCGCTGGTGCTGCTCGACGCCTGCCAGTCGACCGGGCAGCTCGACCTGCGCGGGCTCGACTACGACATGTTGGCGTGCACCGGCAGGAAATGGCTGCGCGGGCCGCGTGGCACCGGTGCGCTGGTGGTGCGCGCCGAGGCCAGGGAGCGGCTGCACCCGCGCCTGGTCGACCTGCACAGCGGCGAGTGGACCGGGCCGCGGGAGATCCGGCTGCGTGCGGACGCGCGGGTCTTCGAGCTGTGGGAGTGCAACATCGCCGATCGGCTCGGCCTGATCGCGGCCGCGCGCTATGCCCTGGACAAGGGGCTCGACGTGGTCGAGGCCGAGGTCGCGGACCGTGCCAAGCGTTTGCGAGCGGGTCTCGCCGGGATCCCCGGCATCACCGTGCGGGACCTGGGCGAGCGGCAGTCGGGCATCGTCACGTTCACGTCGGACCGGGTGCCCGCGCTGGAGCTGAAGGACCGGCTGTGGGACCTCGACGTGGCGGTGACCGTCTCCGGCGCCGGGTCGACGTTGCTGGACATGACCAAGCGAGGCCTGGACGGAGTAGTGCGGGCTTCCCCGCACTACTTCGTCACTCCCGAGGAGATCGATCAGGCGGTGGAGAGGGTCAGCAGGTCTGCCCGATGACCTTCCTCACGCAGTCCGAGACGCCGATGAACATGTCGACGGCACGGTCGTTGCGGGCAGTCTGCGCCGCGATGACCGTGTCACGCGGGTAGAAGCCGTTGAGGCCGCCGCTGCTCGGGTACATCTCGTAGGTGTAGGACCAGATCTTGTGCTGGCCCCACATCCAGTCGTCGATGGTGCCGTCGGTGATGTAGAGGTCGCTCGCCTGCTCGGGCGTGTAGCCGTTGGTGGCGGCCATGTTCCGGCCGAGCGTCTGGAACGCCCGTGCGTCGTTCGCGTTGAGGCCGGTGTCGGTGTCGGCCTTGGTGTAGCCGTACGGCCACAGCACGAGCTCCGAGAACGAGTGGAAGTCGATGTGCGTCTTGATCTGCTGCACACCGCCGACCACGCGGGAGTTCACGAAGTCGCGGATGCGGGCGGCCTCCGGCCCGGAGAACGCCGCCGTGCCGCGGTAGGTGTCCGACGTCGAGCTGCCGCTCGAGCCGCCGCAGCAGCCCCACTTGTAGCCGAAGTTGCGGTTGAGGTCGGTGCCGTTGCCCTGGCGGTTCTTCCTCCAGCCGCGGAACGATCCGGTCGCGATGTCGTACTCGACGCCGTCCGGGTTGACCATCGGCACGAACCAGATCTCGCGGCTGTCGACGAGCGCCTTGATCGACGCGTTGGTGGCGTAGCCGTCGGTGTAGCGCTTGATGATCTGCAGGCACTGCTCGACGGTCAGGTGCTCACGGGCGTGCATGTTGCACGTGAAGAACACCTCGGGCTTGTTCTGGTCGACGGCTGGGTTGTTGCTGATCTTGAGCAGGTGCAGGGCCCTGCCCTGGAAGGAGTTCCCGATGGTGGTGAGCCGCGCCAGGTTGGGGTGGTCGCGCACCGTCTGCTGCAGCTCCGCGGTCGTCTCCGCGAAGTTGTGGTAGCCGGCGTAGCCGGACGGGAAGTCCTGCGTGCCGACCTGGCCGGGCACGCGGTCGGTGAAGTCGACCTTGCCGAGCTTCGAGAGCTCCTGCTCGAAGTCACCGATGTACTTGACCGGCAGCCCGGTCGCGCGCACGGCGGCGAACTGCTGCTTGTCCGCGACGACCTGGACCGTGGTCAGGTCGGACTTGCCGACGACGTCGACGCCGGTCTGGGCGAGAGCCGTGCGTTCGGCGGACGTGTTCGCGGTGACGTCCAGCAGGTAGCGGCCGGAGTCGGCGTTGCTGGGCTGTGCCATGCCCGCGACCAGCACGGGTAGGCAGATGCCGAGCACTGCGGCGATGAGGCCGCGGCGCTTTGTATACATTTTTCCTCCATCATCAGCAGGGGTTTGCGACGGAGTGGTGCTTTGACCGAGCGTGGCTTCCGTGTCACTGGCTGAGATAGCGCCGTTAGCGGGCTGACCGTTGACAGAATTCGGCAGGAACTACGCTGTAAGGCATGCTCAGCCGCACCGACCTGCGAGGTCGCACCACGACTCCCGCTCAGTTGCGCGCCGCACTGCCGCGCGCCGAGATGGACGTGGACGCGGTACTGCATCAGGTGCGTCCGGTGGTGGACGCGGTCGCTGCTCGCGGTGTCGAGGCCGTTCTCGAGTACACGGAGAAGTTCGACCACGTGCGCCCCGCGTCGATCCGGGTGCCTGCTGAGGCGATTTCGTCCGCTTTGTCGTCCTTGGACCCGGCCGTGCGTGCCGCGCTGGAGGAGTCCATCGCGCGCGCCCGTCGCGTGCACGAAGAGCAGCGCCGTAAGGACACGGTCACGCAGGTCGTGCCTGGTGGCACGGTCACCGAGAAGTGGGTGCCCGTCGCGCGCGTCGGCCTGTACGCGCCCGGTGGTCTCGCCGTGTACCCGTCGATCGGTCGTGATGAACGTCGTCCCCGCGCAGATCGCGGGCGTCGAGTCGCTGGTCGTGTGCTCGCCGCCGCAGGCGGAGTTCGGTGGTCTGCCGCACCCGGCGATCCTGGCCGCCGCCGCGTTGCTCGACGTCGAAGAGGTGTGGGCCGTCGGAGGCGCGCAGGCCGTCGCGTTGCTGGCGTACGGCGGCACCGATCTCGACGGTGGCGACCTGGCCGCGGTGGACATGGTCACCGGGCCCGGCAACATCTACGTGGCCGCGACCAAGCGCCTGCTGCGCGGCATGATCGGCATCGACGCCGAGGCCGGGCCGACCGAGATCGCGATCCTCGCGGACTCCACCGCCGACCCGGTGCACGTGGCCGCCGACCTGATCTCCCAGGCCGAGCACGACACGCTCGCCGCCTCCATCCTCGTGACGGACTCCGCCGAGCTCGCCGACGCCGTCGATCTGGAGCTGGAGCGCCAGGTCGGCGCGACCAAGCACAGCGAACGGGTGCGGACGGCGTTGCACGGCAAGCAGTCCGGCTGCGTCCTGGTGTCCTCAGTGGACGAAGGAATCCGGGTGGTCGACGCCTACGCGGCCGAGCACCTGGAGATCCAGACCGCCGACTCGCGTGCGGTCGCGGAGCGGATCCGGTCCGCGGGCGCGATCTTCGTCGGCGCGCACTCGCCGGTGTCGCTCGGCGACTACTGCGCGGGCTCGAACCACGTGCTGCCGACCGGTGGCTGCGCGCGGCACTCGTCGGGGCTGTCCGTGCAGACGTTCCTGCGCGGCATCCACGTGATCGACTACTCCGAGGAAGCCCTGCGCGAGGTCGCGGACAAGGTCGTCGCGCTGGCCAACGCCGAGGACCTGCCCGCGCACGGGCAGGCCGTGACAGCGAGGTTCAGCCGATGAAGCCGGTTGTCGGCGCGCGGGTCGAGCTTTCCGACCTGCCCCTGCGCGAGGACCTGCGCGGCCGCACGCCCTACGGCGCGCCGCAGCTCGACGTGCCGTATCGCCTGAACACCAACGAGAACCCGTACGAGCCGACGCCCGCGCTCGCCGCCGACGTCGTGGCCGCCGTCGCGGAGATCGCCGGTGAGCTGCACCGGTACCCCGATCGCGACGCGGTGGCGTTGCGCGAGGACCTCGCCGCGTACCTGGCCGAGGCGACCTCGGTGCCGCTGACGTCGGAGAACGTCTGGGCCGCCAACGGTTCCAACGAGATCCTCCAGCAGATCCTGCAGGCGTTCGGCGGCCCCGGCCGGGTGGCTCTCGGCTTCGAGCCCTCGTACTCGATGCACCCGATCATCGCCGCTGGCACCCGCACCGAGTGGTCGCCGACGCCCCGCCGCCCGGACTTCTCGCTGGACGTGGAGAAGGCCGCCGCGGTGATCTCGGAGCTGCGGCCGGACGTCGTGTTCGTGACGTCGCCGAACAACCCGACCGGGCAGTCGATCCCGCTGGAGGATCTGCGTCTGTTGATCGCCTCCTCGTCGGGCATGATCGTCGTCGACGAGGCGTACGCGGAGTTCTCCTCACAGGAGAGCGCGATCAAGCTGTTGGACGAGTACGGCTCGCGCCTGATCGTCTCGCGCACGATGTCGAAGGCCTTCGCGTTCGCCGGTGGCCGGCTCGGCTACCTGGCGGCTGCACCCGGCGGTGGTCGACGCACTGCAGCTCGTGCGCCTGCCCTATCACCTGTCGTCGCTGACGCAGGCGGCCGCGCTGGCATCGCTGCGGCACGCCGCCGAGACGCTGGGTTCGGTGGCGCTGCTCGCCGCCGAACGTGATCGAGTGGTGTCCGCGTTGACGGCCATGGGTTTCCAGGTCGTGCCGTCGGACGCGAACTTCGTGCTGTTCGGCTGGTTCGAGAACGCACGTGAGGTCTGGAAGTCCTATTTGGACCACGGCGTGCTGATCAGGGACGTCGGAATCGCGGGTCACCTGCGGGTGACCATCGGAACGCCCGAGGAGAACGACGCTTTCCTCGCGGCCAGCAAGGAGGTCAGCCGGTGAGTCGTGTGGGCAAGGTGGAGCGCACCACCAAGGAGTCGTCCGTCTACGTCGAGATCGACCTCGACGGCACCGGCCAGGTCGAGATCAGCACCGGTGTGCCGTTCTACGACCACATGCTCACCGCGTTCGGCGTGCACGGCTGCTTCGACCTGATCGTCCGCGCGACCGGTGACACGCACATCGACGCCCACCACTCGGTCGAGGACATCGCGATCGTGCTGGGCCAGGCGCTGCGGGAAGCGTTGGGGGACAAGAAGGGCATCCGCCGCTTCGGCGACTGCTGGATCCCGATGGACGAGACCCTCGCGCACGCCGCGGTCGACGTCTCGGGCCGCCCGTACGCCGTGCACCGCGGCGAGCCGGAGCAGTTCAACAGCGTTCGTGATCGGCGGCAACTACCCGTTCGTGCTGAACCGCCACGTCTTCGAGTCGCTGGCCTTCCACGCCCAGATCGCGCTGCACGTCCGCGTCGAGTACGGCCGCGACCCGCACCACATCGCGGAAGCCGAGTACAAGGCGATCGCCCGCGCGCTGCGCGCGGCCGTGGAGCCCGACCCGCGCGTCGGCGGCATCCCGTCGACCAAGGGCGTTCTCTGATGCCGAAGGAAGTCGTCGTCATCGGCCTGCTGGCCCTCGCGGGCTTCCTGGGCGGCGGCGTCTACGCCACCTGGAAGACCGCCAAGTTCATGGCGATCATCCTGCTGGTGCTGATCGTCGTAGCGGTGGGCGGCGCGGTTCTCTGGCTCATTTAGCTCCGAACCGTCAGAATCGAGCGCTGTGAGCGAGCCCGAATACGACGCGTTCATCTCGTACAGCCGGGCTCTGGACGGCACGCTCGCTCCGGCGCTACAGCGCGGCGTGCAGCGGTTCGCCAAGCCCTGGTACCGGCAGCGGGCGTCGCGAGTCTTCCTCGACGACGCCAGCCTGTCGGCGAACCCTGGGCTCTGGACGTCGATCGAGGCCTCGTTAGCCCGGTCGCGCTGGCTGATCCTGCTGGCCTCACCGGAGGCCGCGGCGTCGGAGTGGGTCGGCCGCGAGATCGAGTGGTGGCTCGCCAACAGGTCCGCCCAGCAGGTGCTGGTGGTGCTGTCCTCGGGCGAGTACTCGCAGGCCGTTCCCGCGGCGTTGCGGAAGGCGCTGGGCGAGGAGCCGCGCTGGGTCGACCTGAGGTGGTTGCGTTTCGCCGATCACGTCGACGAGTCGAACCCGCGGCTGCGGGGATGCGTCGCCGACATCGCGAGCGCGGTGCGTGGCGTGCCCAAGGACGACCTGGTCGGCGAGCATGTTCGTCAGCACCGCCGGACCGTGCGGCTGGCTCGTGGCGCGGTCACGGCGTTGGCGTTGCTCACGATTGCGGTGCTGGTGGCGGCATTTCTCGCGGTGGGGCAGCGTGACGCCGCCCTTGCGCAGGCCCGGACCGCTACCGCCCGCGGCCTCGCGTCGGCGGCGGTGGCGAACCTGCGCACCAACCTCTCGCTGAGTCAGACGCTGGCCGCCGAGGCCTACCGGGTCGAGCAGAACGGGCAGACCCGTGCGGCGCTTTTCGAGGCGTTGACGGCGAGTCCGCAGCTCGACCGGTACGTGCCGGTCGGTGGGGTGGTGTCCGCTCTCGCGGCTTCCGCGGACGGCAAGATCGTGGTCGCCGGCACCGTGGACGGGCGGGTCGTGCGGGTGGACCTCGCCGGTGGCCGTGCGGAGCAGCGGGTGTCGTCGAAGCCGGTGAACGCGGTCGCGGTCAGTGCGAACGGTGGTGTGATCGCCGCGGCCGCCGAGGGTTCGGCGTTGCGGTGGGACGTCGCCAAGGGAACCAGGCAGTTCGACACGCCTGACTTCCCGAACGTGCTGGCGGCGGTGTCGCCGTCCGGCCGATTCACCGCTGTGTACGGCACTTCGGTGCTGGACACGGACCTGGACGGCGCCTCCCGCGGGCACCGGATCGTCCACGATGGACAGACTGGCAAGGAGGTCTCGCGGGAAGAGGTCACGTTGCCGTTGCTGTATCTGCGGCTTCCCAGCGACGACACGGTGCTGGAGATCTCGTACAACGACTGGGTCCGCCGGGCGCCCACAACGCTCGACGTCACGTCCGTCGCGCGGGGATTCGCGGCCGCCGGCAACGGTTTCACGGTCGGGCTCTCGTCGAACGGGGACCACTTCGGCTTCTCGGCCGAAGGGCAGACCCGGTCGTGGCGCACGAGCCAGAGCTCGTTCGGCTTCGACACCCAGGACGTGCTGCTCCGCGAAGGCAGGCCCAACCCCTCGTTCGTCACGATCAGCGGTGACGGCGCCCGGTCCGCCGTCGCCGACACCGGGACGATCTACGTCTACGACATGACCGGCGTGGAGCCCGGCGAGCGGTTGCGGCTGGAGGGCGACAGCGCGACGCCCTTCGTGGAGTTCCTGGCCGACAACAACCACCTGGTGTCCGCTACCGCCGACCGGTTGGTGCTGTGGGACCTGACCCGCAACACCCGCATCGGCTCGGCGCTGCCGACGCAGGTTCCGTTGGCCTGCAACGCCTGCCCGCCTCCCTCCGTCGCGGCGTCGCACGGCCGGGTGGCGGTCGCGGCCGGCGGGGAGCTGACCGTCGAGTCGCGTGCTGCCACGGTCGACTCGGCCAGCGAGTTCGGTCCGCTGGCGTGGAACTCCGCGGGCGACCGGCTCTTCTTCGTGACGTCGCCGGACGGCATCGGGGAGACCTGGGAGGTCGGCGACGTCATGCGCCGGGTCTCGCAGTGGAAGGACACCGTCGCAGGGAACAGCGTCCTCGCGATGGGTGTGTCCGAGGACGAACGGCGTGTCGTCACTGTGAACGACAAAGGTGACGTGCAGGTCTTCGAGGGCGTTGAGCTGGCGTCGGTGCGCACGATCACGTTGGGGCGCAAGCTCGACCAGTTCGGCTGGCCGCCTCCCCGTCATATCGCCGCGGTGAGCGCGGACACCTCGCTCGTGGCTGTCGTGACGCCGGACTCCGTCGAGCTCGTCGACACCTCCGGCGGTGCGCGGCGTGCGCTTCCCGGCGGCGTCGCCGAGGCCGTCACGTTCACCCGCGACAGCCTGCTCGTGCAACGCTCAGGCACCATCGAGGTGTGGGACGCCGCCGGTTCGGCGAAGCGCCTCACCGTGCGCGGCGACCCGAGCTACCTGCCCGGCATCGCGGCGAGCTCGGCCTTCGTCACGCAGATGCGCCGCGACCGCGTGATGGTCGTCTTCAACCTCGCGACCGGCGAGCAGGTCGGCGCCGTGCGCCTGGCCGAGCAGGTGGGCCGGTACGGGCGGATCGGCATGGCGTTCGACGGCGACCGGCGCGTTGTCACCGCGATCTCCGACCAGGACGTGAACGCGTGGGACCTCTCGGAGGAGAACTGGGTGCGCGCCGCCTGTGCGTCCGCGGGGCGTGACCTCACCGGCGACGAGTGGCGGCAGTACGTCGGTACCGAGCCGCCCTCGGATCTCACCTGCGGCTGAGCACCCAGTGGAACGCGGCCGGGTCCGGCTCGTGCATGGTGACGACGTCGTCGATCAGCAGCTCCAGGTGGGTTTCCAGGAGACGGCGGTTGACGTCGGGCGGGAAGCTCCCGAAGAACATGTCGACGCCGAGCCAGTTCTCGGTCAGGTCCGGTGTGCCCGTGCCGAGCGAGGCCAGGAACAGGCCGCCGGGCTTGAGCCATCGCGCGATCTTCGCGATCAGCGCGGGCTGTTCCGCGCGCGGGACGTGCAGGATCGAGTACAGCGCCAGGATCCCGTCGAACGTGCCGTCAGGAAAGTCCAGCGAGGTCATGTCCGCCTTCTCGAACCTGGCGCCGGGCACGTTGGCACGGGCAAGGTCGAGCTGTTCGCCGGACAGGTCGACGCCGAGGACGTCGTGGCGTTCGGCCAGCTTCCTCGTGCTCGGGATGCCCGCGCCGCAGCCGAGTTCGAGCACCTTCGCGTTGTCCGGCAGCCGGCTGTCGAGCTCACCGACGTAGTGCCCGCGCGGATCGTCGGCGATCTGCTGTGACCAAGTGAGGTAGGTCCGGGCGATCGCGTCGTAGCCGGCCTCGACCGTCTCCTTCACTTCAGATACTCCGCCGGTACGTGCTGGGTGAGCCACACGCCGTTGGCGCTGACCCGGAACTCGTGACCGTCCTCGTGCATCTTCCCGGCGTCGACGGTGAGGATCAACGGCTTCCCGCGCCGCGCCCCGACCCTGGTCGCGGTCTCCCGGTCGGGGGAGAGGTGCACGTCGTGCCGCGACATCGGGCGCAGTCCGTCACGCATGATGTCGTCGAGGAACTTGCCCGTGGTCCCGTGGAACAGCGTGTCCGGCGGGATCTGGGCCGGTAGCGCGAGATCGACCTCGACGCTGTGTCCCTGGTTCGCGCGGATGCGGTCGCCGTCGATCGTGAAGCGCTGCTTGTCGTTGCGCCGCACCACTTCTTCGAGCTCCGCGGTGGTGATCCCGAGAGCCTTGAGCAGATCTTGCGTGGCCACCCAGCCCTGTGGGTCGAGGGTGAGGCGGAGGCGCTCCGGCTTGTGCCTGAGCGCACTGGAGATCCGCTTCGACAGCCGGATCATTCTTTCGTCTTCCATGACCTTCAGCAAAGCACAGCGGGTCGAGCGAATTTGCGGTTCGATGGGTCCTGTGTGACCAGTACTGGGGTTGTTCTTCCTGGCGCCGTTCGTCGGCGAGTTCCTGCTCGGCAACATCCCGATCACCGGCATGGGCCTCGGCCTGCTGCTCGCGCCCCTGTACGGCAGCGGCGCGATCCTGGTCGTCGTCGGGCTGCTGTTCCTGGCGGGGTCGGCCTTCGTGTTCTTCGGTAACTACTCCGAGGAACACTTCATGGCCGCCTGGTGGCAGTTCGCCTACGCCGGGGTCGCGATCGTCGGCTTGATCGTGCTGGCCTTGCTGACCTACGTGTGGTGCTCGTTCCCGGTGAAGCCCGAGCTCGGCGGCACCGAGGTAGGCGACTACGTGTTCAGCGGCATCGCGCTGTTGTTGCTGCTCTGGTGTGCTTTGAAGCTCCCGCCAGAGCTGACTAGAGGGTGCCGCCCTCCAGCACCGCCTTCAGCTTCGGCGCGCCCGGCCCGTGCGACGCCTGCTCGTCGTCGATGTTCTGCAGGGCACAGCTGCGCAACGACAGGCAGCCGCAGCCGATGCAGCCGGAAAGCCGGTCCCGCAGCCGGAACAGGGAGTCGATCCGCGCGTCCAGCTCCGCTTTCCAGGAGCGGGAGAGGCGTTCCCAGTCCGACTTGGTGGGGGTGCGGTTGTCGGGGAGCTGGGCGAGGGCGTCGCGCACGTCCTCGAGGCTCAGGCCGACGCGCTGGGCGGTGCGGATGAAGGCGAGGCGGCGCAGGACCGAGCGCTGGTAACGGCGTTGGTTGCCGATGGTGCGTAGGGAGGCGATCAGGCCCCGGTCCTCGTAGAAGCGCAGGGCGGTGTGGGGGACGCCGCTGCGGTCGGCGACTTGGCCGATGGTCAGCATTTCCGGCAGCTTGCTCACACCGGTCATGGTAGCGGCTTGACCTCTACCATGGTGGAGGTTGAACAGTTGTTGGCATGCAACGGATACCAGAGCTCTTCGCCAGGATGTCCGGGGACGAGAAGCACGAGTGGGCGGCGGCCTCCACGCTCGATGTGCTCTGGGTTCTCTACGACCGGATCCTCAACGTTACGCCGCGCACCGTCGACGACCCGGATCGGGATCGCTTCCTGCTGTCCAAGGGGCACGGACCGATGGCGTACTACGCCGTGCTGGCGGAGAAGGGGTTCATCGACGAGTCCATTTTGGATGATTGGACGTCGTGGGACAGCCCGCTCGGCCAGCACCCGGACCGCGTGCTGGTTCCGGGGGTGGAGATCAGCAGCGGCTCGCTCGGGCACGGGTTGCCGATCGCGGTGGGGACGGCGATCGGGCAGCGGATCGCGAAGAGCCGTGGCCGGACGTTCGTGCTGGTCGGCGACGGGGAGCTGGACGAGGGCAGCAACCACGAGGCGATCGCGGTGGCGGCGAGGCTCGGCACCGCCAACCTGACCGCGATCGTGATCGACAACCAGACGGCCTGGCACGGCTGGCCCGGTGGGATCGCGGAGAGGTTCGCGGTCGAGGGCTGGGCGACGGCGACCATCGACGGACGCGACCACGAGGCCGTTCACGAAGCACTCACGGCAGTGCACGACCGTCCGTACGTGGTGGTCGCCAAGACGGAGAAGAGCTACTGATGACGATGCGCGAGGCGTTCATCAAGACGGTCAACGACGCGCTCGGGACCGATCCGAGGATCGCCGTGGTGACGGCGGTGATCTCGGCGACCAACTTCCCGCAGGACCACGAACGTGTCGTTGACGTGGGCATCCGCGAGCAGATGATGGTGGGTGTCGCGAGCGGGTTGGCGTTGACGGGGCTGAGGCCGGTCGTGCACAGCTACGCGCCGTTCCTGGTCGAACGGCCGTATGAGCAGATCAAGCTCGACATCGGCCATCAGGACGTGGGAGCGGTGTTCGTGAGCATCGGCGCGTCCTACGACGACCCGGTGTGGGGTCGGACACATCAGGCGCCGGCGGATGTCGCGTTGTTCGACACGTTGCCCGGATGGGTCGTGCACGTGCCGGGGCATCCGGACGAGGTCAGGCCTCTGCTCGAACAGGCGCTCAAGGACGACAACCGTGTCTACATGAGGCTTTCGCTGCACGAGAACACCCAGGCGTATCCGGTGGGTGAGGGATTCACCGCGCTGCGTCACGGAAAGCGCGGTGTGGTGCTCGCGGTCGGGCCGGTGCTCGACCGGGTGCTGAAGGCGGTCGACGCGGAAAACGCCGACGTCACGGTGTTGTACGCGTCGACCATCCGACCGTTCGATTCGGACGGACTACGAAAGGCGGTGGAGGACACGGACCATGCGGACGTCATGGTGGTGGAGCCGTACCTCGAGGGAACTTCATCTCATCTGATTTCCCAGACCTTGCAACAAATCCCGCATCGCGTTCGTTCAACAGGTGTCAAACGACACGCAGAGCTCCGCAACTACGGCACGCCCGAAGATCATGACGCCGCTCATGATCTCGACGTGGTGGGGCTGGGGAGCGCTGTGCGGAGTTTCTTCAGGGGGTGAAGGAACATGTTCGCAGTCATGGGGGATGACTGGACCGGCGCGCCTTCTCGCGCTGTTTAGGGGTGATCGGGTCGCACGATCGGGCATGATGCCCGGTCGTGCACACCTCACGGTCCGGTTCACGCGACGGAGCAGGAATGATGTCGCGCGTGAGAATGCTGATCTGGACCCCGTTGAACGCCGCCGAGCTGCAGAAGGCCATGCACGGCGCCAACGTCGGTCCCGCGGCGCTCGTCCCGGTGCAGTCCGGCACGGTGCTGCTGCCCTCGACGGCCATCAAGCTGAACGAGGCCGCGCTCATGGCGGCGCGGGTGCGCAAGATCGCGGGTGGCTCCACGTTGGCGATCTGGAACGAGGACGCCGCCCTGGTCTACTACTTCACGACGTCGATCGGCCGTGCGACGTCCTGGGGCACCAAGGACGCGGTGCTGCGGCTCGTCGCGCAGGCACAGCGGTCCGGTCCGATCGGCAGGCTGTTCAACCGCTCGACCGGTTCGTTGGTCGGTGTGCGGGAGCGGGAGAAGTGGCAGCTCGACGCGGCCGGGCGGCTCGCGACGATGTTCCCAGGAGCGGATCGCGACGCCGCGCTGGAGCGTTTCCGCGACTTCGCGAACGGCGCGGGCGCGGTCCCGGCGTTCCTGCGGGCCGTCGGTCTGCCGGACGTGGCGCAGGTCGCCGAGCTCGCCGAGCAGGGCCGGGCCGACTCGTGGCTCGCGACCCTGGCGCCGCCGCGGCCGCCGACCTGGCTTCTCTCGCTCCTCGCGCCCGGCGCGCTCGTGATCGCGATCGCCGCGGTGCTGCTCGGCGTGCCTTCCTTGCTGGCAGGGGCCGCGGCCGGGTTGCTGTTCATCGGGCTCCTCCTGACCGTGCGGGTGCTGGCCAGGCAACTGGTGACGCGCAAGCCCATCAACGCCGTGCTGCCGGTCATCCCGGTGACGCAGGGCGCGGCACCGACCGACTAGCCTGGTCACGTGGCACGCGTCGTCGTTCTTGACTATGGCTCCGGCAACCTGCGCTCGGCTGAGCGCGCGCTTCAGCGGGTCGGCGCAGAGGTCGAGGTGACCTCCGACGCGAAGGCGGCGCGGGCCGCCGACGGGCTCGTGGTGCCCGGTGTCGGCGCCTACGCGGCGTGCATGGAGGGCCTCAACTCGGTCCGCGGCGCCCGCATCATCGGCGAACGGCTCGCGGGTGGCCGGCCGGTGCTCGGCATCTGCGTCGGCATGCAGATCCTTTTCGAACGCGGCATCGAGCACGGCGTGCTGACGGAGGGCTGCGGCGAATGGCCAGGCACCGTCGAGCGGCTGGAAGCGCCGATCGTGCCGCACATGGGCTGGAACACGGTCCGCGCGCCGGAGGAGTCGAAGCTCTTCGCGGGGCTCGACAAGGACACCCGCTTCTACTTCGTGCACTCCTACGGTGTGCGCAGGTGGGAGCTGGAGCCCGCCGAGCACCTCCGGCCGCCGCTGGTCACGTGGGCCGACCACGCGGGCGACGAGTTCGTGGCCGCGGTCGAGAACGGGCCGTTGTGGGCCACCCAGTTCCACCCGGAGAAATCCGGTGACGCCGGGGCACAGCTGCTCCGGAACTGGTTGACTACCTTGTCGTGATCAAACGTCTGCTGACGGTGGCCGCGGTCGTGGCCGCCGCGGTCGTGCCGTCCATCGCCCACGCCGCGCCGGCACCGTTCCACGACGACTTCACCGGCGCTGTCGACGCCGATCCGACGTACGGGCTCAACGACAACCTCAGGCAGCGCCAGGGCACCGGCGCTGTCACCTACAGCCGCGTCTCCGGGAAGTGGAACACCGGCGACGTCCCGAGGCCGTGGTTCGCGCAGGTCAACCACCCGAGCCACGCGGGCAGGCTGTCGATGCACCTCGGCACGACCGCCGTCCGCCTCGACGCGCCGTCCACCGGGTCCACGATCTCCGCGAAGCTGACGCCGGTGGCGGGCGACCGCACGTCCGGTGACTGGTCGTCGATCGTGCTCAGCCGCTCCGCGAACAGCTGGGGCTACGTGTCCAATCAGGACACCGACCTCGGTTTCCTGGTGCGCGCCAACGGAGGCGTGCAGATCTTCCAGCCCGGTCGGCCTGCCGCGACGCTGCCCGCGTTCGCGACGTCCAACGCGGACGGTTCGTTCGACGTCACGCTGAAGATCACGGGCACCGCGCTCGACCTCACGGTCAACGGCACGCGCCGGACGATCACGCTCGGCACCGCGGTGCCGACCGACCGGCTGTGGGTCTATCTCGGCCGCTACTCCGACAACGACAAGACCGTGAGCCTCGTCGACGACCTGCGGATCGAGGCGCTGAACTCCGACGACCTGCGCAAGCTGCCCGGCTCGAACCTGCGCTACTACGGCTACTTCGCCGCGCGCATCACCAGGGACGGCGGCAACCACCTGCCCGAGGTACGGGGGCGCAGCAACCTCAACTGGGTGCAGATCAGCGACTTCGACGCCTACCGTCCCGAGGTGCTCAAGGACTGCGCGCCGGCCTCGTGCGTGGTCCACACCGGCAACGAGTTCTTCGACTGCGCCGCGCCGGGCTGCCCGCTCTATCCGAACGCCGAGGCACGCTGGCAGGTGCTCGCCGAGAAGGTGCGGCCGTACCTCGACCGCGTGGCCGGGTTCGTGCTGCAGGACGAGCCGTTCCACCACGGTGCGAGCTTCGCCGACGTCGAGCGGTCCGCACAGACCATCAAGGACACGTTCCCCGCCAAGAAGGTGATGCTGATCGAGGCTGGCGTGAAGGTCGACGATGACTTCCGTGTGCCCGCCGCCGTCGACTGGGTCGGCTTCGACGAGTACTGCGTCGGCTACGAGGCACTCGAAGCGCGCATGGCCAAGCTGGAGGAGCGGGTGCCCGGCAAGGAGCTGTTCCTGTTGCCGGAAGCGGCGCCGCAGTCGTGGTGCGCGGGCAGGACGGACGCGGACCTCGAAAGCACGCAGTACATGTACCTGGCGCTGGCCCGGCAGCACCCGCGGTTCGTCGGAGTCATGGTCTTCGGGCCGTGGACGGGCGTCGGACCTGCCGCGACCGGCCCCGGCACACCGGTCCCCTCGAAGTTCCCCCGCGCCACCGACGCCCAGGAGCGCGTGGCCGCGCTCGTGCTGGGGGAGGCTAGGCTGAGCGGGTGACGTTCACACTCCTCCCCGCTGTTGACGTGGCCGACGGTCGTGCCGTCCGGCTCGTGCAGGGCGAAGCCGGTACCGAGACGAACTACGGCAGCCCGCTGGACGCGGCGCTGCAGTGGCAGCGCGACGGAGCGGAGTGGATCCATCTCGTCGACCTCGACGCGGCGTTCGGCCGTGGCTCGAACCGTGAGCTGCTCGAGGAGGTCATCGGCAGGCTCGACGTCAAGGTGGAGCTGTCCGGCGGCATCCGCGACGACGCCTCGCTGGAGGCCGCGCTGAAGACCGGCTGCACCCGCGTGAACCTGGGGACGGCCGCGCTGGAGGACCCGGTGTGGTGCGCGAAGGCCATCGCCGAGCACGGCGAGAAGATCGCGGTGGGCCTCGACGTCCGCATCACCGAGCAGGGCCACCGGGTCAAGGGCCGCGGCTGGACCTCCGACGGCGGCGACCTGTGGGAGGTGCTCGACCGTCTCGACCGCGACGGTTGCGCCCGCTACGTGGTCACCGACGTGTCGAAGGACGGCACGCTCAAGGGCCCGAACATCGAGCTGCTGAGCGAGGTCTGCGCCCGCACCGACGCGCCCGTGATCGCGTCCGGTGGTATCTCCAGTGTGGACGATCTGGTCGCGCTGGCGAAGCTGACGCGGGACGGCGTCGAGGGCTCGATCATCGGCAAAGCCTTGTACGCCGGTGCCTTCACGCTCCCGGAAGCGCTCGCTGCGGTCCGTTGATGATGCTTTCGATGTGAGCGGCCGCGGCAGCGTGCGTGACACCTGTGTTGTTCAGCACGCTGGCCGCGGTCCCGTCGTCTTCCAGTAGTACCCCGAGCAGGATGTGCTCGGTGCCGATGAACATATGGCCCATCCTGAGTGCCTCGCGGACGGCGAGTTCGAGCGACTTCTTGCAGTGCGTCGAGTACGGCTGCTTCTCCGGCCGCTGCTTGGCCTCGGCGTCGAGCCGGTTCAGCACGGCGATACGCGTGCTGCCGTCACCGGATTCAAGCTTCGCGATCGTCTTGGCCGCGAGCCCGCCGGACTCGTCGAGCAACCCGAGCAGCAGGTGCTCGGTGCCGATCCGCTCGCTGAACCGCGCGTGGTGGCGGGCCAGCGCGACGACCCGCCGTGAGCGCTGCGTGTAGCGGTCCATCGACGGCTTGGTGAGCTCCGGCGACTCCCTCGGCACGAACCGCTTCTGCGCGGCCTGCTTGGTCACGCCGAGGCTCTCGCCGATCTCGGCCCAGCTCGCGCCACTGCGCCGCGCCTCGTCCACGAAGTGCCCGATCAGGTGGTCGCCGAGCTCGCTGAGCTGCCCGCTCATCTGCACGGCCTTCGTGAGGCGCGTGAGCACGTCGTCGGTTTCCTTGGCGACCGTGACGATGAGATCGGTCAACTGGATCATTCGTCAACTGTAGGTTGACGCAGAGTGCCGGGTCAACCTCAGGTTGACGTTTCAGGCTGGGGTGATCTCGATGCCGATCGTGCCCGTCCGGCCCCGGCGCAGCTTGCTGCCGGTCATGGTCAGCCAGCCCGAGATGCCGTACTTGCCGACGATGCGCGCCCGGACGTCGTCGCTCGCGTCGTCGTCGAGCAGCCGCGCGTGCGCCTTGATCGACTCGCCCTTCGGGTTGCCCTTGTAGTCGCAGGCGCCGATCTCCACGTCGCCGCTGCGCCGGATCCGCTTGACCTTGCCGGTCTCCTTGGCGCTCCAGGCGTAGATCACGTCGTCACCGTCGCCGGGCGCGACCCAGACCGGCGTCGGCACCGCCGTGCCGTCCTTGCGGAACGTCGTCAGCAGCAGGTATTGGCCTTTGCCCAGCTCGGAGATCATTGGGCCAGCGTAGTGCGCCCCCTTGTAGGCTTCCGCGCATGTCCGTCGCGGTCCGTGTCATTCCCTGTCTCGACGTCGACCGCGGCCGGGTGGTCAAGGGGGTCAACTTCACCAACCTCGTCGACGCGGGCGATCCCGTCGAGCTGGCTCGCGCCTACGACGCCGAGGGCGCCGACGAGCTGACGTTCCTGGACGTGACAGCGTCCAGTGGGGACCGCGAGACGACGTTCGACGTCGTGCGGCGCACAGCCGAGCAGGTGTTCATCCCGCTCACGGTCGGCGGTGGCGTGCGCAGCCCCGAGGACGTGAACAAGCTGCTCCGCGCGGGCGCGGACAAGGTCAGCCTGAACACCGCCGCGATCGCACGGCCGGAACTGCTGCGCGAGGCGTCGCAGCGCTTCGGCGCGCAGTGCATCGTGCTGTCGGTGGACGCCCGGCGCATCCCCGAGCCGCCGCCGACCGGGTTCGAGGTGACCACCCACGGCGGCCGCACCGGCACCGGGATCGACGCCGTCGAGTGGGCCGCGCGCGGCCAGGAACTGGGCGTCGGCGAGATCCTGCTGAACTCGATGGACGCCGACGGCACCAAGGCCGGGTTCGACATCGAGCTGATCGAGCTGGTGCGCGCGCGAGGTGGACGTGCCGTTGATCGCCAGCGGCGGCGCCGGCGCCATCGACCACTTCCCGCCCGCCGTCGCCGCCGGCGCGGACGCGGTGCTCGCCGCCAGCGTGTTCCACTTCGGACAGCTCCGCATCAGCGAGGTCAAGGACGGCCTGCGCCAGGCAGGCGTGGTGGTGCGGTGACCACCCCGACACCCCGCAAGCGTTCGGCGGAGGTGCT
Organism: uncultured Actinomycetota bacterium; assembly: GCA_963766275.1. Taxonomy (GTDB): domain Bacteria; phylum Actinomycetota; class Actinomycetes; order Mycobacteriales; family Pseudonocardiaceae; genus Lentzea. The sequence continues at coordinate 78,298 of CAVYAD010000033.1, forward strand.
GGTGTCCTCGGCGGTCGCTTTCGGCGGCGCACTCGTCTTCTTCGTCGTCGGCCTGGTGCTGTGGCGCACGAGCGGCGACGCGGACGTGCTCAAACTGCCGTCGTTCGTGGCACTCGTCGAACTGCCGATCGCCGCGGGCCTGCTGCTCGGCCTGCGCCCGGTGCACTACCCGGCGATGGTCGTGTTCGTCCTCGTCGCCCTGCTGCACCTGGTGATCGTGCTCGCCGACGGACCGGTGTGGGCCCGCGTCGCTCCGGCGTGCTGTCCGCCGTGCACATCTACGGCGTGGTCCTGCTCAACACCGGACCCGCGCGTGAACACCTGGGAGGATCCCGTTGAGCACCCCGCTCGACCCGGCGATCTCGGCCAAGCTCAAGCGCACCCCGGACGGACTCGTCTGCGCGGTGGCACAGCAGCGCGGCACCGGTGAGGTGCTCATGGTGGCGTGGATGGACGACGAGGCGTTGCACCGCACGTTGACCACACGGCGGGCGACCTACTACTCGCGCAGCCGCCAGCAGCTGTGGGTGAAGGGCGAGACCTCCGGCCACACCCAGTACGTGCACGAGGTGCGGCTCGACTGCGACGGCGACACGCTGCTGCTGACCGTCGACCAGGTCGGCGCGGCCTGCCACACGGGTGACCGCACCTGCTTCGACGCGACGGTGCTGCTCGCCGACGCCTAGGCTCGCCGCCCAACCAACCTTGCATATTGAGCGAAAAGCACGTTCGTACGGAATGGCCGTACGAACGTGCTTTTCGCTCAAGAACGCGGTCGACTGCGAGTTCGGTCAGTCGAGGTCGCCGGTGAGGTAGCGCTGCATGTTCGGGGCCACCGCCTTGATCACGGTCTCCATGTCGGCCGACGCCAGCGGTTCGAAGTGGACGACGTAGCGGACGATGCCGAGTCCGACCATCTGGGTCGCGCACAGGGTGGCGCGCAGTTCGCGTTGCTCGGCGCCGATCTCGGTGAGCAGGTTCTTGAAGATCGCGTTGAGGAAGAAGGACCGCAGCGCGTTCGCGACCTCCTGGTGGCTCGTGACGCTGCGGATCAGTGCCGCGAACGTGCCGCCACCGGTCGCGTCCCACACGGTCACGAACGTGCGGATGATGCGTTCGCCCGCTTCCTCGACCGGGCCGTCGAGCAGGCGTTTGAGGATCTCGGCCGGGTCGAAGGGGAGTTGCAGCACGGCTTGGGCGAACAGGCCCTCCTTGCCGCCGAACCAGTGGTTGACCATGGCGGCGTCGACGCCCGCCCTGGCGGCGATCGCGCGTACCGTGGCGCCGTCGTAGCCCTTCTCGACGAAGGTCTCACGGGCGGCCGCGAGCAGTGCCGCCCTGGTGTCCTCGCCCGCGGCGCGGCGGCCTCGTCGTTTCTGGTTCACTTGCTCCACGGGAGCCATAGTTCAACACATGTTGAATTTATGCAACAATTAACGACATGGTGAGCGTCATCGGGGCTGTGGCCGCCGTTGGTCTTGGGGCCGTGAGCCCTACTCGCGAGGAGTTCCGCGAACTGGCGGTGAATCGCCGTGTCATCCCGGTCGTGCGCAGGTTGCTCGCGGACGCGGAGACGCCGGTCGGGCTGTACCGCAAGCTTGGTGCGGACCGGCCCGGCACGTTCCTGTTCGAGTCGGCGGAGAACGGGCGGTCGTGGTCGCGATGGTCGTTCATCGGCGCGAGGTCGACCGCGGCGCTGACGGCGACCGGCGGTGAGGCGTTCTGGACGGGGACGCGGCCCGTCGGGCTTCCGGACGGCGGTGATCCGCTGGAGGCGTTGCGCGAGACCATCGAGGTGCTGCGCACGGACCCGTTGCCGGGCATGCCCCCGTTGACCGGCGGCATGGTCGGCTACATCGGCTACGACGCGGTGCGGCGGCTGGAGCGGCTGCCGAACATCGCCGAGGACGATCTGAAGATCCCCGAGCTGGTGATGCTGCTCGCGACCGACCTGGCCGCGCTCGACCACCACGAGGGCACGGTCACGCTGATCGCGAACGCGATCAACTGGGACAACTCGCCGGAGAACGTCGACGCCGCGTACGACGACGCGGTGCGCCGGCTCGACGAGATGACCACGGCGTTGCACACGCCGGCGCCGCCGACCGCCGCGGTGTTCTCCCGGCCGAAGCCGCAGTTCCGGCGCAAGCGCACGCAGGCCGAGCACTTCGCGGCCGTCGAGAAGGCCAAGGAGGCCATCCGGGCGGGCGAGGCGTTCCAGGTCGTGGTGTCGCAGCGGTTCGAGATCGACACGGACGCAGACGCGCTCGACATCTACCGGGTGCTGCGCGCGACGAACCCCAGCCCGTACATGTACCTGCTGCGTCTCGACGGGTTCGACATCGTCGGCAGCAGCCCCGAGGCGCTCGTGACGGTGCGGGACGGCAAGGCGACCACGCACCCGATCGCGGGCACCCGCTGGCGCAGCGAGGACCCGGAGGAGGACGCGCTCCTGGAGAAGGACCTCCTCGCCGACCACAAGGAACGCGCCGAGCACCTGATGCTCGTCGACCTCGGCCGCAACGACCTCGGCCGGGTCTGCAAGCCGGGTTCGGTGCACGTCGTCGACTTCTTCAAGGTCGAGCGCTACAGCCACGTGATGCACATCGTGTCGACCGTGACCGGTGAGCTCGCGGAGGGCAAGACGGCCTACGACGCGGTCGCCGCCTGCTTCCCGGCGGGCACGCTGTCCGGTGCGCCGAAGCCGCGCGCGATGGAGCTCATCGAGGAGCTGGAGCCCACCCGTCGTGGCCTCTACGGCGGCGTTGTCGGCTACTTCGACTTCGCGGGCGACGCGGACACCGCGATCGCCATCCGGACCGCGCTGGTGCGCGACGGGGTGGCGTACGTGCAGGCGGGCGGCGGCATCGTGGCCGACTCCGACCCGCTGTCCGAGGACAACGAGTGCCTGAACAAGGCGGGCGCGGTCCTGGCCGCGATCGCCACGGCACAGACGATGGCGCCCGCCGTTGACCGGTAGCCGTCCACTGTGGATCGCCGCGCTCCTGCTCGTGGGCGCGGCGGGTGCCTTCTGGGGCGCCGGGTCCGTGCCGATCGCGCTGCTGAGCCTCGCGGCCATCGCGGCCGCCGTGGCGGTCAGCGGCGTCGTGCGCCGGATCCTCGGCGCGCTGCTGATCGTCGTGGGCATCGCGGCGGCGTTCTCCGGTCACTGGCTCGCGGTGGTCGGTGGCGTGCTCGTGGCGGCCTCCGGCGCGCTTCAGGTGGCGTTCGGGCACCGCATGCGCAAGATCGGCGTGGGCGGGCAGCAGGCGCGTGCGCACGACCCCGAGACGGACATGTGGCGAGCGCTGGAGCGAGGCGATGATCCAACCGACGATAAGGCCGCCGGTCGACCTGACACGGTCGAGTGAAGATCATTCATCCATGTTCGTGCATGTGACGGGCGAACAACCCGGGCTAGCTGCGTCAACTCGGAACCCCCGGTGGCTGGGGCGTTACTCCGCCGGGGTTAGCATCCCCATAGCGGGAAGGGGAGCAAGACTGTGACGGTTCTCGAATCGATCCTCGAAGGTGTGCGTGAGGATCTCGCCGCTCGCGAGGCGCAGTTGTCCTTCGACGTCGTCAAGGAGCGCGCGACCAAAGTCGCCCCTCCACTCGACGTGCTGTCGGTGCTGCGCGGGCCAAATGTGGGTGTCATCGCCGAGGTCAAGCGCCGGAGCCCCTCCAAGGGCGCTCTGGCCGAGATCCCGGAGCCGGCCGAGCTGGCCGCCGCCTATGAGGCGGGTGGCGCGTCGGTCATCAGCGTGCTGACCGAACAACGCCGCTTCGGCGGGTCCTTGGCGGACTTCGACGCCGTGCGCCGCACGGTGAAGATCCCCATGCTGCGCAAGGATTTCATCGTCTCGCCGTACCAGGTTCACGAGGCGCGCATGCACGGCGCGGACCTGGTGCTGCTGATCGTGGCGGCGCTGGAGCAGAACGCGCTGGTCGTCACTGCTCGACCGGGTCGAGTCGCTCGGCATGACGGCACTCGTCGAGGTGCACACGGCCGAGGAGGCCGACCGTGCGCTCGAAGCGGGTTCGGCTGTCATCGGCGTGAACGCGCGGAACCTCCACACGCTGGAGATTGATAAAGACGTGTTCGGCAGGATCGCTCCTGGACTACCCTTCGAGACGATCAAGATCGCCGAGTCGGGCGTCACCGGTCCCGGCGACCTGATGGCGTACGCCGGTGCGGGTGCCGATGCGGTGCTCGTCGGGGAAAGCCTGGTCACCAGCGGCGACCCCAAGGCAGCCGTGAACAAGCTCGTGACCGCCGGTTCACATCCGGCGTGCCCGAGGCCGAGTCGTTGATTTTGGGCCGTTAGAGGAGCAAGCCGATGGGGCAGTTCACGCCCACGCCGCACGATCCCGACGATCGTGGCCACTTCGGCCCGTGGGGCGGCCGGTTCGTACCGGAGGCCCTGATCGCCGCGGTGGACGAACTGGCCACCGAGTACGACAAGGCGCGCATCGACCCGGACTTCGTGAACGAGTTCAAGCGCCTGCTCAAGGACTTCGCGGGCCGCCCGTCCCTGCTGACGGAGGCGCCGAAGTTCGCCGAGCACGCGGGCACGCGCGTCTTCCTCAAGCGTGAGGACCTGAACCACACGGGCTCCCACAAGATCAACAACGTGCTGGGCCAGGCGCTGCTCACCAAGCGCATGGGCAAGCAGCGCGTGATCGCCGAGACCGGCGCGGGCCAGCACGGCGTCGCGACCGCGACCGCCTGCGCCCTGCTCGGCCTCGACTGCGTCGTCTACATGGGCGAGGTCGACACCGAGCGGCAGGCGCTCAACGTCGCCCGCATGCGCCTGCTCGGCGCCGAGGTCATCCCGGTGAAGTCCGGGTCGCGGACGCTGAAGGACGCGATCAACGAGGCGTTGCGTGACTGGGTCACCAACGTCGACCAGACTCACTACCTTCTCGGCACCGCCGCGGGCCCGCACCCGTTCCCGCTGCTCGTGCGCGACTTCCACCGGATCATCGGCATCGAGGCGCGTGAGCAGATCCTGGAGCAGGCGGGCAGGCTGCCGGACGCCGTCGTCGCCTGCGTCGGCGGCGGATCGAACGCCATCGGCATCTTCCACGGCTTCATCGACGACACGGACGTGCGCCTCGTCGGCGTCGAGCCCGGCGGCTCGGGCGTGGAGAGCGGCAGCCACGGCGCCACCCTGACCGCGGGCACGCCCGGCTCACTGCACGGCGCGATGTCGTACGTGATGCAGGACGACGACGGCCAGATCACCGAGGCCCACTCGATCTCCGCGGGTCTCGACTACCCCGGTGTCGGCCCGGAGCACTCGCACCTGAAGGACATCGGCCGCGCCGAGTACTTCCCGGTGACGGACGACGAGGCCATGCAGGCCTTCGCGCTGCTCTCCCGCACCGAGGGCATCATCCCGGCGATCGAGTCCGCGCACGCCCTCGCGGGCGCGCTGAAGATGGGCCCCTCGCTCGGCCCGGACGGCCTGCTGCTCGTCAACCTCTCCGGACGCGGTGACAAGGACATGGACACGGCCGTGAAGTACTTCGGCCTCGCTGACAGGGGTCAGGCCTGATGTCTTCTCTGGCAGATGTTTTCGCCTCGGCGCGTGCGGAGTCGCGTGCCGCTCTGATCGGCTACCTGCCCGCGGGCTTCCCGACGGTCGATGGTTCCAAGGACTACCTCCGTTCGATGGTCGAGTCCGGCTGCGACCTCGTCGAGGTCGGCGTGCCGTTCTCCGACCCCGTGATGGACGGCCCGACCATCCAGGTGGCGGCCGAACAGGCGTTGCGTGAGGGCTTCCGCGTCCGCGACCTGTTCGACGTCGTCTCGTCGGTCGCGTCCGCGGGTGGGCGTGCGGTCGTGATGACCTACTGGAACCCGGTGCTGCAAGTACGGCGTGGACGCGTTCGCGCGCGACCTCGCCGCGGCCGGTGGCCTCGGCATCATCACGCCCGACCTCGTGCCGGACGAGGCCGACGACTGGATGTCCGCTTCCGAGGCGCACGGCCTCGACCGCATCTTCCTGGTCGCGCCGTCGTCGACGTAGGAGCGCATCGACGATGACCGCGCGTGCGTCGTCCGGCTTCCTGTACGCCACCGCGGTCATGGGCGTCACCGGCGCCCGTGACGTGGTGTCGAAGTCCGCTCCCGAGCTGGTCGCGCGGGTGCGTGAGCACACCTCACTGCCCGTCGGCGTCGGCCTCGGAGTGCGCTCCGGTGCCCAGGCCGCCGAGCTGGCCGCCGTTCGCGGACGGCGTCATCGTCGGTTCGGCGTTCGTGTCTGCCGTGGCCGAGGGTGATGGTGCCGTGCGTGCACTGACCGCGGACCTGGCCAAGGGCGTGCGCTCGGCGGCAGCCACCGTCTGACCTGCCGAGCCCCTTGGCGGGGTTCCGCCACAAGCATGACACGGAATCGAACACCTGATCGAGTGAATCCGAGTTCGATTGGGGTCAAAACGCCCCGGAACTGTCGGTGTGACCTGCGAATGTGGCGGCATGTACAAGCCAGCTATCCGCTCGGCGTGCCACACTGGTAGGCGTCGGGCGGCTTTCGGAGGTGATGCCCAGTGGCGGCTCCAGCTGAAACGGCGCCAACCGAGTACCTGTTGCCCAGGCACGTGGGTCCGTGGTCGCTCGATGACGTGTTGTCCTTGCCCGAGGACAACAGTCAACGCGTCGAGCTCGTCGACGGGATGCTTCTCGTGAGCCCGCTCGGTTCGTATCGGCACCAGAACCTGGTGTTCGATGCCGCGGCCGCCCTTCGCGCCGCCTGTCCGCGCGAGCTTCAGACGACGATCGAGCTGAACGTCCTGCTCTCCAGCGGGCGCCTGGTGATCCCGGACTTCACCGTCGTCAAGCCACGGGAAGCGGGAGTCATGTTCCCGGTCTCCGATGTGGTGCTCGTCGGTGAGGTGTTCTCGCCGAGCACCCGGCTGAACGACGAAGGCCTGAAGCGCGGTCTGTACGCCAAGGCCGGTATCGCGTACTACCTGATGGTCGACCCAGAGCCGCGCGTCCCCGAAGCCGTTCTGCTTGAACTGCAGGGCACCGAGTACGTCGAGATCGCGCGCAGCGAGAACGGCGAACTGCGGATCGAACGGCCGTTCCCGGTCACCATCAAGTTCTGACGCCGTACAGCCACTCCAGCTGGTCGTGAAGTTCAGCCGTGCTCCACGCGGCGAACATCGCGTCACGGGCGGCTGCGGCAGTTCCAGCCGGGTGGTAGACCTCCCGCCCCATGACCCGTGAAGCGTGGTGGACGCGCGCGGTCCGCTCCGAACGCACGGACACATATCGCGCAAAAGAACCATCCACGTCACGGGCATCGAACGCCGAGGCCAGGCACACGGCGTCCTCCAGTGCCTGACAGGCGCCCTGTGCGGCGTACTGCAGCACGGGATGGGCGGCGTCGCCGAGTAGCACGACGCGGGAGTCCTGCCAGGTCGTGATCGGCGCGCGGTCGCACAGGACCCAGGCGCGCCACTCGCCGGCGAGTTCCATGATCTGCCGGGCGCCGTCGCACAGTGGCGAGAAGTGCCGCAGCACGTCAGCGTGCTCGACGGGCTTGCCGGTCATGGGTTCGGTGGCGCCGTTGTCCGTGGTGGCGACCAGGTTCACGTACCGGCCGCCGGCGATCACGTACCAGACGACGTGGTAGCGCGGGCCTGCCCAGAGGGTGACGACGTTCTCCCGCAACGAGTGCGGCACGTCCTCGGCGGGGAGGACCGCGCGGAACGTGGTGTGGCCCGAGACCTGGGGATCGCCGTCGCCGACGAGCTGGCGGCGCACGGCCGAGCGCAGGCCGTCGGCGCCGATCAGCGCCGACCCGTGCACGACGGAGCCGGACCGCAGCACGGCGGTCACACCAGAGCTGTCTTGTGTGTACGACTCCACGCCGTTGTTGGGGCGTAGGTCGACGAGCTCGTTGTTCTGGCACGCGTCGAGCAACGGCGTGAGCACGTCGTTGCGGTGCACCACCGCGTACGTGCCGAAACGCTCGACGAAGTCCGCGTCCACAGGCAAGTGGGAGATGAGACGGCCGGAGATGCCGCATCGCAGCCGCAGCTCGTCCACATGCACCGCCCGCGACCGCACCGTCGCACCCACACCCAGCGCGTCGAGCATCCGGAACCCGTTCGGTCCGACCTGGATGCCCGCGCCGATCTCCTCGAACACCGCCGCCGACTCGAGCACTGTCACGCGATGTCCGGCCTGTGCGAGACCGAGCGCTGCCGCCAGGCCACCGATACCGCCGCCGACCACCAGGACCGTCATGTCCGACCTTTCGCGAGACCGTCACGAGACCGCGTCGAGTATCTCGGCTCAGCGATCACGAACCCCCTAAGGAACGTTGCAAACCCCCTAGGCCGGACGCGTGAGATAACGATCGAGCGTCCGAACGAGAGGCTTACGGGGCCACCGGTACGGTGGGCGCTGTGTTGAACGGGTTGAGCGCTGTACTGGCCACGATTCCGAGCCCTGACCGGGGTGTTTGGTACCTCGGTCCGCTCCCGATCAGGGCCTACGCGCTGTGCATCATCGCCGGAATCATCATCGCCATCTGGTGGGGTGAGCGTCGTTGGGTCGCCAGAGGTGGCATCAAGGGCGAGGTCACCGACATGGCCGTGTGGGCCGTGCCGTTCGGCCTGGTCGGCGGCAGGCTGTACCACGTCATCACCGACTACCAGAAGTACTTCGGGCCGGGCGAAGAACCCGCTCGCGGCACTGGAGATCTGGAACGGCGGCCTCGGCATCTGGGGTGCGATCGCGCTCGGTGCGGTCGGCGCCTGGATCGGCTGCAAGCGCAAGGGCATCCCGCTGCCCGCGATGGCGGACGCCGTGGCTCCCGCGATCGTCGTGGCGCAGGCCGTCGGCCGTCTCGGCAACTACTTCAACCAGGAGCTCTACGGCGGCGACACGACGTTGCCGTGGGGTCTGGAGATCTACCGCAGGGTCACGCAGGACGGGCGCGAGGACGCGCTGGCCGGCGTCGCGATCGACCACACGCCGATCCAGGTCGTGCACCCGACGTTCCTCTACGAGCTGCTGTGGAACCTCGGTGTCGCCGCGCTGGTGGTGTGGGCGGACCGGAAGTTCCGGCTCGGCCACGGCCGGGCGTTCGCGGTGTACGTCGCGGGCTACACGGCGGGCCGGTTCTGGATCGAGATCATGCGCACGGACGAGGCGACGCTGATCTTCGGTCAGCGCGTGAACGTGTTCGTGTCGGTGCTGGTCTTCCTCGGCGCGATCGCCTACCTCGTGATCGCCAAGTCGCGTGGACCACGTGAGGATCTCGCGGTGCTGCGACCGGCGGAGGAACCCGCCGGAGACGAACCGGAAGCAGAGAAGCCCGCTGACGACGAAGGCGCGATCGACGTTGTCGCGGACAAGGACGTCGTGAACAAGGACGTCGCGGACAAGGACAAGAGCGACTCCCAGGTGGAGTCCGTCAAACCGGAGTGACCACGTGCGCGTGCTCGTCGTCGAAGATGACGACCGGGTGGCCAGAGGCCTGCTGATCGCGTTGCGGCACGCCGGCTACGAGGTTCATCGAGTGGCCACCGCGGCGGATGCGCTGCGTGCGGCGCCCGCGGACGTGGTGCTGCTCGACCTCGGTCTGCCCGATGGCGATGGCCTGGACGTGCTGCGCGAACTGCGGCACCGTCCTGGCACCGCCGTGATCACGGTGACCGCGCGCGGTGAGGAACGTGAACGCGTCCTCGGTCTGCGCGCGGGCGCCGACGACTACGTGGTGAAGCCGTTCGGCACGTCAGAACTGTTGGCGCGCATCGAGGCAGTGCTGCGCCGTACGCGCGCGCATCGCGCAGAACCCGAGGACGAAGGCCCGATCCAGATCGGCGCGCTCAGCATCTCGCTGCCGACGCGTGCCGTCACGCTGGACGGCGTGCAGCTGTCGTTGACCCGCAAGGAGTTCGACCTGCTCGCACTGTTGGCGGCGCGGGCGGGGGACGTGGTGAGCAGGGACTTCATCGTCGACCAGGTGTGGCAGGCGCACTGGGAGGCGCCGTCACGGACGCTGGACACGCACATCGCGGCTCTGCGCGGCAAGCTCGGCGGGCACGTCAAGATCGAGACCGTGCGTGGCGTGGGCTACCGCCTCGCGACCTAGAGTGAGTTGAGGAACACGCACTGCGCCACACGGCGGATCTACCGGATGATGAACGCCGGAGGTGCCCCAATGCGACTGACCAGTGACGGCGGCTGATGCTGCGAAGGCTGCTCGTCATCACCGTTCCACTGCTCATCGCGCTGGGCGCCGCGCTCGGTATTCCGCTCGCGTCCGCGGTGGTGCAGCAGGAAACGCAGGCCACCTACCTCGACCGGCTCAGCGATGCCAGCCGGTTCGCGTCGATCGGCGAGAGCGCGCTGCAGTCCAACCGCACGGCGGCGCTGCGGGACGAGATCGACCGGTACGAGGAGGTCTACGGCTTCACCGTCGCACTGGTCAGCGCGGACCGCCGGGTGATCCTCTCGAACGACTCGAGCTTCGACCCGCACGGCGCGCTGGTCAACCTCGGCCTCAACCAGGCGCTCAGCGGCTTCCGGCCGGAACCCGACTACGCGGGGTGGCCGTGGGAGACCGGCCCGATGGTCGTGGTCGAACCCGTCGGGCGGGACAGCGAGGTGGTGGCGGCTGTCGTCACGATCTCGCCGACGGGCTCACTGCGGACCGAGGTGCTGCGGCAGTGGGGGCTGATGGCGCTGGCCGGGCTCGGGCCGATGCTGGCGGTGGTCGCGGCGGCCTGGCCGATGTCGCGGTGGGTGCTGCGGCCGGTTCGCCGGCTCGACGAGGCGACCGCGGCGGTGGCGCAGGGGAACCTGGACGTGCGGGCGGACGAGATCGGCGGGCCGCCCGAGCTCAGGAGGCTCGCGCGCAGCTTCAACACGATGGTCGACGTGGTCGGTAAAGCTCTGAACAGGCAGAAGGCGTTCGTGGCCGACGCATCGCACCAGCTGCGCAACCCGCTGGCCAGCCTGCGGCTCGCCGTCGACAACCTCGAGCCGCACGTGCGGTCCGACCACGGCAGGGAAGCGCACTCGATCGCCGTCGACGAGGCCGAGGAGATGGGCCGCGTGCTCGACACCCTGCTCGCGGCGACCCGGCTCGACAGCGCGCGCGACACCGAACCCGTCGAGATCGATCAGCTGCTCGCGACGCACAATGCCGGTTGGCGGGCGCTCGCGAGCAAGTCGGGCATCGCGCTCACCATCGACGTGCCCAGCGGCCTGAGCATGCAGGAACCGCCCGGCGGCCTTGGCAGCGTGCTGGACGAGCTGGTCAGCAACGCCATCCGGCTCGCGAACGCGACCGAGGTGCGGATCACCGGTTCCCAGGGCGAGCTGCACGTGATCGACAACGGCGACGGGCTCGACGGCGCGGAACGGGAGCAGGCGCTGCAGCGGTTCTGGCGCGCCACCAAGCATCAGAACGTGCCTGGCACCGGCCTCGGGCTCGCCATCTGCGCCGAGCTGATCGAGTCGGCGGGCGGCACGCTCACCCTGCACGACGCCGGCCCCGGCCTGGACGTGAAGATCGCCCTCAGCGTTTGACGGACCGGAACCAGCGCATGGCGCCGTCGTGCAACGGCACCTTGCCGGTGGCGATGCCCGTCCGGACGTTGATCCGGGATGCCTCCGGGTGACCCTCCACGATCCGCGCCGTCTCGGTGAAGACGGTCCGGGTCACGACCTCGACGACGTCCGCGCTCAGCGACTCGTGCGCCAGCAGCAGGTTCGGCACCGCGAACGTCCTGGTCGCCGGAACCGGGTCGTACACCGACTGCGGGATGGTCGCGGGGATGTACGGGCCGGGGAACGCGCCGAACAGCTCGATCGCCTCGTCCGGCAGTTCGAGCAGCCGCACCCGGTTCTTGATGTTGTCGATGGCGTCGGTGGGAATGCCGGTCAACGCCATCATCGCGTCCAGCGTGCCGTCCGCGAGCCTGCGGGAGGCTTCGGTGTGCGACATGCGTTCGTCCATTGCGGACACGCCGTAGAGGTTCAGCAGCCGCGTGGCGGTGAACTCGGTGCCGGAGCCGTCCGGGCCGAGTGAGACCCGCTTTCCCGCCAGGTCGGCGAAAGACTTGATCGGGGACTCCTTGCGCACCGCGATCTGCATGAAGCTGTCGTAGAGCCGCCCGACCGCACGGACGTTCTCGGGCTTGTCGATGGGGTCCAAAGAGGACAGCGCGAGGTCGGCGTGTCCGCTCGCCAGCAGGTTGAGGTTCTCCACGGACGCGTTGGTCGGCCGCGCGATCACCTCGGTGCCGGGCAGTTGCTCGGCGAGCACCTTCGTGAGCGCCGAGCCGATCTCACGGAACACGGCGCCGTCGGGGCCCGTCGCGAGCACGAGTCGCGCGGGCGCCTCGACCTTGCGCTGGGTGCACCCGGTGAGAGCCAGGGCTGCCCCTAGCAGAAGCGTGCGACGACTGAGCGACACCGATAAAGACTAGCCGTTACGTCAGAGCTGTCTGAAGTTTCCGTGTGTCGGCTTGTAGCTGCCGGTGGCGCGGCTCACCCTCACTCCCAACACGAGGTTCGAGGAGGAACCGTGGCGACGACGACCACAGGCCGCAAGCCGATCTACAAGCACCTCTATTTCTGGGTGCTGGTGTCGATCGTGCTGGGCGCAGCTGTTGGGTTCCTGTTCCCCAAACAGGCGTCCGAGATGAAGTGGCTCGCCGACCTCTTCGTCAACCTGGTGAAGGTGGTGATCGCGCCGACCATCTTCGCGACGATCATCGTCGGCATCGCCGGGCTCGGGAACCTTGCCAAGGCCGGCGGCCTGGCGTTGCGCACGATCCTCTACTTCACCGGCATGACCACGGTGGCGCTCGCCATCGGCCTCATCGTCGTGAACGTCGTACAGCCGGGCCACCACGGCGGTGAGATCCAGCTGAACGCGAGCGCGGCCGACGCCACGCTGAAGTCCGCGGCGAGCGCCGAGACCGGCGTCACCGGCTTCATCCTCAGCCTGGTGCCGAAGTCGTTCGTCAGCGCGTTCACCGACGGGCAGCTCATCCAGGTGCTCGTCGTCGCGATCCTGGTGGCCGTCGCGGTGGCGGGCATGGGCGAGCGCGGCGCCAAGGTCGTGTCCGCGATGGACACGCTCGCCAAGGTCATGTTCGGCATCATCAAGATCGTCATGTACGCGGCGCCGATCGGTGCGTTCGGCGGCATCGCCTACACGGTCGGCAAGTTCGGTGGTGGCATCCTCGGCAAGTTGCTGTGGCTGATGGGCTCGTTCTACGTCACCTGCATCCTGTTCGTGATCGTCGTGCTCGGCATCGTCTCGAAGATCGCGGGCTTCAGCCTGCTGAAGTTCCTGCGCTACATCAAGGACGAGATCCTGATCGTGCTCGGCACGTCGTCCAGCGAGTCGGTGCTGCCGCGCATGATGGTCAAGCTCGAGGCCGCCGGCGCGCAGAAGTCGGTCGTGGGCCTCACCATCCCGACCGGTTACTCGTTCAACCTCGACGGCACCTGCATCTACCTGACCATGGGCGCCATCTTCATCGCCCAGGCCACCGGCCACGACGTGTCGCTCGGCGTGCAGATCGGCCTGCTGCTGTTCATGCTCATCGCCTCCAAGGGCGCCGCGGGCGTCACCGGCGCCGGCCTCGTCACCCTGGCCGCCTCGCTGCAGGCCTTCGAGGCCCACTCCGCCATCCCCGCGGTCGGCATCGCGCTGATCGTCGGCATCGACCGCTTCATGTCGGAGGCCCGCGCCATCACCAACGTGATCGGCAACGGTGTCGGCTCCCTGGTCGTCGCCGCCTGGCAGAAGGGGCTCGACAAGGACCGTCTGCGCGAGGTGCTGGACAACCCCGACCTGGTCGACGTGGACGACCTGCTGTCGAAGCAGCACGCGGAGTCCGAGGCGAAGTCGGCGGCTGCGGCGGCTCACTAGGAACGTCCGTGGCCGGGAGCGTCTCTCCCCGTCTCCGGCTACGTGACCTGGCCTCATGTATGCCGAGGTCCTGCTCTTCCCGCATGCGGCGCGGGGAGAGTGGGACCTCGGTTTCGTTTGACCGTCAACAATCCGGCGTTGCGCGGAGTGGACAGTGTGTGCGCACGACTACGAGCGGTCAGACGTGAGCGTCCGCTAACTGAGACGATAGCGGGCTGAACAGCCAAAACGGCCGGATACCCAGCGGAACCAGTGTCAACACGTGAATGTCGCGCAACTCTCATCGGGCTGGCCGACGTTGAACGTTCGGTTACGCTAACCCGGCTGTAACGAACGCCGACGTTGGCCGCAATGTCGCTCCGCAGTGGGGAATCGTTACACATCCATGACCTAGATCACCCATTGGCGGGTGTCCCTGGGTTTCGCGGCTGTTAAAGTCGCGTCAACACGCGGGCCATCGTCGTCCCGTGCTCCCACCTGTTGGTTCGAGGTCTGAGCACGAGGACTTTAGTTCTTTACGCGAGGACGACGAAGGAGGTCTGCGAAGTGATCTTCTCCGCCATCCCCGGCCCCCAGGGTCTTTACGACCCGGCTGATGAGCGCGATGCCTGTGGCGTCGCCATGGTGGCCGATATTCAGGGCAGGCGTTCGCACGGCATCGTCGTTGATGCGCTGACAGCACTGGCAAACCTGGAGCATCGTGGCGCCGCGGGCGCCGAGCCCACGTCGGGCGACGGTGCGGGCATTCTCCTGCAGCTGCCCGACGAGTTCCTGCGCGCGGTCGTCGAGTTCGACCTGCCGGAACGCGGGCAGTACGCGGCGGGAATCGCTTTCCTTCCGTTTGAGGCCGAAGAACGCAAGGCCGCTCAAGAACAAATCGAGCGGATTGCGATCGAGGAGAACCTCGAACTGCTCGGCTGGCGCGAAGTGCCGGTCGATCCGGAGAAGGCGAATGTCGGTCCGACCGCGATGTCGGTGGCGCCGCATTTCGCGATGTTGTTCGTCAAGGGCACGCGGAACGAGGCCGGGATCGGGCTGGATCAGCTCGCATTCTGCCTGCGCAAGCGGGTCGAGCACGAAGGCAGTGTGTACTTCCCGTCGCTGTCGGCGCGCACGATCGTCTACAAGGGAATGCTGACGACCGAGCAGCTGCCCGCGTTCTTCCCTGACCTGCACGACGAGCGCCTCTACACGGCGATCGCGTTGGTGCACAGCCGTTTCTCCACGAACACGTTCCCCTCGTGGCCGCTCGCGCACCCGTTCCGGTTCGTGGCGCACAACGGTGAGATCAACACCGTGCGTGGCAACCGGAACCGTATGCGCGCCCGTGAGGCGTTGCTGGAGAGCGATCTCATCCCGGGCGACCTCGCGCGGCTCTTCCCGATCTGCGACCCCGAGGGGTCGGACAGCGCGAGCTTCGACGAGGTGCTGGAGCTGCTGCACCTCGGTGGCCGCAGCCTGCCGCACGCGGTGCTGATGATGATCCCGGAGGCGTGGGAGAACCACGCGACGATGGATCCGAAGCGCCGTGCGTTCTACCAGTTCCACGCGAGCCTGATGGAGCCGTGGGATGGTCCGGCGTGTGTGACGTTCACCGACGGCGAGCTCGTCGGTGCGGTGCTCGACCGCAACGGCCTGCGTCCGGCGCGTTGGTGGCAGACCGCGGACGGCCGGGTTGTGCTGGCGTCCGAGACCGGTGTGCTCGACGTGCCGTCCGACCAGGTGGTCGCGAAGGGGCGGCTGCAGCCCGGTCGCATGTTCCTGGTGGACACCAAGCAGGGCCGCATCGTCGACGACGAGGAGTTCAAGTCGACGCTGGCCTCCGAGCTGCCGTACGACGAGTGGCTGCACGCGGGTCTGCTCGACCTGGCCGACCTCTCGGACCGTGAGCACGTGGTGCAGAGCCACGAGTCGGTCGTGCGCCGCCAGCTGACCTTCGGTTACACCGAGGAGGAGCTGCGGATCCTGCTCACGCCCATGTCGATCATGGGGATGGAGCCGCTCGCCTCGATGGGCACGGACACGCCGGTCGCGGCGCTGAGCCAGCGTTCCCGGTTGCTCTACGACTACTTCGTCCAGAACTTCGCGCAGGTCACGAACCCGCCGCTGGACGCGATCCGCGAAGAGATCGTCACGTCCGTCTCGCGCGTGATGGGTCCTGAGCAGAACCTGCTGGACCCCGGCCCGGTGTCGTGCCGCCACGTGACGCTCGACTACCCGGTCATCGACAACGACGAGCTCGCGAAGCTCATCCACATCAACGACGACGGCGACCTGCCGGGCTTCGCCTGCACCGTCCTGTCCGGACTGTACGAGGTGGACGGTGGCGGCGAGGCGCTGACCGAGGCCATCGAGCGGGTGCGTCGTGAGGCGTCGGAGGCCATCGCGAACGGTGCGCGCACGCTGGTGCTGAGCGACCGCGACTCCGACCACCGGATGGCGCCGATCCCGTCGCTGCTGCTGGTCTCCTCGGTGCACCACCACCTCGTGCGCACCAAGGAACGTCTGCGGGTCGCGCTCGTCGTCGAGTCCGGCGACTGCCGCGAGGTGCACCACGTCGCCGCGTTGCTGAGCTACGGCGCCGCCGCGGTGAACCCGTACCTCGCGTTCGAGACGATCGAGGACCTGATCAGCCAGGGCGCCATCAGCGGCGTGCCCGCGCACAAGGCGATCCGCAACTACGTCAAGGCGCTCGTCAAGGGTGTCCTGAAGATCATGTCGAAGATGGGCATCTCGACGGTCGGCGCCTACACCGCGGCGCAGGTCTTCGAGGCGGTCGGCCTGTCGAACGAGCTGCTGGACGAGTACTTCTCCGGCACGCAGTCCAAGCTCGGCGGCGTCGCGATGGACGTGCTGGCCGAGGAAGTCGCGGTGCGGCACCGTCGTGCGCACCCGGAGAACCCGACCGACCGCGTGCACCGGCGGCTTGAGGTCGGCGGCGAGTACTCCTACCGCCGCGAGGGCGAGCTGCACCTGTTCACGCCGGAGACGGTGTTCCTGTTGCAGCACGCCACGAAGACGCGCAAGGAGGACGTCTTCCGCCAGTACACGGCGGAGGTCGAGCGCATCTCCCGGCAGGGTGGCACGTTGCGTGGCCTGTTCGGGTTCCGCACCGAGGGCCGCACGCCGATCCCGATCGACGAGGTCGAGCCGGTGAGCTCGATCGTCAAGCGCTTCAACACCGGCGCCATGTCGTACGGCTCGATCTCGGCGGAGGCGCACGAGACCCTTGCCATCGCGATGAACCGCCTCGGCGGCCGGTCGAACTCCGGCGAGGGCGGCGAGGACCGCGAGCGCCTCTACGACCCGGAGCGCCGTTCCGCGGTCAAGCAGGTCGCGAGCGGCCGGTTCGGTGTCACGAGCGAGTACCTCGTGAACGCCACGGACATCCAGATCAAGATGGCGCAGGGCGCCAAGCCCGGCGAGGGCGGCCAGCTGCCCGGCTTCAAGGTCTACCCGTGGATCGCGCGGACCCGGCACTCGACGCCCGGCGTCGGGCTCATCTCGCCGCCGCCGCACCACGACATCTACTCGATCGAAGACCTCGCGCAGCTCATCCACGATCTGAAGAACGCGAACGAGCAGGCCCGCGTCCACGTGAAGCTGGTCAGCTCGATCGGCGTCGGCACGGTCGCGGCGGGTGTGGCCAAGGCGCACGCGGACGTCGTGCTGATCTCCGGCTACGACGGCGGCACCGGCGCTTCGCCGATGAACTCGCTCAAGCACGCAGGCACGCCGTGGGAGATCGGGCTCGCCGAGACCCAGCAGACGTTGCTGCTCAACGGTTTGCGCGACCGCATCACCGTGCAGGTCGACGGTGCGATGCGTACGGGTCGCGACGTCGTGGTCGCTGCTTTGCTTGGTGCGGAAGAGTTCGGCTTCGCGACGGCACCGCTGATCGTCGCGGGCTGCGTGATGATGCGCGTCTGCCACTTGGACACGTGCCCGGTCGGCGTCGCCACGCAGAACCCCGACCTGCGCGCCCGCTACACCGGCCAGGCCGACCACGTGGTGAACTTCTTCGAGTTCATCGCGCAGGAAGCCCGTGAACTCCTCGCAGAGCTCGGTTTCCGCACGATCGACGAGGCCGTGGGCCACGCCGAGCTGCTCGACAAGAACGACGCGATCGAGCACTGGAAGACCGAGGGGCTCAACCTGGAGCCGGTGTTCGAGGTGCCGGAAACCCCGTACCCGACGGCGAAGCGCCGGGTCCGCGAGCAGGACCACGGCCTGGACCGGGCCCTGGACCGCACGCTCATCCAGCTCGCCGAGGCGGCGCTGGAGGACGCGCACCAGGTCAACCTGGAGCTGCCGGTCCGCAACGTCAACCGCACGGTCGGCACGCTGCTCGGCGCCGAGGTCACCCGCCGCTACGGCGGCGAGGGCCTGGAAGACGACACGATCCATGTGAAGCTCACCGGTTCGGCCGGCCAGTCGCTCGGCGCGTTCCTGCCGCGCGGCATCACGCTGGAGATGGTCGGCGACGCCAACGACTACGTGGGCAAGGGCCTGTCCGGCGGCCGGATCATCGTCCGTCCGCACGACGACGCGCCGTTCCGGGCGGAGCTGCAGGTCATCGCGGGCAACGTGATCGGCTACGGCGCCACGTCCGGCGAGATCTACCTGCGTGGCCGCGTCGGCGAACGCTTCTGCGTCCGCAACTCCGGCGCGACCCTCGTCGCCGAGGGCGTCGGCGACCACGCGTTCGAATACATGACCGGTGGCCGGGCCGTCGTGCTCGGGCCGACCGGTCGCAACGTCGCGGCCGGCATGTCCGGCGGCATCGCGTACGTGCTCGACCTGGATCCCCTTTCGGTGAACCAGGAGATGGTCAACCTGCAGCGCCTCACTGCCGAGGACCTGCGTTGGCTCAAGGACGCCATCACCAAGCACCACAAGCTGACCGGCTCCGCCGTCGCGGCTTCGTTGCTCGGTGACTGGACTCGGCGAGCCGGTGCGTTCACGAAGGTCATGCCCGGTGACTTCCAGCGCGTGATGGAGGCAATGCGCCTCGCTCGCGCCGAGGGCCGGGACGTCGAGCAGGCTGTGATGGAGGCGTCTCGTGGCTGACCCACAGGGTTTTATGAAGCACTCCCGGTCCGACGCGCCGAAGCGGCCCAAGCCGGACCGGCTGAAGGACTGGAACGAGGTCTACCTCCACGAGGACCCCGCCAAGCGCAACGACGCGGTCCGCACGCAGGCCACGCGCTGCATGGACTGCGGCATCCCGTTCTGCCACAGCGGAACCGCGGGCTGCCCGCTCGGCAACCTGATCCCCGAGTGGAACGACCTGGTCCGCCGCGGCGACTGGGAGCTCGCCTCGGACCGCCTGCACGCCACCAACAACTTCCCGGAGTTCACCGGCAGGTTGTGCCCGGCGCCGTGTGAGGCCGCGTGCGTGCTCTCGATCTCCGCCGATGCCGGTGGCGCCGTCGCGATCAAGCGCGTCGAGGAGACCATCGCGGACATGTCCTGGGAGAACGGCTACGTGCAGCCGTCCCAGGCGACCGTGTCCTCGGGCAAGCGCGTCGCCGTCGTCGGCTCCGGCCCCGCCGGTCTCGCCGCCGCGCAGCAGCTGACCCGCGCCGGACACGAAGTCGTCGTGTACGAACGGGATGACCGGCTCGGTGGCCTGCTTCGGTACGGCATCCCCGAGTTCAAGATGGAGAAGAAGGTCCTCGACCGGCGGCTCTCGCAGCTTCGCCGTGAGGGCACCAAGTTCGTGACCGGCTGCGAGGTCGGCGTCGACATCACCGTCGAGCAGCTGCGCGTCGAGTTCGACGCCGTGGTGCTGGCAGTGGGCGCCCTGCGTGGCCGCGACGATCGGGTCACTCCGGGCCGCGAGCTTGACGGCGTTCACCTCGCGATGGAGCACCTGGTGCCCGCGAACCGCGCCGTCGAGGGCGACGGGCCGTCTCCGTTCTCGGCCGAGGGCAAGCACGTCATCGTGATCGGTGGCGGCGACACGGGCGCCGACTGCTACGGCACGGCGACTCGTGAAGGCGCGCTGTCGGTCACGCAGCTCGACCAGTACCCGACGCCGCCGACCGTGCGCGACGACGACCGCTCGCCCTGGCCGGTGTGGCCGTGGATCCTGCGCACCTACCCCGCGCACGAGGAAGCAGGCGAACGCCGCTTCGCCGTGGCCGTCAAGCGTTTCGTGGGCGACTCGGCCGGCCACGTGCGCGCGATCGAGCTCCAGCAGGTGCGCGTCGAGAAGGACTCGTCCGGCCGTCGTTCGGTGGTGCCGCTGTCCGACGAGGTCGAGGTGCTGCCCGCGGACATGGTGCTGCTCGCGATCGGTTTCGAAGGTGTCGAGCGGATGCGGTTGCTCGACGACCTGGACATCACGCTTTCCTCGCGCAGCACCATTTCCTGTGGATCCGACTGGCAGACGACCGCGCCTGGCGTGTTCGTCTGCGGTGACGCGCATCGGGGCGCGTCGCTGGTGGTGTGGGCGATCGCCGAGGGGCGGTCGGTGGCGCATTCCGTGGACAAGTTCCTCACGGGGTCGTCGAACCTGCCTTCGCCGGTGATCCCGAACCTGCTTCCGCTTGCTGTGGTCTGACAACGGCGTCCGACCTCTGGCAGCAGCATGACGCCCCGGCCGACAATGACGTCGATCGGGGCGTTCGCCTTGTAACGGGCCGTGCTTGGACCACGAATCCCCTGGCGAGGGGGCAACCATGCGCGGTGTGTTCACCGGACACGTGAAGCAGCTCAACCCGGCGTTGGGCGACGAGCACTTTCGTGAGGTGTTCGCCCGCTGCTTCCCAGAGTTCGAGAACCAGGTCGACGCCCACCGTGCCCTCGGCGTCGGCCGGGTGATCACCTCGACGGGCTTCTACGAGGTGGAACCGGGCCGCCGCAGGCGCTTCGCCGGCGGACCGGACCTCCCGGTCAGCCGCTACCACTCGGTGTGCCTGGACGGGTCGGGCGACGACTCCGGAACCATGTGCTTCGAGCTGATGACCTACTGGAGCGGACGGCTCAGCGGCCGCGTGTTCCCGTCGGGGTTCGACACCAGCAGCCATCCCGGCGCGGCCGACTTCGTCGAGTCCCTGCGTGGCTTCGTGGCGGAGTCCCCGGACTCCGGTTACCGCGCCGCGGCTTCGCGAACACTCGACAGCGGCCTGCCTTTTCTCTCCGTCATCCCGATGCGCGCATACGCCACGGTGCACGAAACCCAAGAGGCACAGGAGTTCCTCGACTTCCCGGCGCTGTGCCCGCTCGCGATCCGCGAAGTCACCGTGCCCGACTGCCTGGATCTGCGGCTTGAGTCGCACCGGGAGTTCTTCTGCGCCGAGCTCGTCGAGACTGAGGTGATCAACGCGCGGGCCCGGTTCGCCGGTACCCGCCACGAGTCCACCGTGGACTTCATCTCGACGCTGAGCGCCATGATCTTCCCCGAGCTGGGCGGCGAGCTGTTCCACGCCGCCGTCGGCCACGAGCTGCGCAGGCGTGGCTACCAGGGCCTGGTCTTCCCGTCCGCGCGCAACGACTCACGGGTCGTCAACGTCTCCGGCGACCTCGTCGAACACAGTGGCTGGAACTTCGTCGACTACCGCGGCGCACCCCCGATCCGCGACGCCCAGTACGGCCTTCCCATCGGCCGCGTGCTGAACCGGCAAAGTCTCGGCGACCTGGGCGTGGACGCCTACCTCGTCGATCGGCACCCGCTCGGCGGGGTGGAACGCGAGGCCACCGGATACGTGACGGAGGGCGTCGCGGGCCAGGAGTGGCAGCGCATCGGTTTCGAGCTCGCCCAACTCGCCGAGGGCAGGGCGCCGGGGCTGTTCTACGACCGGTTCTCGTTGCGGCCGTTGCGCGACTGACGCGTTCTGCTCGCCGAACCTTCCGTGATACACGGAGTTCTTTCGGGTGAATCTGCTCCTTGAAGCGGTGGAATGCACCCTGACCGGTGTGCCTCGCGGCCTTTTCGGGTGAAACTGGATGTAGATCAACTCGGTTTGGGGGTGGGCCATGCGCGGCGTTCTGCTTGCGGTCGTGGTCGCCCTGTGTGCGGTGCTGGCGCCGGCGGTCACGCCCGTGTCGATCGGTGCGCCGCCGCCGAAGTCCAAGACGTCGGCGCCGAAGGAAGAGGCGCCTCGCGAGGAGCGGGAGACTGGGCGGCTGCGGGTGTTGACCGCGGCCGTGGAGCGTGTCTCGACTGTTGTCCGTCGGCCGGCTGAGGTGGCGGTTGTCGCGCCTCGGCTGGTGGTCGGGGTTGTGCTGGTGTCTGCGGCCGAGCCCATAGCGGTTTGGCGCACACCGTCCGCGCTGCAGGTGTTCCGGAACTGATCGGTCCCCGCCGTCGAGGCGGCACAGCCCGATCAACTGAACGCCTTTCTTAGCAGTGAGGGATCCTATGGACTTCCATCGCTTTGTTCAGCATGCCCGCGCGCACGCCAGGTCACGGTCGCGTGCGGTGGGGAAGAAGTTGGCTCAGGGGCAGCGGCCCACGGCGCTGTTCATCACGTGTGCGGACTCGCGGATCGTGCCCGCGGCGATCACCGGGGCGGAACCGGGGACGTTGTTCGAGCTGAGGACGGCGGGGAACGTGATTCCGCCGTACTCGTTGAGCAAGCCGTCCAGTGAGATGGCGACGATCGAGTTCGCGGTGTTGCAGCTCGGGGTCAGCGAGATCGTGGTGTGCGGGCATTCGCACTGTGGTGCGGTGACGGCGTTGCACGGTGCGGCGATCGATCATCTGCCGGCGATGCGGGGGTGGTTGATGCCGCGCCAACGGCGTAGGAACAGCGCGCCGCAGGACCCGGCGATGCGTGCAGAGGGGCAGGAGCACGTTCGCGCGCAGCTCGGGGTGCTGCTGGAGTACCCGTTCGTTGCCGAGAGGGTGGCTAGCGGCCAGTTGCGGGTGCACGGGTGGTTCTACGACATCGAGACCGCTGAGGTCTCCGCGTGTGCCGAGCACGCCTTTCTTCCGCTGTAAGGAAAACCCAGGTGATGAAGAGGTATTGGGCCGATCTCGGCGCATCGGTCGTCGTGTTCCTCGTGGCGCTGCCGCTGTGTGTAGGCGTGGCGGTGGCGTCCGGGGTGCCTGCCGAGCTCGGCATCGTGACCGGAGTGGTCGGCGGCCTGGTCGTCGGGCTGTTGCCGGGAAGCACGATGCAGGTGAGCGGGCCGGCGGCCGGGTTGACGGTGCTGGTGGCGGATGCTGTTGCGCGCCACGGGCTTCCGGCTTTGGGATTGATCGTGCTCGGTGCCGGGCTGGTGCAGGTGGCACTGGGGCTGGCGCGGTGCGGGCGGTGGTTCCGGGCCATTTCGCCGTCGGTGGTGCAGGGCATGCTCGCCGGTATCGGGCTGGTGTTGTTACTTGGCCAGCTCTATCCGTTGGTGGAGCACGAGCACCGGCGGAGACCGGTGCGAAGATCGTGGGGTGGTGGACCTCGCGATCACGCCTGCCGCCCTGGCGATCGGCGTCGCGACCATCGTGATCATGTTGCTGTGGCAGTGGTTCGCGTGGCGGGCGGTGCCGGGCGTGCTGATCGGCGTGGTGGCCTGCACGGTCGCGGCCGAGGCGTTCGGCCTGTCGGTGGCGCGGATCGAGGTCGGCGAGCTGGCGCAGGACGTGCGGTTGCCGGACTTCTCGTTGCTGGGCACCGGGATCCTGGGCAGCGCGGTGGTGTTCGCACTGGTGGCGTCGGCGGAGAGCCTGTTCAGCGCGGCGGCGGTGGACCGGATGCACGACGGGCCGCGCACGCGGTACAACCGTGAGCTGGTCGCGCAGGGGCTGGGCAACACGATCTGCGGTCTGCTCGGGGCGTTGCCGATGACGGCGGTGATCGTGCGCAGTGCGGCGAACGTGTCGGCGGGAGCGAAAACCAAGGCCGCGCGGGTGTTGCACGGTGTGTGGTTGTTGCTGTTCGTCGTGCTGCTGCCGGGGTTGCTGGCGTTGATCCCGGTCGCGGTGCTGGCGGCGGTGCTGGTGCACGCCGGGTGGAAGCTGCTCGGCATCAAGCAGGTCGTGGCGTTGTGGCGCACTGACAAGGCGGAAGGGGCGGTGCTCGTCCTGACCGCCGGGCTCATCGTGGCCACGGACCTGCTGACCGGCACGCTGGTCGGGTTGCTGGCCGCGATCGTGAAGACGGCGTGGGATGTGTCCCGCCTGTCGGTCGTGATCACCACGGACGGTGTCGCCCTGCGTGGGAACGCGACGTTCCTGAGGCTGCCTCGGCTTCTCGACGCGCTGGATCGGGAAGACCGTGAGCATGTGCGGATGGATCTGAGCGGGGTTCGGCACCTGGACCAGGCCTGCGGGCAGGCGATCGACCAGTGGGTCGACGAGTCGCGCCGGGCGGGCAGGACCGTCGAACTGGTCGGCAGATAGGAACGGCGCCGCGACCGGCGGGGGTCGCGGTCGCGGCGCCTCTATTCAGTTGGTCTCTAGTGAGACGTGAACTGGCCGCGCACCGCGCCGCCGGGCAGACGCCGCCGTGTGCAGGTTGGAGTAGAAGTCCTTCGGTGACTTCTTCAGCGCGTCCAGCGCGGCCTTGTCGACGCCGGCGACCGTGCCGGAGACCGCGAAGATGCCGTTCGGGATGGCCGTGCCGAAGAACGTGATCTTCACCGGGCCGTTGACGCCCTTGGCGCCCTGGTGGACGTGGCCGAGCGTCGGGGCGTCGATGTTGACCCACGCGATGGAGAAGTCGACGCCGGTGCCCGCGGGCTGCACGAACGTCACGGCCTGGCCGTCAGGGTCGCCGACCTTCGGGCCGTTCGGGACCGGGACCTCGTTGCGGCCGTTGGAGAACGCGCGGAGCTTGCCGCCCTTGATGATGTCGAGCGGGTTCACGTTCTTGCCCAGCGGCTTGAGCTGGGCGCGGACGGCGCCGCCCGGCCGGTCGGTGCTGTGCAGGTTCACGTAGAAGCCTGCCGGGTTGCGGCGGATGTCCTCGGCGAGCTTCGGGTCGATGACGGTCTGGCCGGCGGCCGAGTTGAGCGTCTCGGGCATCGGGGTGGTGAAGAGGTTGACCTTCACCGGGCCGTTCTGGCCCGCCGCGCCCTGGTGGATGTGGCCGAGGGTGAGCTGGGCGGTGTTCTTCCAGTTCAGCGCGAACGTCACGCGGTCGCCGCGTACCTCGAGCAGCGCCTTGGCCGCACCGTCCGCGTCACCGACGGCCGGGCCGCCGGGGGTGGCGACCTCCTGCTTGCCGTCCAGGTCGGCCGAGAAGAAGAACGGCTTGCCCTTCACCGGAGCGGGGGCGGGAGCGGGCTTCTCGGGAGTGGGCTGGGTCTGGGTGGGCGCGGGGGCGTGGCCGCCGTGACCGTTGCCGTGGTCCTGACCAGCCTTCGCGGCGGTCGGCTGGGCTGCTGAGCCGCCCGCGTCGATGTTCAGGGTCGGGCCGTCGGCGGTGAAGTTCTGGAAGGTCGAGCCGCCGTTCTTCACGACGACGCGGACCTCGATCGGGGTGCCCTTCTTGGGCTTCACGGTGAAGGTGCGCGACTCACCCTTCTTGGCGCCGTCCAGACAACGGCCCTCCAGGATGTCGGCGGCGCAGAAGGTGGCCTCGTAGCCGGCCTGGTTCGTGATCTTCACGGTCACCGCGTCCTGGGCGAACGCCGGTGTCACCGTGCCTAGCGCGACTGCTGAGCCCAGAACGCAGGCAGCAGCGATTTTGTTGACAGACATGGGTTGTGTACTCCAAGGCTCCGCAGTGGGAGTCGGGGGGTCTGGCGGACCCGACGCCCATGACACGGATGCCGGATCAGATCGGTTCAACTCGTTCGTTAGTGAACCGAACGACATCCGCGGACGTGTCTACGGCGGAACAGGACACCCCGCTAGGAGACGAAGATGCGCGCACGTATGGGAATGCTGGCGTTACCCGCACTGCTCGCGGTGCTCACTGCCTGCGGAAACGAGGCGCCGCAAGCAACTCCGGAGCAGCCGCAGCCGGTCAACGTCGAGGTGAAGGTCGCGCAGTCCGACCTGGGCCCGATCCTGGTCGACCAATCGGGACGGACGCTGTACGCATTCACCAAGGATGAAAACAAGTCCAGCGCGTGCGACGCCGACTGCATCGCCGTCTGGCCCGCGCTCACCGCACAGTCCAAAGTGGATGCGAAAGAGGGGGCGGACGCGCAGCTCATCTCGCAAGTCGAGGAGAGCTCACAGGCCGTGTACGGAAAGTGGCCGCTCTATTACTACGTGGGAGACCAGGTCGCCGGTGACCTGAACGGTCAGGGCGTCGACGAGGAGTGGTTCGCGGTCGCCCCGGACGGCAAACTGGTCAAGAAGAGCTGATGAACACTGGGCCGTTCGGGTGTATCCGGCTAACGGCTCCATGGGATGAGTCGACCCTGCAGATGAACCAGTAGGGGGCGACACATGACCAGCACAGCGGTGAAGATCGGATTCGACACCGGGTTCCTCGGCACCGAGGCAGGGATCCCGGTGCTGACCGAGGCCGGTGCCACGGACGCGGTCGAGCTGAACGGCTCGACCACGATCGACTACACGCACTTCTCGCTCGCGATGAGCAAGTCGCGCAAGTTCGCGCTCTGGGTGGCGTGGAACATTGACGGCGGCGATATGAAAGCGTTGAGCCGCACCAACATCCCGTTCATCAAGGACCCACGGATTCCGGCCGCGGTCCAGACCGGCGACGAGCTCTACCGCGACAACAGGCTCGACCGTGGCCACCTCGCGCGCCGCGCCGACCTGTGCTGGGGCCCGAAGGCGGAGGCGCAGAAGGCGAACAGGGACTCGTTCTTCTTCACCAACATCACGCCCCAGATGGACGACTTCAACCAGAGCACCAAGGAAGGGCTCTGGGGCAGGCTCGAGGACGCCGTGCTCGCCGACGTCGACGTGGACAACCTCAAGGTCAGCCTCTACGGCGGCCCGGTGTTCAACGCCGACGACCGGGTGTTCCGCAGCGTCGCGATCCCGCGCGAGTTCTACAAGGTGATCGCGTTCGTGGTGGGCGGCGATCTGCGGTGCAGCGCGTTCCTGCTGACCCAGAACCTTGTGCTGGCCGAGGCGCTCGACCTCGACGAGTTCCGGGTGTTCCAGGTGTCGCTGACCGAGCTGGAGAAGCGCACCAGCTTCACCCTCCCGGCCGAGCTGCACGCCGCCGACACGTCCGCGGTCCAGCTCCTCGACGAGTCCGAGCGACAGCCGCTCGACAGCTTCGCCGACATCAAGTGGTGATGTGCACGCCGGGCAGCTGCTGACGCAGTTCCGCCAGCCGGGCAGCCGATTCCGGCTGCTGCACGACGAGGTGCTCCAACGCGGGCAGCACGGTGAGCTCCTCAGCCGAGGGCACGCCGAACACCTCCAGCGTCGTCATGGTCGGCCACCGCCCCAGCCCCGCCAGCGAGTAGGGCGGGCGTGGTGGATCGCGAGCTCGCGCAGGGAAGGCAGCGCGGGCAGCAACGCCAGCCCGTCGTCGGTCGCCGAGTCACGGATCCGCAAGCGGCGCAACGGGCCGCCTTCCAACGACGCCAGGTCGACGCGGCTGAAGTGCAGGTGCAGCTCGTCCAGCCCCTTCACCGGCGACAGGTCGCTCACCGAAATCCACTTTGGACAGCACTGTCTTGGCGTAGTTCTCCGCGTCGGGCGTGTTCCGCCACGCTCGCAACAACTCGTCGATGACCATCGTGTGATCCATGGCGCCCTTGTGCACCACGTCGAAGAGACCGAGCAGAACGCGCTCCAGCACGGTCTCGAGCACCATCAGCAGTCCGGCTGTCAGTGGGTCGGGCACCGTTCCAGTATCAGCGGATGATCACCCGGAAAAGACCGACTTCATCAGCTGTTCATTCGGGCACGACGACCTTCCGCACGTGCCCGATGTCGAACTCCCTGGCCGAGCCGTCCTCGCACTCCACGGTCAGCACGCCGTCGAGGTGCTTCGTCGGCGTGATCAGGTACGTGTCCAGCATGCGCGGGCCGCTGGCGTACTTGATCTCCACCATCGTGCCGTCGACCAGCGCCGACGCCAGCGCCAGCACCTCCTCGTCGCGCAGGAAGACGGTCTGGTCGCGCAGCATCCTGGCCGCGTTCGCCCGCGGCGTGCCACGGGAGACGACCGGCCGTTCCTGCTCCACCAACCGGATCGCGAGCTGCGTCAGCTCCAGGTCGCCGAGCTCCGTCCGCCACCTCTCGGGGCGGCGTTCGCCCCGTGCCGCCGCCCGCTGTGGCTCCACCCGTTCCACAATGGACTGGTCACCGGCATCGACACCCTTCGGGGCGTAGCCGGCCTTGCGCAACGCGGTCAGCGTGTCCGTGATCGGCACAGCGGACGCCAGCACGGTCGGCGCGAGGAACCGCAGCTTCAACGACGAGAGGTTCCGTGACCGCGTGATCTCCTGCAACAGCGCGGGATTCTCGGCCCGGACGCAGCAGGCCACCTCCGTCACCGTCAACAGCCCGTGCCGCCGTGCCACGTCCTGCACCTGGTACTCGATCACCTGCGGCAGCGGCCCCTCGGACACGTCGGCCAGCTCGGTGAGCACCTCGCTCGCGGACAGCCCGGCGTCCAGTGCCCGCCGGATCGAACCGGGGGACAGGCGCCACACCCGTGCGGCGTCGTTGTCCTCCAGGTCCGCCAGCAGGTTCAGCGTCGTACTCAGCGCGGTCGACGGCAGGCCGGTCACCACCGCGGTCATATCCGTCTGGAACGCCGCCCGCTCCGCCGCCGCGGGCATCATCTCGACCGCGGCGGCCTCCGCGCCTTCTCCAGCCCTGACCGCCGCGCCTAACGCCGTCAGCGCGCCGCCCGCGACCAGCCCCAGCGACTCCAGTTCGACGATCACCGCCGCGGTGGCACGCGCGTCGTGCACGGCCGGACATGCCCACACCAGGTCGTCGACGAGCTCGCGCACGTCCTCGAAGGCTCGCTCGGTCTCGAAGCGCGCGAGCGTGGCGCGCCGGAGAGCGGCGCCCGCGGACCCGCTGTAGTCACGCAACGCCGCCCGCGCCTGGTCCGGCTCGGGTCGCCAGTCCATTCGCGACCACGCCGTCGCCAGCTCCGCGAGCCGTGTCCCCGGATGCGAGTCGAGCCACCCGTCACCGTGCTTCGTCGGCAGCAGCCGCCCGCGTTCCAGCCCGACCAGCTGCGCCTCGACGGCGAGCTCCAGCCAGAACCGCAGGACGCCGTCCGTGACCCGCAACGCCCGCGCGACCCGGCGGATCTCCACCGTCGCCACGCCGCCGGTGTGGCGGGCGTCGAAACTGTCCTGCTCGCAGTACGCCAGCAGTCGCGCCACACCATCCACAGTGGACATCGCGGGCACCACCGGCGACACCGACCTCGCGGCTCGCCGCCGCGGCTCAGGCGGGCGCGGGGTCAGCTGGCCGCGCGCACTCGTGGCCCGGACCGAGTTCACCTCCTTCAACGAGGTTCCCTCCGGCCACGCCAGCGCACGTTTCCGCAGCTCGCCGAACGCCCGCTCGAAGTCCCCGACAGAGCACCGCAGCTCCGCGCACACCCGGTCGACGCTCGCCGAACCGCCCAGCGCCACGATCGCGCCGAGCACGTCGACGGTGCCCTGGTCGAGTGTCGCCTCGGCGTCGTGCACCGAGTCCGGGTCCGTGAGCTGGTAGGCGAGGTCCTGCAACGTCCGCAGGTAGCGGTCCGCCACATCCCGGCGGTGCAGCAGGATCGCCGTCACCTCATCCGGCTCGAGCTTGTGGAGCCAGTTCGCGAGCGCGTTGGTACGGCGTGGCATTCCCCCGAGTATGGCCCTGAATGTCTGCGTTCAAACGAATTTCACGCGCATGGGCGATCGGCCTAGGCTGACCCGGTGACGTTCAGCGGTTTCGGCGAGTACGCCATCGACTTCTATGACGGGCTCGAGCTCGACAACTCCAAGGCGTACTGGGACGACAACAAGGAGACCTACCTGCGGGACGTGCGCGGGCCGATGGAGGCCCTGCTCACCGCGCTGGAGAAGGAGTTCGGGCCGGGCAAGGTGTTCCGCCCGTACCGCGACGTGCGGTTCGCCAAGGACAAGACGCCGTACAAGACGAACTGCGGTGGCGTGATCGAGAAGGGCCGTGGCGGCGGCGCGTACTACGTGCAGATCAGCCCCGAGGGTCTGCTGACCGGCGGCGGCTCGTTCAACATGGCGTCCGACCAGCTCGCCCGCTACCGGGCCTCCGTCGACGCGCACGGGATTCTGCTGGGCAAGATCGTGGACAAGCTGGTGAAACAGGGCTGGGAGATCGCGGGCGACGTGATGAAGTCCAAGCCGCGCGGGTTCGCCGATGATCACCCGCACCTGGATCTGCTCAAGCACCGCTCGATCTACGCCCGCAAGGTCTGGGGGCCCGACGACGTGCTGCACGAGCCCGCGTGCCTCGACCGCGTGCGCAAGTCGTGGCGGCAGCTGAAGGACTTCAACGCGTGGTGCGAGGACCACGTCGGCGTATCCGACTCCAGATGAGCCAGCCGAGCCCGACGCCGAGCACGTCCACCAGCGCGTCGAGCACGTCACCACCGCGCCTGAGCGGCGTGATGACGTGCTGCAACACCTCGGACACGCCCGCGTAGACCACGAGCAGCGGAAGAACGCGAGAAATATTCGCGTATAGGCCGGTGTAGGCGAGCAGCGCGAACAGCACCGTGTGGATGATCTTGTCCGTGCCCGGTGGAGCGGTCGGCACACCTGACGCGGGGGTGAACAAAACGACGACGCTGAGCAACGCTGCGATCACAAACGGGACTACTCGACCCATTGTCTGAACATTACCGAGTGGTAGCTCGGGATCGGTCAAGCACGGAGGACTAGTCTCTCTAGACGTGAGTCGACGCGCAAAGATCGTCTGTACCCTCGGTCCCGCCACTGGCACGCCGGACAAGGTCCGCGACCTGGTAGCGGCCGGTATGGACGTGGCCCGGATGAACTTCAGCCACGGCAGCCATGCCGACCACAAGCAGGTCTACGACATGGTCCGCGTGGCAGCCGACGAGTCGGGCCGGGCCGTGGGAATCCTCGCCGACCTCCAGGGCCCCAAGATCCGGCTCGGCCGGTTCGCGGCCGGCCCTGTCGACTGGAACACCGGCGACATCGTCCGCATCACCGTCGAAGACGTCGAAGGCACGCATGACCGCGTGTCGACGACCTACAAGGAACTCGCGAAGGACGCCAAGGTCGGCGACCGGCTCCTGGTCGACGACGGCAAGGTCGGCCTCGTGGTCGTCGACGTCGAAGGTTCCGACGTCGTCGCCGAGGTGACCGAAGGCGGTCCCGTCAGCAACAACAAGGGCCTCTCGCTGCCGGGCATGGACGTCTCCGTGCCCGCGATGTCCGAGAAGGACATCGAAGACCTCGAGTTCGCGCTCGAACTGGGCGTGGACTTCATCGCGCTCTCGTTCGTGCGCTCGCCCGCCGACATCGACCTGGTCCACCAGGTCATGGACCGCGTGGGCAAGGGCCGCCTCCCGGTGATCGCCAAGATCGAGAAGCCGGAAGCGGTCGACAACCTCGAAGCGATCGTGCTGGCGTTCGACGGCGTCATGGTCGCCCGCGGTGACCTGGGCGTCGAGCTGCCGCTCGAGTACGTGCCGCTGGTGCAGAAGCGCGCGATCCAGATCGCCCGCGAGAACGCCAAGCCGGTCATCGTCGCGACCCAGATGCTCGACTCGATGATCACCAACTCCCGCCCGACCCGCGCCGAGACGTCCGACGTCGCGAACGCGGTGCTCGACGGCGCGGACGCGTTGATGCTGTCCGGCGAGACGTCGGTCGGCCGCTACGCCATCGAGTCCGTGCAGACCATGGGCCGCATCATCCAGGCCGTCGAGACCGAGTCCGTCGTCGTGCCGCCGCTGACGCACGTCCCGCGCACCAAGCGTGGCGTGATCTCCTACGCGGCCCGCGACATCGGCGAGCGTCTCAACGCCAAGGCCCTGGTCGCCTTCACGCAGTCCGGCGACACGGTCCGCAGGCTCGCCCGCCTCCACACGCACCTGCCGCTGCTGGCGTTCACGCCGGAGCAGTCCGTGCGCTCGCAGCTGTCGCTGACGTGGGGCACCGAGACGTTCCTGGTCCCGCGCGTGGAGTCCACCGACGAGATGGTCCGCCAGGTCGACAGCTCGATGCTGGAGATCGGCCGGTACTCGGCGGGTGACCTCATGGTGGTGGTCGCCGGATCGCCTCCTGGCACCATTGGGTCGACGAACCTCATCCGGGTGCACCGGCTGGGGGAGGACGACCACGCGTAGGAGAGTTCCGTGACTGAGGCTGCCCGTGCCGTTGCAGCCAGCCCTACCGGGTTGAGCGGCCAATCCGCAGTGGACGACCTGGTCGCGTTGCTCGACCTGGAACGCATCGAGGAGAACATCTTCCGCGGCGTGTCACCCGCCGAGTCGCCGGTGCGCGTCTTCGGCGGGCAGGTCGCGGGGCAGGCTCTGGTCGCCGCCGGTCGGACCGTGCCGGTCGAACGACGCGTGCACTCGTTGCACTCGTACTTCATCCGGCCCGGCGACCCGCGCGTGCCGATCGTGTACGAAGTGGACCGGATTCGTGATGGCCGGTCCTTCACGACCCGGCGTGTCGTCGCCGTGCAGCACGGCAAGGCGATCTTCGCCCTGTCGGCCTCGTTCCAGTTGGAGGAACAGGGCGTCGACCACGCCGCCGCGATGCCGTCCGTTCCGGACCCGGAGTCGTTGCCGACGTGGAACGAACAGGCTGAGGGATATGGGCTGCACACGTCCAAGTACCCGCGGCCGATCGACATCCGGTACGTCACCGAGCCGCCCTGGGAGTCCCGTGAGGACGGTCCCGGCGAGGCGACCTCGCGGGTGTGGATGAAGGCGGACGGCAAGCTGCCGGACGATCCGATGCTGCAGGTCTGCGTGATGACCTACGCGTCCGACATGACGTTGCTGGACGGGGTGCTGGCTCGGCACGGGGTCTACTGGGGGCTGGACAAGGTCCTCGGGGCCTCTTTGGACCATGCGATGTGGTTCCACCGGCCGTTCCGGGCTGATGAGTGGTTGTTGTACGACACCGCTTCGCCGTCGGCTTCGGGGAATCGTGGGCTGGCGACCGGGCAGTTCTTCTCGCAGAGCGGGGAGCTGGTGGCGACCGTCGTGCAGGAGGGGCTGATTCGGGTGATCAAGCCGTCACCTGATGGGGCCTGAGTTCGTACCTCTGTTCGAACCACCTGTGTGAGTGATCAAGGTCGGCTCGGCGTGCGTCGATACGACGACGGTGGTGCGTGGGAATCCTGACCGTGCAGCGTTCCTACATCCAGAGCGTAGGAAACGCTGCACGCCGATGTAGGAACTGCTGTCGAACCGCCTGCTCAGGCCTTCCGGCGCCGGTGCGTAGGCCGCAGGTTCGCCGGCGGTGTCAGAGCCCGCGTCTCCACCCGCTCCAGCACCACCGAACTGGTCAGATTCCGCACCTCCGTCCGCGACGCGATCTTGTCCATCAGAAACGCCTGCAGATGTGTCGAATCAGCGACCGCGATGTGGATCAGGAAGTCGGCCTGTCCGGAGACGTGGAAGATCGACCGCGTCTCCGGCTGAGCCATCACGAACGCCCTGAACCCAGCCACTACCGGCCGGGTGTGCGGCCGCACGTTGACCGAGATGACGGCTTCGAGCGGCAGCCCCGTCGTGGCCGGGTCGACCACCGCGTGGCACCCCGTGATCACGCCGAGTTCACGCAGTCTGCGGACCCGTTGCAGGCACGACGAGGGGGCCAGGCCGACGACCTCCGCCAACGACCGGTTGGGGATGGTGGCGTCGTTCTGCAACTCCTCCAGGATGTGCCAGTCGACCGAATCCAGTTCGGCTTGTTCGCGCATAAGCGAACATCGTACTGAGCAGGTGGAAGTCGCTCGAACGAGTGACGACGATCAGTCCCATGCACATCGCGTGGACATCGTTCTTGCTCGCACTCGTGGTCATCACGATCGTGCCTGGTCCCGACTTCGTTCTGATCATGGGGAACGCGGTGCGCAGCCTGCGCCTTGGGGTCCTGGCGGCGCTCGGGGTGATCACCGGGCTGCTCGTGCACGCGATCCTCGCGACGATCGGCCTGTCAGCCCTCGTGGTCGCGGTGCCGACGGCGCTCTTCGTGGTCAAGGCGATCGGCGCGCTGTACCTGGCCTACCTCGGGTTCATGACGTTGAAGTCCGCGCGCACGGCGACAGAGGAGCCGCAGCGCAAGGACAGCAACGTGTTCCTGCGCGGCATGCTCTGCGATCTGTTGAACCCCAAGGTGATGCTCACGTTCCTGAGCCTCATCCCGCAGGCGATGGACCCGAACGCGGCACCACTCCCGCAGGCGGCCCTGCTCAGCGCCGTCACGGTCGGCGTGTTCGCGGGCTTCTGGGTGGTCGTGGTGCCGCTCGCGCGTCAGCTGGGTGCTCTGCTGAGCAAGCCGAAGATCCGCACGACGTTCGAGCGGGTGTGTGGGACCGCTCTCATCGGGATGGCGGCGTCAGTCCTGGCTGCCTGACCACGAGACGGTGAGCTCGTCGCGTGAGCCGAAGCGGATCAGGTGCCGTTCGACGACGTCCTGCAGGCGCGTGACGCCCTCTTCCGAGTCGGCGACGACGCGCATGGTCAGCGTGTCGTCCGAGGCGGTGAACTCCGCCAGGCCGGCCGAGAAACGGACGAACCCGCGTCCGTCCTCCCAGGACCCTTCGAGGTCCTTGTGCGTGAAGTGCTTCACCAGCTGCGATCCGTACCTGGAGGCGCGGTCGGTCGCCGAGCGCCCCACGCTCGTGAATTCCGTCATGAAGCCAACTTACGCCTAGGTTTACGTACCGGAACGTGACACGGTTCACCTGCCCAAACGGAGTCTGAGAACACCCTGTGACGTCTCGCGAAATGCCCGCGAACACGGCAGGCTGTGGCTCATGACGGAAGGCAAAGCACGTATCGCGGTCACCGGGCTCGCAGTGATGGGCAGCAACCTCGCGCGCAACCTCGCCCGGCACGGCTTCAAGGTCGCGGTCCACAACAGGACCCCCGCGAAGATGAAGGACCTGCTGGCGGAGCACGGCCACGAGGGCGACTTCGTCGGCGCCGAGACGCTGCAGGATCTGGTCGACAGCCTGCAGACGCCGCGCCAGATCATCATCATGGTCAAGGCGGGTGGCCCGACCGATGCCGTCATCGACGAGCTGAGCGGGCTGCTCGAGCCCGGCGACATGGTCATCGACGGCGGCAACGCGCACTACGCGGACACGCGCCGCCGCGAGGCCGCGCTGAAGGAGAAGGGCCTGCTGTTCGTCGGTGCCGGCATCTCCGGTGGCGAGGAAGGCGCGTTGAACGGCCCGAGCATCATGCCGGGTGGTCCCGCCGAGTCGTACCGGCATCTCGGACCGGTCTTCGAGGAGATCGCCGCCAAGGTGGATGGTCAGCCGTGCTGCGTGCACGTCGGGCCGGACGGCGCCGGGCACTTCGTGAAGATGGTGCACAACGGCATCGAGTACGCCGACATGCAGCTGATCGCGGAGGCCTACGACCTGCTCAGCCGCGTCGGTGGGCAGACGCCGGCCGAGATCTCGGACGTCTTCACCGAGTGGAACTCCGGCGACCTCGAGTCGTACCTGGTCGAGATCACCGCCGAGGTCCTCAAGCACACCGACGCGAACGGCACGCCGCTCGTGCAGGTCATCGAGGACGCTGCGGAGCAGAAGGGCACCGGCCGCTGGACCGTGCAGGAGGCGCTGGAGCTGGGTGTGCCGACGACCGGTATCGCCGAGGCCGTGTTCGCCCGCAGCCTGAGCGGCCACACCGACCAGCGCAAGGCCGTACGCGAGGCGTTCGGTGCCAGCGAGGTCATCGCGAAGCCGGACCCCGAGCTCGTCGACGACGTGCGTCAGGCGCTGTACGCGTCGAAGGTCGTGGCGTACGCGCAGGGCTTCGACATGATCCGCGAGGCGTCGAAGAACTACGACTGGAACATCGACCTCGGCGCGATGGCGACGATCTGGCGTGGCGGCTGCATCATCCGCGCGCAGTTCCTCAACCGCATCCGCGAGGCGTACGACGCGAACGCCGATCTCGCGTCTCTGTTGGTGGACAACTACTTCCGCGACGCGGTGCAGAACGCCGAGGCCGCCTGGCGCAGGGTTGTGGTCCGTGCGGTCGAATCCGGTGTGCCGACGCCGGGCTTTGTGTCCGCTTTGGCGTACTACGACGGACTTCGCTCCGAACGTCTGCCCGCCGCACTTGTCCAGGGACAACGGGACTTTTTTGGCGCACACACGTACAGGCGTACCGACAAGGCCGGTAGCTTCCACACGTTGTGGTCGGGTGATCGATCAGAGGTGGAAGCGTGAAATTTCGAATTCTGGGGGCGGTCGTCGTTGCGGCGGCAGGGTTGACCCTGACGTCCAGCGGCGGCGCGGTTGCCGTCGGCAACGAGGCGCTGACCCGCGATCTCGACGCGATTCTGGCGGCTCCGCTGCTCAGGGGTGCGGACGTCGGTGTCACGGTGCGGGACGCGAACTCCGGCGAGGTCGTGTACACGCAGATCGGGCAGCAGGCGATCGCAGGTCGCGTCGAACATGAAGGTGCTCACCACCACGGCGGCGCTGGACCTGCTCGGCCCGGACTACCGCTGGAAGACCGACCTGGTCTCCAGCGGGTCCCGCGACGGGGCGACGCTCAACGGCGACCTGGTCCTGCGTGGCACCGGTGACCCGACGATGTCCGCGCCGCGGTACAAGGCGCTGGCGGACGCGCTGAAGAGCAGCGGTGTCACGACGGTCAGCGGTGCGCTCGTGCATCGACGACACCGCGTTCGACGCGCAGCCGTACGGAACCGGCTGGGCGTGGGACGACGAGCCCTACTCCTACAACGCGGAGACCTCCGCGCTGACGCTGTCGCCGGACGCGAAGTTCAGCTCCGGCACGGTGATCGTGCGCGTCAAGCCGGGTGCCGCGGCGGGCGCCCCGGCTCAGGTCGAGCACCGAGCCGGCGAACGACCACGTGCAGATCCAGAGCACGGCGACCACCGGCAGCGGCGGCATCTCCGTCGAGCGTGAGCACGGCACGAACATGATCAGGGTCAGCGGCTCCATCCGGCCGGTCAGGCGACTTCGTCGCTCTGTCCACGGTGAAGGACCCGACCGGGCTGGTCTCGTCGGTGTTCCGGAAGGCGTTGCGGGAGAACGGGATCCAGGTCCTGGGCGGCGTGCGCAGGCGGCAGGCGCCGCCGGGTGCCGCGGTCCTCGCCGCCGAGCAGTCGCAGTCGCTGGGCCAGCTGGTCAACCCGTTGCTCAAGAACAGCAACAACATGCTGGCCGAGGTGCTGGTCAAGACCGCGGGTGGCTCGTTCGCCAACGGTGTCAACCAGCTCAGCCGCAAGTGGGCCGGCCTCGGCGTCGACGCGAACTGGGTCGAGGTCTTCGACGGTTCCGGCATGTCCCGGATGACCAGATCTCGCCGGACGACCTGTCGTCGATCCTGGTCAAGGCGAAGACCAAGCCGTGGTTCGCCACGTGGCGAGGCGTCGTTGCCGGTCGCCGGTGTCGACGGCACGCTCGCCAACCGCATGAAGAGCACGCCCGCCGCGGGCAACGTGAAGGCCAAGACCGGGTCGCTCACCGGCGTCTCGGCGCTGACCGGCTACGTGACCACGCAGCAGGGCAGGCAGCTCGTGTTCTCCGTGGTGCAGAACAACGTTCGTGTTGAGCCACAACCCGAAGGTCGTCGAGGACAGATCGCGGTCCGGCTCGCCTCCGACAACGGCGCCGGCGTGCGCGCAGGGCACGAACCGGTGCCGCAGCAGCGCACAGGCTCCGGAGCAGCAGCGCTTCGACGTCGAGTGCTCCTGGATCGGCACCTGCTGATCTAGCCTTCGCAGAAGCATGAAAGGAGCTTTCGCCAGTCCATGAAAGCTCCTCCATGGTTTCCTAGACCGGGGCGGGGACGGGTTCCAGGCCGTTGCGGTCCGGGTCGACGAGGTACACGCGGGCGTTCGGAGATGTCGAAGTACATCCCGACGAGCGTGAGCGTTCCGGCGGTGATCGGCCTCCCGCACGCTCGGGTAGCCGAGCAGGTTGTCCAGCTGCTGCGCCACGTTCGCGACGGCGAGCCGGTCGGCGACCGGCAGCTCCGCGCATCCGGGCGAAGTCGGTGCGTGGAACCGGATCAGCGACGGTTCGGCGTTGCGCAGCCACGAGTAGAGGTGCGTGCCGCGTGCCGCGGATCCGTTCACGAGAGTCTTCATCGCACCGCAGTCGGAGTGTCCACACACGACGATCGTGTTGACGTTCAGCACCTCGACGGCGTACTCGATCGACGCGCCGACGGACCTGTCCTCGGCGGAGTGCATCGGCACCAGGTTGCCGATGTTGCGCACGCAGAACAGGTCGCCGGGCCCGGAGGTGGTGATCAGGTTGGGAATCACGCAGTGAGTCGGCGCACGTGATGAAGAGCTGCTGGGGGCGTTGGCCGCGCACTGCCAGCTCTTGCAGGAACGGCCGCACGAGAGGCGCCGAGCGGCGTTCGAACTCGTGCATGCCGAGGATCATGGGATCGCTTTCGGGGCGTTGAGACGGCAACGACGTCACGGGCGCGCCCTGCCAGTGCGACCACGGTGCGAACCAGCGTGGCAGCGGACCGGGCAACGTCTTGCGCCGCCCCGGCTTGCCCTGATCGGCCCGGTCGAACCAGGTGTCGTGCACCTCGTCGACCCGGACCCGGCCGCCGAGCCGTTCGTAGCCCTCGCGCCATTCGTTGATCGCCTCGTAGGACGCGTGGTCGAGGTAGTCGACGTGCAGCTCCAGCACCACGGTCTGGCCCAGCGGCAGCCGTCGCAGCTCGCGCACGAGCCGGCCGACACCGAGGAACACCAACGATCCGCGCACGCACACCCGGTTGCCCTCGACCCGCACCGAACAGTGCGTCAACCGGTACAACGCGCGCAGCAACGCGATCGCGAGACCCACGACCACGCCTTCCAGCAGTCCGAAAAGGACGACGCCGAGCACGGTCGCCGCGTACACCGGGAACTCCCGGTGCTGCCACAGGGTTCGCATCCGGTCCCGCGAGACGAGCCGCAGACCGACGACGAGCAGCACGCCGGCCAAGGCGGACAACGGGATCAGCTCAAGCATGTTGCTCAACGCCAGCACGGCCACCGCGATCCACACGCCGTGCAGGACTCCGGCGTAGCGGGTGCGGGCGCCGGCGGCGACGTTCGTGGAGCTGCGCGCGAGGCCACCGCTGATCGGCAACCCGCCCAGCGCGCCGGCGAGCACGTTTCCGGTGCCCTGCGCGATGAGTTCCTTGTCCAGCCGGGCGCGCGGGCCGTCGTGCAGCCGGTCCACGGCGACGGCGGACAGCAGCGACTCCATGCTCGCCACCAGCGCGACGGTGACGACGGCGGCGGTCACCGCGCCCGCGTTGCCCTGCGGCATCTCGGGAAACACGATCGCGTGGCTGTCCGGCAGGTCGACCCGCGCCACGTCGAGGCGCAGCACCAGCGCCACGACCGTCGAGGCGGCGGCGGCGACCAGCGGCGCGGGCATCAGCGAGGCGCGCGGAACCCGTGGCCACAACAGCAAAGCCGCGATCGCGACCACACCGGCCACCAACGACCCGACGTGCAGGTCGGCCAGCTCTCCCGGCAACTGTGCGAGGTTCGCGGGCACGGACGACGCCGCCGTGCCGCCGAACACGACCACGAGCTGCCCGACCGCGATGGAGATGCCGATGCCCGCGAGCATTCCGTGCACGACCGCGGGGGACAGCGACATCACCAGCCTGCTGATCCCGGTGAGCCCCAACGCCAGCTGCACCACCCCGGCCGCCAGCGTGATCGCGGCGGTGGCGGCCCACCCGAACTGCGCCACCAGCCCGGCCACGATCACCACGAGCCCGGTCGCCGGCCCGCTGATCTGCAACGGCGCCCCGCTGATCGCGCCGACGACCACGCCGCCGACGACCGCGGAGATGATCCCGGCCATCAACGGCGCGCCGGTGGCGTGGGCGATGCCGAGCGACAGCGGGATCGAGATCAGGAAGACCACGAAACTCGCGGGTAGATCGTGGCGCAGGATCACCGGAGGGCCGTGCGGCGTGTGGTCACTGGCGTTGGACCTCTGCAGATGACTCACAACGAAACCTTTCTAAGCACGCTGCTGGTTCTGAGCGAAAGGCACGTTCGTACGAATGGGCCGTACGAACGTGCTTTTCGCTCCAAAAACAGGACTGGGTGTGGGGAGGGGAAGAGAAGAGCTAGAGGGCCTCTAAGGGCAGCATTCGACGCGGCCGAACGGCTGCGAGCGCGTCGGCGCGGTCATGCGGGGTCGGCACGGGAACACCTCCGTGTCGGCACAGGCATCGAGGGGTCGAGATCAGGCCGCGTCGCCACCATGATGGCGGCGGAATCGGCGTTGTGGCAGTTCTTTCAGCCGACCGTGTTGATCTTGGTCGGGAACGTCACGCCAGGTGATGACGTAGAAGGGCCGGCTCCGGTCGGGGGGTGCGGAGCCGGCCCAGGTCACGCCGGAACTGAAGAACTATCGAGTTCCGGAATTCAGCCTACCGAGCGCAGGTGCTTGCCGTGCGAAGTCTCCTGCCCGACAACGGTCAGGATCAGCTGCGCCGACAGGTAGGCCCGGCAGGGCGAGGGCATCCGCCGGGAGAACCAGCCACGCTTGCAGGTCGCGCACCGGCCATGATCATCCGGCTGGTGCTCGTCGAGCAATGCTTTGACGACCGCGACAACCCGCGGCAGCTCTACCCTGGCGAGCACGAGGGCGGTCTGGTCGTCGCCGCGTTCAGCGAGATCTGTGAGTGTGGCCAGATGTTGGTGCAGCGACTTGTCCAGTTGGCTGAACACCGTGACGGCCATCAGGCTCAGAGCTCCAGTCCCTACGTAAGCGGCCCATGCAGCCTGGCCCGCACCAGATGGGATCTGCAAGTTGCAGTACACGA
Organism: uncultured Actinomycetota bacterium; assembly: GCA_963766275.1. Lineage (GTDB taxonomy): Bacteria > Actinomycetota > Actinomycetes > Mycobacteriales > Pseudonocardiaceae > Lentzea. Next base: position 119,103 of record CAVYAD010000033.1, read on the forward strand.
ATGGATGACGTCCCTTTGCGGCTTCCTCCTTTGCTCTCAAACTGAGAGCGGACCAGGAGGTGTGGATGCCACGGGGCAGCAGCCCGACCCTGCGCAAGCGCCGGCTCGTCAGCGAGCTCCGGCGACTGCGCGAAGCGGCCGAGCTGACGATCGAGGAGGTCGGTGAGCGCCTGGAGTGCTCAGCCTCCAAGATCAGCCGCATCGAGACCGGGAGGGTGGGGGTGAGCCCGCGCGACGTGCGGGACATGCTCACCGCCTACGGTGCGGACCCCGCCACCCTCGACGAACTGGTCCAGCTGGCCAGGGAGGCCCGCCGTAAGGCGTGGTGGGACGAGTTCGGCGACATCGTGCCCGGTCGTTATGTCGGGTTCGAGGCCGATGCCGACTCGATCAGGACCTACCAGGGGCTGATGATTCCTGGCCTGCTGCAGTGCGAGGCGTACACGAGGGCGTTGATCACCCAGGTGCTTCCGGATGCGAGCGCCGCGGAGATCGACCGGCGGGTCCGGTTGCGCAAGGCTCGGCAGGCTCTGCTGAGCGAGGACGACCCGTTGCGCCTGCACGTCGTGCTCGACGAAGCCGCCCTGCGCAGGCTCGTCGGCGGCGCCGGGGTGATGCGCACGCAGATGGCGCGTCTCCTCGAGGTCGGTGCACTGCCGAACGTCACGATGCAGATCGTGCCGTTCAGCGCCGGTGGTCACGCTGCGATGGACGGGCCGTTCGTCATTCTGAGCTTCCCCGAGCAGCTCGACCCCGAAGTGGTATACATCGAAAGCACTAGAAGTGGCGTCTACTTGGAGCAGCCAAGCGACGTCCATTGGTACGCCGAGATGTTCGAGCGTCTGGTGAAGTCCGCCATGAATCCGGCGGAATCGGCATCCCTGATCACAGAGATCGCTCGCACTCTCGCGTGACAGCGACCGGGAGTGAACAGACAGTGGAAAGCTTGCGTTGGCGCAAGAGCAGCCGATCGTCCGCCAGTGGTCCCGACTGCATGGAGATCGCGCTCGTCTCATCTGGCGCCGCGGTGCGTGACAGCAAGAACGCGGACGGCGCGCGACTTCGGTTCAGTGGACACGGCTGGGAGACATTCCTGGCCGCCGCGAAGACCGGCGCGTTCGTCAGCTGATCGACCAGGCAACGAGAGAGGCCCCGGCTGGGTTTTCCCAGTCGGGGCCTTCGTCGTAAGGGGACGTGGGCCGGCCGGCGTTCCGCCGCCGCGGGCTGGATGCCCCTTGCACGCCGGCCGACCCACGTCGATCATGGGGAGCAGCGGGTGTTCCGCTGTCCGGTCCAACCTGCTCCGACTGCTCGATCTTCGGTTTCCCTTGATCTCGCCGTCTGTGGTTGGTTGGACACGCTAAGCGTAAGAATGCCTTCTACAGCACGACTGGAGCCCGACTGAAGTGATCTTCAAGCTCCAGGTGGCCACCAGCGAAGGACAGGTCGGTGACGCACGGCGAGGAACCCCTGCGGTTCGAGGTTCTCGGCCTTCTCCGGGTCGTTCGCGCAGGTCACGAGGTGGATCTCGGCGCGGCCAAACAACGTGCCGTGCTCGCGGTGCTGCTGCTCGCGCGCAACACCCCGGTCAGCCGAGGGCAGATCATCGAGGCGGTCTGGGGCGACAACGTGCCCTCCAGCGCGGTGAATCTGGTCCAGACCTATGTGGCGGGGTTGAGACGCGCGCTCGAACCGACACGGGCCAGGCGGGCTCCGGCCGAGCTGCTCACGTCGGTCGGCGACGGCTACCTGATGCGCGTCGAGCCCGGCGCGCTCGATCTCGACGTCTTCGAACGTCAGGTCTCCCTCGCGAACCGCATGCGCGCCGCCGGGGATCTCGCCGGAGCCGCGGTCGAGCTGGACGACGCACTCGCGCTGAGCCGCGCCGAGCCGCTGGGCGGGCTCTCGGGTCTCTTCGCCGATGTCGAACGCGGCCGTCTCATCGAACGACGGCTGGCCGTGCTGGAGGAACGCGCGGAGCTGGGCCTCGCCATCGGGCAGGGACCCGAGCTGGTCTCGCAGCTGACCTCGCTGGTCGCGGAGAACCCGTTGCGCGAACGTGGTCATGGCCTGTTGATGCGGGCGCTCGTGCAGGCGGGACGGCAGGCGGAGGCACTGGCCGCCTATCGGGAGGCCCGCCGCGTGCTGATCGACGAGCTCGGTGTCGAGCCGGGGCCGGAGCTGCGCCGCGTGCACCAGGCCGTGCTGGCCGGGGACAGCCCCGAACCGGTCCGCGCGCCGGTCCGGGTTCCGCAGCAGGCCCCCGCCCCGGAACCCGCGCGACCGACGATCCCGGCCCAGCTGCCGCGCGCACCGGCCGCGTTGATCGGCCGTGACACCGAGCTCGCTTACATGGACGACCTGCTGCGCGTCCACGAAGGCCCGGTGCTGCTGGTGACCGGTCCGGCCGGTGTCGGCAAGACCGCGCTGGCGCTGCACTGGTCGCACCGCGTCCGCGACGAGTTCCCGGACGGCCAGCTCTACGTCGACGTCCACGGCTACGACCCGAACCGGGAGCCGCTGGAGACCGGCGAGGTGCTGAACCGCTTCCTGCGCGCTCTCGGCGTCCCGGCCGGTGACACACCTGTCTCGGTCGATGAACGGTCGGCGTTGCTGCGCACGCGGCTGGCCGACCGCCGGATGCTGGTCATGCTCGACAACGTCCGCAGCTCCGGCGATCTGCTGTCGTTGCTGCCGGGCGCGCCTTCGTGCGTGGTGGTGACGTCACGCAAGCGCTTGGTCGGTCTGGTGGCGCAGGTCGAGGCGAAGCTGATCGAGCTGGACATGCTCGACGCCGATGCCGCCGTCGACGTGCTCGGCCGGATCGCCGGTCGGTCCGACATCGAGGCGCACGCGTTGCGGGCGCTCGCGGAACTGTGCGACGGCCTGCCGCTGGCGTTGCGCATCGCGGCGGCCCGGCTCGCCGTGTCCCCGAGGCTGCGCGTGGCCGAGCTCGTCGAGGAACTGCAGGACGAGCAGGGCCGCCTGGCCGCGCTGGGCCTGGAGGACGGTGAGGGCACCGTGCGGGCCGCGCTCGACGCGTCCCGGCGCGCGCTGCCGCCGGTCCCCGCACGGTTGCTCGCGATCATCGGTCTGCATCCGGGCGGCGAGCTCACCCCGCACGTGGTCGCGGCGATGGGCGAGATCGGCCTGATCGACGCGCAACGCGCGCTGGAGGCGTTGACCGCCGCGAACCTGCTGTCGGTCAGCGAACCCGGCAGGCTCGTCGCGCACGACATGATCCGCGTCTACACCAAGACGCTGGCAGGGGAGCTGGCCGAGCCGGAACGCCGGACCGCCACCGGCCGGATGCTCGACTACTACCTGCACTGCGCGGACCTCGCGGACGGTCTGCTGCCGATCAACCGCGGCAGCGTGCTGGTCGCCCCGGAACACCGTCCCGCACACGTGCCGGCGCTCACCGGCGCGGCCGACGCGATGGCGTGGTTCGACGCGGAACGGGCGAACCTCCTCGCCGCCGCCGAGCACGCGTCCGCGTTCGGTTGGCACGTGCACGCGTGGCAGCTGCCGTACACGTTGTCGCGGTACCTCTGGCTGCGTACCGAACGCGAGAACTCGCTGCGCATCACCCAGGCCGCGTTGCAGGCGGCGAACGCCCTGAACGACGACGACGCGCGGTTCGTCATGCAGTTCAACCTCGGCGTCGCGCTGCTGCAGCTGGAACGCTACGACGAGGCCCTGCACGCCCAGCGCGGCGCACTGGAGGTCGCGCGCCGCAAGGCGGACGTGCACCAGCAGGCCCGCGCGCTGACCACGATCGCGGGCACCCTGCAGGACCTCGGCCGGGCCGACGAGGCCGAGGCGCACTTCCGTGAGGCCATGGAGATCTCCCGGATCGCCGGCTCGAAGTGGGCCGAGGCCAACGCCCATCACCATTTGGGCCTGCTGTACCTGTCGACGCAGCGCTTCGACGACGCCATGCCGTGGCTGCGGGTGGCGTTGCGGATGTACCACGAGGTCGGCGAGCAGTGTGGTGAGGCGGCGTGCCACGTCGACCTGTCGACCGCGCTGCTGGAGACCGATGACACCGAGGGCGCGTTGTCGTCGGCCCGCACGGCGCTGGCCGTGGCCTGCGACGCGATTTCGCCCTACCACCAGGCGTTGGCGCACGACCGGCTGGCGGCGGTGTTCGAACGTCTCGGCGCGGCGGGTGCGGCGGCGCACTGGCAACGAGCCCTGGCGTTGTTCACCGAGCTCGGCGCTCCCGAAGCGGACGGCGTCCGCGCCCGCCTCGCCCGCGCTCGCGCCGTCACCGTTGGCTGAGAGCAGACGCCACAACAGCCAGGGGTAAGGGGTTTCTCGGGCGGGAGTGCGTGATCGTCCGATGCCTGAGGGGTGCCCTCAGCGCGAACCTTATGGTCATGACGGAATGGACGCTCGAAGCAGTCAAGGCAGAGATCGACTACCGGACCGACAACGCCAAGTGCAACTGGGTGCTGGCGAACCGCCGCGGGCCGTCGTGGCTCGCGCGAGTGATGCATCGCACGGCTACGAAACCCGACGGCATCAAGGCGTGAACTATGAAACAGTGCCACTTGTGGCGCGCCTGGGTTCCGGAATCCCGTTGGTCGCACGCGACCGCGAGCTGGACCGGTTGCGTGCCGCATTGGCGAACGCGGGTGACGGCACCGCGGGGGCGGTGCTGCTCGCCGGTGACGCCGGGGTCGGCAAGACGCGCCTGATCGACGAGCTGGCCAAGGCCGCCGACGACACGCTCGTCCTGATGGGACGATGCCTCGACGCGGGCGAGACCGGGCTGCCCTACCTGCCGTTCGCGGAGGCGCTGGGCGCGCTCAAAGGTGACCTGGCGCACCGGCCCGCACTGGCGATGCTCCTGCCCGCGCTGGCACTGCCCGCGGAACGCGAGCCCGGCACCGAGGGCATGATCGCGCCCAGCACGATCCCCGGCAGGCGGCCCGAACAGGACGTCGGCCAGCTCCAGCTGTTCGACGCGGTGCTCGGGCTGCTCGGCGAGCTGTCGGAACGGCAGCGGGTGCTGTTCATCGTCGAGGACCTGCACTGGGCGGACGCCTCGACGCGTTATCTGTTGTCGTTCCTGCTGTCCCGGCTGCGTTCCCAGCGGATCCTCGTGGTCGGGACGTACCGCTCGGACGACCTGCACCGCAGCCATCCCTTGCGCCCCTTGCTTTCCGAGCTGTTCCGGCTGCCCGCCGTCGAGCGGCTCGACCTCTCGCCCTTCAACGCGGCGAACGCGCGCAAGTTCGTGGAGGCGTTGAGCGACGACCTGCCCGAGGACGTTCTGCAGCAGGTCGCGGAACGGTCCGAGGGCAACGCTTTCTTCGCGGAAGAGCTCATCGCCGTGGCCACGTGCGACGAAGGCTCGCTGCCGTCCGCGCTCGCGGATGTGCTGCTGAGCCGCGTCGAACGGCTGAGTGACGAGGCGCAGCACGTCGTGCGCGTGGCATCGGTGCGAGGACGCCGGGTGCGCCACGACCGGTTGCGCGAGGTCGCGGGGATGTCCGACGTCGCGCTCGACGTGGCGTTGCGCGAACTGGTCCAGCACCACCTGCTCGTGGTGGGGGACAACGAGGTCTACACGTTCCGGCACGCGTTGCTGCGCGAGGCCGTCTACGGCGACCTGCTGCCCGGCGAACGAGTCCGGCTGCACGCCTCGTACGCCCGCTACCTGGCCCAGCACCTCGATGAACGCGGAGCCGCCGCCGCACTGGCCCACCACGCCTTCCAGAGCCACGACCTGCCGCTGGCGCTGTCCGCCTCGATCAAGGCGGCCCGTGAGGCGGAACGCGCGGGCGCGCCCGCGGAGGCGTTGCGCTACCTGGAGAAGGCGCTCAACCTGTGGGACCCGGTGCCCGCCGCCGACCGTCCGTCCGATGTGGACGAATCGGTGCTGCTGCGCCGCGCGTCCTGGGTCGCGGGCACGGCCGGGCAGCCGGAGCGGGCCGTCGCGTTCGCGCGCAGTGCCACGAAAGTCCTCGACGACCGGACCCCGGAGGAGTCCGCCGAGGTATGGCTGCGGCTGTCGCAGGCGTTGTCGATCCTCGACGGCAACGAGCAGGAGCACGACGAGGTCATCACCAAGGCCTGGGACCTGGTGCGCGAGCGCGAGCCCAGCCCGACCCGTGCCCGCGTGCTGGCCGGCCGGGCGTCGTTGTTGCGCACCCAACGCCGGGACGCCGTCTCGCGGGAGGCAGCCGAGTGCGCGATCGAGAACGGCCAGCAGGCGAACGCCTCGGGCGCGGTCGCGGACGGGCTGACCACGCTCGGCATCCTCGACGACTACGCCGATCACCCGGCCGGGGCGCGGGCCAGCTTCGAGCGGTCGATCAAGTGCGCGCGTGAGGTCGACGCGGTCAACACCGAGCTGCGCGCCTGGTACTACCTCGGCCTGCTGCACTACGACCGCGGCGAGCTCGCCGAAGCCGCCCGCGTGTTCAACGACGCGGGCGACCGGGCGCGTGAGACCGGGCTGACATGGAGCATGTTCGGCCTGGAGATCCGCATCCTGCAGGTGCTCGTGCACTACTACCTGGGCGACTGGGCCTACGCGGAGTGGGCGAGCGAGCCACCCGGCATGTCCGTGTCCTCCACGGTCCTGGCCCGGCTCACGGCGGCGAGCACGCACCTCACCGTGTCGCGCGGCGAGCTGGCCGAGTCCGAGAAGACGATCACGAAGCTGCGCAGCGACTGGCACCGCGACATGCAGATCGCGCTGATCACCGGCGGCACCGGTGGTGAGCTCGCGCTCTGGCGCGGCCGGCCGGAGCTCGCCGTCGAACGGATCACCGACGCGCTGGCGTGGACCCGCAAGCTCGGCGGGCCGTGGGTGCTCGCGGACATCCGGATCGGCGCCATCGGCGTGGCCGGATACGCCGACCTGGCGGCCAAGGCACGCCGCAAGCGTGACGCGGAGGCCGAGAAGAACGCCGTCGAGCAGGGGCACCAGCTCGCCGAGCACGTGCGGCTCACGGCGAAGCACGGCGCGCCACGCACCGGCGCTCTCGGGCCGGAAGGGCGTGCCTGGCTGGCCCGCGCGCTCGCCGAGGAGTCCAGGCTGAACGGTGCGGGCGATCCCGCGCTGTGGCAGGCGGCTGCCGACGGGTTCGCATACGGCCTGGTCTACGAGCAGGCGTGGTGCCGTTGGCGGCTGGCCGAGGCGTTGCTCGGCGCAGACCGCCGCGACGAGGCGGCCGAGCAACTGCGGCTGGCCGACGAGGTGGCGACGAAGCTGGGCGCCGCGCCGTTGGCGGACGCCGTCGCGTCGTGCGCGAAGAGGGCCCGCATCACGCTGAGGGCGGACGAACCGGTGCGTGAGCAGGTCGACCTCTTCACCCCGCGCGAACGGGCGGTGCTCGTGCTGGTCGCGGCCGGCCGGACGAACCGCGAGGTCGGCGAGGAGCTCTACATCAGCGAGAAGACCGTCTCCGTGCACCTTTCCCGGATCATGGCGAAGCTCGGAGCGGGCAGGCGGGCCGAGGCCGTGGCCATCGCGTACGACCGGGGTCTGCTGGATTCGCAGTAGTTGTCATACCTCAGGCTGATGTGCAACGCGTCGCGGAGTTGATGTCGGCGCACAAGCCCTCGAAATAGCTTCTTCCTCGTCAAGGAGATCCATCCCCTGCGAGGAAGGCAAGCCACATGTCTGCACTGGTGTCCGAGGTCGGCACCCGGACCGCCGCGGCGGCCCACAACCTGGTGAAGATCTACGGCAAGGGTGACACCGCGGTGCGGGCACTGGACGGCGTCGACGTGGCGTTCCAGGCCGGCCGGTTCACCGCGATCATGGGCCCGTCGGGATCCGGCAAGTCCACGCTGATGCACTGCCTCGCCGGACTGGACACGGTGGACAGCGGTGCTATCCACATCGGACAGACCGAGATCACCAAGCTCAACGACAAGGACCTGACGAAGCTTCGCCGCGACCGCGTCGGTTTCGTGTTCCAGGCCTTCAACCTGCTGCCGACGCTGACCGCCGAGCAGAACATCCTGCTCGGGCTCGAGCTCGCCGGCCGCAAGCCCGACAAGCAGTGGTTCGACACGATCGTCAACGTGCTCGGCCTGCGTGACCGCCTCACCCACCGCCCGACCGAGCTCTCCGGTGGCCAGCAGCAGCGTGTGGCGTGTGCCCGTGCGCTCGTCGCCCGTCCCGAGGTCATCTTCGCGGACGAGCCGACCGGCAACCTGGACTCGCGCAGCGGTGCCGAGGTGCTCGACTTCCTGCGCATGTCCGTGCGCAAGATGGGCCAGACCGTGATCATGGTGACGCACGACCCGGTGGCCGCGAGCTACGCGGACCGCGTGGTGCTGCTCGCCGACGGCAGGCTCGCGGGCGAGATCCACCAGCCCACCACCGAGTCCGTCGTCAACGCCCTGACCCACCTGGGGGCGTGACCGGAGATGCTGAAGACGATCCTTGCGGGCCTTCGTGCCCGCACGGCGCGGCTGGTGCTGTCGAGCATCGCCATCGCGCTGGGCGTCGCGTTCGTGACGGGCACGCTCGTGCTCGGTGATGCGGTCGGGGAACAGACCAGGGACAACTTCGCGCGCAGTGCCCGCAACGTCGACGCGGCGGTGCACCTCGCGGAGAACAGCCCGCAGATGGAGAACGGCATCCCGGCCGACGTCCTCCAGAAGATCCGCGCGGTCAACGGCGTCGCGGGTGCGGACTCGCGTTCGTTCAGCAGCGCGGCACTGCTCGGCGGTGACGGCAAGGCACGCAACGCGATGGTCCAGCCGCTGCCGACGACGGAGAAGTTGCGCGACTTCAACCTCAAGGACGGCAAGTTCCCGGTCAAGGCCGACGAGGTCGCGATCGACAACAAGACCGCGCAGATCGCGAAGCTCAAGGTCGGCGACAAGCTCAAGCTGCTCGACCAGGACAACACCGAGCACCAGTACTCGATCGTCGGCACCTACCAGCAGGGCGCGAGCAGCATCTCGATGTCCGGCAACGACCACGTGCTGCTGTCGCCCGAGGGCCTGCGCGCGCTGATCCCGGACCAGAAGATCTACGAGGTCGTCGCCGTCGCCAAGGACGGTGTGACGCAGCAGCAGCTCGTCGACAGCATCAACAAGGTCATCGGCACCGGCTACAAGGTGCAGACCGGTGAGCAGCTCACTCAGGAGACGCTGGCCCAGGTCGGTGACGCCGCGGCGGAGATCAAGACGTTTCTGCTCGCGTTCGCCGCGATCTCGCTCGTCGTCGCCGCCATGGTCATCTACAACACGTTCACCATCCTGGTCGCCCAGCGCACCAAGGAACTCGCGCTGCTGCGCTGTGTCGGCGCGGACCGCGGGCAGGTGTTCCGCAGCGTGCTCGCCGAAGCGCTCTTCATGGGCTTCGTCGCGTCGGTGCTCGGCATCCTCGGTGGCCTCGGCGTCTCGGCGGGCCTGCAGCTCCTGGTCGGCACGATGGGTGGCCCCAGCGGCGGCGAGGACGTCGCGATCCGGCTGCCGATCTCGTGGGTGACCATCGCCGCCGGCTTCGGCGTCGGTGTCATCGTGACGGTGCTGTCGGCTGTGCTGCCCGCCCGCCGCGCCACGAAGGTCGCCCCGGTCGCCGCGCTGCGCTCGCAGCCCGACAGCCACGACGACGTGGCCAGCACCGGCAAGCTGCGGATCATCTTCGCGGCGCTGATCGCACTGGTCGGTGCGGCCGCCGTGTGGTTCGGCATGGGCCAGGAGGAAGAGGCCGCGCTGTTCATCACCGGCGGCGGCACGATGGTGCTGCTGCTCGCGGTCCTGATGCTCGGCCCGCTCTACGTGCCGGCTGGTGAACCGCCTGTTCGGCAAGGCGCTGCGCGGCGTCCCGGCGAAGCTCGCCTCGGCCAACGCCGGCCGCAACCCCAAGCGCACCGCCGCGACCACCGCGGCACTGATGATCGGCGTCACGATCGTCGCCATGGTGACCGTCGTGGCCGGTAGTGGCCGCGCGACCATGAACGAGCAGGTCGACAAGAAGTTCCCGGCCGACTACGAGGTCAGCTCGAACGTCTACAGCCAGCCTCTGACGCAGAAGTTCGCCGACGAGCTCGCGAAGGTGCGCAACGTCGCGAAGATCGCGCCCGAGCTCTCCGCGTCCACCGAGTCGCCCCAGCTCCAGTACGCCTACGTGACCGGCTATCCGGCCGACGCGCTCGGCTCGCTGGTGCGGGCGGAGACGACCAACGGCCCGTTGACCTCCTTGAAGGACAACGAGATCGCCATGCGCGAGAAGGACGCCAAGGAGGCGGGCCTCGGCATCGGGCAGACGTTGAAGCTCGGCGGCAAGGACTTCAAGATCGTCGCGCTGGTCAAGGACAACAGCTTCGGCACCGGCATCGTGACGCTGTCGTCGGCCACCTCGCTGCTGAAGGAAGCCCCGAAGGGCTACCAGAAGCTGCTGGTCAAGCTGGCGCCGGGCACGGACATCGCCACTGCTCGCGCCGACCTGGAGCGCGCCATCGCCACCTCGCCGGTCGCGGTGCTGAACTCCGCGGCCGAGACCAAGGCCGAGCTCAACTCGCAGATCGACCAGATCCTGCTGTTCATCTGGGCACTCGTCGGCCTGGCGCTGATCATCGCCCTGTTCGGCATCGCGAACACCCTGACCCTGTCGGTGCTGGAGCGGACCCGCGAGTCGGCTCTGCTGCGGGCGCTGGGTCTGACCCGCGGCCAACTGCGGCAGATGCTGGTGGTCGAGTCGATCCTGATGGCTCTGATCGGCGCTGTCGTCGGCGTGCTCCTCGGCGCCGGGTTCGGGTGGCTGCTGGTCAAGGCGGTCGCCTCGGCGGAGTTCCCGATCACCTTCTCCATCCCGTTCGGGCAGATCGGGGGGATGCTCGCCCTGGCCGTGGTCGCGGCGATCATCGCCGCCGCGCTGCCTGCTCGTCGGGCGGCTCGCAACTCGGTGGTCGCGGGCATGGCGGAGGCGTAGGACACCCCCGCTCGGGCCTGGCTTCGGGGGCCGGGGCCGGGTGGGGAGGGCGTGCGGAACAGGGGCCGCACGACCGGGGGATAGGTGGAGGTCCGGTGCTGTCGGGGCGCCGGGCCTCCACTACTTTTCCGCATCCCGAAAGTCTTGGAGCGCACGAAAGGGCCCCGCGTGCGAGCCACGTACCCACCTTCGGGCGTCTCAACCGGGGGTTGCGAAAAAAGTTCGAGAGCGCGCGTCACTTTTGCCGCGAAAGCCCCTCTACCTGGGGTGAGAGGGACGACCGGAGCGAGGGCCCGGTCGTCCCTTTCCTCGTTCCCGGGCCGTCTCCGGGTCCTCGAAAGTGTGGCTGGGAAGTTCTGGTACAGGTTTTTGTTGCCTGCCTCCACAAAGTTACGGAACGATGTCGACGGCTTGACACCCGCGCTCCGGCGGTTGAGTGTGAGAGCGCTCTCATAAGAGGCAGACCCCTTGCCGTCGAGGAGGACGAGTGAACAGAAGGCTGGTCGGCAGCGTCGCTGCGACCCTCGTGATGGTTCTGGCCGCAGGGTGCGGCGGGAGTTCCGAGGCCGACGGCAAGATCGAGCTGTCACTCGGCCTGTTCTCCGACTTCGGCTACGACAAGCTGATCGAGGAGTATCAGGCCTCGCATCAGAACATCAAGATCGAGCAGCGCAAGGTCAAGATGGAGCAGCACAACACGCAGCTCGCGACTCAGCTCGCGGGTGGCCGTGGTGCCGCGGACATCGTCGCGCTCGAGGAGGGCGTGGTCAGCCAGTTCCGCGCCTCCAAGGACAAGTTCGTGAACCTCGCCGAGTACGGGGCGAAGGATCTGAAGTCGCAGTGGGCCGACTGGAAGTGGAACCAGGGGTCGGCCGACGGTGGCGAGTTCGTGCTCGGGCTCGGCACCGACATGGGCAGCCTCGGGCTCTGCTACCGGCGTGACCTGTTCGAGGCGGCCGGGCTGCCGACCGACCGGGCCGAGGTCGCGAAGCTGTGGCCGACGTGGGCCGACTACTCGAAGATCGCGGACCAGTTCACGGCCAAGACGCCGAACGTGAAGTTCGTCGACACCGGCCGCAACGTCTACAAGGCGATCCTCGACCAGACCGAGGAGGGCTACTTCGCGAAGGACGACTCGTACATCGCGGAGAAGAACGACAAGGTCAAGACGGCGTTCGAGACGGCGGCCGCACTCGGCACGAAGAAGCAGACCGGTGCGCTCGAGCCGTTCAGCCAGGAGTGGAACGTCGGCCTGAAGCAGGGTTCGTTCGCGACCACCACCTGCCCGGCGTGGGCCATGGCGCTCATCAAGGCGGGTGCCGGTGACGCGGCGTCCGGCAAGTGGGACGTCACGACGGCGCCCGGTGGCGGTGGCAACTGGGGTGGGTCGTTCCTCGCGATCCCGAAGCAGGGTGCGCACCCCAAGGAGGCCTACGAGCTGGCCAAGTGGCTGACGGCGCCCGAGCAGCAGAAGCGGATCTTCAAGGAGACCGGCAACCTGCCCAGCCAGCCGGCGGTCTACAAGGACGCCGAGGTGCAGGCGACGGTCAACGAGTACTTCAACAAGGCGCCGGTGGGGCAGATCTTCGCCACCTCCGCCGAGTCGTTGAAGCCGACCTACCGCGGCACGAAGGACTCGAAGGTCGGACCGATCTTCGCCTCCGCGCTGCAGCGCGTCGAGCAGGGTAAGCAGCCCGCCGCGGATGCCTGGACGCAGGCACTGAAGGACGCGCAGGACGCCATCAAGTGACGGCGACTCGCACCGAGACCGAGGCGGCTCCGGCCGCCTCGGTCCCTTCTTCTCCGCCCGGGAAGCCGAAGTTCGGCCTCAGCCGCTGGGATGCCAGGTACACGCCGTACCTGATCATCGCGCCGTTCTTCCTGGTGTTCGGGATCTTCGGGCTCTACCCGCTGCTGTACACGGCGTGGGTGTCGCTGCACGACTGGCAGCTGATCGACGGTGACCAGGGATTCGTCGGTCTCGCCAACTACGTCGAGCTGTTCGGCGACGAGAAGTTCTGGAACGCGCTGTTCAACACGCTCAGCCTGTTCGTGCTCTCGACGGTGCCGCAGCTGCTGGCCGCGCTCGGCCTGGCGGCACTGCTCGACCGCGGCCTGCGGGGCAAGGCGTTCTGGCGCGCGGGGATCCTGCTGCCCAACGTCATCTCGGTCGCCGCGGTGGCGCTGGTGTTCGCGCAGTTCTACGGCCGCGACTTCGGCATGGTCAACTACGTGCTCGGCCTGGTCGGGATCGACCCGGTCGACTGGCGCGCCGAGACGTGGGCGTCGCACCTCGCCATCTCGTCGATGGTCATGTGGCGCTGGACCGGTTACAACGCGCTGCTGTACTTGGCGGCGATGCAGTCGGTGCCGCGCGACATGTACGAGTCGGCCACTCTGGACGGTGCGTCGAGCTGGCGGATGTTCTGGTCGATCACCGTGCCGTCGATCCGGCCGACGATCCTGTTCACCGTCGTCACGTCGACGATCGGTGGCCTGCAGCTGTTCGTCGAACCCGCGTTGTACGACCCCGGTTTCGCCGCCAGCAACGCCACCGGTGGTTCGGACCGGCAGTTCCAGACGCTGGTGCTTTACATGTACGAGAAGGGTTTCCGGCTGTTCGACGCGGGATACGCGGCCACCGTCGCGTGGATGCTGTTCATCGTCGTCCTGCTGGTCGCGATCATCAACTTCTCGCTGACGCGCCGTATCGCGGGCAAGGGGTGATCATGAATCGGACAAAGGCAGGACCACTGCTCTACGGGTTCCTGGTCGCCGTGCTCGCGGCGTCGGTCTTCCCGCTGTACTACTCGTTCGTCGTGGCGTCGAAGGACAACTCGGTGCTCGGCGAGAAGACGCCGCCGCTGATTCCCGGCGGCAACTTCGTCGAGAACGTCACCCGCGTCTTCGACACCGTCGACTTCTGGCTCGCGATGCAGAACTCGTTCATCGTCGCGGCGACGGTCGCGATCTCGAACGTCGTGCTGGGCACCCTGGCCGGGTTCGCGTTCGCGCGGCTGCGGTTCAAGGGGCGCGACTCGCTGTTCCTCGTCGTGCTCGGCACTGCCATGGTGCCGACGCAGCTCGGCGTGATCCCGCTGTACATGCTGATGTCGGACCTCGACTGGTACGGCACTTTGCAAGCCGTCATCGTGCCGGTGCTGATCGGGTCGTTCGCGGTGTTCTGGATGCGTCAGGCGTGCGAGGAGACCGTGCCGTACGAGCTGATCGAGGCCGCGCGCGTGGACGGCTGTTCGGTGCTGCGGACGTTCTGGCACGTGGGATTCCCGGCCGTGCGGCCACAGGCGGCGGTGCTGGGCATGTTCACGTTCATGACGGCGTGGAACGACTTCTTCTGGCCGTTGATCGTGCTGGACCCCAACGACAGCCCGACGGTCCAGGTCGCGCTGTCGACGCTGGCCAGCGGGTACTACACCGACTACTCGCTGATGCTGGCCGGCGCGTCGCTCGCCGTGCTGCCGGTGATCGCGATCTTCGTCCTGCTGTCCCGCCAGATCGTCGGCGGAATCATGCAGGGTGCCCTCAAGGGATGAAACACAGCAGGGAGAACGTATGACGACCGATTCGGACGTCGAGGTCGAGCGGGAGGTGCTGACCTTCCCGCCGGACTTCCTGTGGGGAGCGGCGACCGCGGCGTTCCAGATCGAGGGTTCGACCACAGTGGACGGTCGAGGCCAGTCGATCTGGGACACCTTCGCCGCGACACCCGGCAAGGTGCTCGACGGTGACACCGGTGACCCCGCGTGCGACCACTACCGCAGGTATGAGTCCGATGTGGACCTGATGGTGGAGCTGGGACTGGCCTCGTACCGGTTCTCCGTCGCGTGGCCCCGGATCCAGCCCAGCGGTGGCGGCCAGGTGGAGGAGCGCGGCCTCGCGTTCTACGACCGCCTGGTGGACGCGTTGCTGGACAAGGGAATCCAGCCGCTGGTGACGCTGTACCACTGGGACCTGCCGCAGGTGCTGGAGGACTTCGGCGGCTGGCGCAACCGCGACACCGCCTACCGCTTCGCCGATTACGCGGCCCTCGTGCATGATCGGCTCGGCGACCGGGTGCAGGCCTGGACCACGTTGAACGAGCCGTGGGTCTCGGCGTTCCTCGGCTACGGCAACGGGATCCACGCGCCGGGCGTGACCGACGCGGCCGCGTCACTGGAGGCGGCGCACCACCTGCTGCTCGGCCACGGCCTGGCGACGCAGGCGTTGCGGGCGCAGGCACCGGACTCGCACCGGCTCTCGCTCGTGCTGAACTTCAGCACGATCTGGGCCGACGACGAGTCGGAAGCCTCGCTGGAGGCCGTGCGCAAGGTCGACGGCCTGCAGAACCGCATCCTGCTCGACCCGGTGCTCGGACGCGGCTACCCGCTGGACGTCCTGCAGGACACCACGTGGCTGGGCGACTGGACGAACGTGGTGCGCGACGGTGACATGGAGACCATCGCGACGCCGGTCGACTGGATCGGCGTGAACTACTACAACCCGACCCGTGTCGCTCCCGCCGATCCCGACTTCGTCCCCGCCGGGCCGCACGCGGGTCTGCGTGGAGTCGCGTTGCAGCCGCCGCGTGGCGAGCTCACCGGGTTCGGGTGGGAGCAGAACGCCGACGCCTTCACCGAACTGCTGGTGCGGTTGTCGCGCGACGTGGACGGCATCCCGTTGGTGGTCACGGAGAACGGGTCCGCGTTCCCGGACGTCGTCGACCCGATGGGGCGCGTGGCGGACGTGGAGCGGACGAAGTACCTGGTCGACCACGTGCGCGCGGTGCATCGGGCGATCTCGCAGGGCGCGGACATCCGCGGCTATCTGGCGTGGTCGCTGCTCGACAACTTCGAGTGGGCCGCCGGTTACTCGCAGCGGTTCGGCATCGTGCACGTCGACTTCGAGACGCAGCAGCGCACGGTGAAGGAAAGCGCGGCGACGTTGTCCCGGATCATCGGGCGCAACGGCCTGCCCGCGCACGGCTACACCGTTTAGCTCCCCGTACGGGCCGAGGGGGCCTGGCGCTCTCACCCGCGGACACATCTATGCCGGTGAGAGCGCTCTCTTATGGTGCGAAAAGCACGTTCGTACGAATAGGCCGTACGAACGTGCTTTTCGCTCAATCAGCGGCGGCGGAGGACGCGGGGGTCGGCGTGCAGGTTCTCGGCGAGCCTGACGGTGATGAACTCGTTGTTGTCCGGCTTGCCCGGCGTGCGGCCTGACGACGACGGGAAGTTGTTGTCGTTGAGCACCGCGATCGTCCGGTCGTCGAGGATCGTGACGTCCTCGATCGTGACGAACGGGAAGCGGAACGGATCCGCCTGGCCACCGACGTGTTTCGGGTTCGCGAGGTCGAGCAGGTCCGCGACCAGCGTCTTGTCGAGCTTGCCGTCACGGTCGCGATCCCGTTTGTCGGCCAGGTAGACGCGCTTGAACTTGGCGTCGGCGCCCTGGCCGCCGTCCCGTTCGATGATCAGCATCCGGTTGCGGTCGACCGCGATGGCGTCACCGATGGCGAAGTTCGGGTCCTCCAGCTTGTAGAGCCACTTCGTGCCGGTGAACGCGCCTGCCGCGATGTCGAACTCGTTGAGGCGCAGCGTGCCCGGCTCGTCGCCCGCGACCGTGCCCTCCAGCTGCGCGTTGATCGTCCTGCCGTCGGGGGAGAGCGTGATGCCCTCGAAGCCCTTGCTGCCGCCGAGGTTGGGGTTGCCGGCGGGGTTCTCCGGCGCGCGGACGCCGGGCAGCGGGACCGGCGGCGCCAGCAGGCGTCCCGAGCGGTCGAAGTGCAGCAGCCACGGGCCGAACTCGTCACCCATCCAGTAGGTGCCGTCGGCGGTTCTGGTAATCGACTCGATGTCGATGTCCGCACCGGTGATCACCCGGTCCGGCCGCGTCAGCGGGAAGGGGATGTGCCCGTTCGGGTCGGTGAGCGTGATGCCGCCGAGCACCTCGACCTTGCCCGACCTGAAGTCCGGCGCGATGCGGTGGATGCGCAGCAGGAAGTCGGCGCTGTTGGCCTTGGTGCCGAAGCCGTTGTCGGAGATGGCGTCGAACGTGCCGTCGCTGTTGCGGACCAGGCCGCTGAACCCCTGGATGGGCTGGTCGGCGAACGGCGGCGTGACGCCGTTGATCGGGGCGGTGCCGAGCGCGGCGCCGCTGGGTTCGCTGCCGGGGAGGTAGGTCTCGGCGGGCAGGAACGCGAAGTTCGTCAGCGTGGCCCGCTTCGGGGCCCGGTCCGGGGCGGCCGCGGTGGGTGCGGCCAGTGCGGTGACGGTGAGCAGGGTGAGGCCTAGAGCCAGGGTTCTCCTCATACGGCGACCCTATGTTGTTCTGGATCGTTTTACCGCTGCGTCGCGTCCCGGCAACAGGCACCCGCGATCCTGGACGACATGATCCGAGGGGTGCTCAGCAGTGACGGTATGGCCGTGGGTCTGCGTCCCGGCACGAAGGCGGACGAGGAAGCCGTTGCCGCGTTGCACGGCAGATGTTCGATGAAGACGTTGTTCAGCCGCTATCACTCCGGCATGAGCACGATCCCGCGCCGGTGGCTGCACCGGCTGCTCAGCCCGCCGCGCGGCACCACGATCGTCGTCGAGCACGCGGACGAGGTGATCGCGCTCGGCCAGCTCATCCACACCGGACTGCGTGGCTGCGCCGAGGTGTCGCTGCTGGTGGAGGACGCGTGGCAGCGTCGCGGGGTCGGCGCGTTGTTGCTGCGCGCGCTGGCCTCCGACGCTCGGGTCTTCGGCTACGGCGAGCTCGTGGCGTGGTGCCTGCCGTCGGAGAACTCGCTGGTGCGGACGGCTTCCCGGGCCGGTCTGTCCACTACGACACGCCGGGAGGACGGACTGCTGCGCGTGTCGATTGAGCCACGTGGGGGCGCGATGACGACGCCAATTGCGACGGTCATTGGTGAAAAAACACGATGAACAGCGCGGAAACCCTCCTCGGAGATCGCTTGCGGCTAAGCTGACCGGCGACTCAAAGGTTTTCATCGAGGAGTGGTGGTGCTCGTGTCCAACCACGCGCGTCCGACGTTGGAAGACGTGGCCGCGAGGGCTGGGGTTTCCCGCGCCACGGCGTCACGAGTGCTGAACGCGTCGCCGAGGGTCAGCCCCGAGGCGCTCGAAGCGGTCAACGCGGCGGTGCTCGCGCTGGGCTACCAGCCGAACCGCGCGGCCCGCGCGCTCGTGACCCGCCGCACCGGTGCCGTGGCCGTCGTGTTCTCCGAGCCGGAGCCCAAGATCTTCGACGACCCGCACTTCGCCCGCCTGATCCGAGCAGGTGCTCGCGCTCTCGCGGACGTCGACGTGCAGATGGTGTTGATGCTCGTGCACTCGCTGGACGACCAGGCGCGCGCACACCGGTTCCTGGCCGGCGGTCACGTCGATGGCGCGCTGGTGTTCGCACCGCACCGCAACGACGAACTGGTCTCGATCGTGAAGAAGCTCCCGCTGCCGGTCGTCTACGCCGGTAAGCCGTGGGGTTCGCTGCGCGGCATGCACCTCGTCGACAACGACAACGAGGGCGGCGCCGTGCTCGCCACCGAGCACCTCAAGTCACTCGGCCGTAAGAAGATCGTGCACGTCTCCGGTCCGCTGGACGAGCTCTCCGCGATCGACCGGTTGAACGGCTTCAAGTCCGCGCTGGGGTTGGACGACAAGGCCGCCGCTCGCCTCACCGAGGACGGTGGCTTCACCCGTGAGGGCGGTCGTAAGGCGATGGCCGCGCTCCTGGCGAAGATGCCTTCGGTCGACGCCGTGTTCGTGGCTTCGGACCTCATGGCCGCCGGTGCGCTGGAGACGTTGAACGAGGCGGGCAAGCGCGTGCCCGAGGACGTCGCGGTGATCGGGTTCGACGACCACGTCGCGATCGCCGAGCACACCGCGCCGCCGTTGACGAGCATCCGGCAGGACTCGGACCAGCAGGTCAAGCACATGGTCGAGCACCTGGTGAAGCTGCTGAAGGACGAGACCGTCAAGACCAAGAAGCAGATGCTGCCCACCGTCCTGGTGCGCCGCGAATCCGCCTGATCAAGACATGAAAGGAGCCTTCATGGACCTCAGGTCCATGAAGGCTCCTTTCATGGTTTTAGCCGAGGTTTTTGCAGGTCGGGGGCGGCAGCGGGTTGAGGGGGCTGCACGGCCAGCCTGACGGTGGCGTCGTGGTCGTGGTGGTGTTCACCGGGGGCGTCGGTGGTGCCGGGTTCGTCGCGGCCGGCGGTGGGGTGGTCTTCTTCGGCGTCTGCTGCGTACTCGGCGTCAGGCTCGCGGAGGAGCTGGACGGGGCGCTGCTCGACGGCGCGGAACTGTCGGTGGTGCTGGGGGAAGTTCTCGGCGTGGACGAAATCCAGCTGGAGCTGGGTGTTCTGTTCTGCGGGGCGTCGTCTGCGACGCCGTGAATCGCGAGGCCTACCAGGACACCGAGCAACGCGGACCCGAGCACAGCGGAACCACCTGCGGCCCACAGTGCGCGCACAGCAGTCCTCCTCGATTGCTCACGGTTGGAAGTCAGATGGTCACGCTCCCGGCAGATTACCGGTACTCCGGTCGCAGGAGAACGCTCATCTGACTGCCTTATCGGCGCCTTGGCGCCCCCGGTTGAGTGATGGCCGTCACTGAACTGTGATCCGGGCGAGTACCAAACTGGCCCCAGAAAGGCCTGCCACCAGCACGGTTCCGGTCAGATGCCACGTCGGAGCGTCACCCGAGCAGGTGAACACCTCGGCGAAGCGTTCCGCGGAGCACGTGACGAACGGGACCGCCGAGAGCGCGATGCTGGAGGCCGCGACGCCGCCGAGGAGCGCCGAGCCGAACACCCGCATGAGCGGGAACGCCGCGTTGGCCGTGCCGACCGCGGCGATGGCGAACAGCAGCGGCACCGGTCTGGGGAACAGGCCCGTCAGCGCGCACCCGACCATCAGGACACCGAGCACGGCCTGGCCGATCCTCGCCTGCGTCGCCACGGCAGGGACCCTAACAACTCCGTAAGCTCTTTTCGGCCCGGATTGGGCCAGTATTTTCGTATGAGGTCTCGCCAATTCCTGATTCCCGTCGCAGTTGTCGTGGTCGTCGCGCTCGGTGTCGGGTTGTACCTGTTCCAGCCGTGGCGCCTGCTCACGGTGCGCGAAACGCACGACGCACTGCTCGTGCCCGCATCGACGTCTTCCGCGCCCATCTCCACCCCGGCCTCCACGTCTGTCGCGGCGCCCCCGGAAACGCCGCGGGAGGTCGCCGGTGGAGAGTGGCGATCACTTGAACACGCCACCACCGGTAAGGCGAGCCTCATCAAACTGCCCGGCGGCGGGCATTCGGTCCAGTTCGCCTCGTTGAACACCAGCGACGGCCCTGACCTGTACGTCTACCTCTCGCCGCACGACTCGGGCTCGCCCGAGAAAACCTTTGGTCAAGGATTCACCAGTCTTGGCAAGTTGAAGGGAAATCGTGGCGACCAGGTGTACGAAATTCCCGGCGGTGTGGACGTGTCCGCCATTCGGAGTGTCGTGATCTGGTGTCAGCGGTTCTCCGCGGGCTTTGCCGTAGCGTCACTGGAACAGGCCTGAACTTCGGATTCGGACCTGCTCTCTTCGCACTATTGACTTTGCTGGTCTAGACCACATAGCGTTGAAGGCGGACACAGCATCGTCCCTTGCCGGTGGGCGTGCGGAAGCCCCATTGGCGAGGAGTACGGCTCACTGGGTGGGCCCTCTCCGGCGGTGACGCGACTCCAACTCTCCCCGGAGTCGCGTCACCGCCGGTGGCGTTTACTGTGGTTCGTGCACACCCGAACCGTGGCGATCCACTACGTGCGCGCCGCACTGCGCGCCTGCCCGTCGCCGTCCGATGTGCTCGCCGCCGCAGGCATTCCGGCCACCCTGCTCGCCGACGACCGCGCGCGCGTCACCCCCGCGCAGTACACGCGGCTCATCCAGTCCCTGTGGGAGATCCTCGACGACGAGTTCATGGGCTTCGGCCCACGCCCGTCGAAACGCGGCACGTTCCCGATGATGTGCCTGCTCGCCGTCCACTGCCCCGACCTCGAGTCGGCCCTCGAACGCGGCCTCGCCTTCTACTCCCTGTTCGACGAACCGCTTTCGTTGTCCCTCACCGACGGCCGCTTCGCACTGCACGTCCCCGGCGACCCAGACCACTTCCTGACCGAGTCGCTGCTGGTCCTGTGGCACCGCTTCTCGTCGTGGCTGATCGGCCGCCGGATCCCGTTGAGGGAAGCCACCTTCGCCTACCCGGAACCCGCACACGCCGCCGAGTACCACCTGATCTTCGGCTGCCCGCTGCGCTTCGACGCCCCGGCCACCGCGATCTCGTTCGACCCGAAGTTCCTGCGCATGCCGGTGGTGCAGGACGAGGCGGCGCTGCGCCGGTTCCTGCGGCACTCGCCCGCGGACCTGTTGTCCCGCCGGGACCACGGCGCGGACACCGCGGGCCACGTGCGCAGACTGCTCGGCAGCGGCGCGAACGGCCTGGAGACCGTCGCGGCCCGGCTGGGCGTCTCGGCGCCGACGCTACGGCGGCGGTTGGCGGCCGAGGGTACGTCGTTCCGCGAGGTGCGGGAACAGCTGCTGCGTGACCAGGCGGTGGCGTCACTGGTGCGCGGCGGCGAGTCGGTGGAGGAGTTGGCGCTGCGCCTCGGGTTCTCCGAGGCGAGCGCCTTCCACCGGGCTTTCAAACGGTGGACCGGGTCGTCGCCCGGCTCCTACCGCGCCTGACTCACCTAGTCGGGATCCGGCGGTATCGGCCCGCAGCAGTCCGGACCGGCCGCGGCAGGTCCTGACCAGGATGAGCATCGCGGCCGCAACGGACAGCACCGTGGCGGAGCATCCTCTTCATGCAGCGAAGCATGCGGCCGTCCGGAGACGGCCGCAAGCACTCCAAAAGGTCGCAAAACGTCAGAACCTGTCGCGCTCCCGCAACGAGGCCGGCGGCCGGAACCGCTCCCCGTACGTGTCGGCCAGGTAGTCCGCCCGCTCCACGAACGCCTGCACCCCGTAGGAGTTGACGAACTGCAGCGTGCCTCCACTCCACGGCGCGAACCCGAACCCGAAGATCGAGCCGATGTTCGCGTCCGCCACCGAGGTCAGCACGCCCTCGTCCAGGCACCGCACGGTCTCCAGCGACTGCCTGAACAGCAGCCGGTCCCGCACGTCCTGCTCGGAGACACCGGCGTCGGTCTTCACATACCGCGTGGTCAGTTCAGGCCACAGGAACTTCTTGGCGCCGTCCGGGTACTCGTAGAAGCCGGCGCCACCGGACTTGCCGGTTCGCCCCAGCCCGACCATCTCGCGGATCAGGTCGTACGCCGCACTGTCCGACACCAGCGACGGGTCGTCGGCCAGCGTCTGGTCGTGGATCTTCAGCTGCAACGACAGCGTGACCTCGTCGGAGACCGCCAGCGGCCCGACGGCCATACCGGACTTCTTGGCCACGTTCTCGATGAGCGCCGGCGCGACACCCTCGGCCAGCATCGTGATCGCCTCGACCACGTAGGTCGCGAAGGTCCGCGAGGTGTAGAAGCCGCGGCTGTCGTTGACGACGATCGGCGTCTTCCCGATCTGCCGCACGTAGTCCAGTGCGCGCTGCAACGTCTCGGCGGACGTCTTCTCGCCGCGGATGATCTCCACGAGCCGCATCTTCGGCACGGGCGAGAAGAAGTGCAGCCCGATGAACCGCTCGGCGTCCGGGACCGCCGTGGCCAGCCCGGTGATCGGCAGTGTCGAGGTGTTGGAGGCGATCACCGCGTCCGGCAGCGACTGGCACTCCGCTGCCGCCAGCACCTTGTTCTTCAGTTCGCGGTTCTCGAAGACGGCCTCGATGATCAGGTCGCAGCCCGCGAGGTCGTCGTCCGAGTCGGTCGCGGTGATACCGGGAAGGCCCTGAGCGCCCTTCTGAGCGCTCTCGAGGGTCACGTCCTTCAGGACCACCTCGATGCCCGCTTTCGCTGACACCTCGGCGATTCCGGCGCCCATCATGCCCGCGCCCAGCACACCGAGCTTCGCGACCCGCCTGCCCGACGAGGACGCACGGCCGTTGACCTCGTTGAGGTTGAACCAGAACGCGGTGATCATGTTCTTCGAGACCTGACCGGCGGCCAGCTCGACGAAGTAGCGGCCCTCGATCTTCAGCGCGGTGTCGAAGTCGACGTAGGCGCCCTCGACGGCGGCCGCGAGGATCTTCTCCGGGGCCGGGTACACGCCGTGGGACTTCTTGCGCAGCACGGCGGGCGCCGCGCCGAGGATCCCGTAACTGTTGGGGTCACCGAACTTCAGGTCCGGCACCCCGGCGCCCTGCACGTCCCACGGCTGCACCGGCGCCGGGTTCGCCTTGATCCACTCCCGTGCCTTCGAGAAGAGCTCTTCCCGAGAAGCGACCAACTCGTGCACGAGACCGGCCTGCAGTGCACGCTCCGGCCGCAGCTGCTTGCCCTCCATGAGCAACGGCAGGGCCTTCTGCACGCCGAGCAGCCGCACCATGCGCGTGACGCCACCGCCGCCGGGCAGCAGGCCCAGCGTCGCCTCGGGGCAGCCGAGGCGGATGCCGTTGTCGTTCACCACGATCCGCCGGTGCGAGGCCAGCGTGATCTCGAAGCCGCCACCCAGCGCGGAACCGGCGATCGCCGCCACGACCGGCTTGCCGAGCTTCTCCAACCGGCGCAGCTGCCCCTTGATCTCCTCGACGCCCACCAACGCCTGCGCGGCGTTCTCGGGCGTGATCGCGATCAGCATGTTGAGGTCGCCACCGGCGAAGAACGTCTTCTTCGCGGACGCGATGATCACACCGGTGAGACCTTCCTCGGCCTCGAGACGGGAGACCGCGTCGCCCATCAGCGACGAGTACTCGGAGTTCATCACGTTGGCCGAGCCGGACATGTCCATCGTCAGGGTGACGATGCCGTCCGCGTCTTTCTCGTAGTGGAAAGGCATCTCAAACCCTCTCGATGATCGTCGCGATGCCCATGCCGCCGCCGACGCACAACGTGGCGAGGCCCCGGCGCAGGTCCCGGCGCTCCAGCTCGTCGAGCAGCGACCCGAGGATCATGCAGCCGGTCGCGCCCAGCGGGTGGCCCAAAGCGATGGCGCCGCCGTTGACGTTGACCTTGTCCTCGGGGATGTCCATGTCCTTGATGAACTTCAGCACCACGGACGAGAAGGCCTCGTTGACCTCGAACAGGTCGATGTCCTCGACCGAGAGCCGGGCGCGGTCCAGCGCCTTGCGCGCGGACGGCGCGGGCCCGGTCAGCATGATCGTCGGTTCGGTTCCCACCACGGCAACGGAAACGATCCGCGCGCGCGGCGTGAGGCCCAGCGACTGCCCGGCGGCCGCGGAGCCGATCAGCATCGCGGCGGCGCCGTCGACGATCTGCGACGAGTTGCCGGGCGTGTGCACGTGGTTGATGCGTTCGACGGTGGGGTAGCGGTCGATCGCGACGGTGTCGTAGCCGAGGTCGCCGTGGAACTGGAAGCTCGGCTTCAACCGGCCGAGAGACTCCACAGTGGACTCGGGCCGGATCGTCTCGTCCTCCTTCAACACCACGGTGCCGTTCTGGTCGACCACCGGCACGACGGAACGCTCGAAGAACCCGTTCTTCTGCGCCTCGAACGCCAGCCGGTGCGACCGCGCGGCCCACGAGTCGACGTCCTCGCGGGAGTGGCCCTCGAGTGTCGCGATCAGGTCGGCCGACACGCCCTGCGGCACGAACGACAGCGAGAAGTTCGTCTCCGGGTCGATCGCCCAGGCACCGCCGTCGGACCCCATCGGCACGCGCGACATCGACTCGACGCCGCCCGCGACCACCAGGTCCTCGAACCCGGAGGCCACCTTGGCCGCGGCGAGGTTCACCGACTCCAGGCCGGACGCGCAGAACCGGTTGAGCTGCACACCGGCCGGCCGCTGGTCCCAGCCCGCGGCGAGCACGGCGGTGCGGGCGATGTCGCCGCCCTGCTCGCCGAGCGGTGACACGACGCCGAACACGACGTCGTCCACCGCGGAGGTGTCGAGGGAGTTGCGTTCGGACAGCGCCTGCAGCACACCGGCGGCGAGAGCGACGGGCTTGACGCTGTGCAGCGACCCGCGCTTCCCCTTGCCGCGCGGCGTGCGCACCGCGTCGAAGATCAAGGCTTCGCTCATGCCACCACGCTAGGCCCGGCCGATCGAGCTGGCCATGACCGCGATGGGTGACCGATTAGCTCACCCGGTAGATCATGTGCTCCGGTTCCTCCGAGTCGACGAACCCGAGCCGCCGGTAGAGCTTGCGCGCGGGCAGGTTGTCGTCCCACACCCGCAGCTGGACGATCTTCCAGCCCTCCTCGGCAGCCCACTCCAGCACGGTCTTGACCAGCGCTTCGCCGACGCCACGGCCACGATGGGTGTCCCGCACCCACATCGAGTAGAGGTAGAGGCCCGTTGGTCTCGACGAGGCGGCGACCAGGCCGACGGCGTCGGGGTCGAGGGCGACCACCTTCAGGCCTCCGGTGACTCTTTCGCGCCACTCGTCCTCGTCGTACTCCTGCTCGCGCGCCAAGGTCGACCCGAACTCCTCGGGATCGCCGGCCAGCGCCTCCAGGCGGACGTCCCGCCACAGCCGCCACTCGTCCGGCGACACCCGGTGGATCTGCATACCGGCCAGTCTGTCGCACCGAGGTGGTTTTTTCGCTCACTTTTTCCGCTGACGTGCTGGCGCGCCGGTCATGGCGGAGATCACCTCCCGGTGGTTTCGTTGACGGCATGGCAGAGCGTCGATCGCGGTGGATGGACAGCGACCTGGACCAGTTGCGCCAGCTCGCGCGCACCTTCCTGGAGAAGGAGGTCGCGCCGCACCAGGAGCGCTTCGCCGAGCAGAAGCAGATCGATCGCGACCTGTGGCGCCGCGCCGGCGAGGTCGGGCTGCTGTGCCTGAGCATCCCGGAGGAGTACGGCGGCGGTGGTGGCACGTTCGCGCACGAGACCGTGCTGCTGGAGGAGCAGGCCCGCGCCGGCGACAGCTCGTGGGGCAACAGCGTCCACAGCGGGATCGTCGCGCACTACCTGAACTCGTACGGCACGGAGGAGCAGAAGCGGCGCTGGCTGCCCAAGCTCGCCTCCGGTGAGTACGTGGGCGCGATCGCGATGTCCGAACCCGGTGCGGGCTCGGACCTGCAGGGCATCCGCACGAAGGCCGTCAGGGACGGCGACTCCTACGTCATCAACGGCTCGAAGACGTTCATCACGAACGGCCTGCAGGCCGACCTGGTGATCGTGGTCGCGAAGACCGACCCGGCGGCGGGTGCGCAGGGCATCTCGCTGCTGGTGGTCGAGCACGACATCCGGCGTGGTCGCGTGCTCGACAAGGTCGGCATGAAGGGCCAGGACACCGCCGAGCTGTTCTTCGACGACGTCCGCGTGCCCGCCGAGAACCTGCTGGGCGGTGCGGAGGGGCAGGGCTTCATCCAGCTCATGCAGCAGCTGCCGCAGGAACGCCTGATCATCGGCGTCTGCTCGGTCGCGGGCATCGAGGCGGCGGTCGACGTGACGCTCAAGTACGTGAAGGAGCGCACGGCGTTCGGCAAGGAGCTGATCAAGTTCCAGAACACCCGGTTCAAGCTCGCCGAATGCGCCACCGAGGCGGCCGTGACCAGGGCGTTCATCGACGAGTGCATCGAGAAGCACCTGGTGGGCGCACTCGACGTGCCGACCGCGGCGATGGCGAAGTGGTGGGCCAGCGACCGGCTGGGCAAGGTCGTCGACGAGTGCGTGCAGCTCTTCGGCGGCTACGGCTACATGAACGAGTACCCGATCGCCCGCGCCTGGGCCGACGCTCGCGTCCAGCGGATCTTCGGCGGGACGAACGAGATCATGAAGGAAATCATCGCGAGGTCCCTGTGACCGGGCCGCTCGCCGGACTCAAGGTGGTCGAGCTCGCCGGTCTCGCACCCGCGCCGTTCGGCTGCATGGTGCTCGCCGACCTCGGCGCGGACGTGATCCAGGTGCACAAGCCCGGCCGCCGTTCGACCGTCCCCGGCGACTTCCTCGGCCGCAACCGGCGCTCGGTCGCCATCGACACCCGCAAGCCTGAGGGTGCTGAGCTGGTGTTGCGCCTGGTCGAACGCTCGGACGTGCTGATCGAGGGCTTCCGGCCGGGCGTGACCGAGCGGCTGGGCGTCGGTCCGGCGCACTGCCTCGCCCGCAACCCGCGCCTTATATATGGACGCATGACCGGCTGGGGCCAGGACGGGCCGCTCGCCGACCGGGCAGGCCACGACATCAACTACATCGCCATCGCGGGCGCACTGGACCCCATCGGCCGCGCCGGTGGGCCGCCGGTCGTGCCGCTGAACCTCGTCGGCGACTTCGGCGGGGGAGGACTGCTGCTGGCACTCGGCGTGCTGGCCGCACTGTATGAACGCGAGCGTTCCGGGCGTGGCCAGGTCGTCGACGCGGCCATGGTGGACGGGGCGGCGTTGCTGACGACGTTCCTGCACGGCATGCGCAACGCGGGCATGTGGCCGGGCGGGCGCGGCGAGAACATGCTCGACGGCGGCCTGCCGTTCTACGACGTCTACGAGGCGGCGGACGGGAAGTTCGTGGCCGTCGGCGCGCTGGAGGAGAAGTTCTACGCCGATCTCGTGTCGCTGCTGGGCCTCGAAGACGCTCCTACCAGGAACGATCCGGCGAACTGGCCCGAGCTGCGGGAACGGATCGCGGCGGCGATGAAGACCCGGACGCGGGACGAGTGGGCGTCGCTGGCGCGAGACACGGACTCGTGCGTGGCACCGGTGCTGACACCCGGCGAGGCGGCGATGCATCCGTACAACGCGGCACGGGCCACATTCGTCGATGTTTCAGGAACTCTTCAGCCGGCGCCGGCGCCGCGGTTCGACCGGACTCCGACGACGGTTCCCACTCCTCCGGTGCCGACCGGAAACAACACCGGGGAAGTGCTTGCCGACATGGGTGTGGCGGACGCCGAAATTATGGAACTGCGGCGGTCCGGAGTAATTGGATGAGCGCTCGCGTGCATATTAAATAGGCCACCACGCGGTGACTCAACGTGATGCCGGGCGATCGGCATTCGGGTGACGCCCGGTGCGACAGTCTCTGGTCCAAGCTGTGGGATGCGAGGGTGTCCGTGTTCACCTCGTGCCCAGGACATCGGCGCTGGACAACGACCTCTTTAGCCGCCATTCGGGTGACATGTGCCATGACGCAGGCGTGCGAGGGTGGCTGATCTTAGAGCCTGTTGGGCGTGGCCGTTGTTCACCGCAAGGGTGAATGGGGGACCATGATGGGTGACACGGGCGGTCCGCCGCCCACCTGTGAACGACATGGACGGAGAGGGACCTGTGAACCTCAAGAAGGTGCTAGTGCTGGCGGGCGTCGCGCTGGTGCTGTTCCTCCTGATCACCCAGCCCGAACAGTCTGCATCGGCGGTCCAGCAGGTGCTCGGCTGGTTGCGGCAGGGCGCGGAGTCGATCATCACCTTCATCAGGAGTCTCTTCGCGGTGACGGCCCCCGGAGGGCAGTGACCCTGGGTGATCCTCGGCCTTCCGCGTTGGACCGGATGGGTGGAATGAGGCCAATCACGCACTGGTAACGGGTGTTCTGGCGATTCAGGGTCTGGCGATTGTCGGACCCACCGAATACCTTCCGCTGCAATGGCCGATCCCCGACCGACGAGGAGGCATTAGATGGTCGAGGACTCCGGGGTCCACGAGCTGTTGCAGCAGTGGGCGGCTGAACGGTCTGATGACGCAGAGATGCAGGAGGTGAACCGGATCAAGAACGCATGGCTCGCTGAGGCTCCCCCCTCGGCGCCTGGCATCCCCGCACAGCGGGGAAGCAGGGGCGGGTCGTCGCGTGGCTTGGTCAAGGTCGACTCGGCGGATCCGGCCTACGTGGCCGCGATGCGCAAGCGGGCGCCGGAGGCACCCGAGGCACTGCTCGCTGCCGCAGCGAGCTACTGGCAGCTGGTTGGCGACGTCGCCGAGGCCGAGCAGTGGTGGGACGCGGGCATCAGCCCGTTGGACCAGCGCGCGCTCGACTACCGCGCGGCTGGCCTGTCTCCTGCCGACCTCGGTCGGCGTCTTGGACCGATGACGGTTCTCCAGCACCTTCGCCGCGGTTCTGCCGCAGCCTGGTGTGTCGCACGTCTGCAGAGGCAGCGCCGGGACGGCGTGGCGTAGTTGTTGGCAGGGCTCTCGGAGGCGGGAGCCCCACTCTCAAGTGGTCGCGCGCGCTCGCGGAGCGCGCTCGCCATGACTTGCTCATCGTGTTCAACCTGGGGGCGGCCCCCAGACCCCCGGAAGGACCCTTAGGCTGGGGGGTGTGCGCGGCCTCCTTACTCCCCAACGAGTGTTGATCGGGTTTGCATGCCTGGTCGCGCTGGTCGTCTGTTGCGGGCTCGCGTGGTGGCAGTGGGAGCGCTTCGAGTCCGCCAGTGGTTCGTTCCAGAACCTCGGATACGTCCTTCAATGGCCGCTCTTCGGCCTCTTCCCGGCCTTCATGGTGTGGCGCCTTGCCCGACTGGCGCGCCAACGCCGCGAGGAGGATCCGGTTGCGCCTGCTCCGAAGCCGGTGGTTACGGTTGTCGCCGACAAACCCGCGCCCGTTGAGCAGTTCGACGACGAAGACGACGCGGAGCTCGCGGCCTACAACCGCATGCTCGCTCAACTCAACGCGCGGGACGGTAGTTGAGCGAAGGCGGGCAGATGAAGGGTGCGTTGACCCGGTTCCGGGTCATGGCTTACGTGGTCGGAGTCTTCCTGCTGCTCCTGGTCGTGGCCATGGTGCTCAAGTACGCCGCGGACATGGGCCAGATGATGAAGGTCGTCGGCCCGATCCACGGCTTCCTCTACGCCATCTACCTGGTGATTTCCGTCGACCTCGCGCTGAAGCTGCGCTGGTCGATCAAGGGCACCGCGCTCGTGCTGATCGCGGGGACGATTCCGTTCCTGTCGTTCTGGGCCGAGCGCAAGGTGGTGGAGAAGACTGCGCAGGGCGTGCCGCTGTGACGTTTTGCCTGCTAGCGTCTGGGGCTATCAACTGAACACGGCCGTCGATGTCGCGCGGGAGAGTCCTCTTCAGTGGGGACGCCGAAGGAGCAACTCCTCCCCGGAATCTCTCAGGCACAGGTACCGCGCGACGAAGGCAACTCTGGAAAGCAGGCGTTCGCGCCTCGCCCACGGTGCAAGCCGCGCAAGCGGCGAAGCTCTCAGGCTCATGACAGAGGGGGAGGCTCGCTCTAGTGAGGAGTCTCCGATGGACCGTGTCATTCTTCTGTTGCCTCGGCCGGCATTGACCGGCTCTTCGGCGCACCCTGGAGGAGCGTTCTGATGTCCCGCCTCACGCCTCTGAACGCCGAGCACGAGCAGCTCGGCGCGATGTTCACCGACTTCGCGGGCTGGCGGATGCCGCTGCGCTACTCGAGCGAGCTGGCCGAGCACCACGCCGTCCGCACCACCGCGGGCCTGTTCGACCTCACGCATATGGGTGAGATCGTCCTGACCGGACCCGCCGCGGGCGCCGCGCTCGACTTCGCGCTCGTCGGCCACATCTCCGCGCTGGCCGTTGGCAAGGCCCGCTACACGATGATCACCCAGGCCGACGGTGGTGTCATCGACGACCTGATCGTCTACCGCCTTGGCGACGAGGAGTTCATGGTCGTCGCGAACGCCTCGAACGCCACCGTCGTGCACGAGGCGCTCGTCGAGCGCGCCGCGGGTTTCGACACCGTGGTCACCGACAAGTCGACCGACTACGCGTTGATCGCGATCCAGGGCCCGCGCTCGGTCGAGATCCTGGCCGGGCTGACCGAGACTGACCTCTCCACGGTCAAGTACTACGCCTCCTACCCGTCCACGGTGGCCGGCGTCGACGCGTTGCTCGCGCGCACCGGTTACACGGGCGAGGAGGGCTTCGAGCTCTTCGTGGCCCCCGCCGACGCCCCCGCCGTCTGGGCCGCGCTCCTCACCGCCGGCGAGGCGCACGAGCTCAAGCCGTGCGGTCTCGGCTGCCGCGACACGCTGCGCCTCGAAGCCGGAATGCCGTTGTACGGCAACGAGCTCACCGCCTCGCTGACGCCGTACCACGCGAACCTCGGCCGCGTCGTGAAGCTCGACAAGCCGGGTGACTTCGTCGGCCGCGACGCGCTGACGAAGGTCTCGGAGTCCGGTGTGGACTCGGTCCTGGTCGGACTGAAGACCCCCGAGCGCCGTGCCCCGCGCCACGGCTACGCGGTACTGAACGGCGACGACGTCGTGGGCGAGGTGACGTCGGGCGCGCTGTCCCCGACCCTCGGCTACTCCGTCGCCATGGCCTACGTGACTCGGGGGA
Source organism: uncultured Actinomycetota bacterium (assembly GCA_963766275.1). Taxonomy (GTDB): domain Bacteria; phylum Actinomycetota; class Actinomycetes; order Mycobacteriales; family Pseudonocardiaceae; genus Lentzea. Next base: position 150,339 of record CAVYAD010000033.1, read on the forward strand.
GTGCCGAGCCCGGCACCCAACTGCTGGTGGACGTCCGCGGCAAGAAGCAGCCGGTCGAGGTCGTCGCACTTCCGTTCTACAAGCGCGCCAAGTAGGGAGATCTTCCAGATGTCCGACCACTTCAACGCCTCCCTCGCGGAATACGACCCAGAGGTCGCCGCCGCACTCGACGCCGAGCTGGCGCGCCAGCAGGGCACGCTCGAGATGATCGCCTCGGAGAACTTCACCCCGGTCTCCGTGCTGCAGGCCCAGGGCTCCGTGCTCACCAACAAGTACGCCGAGGGCTACCCCGGCCGCCGCTACTACGGCGGCTGCGAGCACGTCGACGTCGTCGAGCGCCTCGCCATCGAACGCATCAAGTCGTTGTTCGGCGCCGGTTTCGCCAACGTCCAGCCGCACTCGGGCGCCCAGGCCAACGCCGCCGCGATGTTCGCGCTGCTGCAGCCCGGCGACACGATCCTCGGCCTTGACCTCGCGCACGGTGGCCACCTGACCCACGGCATGCGCATCAACTTCTCCGGCAAGCTCTACAACGTCGTGCCGTACCACGTCTCCGACGAAGACGGCCGCGTCGACATGGCCGAGGTCGAACGCCTCGCCACCGAGCACCGCCCCAAGCTGATCGTCGCCGGCTGGTCCGCCTACCCCCGCCAGCTCGACTTCGCCGAGTTCCGCCGCATCGCGGACTCGGTCGAGGCCTACCTGATGGTCGACATGGCGCACTTCGCCGGCCTCGTGGCCGCGGGCCTGCACCCGTCCCCGGTGCCGCACGCCCACGTCACGACCACCACCACCCACAAGACCCTCGGCGGCCCGCGCGGCGGCGTCATCCTCTCCAACGAGGCCGACATCGCCAAGAAGATCAACTCCGCGGTGTTCCCCGGCCAGCAGGGCGGCCCGCTGGAGCACGTGATCGCCGCCAAGGCCGTCGCCTTCAAGCACGCCGCCTCGCCGGAGTTCGCCGACCGCCAGCGCCGCACGCTGGAAGGCTCGAAGATCCTCGCCGACCGCCTGTCGCAGCCGGACGTGTCGGCCGCGGGCGTGAAGGTCCTGACCGGCGGCACCGACGTCCACCTGGTCCTCGTCGACCTGGTGAACTCGGAGCTCGACGGAAAGCAGGCCGAGGACGTCCTGCACCAGATCGGCATCACCGTGAACCGCAACGCCGTCCCGAACGACCCTCGCCCGCCGATGGTCACCTCGGGCCTGCGCATCGGCACGCCCGCACTGGCCACCCGCGGCTTCGGCGAGGTCGACTTCATCGAGGTCGCCGACGTCATCGCCGAGGCTCTCAAGCCGGGTGCCGCGGTGGACGAGCTTCGTGGCCGGGTCGAGGTGCTGGCCGCCAAGCACCCGCTGTACCCCACGCTCTGAGCTCGACCTGACACCACCAAGGGGCGCCCCGGATTTCCGGCGGCGCCCCTTTTGGCGTCTGCGAGTACCACCAACCCGACACGCCATAAGCAAACGCGCCGCTCGGCCGAAGCCGGGCGGCGCGTTCGCCAGAGCGAGAGCGGAAACGACGGGAACCCCGGCCCCTTCCCCAGGGCCGGGGTCACACCGTGTCAGAGTCTTGCGTGTGTCAGATCAACCGTCCTAACAGGACCATTAAGCCGCAGGTGCCGTAACGCCAGGGGGAAGGCACTCGACGTTGCGCTTGCCATCAGGCTGGATCACGAACCAGGTGCCACCGACGCCCTGGCCCTTCCAGGCCCCTGGCTTCGGGTCCAGCGAGTACGAGTAGAGGGCCCAGCCGTCGATCGCCACCTGCTTCTTGCCGTCCGCGCGGGTGATCAGCGAGACGAGCTTGGGGTCGATGCCCTCGACCTGCGGGACGGTGTCCGCGAACAGCGGCGGCCACGTGTTGGCGCACTGCGCGTTGCAGTTCGACTTGCCTTCGGGCTTCGGGACGTCCTTGTCGAAGCGGTACATGGTGCGGCCGTCGCCGTCCTGAACGACCAGGCCCATCTTGTCGACGGGTTTGCCGACCAGCTTCAGCGAGCTGACCGGGGCGGCTGCCGGGGGCTGCGCGGCGGGAGGCTGCGCGGCCGGGGCAGGGGTCTCCGGTGCCTGTTGCTGAACAGGGGTTTCGGGCGCCTGAGCGGGCTCCTGGAGTACCGGGGGCTGACCCACGTCGCCGTAGTCACCGAGTACGCCCAGGTCAGTTTCGGTCTGTGCCACCGGCTTCGAGTTCGTGCCACTTCCCGTGGCGCTCCAGACACCCAGACCCAGCACGACTGCCAGCCCCGCTGCGAGCCCGATGGCAATGCGGTTACGTCGGATCACACTCATGTCCTCCTTGTTCCGTCGTTCGCTCTATCCAGGCCATACGGCCCTGGTTGCGTCTCGGTTCAGAAACGAACCGAACCTCGTGCTGTCTCGAACGTCTGGCGGAGCCAGGTCTCGCAGGAGGTGCAGGGTGGTCGTCGCTGGTCAGCTCGCTGGAATGGCGGAAAGGGTGCTCGGTGGACCCTTGCCGATCGGAATTCGGGCGTGGGACGGGAGCGTGGCCGGGTCTCAGGACGGCACGGTTCTCGTGATCCGCGACCCCGCGGCGTTGCGCAGGCTCGTGTGGAGTCCGAACGAGCTCGGCCTCGCGCGCGCGTACGTGAGCGGGGAGCTCGATGTGGAGGGTGACCTCGCGCTGGGTCTGAGCCAGATCTGGGGGCTCGTGCGCAGGGGCGTCACGCGCCGGCCGAAGGTCGCGGAGGTCGTGAAGCTTGCATTGCAACTGAAAGTGTTGGGGCGCAACCCAGATGCGCCGAAGGAGGAGGCACGGCTCAAGGGCGCGCTGCACAGCTTGGGGCGGGACCGGGACGCGATCTCGCACCACTACGACCTGAGCAACGCGTTCTACCGGCTGGTGCTCGACCCGAGCATGGCCTACTCGTGCGGCTACTTCACGTCCGATGAGGACGATCTCGCGCAGGCGCAGCACAACAAGCTCGACCTGGTGTGCCGCAAGCTCGACCTGCGGCCAGGCATGCGGCATCTCGACGTCGGCTGCGGCTGGGGGTCGATGATCATCCACGCGGCGAAGTACTACGGCGTGCACTCCACCGGCGTCACGATCTCGGCCCAGCAGAAGCAGCACATCGAACTGCGCATCGAGGCCGAAGGGCTCACGGGCAAGGTCGAGGTCAGGCTGCAGGACTACCGCGAGGTGCGCGACGAACCGTTCGACGCGATCTCGACGATCGAGATGGGCGAGCACGTCGGCGAGCGCAACTACCCCGAGTACGCCGCCACGTTGCACCGGCTGCTCAAGCCCGAGGGCCGGCTGCTGCTCCAGCAGATGTCGCGCGGCAGGAACGCGCCGGGCGGCGGTGCGTTCATCGAGTCGTATGTCGCGCCGGACATGCACATGCGACCTGTCAGCCAGACGACCGGGTTTCTCGAACAGTCAGGTCTGGAGATCCGGGACGTGCACGCGATGCGCGAGCACTACGTCTGGACGGTCCGGGCGTGGGCGCAGACACTGGAAGATCGGTGGGACGAGGTCGTCGCGCTCGTCGGTGAGGGACAGGCGCGCGTGTGGCGGCTGTACCTCGCGGGTGGTGCACTGACCTTCGAGGAAGGGCGGATGGGCGTGGATCAGATCCTCGCGGTGCGCAGGAGCGAGCACGGGCGCAGCGGTATGCCGCGCGTGCGGGAAGAACTGGTCGCGCGATGAGCTATCTGATCAGCCTGCTCGCGGTCTTCGCACTGCTCAGCGGCCTCTTCCTGTACGCGGACGCCCGTAAGCGCTACGACCTGATCGACGCGGCGTGGGGGCCGGGGTTCGCGGTCATCGCGGTGATCACGTTCCTGTTCGCGGACGGCGAACCAGCACGGCAGTGGCTGGTCACGGCGCTGACGGTGATCTGGGGTGTGCGCCTTGGCGCGCACATCTTCCTGCGCAACCGCACCAAGGACGAAGATCCTCGCTACCAGGACATCCTCAAGCGCGCCAAGGGAAATCCGCGCCTGCGGATGTACCGGGTGTACCTGATCCAGGCCGCGCTGATGTGGGTCGTGTCACTGCCGGTGCAGGTCGCGCAGCAGTTCGACGTGCCGCTGGGCGTCCTCGACTACCTCGGTGTCGCGCTGTGGGTCGTCGGGTTCACGTTCGAGACGGTCGGTGACTGGCAACTGTCGAAGTTCCGTGCCGACCCCGCGAGCAAGGGCCAGGTGATGGACCGCGGCCTCTGGCGCTACACCAGGCATCCGAACTACTTCGGCGACGCGGTGGTGTGGTGGGGCCTGTTCCTGTTCGCGCCGCACTCGTGGCCGGCGGTGCTCACGATCATCGGCCCGGTGATCATGACGTGGCTGCTCGCGAAGGGCACGGGCAAGCCGCTGCTCGAGAAGGACATCGTCTCGCGCAGGCCTGGTTACGCCGAGTACGTGCGCCGGACCAGCGGTTTCATCCCGATGCCCCCGCGCAGGGCCGCGGGCTAGTGTGGGCGCGTGGGCAACGACATCTCCTTCCCGCGCCAACAGGCGCGTTCCCAGCGGTTCACCGTCGGCGCACCCCGGACCTTCGCGGTCTCGGCCGACGGATCCCGTGTCTTCTTCCTGCGTCCGGCAACGGCCACAAGCCGCCCGAACGGTCTGTGGGAGCTGGACCCGGCCACCGGCGTCGAACGGCTGCTGGTCGACCCGGCCACGCTGCTGACCGACCCGGAGGACCTGCCGCCGGAGGAGAAGGCCCGCCGCGAACGCACGCGTGAGTCCGGTGCGGGCATCGTCGGGTACGCGCTGTCGAAGGACGCCACCGTGGCGTCCTTCGCGTTGTCCGGCCGGCTGTTCGTTGCCGACCTGACCACGGGTGAGGCCCGCGAGCTGCCGACCCGTGGCGGCGTCATCGACCCGCGTGTCGACCCGACCGGCTCGCGAGTGGCGTACGTCACGCGCGGCACCCTGCGGGTGGTCGAGCTGGACTCGGGCGAGGACTTCGCGGTCGCGGAGCCGGACGGCGAGGACGTGACGTTCGGCCTCGCGGAGTTCATCGCGGCCGAGGAGATGTCGCGCTACCGCGGCTACTGGTGGGAGCCGAGCGGCACCCGGCTGATCGCCGCGCGCGTGAACAACTCCCCGGTGCAGCGCTGGTACATCGCCGACCCGGCGAACCCGGCCACGCAGGCCACCGAGATCGCCTACCCGGCGGCGGGCACGACGAACGCCGACGTGTCGCTGCACGTGGTGTCGCTGGACGGCACGTTCGTCCCGGTGCTGCTGGAGTTCGACTACCTCAACGACGTGCACTGGTCGTCCGGTGGCGCGCCGCTGGTCACCACGCAGACGCGTGACCAGCGCACCCGCACGATCTACACCCTCTCGCCCGACACCGGCTCCGTGTCCGAGCTCGCCGTCGAGACCGACCCGACGTGGATCGAGGTCACCTCGGGCGTCCCGGCGTGGACGCCCGACGGCCGCCTGGTCCGGATCGTGGGCTCCGGCGACGAGTACGCGCTCCAGATCGGCGACGACGTCCTGACCTCCGGGCTACAGGTGCGCCGGGTGCTCGACATCACCGACTCGTCGGTGCTGGTCGCCGCGTCCGCCGGCGATCCGACCCAGGTGCACGTCTACTCGGTCGGTTCGTCGGTCGAACGACTGTCCACTGAGGATGGTGTCAACTCCGCGATCCGGGGCGGTGACACCGTTGTGCTGGTGTCGTCCTCCTTGGACCGGTTCGGCTCACGGGTGAGCGCCGGCTCGCACGTGGTCGAGTCGTGGGAGGAGACGCCGGTGATCAAGGCGTCCCCGCGGATGCTGACGCTGGGCGAGCGTTCGCTGCGGGTCGCGCTGCTGCTGCCGTCCGACCACGTGCCGGGCACCAAGCTCCCGGTGCTGATGGACCCGTACGGCGGCCCGCACGCACAGCGGGTCGTGTCGTCCCAGAACGCGTTCCTCACCTCGCAGTGGCTGGCGGACCAGGGTTTCGCGGTGATCGTCGCCGACGGCCGGGGGACTCCGGGGCGTGGGTTGGCGTGGGAGCGCTCGATCGCGTTCGACTTCGCCGGTGCCACGCTCGAAGACCAGGTCGACGCACTGCAGGCCGTCGCGGCGCTGGAACCCGACCTGGACCTTTCGCGCGTCGCGATCCGCGGTTGGTCCTACGGTGGCTACCTCGCGGCGCTGGCCGTGCTGCGCCGCCCGGACGTCTTCCACGCGGCCATCGCCGGTGCGCCGGTGACAGACTGGCGGCTCTACGACACCCACTACACCGAGCGGTACCTGGGTGATCCTGCGGAGAAGCCCGAGGTCTACGACTCGAACTCGCTGATCGCCGACGCGGACAAGCTCGCTCGGCCGTTGATGCTCATCCACGGTCTTGCGGACGACAACGTGGTGGCCGCGCACACTTTGCGGCTCTCGAACGCGTTGCTGGCGGCGGGGCGGCCGCACACCGTGCTGCCGTTGTCGGGGGTCACGCACATGACGCCGCAGGAGCAGGTTGCCGAGAACCTGTTGCTGCTCCAGGTCGAGTTCCTCAAGCAGTCGCTTTCCTGAGACCGAGGTAGGGCCGGCCCCAGGGTTGATCTCGGGGCTGGCCCCAGTGTTCCCGGTGGGGTTTCCCGGCACGCTTGAGTGGTATGGGGACTCAACTGGAAACGCTGCTGGTCGCACTGGGGGGTTCTACTTGCGACCAGCACTCCCGCGGTTGCCGGCCAGAGTCGGCTTCAACGCGACCTGGATGCTCTTGGTGTCACCGGCGGACTCGCCCGCCTGGAAACACCCGCCGGTACTCAGTCGGCCCGCACCGGTCCGATCATCTGGCTCGCTGCCACCGTCTGCGCCGCCATCTCACTGCCCCGGAAATAACGATGAAGGGCGCTTTCGTCCACCTCAGGTGGACGAAAGCGCCCTTCATCGTGAAAAGGATCAGGCCAGGGACTGGCGGACCCGGTAGGGAGGGATGCTGTTGCCGAGCAGCGCGAGGTCGTCGATCGACTCGGGCTGGTAGCCGGCGGTCTTGAGGCGTTCGGTCATGAGGGCGGTCGGGTCCTCGACGACGTCGGCGCGGCCGAACAGGTAGGCCCACTCGTGCTCGTCGGAGCCGTAGTAGGCGACGGTGTCGAAGACCTCGTTGAAACGCTGCCAGGAGCGGATCAGCGTGGTGTTGCGCCACATGGTCTGGCAGCCGGACTGGTTGACGACGACGCCGCCGGGACGCAGCAGCGCCTTGCACATGCGCAGGAAGTCGGCGCCGTACAGACGGTTGTGCTGCGCCTCCTCCTCACGCTCGTCGGGCAGGTCCACCAGCACGATGTCGTACTTCTCCGACGTCGTGCGGATGTACTCGAAGCCGTCGATGTACTGCACGCGGATCGGGCCGTCACCCTTCTCCGCGGCTGCCAGCTCCTCGAGCGTGTAGCCGTACGGAAGGTGCTCCGCGCACAGGCGGACGGCCTGCTCGTCGATGTCGATGTGGTCGACGACGGATAGCGCCGTGCTGGACGGCCATCTGGCACACGACGCCCTCGGAGGAGCCGATGACCAGCACGCGTTCGACGTTGTCGGCCAACAACAACGCGGGCACCATCAGTGCCTCGTGGTAGGTCAGCTGGCTGAACTCCGTCGACTGACGGTCGTTGTCGCAGAAGAGCGACACGCCCTGCGCGGTGCGGGCGATCACCAGGTGCTGGAAGTCGGTCTTGGTGTCGACGAGCACCTCGTCCACCTGCCAGTGGCGGGTCATGCCATCGGCGAGTGGCTCGTTGATGGTGTTCACGCGGCGTGCTCCTTGATGCCACGAGTGACGACGTCCGTGCTCACGTGAGCAGCGCCCAGTGCGTCAGCGAGTAGTTGGACGGCCAGCGCGGGTTTCGCACGGGTACCGCAGGTGAACACGTCGACGAACACCGACCCCACTTCGGGATAGGTGTGGATCGACGCATGGGATTCCGACAGCAGTGCCAGCACGGTGACTCCTTGAGGATCGAACTTCTTGGAGATCACCTCCAGCACCGTCGCGTCGGCCTGCGTGAGAACCTCACCGAGGGCGTGTCGCAGGAACTGCTCGTCATCGAGCAGATCCGCGCTCACACCGGAGAGCTCTGCAAGTACGTGCTGTCCCGCGAACAAACCGACGGTTTCCTCGGTCTGACAGGGCGCTTCGGACATCAATCACTCCAAACTATGTGAAGAAATAGCGGACTTAGACGCAGTACGTGGCCAACGGCGGGAAGCCGTTGAAGCACACGGACGAATAGGAGGACGTGTAGGCGCCCGCGTGGAGGATGTCCACGTGGTCACCGGCCTGCAGGTCCAGCGGCAGGTCGTAGCGGGTGTGCTGGTAGATCACGTCGTCCGCGTCGCACGTCGGGCCGGCCAGCACGATCGGGCCGACCGCGCCACCGTCACGCGAGGTGCGCAGCCGGTACGCGATCGCCTCGCCCTCGGTCTCGGCGAGGCCCTGGTAGCGGCCGATGTCGATGTACACCCAGCGGCGTTCGTCCGAATAGGACTTGCGGGACACCAGCACGACGGAGGAGCGGATCATTCCGGCCTCGGCGGAGATCGCGCGGCCCGGTTCGATCATCACCCGCGGCCGCACGGCGCCGAAGTGGCGGGCGACGGAAGCCTCGATGGCGGCGGCGAAAGAGTCGAGTGACGGCGTCTCGGCCTGGTACACGGCGGGAAGTCCGCCGCCCAGGTTGACGGTCGAGGTTTCGATGCCCTCGGCGCGCAGTTTCGACGCGATCAGCGCGGCATCGGCGATGCCGGAGTCCCAGCCGTCCACGGAAAGCTGTTGCGAGCCCGCGTGGAAAGCGACACCGAGAGGAACGAGCCCCAGCTGGTGTGCCAGCCGCAGGAGATCCGTCGCCATCTCCGGATCGCAACCGAACTTGTTGCCGAACGGGTACGTGGAACCCTTGCCATGGACAAGAATCCGCACCAGCACGGACGAGCCCGGCGCGTGCTCGGCGACGAACCGCACGTCCTGTTCGCTGTCCGAGACGAACATCCGCACGCCACGTGAGTGGGCATACGCGATGTCCGCGGCCTTCTTGATCGGGTTGCTGTAGGAGATCGACGCCGGTGCGGCGCCGCGCGCCAGGCACAGGTCGATCTCCGCGGGCGATGCCACGTCGAAATGCGAACCCTCGGCGACCAGCGTGGCGACCACGTCGGACTCGGGGTTCGACTTGACGGCGTAGAAGATGTCGACAGCGGGCAACGCGGACGAAATGGCCTGGTAACGCGCGCGGATCGTCTCGAGGTCGATCACCAGACATGGTGTCGACGGGTTCTCCTGGTCCAGGAAACGCCGAATACGAGCCTCTGCCTCGTAACGCCGGTCAACGGCGAAGCTCTCGGTCATTTCCCCAGGGGTCCCCCTTCATCCTCACGTGGGCACGGCCGTCCACTCTACGGCCTGACCGAGCCAATTACGCAATCCGGAACGGCCCAGTGTGATCTACCCGGCAGACCGCAGCTCGATCATCGAGATGTCGGGCGGCGCGCCGACGCGCACCGGCGGTCCCCAGAAACCCGCGCCACGACTGACGTAGAGGTGCGTGTCGTCCACCTTCGACAGCCCCGCGACGCTGGGTTGCTGCACCGGCACCACGAAGTTGAACGGCACCATCTGGCCGCCGTGCGTATGACCGGACAACTGGAGGTCGACGCCACGTGAAGACGCGTCGCTGACCTGCACGGGCTGGTGTGACAACAGGACAACGGGGTTCTTGCGGTCGCGGCCGGCGAGGGCGCGGTCCATGTCCGGTCCGTCGTTGTAGGACTTGCCGGTCACGTCGTTCACGCCGACGAGCTCGATCCCGTTCGCGACCGTGAGGCCCTCGTTGCGCAACGGGTGCACGCCGAGCCTGTCCAGCTCCGTGATCCACTGCTCGTGACCTGAGAAGTACTCGTGATTGCCCGTCACGAAGAAGCTGCCGTGCCTGGACACCAGGTCCCGCAACGGCGCCGCGGCCTCGCCCAGCTCGGCGACGGTGCCGTCGACCAGGTCGCCCACGATCGCGACGAGGTCGGCCTCCTGCTCGTTGATCATCCGCACGATCCGCTCGGTGTGCGAACGCCCGAGCAGCGGCCCGAGGTGAATGTCGCTCACAACCGCGATCCGGAAACCCGACAGAGACCGCTGGAGCTTGTCCAGCCGCACCGGGACGTTGAGGATCTGCGGCGCGCCGAGCGCCTGCGTCATGCCGTAACCCACGACACCGCCGGCCGCGACACCGGCGCCGATCGCGACGGACCGCGAGATGAACAACCGGCGCGACGGGTCCGGCACCGCCTCGACCGGCACGGTCTCGGGCTCGGCGCCCACCGGGACCGGGACCTGCGCCGATGACCGTGACGCACGTTTGAGCAGGATCCGGCGCGGGATCTCCGCGATGCCCAGCGCGATGGCCAGGTAGAACAGCACCGCGAGCCACACGAACCCCGGCCAGGCGAAGAACTTCCCGTACTCCGGCGGAACCCTGCGGGTGATGACCAGGGCGCTCATCAGCATCAGGAACGCCCCGATGATCGCCAACGTGCCGATGCGGCGCCCGAGCGTGCGCGGGAGAGTCGTGTCCACGACCAGCCTGCGCCACAGGTACAGATGGCCCAGCGCGGTCGGGACTCCGAGGAGCAACAGGAAAATCACGACATCAGTATGCTTTTCGCTGCCGCGGGCGTGATCGTTGGAGGGACCTATGAGGTCCGCACTACTCGCGGCGCTACTGCTGGTGTCTTTAGTGACACCGAGCGCACACGCCGCTCCCCAATCCTGGCGCCTGACCCACACGGACGTCGCGGCGACCGTGACCCTGGCCGACAACGGCACGCTGTCGTTGACCGTCGAGAAGGCCGCCAGGACCATCCTGAACCCGTCCGCGCTCGGCCTGCGCACCACGGCCGCCGACCTGAGCACCGGCCTGCAGTTCGTCAGCCGCAGCGACCGGACCGTTCGCGAGCAGTACACGACCGCGTCCGGGCGACGCCGCCAGCACGAGGTCGACGCGAACGAGACCACGCTCAGGTTCGGCAAGGGCGCCGAACGGCTCGACGTCGTCCTCCGCGTCTCGGCCGACGGACTCGGCTACCGGTACGCGCTGGGCAAGTCCGCGACCGTCACCGGCGAGGCCTCCGATTTCGCCGTGCCGCCGAACGCGAAGGCGGTGCTGCTGCCGTGGGACAACGGCAGGCAGGACTACGAGAGCATCCACACGCACACCACGGCCGGCGCCGCCCCGCAGGTCGCGTACGGCTACCCGTCACTGTTCCAAGTGGATGGAACGTGGCTGCTGCTCACCGAGTCGGACCTGACCGGCGACTACGGCGCGAGCCGGATCACGTTGCGGAACAACAGGTTCCAGCTCACGCTGCCGGACGCGCAGACGCAGAGCAACGGCACCACCCCGTGGCGCACGCTGATCGTCGGCGACCTGGCCACGGTCGTCGAGTCCGACCTGTCCACGGACCTGGCGAGCCCGAACAGGGCAGGCGACGTCTCGTGGATCAAGCCCGGGATCTCCGCGTGGTCGTGGTGGGGCGACGGCACCGGTGATCTCGCGTTGCAGAAGAAGTACGTCGACTACGCCGCCAAACAGGGCTGGGAGTACATCCTGGTCGACTCCGGGTGGAAGAACTGGGGATCGGGCCAGGTCCAGGAGCTGATCCGGTACGGGACGCAGCGCAAGGTCGGCGTGCAGCTGTGGGTGCACTACAGCGACCTCGACACCGCCTCGGAACGTGACTCCAAGCTGCCGCAGTGGAAGCAGTGGGGCGCGGCAGGCCTGAAGATCGACTTCATGAACTCGGACTCGCAGGCCCGGATGCGCTGGTACGACGCCATTCTGGCGGCGACGGCCAAGCACAAGCTCATGGTCAACTTCCACGGTTCGACCGTTCCGCGTGGCACCGAACGCACCTGGCCGCACGTGATGAGCTACGAGGGTGTGCTCGGTGCGGAGACCACGAAACCGAAGCCCGGCCGCAAGCCGCACCCGGTGTCGCACTACCTGACCCTGCCGTTCACCAGGAACCTCGCCGGCTCGATGGACTTCACGCCGGTCACGTTCAGCGGCGTGCGGGCCAACAGCGACGCCGCCGAACTCGCGCTGTCGGTGATCTACGAGTCCGGGCTGCAGCACTTCGCGGACAAGGTCGCCAACTATCCGAAGTACCCGATCGCGGAACGGCTGCTGAAGACCGTTCCGTCGGTATGGGACGAGACGAGGTTGCTCGCGGGTGACCCTGGGACGCTCGCGGTCATCGCACGCAAGTCGGGCGCCGAGTGGTACGTCGGCGCGAACGTGGCGGGCAACGCGCGGACCCTGGACGTGCCGCTTCAGTTCCTCGGGACCGGCCAGTGGACCGCGGAGATCTACTCGGACGGGACCGATCGGAAGCTGACGTTCGGCACGCGAACCGTCACCGCTGGTGGGACCCTCTCGCTGCCGGTCGCGAAAGATGGTGGATTCACCGTGAGATTCATGCAACCCGCCAGGCCCTAGGTGGCGTGACTAACCCGGCACCGCAGAAGGGGGAGACCTGATGAGTGATCGGGACGCCGCGTTCCATGAGTACTTCGCGGCCCGTTCCGACGTCATGCGCGGCACGGCATATCTGCTGTGTGGCGACTGGCATCGCGCGGAGGATCTCGTGCAGCTGGCGTTCACGAAGCTCTATTTGGCGTGGAGCCGGGTCCAGCGGCACGAGGCGTTGGACGCCTACACCAGGCAGGTTCTGGTGCGGACGTTCCTCTCCGAGCGACGGCGCGGGTGGTTCCGGTTCGAGTCGACGAGCGACGTACTCGCCGACTCCGCTGCTCCACCAGGGATCTATCCCGAGGACCGGATGGTGTTGCTGGAGGCTCTGGCGAAGGTGCCTCCGAGACAACGTGCGTGCCTCGTCCTGCGGTACTGGGAGGACATGTCCGTCGAGCAGACGGCCAAGGTCCTCAAGTGTTCGGAAGGAACAGTCAAGAGTCAGGCCGCGCGGGGGCTGCAGACGCTGCGCGGTCTGCTCTCACAGCAGGAGAGGGTTCGATGAACGAACAGGACCTCAAAAGGGCATTTCAGGATGTGGTGGTGGCGAGCAGCCCGCCGCCGTCAATGGATCCGGGCAGGGCGCTGGACGTGGCGCGCAAGGCCCGTTCCAAGCGGCGGTCGTCATTGGTGGGTGCCGTGGTCGCGGTGCTCGTGGTCGGGGTCGGCATCGGGTCGGCGTTCGCGCTGAACCCCAAAGGCGCGTCGGAGTACATGCTGGGGGTGGGCCCGAGCAGCAGCTCCAGGGTGCCGGTGCCGGACACCCAGTGGGGTGACCAGTGGCCTGCCGGGCAGACCGATCGCACGGCGCACAACGGCCCGCAGGCTGATCGCGGGGTGCAGCTGTTGGAGGCGCTCAAGGAGGTAGCCCAGGCCAACGGGTACGAGACGCCCGCGTTGAAGTACCAGGCCCCGGAGTACCAGAACGCCGACATGCTGCGGAGCCAGGCGCAGATCTCGACGAACAAGGGCGAGAAGCCCGAGGTCTGGGAGTACACGGCGTCCGTTCCGGTGCGCAAGGACGGCAAGGTCGGCATGTTGCTCGCCGAGGTGTCCATGCCGAACCCGAAGGACCCGGCCGACCTGTGCGCGCTGGCCAAGCAGTTCTGGGGCATGACGAACTCGGATTGCAAGATGCGTGACGTCGAAGGCAGGCAGGTCGCGCAGGGCTCCGCCTCCTCTCCCGAGGCGTCAGACCGCGGCCTGAGCACGTGGATGGTCTACCGGGCGCCCAACGGGTGGACCGTGACGATCGCCCAGGGCTCGACCTACGACGGCGGTGGCTACCCGGCACTCGACGGCGGGCCGCTGGGCATGTTCGAGCAGGAGCACGCCGTGGTCGACCCGAGGTTCCTCCTGGGGAGCTGACGGTCTAGGAGGAAAGAGAGGGCGGTCACGTTCTGTGGCCGCCCTCTCTCCATGCTCCGATCGGGTGTTTTAGCAGGTAGAGTGCCGTCCTGGAATGCGGACTCTGCTCATCGACAACTACGACTCGTTCACGTTCAACCTCTTTCAGCACCTCGCTGAGGTGAACGGGATCGAACCCGTGGTCGTCCATAACGACGACCCGCGCTTTCGGCTTGCCTCGCTGCGTTCGTTCGACAACGTGGTGATCTCGCCGGGCCCCGGCCGGCCCGGCAACCCCGCCGACTTCGGCCTCTGCCGCGCGGTGATCGAACACGCTCCGATTCCGTTGCTGGGCGTCTGCCTGGGCCATCAGGGTTTGTGTCTGTCCTACGGCGCCACAGTGGGTCCTGCGCCCGTGCCGCGGCACGGGATCGTTTCGCCTGTCACACACACGGGCGTCGATGTGTTCGCCGGGCTGCCCTCGCCGTTCTCCGTGGTCCGCTATCACTCGTTGGCCGTCACGGATCTGCCTTCTTCCTTGGAAGCCATCGCGTGGAGCGACGACGCCGTGCTGATGGGCGTGCGCGCTCTCGACCGGCCCGCGTGGGGCGTGCAGTTCCACCCCGAGTCGATCTGCACGGACTTCGGGCGCGAGATGCTCGCGAACTTCGCCGCCCTGACGCCCACGCGGTCAGCCGCCGTGCCGGAACCCATGGTGGTGCGGGAAGAGCCTCAGAAGCGCCCTGTGCACGTTCGTCGGCTGGAAGTAGTTGCATCTGCCGAGGAAACGTTTGCGGCGCTGTACGGGGCGTCTGAGACGGCGTTCTGGCTGGACAGTGGCTCCGGCGGCCGGTTCTCGTTCATGGGCGACGCCTCCGGGCCGCTCGCGCGCGTCGTGCAGTACTCCGTGCCGGACCAGGTGCTCGTGGTCGACGGCGCGCGCGTGGACTGCCCGTCCTTCTTCTCCTGGCTGGACGCGGATATCGCGGCGTGGGGCGTCTCGCAGCCCGACGTGCCGTTCGATTTCGCACTGGGGTGGGTCGGCTACCTCGGCTACGAGCTCAAGGCCGAGTGCGGCGGCGACTTCTCCCACCGCGCGGAACAGCCGGACGCGTCGTTCCTCTTCGCCGACCGGGCGGTGGTCTTCGATCACGAGGACGGCTGTGTCTATTTGCTGTCCCTGACCGACGATGACTGGTTCGACCGGGTTTCGACTGTTCTGGGCGCTCCGCGGGCCTTACCCGCGCCTTCCGCACCGGACGTGTCGGCGGTGACGCTGCGCCATCCGCGCGCGCACTACCTGAAGCTGATCAGCGCCTGCCAGGAAGCGATCACGGCAGGCGAGACGTACGAGGCGTGCCTGACGAACATGATGTCGTGGCGTGCGGCTCTCGACCCGTGGGACACTTATCGGCTGCTTCGCGCCGCTAATCCCGTTCCGTTCGGGGCGTTGCTGCGTTTCGGTGACCTGGCCGTGCTCAGCACGTCACCCGAACGATTTATCAAGGTCGACCGAGATCGCGTCGTGGAGTCATCGCCGATCAAGGGCACCAGACCCCGCGGTGCAGATGCTTCGAGCGACGAGATGTTGCGCACAACGTTGGGCCGATCGGTCAAGGACCGGGCCGAGAACCTGATGATCGTCGACCTCGTCCGCAACGATCTCGGCACCTGCGCGGAAGTGGGTTCGGTCGAGGTGACGCGGTTGTTCGACGTCGAGACCTACGCGACCGTGCACCAATTGGTGAGCACTGTCCGGGCACGACTTCGACCGGACAGTTCTGCTGTCCGATGTGTTCGAGCAGCGTTTCCGGGTGGATCGATGACCGGTGCCCCGAAGATCCGGACCATGCAGATCCTTGATGGCTTGGAAGCCGGTCCACGTGGGGTGTACTCGGGAGCCCTCGGCTACTTCTCGCTCAACGGCGCCGCCGACTTCAGCATCGTCATCCGAACGCTCGTCACGAACGGCGACCAGGTCAGTTTCGGCGTGGGCGGAGCTGTCATCTCACTGTCCGACCCCGACGAGGAATTCGAGGAGACAGCGGTCAAGGCCACAGCGGTGTTACAGCTGTTCGGAGCTGACTTTCCCGGTCGTTGATCCCACGTTCCGGGGATAGTGTGAACGAACCGGTCCTGGTTTAACACGTCGGCCGGCCCGCCGGCCGACGTGTGGAAACCTCAGCAGTGTTCTAGCAGGTCAGGAGGCGTGCGCTTCCTGGAACTGCACGACCAGGTTCTGCGGAATGCGACCGCGGTCCGAGATCTGGTGCCCCTGCGCGCGAGCCCAGTCACGAATGCGCTGCGCCTCAGCCTTGTCGGTGGCCTTGACCGTGGACTTGCCGGTGCCCTTGCGCTGCTTGCGGCCACCCGCACGACGTGCCTTGCCGACGAAGTCCGCCAGCGACTCGCGAAGCCGCTCCGCATTTCCCTTCGACAGGTCGATGGCGTACTCGACACCGTCAAGTGCGAAGGTCACGGTCTCGTCGGCTTCTCCGCCGTCGAGGTCGTCGATGAGTTGGACGACGGTCTGCTGTGCCACTGTTCCTCCGTTAAGTACTCACATAGCACGCGGATCCTCGACCAACCACGCGCTTCGGCAACACCATAGTCCACACGACGAAAAACGGCGAACCTTTCGCCGCTAAAATGTGACCCCAACCCCCCGGTCGGGGCATTTCGCCGGTTAACCACAGGGGTGTTATGGGTCCAAAATGTGCTGCTAGTCGTCTCACTTCGACCCGTTGCTGGGCTTGCCGGACGCTTCACCATTCCCGCTGACGGAGCAGCCGTTGCACATAACGCACCACCATCCGGTGCAGGTATCCTGGACATACCGCCAGGGGTAGGGAAGGTCAGGGCCGATGCACGGGTACACCGCGGACAAGGACGCATACCTCAAGCGACTGCGCCGCATCGAGGGACAGATCCGTGGCCTGCAGCGCATGGTCGAGAACGACGAATACTGCATCGACGTGCTGACCCAGATCGCAGCCGCCACGAAGGCCCTGCAGGCCGTCTCCTTGGGCCTTCTGGAGGAACACCTGAAGCATTGTGTGGCCCAGGCGGTCGCGGAGGGTGGTCCCGTTGCAGAGGAGAAGCTGGCCGAAGCCTCGGCGGCCATCGGACGTTTGGTGAAGTCCTAGGGTCCCGGAGAAACCCGGTGGGCTGATCCGCTAGAGTTCAACCCGCTACGCCCCCGTAGCCCAATCGGCAGAGGCAGCGGACTCAAAATCCGTCCAGTGTGCGTTCGAGTCGCACCGGGGGCACGATCATCGGGTGTTCTGTGTTCGCGGAATGCGCTCGCCCTGTCTCGCTCGTGGTGTCTTGTGGGGGCCGAGCCCCCAGACCCCCAGCCGGCGGGCTTCGCCCCCGGACCCCCTTCGGGTCATCGCTTCGCTCGACCCCACCGGGTTTGTCCAAAGGGGACGAGTGCAATGGCGATGAATGCGTAGACTTCCGCGCCTGGGTCTGCTGGGGGAGAAGGCGTGGCGGCACGGGTGGGTGGGGTTGCGAGCAGGGAGGATCTGGCTCGTGAGCTGACGGCGTTGCGGCAGGGTGCGAGGCTCAGCCTGCGGGATCTTGGTAAGGCTGCCGGGGTGGCCTGTTTCTCGGTTTCGAGGTCGTTGTAGCTCTGGCGCAGTCCTCGGCTGAACGGGTCATCGGTATCGCCGCTCTGCGCCTGGCGCAGGGTGGCGTCCTGGCGGCGAGCGATATCGGCAATGCCGCGTTGCAGTCGCTCTCGCTGGGCCTGTCGTTCCTGGGTTTGCCGGTCGTCGACCGTGGCGAGTTCGGCGTGGTTGGGGTAGTTGTCGGGGCGGCCGCGGTTGTTGTTGCGTGGCCAACACAGGTTGTAGGCGCGCTCACCGCGCTGGCTGCCGAACATCCGACGCCCGCAGGAGTCGAACACCATGCCGCGAAACACGTACGTACGGGTGGTTTCGGGGGTGGCTGTTCAATTCGTTGCCGTCGCGCGAGCCCCGCATGACCTGCCTCCGAGCATTGAGCTCGTCGAACATCCACTTCGGAATCAGCGGTTCGTGCGCGGGCTCGGTGGACCAGACCCACTTGACCGCTGGTCCGCAAGAACATCGCCCGTGCCCGCCAGCGCAACCCAGAGGCGACACCGGCCGAGGTCATCCGCACCCTGGAGCAGTTGTACGTCAGCGCCTTGGCGAGGCCGGGGGCCGCCTCTGGGTTGCGCTGGCGCTGTCGGCGGGCGAGTTCTTCACCTCGCTCGAACTGAGCACCCTGTTCGCGCTCTCGGTCGCCGAGGTCCACGGCGTCCAGATCGACGAGATCGAACGCCGCCGGACCTCGTCATGGGGATCCTGCTCGGCCAGTCCGGCTCCACACCATCGGCAAGGTCGCCGAGCGCACCGGTCAGCACTGGGCCGCCACTCAGCAAGGTGCCCGCGACACGCGCCAGATCAACATTGGGAAAGAACTTCATCACTAAGTACGGCACCAAGCAGGGGATCATCGTGCTCGGCCGGGTAGTGCCGTTCGGCATCGGCGCGGTCATCGGCGGCGGCGCCAACGCCACCGTCGCTGCCCTGGCCGTCCGGGCCGCTCAGCGCGCGTTCGGCCCGGCACCGCAGTCATGGCCCGAGACAGGGCCGGAGCCCACACCCGAGTCCCCGCACGAGACACCGCCGGAAGTTGTCCCAGGGATCGTGCTGGAGCCTGAACCGGAGTCGAACCCAGGATCAAGACCGTAGACCGGCTGAGACCCCGTCCAGACCGGCAGGCTCCTGCCACCCGTGCTCGTCGCAGCCAAGAGTGTTCACGCGCTGCTGGTGCTCTCGCGGGCGTATGTGGCCTGGCTGAAGTGGCCCATGGCCACGTGGATGCGGGTTGCCTCCGTGGTGCCGAAACTGCCGATCTTCACGACGTTGCCGTTGCGAGGCTGGATGATCAGATCCTGGCTACGGGTCAGCCGGACCTCCTGGATCTCAGCCCAGCTGAGGTGCGCTCCATGCCACTGAAGGCCGTCGGGTGAGATCGCGATCATCGGTGTTCGAAACAACCGAAACCCGAAGTCGGTGAGAACGAGTGCCACCACGGTCCAGGACGCGATCTTCATACCGGTGGTCACCGTGTCGCCCTGGAAAGCCGACGAGGTGCAGACGAACACTCCGATGCAGCCGAGAAGGAGGAAGAAGAACATCAGCCACCCGCGTGGGTATTGAGTAAAGACTCGCAC
Source organism: uncultured Actinomycetota bacterium (assembly GCA_963766275.1). Lineage (GTDB taxonomy): Bacteria > Actinomycetota > Actinomycetes > Mycobacteriales > Pseudonocardiaceae > Lentzea. Next base: position 169,380 of record CAVYAD010000033.1, read on the forward strand.
CGTGCGGCTGGGTTTCGTCATGTTTTCCGGCCGTTGGTAGCGCACTGGTCGGGGGCGGGGCTTCCGCCGCTCGGGCAACAGCGGCCAAGCGACCGTGATGTACACGTAGAACCAGAGAATGCCGAACGGCAGAAGCAGGACCATGCCCCACCCCGCGTACGGGCGCACCGGATACAGGTCACCGCGGTTGAACCCTTCACCGGCCACCTGCTTGCCGATGAGATCGGGCCGGAGGAAGCCTCGCGCCGTCGTGGTGACGACGTTGCCGTTGACCTTGTTCGTGACCGTGGCGCTGCACTCGTACACGAAGCCGAAGCCGCGCAGGGTCACAGGGCCGTGCCGGTCGCACGAGGTGGCGACGATGATGTGGCTGGCGTCGCTCAGGTCCTTGGTCTCGACCTTGTCCGAGAAGTAGTTGAAGATCGTCGCGCCGAGCAGGTACCCGAGAACCGGAACGATCAGGAACGCGAAGATCCGGTGCAGGACTCGGACGGCCTTCATCCGCTGTCGGCCTCTCTGCGCTTCTCTTCCTGTTTCTCTTCTTCCTCGGCCCGCAGGTCCCGCCACGTCCGCCAGCCGCCGCCATCCTTGGCCTTGTCTTCCCAGTCGTGAAACTTGGTGGACTCCTTGGCTGCCTCGATCCCCAGCTTGGGAAGGAGCTCGGCGGGCGCGTTCTTGAAGCCGTCGACCGCGACCTTCTTCGCCTCGCCCAGCGCGTCCCTGGCCATGTCGGTGAAGGAGAAGTCAGCAGCGCGACGCCGCTTGTCCGCTTCGGCACTTTTCGTAAGAATGCCGACGAAGTCGTCGCCGCTCTTGGAGAGCGCGGTCTTGGCGTTGACCAGGATGTCGTCGAGCTTCTTGAACAGCCCGCCGGCGTTGCTGAACGCCTTCGTGAGCCTGCGGCAAGCCTCCAGGGCCTTGTTCGCCCACTTGATCGCGGTCGGTACGCATTCGGCGATCGCTCCGGCAAGGCCCGCGCCGGCTGCCGCAACGGCGGGTGCCCACCGAAGGCAGATCGAGATCAGTTTGCCGATCGCGTCGGAGATGATGTCGCGCACGATGTCGCGGACGACCTTGAGCACCGTCTTGCACATGCGGACCAGGCTGGCGATCCCTCCGGCGGCGGTGGCGACGCCGCCGTAGGTGTCAGCGCGATCATTGCCGAACGCCCGGTACTGATCGCTGTCCTTGCCAGTCCATCCCGTGGTGTCGTTCTTGACCCAGTTCCTGAGGTCGTCAGAAGTGTCTTTCACATAGTCGGACACCGACTCCCAGGTCTTCGCCATGCCGTCAAGGGCTTCCTGATCGCCGATGAGCCAGTCCAGCGGTTCCTTCAGAAACCAGACGTGCTCGACCAGCCAACCGAAGCCCGCGCTGAACAGCGCCGCCAACGGGTCGGCGAGAACACCCGCCACGCCTGCGGCCGTTGCGCCCGCATTGATCAGCCCCTCGGCCCAGTTGCCGCTGGAGAAGCCCTTCACCGTCTCGGTGGCGTCGTGGATGATCCCGGCGCCCTCCGTGATCGGCGTCTTCTCGCCGGTGTTCACGAGGAAGTTCGTGCCTGGCGTGGGCGCCGGCCCCATCGTGGTCATTGGTCGTGCATCCCGTCGAAGATGTCGGACTGAGCTTGTTCGTGTTCCTCGATGTGCTTGCGCCACGCGTCGAAACGCCTGACGTGGTCGACCGCGGCGTCCGAAGCTTGGCGCATGGTGTCCATCGCGGCGTTCTGTGACGCGGTGCAGAGGGCTGCGAGCGGGAAACCGAGCTTGCCGAAGGCTTCAGGGTTGGACACGGCCTGCGCTGCGCTCAGCGCGTAGTTCACCTGCTGGCCGACGTTGTTGAGCTTCGTCGCGTGGGCCTGCATCTCGACCAGGTCGACTCGGTAGGTCATCGCAGGAACCCCTTGTTGCTGAAGTCATCGTCGTCATCCTGCGGCGGCCGAGGCCGCTGCGGGCGAGGCGGCACTGGTGGGGGAGGAGGCGGTGGCGTGTCGTCTTCGATAGCTCCGAGCCGAGGCGGACCGCCGCTGTACCCGCCACCTCCCGGCACGTACTGCGGCGGAGGTGGGGGCTGGGCGCTGCGCAGTTTGTCCACGATGAAGTGCATTGCCTCGGAGTCGCTGCCGAGCATCGGCGACATGGCCTCCTGGACCGTGGCGGCCACCCGGCTCTGCGCGGCCTGCAGCACTCGCAGCACCTCCTGGGCGACGCTGTCGCCCTCCCTGCGCTGCAGCGAGTTACCAAGCTTCAGATCCACGAGGTTGCCGGCATCGTTGACCGTCACGACGATCTGGCCGTCCGCGCTGCGTTCCATGACACGTAGGTTCGCCAAGCTATCGCGTATCGCGTCGCTCTTGCGCTGGGCCTCAGCCAGCTTGCCTTCGTACTGATTGAGGATCTGATCAGGGTCAGTCATCGGCCCACGTGGTCCTTCTCGTTGTGCGTTTCGTCCCAAGCCTGCCTGAGCGCTCTACTTCGGACAGTAACCGGAGGTGCGTTCTGAGCGCGTTGCGACGAAGTCATTCTCCGAGTACCGGAGGGGCGACGAGCGTTTCGTTGCCGAAGATCTCGTCTGGATCAGGCTCCAACAAGTAGGACGGGGTCGTCCGCTCGATGTCCTCGTCACCCTTGCCTTTGGCGCCACCGGCTCCCATGCCGCCCATCGCGCCGCCAGCGGCACCGCCGCGGCCGGCCGCTCCAGCTGAGGTACCGCTGCCGCGCCCTGCGGCGCTTTCGTTCCCCGGCATCACACCGGCCGAACCTCCGGGCCCGAACCCCTTGGCAGCGTTGGGATTACCGAGGGCGGCACCGCCTCCGGGCATTCGGCCACTGCCCACGCCTCCGCCACCGCTGCGACCACCAGGCCCGCCACCGGCTCGGCCGCTAGGGCCACCCTGGGAGTTCTTGCTGCCAGGCAAGGGAGCCGCCGCCGAGATTGAAGTTGTTACCGCCAAGCTGGTTGTTGCCACCTTGGTTACCCAGGTTCGGGCCGTTGCCGCCGAGATTGTTGTTGAGACCACTGGTATTCGTGGTGCCAGGGTTCTGCGTCGGCGGCGCCGTCCAGGACGTGTTGGTGGTGTCGTTGCTGACCTGTGGGGGTGGCGTGTTGCCCTGACCGGTGAAGCCTGGGTTCGGCGCGATCGGTGGCCTGCCAGGGTCTCCCGGATCCTTCGGCGGAGTGGGCGGCGCGGGCGCGAAAGCCGGCTGAGCCGCGGCGGTCTGCGCGACCGTGCGGTCGTAGGTCTCCACCGCCCTCGCGGCCTGTTCGTGATCCTTCTGCTGTTGCTGGAACGCGGCGTTGTCCGCCGCCGCCTGCTGGACGAACTGAATCGGATCGGTGATCGACATCAACCGCTCCCGCGACGCCGCCGCGTTGTACGGCTGTGCGGGTGGTGGTGGCACGTTGTTTTTCGCATCGCCAAGCGCCCGCGACTGCTGCGTGAACAGCGTCCCCGCCAGCTGCGCGGCGGTACCAGTCTCACCGGCGCGGTTGCCCATGTTCGCCAAGGCCTGCCGCGCACCGTCACCGGCCTTGCCAGTCCAGTTCGTCTCGCTGTCCCCGATCGCGGCGGCGACATCGTCGTTGAACGTCGCCAGCTCGTTGCCGATCTGGGTCCAGATGTCGCCGATCTCGCCGATCGCACCGGGATCGACCCCGTTGTTGACCGAGTCGTGCAACTGCTGGTGCGGGATGCCGATGTAGTGCGCGTCCGGCTGTGAGGGAGCGGAGCGAGTCAGTACCTGCCCCTTGAGCTGCGCTGCCTGCGCGTCCAGCATGTCGTCCACCTGGCCCGGCGCCTGCACCAGACCAACGACCACACCGATCAACGGGCCGTAGCGCACCTGCATCTCGGCGTTGACCTGCTCCTGCACCTGCTGGCCGGTCTGCACCTCCGAGTGCCGCTGCACGCCGTAGCGCGAGTGCACATCGGACGGTCTTCCTGGCGCTCCCTCGTTCATCCCCCGCACCCCTCTCCCAGCAACAGCGCTACGGCAACTTCGGCTCGACCAACTCGGCAACCTTCAACGCCAGCGGACACGGATCGGTCGACGCACCCGCGTTCAGCGACGACGTCAACCCGCGACGACGAGTCGACCCCCAGATAGACGCCGCAACTCCACCAGTCGCGCCGAGAAGTTGCTTGGCCTGGTGACGACCAACCTTGATGTCCTTGATCTCGCCGCCGTTCGCCTGCACGCCCGCCAGCCCGACGTTCGTCCGGATACCTACCGAGAAACTGCCGCGGTCCGGCGCGAACTGGCATGTCCGCGATGATGCCGACCTTCTCCGAGCGTCGGTTCCTCATTCAAGCGATCCCACGACCTGCTCGGCTTCGCTCTTGGTGAGCAGGCTGCACGGGTCGGTGTCCGCCAGCGAGCCACTCGCCTTGGTCGAGCGTCGGCGAACTCGTCGAACTGCTGGAGGCGAGTTCGGTGTCCGGAGCTGGGCTTGGGATCACCACCGGTCGATCCGGTGCAGGCGGTGAGAGCGACCAGAGCGGCGGCGGCCAGGCTGGTCAGGACGATCCGAGAGTTCACGAGTTGATTCCCTGGTTGGTCAGGCGGAGTAGGTGGGGCCACCGGCCCTGTTGATGCCTTGCTTGGCGTCCTCGTCGGCCGCCTGGTAGGCGGCCATCGCCTTCTCGACGTCGGAGCGCATCTGCTCCAGGTCCTTTTCTGGAACTGCTTCGCAGCGGCGATGAAGCCCTGCACCGGGTCGGTAGCGATGCTGGCCAGGAACGGCTTGTACACCTGTGCGGCCGGAGTGGTCCCCAGCGGCGGCTCCTGGCTGAGGATGTCTGCCTTCTGGAGAGCCTTTGCCACGCCGTCGTGCATTTGTCCGATGGCCTTGATCAGGGCCTGGCCGCCGGACTCGTTGACGCCGACGCCTGCGGCGACCGAGGCCGAGAAGCTGGCCGCCGAGTCGCTGATCCCCCGCATACCGGCGAAGAACGCCTCCGGCATGACCAATCCCCTCCCTAACGCTGCGTCGTCTTACGGTAACAAGTAGTCGCAGCCCTGTCCGGCGAATCGGACGCATCGAGCCCGCCGCCGGTTCCTCTGGGTTACCGGTGCGAACTGATGATCCTGTTGAGGTGGCGATCGAGTGCGGCCTGGTCAGCGGGGGTGTAGGTGGCCGTCAGTCGTCCGTCCTGGCCGGTGGCGGCGATCACCGCGTACCTCCCGACGTCGGTGTCCAGGTAGCTGATGGTCCCCAGCTCGGCCTCCTTTCCGTTGCGGCTACGTGCCGAGACCTGCAGATAGCCGGCGCCAAGCCGTGGGCGGCGCAGGATCTCCTCGGCGGCCGCCCGCTGCCCGCCCGGCGACGGCGCCGCTGCCTTCACCGGAGATCTGAAGGTCTGTTCGGAGAAGTCCTCGTCCACCCGCCTCCGGCCAGCCGGCGTCGAGGTATCGGCCACCGTGACCGAGACTCCCGGACCGGGGCGCATGGGAGGCAGCAGCCGCACCAGACGAGGCACGGCTGCGTCGGGCTGGCAGAGCCGGAAGATGATCGCGTTGTCCCGCTGCTCCGCGACCACACCTGTGCGGTCGTCGGTTACAGCGAGTGCCACAGGCTGCGTATCACCGGCAGTGCCTACCAGCGCGGCCACAAGATGCCCGCGGGCGAACACGTGCAACGCCTCCACCAGCTCCGGTGCGAACTCACCGTCACGGACAAGTCCCCGGTCGATCAGGTCCCGGTGCACGGCCTCGACCAGCCGGATCCGGTCCTCACGTGTCGCGCCGTGATGCGGGATGGCGAACGGGAACCGCCGCAGATTGATCCGCAACGCCTCACCGAGCACATCCAGCGCCGCGAACGAACAGACGATCTCCCCCGACACCCCTGTAACCACCTCTCGCCGGCCGCACCGCTCCCCACGGTGCGTGACCGCGCGACATACTGCCAGTTGAACACTCATCAGCAGAGCGTTACCGGCCATATCTCGATGAAGATCTCACCCAGTTGGCGCTGCCTGTCGGTAGCTGCCTAATACGGGCAAGGTCTTGGCCAATCTCGGTGCGCGATGGTTTCTCGCAGTTCCGCTGCGTCTAAGCCGGCGGAAACGGCTCAGTCGAGGGTGTTTCCACCGTGGCGGCTTGGTCGTGAGCAGGCTGCAAGGCCTCGTACAGACGGGCGATCAACGCCGTCGAATCGGCCTCGTTCAGGCTTTGCGTCTCGAGCGCACGGACGACCGTTGCGTAGCCGTCGATCGCGTCTTGCGCCTCGGCGAGGAGACTGGAGTTCTCGGTCTCCACCCACACCGGGGGCACGGATCTCGGGCGAGGTATGTCTGCGGAAGGCGCAGACCATGCTTCGCCCGTGGTGTTTTCTGGAGGCCGAGCCCCAGACCCCCAGCCGGCGGGCTTCGCCCCCGGACCCCTTCGGGTCATCGCTTCGCTCGACCCCACCGGTTTGTCCAAAGGGGACAAAAAGTAGTGGTGGTTGTGTAGTGGATGCGTAGACTGCCGCGCTGGATCGGGGTGGGGGAGATGGCGTGGCGGCACGGGTGGGTGGGGTTGCGAGCAGGGAGGATCTGGCTCGTGAGCTGACGGCGTTGCGGCAGGGTGCGAGGCTCAGCCTGCGGGATCTTGGTAAGGCTGCCGGGGTGCCGTTCGGGACCTTGGGGGGCTGGTTTCGGGGCGCGAATCTGCCGCAGCCGGCGCAGGTCGACGCCTTTGAGAATGTGCTGGGGCTTTGTGGCGTGCCGGAGGAGGAACGCCGGGAGTGGCTGGCGGCGCTGGCGAAAGTGCGTGCGACGACGCCGCGCCGGGTGCTGGACGGGCCGTCGCCCTATCGCGGGCTGGAGGCGTTCCAGGTTGAGCATTCCGGCTGGTTCTTCGGCCGTGAGCAGCTCACCGGGGTGCTTCTGCGCAATGTGGACGCCGGGCGCGGGCCGATCGTGGTCGTCGGGCCGTCCGGGTCCGGGAAGTCGTCGGCGCTGCGGGCCGGGTTGCTCGCCGAGCTGACGAACCGTGGCACGACCTGGTCGTTGTGCACGCCGGGCGCGCATCCGCTCAGCCGGTTGCCCGAGCAGCCGGGCGAGGTCCTGGTGATCGACCAGTTCGAGGAGATCTTCACCTCCTGTACCGACGACACGGAACGCACGCGCTTCCTGGACGCGGTGTTCGCGCTCGACGTGCCGGTGCTGATCGGCCTGCGCGCCGACTTCTACGGCGAGGCGTTGCGTGATCCTCGGCTGGCCGAAGCGGTGCAGGCCGACCAGGTCGTGGTCGGGCCGATGAGCGAGGCCGACCTGCGCAGGGCGATCGTCGAACCGGCCCGCAAGGCGCAGTGCGAGATCGACGACGCGCTGGTCGCGTTGGCACTGAAGGAGATCGGGGCCGAGCGGGGTGCGAACGCGGGTGCTTTGCCGCTGCTGTCGCACGCCCTGCTGACCACGTGGGAACACCGCGGCGTCGACGGCCGGATGTCGGCTGCCGCGTACCGCGAGGCGGGTGGCCTGGACGGCGCCGTCGCGCGGACGGCGGAAGCGGTCTACGGCACGTTGAGCGCCGAGGACCGGGAACGCGCACGCCGGATGTTGCTGCGGTTGGTGCACATCGGCGAGGGCATCGCGGACACGCGCAGGCGGGTCGATCATGCCGAGCTGGCCGACGACGTCGAGGACGTGCTGTACCGGTTCGTCGAGGCCAGGCTGCTCACCGCCTACGCGGACGCCGTGGAGATCAGCCACGAGGCACTGCTCACGGCGTGGCCGCGGCTGCGCGAGTGGATCGACGCCGACCGTGCGGGCCTGCGCATCCACCGGCAGATCACCGACGCGGCACGGGCCTGGGACGAGGCCGCCCGCGATCCCGGTGGCCTGCTGCGCACCGGACGGCTGGCGGTCGCGCGTGAGTGGGCAGCCGACGAGCTGCACCGCGCCGACCTCAACCAGCTGGAGTCCGCGTTCCTGGACGCCTGCGCGACGGCCGAGCTCGCCGACACCACCGCCGCCCGCCGGCGCACCCGCAGCCTGCAACGTCTGGTGGCCGCGCTGGTCGTGCTGCTCGTCGTGGCCGCCAGCACGACCGTCTACTCGGTGTGGCAACGCTCGGAGGCCAACGCCCGGCACGACGTCGCGGTCTCCCGGCAGCTGGCCGGGACCGCCGCCCGGCTACGCGACTCCGACCCGGCGCTGGCGAACCAGCTCGCGCTCGCCGCCTATCAGGTGGCGCCGACGACAGAGGCCCGCTCGGCGTTGCTGACCAGCTCGGCCACGTTCGAGGTCGCGCGGATCGTGCGGCCCGGCCGTTCCAGACAGGCCGTCGCGGTGTCCGCCGACGGTAGGCGGCTCGCCGGGGCCGGTGCCACCGAGGGCGACAACGAGATCCTGCTGTGGGACCTGCAGAAGCCGGAACGGCGTTCGGAACCGTTGCGCACCAATGGAATGACGTACGCGGCGGCGTTCAGCCCGGACGGCAACGTGCTCGCGACCGCCGGCGTGGACCGGGTCGTCGCGCTGTGGTCGGTGGGAGACACCCCGACGCGGCTCGGCACGCTGTCCGGACCCGCTGACGAGGTGCACGCGGTCGAGTTCAGCCCAGACGGCAAAGTGGTCGCGGCCGGGAGCAAGGACGGCAAGGTCTACCTGTGGCAGGTCGACTCGGGTACGAAGCAGGTCGTGGCCGGGGTGGCGAGCGTGAACGCGATCGCCTTCAGTCCTGACGGTAAGCAGCTCGCGGCGGGTGACTCGGCGGGCGAGGTGCGCCGCTGGGATGTGCTGAGCGGGCAACAGATCGGTGCGCCGATCGTGGCTTCGCCCAGCCGGATCAACGCGGTCACGTTCGACCCGGCAGGCAGGACCCTGCTGGCAGGTAGCAACGACGGCGCGGTCCGGTCCTGGGACGTGCGGGGTGAGCCGGTGCAGGGCAAGCCGATGGTCGGCGCGCCGGGCTCGTGGGTGAACGCGCTGGCTTTCAGCGCCGATGGCCGCACGCTCGCGGTCGCCGGTGCGGGCAGCGTGGTTCGCTTGTGGCGCAACGGAAGCATCGTGGCGACGTTGCCGCACCCCGACCCGGTGACCGCCGTGGCGTTCCGGGACAACGATCAGCGGCTCGTGACGAACGCCGCGGACGGCGTGGCCCGGTTGTGGCGCCTGCCCGGCCCGGTGCTCCCGACCACGGGCGACCCGACCACGACGGTCGTCTATCGCCACGACGGCAAGCTGATGGCCACTGCCGCGGGAGATGTCCGGCTGTGGGACACCACGAACCCGAGCGAGCCGATGCTGCTGCCGCCGGTGCTGCGCGGACCGGAGGGGTTCGACCGAGTCGGCGGCACCGCGGCCATGAGCTCTGACGGCAGGCTGCTCGCGGCCGGGACGACACGCGCCGGGAACGCCGTGCTGCTGTGGGACATCAGCGATCCGCTCGCCCCGAAGGCGCTCGGCGTGCCGCTGACCGGCGCGACCGCGCTCGTCGAGCAGGTGCAGTTCAATCCACAAGGGACTCTGCTGATCGCGGCGGGCGACGACGAGACAGTGCGGATGTGGGACATCGCCGATCCCGCGCACCCCAAGGCTCTCCCGGTGCTGGAGCCGAAGCTCGGGTTCGTCTTCACGATCCGGGTGAGCCCGGACGGCAAGCTGCTGGCCGCGGGCACCTCGCGGGGCTACCTGCTGGTGTGGGACATCAGCGACCCCGCCCGGCCAGTCGCGGCCGAGCCGATCGCGGTGTCGAAGACCGACGTGTACTCGGTGGCGTTCCACGGCACGACCTTGGCGACGGGTGCCGCGGACGGCACGGTGCAGTTGTGGGACAGCGGAAGCGGCCGCCCGGCCAGGATCGGCGGACCGATCAGCGGGCCGGACGGCCGGATCCACGGACTGTCGTTCAGCCCCGACGGCCTGACCCTGGCCGCCGGGACGGGCGCGGGCCAGGTCTGGTTGTGGGACGCGGCCGACCGGAAGGCGCCCGTGGTCACCGCCGTGCTCGACACCGGCCAGAACGCCAGCTGGCACGTGACCTTCCATCCGGGAGGTCACGTGCTCAGCAGCGCGTCCGGCGACATCCACCTGATGGACACCGATGTCGCGAAGGTGATCGACATGGTGTGCCGCACCAGCGGTGACCGGATCACGGAGGGGGAGTGGGCCAAGTACGCGCCCGGCACCCCCTACCGCTCACCGTGTTAACGGCCCATGGTGCGCAGCACGCCGGTGAACACGTCGGCGTACAGCTTCGTGCCGTTCTTGTTGGGGTGGAACGACTGCTGTGACGCCCTGATCCGATCGAACGGGTACTCGAGGACAGGGCTCTCGCCGTCGGTCCTGGTCGTGATCAGCGAGTGGATGCTCTCCGGGTCACCGCAGGCGCCCTTGCCGTCGAACGCCTGGCGGGGATCGCCGTAGGTGATCGGCGCGCCCAGCTGCAGGGCCAGCGCGGACACCTTGCTGTTCAGCTGGCTGTCCAGGTAGTCCGAGCTCTCGCCGATCCACTGCGCCTCCTCGGGGTTGAGCCCGAGCGGGACGGTCTGGCCCTTGACGGTGACCGTCGTGCCCAGGCAGACGCCGCCGCGGGAGATGAGCCGCGGGTAGCCGAGCACCACGATGAGTGCGTTCGGCGCCCTGTTGTGGATGGTCTCGATCACCGTGGCGACCGACGGGATCACCTTGTCCCGCACCTCTTCCGGCCCGGTCACCTTGAGCGGCCTGCTGTCCTTCGCCGCGTCTATCGGCTCGTCCTGGCAGTTGCCCTCGCCGACGGACAGGATGCACTTCGTGAGCACCTTGGTGAAGCCGGCGTCGTTGCCGCCGATCGTCAGTGTCACCAGGGTCGTGTTCTCGTCGAGGAACCCGCGGTCGAGCTGCGACACCTCGTGGAACCGCTCCGCCGCACCCGTGCCCCAGGCGTTGGTGATCTTCTCGTCCGGCTTGTTCCTGGCCTTCGTGCTGGGCAGCACGTGTTGCGTCCGGGCACCCGAGCAGGCGAGCAGCTGGTGCTCCACGTTCGGGTCCAGGCTGTCCGACCGCGTGCCGATCGACGTGCTGCTGTCGTTGAACGTCGCCCGCCGCGACCACGCGCTCTTGGAACGGTGGCACGCGTTGCCGTAACGCCATTCGTAGCCGGTGTCGTTGTAGACGCCCCGCACGTCGCCGCCGGTGTTGTCGCTGTCGCGGAAGTAGTCGATGTTCGCGTCGGTCGACGCACCCTCACCGGAGGAGTACGAGTCTCCCAGCGACACCACCATGTTCTTCGGCTTGCCGGGCAACGGCTGGAAGGCGATCGCGTCCCAGGCGATCTTCTCGTTGCCGTCGCCGTCGTTGGTGATGTTGCTGAGCGAGACCTTCGGCGTGCCGCTGAACTTGAACGAGCCGAGCGAGACCCACTTGTGTTCGAGAACCCGTTGCGGGATCACGCGTTTCCGGACGTCGCCATTGCCAAGGTCGATGTTGTAGGCGGCCTGCTGGGTGTGCGCGCTGTGGCTCGGCAGGTGCACGAGCACGCGTGCCCACTTGTCGAGCGGCTGGTTCAGCGTCCAGGTCCCGGTGACGTCCATCGCCTGGTCCTTCTTGCGGGTGGTGCCGAACCAGAGGTGGCCGCCGAGCCCGCCGCCCAGCTGGTGCAGGTCGATCTTCGACCGGTACTGGCCGGAGGCGTCCTGGGCGAAGGCGAACGCGAACGAGCCCTTGTTCACCCAGTTCCGCAAACAGCCGCGGCGCACGGAGTTCACCGAGTCGGCGACGTTGTCGATGATCAACGCGTCGGCGGGAACCTTGTTCACGCCACCCTCGTCGGTGTCGAACGGGTCGCAGTTGGGCAGGTAGTGCTCGACCGGCATCTTCCGCGCTGCCTCCTCCGAAGGCTGCAGGGCGAACACCGGCTCCGGATAGTCAGTGGGGAAGCGGATGTCCGCGTTGCCACAGCTGTCCTCGCAGTCCGGCTTCCACGTCACCGGCTTGTTCCACCAGCAGTGGTAGTCACTCTCGCCACAGGGCTGCGTCCTGGCGCCGTCGCAGTGGTTGCTCGCGTCGCAGAATGCCCGCACCGGCGGCTTGGCGTTGGCCCGCCGGACGTTGTCGCTCCACCACGCCTGGTTGTAGCCGGCCGCCCAGGCGTCGTTGCCGGACTTGCGGAAGTCGTACTTGATGATCGGATAGGCGGCCCAGCCGATCACCTTTTCCGGGTACGGCCAGTTCTGCGGGGTCTTCGCGTCGGTCGGGCTCTCCAGGAACGGCGCCCTGGTCCTGGGATAGTCCGGGTTGGCCGGGTTGTTGGACCAGCCGAGACCCCAGTTGCCGCGCGAGTCCGTGCACGACGGCCCCGGCGTGCAGCCGGTGGTGTTGCCGGTCCTGGCCTGCGGGTTGATGCCGGAGTTGTACGCCCACAGCGCCGCGAACCAGTTCTCGATCTTCGACGGGTCGGCGTTGTTCATCTTGATGCCGGCCCGGTAGGTCTGGTTCCACTTCTCCTGCAGGATCCGCAGACCGGCCGCGATGTTGGTCGCGTAGTCGAGCGCGATGGCGCGCTGGGTGAACTCCGCCTGCTGTCCCTTGCGCATGCCGTCGGTGACCTGCGCGACGCCGTAGCCGCAGTCCGCCTCGGCCCAGTTGACCGCCCACTCGTCGGTGGTGGAGGCACGACGGCCGTAGAAGTCGCCGACCAGCGGGTTGCCGGTCGTGCCTTCCAACGCGTGGCTGGAGGCCTGCCAGAGGTTCGACTCCTGGGCCAGGATGCCGAGCATGATCTGCGCGGGCACCTTGCCGCCGCCGTCGAGCGGGATCGGCGGCAGGATGGCCTGCGGTCGCCAGCCAGGCATGCCGGACTGGTTCCAGTTCGCCGGCCGTTCGACGTTCAGCGCGTCCTGCACCGCCAGGTCGACGGCCCACTCCACCTGCTTCCAGTGGGGCTGGAACACCTGCGTGCCAGGGTCGTTGCGCTGCACCGCGCACGAACGGTTGTCGTCGACCGGGTTCGTCGACGGGCTCGCCGCCGCGGCCGCCGCGTCCGGAGCGACCTGGAATCGCGTGGTCCTGCCGGACTCGGTCATCCGCGCCTCAAGGGACCCCTCACGCGCCTGAGACACCTCGACCTGGCCCAGGCTGGAGAGCTCCGACCTGGGCGATGCCGCGACCTTGCTCACCGTGCGCGGCAACGCTTTCACGTCACTGGGCTTGCCGGTGAGGAACACCCGGCCGCCCCTGCCCGCGCTCAGCCCGAGGTCGGTGAGCGGCCCGCGGGCGATCTCCTTCGCGTCACGCGCGCCCGCCGCGAGGTGCTTCGCCACGGCGGTGCTGTCGTCCGGCACCTCGAGGAACGCCACGCCGCCGTCGGAGTCGGCCCGCAGGTACGACGGCGCACCCGCGGTACTCGTGAGCTTCCTGGTGCCGCCCTCGGGGTCGATCTCCACGACGCCCGCGCCGTCCGCCGCGACGATCCTGTCGCCGAGCGGGATCGCCGAGGTGACCTGACCGGGCAGCTCCTGGCTGCGGACCGTGCGGCCGGTCGCGGTGTCCAGCACGTGGAGCTTGGTGCGGCCCAGCTTCGTGCCGCCGTTCTGCGCCAGCACGGCCGTCTCGCCCGCGCCGCAGCCGGGGTTGTGGTAAGCCAGGCTGACCGTGGTGCCGAGCTTCGTCACCTTGCCGTCGGCGAGGTCCACCACGGCGGCGAACCCGCCGCGCTGGAACGTGTCGTCGCGGTTGGTGAACTGCCGCGGCGCGTAGACCACTACCGCGCGTCGGCCGGAGCCGGTGAAGCAGGCGTTGCCGATCCACGAGTCCGTGTCGAATCCCGGCTCGGCCAGGGTCGCCGCCGTCCGCCAGGCGTAGCCGGCCTTCGCGTCGGCCACCATCAGCCGGAACCCGGTCGAGTCGCTTTCGGTCGCCCACGCCCGGTCCTCGGACTGCCGCCAGCCCTTCGGCAGGATCTCCTGATCGGCGGGCGCCGCGACGGGCGGTGCCGCCGCGACGGCCGGTGCCGCCGACAGCACCAGAGCCGCCGCGAGCGGCAGGATTCTCAGAACTCGCCGGTGCATTTGGTCTCCCAGCCGTGGTACTGGATGAAGAACGTGTAGCAGCCGCGAACCTTCTCGGTGAACGACACCATCGCGGTCCAGCCGGTCTCCTCGCGGTACTGGGCGAACTCCTTGCGCGTCGCCATTCCCTCCGTGCTCATCGACTTCGTGTAGACGGCGCCGTCGTGGCCCCAGAAGTTGCGGTAGCGGGTCCAGACCGCGTAGCAGTTCGGTGAGTAGCGGAGTTCGACCGTGACGCTGCGGCCCTCGTATTCGAACTGGTCCAGGTTCCGCACGGTGCTGCCGCCGCAGCCCATTGCTTCCGGATCCTTGCCGTAGCAGCTCTGTCCCCAGCAGCCCGCGGCGTTTGCCGGGTTCACGGGAGCCATGACGCCGATGCCGATGAGCAGGACCGCCAGAGCGGCTTTCGTCTTGGTGAGCATGTCGCCCCTTTTTTGTCGTGCCGTGTTGGGGCTCATCAGACGGGTCGCCGGGGTGTATAGGCGAGGGTTTGGCGGACTCCCGCACGATCTCGCACACGTCACACACGAGGGCCTGCACGTCGCACATGCGCCTCGATCTGTGCCTCGACCTGCGGGAACACCGGCTTCGTGCTGTGCGAGTTCGTGCGGAAGATGTCCGAGGCCTCGCTTCGGCGCCGTGAACACCCCTTTGATGGGCACATCGCGGCAAGCGCTCACGGGTATTCAGGTTGAAAGGCGTGATCAAAGGTGGAATGGAGATATTTCGTGCGGACCGCGTCCGCGGTGCTCGTGCTGTCGGCCGGCTTCCTGATCCCGGTCAGCGGAACCGCGACTGCTGCGCCCGGCTGCTACGGGTCGAGCTGTTATGGCAAGGATCCGCAGGCAACGGGATGCACTGACGCGGAAACCCTTGACTCCTTCGGCGATGGCACCGGGATCAACGTGGAACTGCGCCACTCCTATGCGTGCAAGTCGGCGTGGGTCCGCTACAGAAACTTTCACGGAATGAATGGTGCTGCCTACATCAAGTCGTTGGGCACCGAGGGAATGGCTGCCAGGAAGGACATGGCAGCGTATCGCGGCGAAACGGGCTGGACCGCCATGTTGTCGTTCGACGAGAACGTAATCGGTTGCTCGGCGGTCTACAGCAACTACCGCTGGTACACGACCTGCACCAAGGCCTTCTGAGATGAACAGGAAATCCATGAGTAGCAAGAGATTCGTTGTGGCCATGACCGCCGTCGCGACGGTGATCACGCTCGCGGTGCCGGGAACCGCGACGGCGACGGAGAGGGAGAAGCCTGACGAGGAGGTCTGCACCTACGTGGTGACCGTCGCCGGTGGGCTGAACTTCCGAAAGGGCTACAGCACCGGAGTCGAGGTCGCCTACCGGCTTCCTCAGGGCGCCCGTTTCGAGGCCTACAAGACCGAAGTCTGGCATCACACCTACGAGCCCTGGCGCATGGTCGAGTGGCATCCGGACTGGGTGTCGGGCGGGGTCTTCTACTCGGTGGCAGGAGGCACGCACGCCGCGCAGGTCAACAGCATTCCTTGCTACTACACCTGACCGGCCCTCGACCGCGGTCGCCTTGGCTCGCCGGATCCCTGAGGCGTGCGAAGCCCGCCGGCCTGGGCAGGAACCCAGACCGGCGGGCCTGACGGAAGTGTGCCTTCGGAAAGGATCAGAAGGTGAGCTTCCAGGAGTTGATGTTGCCGATGTCGCTGGCGTACGTGTCCCGCGCCTGCAGCTTCCAGACGCCGTTCGCGACCTCACTGGAGGCGTTGACCGTGTACGTGGCGATGACGTTGTCCGCGGAGTCCGAAGTGGACGAGTCCTTCAGCCGGTAGGCGGTGCCGTCCGGCGCGATCAGGTCGATCACCAGGTCGCCGCGGTAGCTGTGCACGATGTTGACGTCGACCTTCAACGTCGCCGGGGCGTTGCCCGTCACGCCGGAAACCGTGATGGAGCTGGAGACCGCGGCGCCGTTGTCGGGGATGGAGACGTCCGCGCCGTTCTCGAAGGTCTTGCCGGGAGGCGGGGTGCCGGTGTCCACGGCGGCGAACGCGTCGACGCGGCCCTCGCCGAAGAAGCTGTTCTTGGCCGTGGTGCCCTGGCAGCGGCTGTCGGTGCAGGACAGGTCGTCGGCCTGGGTGGAGAGCAGCTGGCGCAGCTGGGCCGGGGTGGCGGTGGGGTTGGTCGACTTCAGCAGCGCTGCCACGCCCGCGACGTGCGGGGAGGCCATCGAGGTGCCCGACTTGGATCCGTACCGTCCACCGGGGACGGTGGAGTAGACGCTGTCACCGGGCGCCGCGACGTGGATCTTGTCGGTGCCGTAGTTGGAGAACGACGACTTGCCGTTCCCCGAGGTGATCGACGCGACGGAGACGACGCCGGGGAGCTCGCCGGGGACGCTCAGGCAGGTGTTGGAGATGTTGCGCTGCACCGGCGTGGAGTCGTTGGGGCTCGTCGAGTCGGTGGTCTTGTTCGCGAGGTTGTAGTTCTCGTTGCCCGCGGCGGCCACGTTCAGCACGCCCTTGCCCTCGGCGTAGGCGACGGCGCGCTTGACGCCCTCGATGATCGCGTCCTGGTCGAGGTTGTTCGGGCAGTTGAACAGCCACGGGTCGGTGTAGTAGCTGTTGTTCGTGACCTCGAAGCCGCGGTCGCCGGAGAAGACCATGGCGCAGATGGTGTTCTCGGGGAAGAACAAGCCGGTCGGCTTCTCCGCGATGCGCACCGAGGCGATCTTCACGCCGGGTGCGACGCCGACCATGCCGCGGCCGTTCTTCGCGCCAGCGATGGTGCCGGCGACGTGCGTGCCGTGTGTGTCGGTGTCACGCCACGAGCCGGCGCGGGTGTCGAGCTTGCCGTAGGCGCACGACGCGGAGTTGGCGGAGTCGAAGTTCGTCTTGAGGTCGTCGTGCAGGTCGTCGACGCCGGTGTCGAGGATGCCGACGGTCACGTTCGAGGAGCCCAGGTTGACGGCCCACGCCTTGTCGGCGCCGATCTGGGTCATGTCCGTGCGCAGCGGCTCGGTGGTCGCGGGCGTCGCCTGGGTGGGAGCGGTGGGGACGGGTGGGTTCGCGGCCTCGGCGGGGATGTCCGTGGTGCGGGTGGCGCCGACCTTCTGCACCCCGGCCACCGAACGCACGCGGCTCGCGAAGTCGCTCGCGCCGGAGTGGGCGACGATGACGCCGATGGCGTCGTACGACGACCAGACCGTGCCGCCGTTGCCGGCCACCGCGGTCTTGGCGGCGGCGGTGTCACCGGGCGTGGTGATGACCAGGTACGCGCGGGTGCCCGCGGCAGGCGCCGCTGCGGCGGGGGTTGCCGCCACCAGGACACCGGCGCCCACGGCAGCGGCGATGACCGCGGCGCGCAGGCTTGATCGTGAACGCAGGAACACGACTCCTCCAACTTTTCGGGGCGGCGCCCGCGCTGACTGCGCGGGGTGCAGGGGCCCGTTACTCGCAGAAGAGGAGGTCAGGCGGCGTTCGGGACGCGTGCGCCGGGAAAAAGTTCGCGCGGCGCAAATTTGACGCTTGACCGCGCGTTCCCGCAGGCGTGGTCGACGAAGGGCGCTTTCGTCCACCTGAGGTGGACGAAAGCGCCCTTCATCCGTTCGGGGGCTGAGCCAGCGTGGCGCCACGTGATGCCAAGCTGAGCCAAAGTGAGCCAAGAACGCTTGCATGTGGTGCCACTGTGTGCCAAAGTGGTGCCATGGATTTGACGCCGTATGTGGACTCTCTCGGCCGCGAGCTGCTCACCGTGGTCGAAGCCGGGGGAGACGACGCCGCTGCGCTGGTCGAGCGGCTGACCGTGGGGATGGAGTCGGCGATTCGCCTCGCGCTGCTCGAAGCGCTGTCGGCGGCCGCTGACGAGATCACCCGCGACCTGGCGCCGGGCTCGGTGCAGGTGCGGCTGCGGGGCCGTGACCCGCAGTTCGTGGTGTCGGTTCCGCAGACGGAGCAGGGGCAGCCGGTGCAGGAAGCCGCCAAGGCGCCGGTCGCCGACGCGAGCCTCGAGGACGGCCCCGCGGTGCGGATCAACGTTCGCCTTCCGGAACAGCTGAAGGCCGCTGTGGAGGAGGCGGCCGCGGACGAGGGCCGGTCGGTCAACGCCTGGCTGGTTCGCGCTGCCACCGCAGCGCTGCGTGCGCCGGAACCGCAGCGGCCTGCCGACTACGGCGCGGCCAACTCGCAGCGCTTCACCGGCTGGGTCCGCTAACCCCGACCCGCCTTCACTTCGCCCCGCCGACCTGCGGGGATGTTCTGCCACCACCTTCTGAGGGGACAGCCATGCCTGTTTTCGAGACTCCGAAACCGATTCTCGCCAAGATCGAGATCAGTGTCGGGAACGTCCAGCTCATCGCGAGCGACCGGACCGACACCGTCGTCGAGGTGCGGCCGTCCGACCCGTCGGACGAGTCCAACGTCGAGGCGGTGAAGGTGACCCGCGTCGACTACGCGGACGGCGTGCTGACGGTGCGCGGGCCGAAGCGGTTGTTCGACTTCTCCAAGAAGACCCGCTCGGTCGACGTGGTGGTCGAGCTTCCCGAGGCCTCGCGGGCACACGTCAGCATCTCGGTCGGCGACTGCCGCAGCACCGGTGTGCTGGGCGAGACGCAGGTGAAGAACTCGGTGGGGCACATCAGCCTCGACCGGACGGGTCCGTTGCAGGTGGACACGTCCGGCGGCGACATCACCGTCGGCGAGGCCGCCGGTGACACCGAGATCGCCACCGGCACCGGGCAGATCCGCGTCGGCCCGATCGGCGGCACCGCCGTCATCAAGAACTCCAACGGCAACAGCGAGATCGGCGCGGTGACCGGCGATCTGCGGGTGCGCGCGTCCAACGGGAACATCGACGTCGAACGCGCGGAATCGGGCGTGGAGGCCAAGTCCGCCAACGGAAACGTTCGCGTCGGCGCGCTCGTGCGCGGCCAGGCCACGTTGCGGACCTCGTTCGGCGGCATCGACTTCGGCATCGCGCGGGGCACCGCCGCTCTGCTCGACATCAAGAGTGGTTTCGGCCGCGTGCACAACGAGCTTGAGACGACCCCTGGGCCGGAGACGACCGACAACAGGGTCCAGATCACCGCACACACCTCCCATGGCGACATCGCCATCCGCCGCGCCTGAGACTTCGAGGAGTCACTGAGATGACCACCCCAGCGATCACGGCGAGCGGGCTGCGCAAGTCCTTCGGCGACCACGTCGTGCTCGACGGCATCGACCTGAACGTCCCGCGTGGCACCGTTTTCTCGTTGCTCGGCGCGAACGGGGCCGGCAAGACCACCACCGTCAAGATCCTCTCCACGCTGATCAACGCCAGTGGCGGCAGCGCCTCGGTCGCGGGCATCGACGTCGCCGGTGATCCCGACGGCGTTCGGGCCGCGATCGGCGTCACGGGCCAGTTCTCCGCGGTCGACAACCTGTTGACCGGCAGCGAGAACCTGCGGCTGATGGCCGACCTGCACCACCTCGGCCGGGCCGATGGCAAGCGCAAGGTCGCCGACCTGCTCGAACGGCTCGACCTCGTCGAGGCGGCCGGGAAGCCCGCGTCGACGTACTCCGGCGGCATGCGGCGCAGGCTCGACCTCGCGATGACGCTCGTGGGTTCACCGCAGGTGATCTTTCTCGACGAGCCGACCACCGGGCTCGACCCGCGCAGCCGCCGCAGCGTGTGGCAGATCGTGCGGGAGCTGGTCCGCGGCGGCGTCACGATCTTCCTCACCACCCAGTACCTGGAGGAGGCCGACGAGCTCGCCGACCAGATCGCGGTGCTGGACCACGGAAAGATCGTCGCGCAGGGTACCGCCGACGAGCTCAAGCGGCGCATCCCCGGCGGTCACGTCCTGTTGCGGTTCAACAGTTCCGACGAACTGGAGTCCGCCGCGCGCGCTGTGCGTCAGGCCACCCGTGAGGGCGACGCGCTCGAACTGCGGGTGCCGCACGACGGCAGCCTCTCCTCGCTCAAGGCACTGGTCGACCGGCTGCACGAGAACTCCGTCGCCGTCGACTCGCTGAGCATGCACACCCCCGACCTGGACGACGTCTTCCTCGCCCTGACGGGCAACACCGAGAAGGTGACCGCGCGATGACCACCATGACCCTGGCGATGACCGACTCGGCGACCATGCTTCGCCGCAACCTCAAGCGAATGGTGCGCTATCCGTCGATGACGGTGCTGCTCATCGGCATGCCGATCATTTTCCTGCTGCTGTTCGTCTACGTGTTCGGTGGCACGCTCGGCGCGGGCATCAGCGGTGGTGGGCGCGCGGAGTACCTCAACTACGTCACCCCGGCCATCCTCCTGATGACGATCACCTCCGCTGTTCAGGGCACGTCGATCTCGGTCGCCATGGACATGACCGAGGGCATCGTCGACCGGTTCCGCACCATGGCCATCGCCCGTGTATCCGTCCTGACGGGACACGTTGTCGGCAGCGTCATCCAGTCGTTGCTCGCCATCACGGCCGTCCTCGCCGTCGCACTGCTGATCGGCTTCAGCCCGACCGCGGGCCTCGGTGACTGGCTCGCTCTCGTCGGTGTGCTGATCCTGATGTCCTTCGCCTTCGTGTGGCTCGCCGTCGCGCTCGGCCTGGCGAGCGGCACGGTCGAGGGAGCGAGCAACATCGGCATGCCGCTGGTGCTGCTTCCGTTCCTCGGCAGCGGTTTCGTGCCCACCGACTCGATGCCGACCGTGTTGCGCTGGTTCGCCGAGTACCAGCCGTTCACCCCGTTCATCGAGACCATCCGTGGTCTGCTGATGGGCACGCCGATCGGCGACAACGCCTTCATCGCGCTCGGTTGGGGTGTGGTCATCACGATCGGCAGCTACGTGTGGTCCAAGAAGCTCTTCAACCGCGAATCCGCGCGCTGAGAAAGGACATCCAGTGGTTTCCATCCCGAACGGTCTGCCCATGGAGCGCGACGCCGGTCCCTTCGACCCGCCGAGCCAGATCACCGCACTGCGTGACGCCCGCCCGGTCAGCCCCATGATCTTCGCCGACGGCCACGAGGGCTGGCTCGTCACCGGGTACGAGGCGGTCCGGCAGCTCATGGCCGACACCAGGTTCAGCAACCGTCAGGACCTCGGCATCCTGCACATGCCGTACGCGACGCCCGGCATGCCCGTCCAGACCGAACCGTCGGAGCAGATGCCGGGACTGTTCCTCAGCATGGACCCGCCGGACCACACCCGGTTACGCCGCAAGCTCACCGGCGCCTTCACCGTGCGGCGCATGAAGCAGCTCGAAGAACAGATCATCGAGCTCACCGAGCGGCAGCTGGACGAGCTGGCGCGCCTGACCCCGCCGGTCGACCTGGTGAAGGAGTTCGCGCTGCCGGTGCCGTCGCTGGTGATCTGCGCGCTGCTCGGCGTTCCCTACGAGGACCGCGAGACCTTCCAGGTCAACTCCGCGAAGTTCATGGAGCGGGAGGTGACGCTGGAGGACAAGATGGCGGCGTTCGGCGCGATGTCCGCGTTCCTCGCCGGACTGGTCACGGCCAAGCGCGCCGACCCCGGTGAGGACATCCTGTCCGACCTCGCCCGCGACGAGGACCTCAGCATCGAGGAGCTCGTCGGCATCGGCTTCCTGCTGCTGCTCGCCGGCCACGAGACCACCGCGAATCAGCTGGCACTGGGCACGTTCGCGCTCCTGGAGCACCCCGAGCAGCTGAGGGAACTGCGCGACCACCCGGAGCTGATGCCCGACGCCGTCGAGGAGCTCATGCGCTACCTCTCGGTGGCGGACATCTTCTTCCGGTACGCGGCGACGGACATCGAGCTGGGCGGTGAGACGATCGCGGAGGGGTCGACCGTCATCATCTCCCTGCTGGCCGCCAACCGTGACCCGCTGCGCTTCGAGAACCCCGATGAGCTCGACGTCCACCGCAAGGCCCGTGGTCACACGGCTTTCGGCCACGGCATCCACCAGTGCCTCGGCCAGCAGCTGGCCCGGATCGAGATGCGCGCCGGGTTCGACGGACTGTTGCGCCGCTTCCCGACCCTCGCGCTCGCCGTCCCCGCCGGCGACGTGAAGCTCAGGACCGACATGAACATCTACGGCGTCCACGAGCTGCCGGTCACCTGGTAGCCACACCAGGGCTTGTCTCACGCGGACACGTCATGGCAAGATTAATTCATAATTAACCACTTATCGATGGGTGAGCGCCGGTGCGTGTCGAGGTGGACCACTCGCTCGGTGGGCGCTGGATCTCGTTGCGAGCGGGCCGGCGGGAGTGGTTGTGGCGCCGGGACGATCCGGCTCGGGCGCACGTCACGCCGGGTGATCCGTTCGTGGACGCGGGCGGGCTGGAGGAGTGTGTGCCGACCGTTCGCGGCACTCCGGACCACGGTGGCGTATGGAGCAGGCCGTGGCGCGAGGACGGCTCCGGCTGGTGGGCGGTGGAGTGTCCGGACTTCGTCTTCCGGCGCCGCATCCATGGCGCTGTCGTCGCCGACTACGAGCTGATCGCCGAGCCTGGCTACCGGTTCGTGTGGGCGGCGCACGCGCTGCTCGACGTGAGCGTGAACGCTCGTCTCGTGGCTCCGAAAGGAACTTCGGTGCTGATCACCGATCCGGAGCCGGTGCTCACGACGTGGCCCGCCGGACTCGACACACTCGGGCCGGACGACGGAACGGCGGTCGGCGCGGTGCTCGACAGCGGGCGGATCCGCGTGCTGGACGGAGATCACGGGCTGGACCTGCGCGTCGAGTGCGCGGGCCAGCCCGTTTCCGTTGCCCTGTGGCGGAACCTGCGCGGTTGGCCGGAAGACGACCCGTACCGCAGTGTCGGGGTCGAACCCATGCTCGGCGGAACGTTCGACCGCGACGACACCACCTGCCCGGTCGCGGTCGTGCCCACCGGGGGAACTGTCCGATGGCGGCTCACCGTGGAGGCGGCATGACGTTGACGCAGTGAAACTTCGAGCAGCTCGAACTCGGCGAAGGGGCCCGCTGGATCGACGGCAGGCTCGTCCTCGTGGATCTGCTCGCCGGCCGGGTGCTCGACACCCGCGGTGACGTTCCGGCGCCGTTCCGGGAGATCGCCGCACTTCCGGTTCCCGTCGGTGCCGTCGCACCCGCCGGGAACACCGATGTGGCGGGCAACGTGTGGATCGCTTTCTGGGTTCGTCGATCGTGCGCCGCTACCGTCCGGACGGCGTGTGCGACCAGGAGGTCCGCCTGCCCCCTCGACAGCCCACCAGCGTCTGCCTCGGTGGTCCGGACATGAGCCGGTTGTTCATCACCACGGCGAAGTACGGCCTACGCCGCCAGACGTTGCACGACTGCGCGCTCTTCGCCACGGACGTCGACATCCCCGGTCGACCCGCTGACGCCTACGTGCCTGCTCAGAGCTGATCTGCCCACAGCAGAGAAACCGGCGCGTGGCATCGGCCCGAGGCATCGTCGGTTCCATGACCACCAACGAAAAGTTGTTCGACCCACGGCTGCGGGACCGGTTCTTCGGTCAGCGCGTGCTGGTGCTCGACGGCGCGCTCGACGACGACAACGGGACGGTGCTCGCCACCCAGATCCTGTCGCTGGCGAGCGAGGATCCACGGCAGGACATCGCGTTGTGGATCCACTCGCCGGGCGGTTCGGTGCCCGCGATGCTCGCCATCCGCGACGTGATGCGGCTCGTGCCGTGCGACGTGGCGACGCTGGCGCTGGGACTCGCGTGCAGCGCGGGGCAGTTCCTGCTCTCCGCAGGCACGAAGGGCAAGCGGTTCGCCCTGCCGCACGCCCGAATCCTGATGCACCAGGGTTCCGCGGGCATCGGCGGCTCGGCGGTCGAGGTCGAGGTGCAGGCCGACGACCTGAGGCACACCAGGGACACCGTGCTGGGGATCATCGCCGAGGACACCGGGCAGCCGTTCGACCGGATCTTCACCGACTCGCTGCACGACCGCTGGTTCACCACGGCGCAGGCCGTCGAGTACGGCTTCATCGACCACATCGTCAGCGATCTCGGCCAGGTCGTGCCCGTGCGCACGCACCAGCTGGGACTTCACGCGGGAGCCGTCGCATGAGCACCTACACCATTCCCAACGTCATCACGCGGGACGCGCGCGGCGAGCGGGTCATGGACGTCTACTCGCACCTGCTGTCCGAGCGGATCGTCTACCTGGGCACCGGGATCGACTCCGGCGTCGCGAACGCGTTGATCGCGCAGCTGCTGCACCTGGAGGCGGACAACCCGGACCTGGAGATCAACCTCTACATCAACTGCGAGGGCGGCGACCCGTCGGCGATGCTCGCCCTGTACGACACCATGACCTACATCAACGCACCGGTGGCCACGACGTGCGTCGGCCAGGCGGTCGCGGCGGGTGCGGTGCTGCTGGCCGCGGGCGCTTCAGGGCGTCGGGCCGTGCTGCCCCACGCCAGGGTCGTGCTGCACCAGCCGGCTGCGCAGGGCCGTGGCACGATCCCCGACCTCATCCTGGCGGCGGACGAGGTCGTGCGGGTGCGCGCCCAGCTCGAAGAGGTCCTGTCCAAGCACACCGGCCGGGACGTGGCCGTGCTGCGCCACGACACCGACCGGGACCGCGTGTTCCACGCGGAGGGCGCGGTCGAGTACGGCCTCGCCGACATGGTCCTCGCCCGCCGATCATGACCTTCTGTTTTTTGGTGCTTTTCGCACCAGAAAACAGAGGGCTAGGCGACCATGAGGACGGGGCCGGAGGGACGGCCCATGGGGCGGGCGGTGTGGAAGTGCTGGACCCTCTGGACCTGGATGTGCCGGATCTGGCCGGCGACGCCGATGAGCAGGTCGGCGAGATCGACGCCGAGCGCACCGGCGACCGCGGCGATCATCTCGCTCGACGGCTCCTTGCGGCCACGTTCGATCTCGGAGAGGTACTGGGTCGAGATGCCCGCCCGTTCCGCGATGTCGACGAGACGTTCACCCCGCTCCTCCCTGACCTCACGCAGGCGACGGCCGAGCGCCTCGCGCCACAGCGGCTGCGGGGTGCGCGTGCGGTTGAAGTCGAAGATGTCCGCCATGACCTCATCGTGACAGCAGAGCGGCAGGTCAGGGCAGCCGTTCTGCTCCCAGCAGAAAGACCGCCCTAACGTTGCCCGAAGCTCACCGAAAGACCGCTGAGCAGGCTGTTCCCCGCAAGACGACATCCATCCAAGGGGAGAACAGCAATGAGAATTCTCATCGGTCTGGGCGCCGCCGCGCTCGCCGCCGTCGCGATGCCCGCTGTCGCGCACGCCGCGCCGCACACCACGGTGTACGTGCAGAACAAGGTGCTGATCGTCGAGGCAGAGGCCGGTAAGACGAACAACATCGTGGTCGCGCTCGACGCGGCGACCCACCGGCTCAGCGTCACCGACTCCGGTGACCTCCTCGCCGTCGGCGCCGGTTGCGCGCTGGCAGGCGACATCGTGCGCTGCGCGTACGAGTCCGGCGCCACCAAGCTGATCACCTCGGTGTCGATCACCACGGGCGACCTCAACGACCGGGTCGCCATCAACTACGACAACACCCACGTCGACGCGATGCCCGCCAGTGTGAACGGCGGCGACGGCAACGACGTGATCGAGACCCGTGCGCGGGGCACGATCAACGGTGGCGCGGGCAACGACACGTTGCGGCCCAAGCGTGGTGGCGTGACGGTGTTCGGCGGCCTTGGCATCGACCGCGTCGACTACCTCAACGGCAGCGCCCTGCACCCGAACTCGGGCGTCTCGGTGACGATCGGCTCCGGCGCCGACGACGGCTACGACACGTTGGCGCTCAAGGACAACGTCGTGAGCGACGTGGAGAACCTGACCGGCACGAACTTCGTCGACCACCTGGTCGGCAGCGGCGCGGCCAACAGCATCCTCGCGCTGGGCGGCAACGACCTCCTCTGGGGCCAGGCGGGCAACGACACCCTCAACGGCGGCCTCGGCGTGGACACCTGTCTCGACGCCGCGGACGGCGACGTTCTCGTCAGCTGCCCCTGACCTTAAGACCGCTTTAAGCGGTGAGAGCACCCTTCGGGTCCGCGGAGAGACTTCCGCGGACCCGAGGGGAGATGTACGTGAAGGTGATGAGCGCGGCCCTGCTCGTGCTGAGCTTGACCAGCCCGGACGCGGAGAGCGGTGAGGTCGTGCAGGTTTCCGCGACCAGCTCCGCGACGTCGGCGGACAAGTCGGTGTCGGTCAGCTGCCCGGCAGGAACGAAGGTCGTCGGCGCGGGCGGGGCGGTGACGGGCGTACGGACGACGATCACGCGGGTGCGGCCCAGCGCTGATCTGTCGAGCGTCGAGGTCGCCGCGGTCGAGCACGGTGGGGGGACCGTGCAGACGTGGAAGGTGACGGTCCGGGCGAACTGCGCGCCCGGATCGTTCACGCTGGTGTCCAAGAGCGGCACGAAGGATGCCACGGTGGACTGCCCCGGCAGCCAGAAGTCGCTCGGGGTGGCCGGGGAGATCGAGAACGGCGTCCACCTGACGAAGCTGGCACCCCGCAACGACCTCAAGGGCGCCATCGTCGAGGCCTCCGGCGCGGCGACCGTCACGGCCTACGCGATCTGCGGCAGCCGGCCTGGACTGGTGCTGCGCGGCGGCAGCTCGTCCGTGGTCGTGACCAAGACGGCCACGAAGTCCGTTGCCTGCCAAGGCGACGAGCAGGCCATCAGCGCAGGCGGTGAGGTCGCCGGCGCGATCATCGACGACGTCGTCCCGCTCGGCTCCGGCGCGACCGTCTCCGGTGAGGGAACGGACGCGCAGGGCCAGGCCATCCGCTGGTCGATCACGCCCTACGTCGTGTGCTCCCAATGATGATCGGCGCTGCGAACGGGCGGGGATCCACCTCGATCTCGCGCATCCGCGTGACGTAGGTCTGGTAACACCTTCGAGCTTCGCCGTGGCTCCCTCCCGCGGCGAGGACGCGCACCAGCATGAGGTGCGCAGGCTCGTCGTACGGGTCGCGTTCCAGTACGCGCAGGCAATATCGCCCTGCCAGCGCGAACTCCCCTCCGAACTCGGCCCGTGCGGCGAGCACCGCCACCACCTGCAGGTAGATCAACCGGGCCTCCTCGCGCAGCCGCGCCGCCCAGTCCTCGTACGGGTCCTCCTCGAGGAAGTCACCGTGGTAGGCGGCCTCGGCGGCGCTCAGCAGCGCCTGGGCCTCCGACGAGTTCCGTTGCGCGGCAGCGAGTCCGGCCCGTGCGTCGGCGAGGAACGCGGCCACGTCGACGGGCAGCACGTCCGGGTCGAGCCTGATGGCGTCGCCCTCGGCCACGATCCCCGTGCCCGCTCGGAGCACGCTGCGTGCCGTGGACAGCGCCACCGCCAGCCGGTTGGCCACGCGTTCCGGTTCCTCGTCCGGCCACAGCAGGTTTCCCAGCGCCTCACGGGTGATCGGCCTGCCGCGCCGGGCGATGAGGATCTTCACGAGGTCCCTCGCCTTGCGTGACTGCCAGGCGGCGGGCGGCAACGGTTCCCCGTCGCGCAGCACCCGGAACCCGCCCAGTGTCTGGATGTACAACGCCGGCCCGCTCGCCTTCCGGCATGTCTCCGCGACCGAGGCGGCGGCGTCGGCCAGCACCCGCGCACCGAGTTCGGCGGCCTGCTGCCGTGCGTCGTTCGCGAGCTGTTCTCCCGCCGTGCCACCGAGCAGCGCGGCCTGCGCCGTGCGCACCCTGACCTCCCCGAGCGGGTCGCCGATCTCCCGCCACAACGTCAGCGCCTGGTCGAGCAGCGCCGGGTCCTGTTCCAGCTGTCCCTGCAGTTCCAACGCCTTCGCGAACCCGGTCCGGTCGCCGCGCCGGGTGGCGATCTCGGCCGCCTCCTGGCAGGTGTCCTTGGCCTGGTCGAGCCGGGCCAGCACCAGCAGCGCCGTCACGCTTTCGCCCAGTGTCAACGCATTGCGCGCGTGCTCACGAGCGACGTCCGGGTCGTCGTAGCCGAGCTCGGCCAGTCCCACGTGTGCCAGCACGATGTGCGGGACCGTGTTCTTGGCGGACGCGAGCCGCAACGCCTCTCTCAACGCGAACCCGGCCAGCGCCCGGTCACCCCGCAACCGATGCACCTCGCCCAGGTAGACCAGCGGCGCCGCCGCGAGCCAGCTGCCCGCCTTCTCGAAAACCTGTTGTGCGGCGTGGAAGTCCGCCGCCGCCTCGTCCAGCCTGCCGAGCCCGAGCAGCGCCTCGCCCCGGTTGTGCAGGCCGATCGCCCGGTACGTCGAGAAACCGGTGACGTCCGCGAGCGGCAGCATCTCCTCGATCTCGTGCAACGCCGTCCGGTGTTCACCCGCCTCGACGTGGTGCGAGGCCCGGTTCGACCGGATGCGGATGACGCCGAGCACGTCGTCGGCCTTCCGTGCATGGTCGAGCGCGATGTCGTAGTGCTCGGTGATCTCGTCGCGCCTGCCCTGAGCGGCGGCGACCATCGCGAGCACGGTGTGGGCGGTGCCGATCGCGCTGTCGCCGGTCGCGGCGGCGAGTGCCTCCACCGCCTTCCCCTCCGCCGCGTCGAGATCGCCCAACGCCCAGTGCGCGCTCGCGGCCGTGCTCAGCAACATCGACTCCGCCGTCGGATCGCTGCCGTCCGGCACGCATTCGTCGCAGATCCTCAACGCGTCCTGCGGCCCGCCGCGCAAATGTTGGATCCACGCCATGCGCCACGCCAGTTCCGCGGTCAGGCCGTCCTCGGTGGCCTTGGTGAACCGATCCGCGGCAGGCAACCACTCACCGCGCAGCTGGTGCGCGACGCCTTCCAGCTGCCAGACCTCGGCCGTTCGTTCCGCGTCCGGCACCTTCTGCGTCGCGGTGAGCACGGCGTCCGCGCCTTTCGTGTGCAGGACGTCCTTGAGCAACGCCGTGACACCTGGCCAATCCTCCAGCGCGGCAAGGGAATCCACCGCCCGTACGTACTCGCCGCGTTCGGTGAACCACCGCGCGGCTGTCTCGTGCACGCCCAGCGCCGGTGTCAGGAACTCGCGCGCCAGTGGCACGAGGGTGAACCAGCCCGGTTCCGCCCGCACGTGCTCGACGAACAGCCCGCGTCGCGCGAGGTCCGGCAGGATCGTGGCGGCCTCGGCGTGCCCGAGCGCGGTCAGCAGGTCGGCGGTGAACCGGTCGAACGCGGCGGCGGCGCTCAGCAGATGCCGGGTCTGTTCCGGTTCTCTGCCAACGACCTCGTCCACCAGGTGACCGAGCTCCTCTGCCGTGCCCGTCTCGGCGACCAGACGAACCGCGATGGGCCATCCGCCGGTCACGTCGTGCACATCGCCCGCGACCTCGTTGGTCTCCTCGCTGGTGAACGCCAGCGCGGCCGCGTTGATCTCGGTCAGCTCACCGTCGAACTTGAAGCGGCGCAACGGGAACGGCGGCGGCGTTCGTCCAGACAGCACAAGGCACGCGGTCGGCGGAAGCTGCAGGCACAGCGCCTCCAGCAGCCCAACAGCCGAATCTCCTTGTCTCAGCACATGTATGTCGTCCAGAACTATCAGCACGTCCTCAGGCCACGCGTCGCACAGCAGACCCGCGACGGCATGTGCGCGACCGGCTTCGTCCTCACCGGACACCGCCGGGACGCTGGTCCACCTGGCCGCCAGCGAAGTCGCCAGCGGATGCAACAGCCGATGACCTTCCTGGCAGGTGTGCCACACGACCGGACGGTCGGTGTGCGCCTGCGTCAACAGGGTCGTCTTGCCGTAACCGGCGGGTGCGACCAGAGTCGTGAGCCTTGTCGTGCAGAGCAGCCGTTCCAACCGGGGGCGCCGGATCGCCGTTGTCCTCACCACGCCTCAAGATCGTCGCTCGGGCTTTTGTGTTACACCATGTATCGCCCTCCCGGCAGGTCCTGGCAGGACGGTTAGGCTCTGCGAATGATCTCCGGCTGGCGGCATCCTGCCCGCCTCGTCGTCCTCGCGTTCCTGGCGGCGACCGCCGCCGGGACGGCGTTGCTGATGCTGCCGATCGCCGCCGAGTCCGGCCGCGCGACCGGGGTGATGACCGTGCTGTTCACCGCTGATGTTCGTCGGCAGGGTCGGCCCGATCACACTGGTGTCGGCGCTCGCGTTGCGCGAGCGGCGCAGGCGGTACGAACTACCTGAGGAGCGACCAATTGTCGGATAGGCAGGCATCCCGCGTCGTCGTGATCGGGCTCGGCCGGTTCGGCAGCTCGCTCGCGATCGAGCTCGTCGCGCACGGCACCGAGGTGATGGGCATCGACTCGGACCCGAAGCTCATCCAGCGGCACGCCAACGAGCTCACCCACGCCGTCGTCGCCGACAGCAGCGACGCCGAGGTCATGCGGCAGCTGGGCGTCGACGAGTTCCAGCGCGCCGTCGTCGGCATCGGCACCGACCTCGAGGCCAGCATCCTGACCACCGCGGTGCTGGTCGACTTCGGCATCCCGAACATCTGGGCCAAGGCCATCAGCCGCGAGCACGGCCGCATCCTCGAACGGATCGGCGCGCACCACGTCGTGCTGCCCGAACACGAGATGGGCGAACGGGTCGCGCACCTCGTGACCGGGCGGATGCTGGACTTCATCGAGTTCGAGGACGACTACGCGATGATCAAGACCCGCGCGCCGGAGGAGGCGGTCGGACGGCCGCTCGGCCACAGCAAGCTCCGGTCGAAGTACGGCGTCACGGTCGTCGGCGTCAAACGCCCCGGCGAGGGTTTCACCTATGCCACCGCGGAGACGGTGGTGAACCGGGGCGATGTGCTGATCGTCGCCGGGCGGACCGCCGAGGTGGAGCGGCTCGCCGACCTGACCTGATGGTGTCCGGTGGGTGACCCGTTCGCTCACCCACCGGACACACTGATCAGCTGGTCGTGCTCACGACGCGGTCATCACCCGGTTTGGGTGTGCCGCGGCCGTCGCGGTTCGACGTCGAGAACCACAGGGTGCCGTCCGGTGCGGACGCCGCCCCGCGCACCCGGCCGTAGGTGCCGGAGAACAGTGCCCGTGGCTGGCCGACGCCGGTCGCGGTGACCGGGATCTTCCAGAGCCGCTGTCCGCGCAACGCGGCCATGTAGAGACTGCCCTGGTGGAACGCGAGACCGCTGGGAGACGCCTGTGCCGTGGACCAGGTCAGCAGGGGGTTCACGAACCTGGGATCGGTGCAGGTGCCCTCGCAGTTCGGCCAGCCGTAGTTGCCGCCGGGCCGGATGAGGTTGAGCTCGTCGAGCTGGTTCTGGCCGAGCTCAGAGGCGAACATCCGGCCCTGGGTGTCCCAGGCCAGGCCCTGCACGTTGCGGTGGCCCAGGCTGTAGACGAGGGTCGATGACGGGTTTCCCGGGGCGGGCGTGCCGTCCGGCCGCATGCGCAGGATCTTGCCGCCGAGCGAGCGCGGGTTCTGGGCGTTGGCCGTGTTCGCCGCGTCGCCGGTGCCCGCGTAGAGCATGCCGTCCGGGCCGAAGGACAGCCCGCCACCGTTGTGGATCGAGGAGCCGCGCGGAATGCCGGTCACGATCGGCCGCGGCGCCTCACCGAGGCGGAACCTGACGATTCTGTTGTCCGAAGGGGCTGTGTGGTAGACGAACACCTGACCGTCGGTGGCGTAGGCCGGCGAGACGGCGATGCCCAGCAGGCCGCCCTCGCCCACCGCCGACACATTGGGAATGCGGGCGGCCTCGCGTACGACACCGTCCTTTATGGACATCACGCGGGCCGAGTTGCGTTCGGTCACCAACGCGGTCCGGTCCGGCAGGAACGCGATGTCCCAGGGCACGGCCAGGTTGGTCGCCACGTCTCGCTCGGCACCGATGGCGATACCCGGTGTCAGCGCCACGCCCAGGGTCACCACGGTTGCGAACAGCAGACCGTTGCGTAATCGCATGCGTGTCTCCTCGTTCGAGTCGAACGGCGGCGTGCCTCCATGTAAGCACTGGCGAGGCCTGCCGAACACCCACGAACGAATTGGTCTACACCTTCTCCCGGCCGGAAACCTTCCCGGTCCCGCGTCGGCGGCCCCAGGCCTCCGCGGCACGTGCGCGCACCACAGGGTCGGCATGGCTTCTCGCGCTTTCGATGACGAAGTATTCGTTCCAGTGCGGCTTGTGACCGAGCAGCCAGACGTAGGCGCGCAGGAGTCGCGGGTCGTCGGAGTAGAGCCACCTCTGCGGACCGTCGATGCGGGCAAGGCCTCGTCCGGCGGCGTAGCGGGTCGCTTTGCCTGCTTCAAGATCGGTGAACAGACCCCAGAGCGTCGGCAGCGCGCGAGGGTCGCCGATCCGGGTGAGCGCGTCGGCGGCCGCAGCGGCGTGCCTCGTGTCGCACAGGCGGATCAACGGGATCACCGCGCGCTGATCCCCGTGCCGGAAGAGCACTCGGGCGGCACGGTCGCGCACCACCGGGCTCACGTCGTCGCACGCCATGATCGCCGCCTCGACCACGTCCTGGCCACCGATCCGGGCCAGTGCCCGCAACGCGTGGTCGCGCACGTCGGCGTCGTGGTGCCCGAGCAGGCCGACCAGGGTGGGGGAGGCGTCGGCTGAGCCGATCTTGCCGAGCGCTTCGATGGTCGGGATGGGGAACGGTGTGGTCCTGGCGTGTTCGCACAACGGACCGACCGCCTCGGCGGCGTGGATCTCACCGAGTGCGAAGGACGCCTCGAACCACCAGACAGGATCGGCCAGGCATTCGATCAGCCGGGGAACCGCCGTGGCGCGGTGCCGGTGCAGCCACGTCCGGTCCTCGCGCCACGGCGGGTCGAGCAGCGTGAACGGCCGGTCCTGCAGCGCGGCTTCCGCCTCCGGTCCACCGATCGCCCTCAACCGGGCGGCCGCGGCGGCCCGGGCCCAGCGCCACTCCCCCTCCGGGTTGGTGACGACCGACCGCAACACCTCGATCTCGTACGGGCTGCCTTCGCCACGCAGACGCTGGATCGCGGCGCTGGCCACGTGTGGTGCCTCGCCCGCTTTGCGCAGCAGGCGTTCCCGGTCCGTCACCACCGGCGCGGACACGGCGGTGTAGGCCTCCCATGCTTCCGAGGAGTCCCACCACCGCTCGACCAGTTCCGCCACGAGAGGGAGTTCCGTGTCGCGTGGCTTGGTGATCAGCGCGTTGATGGCCCCTCTGACCTCGTGTAGACGGGGATATTCGTCCCCGCGCATCTGCTCGTACTCGGCGAGCAGCGCCTGGAGTTCGTGCAGGTCGTCATCTCGTCGTTCCCCCATCAATCCATTGAACCTCACTCGCCCGTCCGGTGGATTGGTCTAAACCTTCTCTTGACCGGAATCTTTCCCGGTCCCAGACTTGGGTGGCACAGGCCGCCTCCCTGCACAGGAGGTTCGGCATGCGCGCAAGCCTCTCCAGAAAGATCCTCCCTCTGCTGGCGGCACTGGTGACCCTCGCCGGTCTCACCCTGGTCGCGCTGGTCAACCCGTCCACCTCGCAGGCCGCGGGCCACGAGGACTGCCGCCCGGACGGCCTCTACCGCACACCGGGCGTCGACACGCCGTACTGCACGGTCTACGACACCGCCGGCCGTGAGCTCATGGGCCCCAACCACTCCCGCCGCAAGATCGGCTACTTCACCAGCTGGCGCACAGGGAAGAACGGCGCGCCCGCGTACCTGGCGAGCAACATCCCGTGGGGCAAGGTCACCCACCTCAACTACGCGTTCGCGAACATCGGTACGGACAACCGGGTCTCCGTCGGCGCGAACAACGCCAACAACGCGTCCATCGGCATGGAGTGGCCGGGCGTGCCCGGCGCGGAGATGGATCCGGCGCTGTCGTACAAGGGGCACTTCAACCTGCTGACCAAGTACAAGAAGCAGAACCCGAACGTGAAGACGCTGATCTCCATCGGTGGCTGGGCGGAGACCGGCGGCATCCTCAACCCGGACGGCAGCCGCAACGCCACCGGTGGCTTCTACCGGTTGGCGCAGAGCCAGTCGTCGATCAACACGTTCGCCGACTCGGTGGTGGCTTTCCTGCGCCAGTACGGGTTCAACGGCGCGGACATCGACTACGAGTACGCCACGTCCAACAACCACGCCGGCAACCCGGACGACTTCTGGATCTCCAACGCCAACCGCGGCACGTTGTGGGCGGGCTACGAGAACCTGATGCGCACGTTGCGCGACAAGCTCGACCGGGCCGGAGCGGCGGACGGCAAGCACTACCTGCTGACCGCGGCGGTGCCCGCGTCCGGCTGGCTGCTGCGCGGCCAGGAGGTCCACGGAATCGTCAGGTACCTCGACTACGTCAACATCATGAGCTACGACCTGCACGGCGCCTGGAACCACTTCGTCGGCCCGAACGCCGCGCTGTACGACAACGGCCAGGACGCCGAGCTCGCGCACTGGCAGGTGTACACGACACCGCAGTACGACGGGCAGGGTTATCTCAACACCGACTGGGCCTATCACTACTTCCGCGGCGCGATGCCAGCAGGGCGGATCAACATCGGCGTCGGCTTCTACACCCGCGGCTGGCGTGGCGTCACCGGCGGCACGAACGGACTGTGGGGTCGCGCGGCCTTGCCCAACCAGGCGCAGTGCCCGCCGGGCACCGGCGGGACAGTGTGGGTCGACCGTCCCCTGCGGCAACGGCGCCGTCGGCATCGACAACCTGTGGCACGACGAGCTCAACGGCATGGAGGTGCCATCGGGCGTGAACCCCATGTGGCACGCCATGAACCTGCAGAACCGCATCACGCCCGACTACCTCACCAAGTACGGCCTCGACCCGGTGAACGACCCGGACGACCGCCTCACCGGCACGTACACCCGCAACTACAACAGCACCATGGTCACACCGTGGCTGTGGAACAGCACCAAGGGCGTCTTCCTGTCCACTGAGGACGATATGTCCATCGCGGCCAAGGCGAGCTACGTCAACAGCAAGGGCCTCGGCGGCGTCATGATCTGGGAGCTGGCAGGCGACTACGCCTACGACAGCGCCAAGAGCCAGTACTACATCGGCGACACGTTGCTCACGAAGCTCAACGACGGCCTGCGCGGCGCCGCCCCGTACGGCAACACGAAGGCCGGCCGGGCCATGCCCACCACCGCGCTCAACGTCAACGTCGGCGTGTCCGGCTTCGCGCTGGGCGACGCCAACTACCCGATCACCCCGACCATGCGGATCACCAACAACTCCACCACGACGATCCCCGGCGGCACCCGGATCGAGTTCGACTACGGCACCAGCGCGCCGGGCAGCATGACCGACCAGTCCGGCTTCGGCCTCTCGGTCGCCACCCGTGGTCACAGCGGCAACAACGTCGGCGGCCTGCGCGGCGA
Organism: uncultured Actinomycetota bacterium; assembly: GCA_963766275.1. Classification (GTDB taxonomy): domain Bacteria; phylum Actinomycetota; class Actinomycetes; order Mycobacteriales; family Pseudonocardiaceae; genus Lentzea. The sequence goes on from CAVYAD010000033.1 coordinate 204,538, forward strand.
CTTCCAGCACGCCGTCGTGACGTTGCCGAGCTGGCAGACCATCGCGCCCAACGCGTCGGTCGACATCAAGCTGAACTACTACATGCCGATCGCGATGCCGTCGAACTTCACGTTCACCTTCGGTGGCAACAGTTACGCGATCGCCGGGGACCTGCCGCGTGGCGGCGGCAACCCGCCGACGACCACCTCGACCACGACATCCACCTCAACGACAACCACCACCACGACCAACCCCGGTGGCGGCACGTGGGCACCCAACACCTTCTACGCGACCGGCGCCCAGGTCACCTACAACGGCCTGGCGTACCGGTGCCGGCAGGCGCACACCTCGTTGACCGGCTGGGAACCACCGAACGTCCCGGCTTTGTGGGAACGCGTCTGACCGTGAGTTTGTCGAATCCACAATGATTGGGGAACACCCTGTGAGTTCCAGGCGTCGTGCACTGTTACCAGCGCTGATCCTCGTACTGCCGTTCATGACAGTCGGGATAGGCCACGCGGCACCACAGATCCGTTCAGCTCCGTTGCCGGCCGGTAAGGATTCGGTGGTCACGCTCATCACGGGCGACAAGATCACCCTGACCGAGCAGGACGGCAAGACCGCCACGCTCATCACGCCCGCGGCGGGACGAGAGCACATCAGGTTCTCCACCCGAGTGATCGACCGACACGTCCACGTCCTGCCGTCGGACGCCACCGTCCTGATCAACGCGGGCCGGCTCGACGCCCGGCTGTTCGACGTCACCCAGCTCATCGAGTGGGGGTACGACGACGTCAGGCGCAGCACGCTGCCGTTGATCGTGACCGGAGGCTCGGTGACCGGCGCCCAGGTGACCCGCCGGTTGCCGAGCGTCAACGGGGTGGCGCTGGCGGCGAGCAGGGACGAGACGTTCTGGAAGTCGTTGACCGGTCCGGGAATCGCGTCGACGGGCAAGGTGTGGCTGAGCGGCAAGGTCAAGGTGCACGACGCCGACTCGAACGCGCAGATCGGCGTGCCGAAGGCGCGTGAGGCCGGGTTCGACGGCAAGGGCGTCACCGTCGGCCTGCTCGACACGGGTGTGGACAGGGCGCACCCGGATCTCAAGGACGTGGTGACGGAAGTCCAGGACTTCACCGGTACGAACCTGACGGACACCGTCGGGCACGGCACCCACGTCGCGTCGATCATCGCCGGCGCCGGTGCCGCATACGGCGGTGTCGCGCCGAACGCGACGGTGATCGCGGGCAAGGTCTGCGTCGACACCGGCTGCGAGGAGGACGACATCCTCGCCGGGATGGAGTGGATCGCGGGCAAGGCGAAGGTCGTCAACATGAGCCTCGGCAGCGATCGCGGCACGGCCGACGACCTGCTCGCGCAGGCGGTGAACAACCTGACCGCGTCGACCGGCTCGTTGTTCGTGGTCTCGGCGGGCAACTCCGCGCAGCCGTACCTGGTGGGGTCGCCCTCGACCGCGGACGCGGCGCTCTCGGTCGGCAGCGTCGGCCGCACCGACCAGGTCAGCGACTTCTCCAGCCAGGGACCGCGTACCGGTGACCACGCGGTGAAGCCGGACATCACGGCACCGGGCGAGAACATCGTCGCCGCCCGTGCCGTCGGCACCACGCTGGGGCGTCCGGTGGGCGACTCCCACGTCGCGGCAAACGGAACGTCAATGTCCGCACCGCACGTCGCCGGTGTGGCCGCACTGCTGGCGCAGGCACGTCCGGAGTGGACGGCCGCGGAGATCAAGGGCGCGCTGATGGCGTCCAGCACGGGCAACCTGCCGGTGTTCGCGGCGGGAGCCGGCCGGGTCGACGCGGCACGTGCCGTGGCACAGCAGGTCTTCGCCGACGGCAGCGTCAGCTTCGGTCAGTTCGCCTGGCCACGGCCGACCGAGCCTGTGACGAAGTCCTTGACCTACCGGAACAAGGGCGCGGCCGACGTCACGTTGAACCTCGCGGTGTCCGACGAGACGTTCCGCCTCGGCGCGCCGACGGTGACGGTTCCGGCGGGCGGCAAGGCGAGCGTCGACGTGACGGCGCTGCCCGGCAAGCTGCCGGGCGACGGTGGCACCGTCGGCGCACGGGTCGTCGCGACCGCGGCGGGCATCGCCGTGCAGACGGCGTTGGGTGTCGTGGCGGAACCCGAGTCGTTCGACGTGGTGGTGAAGCTGATCGACCGGCTGGGTAACGCGGCGAGCGACGCCACCGGCCAGCAGGTCAACGTGGCGCTGCACGACACCAAGGTGGGTGAGTGGGCTCTCCGGCTTGATGTCGTCGGCGGTGTCGCGAAGGTGCGGGTGCCCAAGGGAGACATCTCGGTGATCGGGTCGACCGGCACGCCGGGAGCCGAGGGCAGGCCCGAGAGCGTGACAGATCAGATCATCACGAAGCACCACGTGGACAGGAACAGCGAGCTCGTTCTCGACGCCCGCAAGGGCAACAGGGTCACCTACACGATCACCGATCGCCCGAAGGCCGAGACCCGCCTCATGTCCGTCGACATGCTGACGACGTTCGGGGAGCGGGGCGTCGCAGCCGGTGCGTTCGTCACCGGCAAGCAGGAGGCGTATGTCGTGCCCACCAAAGCGGAGCCCGGCACCACGACCCGGCTCGGTGCGTCGGTGGTGCTCGGCCAGCCCGCCGGTGAGGCGAAGCCGTACCGCTACTTCGTGACCGCGTTGGGCCCCGAGAACGAGATCCCGGCGAAGGCCGCGTTCACGGCGCGCACGTCCGATCTGGCCAGGCGCGACGTGAAGTTCGCCGCACAGGGCGCGCCCGCCGACGCCGAGCTCGGCCGGGCGCCGACCTACTTCCCCGGCATGTTCTTCTCGTTCGCTGCTTACGACACTGTGACGATGCCGCAGCAGCGGACCGACTACTTCAGCACCGAGCCGTCCTGGTCGGCGGTGCTGACGTTCCAGCGTCCGGCGGGTACTCCGAGGTCGGCGCCGTCGGGCCAGCTCTTCGACCTGACCGGCAAGCTGACCGCGGGCAAGCCCACCAAGGAGCACTGGAACGCGCCCGTGGTCGCACCGTCGCTGGCGCTGGCACCGAACTACAACACCCAGGTCTACCGCTACGGCGACCAGCTGGGCGCGGCCATCGGGATGTTCTCGCCCGCGGCGGGCAGCCAGGGCAGCTTCCCCGCCTTCGCGCCGTTCACCTCCACCGGTAACACGACGCTGGAGCCGGTAGGTGGCCAGCCGGTGCCCAGCGGCCAACCCGGCCTCGGCGCGTGGGCGGGCCTGCCGGACGCGGAGGCCAAATACAAACTGACCGCCAAGGCGACCAGGGCGGACGGCGTGCCGTTCGCCACGCACTCGCTCACGACCGAGGCGAGCTGGACGTTCAAGTCCGTCAAGGCCCAGTTCGACCTGCTGCCGTTGATGTTCCTGCGCACGAACGGTGCGTTCGACGACTTCGGCAAGGCCCGGCCGGGCATCTTCCCGCTGTCCGTCGAGGTGCTTCGACAGCCGCAGAGCCAGCCGACCGCCGCGAAGGTCAAGAGCGTGACGGTCGAGTACTCCACTGACGACGGTGTCACGTGGAAGCGTGCCGCCACCGTTGGCAGGGGCGGGAAGTGGACGGCACTCGTGTGCAACCCGAGCAGTGGGTACGTGTCGCTGCGTACCACCGCGACGGACTCCGCCGGTGACACGCACACCAGTTCCGTTCATCGGGCCTACGGCATCAAGTAGCCCGTCGCAGGAACGCTCCCTTGCCTTTGCCGGCAAGGGAGCGCCCTAGTCCCACTCCCAGTTGATGCCGATGACGCCGGACGTCATTCCGGTCGCCGTCACGTGCACCGCGTGGTGCGTGTTCAGCGGCAGTTCGGTGAGCACGTGCCGTTCGACGAACAGATCGGGCCGGTAGTACTCGTGCACACGGGCGGGCAATGCGTCCGGGTGGAACCGCACCTCCAGAAGGTAGGTGCCTTCCGGGCGGCGGAAAGCGTGCGCGCAGTCCGTGCGCGTCGTCGCGGTGGGATCGAGGATCTCGGCTGCCCACACCCACGTGTCACCGGCCTGAAGTGGTTGGCCGAACAGCAGTTCCGCCGCGAGTGCCCGCCCGTCGTGATGGCGCAGCAACCTGCCGAGCGTGCAGTTGTGCGACGGCACGACCTCGACCCGGTCGATGTCGCAGCCCGGCGCTCCGTAGTACCGCACCACCGTCCGATCCACGCCGTCCCGGCGCGCCCGAGCGAGACAACGCCCGGCGAGCCGGGACGGCCCTCGGTCCGCGCCGACGCTCACCACCTGCTCGGAGGCGATCACCTCCAGCCCCCACGCCCGCGCGCCCGGCAACGCGTCGAGCAGCTCCGCCATCGGCCCGCTGTACTCGTCGATTCCCTGACGCGGCCGGAACGGCGGCGGGCTGTGGGTGTGCAGCAGGCTCGTCAACGTCTGCCCCGGCAGCCCGAGAATCTCCTCCAGCGCGGCGATGGCCCGCAACGAGTTCGGCCGCCGCGGCCACGCGCGTCCCTGCTGCCAGTCGCTGAGGCTCGCGAGCCCGACCTGGATGCCGCGGTCGGCGAGCCGCGACCGCAGCCGCTCCAGCGGCAGCCCGCGCTCACGGATCGCGTCGCGCAACACGAGGTGGAACGGTCCGGTCATCGCACATCCGAACCTACGGCGGTGCTCGCCTGGAATCCAGGCACCGATCCGAAATTACGGCGATAGCGGGCGTTCCCGGCTGCTCCGAACACTCGAAGGTCCCTGCACCTCTTCGAGGAGACAGCATGCGCAAGACCACTTTCGGAGCGCTGATGGCCGCGGCGCTCCTGGCCCTGGCCCCGGTCGCCGCGGCGGATCCCGCGCCGTTCGTCATCGGCGGCCAGCCCGCGAGCGAGCCCTACCCGTTCGCCGCCTCACTGCAGTCCCGCGGCGGCGGCCACTTCTGCGGCGGCATCCTGATCCGCTCGCAGTGGGTGCTCACCGCCTCGCACTGCCTGGAGGGGGAGACCCCGTCGTCCATGCAGGTCCGCGTCGGCTCGAACAACAGGACGAGCGGCGGCACCGTCCGCACCGTCACCAGGCTCATCCGCCACGGCAGCAACGACCAGGGCCTCGTCCAGCTGAGCGCGCCCGTGAGCCACCAGCCTGCCCCGATCAACGCGAACGCACCCGCCGGCCTGCAGATCCGCCTGCTCGGCTGGGGAGCCACTCGCGATCCCGGCAGCGCCCCGGCACCGACCGTGTTGCAGCAGCTGGACACCCGCGTCCTCGCGGACAACGCACCCGGCTGCCACACCGACGCGACCACGCTCTGCACCCACAACCCAGACGGCTGGCGCGGCTCCTGTTACGGCGACTCCGGCGGCCCGGCGGTGACCAGGAACGGCACCGGCTGGGCGGTCGTGGGCACGGTGATCGGACAGATCGGCGGCCGCTGGTGCGCGGACGCGCCGCAGGTCTTCTCCGACGTGCCCGCACACCGGTCGTGGATCCTGTCCCACACCGGTTAGTGCCTCGCGGGCCACAGCCGTTCGTGGGTAGACGGCTGTGGCCCGCGGGTCGGCTGGCATCAAATCAATGACACGGGCGGTCCGGGTCGGGCATGATCGGGTCCCATGAGATCTGGGGGCAGAATTCTCGTGTTGTCGGCCGCGCTCATGGGCCTGGTGTCGTGCGGAACGCACGCGGCTCTGCGGGCCGTTCCGCTGCAGGAACCCGTCGATCCGAAGCCGGTTTCGCTGGTCACGCCGACGTCCGAACCGCCGTGCGACACGGGCCTGAGGTTCACCACGAACGGCACCAGCGCGGCGATGGGGCTGCGCCTGATGTCGGTCGAGGTGGTCAACTGCGGCACGCAACCGGTGCAGCTCAACGGATATCCGCAGGTGAAGCTGCTCGACGAGCAGTGGCAGCCGCTGGACGTCCAGATCATCGAGGGCTCGGGCGGCATCTCGCGGATCGACGGCTTCGACGACCCGCCGCAGCCGATCACGGTGCAGCCGGGGGAGCGCGCGAAGTCGGCGTTCCTGTGGCGGAACACGCACACCTCGATCGACCCGCCGCAGGTCGGCAGCCACGTGGACATCGCGGCCGCGCCGGGTGGCACGGTGCAGACGCTGATCCCGGTGGCGCCGGAGACCCACATCAACATCGACCTCGGCAGCACCGGGCGGATGGGCGTGCGCGCCTGGTATCGATAGGCATGGAACTGAGGCGCGCGACCGCACAGGACGCTGCAGTGGTCGCCAGGATCTGGTACCCCGGCTGGTGCGACGCGCATTTGGGCAACGTGCCACAGCGGTTGGTCGACGCGCGGCCTCAGGAGACCTTCGAGCCACGCGCGCTCGAGCACGTTCAGGACACCGTGGTCGCGACCGTGAACGGCGAGGTCGCCGGGTTCGTGATGGTCATCGGAGACGAGGTCGAGCAGGTCTACGTCTCCGCCGACCATCGCGGATCCGGTGTGGCGACGGCACTTCTGGCAGCCGCCGAACAGGCCGTCGCCGACTCGGGACATGACGTCGCGTGGCTCGCCGTCGTCGCGGGCAACGCTCGGGCGCGCCGGTTCTACGAGCGGCAGGGCTGGGCCGACGAGGGCCTGTTCGACCACCAGGCGCCGCACCCGGACGGTCACTGACTGACACCATGTGAATGCGCTCAGCAACATTGCGGAGGGATGCATTCATGACGGTGGCCGCGGAGAACCCCGCCCGTGCCCAGGTGCTCGGGTTATCGCTGAAATCGCCCGTCGTGGTCGGGTCGGGGCTGTTGACCGACCAGGAACGCAACATCCGGCGGTTGCTCGACGGTGGCGCGGGAGCCGTGATCACCAAGACCATCCACCCGTCGCCGCCGCGAGGTGGTGACGAGCGCATTCTCCGGCTGCCGACCGGAATGCTGAACAGCACGACCTACTCGCGCCGTCCGGTCGACGAGTGGTGCGACATGATCACGTCGTTCGCGCAGGCGTGGTTACGTGCGCACCACCTCACCGTCTCCGGCGTCGTGGGCCGGAGCTTCTCCCGATGAGGTCCTACGGCGACCTGACAGCATGGTCCGCACCTGCCGTTGTCGGTGGACTACGACATTCCGGTGGCGCTGGCCGCTGCCGTCGCGTCCGCTGTGGACGGTTACGTGCTGCCCGGCGTGCCGATCTCCGCGCGCTCGTTGCCGCAGAGTGGCGGCGGGATGAGCTTCCCCGGCACGGTGCACGTCGGCGGGCTGGTGCTGATCGAGTATTTGAGCGAAACACTGAAGTCGTTGCAGCACCTGGAGATCGGCCGTCTCGTCGTGATCAACGGCCACTACGAGAACGAGGCGTTCGTCTTCGAGGCGCTGGACGCGTGCAGTTCGGGCTTCCACCAGATCACCGCGTTCAGCTCGGGAGCGTCGATGATCTTCCGTCGACGCTGGCGCTGGTGCGTCAGGTGGCTTCGAGTTGCTGCTACCCAGCACCTGCAGCTGTCGCTGGGCCTGACCCGATGCGGGCCCCGGTGTACCTGCTGCCGATGTCGGCGGCGGCGTTCGTCGCGGCACTGTGCAGCGGGCTCCTGGTGTCGCGCTGGGGTTTGCGGCTCGTCGTCCGGGTCGCACTGGTCATCGCGGTGGCCGGGTTCGCCGGTCTGCTGCTCGTCGCGTTCGCTGCGGACTGGCCGATGCTCGTGTTCCTGCTGCTGATCGGCGCCTCCTACGGCACCGTGCAGACCACAGGCGCCGAAGCGATCATGACCGACGCGCCCGCGGAGAAGGCCGCCGCGATCGAGTCCGTGGCCTATGAACTCGGTGCCGGCCTGGGCATCGCGTTCCTGGGCAGCGTCGTGCTCGTGTCCGGCCTGCGCGGCGCGACGTACGTGTCGGCCGCGTTAATTCTTGTGCTGGCGCTGCTGTTCCGTGTTTTGATGCGCTCATGTCGACCACCGCGCTCCTGAGCTTCACGTTCGTCGCGCTGCTCACCGTCATCACGCCTGGCCTGGAAACCCTGCTGGTACTGCGGACGGCGCTGCTGGTCGGCCGCCGCGCCGCGATGGGCGTCGTGGTGGGCAGCACGCTCGGCTGCCTGGTGTGGGCGACCGCCGGCCTGATCGGCCTGACGGCGTTGCTGACCGCGTCCGAACTGGCCTACGACATCGTGCGCTGGCTCGGCGCCGCCTACCTGATCTATCTGGGCGCCAAGGCTCTCTGGCACTCTCGCCGTCCGGTCGAGCTCGACGAACCCGCTCCCGTGCCGTCGGTCCGCGCGGCCGTCCGGGTAGGACTGCTGACGAACCTGCTCAACCCCAAGCCTGGCGTGTTCTACATCTCGCTGCTGCCGCAGTTCCTGCCCGCGTCGGCGCCGTCGTGGGGCGTCCTGCTGGTCGCCATCCACCTCGGCATCGGCCTGGTGTGGTTCCCGATCCTGATCACCCTGGCCGGTCGCGCCCGCGCTTTCCTGCTGCGCCAACGACTCCTGCTGGACCGGCTCACCGCGTCCGTGCTGGTCGCACTGGGCCTGAAACTGGCTGCCGAGACGCGGTGAGCCGAAGGTCCGTCAGCCGCAGTGGACCGCGGACACCAGACGGGAGGTGCTCATGCCACCGGCCTTGGTGCGGGCGTGCATCGAGATGCACTTGCCCTTGCCGACCACTGACGCCGGGCCGGCGTACTCGAAGAAGTTGCCGCCGTCGTAGTCGTTGTTGATGCCGGGCTTGTTGTTGTCGTCCTCGCGGAAGTCGTTGGTGTAGATCGAGATGTCGATCTCGCTCTTCGTGCTCTGGTACCGCGCGGCCTTGAGGTTGACCGCGCAGTTCCGGCCGTTGCTCGGGTTGTAGTAGAGCCGGATGGTGCTCAGCGTGGTGTTGCCGCTCTTCACCGCGTAGGTGTCGATGAGGTTGCCCGCGCACCCGTACTCCGCCGCCTGTGCGGCGCTGGGGGCGATGACGCTGACAGCGCCCGCCGCGAGCACCGCCGCGAGGATCTTCGCGAAACGTGTCATGGTCCCCACCCTCGGGCAGGCCGGTAAATCAGCGGTTAATCACACGAACGGATGATCCGAGCCGTTCCCGGTCCAAATGGGCAATTTTGCGGATGCGCCGAATGGCCTCCGCGAGTGAGATTGTTGGTCCGGCGTCGAGCTCAGCGTCGGACGGGCACCCACGGTGGGTGCGGGGCCGGCCATGGTGATGACCGTGATCATCCGGGGGGAAGTGATCGCGGGGCGTTGGCCCGGCGCCCACCGGGTGCCCGTGTTCAGTTGATGGTCGCCGACCGGTGCCAGGCCGCGAGTGCCACCCGGTTCGGCAGGCCCAGCTTCGCGCGGATGTTGACCACGTGCCGGTCCGCGGTCCTCGGCGAGATGAACAGCCTGGCGCCGATCTGCTTCGACGTGAGCCCCTCGGCCACCAGCCCGGCGATCGTGAACTCCTGCCTGGTCAGCCCGCCCGGCAGCACCGCCTTGACCGGCCGCCGCTCCGAGACGGGAACCGGCTCCAGCGCGAACTCCATCGCCTGCTCGCCGCGCAGGTCGGCGCCCAGGGTCATGATCACCTGGTAGTCGTCGCCCAGTGCGCGGCGGACGTTGCGGTCCGCGCGTTCCAGCAGCCGGTGGAACGGACCCATCCCGTTGAACGAGATCCGCGAGATCCGTTCCTGCGTCCGCAACGCCCCGAGCAGCCGGGCCGCGCGGTCGTGTGCGCCCAACTCGGCGCACGTGCAGGCGAGCAGCCACAGGCTGTACGCGGGGCCCCACGAGTCTCTGAGCGTCAGCTGGATACGCAGCGCCTCCACCGCTTGGGCGTGCACCAGCGCCGGGTCGCCGTGCAGCAGCTCGTACAGGCCGCGGTGCCAGAGGCCCCACGCGTTCGACCAGTCCACGCCGTTGCTCTCGGCCTTCGTCGCCAGCGCGGTCGTCGCCTTGTCCGCGGCCTCGGCGTCCAGCAGGAAGCACGACGCCATCGCGTGGAACAGCTCGGTGATGTAGGTGTCGCCCGGCGTCGCGTACTCCCGGCACAGGTTCACCAGGTGCTCGTACAACGGCACACAGTCCGCGGAGCTGTCCACGAAGAAGAGGTGCGTGGCCTCGACCCACACCAGATCCACGTCGCTCTCCGGATGCCGTGGCAACGCCCGCGCCTCGTTCATCAACGGAATCGCCGTCGACATGTCCCCCTGCGCCTGCGCCACCCAGGCCCGGTGCGCCAGCAGCGAGGCGCGCAGCGGCGACTCCGTGATCACCTTCCGTGCCGCTCCCAGCAGGTCCTGCGTCTGGCCGAGCATCCCGGCGAAGCCGGGGAACCGCGTCCGGTCCACGTTTATCGCCATGGTCGCGCCCATCGCGGCCAGCCCCGGTGTCTTCAGCGCGTGCCCGATCGCGGCGCGCACGTTCGGCCATTCCTCGTGCAGCCGTCCCATCCACAGCGTGTCGTCCGGCGAGAACCACGACCGCGTGGCCTCCTCGACGAACTCGCTGTAGTGCGTCGCGTACCTCCGCTGCGGCTCGTCGGCGTCCTCCAGCTGCCGCGCCCCGAACTGCGCCACGGTGTCCAGCAGCCGGTACCGCGTCCGCCGCGTCACCGGGCTCGTCGTCGCGACCACGATCGACTTGCGCACCAGCGCCGACAACGGTCCCAGCACGTCCTCGCCGCACACCGCCTCGGCCGCCGCCCGGTCGAAGTCCGCGGGGAACACCGACAGCGTCGCCCACAGCCGCCGTTCCTCGTCGGTGCAGTGCCGGGCCGACCACGCGAAGGCCTCCTGCAGCGTCGCGTGGTGCCGAGGTCCGTGCGAGTCGCCCACCAGCAGCTCGAACCGCCGGTCGAGCTGCCCGAGCACGTCGCTCAACGACATCTCCGCCAACCGCGCCGCCGCCAGCTCGATCGCCAGCGGCAACCCGTCCAACGTCGTGCAGAGCGCCGTGACCTCGGGCAGGTCCTCGTCCGTCAGCGTCGCCCCGGTCGCCTGCGCGCGCTCAAGGAACAGCCGCACCGCCTCGTCGTCGTCCACGGTCAGCGGCGGCACCCGCAGCAGATGCTCGCCATAGACGTTGAGCTGCTCGCGTGAGGTGGTGAGGATCGTGAGCCCTTCACAGTCCCGCAGCAGGTGGTGCGCGAGATGCCGCACCGCTTCGAGCAGGTGCTCACAGTTGTCCAGCACCAACATCAAGTGTTTGTCGTGCAACGACTCCACCAGTCGCGTAAGCCCGGCCTCCGGCGAGTTGTCGACGATCCGCAACCCGGCCGCCACCGTCCGCGTGAGCAACGCCGGGTCCCGCAGATCCGCGAGCGGCACCAGCCACACCCCGTGCTGGAACGCGTTGGCCCGCACCATCGCGCGCCCGGTCTCCACCGCGATCCGCGTCTTGCCGACGCCACCCGTGCCCACCAGCGTGACCAGCCGGGCCTTGCCCAGCAGCGTCCCGGTCTCGGCGAGCACCGCCCGGCGGCCGATGAACGTCGTGGTTTGGGCAGGCAGATTGCCCCGCACGGTCATCGGCGCATCTTCGCTCAGCTACAGCGCGGCTCGGCGATATGGATCGCCTGACCACCCTTTCGGACTAGCAAAAAGACCCGGTGTTCTCATTTGGCGACCGGCAGGCTCCTGTGTCGAATGATCATCTTGGTGGCCAGCCGCACGCCCTGGCGGGCGTTGAGGTGGGGGAGGTAGGCGCGGCTCACCGCGTTCGCGATCCGGGGCAGCGCCGCGGAGTCCGGGTAGGCCATGAACATCGGGCGGTACACCGGCTGGAACTTCGCCTTGAACGCGAACAGCGAGCGGAAGCCGTACACCGGTTCGAGCACCTGGCCGGTGAGGTCGAGCACCCGCTGGAGCGCGCGCGGGCGCTCGCCACGGTCCAGACGGGCCAGTGGCGCGCCGGACAGGCTGAGGAACCGTGCGCCCTCCTCCTTCAGCGACGAGGCGGCCGAGGCGATCAGGAACTCCATGGAGCCGCGGAAACCGTTGGCGCGGCGGCGCATGAAGTCCAGCGTCCAGCCCACGACCTCGCCGTCGGCGTAGACGGGCAGCCAGCTCGTGATGCCGTGCACGGTCCGGTCGGCGTCGACGGCGATCAGGCACCGCACGCCGTCACCGGTGAGCTCTTCCAAGCCTCCCAGCGTGAAGCCCATTTCGGGCAGGCCCTTGTCCGCCACCCACTCCGCCGAGATCGAACGGATCTGGTCGGTGATGGCGTACGGGGCGTCGGCGTACGTGCACCACTCGGCGGTGATGCCTGCCTTGGCCGCCTTGTTCAGCGCGGTGCGGACGTCCTGCCACTTCTTGCCGGTGAAGCTCAGCGTGTCCAGCTCGATCACGGTGTCCTCGGCGACCTGCACCGCGGACCAGCCGAGGCCGGTCACCGCGTCCCGAGTCTCGGCCCCGACGCTGTACAGGCACGGCGTCCAGCCGTTGTGCGCGCAGAACTCCGCGAACCCGCGCACGGCCGCGACCGGCGCCGGCCCGATCGGGTCGCCGACGGTCAGCGCGATCGTGGCCACCACGCGATACGCGATCGCCGTCTCGCCGTCGGGCGTGAACCAGTACTCGTTGCCGCGCCACGTCGTCATGTACGACAGCGACGAACCGCCGTAGCGCCGCATCAGCTCACGGGCGTGCCCGGCCGACTTCTCGCATGGTGACGGCCACGCGCGCCACGACGCCATCAGCAGACCTGCCAGCACGATCAGCCAGAACACCACGCCGGTGTACTCGAACAGCAGCGTGCCCACGAGTCCGTCCGTGGCGAACCGCACCGGCACCAGGCCGAGGTAGCCCGGCGGCAGGAACCGCGTCGGCAGGTCCGCGAGCAACTCGACGAACCCCGGCGTGGGCGTGAACTGGTCGCGCACCAGGTACCCGCCGAACACGTACAGCGCCGACAACAACGCCACACTGCCCAGCGTGAACCGCCAGAACCTCACCACCGCGTGCCGAGGCAGCGTGACGTCGAAGTGCTTACGCGCCACCAGCAACACGATGATGATCGCGAGCGGCACCACCATCGGAGTGCCGTAGGAGAACACGACCTCCAGCACACCGATGTCCGGAATCTGCACGGCACTGACCACGAACCAGCCGATGAACGCCGCGTACGCCACGTTGAACACCAGCGCCGACCACCACGCGAACCGCCGCCCGCGCCGCAGACCTTCCGCGAGCACCAGCAACAGCATCGCCGGCAGCAACGACATCACCAGCGCAGGGAACCGCCCGAACGACAGCTGCACCAGCATCGTCCGGCACATGTCCACCGCCTCGGGCATGCCGCAGAGGGAGTCCACCTCGTCCTGCGTCGGTTGCGCGACCGCCACCACGTCCGCGAACCACCACAGTGGACCGTCCTGGTTCGGTGACAGCATCGCCACCACCGGACCCAGCGCCGATGCCGCCAGCAGCAGCGCCACCAGCACCCGCGTCTCCTGCAACGAGCGCGACCTGTGCGCGGCGCCGCCCGACAGGAACAACGCCCCGACCAGCAGGCCCACCAACCCGCCGGACAGTCGCAGCACGTCTTCCAACCATGCTGAATAGAGTGTAAGGACCAGCACCGACAAGATCGTGAACAGTCGCACCCGCCGCCGCCACAACGGCGGCATCCGGAACGTCAGCGCCAGCAGGAGCCCGACTCCGCCGACCGAGGGCCCGGCCGCGACCTGCCCCACGAGCGAGTCGAGCCACCCCCAGCCCACGTCCCGGCCGATCAGCACGATCCCTGCCCCGAGAAACGCGCCGACCACGTGCGTCACCAGGAAGATCGCCGCCGTCCGCAGCGCGCCGAACTCCCGCTCCGCCAGCGTGCCGACGACGAGCATCAGCACCGTGGTCGCCAGGTAGCCCCGCAGGTCCATCGACCACAGCGCCGAGCTGAACACCGTCCACAACGGGCTGGAGGTGCCGAACCCGACCTGATCCAGCACCTTCTCGTCCGGCGGGCAGAGCGCGCCGACGGTCCAGAACGCGATGAGGAACGAGCAGGTCAGCGGCGCGGTCCTGAACAGCCGCGCCAGTGTCTGCCGGGACCACCGCACGCCGCGGACGACGTGGGCGATCATCGGCTCAACCCTGTTCGGGCGGCGAACCACGGCAGCGCCGTGCCGTTGAAGCCCTCTCGCCACACGTTCCAGTCGTGTCCGCCCGGCAGCAGTTTCCACACCATGTCCATTCCGGCTTTGCGGCACGCCTCGAGCACCTTGACGTTCGGCTCGCGGTAGGCGTGGTCGGACTCGCCGACCACGATCAGGCCTGCGGTGCGCGGGAACTGTTGCCGCGCAAGGATGTCCAGCGGGGTCACGCGAAGGAACGCCGCCTCGTCGCCGCCGAACGCGGCCTTGACCGTCTCCGGCCGCGTGCCGAGCGTGGGCTCCGGTTGGCCGCTGAGGTCGATGAAGTTGCCGTACACGTCCGGCGCGCGCACGGCGAGCTGCAGCGCGCACGTACCGCCGTGTGAGAACCCGCCGATAGCCCACGCTTCGCGGCGTTCGTCGACCGTCAGCCGCTGCTTGATCCACGCGGGCACGTCGTGCGCCAGGTACGTCTCGGACTGGCCCAGCTTCGAGTCGAGGCACAGCGGGTTCGCCATCGTCGTGCCGAGCTGGTCGGCCACGACGACGATCGGCGCGAGTCCGTCGTGCGCCCGCGCGAACGCGTCCATGTTCTCCACGAGCCTGCCCGCGTCGTACCAGTCGCGTGGAGCGCCTGGTTGTCCCGACAGCAGGACGATGACCGGCAGCTTCGGGCGAGGTGACGCGGCGTAGGCCGGCGGCAGGTAGACCCACGCCGGGCGCGCCTTGAACCCGCCGGGGATCTCCACCTCGGAGACCGTGCCCTTCTCGGGCAGGTCGGCAGGCTTCTTCCAGACGTCGGCGAGCTTCTTGCCCGCGGGCACCTCGATCACGTTCGACGGCGACTTCGCGGCCTCGTCCAGGTCGACGTGGTCGTTGTGGAACGTGTCCAGCACCGCGCGCGCGTTCGGGTACTGGCCGAAGAACGCGTTCGTCGCGGTCAGCGCGGAAGCCACCACTCCCAGCGCGAGCAGCACGCCGAACACCCGGCCGTACCAGCGTCCGGAACGCAGCCGCGCGACCGCGAGGCACAGTGCGACCAGTGCGGCGCCCAGCCACAGCGTCAAGATCACCGGAAGAGGTTCCGGCCAGGGCTTCCACACGTGGTCCACCACGTACGTCAGCGTCACCACGACGAGCGCGCACGCCACCACGACGAGCGGAAGGACGCGGGTCCACCACGTCCGGTTCTTCCGGATTGCCAGGTACGTCACCGCGAGAACGCCCGCTATGGTCGCGGCGAGGGGGACCGGCCCATGTATCAGAGACAGGTCCAGCGGGCTCGTCATGCTGTCAGTTCATCAGGAACCCGACAGGTCCACATCGGATGTTGGTCTTAACCGGCGAGCGCGAACATCAGCCTTAAGGCTGACAACCGTTCAGTCGGAAGGCGCGTCCCGCCACGCGTTCGTCAGTACCCGCAACGCGTCGGGATGCTCCGCGATCTCCGCGGCGCGGGACAAATCGGACTCCGCCATCCCCAGTTCTCGCAGCGAGGTCGCGGCACCGTGTCTGGTCGCCGTGTCGTGGATCCGTCGGCTCAGGTCAGCGGGCGCCGTGTGTGAGAGCAACGCCGTGTGTGTCGCAGCGTGCGGGAGCCCGAACGTACCGCCGAGCACATGTGCGAGCTTGTGGTGCAGTCCCATCGGGACGGACGCGAGGCAGGTGCCCGCGAGCCACGCCGAGTGCAGCAGCTCGGTCCGTGCGTCCACGGTGGACGGATTGCCGCTCAACGCGTGCAGGATGCCCTCGGTCGCCTTCACCGCGATCGCGTCGATCAACGGGTTGTCGTCGCCGCGTGCCGTGACCGCGTGCGCGAGCGCGTTCAACGCGCTGGTCACCGTGATGTCCAGCGGCAGATCCAGCGTCAGGTCGACGTCGTAGATCACCGTGTCCGGCTGGATCGACGCGTCCCGCCGGGTCTTCTTCAGGCCCTGTGCCGTCTCGCCGAGCACCGGCGTGACCTCGGAGCCCGCGTACGTCGTGGGGATGATGATCTGCGGGACACCCGCGCGAGTGGACAGCGCCTTCGAGAGGCCGGTGCTGGAGCCGCCGCCGACCGAGACCACGCAGTCCGCTTCGTGCTCGCGTAACAACGCGAGCGCGCGGTCGGTGACCTCGATCGGGGTGTGCATCGCCGCGCCGGTGAACCGGGCCGCGAGCAGCGAGTCCAGCGCCGCGGCCACGCGATCGCCGCAGTGCCGGGCGATCAGCAGAACCCGCGACGCGCCAAGACGCTCGGCCTCGGCGCGCACGGAGGTGGCGGTGCCGCGCCCGAACACGATCCGCGTGCGCGCTGGTTCGAAGGTGAAGCTCACGAGGGTCGAATATTCGGCACCGGGTGTACCTACCGCAACCGAGAGGAATCCCGACTTTCGACTCTGATGGGTGACGACGTCACTCCGTAGCGTGAAAATCCATGAATCGTGTTCGTGTTGTAGTGGCACTAGCAGGGGTCCTGTCCCTCGTGCCAATCCCTGCCACAGCGGCGACACCCGCATTCAGCCTGTCCGGCGGCGTGTCCGCGCCGGTCCACTCCATGGCCGACGCCGTCCGCGAGACCGTGTACGTCGACAGCGGCCTCGACCTCGACGGCGACGGACGCGGCGACCGCGTGACGGCCGACATCATCAGACCGGCCACCGCCGGGCGCGTGCCCGTGATCATGGACGCCAGCCCGTACTACCAGAGCGCGGGCCGCGGCAACGAGAGCGAGATCAAGTCCTACGACGCCGCCGGCGTGCCGGTCAAGTTCCCGCTCTTCTACGACAACTACTTCGTGCCGCGCGGCTACTCCGTGGTGCTCGTCGACTTCCTCGGCTCGAACCGGTCCCGCGGCTGCGTCGACGTCGGTGGCAAGGCGGAGATCGCGTCCGCCACCGCCGTGATCGACTGGCTGAACGGACGCCGCACCGGCTACACGACCGTGACCGGCAGCGCGACGAAGGCCGCGACCTGGTCCACCGGTGCCGTCGGCATGATCGGCAAGTCGTGGGACGGCTCGATCGCCAACGGCGCGGCGGCGACCGGTGTCGACGGCCTGAAGACCATCGTGCCGATCGCGGCCATCAGCTCGTGGTACGACTGGTTCCGTTCGGACGGCGTCGCCTACAACGGCTACAGCTCGCCGACCGGACTCGGTTCGCAGTTCGAGAACGCCAACGCGCGCTCACGTTGCGGTGCCACCCGTACGGAGATGACGAACGGCTCCCCGGCCAATGGCGACTACACGGCGATGTGGCAGCAGCGTGACTTCGTGCGCAACGCCTCGCGCGTGAAGGCTTCCGTCTTCGCGATCCACGGACAGAACGACCTCAACGTGAAGACGTTGCAGTACGGCCAGTTCTGGGACGCGCTGCCCGCGTCGGTGCCGAAGAAGCTGTGGTTCTCGCAGACCGCGCACGTCGACCCGTTCGACTTCCGGCGCAGCGAGTGGGTGCCGACGCTGCACCGGTGGTTCGACCGCTTCCTGCTGAACGTGCCGAACGGCATCGAGAACGAGTCGCAGGTGTCCGTCGAGCGCAACCCGGACCAGTGGGAGGACGAGGCGTCCTGGCCGCCGCCGGGTACCGCCTCGCAGGTGCTGCGTCCGACCTCCTCCGGCCTCGGCACCACGCCCGGTTCGGGCACGGCGGCGTTCACCGACAACGGCAGCGGTACGCCCGCCACGTGGGTCTCGGGTTCCAACACCCGGCGGCTGGCCTACTCGACGGCGCCGCTGACGTCGGATCTGCGCGTCGCGGGCACGTCGTCCATCACGGTGGGCGTGTCGTCGTCGACCCCGACCGCGCACCTGACGGCGCTCCTCGTCGACTTCGGGCCCGCTCGGGTCCGGACCGGTGAGGGCATCCGCACCCTGACGACGGAATCGTGCTGGGGCGAGAGCCGTACGGGCGACGACGCCTGTTACCGCAACACGGAGACAACGGCGGGCAACGTCGACGCGCAGGTCATCGCGCGTGGGTGGGCGGACCTCGCGAACTACGCGTCTCTCTCGACCACGCGCACGATCACGCCGGGAACCAAGTACCGCATGACGTTCCGACTGTCCACAACGGACCACGTGATCCCGGCGGGCCACCGGCTGGGCCTCGTGATCGCCGGCCGGGACTCCAGCATGATCGTCTCGCCGAGCCGGCTGCCCCAGCTGACCGTGGATCTCGCGGACACCTCGGTGCGCATCCCGCTGCGCGGCTCCGTGCCGCCGGCTTCGACGGCTCCGCTCACCGTCTCCGCTGTTTCCGCTGGCACGAAGAGTGCACTGGGCTAGTTCGGAGGATTGTCGGTGCCGCTCGCTAGAGTCGGCGCCATGGGTTCAACCGAGCACGGGGACGCGCTGCAGGTTCTGCAGCGCGTCTTCGGGTACCCCGAGTTCCGCGGCACACAGGCCGACATCGTCCAGCACGTGGTCGACGGCGGCGACGCGTTGGTGCTGATGCCGACCGGCGGCGGCAAGTCGCTGTGCTACCAGATCCCGTCGCTGGTGCGGCCGGGCACCGGTGTGGTGATCTCGCCGCTCATCGCGTTGATGCAGGACCAGGTCGACGCACTGCGCGCCCTCGGCGTGCGCGCGGGTTTCCTGAACTCGTCGCTGAACTGGGACGAGCGCCGCCAGGTGGAGGCGGACTTCGTCGCGGGCGAGCTCGACCTGCTCTACCTGGCCCCGGAGCGGTTCACCTCCGAGTCGACCCTGCGCCTGCTGGACAAGGGCGAGATCGCCCTGTTCGCCATCGACGAGGCGCACTGCGTCTCCCAGTGGGGCCACGACTTCCGCCCCGACTACCTCTCCCTGGCCCACCTGCACGAACGCTGGCCCAAGGTCCCGCGCATCGCGCTCACCGCCACCGCGACGGAAGCGACGCGCGCCGAGATCCTGACGCGCCTCGACCTCACCGACGGCCGCCAGTTCGTCGACAGCTTCGACCGCCCGAACATCCAGTACCGCATCGTCCCGAAGAAGGAACCCAAGAAGCAGCTGCTCGACCTCCTGCGCGGCGAGCACCAGGGCGACGCGGGCATCGTCTACTGCCTCTCCCGCGCCTCGGTCGAGAAGACCGCCGAGTTCCTGGTGGCCAACGGCATCCAGGCGCTGCCCTACCACGCGGGCCTCGACTCCTCGGTCCGCCAGCGCAACCAGTCCCGCTTCCTCCGCGAGGACGGCCTGGTCATGGTCGCGACCATCGCGTTCGGCATGGGCATCGACAAGCCGGACGTCCGCTTCGTCGCCCACCTCGACCTCCCCAAGTCCGTCGAGGGCTACTACCAGGAAACGGGCCGCGCGGGCCGCGACGGCCTGCCCTCCACCGCCTGGCTCGCCTACGGCCTCGCCGACGTCGTGCAGCAGCGCAAGATGATCGACTCCTCGGAAGGCGACCAGGCCTCCCGCCGCCGCAGCCAGACGCACCTCGACGCGATGCTCGCCCTCTGCGAGACCGTCACGTGCCGCCGCACCATGCTCCTCGACTACTTCGGCCAGACCGGCATCCCCTGCGACAACTGCGACACCTGCCTGACCCCACCCGAGTCGTGGGACGGCACGGTCGCGGCACAGAAACTGCTCTCGACCATCTGGCGCCTCCGCAACGAACGCAACCAGAAGTTCGGCGCCGGCCAGGCCGTCGACATCCTGCTGGGCCGCAAGACCGCCAAGGTCATCCAGTTCGACCACGACCGCCTCAGCACCTTCGGCGTCGGCGAGGACCTGAACGAAAGCGAGTGGCGCGGCGTCGTCCGCCAGCTCCTCGCCCAGGGCCTCCTCGCCGTCGAAGGCGAGTACTCGACCCTGGTCATGACCCCCGCCAGCTCCGACGTGCTGGGCCGCAAGCGCACCGTCCTCATGCGCAAGGACCCCGCGGCGGGCCGCTCCACCACCCGCACGGCGAATGCCGCCAAGACCAAGGCCGCCGTCGAACTCCCCGCCGAAGCCGCCCCGCTCTTCGAAAAGCTCCGCGAATGGCGCGCGGGTCAGGCCCGCGAACAGGCCGTCCCCGCCTACATCATCTTCAACGACGCCACCCTCCGCGCCATCGCCGCCTCGCGCCCCGCCACCCTCACCGCGCTGAGCGGCGTGAGCGGCGTCGGCCAGGCCAAACTCGCCAAGTACGGCACCGACATCCTCGACGTCGTCTCCGGCGCCGACCCCGCCTCCGATGCCCCGCAGGCCCCCGCTCCCGCCACCAAAGCGGCCTCCGCAAGGCGGTCATCGGCACCCGCTGCGGCGACGCGGGCAGTCGCGGCGGCGACCACGGCGGCTGCTCCGGACGACGACGGCTTCGCCTTCCTCACCGAGCCCGAGGAATGGCCCGAACCGGAGGAACCCGCCGACTGGTGACCTGCCGGGCGACGCGCGACCCGACCATGCTCAGGTCACCTTCTCGATCTGCGCCCGTTTGATCACGTTCTTCCCCGACTCCCCGATCACCTTGAAAGCCGCGCTGTTCAACACCACACACCCACTACCGACCCCGACGACCCGAACCGTCACCTGCCGGCGCGTGTCCAGGTTCGTGACCCGGACCGAAGTCCCGATCGGCAGCGTCGAGGAGAACGCCCCCGCCGCACCACCGACCTCCGACAACCCCACCGTCGCCCCGTCACAGACGACCTGCCCGACCACTCCGGTAGCCCGAACCCGAGCCGCGGGGGAGGAGGACGAGGGCGCGACCGGCGCCGGTGCGTTCCCCACGATCTCCACCCGGACCCGCCGGAGAACGCTTTCCGCCCCGCCCCGCCCGGTGTCCGGCGTTTTGAGCAACTCATACGCAGAGTTGTTCAGCAACGCGCACGACGACGCCGCCCCGGTGACCGAAAGAGTGGCCGTCCGCGAGTTCATCAGGTTGGTGATCCGCAGTGAAGTCCCCACCGGGAACTGGTTCGAGAACACCCCCGCGGGCCCCGTGAGAGCGGAGAACTCGAGCGGCTGTCCGGCGCAGACTTCCTTGCCTGCCACCGAGGATTGCGAGGCCGGAGCACCGGATCCCGCCAGAGCGAAGGCTGTACCCCCGATCGCTCCCGCCACCGAGACCATCCCGGCGGCCGCGATCCAGCCCTTTGACCAGCGCATGTGCAACACCCGACCCTTCTGTCAGGCCGTACGGCCAGCAGAACGGGAAGGTTCAACGGCGGGTGGCGCGGAGCAGGGCGGTCGGATCGCACGAGGCCAAATGGTCACGCACAGCGACATGGGTGAAGCGGTAGTCGCCGTCGGCCCGTGTCAGCAGGAGCCGATCCTCCGCGACGTGCAGCAATGCCTTGCGACGGAACGACAACTCGCCCAGTGAAAGTGGCCTGGTGAGGCCTTCGGCGGCGGCTTCGGCCATCGAGTCGAACGGCCAGACGTAGTCGCGGGCGGCTGTCGGGGTCACCATCAACCCCAAAGCCACCCCGATGGCCGAGCCCCAGGATCCAAAGGAAGCCAGTCCGCCCAGCAACCCGAGCAGACCGAGCAGCGGCACCGCGGGCTGGATCCACCACGGGCGGCCGGGGCGCATGCGTTGATGTTGGGCCGGTCGCACCGTGCGCCACACGCGCCCCACGGCGGCGGCGAACACACCGCCCGCCACGCCTGCGGAGAAGCCGAGGCCCATGCCCGCCAGCACCGAGTAGGGGCCGATCCACGCCATCGAGATGCCCGGCGCCGCGGCGATCAACAAGGACCACGGGATGGGCGCGTCGCCGGGTATGAAGCCCAACGCCAAGAAGAACGCCGTCACCACGACGAACACATACGCCACGAAGTACGGCCACTGTGCGCCGATCCCGCCGAGCCACAAGCCG
Organism: uncultured Actinomycetota bacterium; assembly: GCA_963766275.1. Taxonomy (GTDB): domain Bacteria; phylum Actinomycetota; class Actinomycetes; order Mycobacteriales; family Pseudonocardiaceae; genus Lentzea. The sequence goes on from CAVYAD010000033.1 coordinate 226,280, forward strand.
ACGAAGCCGACCAACAGGCCCATGACCACGCCTGCGCCGAACCCCAGGACAGCGGTCAACAGGCCGTGCGCGCGCCCTGGCGGCTGGAACACGGACGGCAGCTTGTTCACCCAAACCATCAACCCGGTAGCCGCCACCAGGAACACCAACGCCGACCAAAGCCCGAGCTGCAGCCCGGCCATGAACGTCACGGCGCACACACCACCGGCGTAAGCGGCAGGCACCGCGCGCACGAACAACAACCACAACGGCCGTGTCGGCAGCAGCGGAAGCCATGCACGGCGGTGTGGCAGGTGTACGGGCGCACCGAGGTCGGGCCGATCCAGCCGGGAGAGGAACTTCAACGCGCGAATGGTGGGCCCGGCCGCGCGCTGGCCGGAAAGTCGTTCCACCACAAAGGAACCGACGAAGTCGTCGCCGATCGTGTCGACCTGGCGATCCATGTGGGTCAGTGCCAGCAGGTTCAGTGCCAGCGGACTGTCGAGCCGATCCCAGATCTCCGGCGTCAGCGCCGACTCCAGGCTGTCGAGCCGAGGGCTGACCGACGCGATGTACTCGAGGACCTGTCCACGCGAGAGGGGCTCGACGTGGACGGTCGGCAGGTTCTCGATCGGCGTCGTCGAGCTCACGACCGAGGCGAACGGCGCCAGTTCGGTCTCGCAGTGGGCGCGGTCGACGCGGGGCACCTCGTCGAGCCCGTCGATCAGCACGGCCACGCGTCCGCGGCGCAGCCAGATCGTGCCCGCCGAGCGGCTGATGCCGTAGCGGCGGTTCATCTCGCGCAGCAGCCACGCGGTGAACTCGGTGGGCTTGCGGCTGCCGTACGCCCGCCAGGTCGCCAAGTCCACCACGACTGGAATCGGGGCTTCGGGGTCGTTGTGGGCACGCGCGACGAGCACCAGGCACAGCTCGCGCAGCAACGTCGAGCGGCCGCTGCCGACCGGGCCGACCAGCACCATCGTGCGGCCAAGGCGGTCGTAGACGGCTTCCACGTCCGAAGAGGAGATCTCCTCGCCGTCGACGCGCACGGAGAGCTGTGGCTGCCGCAGCACGCCGAGTTTGATCTGGGCCTGCGCGGCCAAGGAGGACGCGAGCAACGCCTTCACCCGCGTCTCCACCCGTGCCAGCGCGGCCGTGCGGCTCGACGTCTCGTGACCGCGGACACGTTCCCAGATCGCGAGACCGATCGCGACGATCACGATGGCGCCCACGGCGGGCCACAGCCAGCGGCCGAACGCGCCGAGGAACTCCGGCGTGGCCCCGCCCGTGCTGACGCTGATGGCCGCCGGAAGCAGTAAGAGCACGGTGACCAGGCACAACCCGGCTAGTGCGGTGAGCCGTGCCGCTCTCGTCACCCCGCTCGGATCCACCTTCACCTCCGCGATCCCGGCGAACGACGGTAACCGGGCCGCCGGGATCGCGGAAGTGACTCAGTCGCGTTGCCAGAGAGATGCCGCGTTCGGCGGTTCCCACGAGGTTATTGACGTGTGGGCTTGCAGGCAGTGGTAGTTCAGCCCGCCATAACTCACACGCGCCCCAACGGCATAAGGAGTCCCAGGCGCCCACGCGGGGTAGTCACCGCCACCCGGTGGTTGCGACGTTGAGGTGGAAGTCGGCGGCTGCGTCGTTCCGCAGGTGCCGAACACCTCGAACTCCCAGAACGAGAATCCGTATGGCGTCGCACGGCTGGTGCCGTTGAATCGGACATAGCGCGCGCTGCCGGTGATCCCGATGTCCTCGACGCCTCCGTTGCCCGAGAACGTCGAGTACGCCTCACGCCAGGTACTGCCGTTGTCGGACAGCTGAATCGAGTAGCCCCGGCCGTACGCGGCCTCCCAGTTGATCCGCACGCGTGACAGCGCGCGTGAGGAACCGAGATCCACCTGCCACCAGTTCGGCTCGTTGTGCGCGGACGACCATCGCGTCGACGAGTTCCCATCGACGGCGAACGCCGCCGCCTGGTTTCCGCTCTCCACACTGGACGCCGAAGTCGGCCGCCCCTGGGAGATGAGCGGTCCACAGGTCGGAGGAGGAGTCGTCGTGGTCGTGGGTCCGCCGCCGGATCCACGCGTCCACACGCCCACATAGTCGATGACCATGGGAATACCCGGCACGATCCCTGGACCCGGTGTCCGCGTGCCGGAGTAGTTGTCGGGGAACTCGCCGCCGATCGCGATGTTGAGGATGATGAAGTACCCGGCGTGGCCGGTCATCTGGTTCCACGTGTCCGCGGGCAGCTGGTTCTGGTTGACCTGGTGGAACAACTGGCCGTCCACGTACCAGCGGAACTGCTGCGGCGAGACCGAGGCGTCCCACTCGAAGCGGTAGGCGTGGAAGCCGCTCTGGCAGGAACCGTTGGGGCACGGGCGGCTGTTCGCGATGCCGTTCTTCTCGTTGCACGGTCCGCCGGGCGACACACCGCAGTGCAGCACGCCCCACACCCGGTCGACGCCGTTGACGTTCTCCATGATGTCGAACTCGCCGATACCGGGCCAGTTCCACCAGTTCCCGCGATACGGCGAGCCCAGTGCCCAGAACGCGGGCCAGTACCCGAGAGCGGCCGCGCCGGAGACGTTCGGCATCTGGATCCGCGCCTCCATGCGCATGATCCCGCCGGGCGGGGCCTTGAAGTTCTGCGCGTTCGTCTCGATGCGGGCGGACGTCCAGTTCCCGGCGCCGTCGCGGCGTGGCGTGATGCGCAGGTTTCCGCCGCCGTCGAGCGAGACGTTGGCGGGGTTGTTGGTGTGTGCGGCGATCTCGCCGGTGCCCCAGTTCCCCGGTCCGCCCGGATAGCCGTGGCCGAGCGAGAAACGCCAGTTTCCACCGTTGGGCAACGTGTTCGCGGCCCCGGTGAAGTCGTCGCCGAACACCTGCGTCCACCCGGCGGGTGGGGGAGGCAGGGCGGCCTTGGTGTCGTGCGCGACCGCGACCAGCGTGCTCAGGGTGAGCACGGTGGCCGCGGCCAGCGCGAGTGATGTTCGTTGTCGAGTGAGCCTCATTGCCAACCCTCCGAACAGAGCATGGGAGCGCTCTCACGGATGATGGTGGCAGGCCTGTCAACGTTGAGGGAGCATCACTTTCGACGGAACCGGTTCCGCGCGATCACTGCTGCTGACCGCCGAAGTTCCGGAGGCCTTCCTTGAGCTTGTCCTCGCCCTTGTCGATGTGCTCGCTGTGCTTGCCTCCGGTCTTCTCGTCGGCGAACTGACCGGCGCGTTCGACACCCTGGTCGACCTTGTCCTCGTTCTTGCCGATCAGGTCCTTGGCCTTGTTCTTCAACTCGTCGAAGCCCATGACTGCATCACCTCCCTATGGAGTTCGGGGTACCCGGCTTGTCATCTCGTACACGTCACTGGATGGAGTGAAGTGCCGTCACCGGGCTCACCCGCGCCGCACGGCGGGCAGGCAGCAGCCCCGCACCTGCCGTGAGCGCGGCCAGGACGAGCACGACGGCACCGACCGCGACGACGGGAACCTGGAGCGGCCAGTCCACGCCGAGCGAGATGATCGCGAGCCACGCGTAGGGAATGCCGACCGCGAGCCCGATCAACGCGCCGATCATCCCGTACAGGCCGGCCTCGGTCGTGACCATGCGGCCGAGTTCCTTGCGCGTCAACCCGATCGCGCGCAACAGTCCGGACTCGCGCGTGCGTTCGACCACCGACAACGCCGTGGTCGACCCCACTCCGACAACGGCGATCAGCACGGTCAGGAACAGCAACCCGAGCGCGACGGCGATCAGCGTCGCGAACCAGCTCACCTTGGCGGCACGGATGTCCGCGAGCGACTCGAACTCAAGGCCGAACGGGACCACGCGCCTTGTCGCCGTTCGCCAGAGCGCCCGCGATCGGTCCGTCCACATCGGACGGGTGTAGCGTCGCGCTGGCGAGCGGCACGCCACCGAACATGGTGGCCGCGACGGTCATCCGCTTGCCGTTGACGGTGACGTGGGCGCCCGCGGACACCTGGAGCCGGTGCGCGGTGTAGGTGGACAGGATGATCTTGCCCGGCCCCATGTCCGCGACCGCGCCGGTCTCGACGCGGAAGTCGTCGAGGTCCCGCAGCCTGCTCAGGTCGAGGTCGGTCGCCTCCATGGTCAACGTGTCGTCGACCGTGATCTCGGCCCGGCGGTAGGGGAGAACGCCCGTGAGGCCCGCGTTCTCCAGCTGCCGGACGTCGACCGGCCCGGTGAGCTCCAGATCGGCCGGGTACGCGCTCGCCATCTCGGCCTTCCCGAGACCCTGCAACGTGTTCGCGCCCGTCAGCGTCGCGATGATCAGGCTGACGCCGAGCGCGACGATCGCGGTGACCGACGCGGCCCGGCGTGGCGCGCCACCGACCCCGTTGACGGCGAGCGACCCAATGGTGTTCTTCCGGAACACCAGCCCCACCAGCCCCAGCACCGGAGCGATCAGCGCGGGTCCGAGAGTGATCAGCGCGAGGAACGCCAGTGTGCCGCTGATCGTGGTCTTGAACAGCAGCTCCTCGGTCATGCCCGCGGGCCGCCTGCTCGATGCGAGGCCTTCGGTGGCGACGTTGAGCAGGAGTAGGACCGCACCCGCGACCATCGCGAGGCCGAGCGTCCAGCGAGGCACCCCGATCCGGCTCTTGGCGTCCTGTGTGGCCGACGTCCGCAACGCCTCCAACGGCGAGACCTTGGCGGCCGACCACGCGGGCGCCAGCACGGCCAGCGTCGTCAGGACGAACGATCCCGCCACCACGATCAGCGCGGGCGTCAGCGGGAACCCTGGGGCCTTCAAACCGGCCAGCGGCACGAGCTGCCCCGCTCCCACCGCCAGCGCGACGCCCGCGATCGACGCGAGCAGCCCGGTCGCGGCACCTTCGACGACCAGCCCTCGCGCGAGACGGCCTCGCGTCGCGCCGACCGCCCGCAGCAGGGCGAGTTCACGCATGCGCTGCGCGAAGACGATCCGGAACGTCGAGGTCGAGACCAGCGCGGCCACGATCATCGCGACCGTGATGAACGCGCCGAGCAGCGCGAACACCTCGACCAGCTGTTCGGGTCCGGCGTTCATGGAGCGTTCGGCGATGTCCTTCGCGAGCACCGTCGAGTAGGCGAAGAACGCCGCGATCATGATCGACACAACGGGCAGGAACTTCCTCATACCGTCACCGCCTGCACGACGCGCCCGTCCGCCATCCGCACGACGTGGTCGGCGTAGGAGGCGGCACGATCGTCGTGCGTGACCATCACGATGGTCTGCCCGAACTCCCGCACCGACCGCCGCAGAAGGTTCAGCACGTCCGCGGACGCCCGCGAGTCGAGGTTCCCGGTCGGCTCGTCGGCGAAGACCACCTCGGGCCGTGTCACGAGCGCACGCGCCAGCGCCACCCGCTGCTGCTGCCCGCCGGACAGCTCCGACGGCCGGTGCGACAGCCGTTTGGGGAGCCCCAGCACCTCCACGAGCTGCCCGAACCACGCCAGGTCGACCCGGCGCGAGGCCAGGTTCAGCGGCAGCAGGATGTTCTGCTCGGCGGTCAACGTCGGCAGCAGGTTGAACGCCTGGAACACGAACCCGATCCGGTCCCTGCGCACCCGCGTCAACGCGTTGTCGGAAAGCCGGGTCAGGTCCTTGCCACCGAGCAGCGCGGCACCGGCCGTTGCGGTGTCGAGCCCGGCCAGGCAGTGCATCAGGGTCGACTTGCCCGAGCCGGACGGTCCCATGATCGCGCTGAAGGCGGCGGGCGGGAACCCGACGGTCACTCCGTCGAGTGCTCGAACCGCGGTGTCGCCGGAGCCGTACACCTTCACGAGGTCGACCGCGGCGGAAGCGTAGTTGTTCACATGGCCAGCAAAGATGAACGCGGGAGCGCGAACCTCCCTCCCGAGCAGGGCCCGCCTCTGTCTTTCGGCCGATCTGCGGGATCACGTGCGGTGCATAGGGTCATCCCCATGCTCTGGAGGTTCGGCGCGCTCGCCGCGGTGGTCGTGCTAGCGCTCTTGGACTGGTATCTGCGCGTGTTCAAGACACCCGGCCTCTATCCGTGGATCGGGTGGGCGGCGCTGGCCTGCGTCGTGACGGCCACGACCGCCTGGCTCAGACCCCACCGCGTGCTCGCCGCCGCCGCCGGTGCCGTGTCCATCACGTTCACGCTGGTCAACCCGGTCAACGAGGGCGACTTCGGCCTCGCCGAGACCGCGGCGCTGCTGGGCGTGCTGACGATCACCACCTACCGCGCGAAGTCGTGGTGGGAGGCCCCGCTGATCGGCTGGGTCGCGGTGGCTCTGGTCACCCAGCCGCTGCAGAACGGCGCCGGCGCCCCGGAGTGGAACCTGGTGATGGGCCTGCTGGTCCTCGTCACCGCCGTCATCGCCGTGGTCGGCTACATCAGGCTCATCGCGAGCGCCAAGGAGAAGCAGATCCAGACCGTCAAGGCCGAGCAGAAGGCCGAGTTCGCGAGGGACCTGCACGACTTCGTCGGCCACCACATCACCGGCATGGTCGTACTGGCCCAGGGCGCGGGCCGGATCGTCGAACGCAACCCCACGCAGGCAAGGGAAGCTCTCGGACGCATCGAGGAGGCGGGCGGCGAGGCCATGACCGCCATGCGCCGCATGGTCGGCATGCTGCGCGAGGACGTTCCGGTCTCCCCGGTCGCCGGCATCGTGGACATCGAGCCGCTGGTCAATGCCGAGCCGCGAGCGACACTCGAAATCCACGGCGACACCGACGACCTGCCACTGGAGGTCGCCAGCTCGGTGCACCGCGTGGTCATGGAGTCGTTGACCAACATCAGGAAACACGCGGGCGAAGCGACCAAAGTGGACGTGCGGATCCAGACGACGCCAGACTGGGTCACCGTCAAGGTCGCCGACGACGGCAAGCCCGCCAAGCCGGGCAACGGCTTCGGCCTGATCGGCCTCACCGAACGTGTGCAGGCGCTCGGCGGCCGGATCAAGGCCGGGCCCGGCGTCGACGGCGGCTGGGTCGTCGACGCCGCACTTCCCACCGGAAAGGCAACTGCGTGATCAAGGTTCTCGTCGCGGACGACCAGGCGATGGTGCGGACGGGGTTCGGCATGATCCTCGGCGCCGAGCCCGACATCGAGGTCGTGGCGGAGGCGCAGGACGGCGTGGAGGCTGTCAGCGAGACCCGCCGCGCCAAGCCGGACGTGGTGCTGATGGACATCCGCATGCCCCGTATGGACGGACTCGAAGCGCTCAAACAGATCGCGAACGAGACGCACGTGGTGGTGTGCACGACGTTCGACCATGACGAGTACGTGCACACGGCGTTGAAGAACGGCGCCTGCGGGTTTCTCCTGAAGGACGCGGGCCCGAACCTGCTCATCGAGGCGGTCCGTGCCGCGGTCTCCGGCGACGCGCTCATCAGCCCGTCGATCACTGTCCGGCTGCTCCAGCACGTGAGCACGCCCGCCGCGCCGTTGGAGCACAACCTCTCCGCCCGTGAGCTGGACGTGGTGAAGCTGGCCGCCATCGGCCGCACCAACGCGGAGATCGCCCAGGAGTTGTTCATCTCAATAGGAACCGTGAAGACCCACCTGGCGAGCGTTCAGGCCAAATTGGACGCGCGCAACCGCGTGGAGATCGCCGCGTGGGCGTGGGAAGCCCGGCTGGTCGGCCAAAAGTAGGACCTGCAACCGGTCTGCGGACAGAAGTCACGACTGAGGAGGAACACCACACTGACCACCATGAAGAAACTCCTCCTGCTGATCCCGGTGCTGGCGCTCGCGGCCTGTGGCCAGAAGAGCTACACCTACGAGGCGTTCTACGACATCGAGGGCACCGGCAAGGCCGAGCTGACGGAGACCAAGGCAGGCAAGGTCGCCGAGACGACGACGGTCGACCTGCCGATCAAGGGCCGCGGGATGTTCATCGAGGGCATCGGCAAGGTCGCCATCTCCGTGAAGCCGGAGACCGGCGACGCGACCTGCAAGTTCCGCCTCGAACACGAGAAGGAGATCACGAACTCGGGGAATCCCGCGACGTGCTCCTACGACATCACCGAATCGACGGACAACTGATTGAATCCTCCCCTCGCTTCAGGTCGGGGATTTTCTGGCTCACGCTGCCCGATCGCCCGGCGGGCGATCGGGTCTTGTGCGATCGACGCCTGCCGGGACGAAACCTGCCCGGTTGATCATGACGTACGCGGAGTTCTTGTCCCGCGGCCTGGTGTGTCCGCAGATCTCACAGATGTAGGTGCGTTGATCGAGCGGCAGTGCGCGCTTGTTTCTCGCTCCGCACTGTGCGCAGTCCATGGTGGTGTAGCCGGGGTGTACGAGCCGCAGATCCCGCTTGTACTTGGCGGCTATCGTGACCAGCTCACGCTTCGTCGTGCCGATCGCGGCATCCGTCACCTTGCGGGCTATCGTGGACCTCGACAGGAACTTCGGCCGGAAGTCCTCGACCGCGATCTGATCGAAATCCGTCACCACCCGGTTGGCCCACTTGCGGGCGGTGTCTTGGCGTTGTCGCGCAACCTTCTTGTGCGTCTTCGCGGCCTGGCGTTGTGCCTGACGGTAGCCCTTCGAACGAGGCCTGCCTTCCGGCGGCCGGCGACGGGCCATCTGGCGCTGGTACCGGGCCAGCCTCGTCGCAGCCTTCCTGCCATGCTGCGGGTGTGGCAGGTCGTGGTCCCCGCTAGTGGTGGTGGCCAGTTCGCGTACGCCCCAGTCGATACCGATCACTCGGTCGGTGGCGGGCAACGGCTGCGACTGGGCCAGCACGACGAATGACGCATACCAATGGCCCATGATGTCCTGATAGACCCTGACTGAGGACGGCTCAGCGGGCAGCACGCGCGACCACACCGGTCGCACGGTGACTCCGCCCGCCAGACACAGCCGCCCGTCAACGAGGCGAAACCCGCGTCGCGTGTAGTTCAACGTAGGTCGCGTACCGCGTTTCTTCTTGTAGCCCGGTAGTCCTGCCCTGCACTGCATCGGCAGCCCAGCGTCGATGTCCTTGAGAGCTTTCGACCGCGACCTGCTGAAGTCCCTGATCGCCTGCTGCTGGACGACACTGCTGCCTTCTCTCAACCATGACACGCGACTGCGAGTCTCGGTCAGCATCTTGTCGAGCTCTGCCGGTCCCAGGGCTCGTTTCCCCACCCCGTCGGGGCGGGCCTTGTTCCACAGAAACGTCTGTTGCGACTTGGACACGCACTCGTTCCACACCCACCGGCAGCGGTCCGACTCCGCCACCAACAACGCTTCGGCGCGTGTCGACACGCGCAGGCGGTAGGTGTAGCGGGCGTAATCCATCCAGATCACCTTAGGACTAAGTGATCCGTTAAACCTTGCCGGGTTACCGTCTGCTCCACTAGGAATCGCGCATGAGGCGAATCGCAGCTGGGCTGGCAGTGGCGGCACTTGCCGTCGGCTTCATCACGACAGGCACCGCGGCCGCGCAGGAAGAGTTGGCGCAGGAAGCGTCGGCCAGGCCAGACTGCGGGATCACGCGGACACCGGACGAACCTCCCGCTCGTCCGGTGCCCGTTCCTCGTGATCCGTGGCGCACCAAGGGGAAAGTGCTCGTCCAGGTCAAGACGAACCAGGGCGACATCCCGCTGATCCTGGACCGCTCCAAGGCGCCGTGCACCGTGCACAGCTTCATCCACCTGGCCGAGCACCGGTTCTACGACAAGACCGAGTGCCACCGCCTCACCGCGTACCCGACGTTGAAGGTCCTGCAGTGCGGCGACCCGTCCAACACCGGTGAGGGCGGCCCCGGCTACAAGTACAAGGACGAGCTGCCCACCGACCTCAAGCCCGCGCCGAACGACCCGACCGGTCTGCGCCGCATCTACCCGCGCGGCACGCTCGCGATGGCCAACGCGGGCCCGGACACGAACGGCTCGCAGTTCTTCCTGGTGCAGTCCGACAGCGTGCTGCGTCCGAACTACACGGTGTTCGGCACGATCCTGCCCGAGGGCCTGAAGACCCTCGACAAGATCGCGGCGGGCGGCATCGCGGGGGAGAACCCGCTCGACGGCCGTCCGAACATCAAGTCCGAGCTCAAGAAGGTCAAGGTCTGCTAGCCCAGCCCGACAGGGCGCCGTAGAACGCATCCGAGAGCCGCCGGACCACCTGTTCCTCAGGTAGTCCGGCGGTTGTCGTCAGATCGAGGATCTCCCTCGGGTCGAACAGCGCGTTGTGCAGGAACCGTGCCACGGACAGCAGACCGTCCGCCAGGCCCAGTTCGATCAGCACGCCGCGCAACGCCCGGTCCCACGCCTGACATGACAGCGACGTCATGGCGTCCGACGTGTGCAGGCGCTCCAGGAAGCCCGAGGGAGAGCACGACCGCACGATCACGGGACCGTGCACGCCCTGCAGCTTCACCCAGCGTGCCACCTGGTGCTCGAACAGCCCCTTGCCGGTCTTGCGTGACCGTTCGCCGTGCTCGACCAACGTCGTCATGACGTCCTCGTGGTAGGCGACGACCAGCGCTTCCACGGACGGGAAGTGCCGGTACGCCGTCGCCTGCGAGAGGGACGCCTTACGGGCGATCGACTGCATCGTCGCCGTAGCTGGTTCAGCCCGCAGGACGTGCGTGGCGGCTTCCAGCAACCGTTTCCGGTTGCGGCGCGCGTCGCTGCGGCTGCTTGTGTCCTCTGGCAGAACGTCCTCCCTGAACGTCGTTTGACGAACTGCCAGTGCAGGATAGGACGAAGATCAGCGGAATGCGGCGATTCCGGTCAACGCGTGGCCGATGGATAGCAGGTGGATGTCGGAAGTGCCTTCGTAGGTGAGCACCGACTCCAGGTTGTTGGCGTGCCGCAACGGCGAGTACTCCAGCGAGATGCCGTTGGCGCCGAGGATGGTCCGGCTTTCGCGCGCGATCGCGATGGCCGCGTCGACGTTGTTCAGCTTGCCCACGCTGATCTGCTCGGGCTTCAGCCTGCCCTCTTCCTTCAACCGGGCGAGGTGCAGCGCGAGCAGCATCGCGTTGTTGACCTGCACCGCCATCGAGGCGAGCTTGCGCTGGGTCAGCTGGAACGCGGCGATCGGCTTGTCGAACTGGATGCGCGTGCCCGCGTAGTACAGCGCCGCCTGCAACGAGTCCCGTGCCGCCCCGACCGCGCCGAACACGATCCCGAACCGGGCCTCGTTCAGGCACGAAAGGGGAGCGCGCAACGACGTCGCCTCGGGCAGGCGTGCGCTGTCCGGCAGGCGCACGTCCTCCAGGATCAGCTCGGAGGTGACGGATGCTCGCATCGACAGCTTGTGCTTGATGTTCGGCGTCGAGAACCCAGGCGTGCCACGGGGAACGAGGAACCCTCGAATGCCGTCGTCGGTCTGAGCCCACACGGTGGCCACGTCGGCCAGGCCGCCGTTGGTGATCCACATCTTGGTGCCGTTGAGCACCCAGTCGTCGCCCGACCGCACGGCCCGTGTCCGCATACCGGACGGGTTCGAGCCGAAGTCCGGCTCGGTGAGGCCGAAGCAGCCGATCGCCTCACCGGAGGCGAGGCGCGGCAGCCACTCCTGCTTCTGCTCCTCCGACCCGTACTTCCAGATCGAGTACATCGACAGCGAGCCCTGCACGGACACGAAGCTGCGGATGCCGCTGTCCACGGCCTCCAGTTCGAGGCACGCGAGCCCGTACGCCAACGCCGACGTGCCCGCGCATCCGTAGCCTTCGAGGTGCATGCCCAGCACGCCGAGCTTGCCCAGCTCCTGCGCCAGCTCACGCGGCAGGATGCCTTCCTCGAACCACTCGGCGATGTGCGGCCGGACGTGGTCGGTCAGGTACGCCGCGACGGTGGCCTGGATGTCGCGTTCCTCGTCGCTCAGCAACGACGGGATGTCCAGCAACTGCAACGGGTCCTGCACTTCAGGGCTCCAGCTTCGGCGGGCGCAGCCGGTAGGTGGCCGGCGTGCGCGACAGGCGGATGGGGTTCGCGACGAGT
>CAVYAD010000034.1:0-186000 GCA_963766275.1 uncultured Actinomycetota bacterium
CTCTGCCTACCTACTGGTTCGCAGCGTACGTATTGCTGGTGCGGCGCTACGGGAACGCTTCCCCGCCGGACGGGTCGGCGTGCCGAGCCACGTCTTCGTCGCCCGTGAGGACGCCCGCGAACGGTGGCGGCCGCACCTGGCCGAGTAGCGCGGTTGCGGACCCGTGGCGTGGGGACGGCGAGATCGAGTCGACGCGATCATGGACGGTGCGGCGGTGTGCGGGACGCCGGACGAGGTCGCGGCGCGGCTCAACGAGCTGGCGGAGTACCTGTCCATCGACACACACCTGGTGATGGTGGACATCGGCGGCATGCCGCACGAGTCGGTCATCGAGACCGTCCGGCTCTTCGGCGCCGAGGTTCTCCCGAAACTTCTTTAACGCCAACGCTGCCAAGGCTTAACACGCGGCCGCCAGGATGGGTGCGTGGGCATCACCGTCATCGGCATCACGCATCCTGGGCAGGTCGGGGAACTCCCCGGCGGCACGAACGTGCTGGTGCTGGCCGATGACGGCACGTACACCGACGAGTTCCTCGACACCGACTTCGGCGCGCACCAGCTGGTAGTGCGCGCTCGCGGGCACGGGTCGGCGTTCTTCGCGGTGGCGGACAAGGCCCGTGAGTTGGGCGCGAGCCGGGTCTTCTTCGGTGGTTTCCAGGAGCTCGCCACCGAAGCGGACCCGGTGCTCGTCCTCGACTCCCCTGGCGTGATCGCGTTCAACGCGCCGTTCGGCGAGCGCATGTCCGACTGGATCCGTCCCGCCGCGCGCGTACCGCGACGGCCTGACCGCTGGCTCACCGCAAACGCTGTGCGCGAAGGACTACGCGTGGTGGCGGAAACCCAGGCGCCATGGAATCCATTGAGGACTGATGCAGTCCCAATGCGACGGAAGTTGACGGCGTAGTCCTCGGAAGTCTGAAGACATTGCCGCAGCAGTGAAATACCGTTTCCTCCGGGCAGCACCTCGCGCGCACGCAGCGCACCTGAGAGTTCTCTCAGCGTTGCGGCTCGGGCGGGGACCGGGGTTAATCTCAGGGTCGATCTCAGTGAAGAACCTGACCCTTCGGTGTGCCCGTGTCGCCGAAGATGGTGCGCGCTAAAGACCCACAGAGGGGACAGACAAGTGAGCGCGTCCGATGGAGTCGCGGCGAGAGCCGTCGACGTCTGGAAGTCCTACGGGTCCGGCGACGCAGCCGTGATCGCGCTCGCGGGGGTGAGCGTCGAGCTGGAAGGGCCGGGTTCACCGCGATCATGGGCCCGTCCGGCTCCGGCAAGTCGACGTTGATGCACTGCCTGCCGGGCCTCGACACGGTGACCCGGGGCGAGGTGTACGTCGGTGACACCAAGGTGACCGGGCTGAAGGACAGCGGGCTGACCAAGCTGCGCCGCGAGAAGGTCGGCTTCATCTTCCAGCAGTTCAACCTGCTGCCCACGCTGACCGCGGAGGAGAACATCCTGCTGCCGCTGGCGATCGCCGGCCGCAAGCCCGACCCGGAGTGGTTCGACACGGTGATCGACACGGTCGGGTCTGAGGGACCGGCTCAGCCACCGGCCGACGAGCTCTCCGGCGGCCAGCAGCAGCGGGTGGCCTGCGCCCGGGCGCTGGTCACGCCGGCCCGACGTCGATCTTCGCCGACGAGCCGACCGGCAACCTGGACTCGCAGTCCGGCGCCGAGGTGCTCGGGTTCCTGCGCCACTCGGTCGCGCGAGTTCGGCCAGACGATCGTGATGGTGACCCACGACCCGACCGCCGCCTCCTACGCCGACCGGGTCATCTTCCTCGCCGACGGCCAGATCGTCGACGAACTGATCGACCCGACCGCCGAGACCGGTGCTCGACACGCATGAAGCAGCCTCGACCTGCACGCCGAGGTGGCGCTGATGTTCGGGCGACCCTCAAGAGCCTGCTGTCCCGCAAGCTGCGGCTGATCCTGTCCGGCGCTGGCGGTGGTGCTGGGCGTGATGTTCGTGTCCGGCGCGTTCGTGCTGACCGACACGCTGCGGCCGGTCGTTCGACCGACCTGTTCGCCGACGTTTACGCCAGACACGGACGTCGTCGGTGACAGCCGAACCGGGCACGCAGGGCCGAGATGGACGGCGAGCGACCGCCGGCACGCTCGCCGGCCGCCGATCGTCGCGCGGTGAAGTAGGTCGTCCGGGGTCGCGCAGGCCGACGGCGATCGTCAGCGCCGACGGCGCCCGGGTGATCGGCAAGAACGGCAAGGTGCTGACCACCTACGGCCCGCCGCGCTTCGGCATCAACTGGACGGGCGAGCCGGCCGGACGTCGAACTCCGCGAAGGCCGCGGCGCCGCAGCGCCGACGACGAGATCGTCGTCAACGCGGCGCTCGCCAAGACGGCGGGCTCAAGGTCGGCGACGCAGGTCGCGCGTGCTGACCGCTGCCAACCGAAGCAGACGTTCACGATCGTCGGCGTCTTCGGCTACGCGGGCGGCCGGGACTCGCCTCGGCGGCGAGCAACGAGGTCGCGTTCACCGAGCCGGTGGCGCAGAAGCTGATGCTGGGCAAGACGGACGCGTACAGCGAGCATCGACGTGAAGGCGGCCGACGGGCACCTCGCGACGACGCGCTGCGTGACGCCGTCGCCGCGAAGCTGGGCGACCGGCTACGACGGTCAAGACCGGCGACGGAGCTGGCCGAAGGAGCAGGCCGACCAGATCAACGAGGGCCTCGACGTTCTTCAACAACGATCCTGCTCGGGTTCGCCGGCGGTGGCGCTGTTCGTCGGCATCTTCCTCATCCTCAACACGTTCTCGATCATCGTCGCCCAGCGCACCCGGGAGCTGGCGCTGATGCGGGCGATCGGCGCCAGCCGCGGCCAGGTGATCGGCTCGGTGATGATGGAGGCGGTCGTCATCGGCCTGATCGCGTCGGTCGTCGGCCTCGGCGGCCGGGATCGGCGTCGGCGCGCTGCTGGCGAAGCTGTTCGCGAGTTCGGTCGGCGGGCTCGAACTGCGCCGCGGATCGGCGTGCCGGCCGCGGCGATCATCGAGTCGTTCGCGGTCGGCATCATCGTCACCGTGATCGCGGCGGTGATGCCGGCCCTGCGCGCGTCACGGATCGCCGCCGGTCGCGGCGATGCGGGAGGCGGCCACGCCGGACCGGCCGCTCACCAAGATCACGATCGCCGGCGCGCTGCGTGGCCGCTGCGGCGTGGCCTGACTGGGCTTCGGGCTCGACCGGAGCGGCGCTGCGTCTGATCCTCGGCGGCGTCCTGGTCGCCTTCATCGGGGTGGCGCTGCTGACCCCGATCCTGGCCAAGCCGATGGTGTCGCTGATCGGGGAGGCTGCTTCTCCTGGTCGATGCCGGGCAAGCTGGGCAGGCGGAACTCCGCGCGCAACCCGCGCCGGACCGCGATCACCGCCGCCGCGCTGATGGTCGGCATCGCGCTGATCACCGGGGTCAGCGTGATGCTCACGTCGGCGAGCCGAGTCATCGAGAGGCTGGCCTCCGAGGCACCTCCAGACCGACCTGATCATCTCCGGCGAGCAGACCGGCTCCGCCGCCGACGTTTCGGCTCGGACGTGCTCGCCGAGATCGAGAAGACTCACGGCGTCAAGCGGCGTCGGCGAATACTGGTCGCAGGCGGGTCGACGGCGAGAGCCGATGTTCGCGGTCTCCGCACCGACGTGCCCGCGAGGCGACGATGTTCGCGCTCAAGCCGAAGTCCGGGACATGGGCGCGCTCAGGGGCGGACCAGTTCGCGTCCGACGAGGACAGCGGCCAAGAAGGGCTGGTCGGTCGGCAGCAAGGTCACGTTGCAGCTGCCCAAGGGCGAGCCGAAGGCGTACACGGTCGGCTGCATCTGGGCCAAGTCGCAGGTGCTGCAGGGCGCGCTCGTGCTGCCGGAGTCGGCGGGCCAGAACTTCCGGTCGGACCAGTCGCTCAGGCGTTCCTGCAGGTCCCGCCGGGCGTGTCGGCCGCAGACGTGCAGAAGCGCGTCGAGCCGTTGCTCGCGGACAACCCCGAGATCATCGTGCAGGACCGCAGCGAGTTCGTGAAGCAGACGACCGCGCAGTTCGACACGGTCCTGCTGATGATCCAGATCCTGCTGGCGCTGGCGATCCTGATCGCCGTGCTCGGCGTCATCAACACGCTGGCGCTGTCGGTGATCGAGCGGACCCGTGAGCTGGGTCTGCTGCGGGCGATCGGGATGCGGCGGTCGCAGGTCATGCGGATGATCACCGTCGAGTCGGTGGTGATCTCGGTGTTCGGCGCGGTGCTCGGCCTCGCGGTCGGTGTCGCGCTGGGCGTCGGCCGTGCAGGCGTTGAAGGACCAGGGCATCTCGAGCAGATCGTGTTCCCGTGGATGAAGATGGTCCAGTACCTGGTGGTCGCCGCGTTCGTCGGCGTGATCGCGGCGATCCTGCCCGCGATCCGCGCCGCCCGGCTCAACGTCCTGGACGCGATCGCCTACGAGTAACCGCGCTGCGCACTTGATGAAGGGCGCTTTCATCCGCCTCGAGGTGGATGAAAGCGCCCTTCATCAAGATCCACTAGCTGGTGAGCCGGGTCCAGGTGTCCGCTGTGCCTGGCCGTCGCGCTCTGGCACAGCACCCCCAGAAGTCAGGCCTGAACGATCAGGCGTGCGGGCAGGTGTCGCGGTAGGCGGAGATGAGCGTGTTCGGCGTGGGCGCCGGACACAGGAACTGGTCGTACCGAACGTCGTTGTCCACGAACCGCTTCAGCCACGACAGGGTGTACTTGCGCACCGTGACGTTGTCGCTGCGGGGATCCGAGTGGTTGCCGCCGCGCAGTTCGAGGAACGCCTTGTCCGGTGCGGCGGTCATCGAGGTGTAGAACGGCAGCGAGTGCTGTGAGTTCGGGGCGGTCGGGTCACTCTGGCCGCCCAGCACCATGGTCGGCACCTTCACACCCGACCAGTTCTTCGTGGAGTGGTAGCCGGCCAGCGGGATCGAGGCCTGCAGAGCCGGGCGGGTGACGGAGGCGCGCAGTGCCCCACCGCCGCCCATCGAGTGGCCCATCACCGACAGGCGGGTCGCGTCGACACGGGGGTTGACGCGGACCGCGTAGTCGAGTGCCGCGAGCAGCTGACGGCCCCTGCTGTCGGGGTCGTCCCAGCCGGACAGGGTGTTGATGGTGACCACCACGAAGCCGAACGACGCGAGGCGCGGCCCGAAGTGCGCGACGGACGACTGGGTGGCGGTGAAGCCGGGTGAGATCGCGACGGCACCGAAGGTGAGGTCGCTGGTGGGGGTGTAGATCGTGCCGCCGCCGAAGTTCGACTGGCGGGCGATGGCGGCCTGGGTGACGGCGAACGGCCCGCGGGCGGCCTCCACCGATGCGGCCGAAGGTGCCGGGCCGCGTTCGTAGGGATTGGCCGCCGCGGTAGCGGTGGCCGGGATCAGCGCCAGGATGAGCGCCGCAAGCACAGCTTTGATGCGCACGACGGTGACACCTCATGATTGGTTGCAGGGTTACCAATTACGACGGCGGTATGACGCTAGCGTTTCCCGGTCCAACTAGGGTTAGGCCACATGGATGGAGCTCTTGACGGAATCCGGGTTGTTGACTTCTCCACGGTCGTGATGGGGCCGTACGCGACCCAGATCCTCGGCGACCTCGGCGCCGACGTGGTCAAGGTCGAGGCCCCGGAAGGTGACTCGCTGCGGATTCCGCCGCCCTACAAGCACGTTGGCATGAGCTCGCTGACGCTCGGGCTGAATCGAAACAAACGCGCCATTGCCGTGGACCTCAAAGATGAACGTGGCAAGCGAATCTTTCACGAACTCGTGGCGACCGCCGATGTCCTGGTGACCAACATGCGGCCGCGGGCGCTCGAACGGCTCGGGCTCGACTACGCCTCCATCAGTGCCGACCTTGCTGGCGGACAAGGTCAGCTCGCTGACGATCGCGTACTCGGTGCTGGCGGCGTTGATGCACAGGGAACGGACAGGAGAAGGACAGCACATCGAGGTTCCGATGACGGACACGATGCTGGCCTTCAACCTCGTCGAGCACCTGGGCGGGGAGACCTACGTGCCCGCACACGGTCCTTTCGGGTTCGCGCGGTCACTTCAGCCGAACCACCGTGCCGTCCGCACCAAGGACGGCTTCGCGTGCATCGCCACGTACGGCGGGCGCAACGTCGCGGACTTCTTCACCGTCGCGGGACGGCCGGACCTCGCGGTGGATCCGCGGTTCGACACCCCGGACGCGTTGTACGAGAACTTCGAGGAGTTCTACGACCTGATGGCGAAGCTGGCGGTGGAACGGACCACCGACGAGTGGGAGGAGCTGTGCGCGCGGCACAGCATCCCGTTCGGACGCGTCGCCGACCTTCAGGACGTGGTGTCTCGTTTGGACACCGCGGAGCATCCCACCGAGGGCACCATCCGGATCGTGCCGCCACCGGCCAGGTTCTCGGCAACGCCTGCGTCCGTTCGGCGGCACGCGCCGTGTCTCGGCGAGCACAACACGGAGATCCTGACCGAGCTCGGTTACACAGCGCAGCAGATCACGGAATTGTCGTCCGATGGAGTCACCGCAGCGGCGGTATACGGCGAATCGACTGGCCCACAAGGGTGATCGCGTGCCCACCCGGAGACAGTTCCTCGTACTGAGCTCGACAGCGGCTCTCACCGGCCTGCTGCCCGAGACACCCGCGTCCGCGGCCGAGGCAGTCGCTCAGCCGTACGCGTCCTATTGGCATCCCGCCACGATCCTGAACTGGGACCCGGTGACGGACCGGGACGCGAAGTACAACCGCAGCTCGGTGCCGCTCGCGCGAAGAGTCGTCCCGAACCGGCCGGCCAACGCGCACGCCCACACGGGCGAGGCGCGGGTGCAGGCTTTGGTGGCATACGCGCCGACGAGCAACAACCCCGCGCAGGGCGCGCTCGACATGAACTACTACGCCACGAACTACTGGCAGTACATCGACGAGATCGTGTTCTGGGGCGGTTCGGCGTCCGAGGGCCTGATCCTCGCGCCGAACCCGACCGTCACCGACGCCGCGCACCGCAACGGCGTGCGCGTGATCGGCAACGTGTTCCTCCCGCCCACCGCGTACGGCGGCCAGATCCAGTGGGTCCGCGACTTCGTCAGGCGCGAGGGCGACCGGTTCCCGGTGGCGGACAAGATGATCCAGGTCGCCCGGCACTACGGGTTCGACGGCTGGTTCCTCAACCAGGAGACCGCGGGCGGCAACACCCAGCTGGCCCACGGACATGCGCGACTTCATCGTCTACATGAAGAAGAGCGGTCTGCGGGTCATCTGGTACGACGCGATGACCGACAGCGGTTCCGTCTCCTGGCAGAACGCCCTCACTGCGCGTAACCAGATGTTCTTCCAGCCCTCCGACGAGATGTTCCTGAACTTCTGGTGGAGCCAGCAGGGGTTGCAGAACTCGGCGAACCTGGCACGGCAGCTGGGCCGCAGCCCGTACGACCTCGCGTCCGGTGTGGACGTCGAGTCGAACGGGTACAACACGAGCGTCGGCTGGGCTTCCGTCTTCCCCGAGGGCAAGCCGCACGTCACCTCGCTGGGCTTCTACCGTCCGGAGTGGACGTACAAGTCCTCGGCGAGCCCGGCCGACTTCTACACCCGCGACAACAGGTTCTGGGTCGGCCCGAACGGAGACCCGTCGAACACCACGACCACGGCGAGCTGGAAGGGCGTGGCCCACTACGTCACCGAACTGACGCCGGTCACCACGCTGCCGTTCGTGACGAACTTCAACACCGGGCACGGCAAGAAGTACGCGGTCGGCGGCGCGGTGCGGTCGACGCAGGCATGGAACAACCTGGCGTTGCAGGACGTGCTGCCGACGTGGCGGTGGAGCGTCACCGGCACCGGCACCAAGGTCGTGCCGTCGCTCGACTTCGACGACCCGTACGAGGGCGGCACCGCGCTCAAGATCACCGGCACTCCCCTGTCCGCCAACGACGTCAAGCTGTTCGCGACGTCGCTGAAGCTGTCCGGGCGCAGCCAGCTGGAGGTCGTGCACCGCACCGGCGCCGGCCCGTCACGTCTGCAGGCCATCCTGCGGATCGGCACCACCGAGAAGGTGCTCGACCTCGGTGGCGTGTCCGGGGCGTGGCGGCGCAGCGTCTTCCCGCTGGGCGAGCACGCGGGTGCGACGCTGACCGAGATCACGCTGCGGGTGCTGCCGGGTGCCGCGATCACCGCGTTCATCGGCCGGATCGGCGTCTCGGACCCGGTGCTCACTCCGGTCGTGGCACCGTCGAACGTCCAGGTCGAGCAGGTGAGCCGCACCAACGCCACGACGGCGTCGGCACGGCTCACCTGGACCCGTTCACCCGGTGCGATCCGGCAGTACCGGGTCTACAAGTGGACCGGCACCACACGGATCTTCCTCGGCGGCACCACCAACGACGCGTACTTCGTGCCCGCGATCCCGCTGACCGCCGGGGAGACCGCGAGCATCGAGGTCGAAGCGGTCACCGAGGCGTTTGACGTCTCACCGCCCGCCAAGGTTGCGATCACTGGAACACCCTGACGTAGTCCAGCACCATGTCCTGCGGCAGCTGAGTCCCCGGCCCGGGCGGGCCGGGGAAGTCGCCGCCGACAGCGTTGTTGATGATGATGAAGAACGGGTGGTCGTAGACCCACGGGCCGCGCGTGGACTCCAGCTGGTTCCTGTCGGCGGTGAAGAAGTTGTTGCCGTCGACGCTGAAGGTCATGTGGCTGGAGTCCCACTCCACCGCGAACGTGTGGAACTGCGCGGCCGCCGGTTGGTTCAGGTCCAGCGGCTGACCGAACCCGCCCGCGCCGTGGTATGCCGGTGCGTGCAGCGTGGAGTAGAGCCGGTTCGGCTCGCGCCCGACGTGCTCCATGACGTCGATCTCGCCGCAGTTCGGCCACGGCGTGCGCTTGTCGAAGAAGTCCGCGCCCAGCAACCAGAACGCGGGCCACAGCCCCTGGCTGGTCGACACCCTGATCCGCGCCTCGACCCGGCCGTAGGTGAAGCTGAACTTGCCGTGCGTGTCGAGCCGCGACGACGTGTACTGGCAGGTCGTGCTGCCGCTGATCGGGTCCGGCGGGCACGCGCTTCCCGGTGTCACCTCCCGGCGGGCCTGCAGGACCAGGTTGCCGTTGCCGTCGTGCCGCGCGTTGTTGTTGTTCGTGTAGTACTGCAGCTCGTTGTTCACGCCCGGCCCGGTCTCCGGCGTCCACTTCGCGGCGTCCGGTCCGGTGCCCGCCGGGGCGTTGAACTCGTCCGCCCACACCAGCCTGCCTGGGAACTGGGGATTCGGTGGCAGCGGCGGAGCCGGCGTGGGATCGCCTCCCGTGCCGTAGACCTGGAACTCCCACAACGAGTAGCCCCACTGCGTGGCGCGCTGGGTGAGGTCGAGTCGCACATACCGGCCCGTGCCGGCGACCGGCAGCGTCTGGGTGCCACCGGGGCCTGTCGTGGTGGTGTGCACGTCGTGCCAGGTGTTGCCGTCGGGCGAGATTCTCAGCGTGAACGCTCTGGCGTGCGCGGTTTCCCACGCCAGCGTCACCTGGTCGACCAACGCCACCGAGCCCAGGTCGATCTGGATGTGCTGCGGGTCGCGGAACTCGCTCGACCAGTGGGTGCCGGGGTCGCCGTCGACCGCGGCCGACGGGGCGAAAACGGAGCTCTCGCTGGAGGACGCGGTGACGGGACGGTTCTGCGAGAGCAACGGGCCCGCAGCCTGCGCGGGCGTGATCAGCGCTGCGGTGAGGACCGCGGCGACGAGGAATGGGAGTCTTCCGCGTTGAAGGCTTCCTGGCATGAATGCTCCTGGGGACCGGAGAACGGACGTGCGGCGGCGCGTGAGAGCGCTCTCCGTTTCCGAGGGTCGAGGCTGCGGGCATGCGGTGTCAAGAAAACCGGAACGCCGACCGGCACCTCCCGCGTTGACGACCGGTTGTGAGCTGAGTCATGCTCGACTGGCGTGAGAGCGCTCTCCTGGCGGGCGAACGCTCCACCCAGCGGAGAGGAAGCTTCAATGAGGAAGCCCTTGTTCCACCTGGCCACCGTCGTCGGACTCGTCGCAGCCGTGCTCAGCATTCCCGTTGCCGCACAGGGAGAACCTGTTCGCGTCGCCGAGTTCGTCGCCGACTGCAAGCTCAGCCACCGCCTGCCCGACGACCCGATCGTGCTGCCCGGCCTCGCGGGTGCCTCGCACCTGCACGACTTCTTCGGCAACCACTCGACCAACGCCCGCTCGACCCAGCAGTCCCTGGAGGGTTCGGCCGGGAACTGCGACCCGGCCACGGACATCTCCTCGTACTGGGTGCCGTCCCTCTACCGCGGCACCACCGCGATCGCGCCGACCGGGATCACCTTCTACTACCTCGGCGAGGGCGTGAACAACCCGGCGGCGATCCAGCCGACGCCGTACGGGCTGAAGATCGTCGCGGGCAACGCCAAGGCCACCGGCGACAACGACAGCATCGCCCGCTGGTCGTGCCTGCACGCCGGGCACGTGAACCCGTCCAAGAACTTCGTCCAGTGCCCGGCGGGCACGATGCTGGAGACGTACCTGGACTTCCCGCAGTGCTGGGACGGCCGCAACCTCGACTCCGCCGACCACAAGTCGCACATGACCTACCCTGTCGCCGGCGGCTGCCCGTCGAGCCACCCGGTGTCGGTGCCGAAGCTGCGGATGGTGCTGCGGTACCCGGTCAACGGCAGCACGGCGGGCCTGCGGTTGTCGTCGGGCACCGGGCAGACGATGCACGGCGACTTCTTCAACGTGTGGCCGAGGCAGGAGATGGAACGCCGCGTCCGCAACTGCCTGAACGTGGTGATCAAGTGCGACCACGCCGGCAACCACGGGTGATCGTGCTCCTGCTGGCAGGCCTTCTCTCGGCCTGCCAGCAGGAACCACCGCAGCCGCAACCGGCGCGATCACCGGGTTACGGCGCAACGGAACGGGCGTTCGTAGAACTCGCGATCGCCACCGACGAGCAGGCGCTCAAGCTGCTCGCGCTGGCCTCGAAGCCCGAGCTGATCGAGCACCGCAACGCCGAGTTGACCAGGCTGCGCGCGCTGCTCGACGCGCCGTACGTGAACAACCATGCGGGACACGACATGCCCGGCATGCCGACCGATGCCGAGATCCAGCTCGCGTCGACCAGCCCGGACGCGCGCGAGCAGTTCGTCCGCGCGCACCTGACCGAGTCGCTGGAGGTCGTCCGCTCGGCGCGTGAGGCCATCTCGCACCCGCCGACCGCCGAGGTGCTGGAGTTGATGGAACGCCACCGCACCACCGAACTGGCGGTCAGGTGAGGCTCCTTACGTGGTGCGGCTCCGGATCGGCATGTCACGTGCGATGGCCCACGTTCCCAGCATCGCCACCACCCAGGCCGCCAGTGACACGAGGTGCCAGCCACCGCCGAGCAGGCTCGGAATGTTGCGGATGAACGGCAGGTCCCCCGACCCCGGCACCCGCACACCCGTGAACACCACCAGCGCCAGGCCGATGGGCAACGAGAGGATCCCGCCCGCGCCGTAGCGGTCGAACGCCGCCGCGACGAAAGCCCCGACCGCGCACCACACCAGGAACAACAGGAAGTAAGCCTGCGGCGAGCCGTGTTCGTCGGCGTTCCAGCCCATCAGGGCGTAGATGCCGCCCTCGACGAGGAACCCGAGCCCAGGCCGCGAGCGCCATCGCCGCGGCGACCACAACGGTGAAACCCGTTGCCGCCGCCAGGAACTCGCGGCGGGTGCGGCCGTGCGCGACGGCGACCGGCAACATGTTGTGGATCGCGTAAACACCCACGAAGAGCATGTACCAGCGGGCGATCTGGGCGGTGACGACGTTCCACGCACTGATCTCGATGTCGCGGAAGGCCGAGACCACGAACACGACGACGAGAGCGAACACGAACACACCGGCCGCGACCATCGCGCTGAACAGGACGAGCGACGCGGTCAGCTGACGGAAGATCTTCACCGCGTCCCCCAACGGGTTCGGTGAGGTGCACGAACAGGTCCTGCAGCGCGATCGGGCCGAGTTCGAGGCCGAGCTGACGGGCGCGGATGAGCTGCGAGTCGTCGAGGGCGCCGTAGACCATCGCGGCCTTGGTACGTCCCAACGACTTC
Source organism: uncultured Actinomycetota bacterium (assembly GCA_963766275.1). Taxonomy (GTDB): domain Bacteria; phylum Actinomycetota; class Actinomycetes; order Mycobacteriales; family Pseudonocardiaceae; genus Lentzea. The sequence goes on from CAVYAD010000034.1 coordinate 12,084, forward strand.
TCGCTCAGCACGGTCAGCCCCGCGGTGAACGTGTCGACATCGGACGCGTCACCGGTGACCTCGGTGCCGCGCGACCGCAGCGTGTCCGCTTCCTCCTGCAGCACCAGCCGTCCGCCGGTCGATGATCACGACCTCCTCCAGCAACGAGCCGAGCTCCTCGATGAGATGCGTGGAGATCAGGATCGTCCGTGGGTGTGCCATGAAGTCGTTGAGCAGCGCGTCGTAGAACGCGTACCGGGTCGGCGTGTCCATGCCGAGGTGCGACTCGTCGAGCATCGTCAGCGGCGAGCGGCTGGCGAGCCCGATCACGACACCGAGCGCGGAGCGCTGGCCCAGCGAGAGCTCACCGACCTTGGTCTTCAACGGAATCTTGAACAGCTCGACCAGCTCGTGCGCGTAGTCGTGGTCCCAGCTGTCCCGCCACGCCTTGCCGAAGTGCAATGCGCCGACGACCTTCTCGCCCTTGTCCGCGGCATCGGCGGTGTACCGGACGAGGCAGACGTTCCGCATCGCGGCGAGCGTTCTCGAAGACCGGCTCACCGTCGACGAGAACGGTGCCGAGCGGCTTGCGGTAGCCGGCGAGCGCCGACATCAGGCTGGTCTTACCGGAGCCGTTGCGCCCGAGCAGGCCGTAGATCTTGTTGCCTGCCAGGGAGAAGCTCATGTCATCGACGCCGTGACGTCGCCGTAGCGCACGCTCAGACCCTGGACCTCTACGCGCATCACACGTCCCCCTTCTCGTGCTGCTCGATGCGGCGGATGACGTCGGCGAGCGGAATGCCGATCGCGAGCGCCTCCGCCACCATCGGATCCACGACCTCGCCGAAGAAGGTCTCCCTCCCCTGTGCCCGCAGCATGTCGCGAGCCTCCGTGCTCACGAACATCCCGATCCCCCTCTTCTTGTAGAGCACCTTCTCGTCCACGAGCTGCTGAAAGGCCTTCGCCGCGGTCGCCGGGTTGATCCGGTAGTAGGCGGCATACTGGTTGGTCGACATGACCTGTTCGTCCGCCTTCAACGCCCCGCTGACCACGTCCGCCTTGATCCGGTCGGCGATCTGCCGGTAGATCGGGCTCCGGTCGTCGAACATGGGTTACTTCCCTGGTTCGTTACTCATGTAATGAACCATAGCAGCGCCGGCGTACGCTTGGCACGTGGTCGGGGTCGCGATCCTGTGCGCGGTACTAGCGGCCGGGTGCAGCGCACTCGGCGCGATGTGGCAGCACGCCGGTGTGCGGGAGCTGTCGGGCCTGAAGCTGACCTCGGCGCACCGGCTCGTCAGCAGTCGTCGATGGGTCGCCGGTTTCTTCGTCCTGCTCGCGTGTGCGGTGCTGCAGGTGCTGGCCCTGTCGTTGGCGCCGGTGTCGGTGGTGGCGCCGTTGAACGCGCTGGCGATCCCGATCATCGCCGTGGTGCGGGCACGGCGGCTGAGCGGTCTGCTCACGGTGGCGGTCCTGGTGGCCACCGCCGGGATCGTGGCGTTCGTGTCGATCACGGCGGGCGCGGCCGTGCCCACCGAGATCTCGCCGAAGGTGGCGTTGCAGGCCGGGCAGTTGGTGCTCGCGGGCGTGCTGGTGTGCACGGTGGTCGCGACGTTCCAGACGGGCGCGGTGCGGGCACTGGCGCTCGCGGTCGGAGCCGGAATCGCGTACGGGCTGGTCGCGGTGCTGGTCAGGGACGTCACGACCGCGCTGCCGCGGATCGAATGGGTGTCGCTGACAGGGCTGGTCGTGACCTTCCTCGTCGGCGCGTGGTTCATCCAGCTCGGCTACGCGGCCGGTCCACCGGACCTCGTCGTGGCCGGGCAGACCGTGATCAACCCGATCGTCGCGGCATGGATCGGCATCAAGCTGGTCGGCGAGGGCGCGGGCATGAACGGACTGACCCAGGCCGGCCTCGTCGTCAGCGCGGCCGCCGCGGTGACCGGAGCCATCGTGCTCGCGTACTACCACCGTGCCAGGGTGGAGGTATGACCTTCGTCGTCACGGGTGGCCAGGGCGCGCTCGGCAAGCATGTCGTCGCCGCGCTCCCGGCAGCCAAGTCAGTCTCCCGGTCCACCGGCACGGATCTGTTGCGTGGCAGGGGTTTGAACGCCCTGCGCGCGGACGTGGTCGTGCACTGCGCGACGTCGTTCCGACGCGAGGCCGACATGGCACGCGCCGTGCTCGCGGCCCGGCCCGCGCACCTGGTCTACGTCTCGATCGTCGGCTGCGACCGGGTCCCGCTCTCCTACTACAAGCAGAAGCTCGCGGCCGAGCGGCTGATCATCGAGTCCGGGGTGCCGTTCACGATCCTGCGCGCCACCCAGTTCCACACCCTGCTGCACCAGATCTTCGAGAAGACGTCGAAGCTGCCGTTGATGATCGTGCCGGGCTTCCGCTTCCAGCCGATCGACCCGGCCGAGGTAGGACTTGAACTCGCGTCGCTGGCGCAGCAGGCACCGGCCGGAATGGCTCCCGAGATGGGCGGGCCGGAGATCCACGAAGGCGTCGACCTCGCCCGGATGTACCTGAGCCACACCGGAAAGCGACGCACCCTCGTGCAGCTGAAGGCGCCAGGGGCGACGTATCGCGCCTACCGCGCGGGCGGGAACCTGGCCCCGGACCGCGCGGTAGGCGTCAAGACGTTCGCGCAGTACCTGGCCGAGTAACTCCGCGAGTTCGCGTCGGTCGTCCGGTCACCCGCTCGTGCCGAAATCGGCGAAGCCCATTTCGGTGCGAGCGAGTCGGCCGGACGACCGACTTCCCGGCGAACTCGCCGCCGTCTGCGGAGCAGCGGCAATCAAACACGAATGCTGAGCGGCCGCATGTCCGTCCAGTTCTCCTCCACGTAGGCAAGGCACGCCTCGCGGCTCTCCTCGCCGAACACCGTGGTCCACCCGGCGGGCACCTCCGCGAACGCGGGCCACAGCGAATGCTGCTGCTCTTCGTTGACCAGCACGAAGAAACGGCCCTGCGGGTCCTCGAACGGGTTGGTCATGACCGGGTCCTCTCCTGAAGTACTACTTGATCTTCGCTACACATGCGCTGCCAGTTTCGACACCGGTTCGGTCAGCCCGGAAGGCCGCCGCAGAATCGAGTCGAGAATCTCCCCGACACGCACCGCGGTGTTCGAGAGCAGCGCCGACGTAATGCCGTGCGTGTGTTCCGTGCCGCCCTGCAGGTAGATTCCGCCGGGCACCGCTTTGTTCGTGACCACACGATAATCACGGGTGATCTTCAAACGCCCACGCTCGTCGCGCTCGCAGTCGTCCGCGAGATCACCCAGCAACCCGACCGGATTCGCCGGACGGTATCCGGTCGCGTAGACGATGACGTCGGCGTCGATCGGCAGCCGCGAACCGTCCGACAGCGACTCGATCACGCACTTGCCGTCGGGATTCACGTCGGTGAGCCGGGAAGTGTTGTGCAGCAACAACCTCGGCTTGCCCAGCACCTTCTCCCGGTAGACCCGCCGGTAGAGCTCCTCGATCAGGTCATGGTCGACGACGCCGTAGTTCGTGTTGGCGTGGTAGCCCATCAGGCGCTGCTTGACGTCCTCGGGCGCGCCGTAGAAGTCGTCCACCGCCGCGGGGTCGAAGATCCGGTTCGCGAACGAGCTGTCGTCGGCCGGGCTGTACCCGTACCGCGCGAACACCCCGTGCACCTCGGTCCCGGGGAACCGGTCGTGGAAGAACGCCACCGCCTCGGCCGCACTCTGCCCGGCGCCGACCACGACGACGTGACGCGGATCCTTGACCGAGTCGACGCGGTGCAGCAGGTCCCGGTTGTGCCAGACCCGCTCGCTCGGCTCGATCCCGTCCGGCAGGCTCGCCTCGAGCCCGGTCGCGAGCACCAGGTTGCGCGCCTTCACGGTCTCCGCGCCCGTCGTGATCTCGAAATGGTCGCCTTCGACGCGCACACCGCTGACCTCGGTCCCGTACGCGACGTGGTGCCCGACCCGTTCCGCCGCCCACTCGAAGTAGTCGTGGAACTCCTTGCGCAGCGGGTACATGTTCTTGTGGTTGACGAAATCGATCAACCGGCCACGATCGCGCAGGTAGCAGAGAAAACTGAAAGTGCTCGTGGGGTTGCGCAGTGTGACAAGGTCTTTGAGGAACGACACCTGCATGGTGGCGTCCTCGAGCAGCATCCCCCGGTGCCAGCCGAACCGCGGCTGCTTCTCGAAGAACCGCGCCCGCACGGGTCGTTCGTGTTCTTCGACCGCGATCGCGAGAGCGAGGTTGGACGGGCCGAAGCCGATTCCGGCCAGGTCTAACACCGGTTCCATCGCGGTCCTCTCGTGGCGATCCTGAGCGTCGTAAAGTAACCCTAACTTAACTAAGGCATGCCTTAGCTAGTACATTCGGACGTGATCTACGCCGCGTGGGGGCAGCGGGGTCCGTTTCTGCCGGGTTTCAACGCGTTCTGTGATCGTCAACGAGGGAGATCCGAGGCATGGGACCGGGCCGGGTTCAGAGGGCTTACGAACGCGCCTTGGTGATCAGATCGCGGTACCACTGCGCGCTCTGCTTCAACGTGCGCTGCTGAGTCTCGTAGTCGACCCGCACGATGCCGAACCGCTTGTCATACCCGTAGGCCCACTCGAAGTTGTCCATCAACGACCAGGCGAAGTAGCCACGCACGTCCGCCCCGGACCGGACGGCCTCGGCGACGGCGGAGATGTGCGACTCCAGGTATCCCGCCCGGCCGACGTCGGCGACGAAGCCGTCCTCGTCGGCGGTGTCGTCGAACGCGGCGCCGTTCTCGGTGATCACCATCGGCACGCCGTAGTCCTGCTGGAGGCGGACCAGGAGCCCGGTGATGCCCTCGGGCACGATCTCCCAGTCCATGTGGGTGACCGGGCGGCCCTGCGGCACGACCTCGGGGTTCGCGGGGTCGTCGGTCGCCTTGAAGACGTGCGAGGTGTAGTAGTTGACGCCCAGGATGTCGATCGGTGTGGAGATGATCTCCAGGTCGCCGGAGCGGACCGGGATCTCGGCGCCGCGCTCGGCGATGTCCACGAGCACGTCCTCGGGATAACGTCCGTGCACCAGCGGATCCATGTAGATCCGGGTGCCCAGCCCGTCGGCGCGGCGAGCGGCGTCCACGTCGCGCGGGGCGTCGGAGGCCGGGGTGGACACGCCCATGTTCAGGGTGATGCCCAGGGACTCGACGCCACGCGAACGCAGCTCCTGCGACGCCAGGCCGTGGCCGAGCAGAAGGTGGTGGACGGCGCGCATGGCTTCGGCGAAGTTCGTGCGGCCGGGGGCGTGGCGGCCGACGTAGTAGCCGAGCATCGCGGAGCACCACGGCTCGTTGAGCGTCGTCCACGTCGCGACCCGGTCGCCCAGCGCGTCGTGCACGAGGGCGGCGTACTCGGCGAAACGGTAGGCGGTGTCGCGGTGGGGCCAGCCGCCCTGGTCCTCGAGCTCCTGCGGCAGGTCCCAGTGGTAGAGCGTGAGCCAGGGTTCGACGCCCTTGGACAGCAGCTCGTCGACGAGGCGGGAGTAGAAGTCGAGGCCCTTGGCGTTGGCCGGGCCGCGGCCGTGTGGCTGCACGCGCGGCCACGACACGGAGAAGCGGTACTTGTCGACGCCGAGGCGCGCGATCATGGAGACGTCGGCGGGCATGCGGTGGTAGTGGTCGCAGGCCACGTCGCCGGTCTCGCCGTTCACCACGGCGCCGGGACGACGGCAGTAGGTGTCCCAAATGGACAGTGTGCGGCCGTCGACGTCGTGGGCGCCCTCGATCTGGTAGGCCGATGTCGCGACGCCCCAGAAGAAGTCGGCGGGCAGCCCGGCGGTGATCTCAGACATGTACTTCCTCCAACCAGCACGCCACGCGACGACGTTCCTGCACGAATTCGAGCGGCGGTGTCTTCGTGGAGCAGACGTCGATGGCGTGGGGACAACGCGGGTGGAACGGGCACCCCGTCGGCATCGAACGCAGGTCCGGCGGTGAGCCGGGAATGCCGCGCAGCTCACGGCGCGGGCCGCGCAGCGCGGGGAACGACGCGAGCAGGCCCTGGCTGTACGGGTGGCGTGCGGCGTGGTAGATCTCGGACGCCGGCGCCTCCTCGACGACCCGGCCGCCGTACATGATCGCGATGCGGTCGGAGAACTCGACGAGCAGCGAGATGTCGTGGGTGATGAAGATGATCGAGAAGCCGAGGGTTTCCCGGAGTCGCATCATCTGGCCGAGGATCTGGCGCTGCACCACGACGTCCAGCGCGGTGGTCGGCTCGTCCATGATGACGACCTCGGGCTCCAGGGCGAGCGCCATGGCGATCATCACACGCTGCCGCATGCCGCCGGAGAGCTGGTGCGGGTACGCGGTGAGCCGGTCCACCGGAATGCCGACCAGCGACAGCAGCTCGCGGGCTCGGGCGGTCCGCTCGGAACGGGTCAGCGCCGACCGGTGCGTGCGCAGCACGTCGTCGATCTGGGTGGCCACGGAGATCACCGGGTTCAACGCGTTCATCGCGCCCTGGAACACGATCGCGATCTCGCTCCAGCGCAGCACCTGCAGCTGCTTCTCGCTCAACGCCAGCAGGTCGTGGCCCTTGAACCGCACCTCGCCGGAGGCCACCCGCCCCGGCGACTGCAGGAGCCGGGTCGCGGCATAGGCCAAAGTGGACTTCCCGCTGCCGCTCTCCCCCGCAAGCCCGAGCACCTCGCCTCTTTCGAGCGAGAGCGAGACGTTGTGCACGGCTCGCAACGAGCCGTAGTCCACCGAGAGGTCACGGATCTCCAGCACCGGGCTCATGCGCGCACCTTCCGCAGGCGGGGATTCGCGTACTCGTCGATCCCGAAGTTGATCAAAGCCAGCGCCGTGCCGAGCAGCGCGATGCACAGGCCGGCGGGGACGAACCACCACCACGCGCCCTGCCCGAGAGCCTGGTTGCTCTGCGCCCAGAACAGGATCGTTCCCCAGTTCCAGGTCGACAGGCTGACCACGCCGACGAACGACAGCGTGATCTGCAGCATCACCGCGAAGATCACCGTGCCGACGAAACCGGAGGCGATCACCGCGGTCAGGTTCGGCAGGATCTCGAAGACGATGATGCGCCAGGTGCGTTCACCGGACGCGCGCGCCGCCAACACGAAGTCCCGGTGCCGCAACGACAACGTTTGCGCACGCAGGATCCGCGCGCCCCACGCCCACGCTGTCAGGCTGATCACCATCGCGATCAGCACCGAGTCCGCCGACGGCAGCAGCGAGGCCACGATGATGATCAGCGGCAGCGCCGGGATCACCAGGAAGACGTTCGACAGCGCGGACAACGTCTCGTCCGCCGCGCCGCCGAGGAAGCCCGCGGTCACACCGACCAGAATGGACAGGATCGTCGCGAGCACCCCGCAGACGAGCCCGACGACCATCACTCCCCTGGTGCCCACGAGCACCTGAGAGAAGATGTCCTGCCCGGTCATCGTCGTGCCGAACCAGTGCGCGCCGGAGGGTGGCGACAGGAGGTCGTCGCCCATCTCGGACGGGTCGTAGGGCGCGATCCACTCGCCGATCACGGCCATGAGCGCGAAGAAGGCCAGGATTCCCAGGCCGAGCTTGGTCTTGAAGTTCATCGTGAGATCAGCCCTCCCTGCGCGTGCGCGGGTCGAGCAGCAGATAGCCGACGTCCGCGAGCAGGTTCGCCACCAGCACCGCCAGCGTGATCACCAGGAACACGCCCTGCATCAACGGGTAGTCCTTCCCGCCGATGCTCTGGAACAGCACGTATCCGAGCCCCGGGTAGGAGAACACCATCTCCACCAGCAGCGCGCCGCCGACGATGAAGCCCAGCGACAGCGCGAAACCCGAGATCGACGGCAGCACGGCGTTGCGTGCGGCGTAGGCGAACATGATCCGCCGCTGCGTCAGGCCCTTGGCCCGCGCGACCAGCACGTAGTCCTCCGCCGCGACCGTCACCATCATGTTGCGCATGCCGAGGATCCAGCCTGCGATCGAGCTCACCACGATCGTGATGCCGGGCAGGACGGCGTGCTCCAGCACGCTGCCGATGAACTCCCAGGACCACTCCGGCACCAGCCCCGCCGCGAAGCCACCCGACGCGGGAAACATCCCCAGGCCGAGCGAGAACACCGAGATCGCGATCAGCCCGAGCCAGAAGTACGGGATCGACGACAGGAACGTCGTCACCGGGATGAGCGAGTCGAGCCACGAACCACGCTTCCACCCGGCGTAGACGCCGGCGAGCGTGCCGAGCACGAACGCGATCACCGTGGTGACGCCGATCAGCCCGACCGTCCACGGCAGACTCTGCGAGATCACGTCAGCGACCGGCGTGGGGAAGAACGTGAACGACAGCCCGAGGTCCCCGCGAAGCAGCGTGCCCCAGTAGTCGAAGTACTGCTGCCAGATCGGCTTGTTGTCGTCCAGGCCGAACAGGATGTACAGCGAGGCCATCGCCTCGCTGCTCATCCGGCCGCCCATCTTCGTGATCATCGCCTGCACCGGATCGCCCGGCAGCAGGCGCGGCAGCAGGAAGTTCACCGTGATCGCCGCCCACAGCGTGATCAGGTAGAACACCGCGCGCCGCAGCAGGAACCTCATGCCGCCGCCTCCGCGTAGAGCCAGCAGGCCGCCCAGTGCCCGTCTCCGACGTCCTTGCGGGGCGGCAGCTCGGTCCAGCACCGCGTCTGCACCTTCGGGCAGCGGGCCGCGAACTGGCAGCCGGTCGATTTCTCGGCGACGTCCTCCACCGGCGCGTCGAGCGCGACCACGGCCCGCTCCGGGTCGGGCGCGGACTCGATCAGCAGCTGCGTGTACGGGTGCGCTGGATTCTGCGTCACGGACTCGCTGTCGCCACCCTCGACGATCTGCCCGCCGTACATCACGAACGTCTCGTCCGCGAAGTACCGCGCCGACGCGATGTCGTGGGTGATGTAGAGGACGGCCAGCTTCAGCCGTTCCTTGAGGTCCAGCAACAGGTTCAGCACGCCGAGCCGGATGGAGACGTCCAACATGGACACCGGCTCGTCGGCGAGCAGCACCTCGGGGTTGGCGGCGAGCGCCCGCGCGATGGCGACGCGCTGCCGCTGTCCTCCGGAGAGCTCGTGCGGGTAGCGCGCCGCGAAGTCCGCGGGCAGGTGCACCCGTTCCAGCAGCTCCTCGGGCGTCTCCGGCCGCTTGTGGATCTTCAGCGGCCGGGTGAGGTGGTAGCGGATCGTGTGCACCGGGTTCAGCGACGCGAACGGGTCCTGGAACACCATCTGCACCTTGCGCCGGTACTCCCGGACCCGGCGCACCTTCTCGCCGTCCAGCAGGATCTCGCCCGCGGTGGGCTCCACCAGCCGCGCCAGCAGCTTCGCCACCGTCGACTTACCCGATCCCGACTCGCCGACGAGGGCGGTCACGCGCCCGCGGCGCAGGACGATGGAGACGTCCTGCACCGCGCGCACGCGCTTGTAGGTCTTGACCAGACCCTTTGCTTCCAGCGCGACCTCGTACGTCATGAGGCAGGCTTCAACTTCATGACGATCTGGAGCGCGTTCGGCAGGGTCGCCTGCGGCGGACCGTACGGGTCCTGCTCCGACGGCCAGCCGACCCAGCTCTTGGTGCTGTACTCGGCGCCGATCGGACCGGCCGACGTCGGGATCATCGGAACCTGCTCCACCATGATCTTCTGCAGCGTCGCGAGGCTCTTGGCCCGCGTCGCGTCGTCGGCGGCGTTCGCGTACTCCGCCAGCGCGGCCGTGGCGTCCGGGTTGTTGTAGCGCCCGAAGTTCACCGCGGCGGTCTGGCCGATCGCTTTGACCTCGTTGCCGTCCATGATGTTCTGGTACATCTCGTACGGCGTGGCTCCGGTGTTGGTCCACCGCAGCGAACCCTGGAACCGGCCGTTCGCGAAGTCGGTCGTCCACGCGTCCGCGGTCTGCGTGCGCACGGTCGCCTCGATGCCGATCTTCTTCAGGTCGTTCTTGATGATGTCCAGCACCGTCAGGTAGTCCGACCAGCCGGACGGGTTGGTCAGCTCGATCGTGACCGGCTTGCCACCGGGCGCCTTGAGCACGCCACCGTCCAATGTGAACCCGGCGGCGGTCAGCTTCTGCTTCGCCTTGTCGACGTCGACCGCGAACCGCGCGGTCTTGTACTCCGGCGCGAGGAACGAGTCACCGGCGGGCAACGGCATACCGGTAGGCGACTCCAGCTTCGGGAAGAGCCGCGCCTCGCCACGTACGAAGATCGTCTCGCGGTCCAGCACGTCGCTCATCGCCGACCGCAGTGCGGCGTTGTCGAACGGCGCGACCGTCGTGTTCAGCCACAGGCCGTGGATACCGAGCCCGGACGGGAACCACAGCTTGTGGTTCTTCGGGTCCTTGTCGACGTAAAGCTTCTGGTAGTCCGGGATGAAGACGTACGACCATTGGCTCGCACCGGACGCCAGCGCGGTGGTCTGCGCCGTGTTGTCGTTGTACGAGGTGTACTGGATCTCCGGAACCTTGGGCAGTTCCTGCCAGTACTCGGCCCGCCGCGCGACCGTGACGGTCTGCGAGGTGAACGACTTCACCTGGTACGGCCCGGTGCCGACCGGGTTCGGGTTCGTGTAGGTCGTCGGGTCCGGCACGGTGCTCCAGACGTGCTGGGGCACGACCATCGCGCTGATGACCTTGTTCTTGTTGACGAACTGCGGCTTGTCGAAGGTGACCTCGACCTTGTTGTCCGGCGTCGCGGTCGCCGTGTTGACCTGCAGCGAGTCGCGGTTGTTCAGCGCGGGCCACTTCTTCAGCAGCTCGTAGGAGAACGCGACGTCAGCAGCGGTCAGCGGCTTGCCGTCGGACCACTTCACGTTCTCCCGGATCGTGAAGGTGACCTTCTTGTAGTTGTCGGTCCAGTCCCACTTCGTCGCGAGCCACGGAACGGGCTCCTGCGCGGGCCGGGTGTTGTTGACGAACGCGAGCGGCTCGTAGATCACGTAGCGGTAGCCGAGCGAACCCGCGGCCGACGTCGGCAGGAACGGGTTGTGGTTCTCGGTCAGCGGCCCGTTGGGCATGCCCACGGTCAGGACTCCGGAGGCCTTGGTGGTACTGCCACCAGAGGAACATCCGGTCGCCGCGAGCGCCATTGCCAGCGCGACGATGATGGTTCTGCGCATGGGGAATCTCCCGATACGAGGGGTGAGAGCGCTCTCTCACGCGGCAGGCCGAACATGCCGGTCGCGTGCGGTGACCGGCATGGTCAGCTGTGGTGGGTTTTTTGGGGCTCTTAGGGCGCGGATTCGCGCACGATCAACGAGGTCGGCAGCACCAGCGGGTGGTCGGGCATCGGCTGTCCCTCGAGCGTGGAGAGCAGCATCCGCGCGGCGGCGGCGCCCATCTCCTGCCCCGGCTGACGGATCGTCGTCAGCCGCGGCTCACAGTGACTCGCGACGGGAACGTCGTCGAAGCCGACCACGGCGACGTCGTCCGGGACGACGCGGCCGGCGTCCTTCAGCGCCCGCAACACGCCGACCGCGGAAAGGTCGTTGTGCGCGAACACCGCGTCGAACGGGACCCCGCTCGCGATGAGCTTGTCGACGGCGACTTCACCGCCCTCGGTGGTGAAGTCGCCGTCGACGATGAGGTCCGGGTGCAGCGTCAGGCCCGCTTCCGCCAAAGCGAGCCGGAACCCGTCCAGCCTCGCCTGAGTGCACCCGAAGTGCGGTGGTCCGGTGACGACGGCAAACCTGCGACGCCCTGCCGCGACGAGATGCCGTGCGACGTCCGCGCCTCCCTGCCGGTTCGTCGTCGTCACCGAAGGGAACTCCGGGTGCGAGCCGCGATCGTCGATCATCACGACCGGCAGGCCGGCCCGGTAGAGCGTGGAGATGTAGTGCAGGGTGTCCGGCGGCTCCACCACGAGCAAGCCGTCGAAAGCGTTGGCGGACACGTGGTTCGCGAACTGGTTCAGCGACTCGGGCCCGCGGTTGATCGTGTAGAGCAACAGGCCGTAGCCATCGGTCTCGAGCGTGTCGACGATGCCCTGCAGCACCTCGCCCATCCACGGCCACGTCAGCGACGGCGCGAGCATGCCGACCGTGCGGGTCCGACCCCGCGCCAGGCCGACAGCGCGTGCGCTGGGCACGTAGCCGATCTCGTCGATGACCTTGCGAACACGCTGTGCCGTAGTGGCGTCCACGTCAGGCTTACCGTTCAGCACACGTGACACGGTCGCCTTGGACACCTGGGCGCGTTGGGCGACCTCAGCGATCGTGACACGCATGCCGAACTTCCTTCCGCCGCCTCTGAAACCGGTTTCGGTACCGGTTCCGACGAGGTGTGACGGAGTCAACAGCCTCACGTGAGGATTAGTCAATACTTCAGACAGAAGTTCGTGGGAGCGTTTCCACGGCGGCCCCCATCATCGCAGGTAGGACCCGATCGGGTGAACCGAATTGAGACCCCGAACCTCACCTTGATCAGCCCCGTGTCCGCCGCACGCCACCTCATATATGACGCCCTGGAGGACCACATGGCTGAGCACGACCAGAACACCGGCCGGGACCTCACCTGGGACGAGGTACGGCGCGCCATCGAACGTGCCGCGCGGTCCGCGGGAGCTCGCCGCCGCTGACCCTCGTGTCCTCGTGCACAATTGGCGCCATGGGGGTTGTCACGGCGGTAAGCCGAAGCGAGGAGTACACGTTCACCAAGCCGGTCCGGTCGAGCATCACCCTGCTGGCCGGCCTGGGCGTCGAGGGCGACGTCCATCAGGGCGTGACGGTGAAACACCGCTCACGCGTGGCGCAGGACCCGACGCAACCGAACCTGCGCCAGGTGCACCTGATGCACGCCGAGCTGTTCGACGAGTTGCACTCCAAGGGTTTCGCCGTCGAGCCGGGCGCGATCGGCGAGAACGTGACCACGCGCGGCATCGACCTGCTCGGCCTGCCCACCGGAACGGTGCTGCGCCTCGGCCCCGAAGCGGTGGTCGAGGTGACCGGGCTGCGCAACCCGTGCCTGCAGATCGACAACTTCTCGAAGGGCCTGCTCAAGGAAGTCGTGAGCAAGGATCCCGACGGTGAGCTGATCCGCCGCGCCGGGATCATGTCGGTCGTGCTCGTCGGCGGCGTCGTTCGTCCCGGCGACGAGATCGCCGTCGAACTCCCACCACTCCCCCACAAGCCCCTCGAAAAGGTCTAGGCCTCGTTTTTCTGGAGCGAAAGGCACGTTCGTGCCGCTAGACGGCACGAACGTGCCTTTCGCTCCTATCTAGTCGTCGCCGAAGTGCCCGTCGAGGATCACCGAGATCGTCCGCGGCTCCTCGACCACGGCCAGATGCGCGGCGTCACCGACGATGTAGAGCTCGGAGTGCGGCAGATCGTCCGCGAGGTGCCGGGCGAACTCCGGCGGCGTCGCGTGGTCCTGCGCGGCCGCGATCACCACGGTCGGCGCGTCGATCTTCGCGAGGTCGGGCCGCAGGTCCATGTCACGGACCGCCTCGGCGCACGCGATGTACGACGGCAGGTCGACCTTGAGCAGCTCGGCGCGGAAGTGTGCGACGACGGCGGGTGAGAAGGACGGCGTGAACCAGCGCGAGACGATCGTGTCCGCGAGCGGTTCCATCCCGAACGAACGCAGCGTCGCGATCCGCTCGTCCCAGCCGGCCTTGTCCGGGTGCCAGGCCGTGGTGCACACCAGGGCGAGCCGGGAGATCCGGTCGGTGTGGGCGGCGAGCCACATGCCGAGCATGCCGCCGAGGGAGACGCCGCAGTAGTACACCTGGCGCAGTTCCAAGTGGTCCAGTAGCTCCACCACATCGGACGCCAGGGCCTCGATCGACGCGGGGCCGGGAGACGGCGCCGAAGAACCGTGGCCGCGGTGGTCGAAGCGGAGCAGGCGGAACGGGAGCGTGAAGTCGTTCCACAGTGCGGTGGTGGTGCCGAGTGCGTTGCCGAGCACCAGCACTGGCGCGTCGTCCGGTCCGCTCAGCGTGTAGTGCGGGATCACGGCGTCACCTCCGACCTCATGGCGGGACGTTCGACCAGCACCCGGCGACCGGTTCAAGCGCATGATGCGCCGCTGCCCCGACCGGATGCAAGAGCAACTCCATCCGCGAGTCTGCCCGTCGTTTTCCCAGCTTGCACGCCGAATCCACTTCGGACAGCTCCTCGGAAAGGACTCGGCCGTCCGCGTGACGGGAGGTACCCAACGGCCAGCGTTCGAAACAAGACGCCTGAGACGCGCTGGGATGGCGGACATGAAGGCATTGATCCTCGCGCTCACCGTCTCGCTCGTGGCACCCGCGGCCGCGACAGCGGACGACGTCGGCGCGTTCACCGGCCTATGCAGGTTCGGCAACCAGTGGATGATCAGCGGCGACTGGGACGGCGACGGCGTCGACGGTCCCGGCATCGTGCACGAGTCCGACGCGGGGCTCGAGTGGTTCCTGCGCAACGAACCCGGCTCGGGGCCGGTGGACATCCAGTTCTCGTTCGGGCCCAAGGGTGCGATGCCCGTGGTCGGCGACTGGGACGCGAAAGGGGGCGACGGCGTCGGTGTGGTGACCAACAACGAGAAGAACCTGCGCTGGCGGCTGCGCAACACGCTGTCGCTGGGCGACCCGGACGCGAACTTCACGTTCGGCACCAGCGCGTCGGACCTCCCGGTCGCCGGCGACTGGGACGGCAAGAACGGGGACGGCGTCGGGACGATCCGTATCTCGGGCAACAACCTGCAGTGGCAGCTGCGGCAGAGCGCGGACAGCGGGTCGCCGTTCACGATCTTCAGCCACGGCGCCAAGGGCGACGGGCCGCAGGTCGGCGACTGGGACGGCAAGAACGGCGACGGCATCGGGACCACCCACCGCGCCACCGGTCTGGAGTGGAAACTGCGCGACAGCACCAACGCCGGATCGGCCAACCGGAACTTCACGTTCGGTGACGGAAGGACGGACTGCCAGCTCACCGGCGACTGGAACGGTGATGGCGTCGATTCAGTCGGCGTCGTACGGATCTCGAACGGCCGCCAGTGGCAGCTGCGCAACAGTGTCTCGGCCGGACCGGCGGACTTCACGTTCACCTTCTGAACGCTCGACAAACCACCGGCCTGGCCCCCGCCGAAACGGCGTTACGGGTAGCAGAATGAAGCGTTGTCCACGCCACCGACGCACCCAGGTTGCTGATGAACTCCATTGCTCCGTTCGCGCACGAGGCCCTGTTCTATCGGGACGAGAACGACTTCGTCGCCAGCACGGCCAGATTCGTGGTGGACGGGATCGACAGAGGCGAGCCGGTGCTCGTCGCCGTACCGGAGGCGAGCATCGGCCTGTTGCGGGAACGGCTGGGCGGCCAGGCCGACCAGGTGCACTTCATCGACATGACCGAGGCCGGGCGCAACCCCGGCCGAATCATCCCCGGCGTGCTGATGGCGTTCAGCGCGAGTACGCCGCACCGTCGCGTGCGAATGGTGGGCGAGCCGATCTGGCCCGGCCGCACCGAGCTCGAGTACCCGGCGTGCGTCCAGCACGAGGCGTTGATCAACACGGCGTTCGAGGGCAGGCACGGCACTCTGCTGTGCCCGTACGACGCGAGCGCCCTGCCCCATCACGTGCTGGACGACGCGCGCCGCACCCATCCGGTGGTGATCGACCACTCCCGGCGCCTCGCGAGCGAGTCGTACACCGACCCGGCGGGGCTGGTCGACGTCTACAACGTGCCGCTCCCGCCGCCACCACCGTCGGCCGAGGAGCACAGTTTCTCGGTCGGCACGCTCGCGCACATGCGCAAGCTCGTGACGGCGTACGCGCACTGGCTGCGCCGCGAGCAGGTCGAGGATCTGGTGCTCGCCGTGAACGAGCTCGCGACGAACAGCATCCTGCACGCGTCGGGGCGCGGGGTGCTGCGGATGTGGCGCGAGGGCGACACGGTCGTGTGTGAGGTGAGCGACTCCGGTACCGGTTTCCCACCTTCGTTCACGGGCCTGTCCGGCTTCGGAATCGTGATGGTGAACCTGTTGTGTGACCTGGTTCGCACCCACACGAGTCACAGCGGTACCACCGTTCGAGTGTATCTGGGGCGATAGACAGTCGCGGCCATCTCACTGCAATGCACATGTCACGCGAACCTGTTTTCCTTGCACACCTATGACCGAGCAACTCTCCCCCCTCGACATCGCCTTCCTCGCCATGGAGGGCAACGCCAATCCGCTGCACCTCGGCGCGGTGGCCACGTTCACGCCCACTAACCTGGTGCACCCGGCCCGCATCGCCGCCGTGCTGTGCGAACGAGCGCAGGAGATCCCACGCCTGCGCCAACGCGCCCGCACCTCGTTGCTGGGCGGTGCGCGCTGGGTGGAGGATCCTGGCTTCGTGCCTGAAGACCATGTCTTCACGCACCACGTGCGGGGGCGTGACCGCTTCGCCACGCTCGTGTCACACCTGATGGCCCAGCCGCTCGACCTGGCTCGGCCGCCGTGGGAGCTGCACGTCATCACCGGGCTGACCGGTGGCCGGTTCGCCGTCGTCGCCAAGCTGCACCACTCGCTGTGCGACGGCATGAAGGCCGTCGGCCTGGGGATTCAGCTGTTCGATCCGTCGCGGCTGTCCATTCCGGACGTTCCAGCGCAGCCGTCCAGGTCGATGATCCCGTCGATGCCGTCGTTGCGCGGGATCAAGGACACGTTCGACATCGCTTCGTCGGTGCTCATGAACACCCGGCCGCCCACGCTGAACTCGCCGGTGCTCACCGCGTCCACCCGGCCGCGCCGGGTGGTGATGTCGCGACTGGATCTCGCGGACGTGCACCGGATTCGGCGCGCGCACGGCGGGACCGTCAACGACGTGTTGCTCGCGTTGGTCACGGGTGCCTTGCGTCACTGGCTTTCCGCGCACGACAGCGCCGGGCCCGCCTCGGTGGTGCGGGCGCTGATCCCGGTTAACCAGCGCTCACGCTCCGGTGACGCCGCCTCGGGCAACCAGATCTCCGGGTTCCTGGTGTCGCTGCCGGTGGGCGAGCCGGACCCGGTGGAACGCCTCCGTTCCGTCCGGGAGCAGATGGAGTCGGCCAAGGCCGCCGGTCCCGACCGGGGTGCCGGCGCGCTGCCGCTGCTCGCCGACAAGGTGCCGCCGCTGGTGCACCGCCTGGCCGCGCCGGTCATGGGCCGATGCGCACCACTGCTGTTCGACACGCTGGTCACGTCGGTGCCGCTGCCTTCCGTGGCGTTGTCGCTGGACGGGGCCGCGCTGACCGAGATGTATCCGGTGGCGCCGGTCGCGCCGGGACACGCGGTCGGGGTGGCGTTGTCGGTGTACCGGGGTTCGGTGCACGTCTGCCTGCACACGAACCAGTCGTGGATGTCGGACTCGCAGTGGCTCGACGGGGTGCTGCGGCGTGAGCTGTCGGCGCTGGCCGAGACCCGCGAGCTGGTGGGTTTGCCGAGGTAGGACAGCGGCAAACCTGGCCCATGAGCAACACCCTGGTCCTCGACGTCGACGGCACGCTGGTCGACACCAACTACCACCACACGGTGGCGTGGCTGCGGGCCTTCCGGAGTGTCGACGTCACCGTGCCCGCGTGGCGCGTGCACCGGGCGATCGGCATGGGCGGCGACAAGCTCGTCGCCGCGGTGGCCGGCGACAAGGTGGAACAAGACCATGGGGACGCCGTGCGCCAGGCGTGGGAGCGCTGCTTCGACGAGATGCTGGACGAGGTGCAGCCGTTCGAGGGCGCGCACCGGCTGGTGCGGGCGGCGACCGACATGGGGCTCGCGGTGGTGCTCGCCAGCTCCGGCAAACGCAAGCACGTCGAGCACTACCTGAAGCTCCTCGACCCCGGCGACGTGGCGTGGACGACGTCGGACGACGTCGAGGACAGCAAGCCCGCGCCCGACCTGATCCAGGTGGCGATGCGCGAGGTCCACGGCGAACGCGCGGTCGTCATCGGCGACTCGGTGTGGGACTGCGAAGCGGCCGCACGGGTCGGGCTGCCGTCGATCGGCCTGCTGACCGGCGGCTTCGGCGAGGACGAGCTCCTCGACCACGGCGCTTCCGCCGTCTACCCCGACCTCGACTCTCTGCGCGCCGAGCTGTCCGACCTCCCCCTCGCCCCCATCACCACCCCAACCGCCTGACCTCACGGTCCCAAGCGAAAAGCACGTTCGTACGGCCATTTCGTACGAACGTGCTTTTCGCTCAGTATGCAAGGGCTAGGGGCTGGGTGGGGTCGAGGACTTCGTGGCGGCCCGCTCGCGTTCCTTCTTCTCCCGCTCACGTTCGCGCTCGCGTTCCCGTTCACGCTCACGACGGGCCGCTTCCTGGGTCGGCACCACCGACTCCGAGGCCGACGTCGGCGCCGAGGGTGCGGGCTCCGGCACCGCGGCGGGCAGTGGCGCGCCCGGAGCGATCGTCGGCTGCACCATCGTCACCGTGGACGGCGGCGCCGTGATGACGTGGGTCTGCGGCGCGCCGGGAGTCACCGGCTCGTTCGCCGCGGGTGCCTCTCCCCCACCGCCGAGGTTCGCCACCGCGACAGCAACCGCGGTCACGGCTACGGCGGCAGCGGCGGTGATCGCCAACCGCTTGCTGCGGCGCTGCGCGGGCACCTCGACCACCGGAAGGGCGACCGCCGCGTCCGGCAGCAACGCGGGCAGGCCACGGCTGGCCTCATGGGCCGCGCCAAGGGAGCGCGCACACTGCCTGGCGGTGGGCCGCAGCGACGGATCCATGTCCGTCATCGCGGTCAGCAGCGACACCCAGGCCAACGGCAGGTCGATCGGGATGCGCGGCGGGCGGGTCAGCCGGGCCAGCGCGGCCTCGGCGTCGCCACCCGGATATTCGGGCCGGGCGGTCAGGCACTCCAGCAGCACCAGGCCCAGGCCGTACACATCGGCCGCGGGCCCGACCTCGGCGCCACGCACCTGCTCCGGCGCCAGGTAGCCGGCGGTGCCGACCAGGACGCCGGAGGTGGTCACGCGGGTCACCTCGGGCGCCAGCGCCAGGCCGAAGTCGGCCAGGTAGGCCTGCTTCTCGACGTCGTCGAGCAGGATGTTCGACGGCTTGATGTCGCGGTGCACGACGCCGAGGCCGTGCACGTGCTCCAGGACGGAGGCGATCTGGCCGCCGATCCGCGCGACGAAACGCGGTGGCAGCGGCTCACGCATGCGTTGGCGCAACGTGCCGCCGGTGATCTCGCGCATCACGAAGTACGGCCGGCGTGACACCGAGCCGGACGAGTAGACCGGGATGATGCCGGGGCAGTCGAGCTCGGCGAGCATCGTGGCCTCGCGGCGCAGGCGCAGTTCGTCGTCGGGCAGGCCGGGGCCGGTGAAGACCTTGATGGCGACCGAGGACGTGGTGGACCTGTCGTATGCGCGGTAGACCTCGGCCATGCCGCCCGAACCGAGCAGCGAGCCGACGACGTACCGGCCGTCGATCACCTCGCCGGTCAGGTCGCCGTCCCAGGGCTCGCTCATGCGCCTCCGCTCATATTGGGCAGAAACCTAACGGTTCACGCGGATTCCCGGCTACCCGGACTATTCCACGGTCAAACTGGACTCGATCTCCCGCACGAGCGCCTCGTCGCGTTCCAGCTGCGCGAGATCGGTCGTGGCGAGCACTACATAACCGAGCGACGTCCACAGGTCGTCCGTGCGCGGCACCGCCGAACCCTCGCGGTACGGGATGACATCCCGCTGGAAGCTCGGCAGCAACGACGCGAGCTCGTCGAGCCGGGATGCGTCGCGCAGCACGCCGTCGGCGGGCGACGACAGGTACACCGACTGCACGTACTGATGCCGCGAGTAGAGCCCGACCGACGTGTCGCCATCCACCCGGTGGCGGACCATTCGGGTGATCTGGCTTTCCTCGGCGCCCAGGAACGAGAGCTCCTGCTGCTCCGCACCGGCCAGCCGAGCGCCGATCTCGATCAGCCGCGGACCGTCCGGAGTGATCATGACCTCGACGTGTGCCGGCCCGTTGCGCACACCGGTCGCGTCCAGCACCCGGCACACGTACTCGAAGAGCTGCGAGACAACCGGGTCCTCCGGCGACACGAAGGTGTTCGACAGGTAGATGCCGAGGCGGTCACCACGGCGTTCCTTGGCGTAGCGCCACACCGCGGCGAGCCCATGGCTGCCGTCGACGGAGTAGGTGTCGACCTCGTACTCGGTGCCGACCGCGAGCTCTTGCACGAGCACCTTGTCGTTGCGAATGTTCAGCTTGTTAACACAACCCAGAATCCGGCGGAACTTCGCGCGCCAGTCGTCACCGGGCATCGACACGAGCACGTCGTCGGTACCGCCGCTGGCCTGCGGCTTCAGCACGATCGGCGAGTCGGCAAGGCCTTCACGCTGCAGCCAGGCGGCGACCTCGGTCTCCGAGTCCGAACTGAGCTGACGCAGGTGCGGCACGTCCGCCGCCCGCAGCGCCACCGCCATCTGCCATTTGTCGCGGCGCGCGGAGGAGAGCGCCAGCACGTTCGACCGGCCGGGCGCGATGAGCTCCGACAACGCCTCCGCGGTCTCGACGCCGGTCTCGGTGCCCGGCACGACCGCCAGTGGCGCGTGCACGGCGAGCTTCGCGGCCAGCTCGTCCAGGTCGGACAGGACGTGCACCTCGCGGTAGTTCTCCGGCAGCCAGGACTTGGCGAGGCCTGCGGGTGGGTCGGGGGTGGTCAGCACCGCGATCGCCTCGACACCTCTCGCGGCGAACGCGGGCGCGATGCCCTTGCCCGCCGAGTAGGGGTCCACCACGACGATGCTGTGCTCCGCCACTGCCGCTCCTAGAGATCGTAAGGATGTCTGCCGAACTCCAGGCACAACAACAGGGCCCTGACCAGGCATTCCTGTCTCGATTGGGTCGAGACGACCGTCACTCGAAACGCAACGTCCGGTGAACGGAAGTGGTCACGAAACAGCCGGCCGTGGCGCTCCACAGCCGGCCGAGCCGGGCCTGGAGGTCGCTGCCACCGCTCAGCGCCTGCGCCACGAACTGCACCCCGAGCAGCTCCGCGACGAACTGCTCGGCGGCGTGCCGGACGTTCACGTCGGGCCGCAGCTCGCCGCGTTCCCGCGCCAGCGACAGCACCTCACGCACGACCGCGATCCAGCCGATCAGCTGGGCGGCGGCCGCGAGGTCGAAGAACGCCGCCTCCCGCAACAGCTTCGAGCTCACCCGCACACCGAGATCGGTGTCCACCCTGCGGACGAAGTCGAACGACATCGCCACCAGCGCCTGCGCCGGCGACGACTCGGTGAGCAGGTGCTCGTCGCGCAACCGGTGCCACAGCAGGGATTGCTCCTCGATGAGCGCGACGCCGAGCGCTTCCTTCGAGCGGAAGTGGCAGTAGAGCGCGCCTTTCGACACGTCGGCCCGCGCGCACACGGCCGTGATGCTGGATCCCGCGAAACCTTCGCGGTCGAAGACCTCGGCGGCGGCCCGCAGCAGTTTCGCCCGCGTCCGCGCCGATCTCTCCCGTTTGACGCTCATGCCCCGGTCCGCGCCGCACCTGACGCGACGGCGACGGCGAGCGTGTCCGGCATCTGCCAGTACTGCTCGATCTCCCCCAGGTGCACCGAAAGCACCGCCGCGAAGTGCGAGCTCACCCGCTCACCATCGGCGAGCACCCGCCAGCGCGCCTTGCCGACCACGGCCGCGTCACCTCCGTCGACGATCACCTGGCGCACCGCGAGCTGCTCGAGGCCGAACGTGGCGAACAGGGTCAGGAACCACGACTCGACCTCTCGCCGGGTCCGCGGGCCGTGCGACCACCTGGCGCCGTTCGGGTCGGGCGCCTCCCATTCCACTCTCGGCGCACACAACCGCGCGATGCCCGATGCGTCCTGTGCCGCGAGTCGCGTGAGGAACACCTGCACCACTTCGACCGTCGAGAGCATTTCCCTCACCTGCGCATCCCGGTCATTGCTGTGGCAACGATGTCCATGTCGGTCACACTAGCCATAGGTGCACAATGGGAGTGCGCACACCCCATTGGCCCAGCTCAGTTCACCCAAACATCCGATCGGACGATTCCATCGGTACACGAACTTTCAACGACCGCCGGTATCACCACTTTGCACGGACCGAACTTCCGGGCTTTGCGGCATGGTGGTCAACGCACCCGCCATCACACCGAAACGGAGCAGAACCGTGCTCAAGGCAGTCCGTCAAGCCCGCGAGCACCAGGATGTGCCGCCCATTACCGCGCTGATTCCGCAGGCGAGGCGAGAGCAGGGCCTCACCCAGCGCGAACTCGCGGACCTGTTGTGCGAGATCTCCCAGAACGACAGTGTCACCCGTGAAGAAGTATCGAGATGGGAACGCGGGAAACGCATTCCCGGCCCCTACTGGCGTGCCTGGATCAGCGCTGCCCTTGACGTGCCGCAAGCGGCGGTCAACCGGGCCGCGATGATCGAACGGGAGGTCCGCCGGACCAGGAGCGAGGACGACGCCCCGTAGGCGGAAGTCCCAGGCCGCAAAGGCCTTTGGCCCCGTGCGCGAGCTCGTGCACGGGGCCAAACTGCGTGTCGTGACACCTTCGGGAAACACGGTCGCAACATGCCTGCTCCTCGCCGGAGCGGCGTTCGGCAACTCACCGGGGGTCTCCCCGGTGAAGGTGAACGAGATCGCGCTCGGACCAACGGGATTCGTCGAACTGCGCAACACCGGCACGGCCGCCGCAGACATCGGAGGATGGTCGCTTCACACCTGTTCCGGCCCTACCGCGCGAATGCTCGCCACCGTCCCACCCAGCACCGTGCTACCTCCGGGCGAATACTTCGTGATAGTTGGCAGCGCGTTCAGCGGAACGATGCCCAGCGGACTCGTAGTGGACACCGTGGACGGCAGTGGCGTAATCGCTCGAAACCGGCACGGGGCACACACCGACAGCGTCGGCCTCAACTCGTCCTCGCCGTGCAGGGAAGCGGGCGCGGCGATACCATGCGCCGATTCCTCACTGGGTCGCGACCATGACTCGCGAGACACTGATCACAACGCGGACGACTTCGCCTGCCAAATTCCGTCTCCCGGCGAAATCAATCCCTGACACATATTGAATGGCCCCTTTCGAGGCGCAGATCATCGGAGCAAAGTCGGTCCCAGCGGCCAGACAGGGCCGCATGAGAATTCATCTCATCACTTCTCGAAGGGACATGAACAATGCGTCGACTGCTGAGCGGAGCCGCGGCTCTCGCATTCGCGACGACCGTCGCGTTCGCGGGCCTGGCAACTGCCGCCGAGGAGCCCGAGGGCCCCGAGGTCATGGCGGTGCCCGCCGTGCTCATCAACGAGGTTTCGACGATGGGTGCCAACGGGCCGTTCGACGAGGCGATCGAAATCATCAACACCACCGATGAGCAGCTCGAACTGAACAACTGGGTGCTCAAGATCTACAACCAGCGCAACGAGGTCATCCAGACGATCCCGATGGTCGACGTGACCGGCCAGCCGCTCACGCTGGCGCCCGCGAACAACGTCGGCAGCACGCTCGTGCTGACCGGTGCCGAGTTCTCCGGCACGACCTCCACGCCGAATGTCGTCCCGGTGCGATTCCTCGGCACCGAAGGCATCCCGACGAACGGCGGCGTCGCGATCTTCGGCAGCACCGCCCCCACCGCCTTCAAGATCGACGGCGTGGCGTTCGCGTCCTCGGCCGTCTCCGCCAAGGAAGGCGTCCACGCGCAGCCGGAGACCCAGCGCACCGCGCAGCTCAACGGCTCGAACACGCGCAACCTGCTGAACCAGGACACCAACAACAACCAGCGTGACTTCACGCTGCAGGAACGCTCCTTCTGATCAGCCCACACGGGTGCACACGGTGCCCAGGCCGTCCCCCGGCGGCCTGGGCACCGTCACGTGTGGCGCGAAGTCGCCAACGGCGACTAACCGCCGCTTTTTGCTGTTTCCCAACGAATTCCGGCCCCTCATCCTTCGGTGAAGAGATCAATCGAGGGAGGGCGCCGTGATTCGACAGGTCCTGGCAGTTGCCATCGCCGCAGCAACACTGGTCACACCGCCCGCATCCGCCGCGCCATCACCGTCACCGGACCAGACCTCCGAGGCCTCGCACCGAATCACGTTGATCACCGGTGACGTCGTCGACTACACCGAACGCTCCGACGGCCGCCGCCTCGCCCGGATCCACGCCGCACCACGGGACGGCGAGCAGCCGATCTTCCACACGATGTCGACGCCCCAGGGTCTGCACGTCTACCCCTCGGACGCGATCGGCGCCGTCACGTCCGGCACGGTCGAGCGCACCCTCTTCAACGTCACCGAACTCGTCCGCACCGGCCAGTCCGACGACCGCACGTCAACAGTTCCGGTCCTGGTGAGCGGCGGCTTCGCGGCCGACGCCCACACCAGGATCAGCAGCATCAACGCCTCTGGTGTCCGCGTGGACAAGGCCAGGGCACCGGAGTTCTGGCGTTCGCTGGACATGAGCGCGAAGTCCGGGACGAAGATCCGCTACGACCGCCCCATCCGCGTCACCCTCGACCAGACCACCAAGCAGATCGGCGCTCCGGCGGCGTGGCAGGCGGGTCTGAACGGCAGCGGGGTGACCGTCGCCGTCGTCGACACCGGCATCGACGCACACCACCCGGACATCGCGTCGAAGATCACCGCGATGGAGAACTTCTCCGACGAGCCGGACATCGCCGACCGGCACGGCCACGGCACGCACGTCGCCGCGACCGTGGCGGGCACCGGCCAGGCCTCCGCGGGCAGGTACCAGGGCGTCGCCCCGGCGGCGAAACTGGTCATCGCCAAGGTGTTCAACGGCGCGGGCGAGGCCGACACGTCCCAGGTGATGGCGGGCATCGAGTGGGCGGCCCGGTCCGGCGCGAAGATCGTCAACCTCAGCCTCGGCGGTGACGTCACGGACGGCACCGACGAGCTCAGCGCGCTGGTCGACCGGCTCAGCGCCGAGACGGGCGCGCTGTTCGTGGTGGCGGCGGGCAACAACGGTCCCGCGGGCCGCTCGGTCACCTCACCCGGCGCCGCGACCTCGGCGTTGACGGTCGGCGCGGTCGACCGGCAGAACAAGCTCGCGCCGTTCAGCAGCACCGGCCCGCGCATCGGCGACGCCCACGTGAAGCCGGAGATCAACGCGCCGGGCGTGGCCGTCGTGGCGGCCCGTGCCGCCGAGACGAACATGGGCGCGCCGGTCGACGACCTCTACACGGCCGCGTCCGGCACGTCGATGGCCACGCCGCACGTCGCGGGAGCCGCAGCGTTGCTCGCACAGCTTCACCCGGACTGGAACGCGCGGACGTTGAAGAACGCGCTCGTCACCAGCGCGGCGGACGTCACCATGCCCTGGTACCAGCAGGGCGCGGGCAGGCTGGACGTGGCGAAGGCGATCACGCAGAAGGCCACCGCCCCGGCGTCGGCGAGCTTCGGCAGGCACGACCGGGGCACCGGCACCGTGCTCACCCAGGAGCTCGGCTACACCAACGACTCCGGCACCGCGCTGACGCTCGACCTCACGGCCGCGATCAAGGGCTGGGACGGCAAATCCACGACCGGGTTCAAGCTCAGTACCTCACGCTTGACCATCCCGGCACGCTCGAACGCCTCGGCCGCGCTCACGATCGAACCCGAGGTGGGTCCGGCGGGTGTCTATGGCGGCGTCGTCATCGCCACCGGGCCGGGAACCACCCTGCGGACGCCGGTCAGCGTCTACGCGGCACCGCAGACGTTCCCGGTGTCGGTGCACGTCCGTGACGGAGCCGGCCAGGCACCGGCACCCGCGTTCGGTCAGCTGATCGACGACTCGAACGGCGGCGACGACGTGAACGACCCGTTCGACGAGACCGTCAGCTACTTCTTCGACGTCGTGAACGGCGAAGGCGTCGCGAGCGTGCCACCCGGCCGCTACTCCGCGGTGAGCTGGGCGACCGAGAACACGGCCGGAGTCCGTCGCTGGTCCGCTTTGGCCGCACCGGAACTGACCGTCACGGGTGCCGCCGACGTGTCGCTCGACGCCCGTCGAACAGTCCCGATCGAGGTCGTGCCACCGGGTCCGGCCGAGCAGCGCGACCGCACGGTCACCATGCGCCGGATCGTGCCCGCCGAGGGCGAGAGGCTGCCGTTGATCGTCGAGACGGCCGCCGTGCTGGGCTCGGCGCCGTGGGAGCTGCGCACCACCCCTGCCGCGGCCGCGAAGAAGGGCGCGATCTCGTTGCAGGACAACCTGACCCTGCAAACGGCCACGGTCACGCTGACGGCCGGCCGTGCGCTCAGAACCGATGGCGATGTGGCCACGCTGGCAGCGAAGTGGCCCGGTGAACGTGACCTTGCCATCGGCGACGTCGCGCTGGTGAAGATCAAGCCCGACACCCCGGCGAACATGATCAAGGCCGCGAACGCCGCCGCGAACGCCGCGGCCCAGGCGGGCAAGAAGGCGGCCGTGTCCTATGTGGATGCGCCGAACGCGTTGCCACTCACCGGTCTCGCGAGCACCGCGCTGCCGTCACTCGGCGTCAGCAACGCCGACGGCGAGTTCCTGGCCAAGCAGACGGCGATGAAGCTGACCATCAAACCGGCGCCGGAAGCCGTGTTCAACCTGAGCTTCCTCGACGCCAACGGCATCCCGGCCAACCACCGCCAGGTGGTCGACCCGGCCAAGCTGGTGATGCGCAAGACCTCCTACCACGCCGACAAACCTGGCCTGGCCATGCAGAAGACCTGGTACCCGTACCCGACCGGGCTGTGGCAGTCGCAGATCCTGCGCGGCACCACGTTCACCCCGCCCGTCGCGTGGACCGAGTACATCGGGCCGGGCGACGACCGGATCGTGTGGAAGCGGCACGTGACGCTGAGCGGGACCGATGCCAAGGGTCAGCGCGCGGCCATGACCATGTACCAGGAGAACGTGTTCCGCTCGGGCCAGGCGGCCGCCGTCGAACGCTGGTTCGCGGGCCCGATGCACAGCTCGCCGATCGACCTGCAGTCCGACCACCCGGCCCGCTACCCGAACACGGAATCTTGGCGCCAGCTCTGCTCCAACTGCCGCACGGGCGACACGTTCGTCCCCGCTCTGCAATGGACGGACGGCAACCCCGGCCACTACACAAACCCCTACCAGAACAGCAAGTTCTTCACGACGACCAAGGCCCGGCTCTTCCAGGGCACCCGCGAGATCCCGGCGAACCAGGAACCGCTGGCGTTCTACCCGACCTTCCCGATGTCCCCCGACCAGGCCACCTACCGCCTGGAAACAGTCGAGACCCACGCGCCTGGAGCGGTGGCGGGAGCGGTCAACCCGGTGCTCTTCACCCTGGCGCCGCGCATCGAGACGACGTGGACGTTCCAGTCGCAGCGTTCGCTCAACCCGCCACCGCGCGGCTACTCCTGTCACGGCCAGGCGGCGAGCTGCCAGTTCCAGCCGCTCATCCGGCTGCGCCACGACCTGCCGCTCGACCTGACGAACTCCGCGCCGGCGGGCAAGCCGTTCGTCTATCACGTGCAGGCCACGAACAGCGCGCCCGTGACCGTGGTCAAGGTGCAGTGGTCGACGGACGGCGTGACGTGGCGGCAGGCCGCGATCGAGCCGAGCGGTGACCGTTGGCAGGTCACCATCGACAAGCCCAGCGGTGACGTGTGGCTGCGCACCGAGGCCAGGGACGGCTCGGGCAACACGGTCGCGCAGACCATGCAGAAGGCGTTCCGGACTCACTGAGGAGGCAGCAGGGACTTCGCACCACGAGCGGCCGCGCGCAGACCCGCCTGGAACCGGGTCTGCGCGCCCAGCTCTGTCATCAGCCGGTGCAACCGCCGTTGAAACGTCCGATAACTCAGCCCGAGCTGCTTCGCGATGCTGCGATCCGGCAGGCCCGTCGCCAGCAACGCGAGCAGCCGGGCGTCCGAAATCGAGATCTCGGCGCCGGTCTCCTCCCCGTGGCCCGCAGGGTGACCGGGCAACGAGAGCGGCACCGCGTCCTCCCACAGCCGCGCGAACAACGCCCCGAGCGAGTCGAGCAACGCCGACCGGTGCACGATCACCGCGCTCTCCAGCGTCGTCTCCGTGGTGTGCAACGGGATCAGGCCCACGTGAGAGTCCGCGAGGATCATCTTCGTCGGCGCCACCGCGACGACCCGTGCCTCCTCCCCCAGCGACAACCCCAGTTCCAGGTCGGCGCGCAGGTCGTGCAGCTCCAACGCCCGCCGCTCGTAGATCCCGCGGAACCGCACACCGCGCTGCAGCAGTTCTTCTTCGACCGGGTGCAATGCGCTGGGTGGCGTGGCATAAGGCGGTTTGTCCACGAACCGCACCTCCTGCCGTGCCGTCCGCATCACCTGGTCGACCCGCCGGGAGATCGCCTCGACCCCGTGCACCACCTCGACGAGGTCGGCGGGAGCGCGCACACCCGCCGCGCGTTCGTACCGGGCCTGCAGTTCTCCGGCGAGCAACCGGTCGTGCCGCAGATCGTCCTCACGGCGCAGGAAGTACGTCGTCAGCGCGACGTCAGGGGCCATCGCCGTGTGCAGACCGTTGATCTGGTGCACGAAACCAAGATCGGTCAAGGACCTCAGTGCGGCGCGAACAGCCCGCTCGGAGAACTCTGTCGCAGCACAAAGTTCTGTCACACCCAGTTGATACGAGTCCACGAGCGTCTCGTAAACCGCGAGTTCCGCCGGACGCAATCCGAGCACGCAGACAGTATGCCGACTCCGGGCAGGCGTTGACGCGGGGCCGGAATCGGGTGTAGACATCGGGTGAAAAGGTTTACAGCACCTTTTCAATGTTACGGCCGCCGCCGCGCTGTTGTACGAACGCATGCGTGCGAAAGGACGGCCAATGGAGACCAACCGCCGCGACTTCCTCAGGGTCGCCGGTGCCACCGCGGGTGTCACGATGTTGTCCGGGTCGTTCCTGAACACACCGGTCGCGTCGGCCGAGGAACACGCCGCGATCCCGATGGCCGAGTCGCCCTGGGACCAGGTGCCCGCGATCCTCGCGAAGATCGTGCCGCCCACCTTCCCCGCAGCCAGGTTCGACATCACCGCCTACGGCGCCAAGGGCGACGGCAAGACGAAGAACACCGAGGCGTTCAAGAAGGCCATCGAAGCCTGCAACAAGGCGGGCGGCGGAAGCGTCGTCGTGCCCAAAGGCAGCTTCCTGACCGGTGCGATCACCTTGCTGAGCAACGTGAACCTGCACGTCTCCGAGGGCGCCGCGATCAAGTTCTCCACCGATCCCAAAGACTTCCCGATGGTCTACACCCGGTGGCAGGGCATCGAGTGCATGAACTTCTCCTCGTTCATCTACGCCCGCAAGGCCGAGAACATCGCGATCACCGGCCCCGGCCTCATCGACGGTCAGGGCCCGTCCGGCCCGTGGTTCGACTACGACGGCAAGCGGCAGCCCGACTGGGAGACGCTGCAGAAGCAGGCGGTCGAGAACAAGCCGGTGACCGAGCGCAAGTTCGGCATGGGCCACTACCTCAAGCCGAACATGATGACGCTGTACGAGTGCAAGAACATCCTCGTCGAAGGCGTGCAGCTGCGGAACTCCGCGATGTGGAACGTCCACCCCGTCCTCTGCTCGAACGTGACCATCCGCAACATCTTCGTCTACAGCCGCGGCGGCATGGTCGACGGCTGCGACCCGGAAGCCTCGCAGTACGTGCACATCACCGGCTGCCGGTTCGACTGCGGTGACGACGGCATCGCGATCAAGGCGGGCCGTGACATCGACGGCCGCCGGGTCGGCGTCGCCAGCGAGAACATCGTCATCGAGAACTGCTCGTTCGAGGGCCGCTGGGGCGCGCTGACGGTCGGCAGCGAGATGTCCGGCGGCGTGCGCAACGTCTTCTTCCAGGACTGCACGGTGAAGAAAGGCTCGTCGTACAAGCCGTTCCACGTGCTGTACATCAAGACGAACAAGCGGCGCGGCGGCACCGTGGAGAACATCCACGCCCGGCGCATCAAGGCGACCGACGTCGACCGCGAGGCGATCATGGTGACGCTGAACTACAGCCTCACCGGCCCCGGCTTCGGCCCGATCGTGAACCCCAAGGTGCAGAACATCACCGCCGACGGCTTCACCGTCAACGGCGTCAAGAAGACCGCGGTCACGCTCGACGGCATGAGCGAGTCGCACATCAAGAACGTCGTGGTCTCCAACTCCACGTTCACCAACGTGACCACGGCCAAGCCGAGCATCAAGAACGCCGACGGCACCACGTTCACCAACGTCACAATCAACGGCAAGAAGGTCTGAGGAGAGAAACCCAGTGTCCTTGTCACGTCGTGATTTCGCGCGTGTGTCCGGCCTGACGGCCGCCGGTCTCCTGCTGCCCGCAGGCGTGGCGGCAGCCGACCCGGCAGCCTCCTCCACAGTGTCGGATCATTTGGGCGCGGGCTTCGGCAAAGACCCGTGGCGGGAGGTGCCGCTGATTTTGGCGCGCATCTGCCCACCGCGCTTCCGCAGGAAGGACTACGACGTCACCGCGTACGGCGCGAAGGGTGACGGCCTCACCAAGAACACCGAGGCATTCCACCTCGCGATCACGGCGTGCCACCGCGCCGGTGGGGGACGTGTCGTCGTTCCGGCGGGCACGTTCCTCACCGGCGCCATCCGGTTGCTGTCCAATGTGGAGCTGCACGTCCGCGAGGGCGCGACGATCAAGTTCTCCACCGACCCGAACGACTACCTGCCACTCGTGCTCACCCGGTGGGAGGGCACGCTCTGCTACAACTACTCGCCGTTCATCTACGCGTTCGAGCAGAAGAACATCGCGATCACCGGCAAGGGCACGATCGACGGTGACGCGCCCAGCGGCAAGTGGTCGAGCTGGGGCGCGGGCAACACGGCGCTGCTGCGCCAGTGGGGCGAGGAGGGCAAGCCGGTCGAGGAACGCATCATGGGCGTCGGCAAGAACATGCGGCCGAACATGATCCAGTTCTTCCGCTGCAAGAACCTGCTCGTCGAGGACGTGCTGATCAAGAACCCGGCGATGTGGTCGCTGCACTTCGTGTTCTCGCAGAACATCACCGTGCGCCGCATCGAGATCTACACGACGAACTCGCAGGGCGACGGCGTCGACATCGACTCGTCCTCGTACGCCCACGTGCACGACTCGAAGTTCAACACCAATGACGACTGCGTCGTCATCAAGTGCGGACGGGATGCCGACGGACGGCGGGTCGGCATCCCGTCTACCCACATCGTGGTGGAGCGCAACAAGTTCTCCGGCCGCTGGGGCGGCATCACGGTCGGCAGCGAGATGTCCGGCGGCGTGCGCAAGGTGTTCTGCCGCGACTGCGAGATCAACGCGCCCGACTTCCCCGGCCGCTACCCGATCAAGCACGCGCTCTACATCAAGACCAACCAGGACCGTGGCGGTGTGATCGACGGGATCCACCTGCGCAACGTCTACGGCCAGAACGTCGAACGCGAGATCCTGTACGTGTCGATGTTCTACCAGAACGGCGGCACGAAGGGCTTCTTCCCGCAGATCAACAACCTCACGATCGACCGCATGAAGATCAACGGCGGGCGGATCGCGGCGACGTTCCGCGGCTTCCCGCAGTCGCACATCAAGAACGTGCTGATCTCGAACTCGACGTTCACCTCGATCACCGAGCCGAACCTGATCGAGAACACCGACAACCTGGTGTTCCGGAACACGACGATCAACGGGGTGGCGCCCGCATGAGATTCCTGCTGACGCTCCTACTGGTCACCGCCGGTCTCTCCGCTGGATCACCGATCGCCACAGCTCACCCCGGTTTGTCGTGGAAAGCCGTCAACAGCCCGTTCTCGCTGGACTTCCAGCGCGGCGGGCGAGCGCTGACCGGGCAGCGGGAGACCTCGTACCGGATCGCGGACGGCACCTCGCACTCGTTGACGAAGGTCGTCGGGCAGCACCGGATTCCGGGCGGTGTCCGGTACGTCGTGGCGACCACGGAGGCCTCGCGGACGGCTTCGGTGGCGGTGACGCGGACCGAGCGTGGGCTGCGGGTCGGGTTGGACTCTGGAGCCTTCTCTTGGCGTGGCCCAGGTTTCCGTGAACCTGACGGGTTCGTTGGAGGAACACTTCCTCGGCGGTGGCGCGCACACGATGTTCGTCGACCTGCAACGTCGTGTGCTGCTGAACAAGGCCGTGTTCGTCGGCGCCTCGACCTTCGGCAAGTGCAACAAGAACGGCGCGCCGTCGACGTTCTTCATGTCCAGCGCGGGTTACGGCGTCTTCGCGGACACCAAGGCGATCGGGCGCACGGCGTTCCCCGGTGCCGTCGCCGACGACCACTGCGCGGACAAGCCCGCGCCGTGCCCGGTGGCGTTCGGCGTGCCGGACCGGATCCAGCTGTGCTTCAAGACCTCCCGGCTCGACTACGAGGTCTACGCGGGTTCTCCGGAGCAGGTGAACTCGGCGTACTTCAAACGCGTCGGCACACCGACGTTGCCACCCGCGCGGCAGTTCGCGTTGACGAAGTGGCGGGACAAGTACAACCACTCCGACGAGATCGTCGAGGACGTCACGCAGTTCCAGCAGCGGGGCGTGCCGCTGGACACGCTGTGGGTCGACAACCCGTGGGAGCAGGGCCCGGAAGGCGCGCGGCCGACGTACGCGTGCATCGGCGCGTTGAAGTTCGACAAGACGATGTACCCGGACGCGCAGGGCACGATCGACTGGATGAAGTCGCGCGGGGTGAACCTCGGCGTGTGGGTGGCGCCGTTCCTGTGGAAGCAGGCGGACGGCAAGCCCTGCCCGCACGACTACCCCGAAGGTTCGTTCGCACAGTCCGACCGCACCAACGTGTGGGACATCGACCTCACGAACCCGGTGGCGCGCGCCCACTACGAGGCACGGCTCGAAGCCGTGTTCCGGATGGGCGTGAACTTCGTCAAGGGCGACCGGGGCGAGGAGCACAACTTCGAGGAGACGACGTTCGCCGGCGGCCCCGGCACGCTGATCCACAACCAGTACCCGCAGCTCTACGCCGAGTCCGTGGTGAAGATGCTGCGCAAGGTGCACGGCGACAATTACACGACGTTGTTCCGCGCGGGCGGCGACGGCATGCCGACCGTGCTGCGCGGGTTCTGGCAGGCCGACGCGGACATGAGCTTCGACGGTCTGCGGCTGACGAACCGGCGCGGCATCAACTCGTGGATCTCCGGCCACCCGGTGCACGGCTCGGACATCGGCGGCTACCGCAACCTCGGCGGCGGCCCGTCGGAGTCGCTGTTCGTGCGGTGGGCGCAGCAGTCCGCCGTGACGCCGGTGTTCCAGGTCGGCAGCTCCGGCCGCAACTCGACGCCGTGGGTCTACGACGCGGCGACGTTCGAGCGGTTCCGTAAGGCCGCGGTGCTGCACTACGAGCTGTTCCCGTACCTGTACCAGCAGGCGGTGCGGGCTTCTCGTGACGGCACACCGATCACGCAGCCGATGGCGTTCCGGTATCCCGCTTCTGAGGAGGCGTGGAAGGCCGACCAGCAGTTCATGGTCGGGCCGGATCTGCTGGCTGCTCCCGTGACGGCGGACCGGGCCGAGGCCGACGGTGCGGCGGGCAAGCCCACCCCTGTCGACGTGTGGCTGCCTCCTGGCGAGTGGATCGACCTGTACTCCGGTGCGCGCGTGGCCGGTGGGCGGACCGTGATGCGGGAGACGTCGCTGGACGAGTCTCCGCTGTACCTGCGGGCTTCGGCGGCGATGCCGTTCAACTTCCGGACGCCGGACATCTGGGCCAAGCCGTGGGGTGTCAACGACCTCGACCGTCGCGACCGTGCCGGGTGGCTGGTGTCGCCTGGGGCAGACGGCAGGTTCGGCAACCTTCAGGTCGACTCGTTCGGCAAGCACCTGCTCGTGCGACTTCGGGACGCTCCGAAGGAGTCGCAGCTGATGATTCCGGCGAACGTGAAACACGTGGTCATCGACGGGAAGGCACTGCCCGCGTCGACCGTCGAGCAGCTGCGTGGCAGGACGACGGGCTGGGCGGACGTCTCCTCGGCGCCCGGCACGTTCGGCGGCACGGTGCTGAAGCTCCTACCCCGATCAGGCTCCAGCACCGTGCTGCTCACCCTGTCTTAGGGACGAAGGGCGCATTCGTCCACCTGAGGTGGACGAATGCGCCCTTCGTCGAGGCGCCAGGTTCCTGACAGCGCTCCCACAGGCGGCTCACAGGAATCGGTCGCACGCTTGTCCCATGACGGACAACCACGACCGCGGCCTCCAGTTCGACCTCGCCACGCTCTTCGGACGCCGGCGGGCGTTGTCGCTGCTCGGCGGCGCGGGCCTCACTCTCGTGGCCTGCGCCCCGTCGACCACCACGACCTCCTCCACCACGACCACCACCAGTACATCGGCGGCGGCTGACGGCGCCGCGCTGGAGACGATTCCCGAGGAGACGGCCGGTCCGTACCCCGGCGACGGCTCGAACGGCCCGAACGCGCTCACCCAGAGCGGGATCGTGCGCTCGGACATCCGTTCGAGCTTCGGTTCCTCGACCCGCACGGCCGAGGGTGTGCAGCTGACCATCGAGCTCACGGTGCAGAAAGCCGGCGGCCAGCCGTACGCGGGTGCCGCCATCTACCTGTGGCACTGCGACATCAACGGCGACTACTCGATGTACTCCGACCGCGTGAAGGACGAGAACTTCCTGCGCGGCGTCCAGGAGGCCGACGCGTCCGGGAAGCTGAAGTTCGTCAGCGTCTTCCCCGGCGCGTACTCCGGGCGCTGGCCGCACATCCACTTCGAGGTCTACCCGACCCTCGCCGAGGCGACGAAGGCGGGCAACAAGGTCACGACCTCACAGCTCGCGCTGCCCGAGACGACGTGCAAGGAGGTCTACGGCACCACCGGTTACACGCAGAGTGTCCAGAACATGTCGCGGACCTCCCTGAAGCAGGACATGGTGTTCCGGGACGGGGTCGACGAGCAGATGGCGACCATGTCGGGGAACGTCCAGTCCGGCTACACCGCCGGCCTCACGTTCGCCGTCTAGGTCACCCGCCGCCAGAGCGCCGGGGTGACCGGTGGCGTCCAGTCCGATTGCGACCGATGCGCCTGGCGGCACACGTACGTGCTGCCCCGGTAGACGATGACGTCGTCGACCGCGTATCCCGTGGCGTTCGCCCACGCGGGCAGGATCGGGATGTCGGAGAGGAACACGTCGGGCTCCACTTCGGCTTCGGTGTTCAGCTCGATGATCTCGCCAAGGGTCCGCCGGTAGGAGATCCCGTACCGGGTCTGGATCTCGGCCAGCACCGGGTCGTTGGCGTAGAAGAACCTGTCGCCGTCACGGAGGTTCTCGAACTGCTTCTTCCAGATGGCTTCCTGCAGCTCGCCCAGCTCGTGGCCGGGACGGTGCGGTTCGGCGGACATGCCGACGAACGCGTCGAGCCGGTTCACGTCGCTGTACATCGCCCGCATCCGGGCGGCGTCGCTGGACCGGCGGACGCCCGTGACGCCCATCGCGTCGGCAGCGGCCGCGACGTCGAGCGGGACAACGTTGCCGGCGCCGTCACGCAGGCGGACGAAGTCCATGATGTCGGGGTCGTTGACCGGGTCGTTCGGGTTGATCAGCGGGTCGTTCGGGAACGTGCTGCTGGACTCGCCGGTGATCGCGGTGAAGCTGGTCTTCGGCGCCAGCCCGTACGCGCGACGCAGGTCGTTGTACAACGGCACACCGTGGTCACGGCCACGCGCGATGTCGATCGCCGCGAGGTCCGTCACACCTCGGAAGCACTGCGGCAGCTGCGGACCGTCGAGGCAGCCGGGGTTGCCCGGCACCGGGATCTGGAACAGGACGCTGCGCAGCTGGTTGTCGATCTGCGCGTCGTTCTTGTACTCCGGCTCCGCGCCGATGCCCTTCAGCACCGGTCCGACGCCGATTCCCTTGAGCAGGTCGGGGTTGAAGAACGCGATGTTCAGCGGCACGACGAGCACGACGTTGCCGTCCTCGTGCTCGACCTCGATGCCCTGCGCCTCGAAGGCTTCCAGCTGCTCCTCGGTGTACGTGCCTTCCGGCGCGATGGGTTCGAGCTCGCCGTGGATGAAGCTGTGCGCCCGGTAGCCGACGACCGCGAACTCGTTGGACAGCGAGGCGTTCACGTTCGGGTTGTAACCGCGGTACGGTGCCAGGTTCACGCCGAGCGCGGGCAGGAACTCCGTGTAGGTGATCCACTGCTGCTCCGCTCCGACCACCCGGCGCGCGATCTCGAACGCCGTCTGCGCGGGCAGGCTGCGGGGCAGGGCGTTGACGATCCTGTTGTGTTCCAAGGCGAACAACGCGTGCGTCGAGGTGAGCGCGACGTTCTCGTTCGCCCGTACGTCGCCTGCCACCATCGCCCGGCCGGGGGTCGCCCGGAGCCGGCCGTCGGCGGCCATCACCGGCGCTGCGGACGCGTCACCGCGCGTGTCGCGCCTCGGCGGCAAACCGTTGTCCAGCAACAGACGCGCGCTGTTGTTTGCGAGGTTGCCGTCGACCGGTCCCTCACGCAGCCACTCGACCCGCGCCGCGTCCGAGCCGTAGACGCTGGACCCGTCGATGTAGCTGTCGACGGTGTTGATCTGCTGGCGGACCGTGGTCCCGGTCCCTGTTCCGGTCGCGGCAGGGGTGCGCTGGAACCCGATGTTCCCGAGGTCGTTGCGGAACTCCTCGAGCGGGTCACTTCGGTTGAACGGGATGGGAGCGTTCTCTCCACCGACCTCCTGCCGCAGTCCGAAGGTGTGGTCCATGAACTGACCCCACACGAAACCCCATTGGGAGACACCGCGTTCGGAGAACAGGTTCTGCGCATTGTCGTTGTACAACCGGTTGCTGACATACCGCTCGTTCGGCCCGCCGACCGGACGGGCCACACCATCGGCATAGCGCGCTGGGGCGACGCGCAGGTACTCCGTGTTCGTCCTGCCCCACTCGGGATGTGCCAGGTTGTTGCAGCTGCCGTCCAGTGTGCGCACAGTCGGGCTGGTGCACGCCAGAACGGTGTCGTCGAACGGCATAGCGGCCGAGACACCAGCCGTGCCGGTCAGGACCAGCGTGGCGGCGGCGGCCACGGGCAGCCATCTACCCATGTCGAATTGCCTTCTTTCGGTTCCCTTCCGTTGGCGGCGGCGGATTTTCCGGCCGAGGGGGACTAGCCCGGCCAAGAACGGAGGTTACGCGCGGCGCGATGTCCTCGATAAGGACACGAATCACCTAAGTCCTGGTTAGAGCGAGCCACAGCTCGGCGCGTAGTCCCGGTGAGTCCAGGGAGCGGCCGAGCGCCTGCTCCGCCTTGCGCACGCGGTTCCTGAGCGTGTGCCGGTGCACCGCGAGCTCTCCGGCAGCCGGATCCCACGCGCCGTGGTGAGCCAGCCAAACCCTTACGGTTTCCCGGGTTTCGGCGTCGAGAGGTCGCAGGAGCGCCTCCGCGAACCCGTCCGGCAGCGCGATGCCGCCGCCCGCGAAGTCCTCGAACCCGCGGATGCCCGCTGCCCGAGCCTGGCGTGCCTCCCGGTAGCCGCGGGCGACGCCCGTTCCGTCCACTTCGGACGATGCGACGCCGTCGGCCGCCTCGGCGAGCACCACGATGTCGCCGTCGTGCTCGGCCCAGAATCCGGCGTCCGGTGGTTCGTCCACGAGGAACACCCGAAACCGGTCGGGCAGGCCGTCGATCGGTTGCCCCGCCAGCAGGAGGCGGAACTGGCCGGCGCGGAGTTCTCGCTGGGCGGCGTCCACGGCGTCGTTCTGCGCGAGCGCGAGAGCGAGCAGTGACGCGGCGGTGTTCACGATGCTCAGGTCGGCCGCGTCGAGTGCGTGCGACGTGCCGACGGCCAGCACGCCGCGGGCCCGGCTGCCGAGCACCTGCAGGAACACGTGGATGTCGTCGATCTCGAACGCGGCGCTGGCCAGTCCGCCCGCGGTCTTCAGCCGTGCCACCTCGGCGGTCAGGTCCCCGACGAGGCGCGGGTTGTGCGCGTGGACGGGGTCGCCCGCGGCGTCGAGCAGGACGACCCAGCCGTCGATCCACTGGCCGAGCCTGCGCACCACGCCCGCGACCCCGGCTCGGACGGCGGCTCTGGTGAGGGCCCGCTGCGCCTCGCTGGTCCTGGTCAGCGCGGCGTACTCGTCGGCGGCGACGGCCTTCGACACCGCCTTGCTGATGGCGATGAACGGGACGTCACGCGGTACCTCGACCAAGCCCAGACCCGAGCGTGCCGCTGCCTCGACCAGCGCGGGCGGCACCACGTCGTGCCCCAGTCCTGTGCCGAAGCCGAGCCCGACCACGCCCGCGCGCACCAGCCGGTCCACATACGGTCGTGAGTGGTTGTGGTCGTTCCAGCGGCCAGAACCACTCACGACTCCCAGCGTGAGCAGCAGCTCGCCGCCTTCCAGGAACGGGGTCGGGTCGGTGAGCTCCGTGCCGTGCACCCACCCGACAGGCTTCGACACATCCCCGGCGAGCACCGGCAGCCGCAGGTCGCGAGCGAGTTCGAGCAGCGTGATGGGCACTGCCACTTTGTACAACAAAACGCAGCTAGATCGCCATTTCAGACACTGCGCACGGCGCTGACCAGGGCCATGCTGAGGAACATGACCAGGCTGCGCACCGCGATTCCAGGGCCCAAGTCCCTCGCGCTCTCCCTCCGCCGCAAGGAGGCCGTCGCCGCGGGCGTCGGCTCGACGTTGCCCGTCTACATCGACTCGGCCGACGACGGCCTGCTGATCGACGTGGACGGCAACCAGCTCATCGACCTCGGGTCCGGCATCGCCGTGACGAACGTGGGCAACCCGGCGCCCGCGGTGGCCGAGGCGGTGCACGCGCAGATCGACAGGTTCAGCCACACCTGCTTCATGATCACGCCGTACGAGGGCTACCTCGACGTGTGCGAGGAGCTGAACCGGCTCACGCCCGGCGACCACGAGAAGCGGTCGGTGCTGTTCAACTCCGGCGCCGAGGCCGTGGAGAACGCCGTCAAGATCGCCCGGCACGTCACCGGCAGGCAGGCCGTCGTGGTGTTCGACCACGGCTACCACGGCCGCACGAACCTGACGATGGCGTTGACCGCCAAGAACATGCCGTACAAGCACCGGTTCGGGCCGTTCGCGCCCGAGGTCTACCGGGTGCCCACGTCCTACCCGCTGCACGACGGGCTCACCGGCGCCGAGGCCGCGCGGAACGCGATCGCGGCCATCGAGAAACAGGTCGGCGCGGACAACACCGCCGCCGTCGTGATCGAGCCGATCCAGGGTGAGGGCGGGTTCATCGCTCCCGCCGAGGGCTTCCTGCCGAGGGTCGCGCAGTGGTGCAAGGACCGCGGCATCCTGTTCGTCGCCGACGAGATCCAGACCGGCTTCTGCCGCACCGGTTCGTGGTTCGCCTCCGAGCACGAGGGCGTGGTGCCGGACCTGATCACCACGGCCAAGGGCATCGCGGGCGGTCTGCCGCTGGCCGCCGTCACGGGCCGCGCCGAGATCATGGACGCCGTCCACGTCGGCGGGCTCGGCGGCACCTACGGCGGTAACCCGGTGGCGTGTGCTGCCGCGTTGGGCGCCATCCGCACGATGCGCGAGCGCGACCTCAACGCTGCCGCGCGCCGCATCGAGGAGACCGTCGTCGCCCGGCTGAAGGCCGTGGCGGAGAAGACCGACATCATCGCGGACATCCGCGGCCGGGGCGCGATGCTCGCGATCGAGTTCACCGAACGCACCCCCGAGGTCGCCGCCCGCGTGGCCAAGGCGTGCCACGAGCAGGGTGTCGTCGTGCTGACATGCGGCACGTACGGCAACGTGATCCGTCTGCTGCCCCCGCTGGTCATCCCGGACGACCTGCTCGCCGAAGGCCTCGACGTGCTCGAAGGAGCTCTGCTGGTTCACGAGTAACTGTGCTGGTTCACGAGTAACCAGTACATGTGCGGAGCTCGCCTGGAGGTGGCGCTTCGCGCTATACCGCCTGCGTGTTCGAAGGAGCTTTACTCGCATGATTCCGTTCCACACTCCCGAAGACGTTGAGAACGCGGTCGCGAAGGCCGCTGCGGCCGCCCCTGAGCTCGCCGCGCTGCCCGCGCACCGCCGGGCCGCCGCGCTCGACCACGTGTCCAAGCGCCTGACCGAGCGCGCGGAGGAGTTCGCGCAGGCCATCAACGACGACTCGGGCAAGCCACTCAAGTGGGCGCGCATCGAGGTGACCCGCGCCGCCTCCACGTTCCGCTGGGCCGCCGAGGAGGCCCGCCGGTTCTCCGGCGAGCTGCAGCGCCTCGACACCGACCCGTCCGCCGAGGGCCGTCTCGCGCTGGTCCGCCGGGTCTCGCGCGGCCCGGTGCTCGGCATCGCGCCGTTCAACTTCCCGCTGAACCTGGTGGCGCACAAGGTCGCCCCGGCACTCGCGGTCGGCGCGCCGATCGTGCTGAAGCCCGCGCCGTCGACGCCGAAGGTGGCGTTCCTGCTCGGCGAGCTGCTGGCGGAGACCGACCTGCCAGACGGCGCGTGGGCGGTGCTGCATCTGTCCAATGAGGACACCGCTCGCCTGGTCGAGGACCCGCGCCTGCCGGTGGTCTCGTTCACCGGTTCCGGCCCGGTCGGCTGGGGCATCAAGGAACGCGTGCCGCGCAAGCACGTGACGCTGGAGCTCGGCGGCAACGCGGCCGCGATCGTGGCGCCGGACTGGCAGGACGTCGAGTTCGCCGCCCAGCGCATCGCCACGTTCGCGATGTATCAGGCCGGCCAGTCGTGCATCTCGGTGCAGCGCGTCTACGTGCACACCGACATCTACGACGCGGTGGCCGAAGCCGTTGTGCAGCACGTGAACAAGCTCGACGTGGCGGGCGACGTCGGCCCGCTGATCAACG
The DNA here is from genome assembly GCA_963766275.1 of uncultured Actinomycetota bacterium. Classification (GTDB taxonomy): domain Bacteria; phylum Actinomycetota; class Actinomycetes; order Mycobacteriales; family Pseudonocardiaceae; genus Lentzea. Next base: position 52,778 of record CAVYAD010000034.1, read on the forward strand.
ACGCCGCCGCCGACCGCGTCGAGGCGTGGGTCAACGAGGCCCAGGGAACGGTCCTGACCGGCGGCACCCGCGACGGCCGCACCTACGCTCCGACCGTGCTCACGGACGTGCCCGAGGACGCGAAGGTGAGCGCCGAGGAGGTGTTCGGCCCGGTCGTGCTGCTGGCCAGCGTCGACTCGGTCGAGGAGGCGTTCGACCGAGTCAACGCTTCTCGCTACGGCCTGCAGGCAGGTCTCTTCACGAACGACGTGCGGCTGGCTTTCCGTGCCGCGCAACGGCTCCAGGTCGGCGGCGTGATCGTCGGCGACGTGCCGAGCTACCGCGCGGACCAGATGCCGTACGGCGGCGTGAAGGAGTCCGGCATCGGCAGGGAGGGGCTCCGCGCGGCCATGGAGGACCTCACGGAGCCCCGTGTTCTCGTGCTGACGGGCCTGGAGCTCTAAACGCCTGCTACTTGACGGATCCAGTCACGGTAGTGCGCGATGCTCGCGTACTGGGTGTAGACGTAGTCACCGGTGGAGCACACGCCCACCTGCACGCCGTTGCCGTCGATCTGCGGACCGCCGGAGTCGCCGTACCCGGCGGTTCCGGTGGTCCACTTGGTCTCGACGGCGGTGCCGCCGTAGGTGTCCTTGGCCAGGCCGACCACCTCGACCTCGGCGCGTTTGAGCAACTCGGAGACCGGGCCGGGATCCTCGCCCATCTCCATCGTGCCCCACCCGTAGATGTGGTTGGAGCTCCCGACCTCGGGCGCCTCGTCGGCGAGCCTGATGTACTCGGTGTCCACGGGGGCGCTGAGCCGTAGCAACTGCATGTCGGCCCGCGGGTTCCCGACGGCCCGCACGATCCTGCGTTCCTCGCCCTGGCCGAGGTTGATGTCACCGACACGCACGCTGTCACCGGAGCAGTGCCGCGCGGTGAGCGCCCATTGGGGCGCGATGATCGAGCCCGTGCAACCGAACGAGCCGCCGTTGATCAGCTGGACCGCCCACGGCGCGCTGTCCACGTACTCGCCGCCGACGATGAACGGCTGGACCGGGTCCGCGTGCGCGGTGGAGGCCCCGGCGAATACCAGCACGAGTCCCAGAGCCAGCGTTCTGATCTTCATGACCAAACCCCTTCCGAGTTCGTCGGCGGCAGAACCCGAGGCTTGCACGCATAGCTGACTGACGTCTCAATCGAAATTTCCGTCGAGGCCGGGAAGCGTTCACATGCAACCGTTTCAGCGGAAGTGAACACCTACTTTCAGCACCGATCCATCGTCACACCTCCGATGAATGGGTCCATCTTGACCTTGACTGCGATGATTCACGAGTGGCCGTCACGATCAGGGATGTCGCTCGCCAAGCTCAGGTCTCCGTGTCGACGGTCTCGCGCGCTCTCAGCGCGCCGGGCCTCGTCAAGGAAGCCACCCGGCAACAGGTTCTGGACGTCGTCGCGAGACTCGGATATCAGCCGAACCGAGCCGCGCGGAGCCTGATCACCGGCCGTACCGGGAACCTCGGCATCGTGGTCCCGGATCTGGAGAACCCCTTCTACCCCGCCGTGCTGCGGGGCGTGCAGACGCGAGCGAGCGAGGCGGGGACCGCGGTCTTCTTCTGCGACAGCAGGGAGGACCCGGAGGCCGAGGCGGAGCTGGTGCGCACGATGGCGCCACAGGTCGACGGTGTGGTGCTGTGCGCGTCCATGCTGTCCGACGAGCAGATCGCCGAACTGGCGGCGCTGACCCCGTTGGTGCTGATCAACCGCACGTTGCCGGGCGTCTCGTCGGTGCTGATGGACAGCGCGTCCGGCATGGACCAGGTGATCGGCCATCTGGAGTCGTTGGGCCACAAGAACTACGTCTACCTCGGCGGACCGGCCCGGTCGTGGTCGCACCACCGCCGCCTCGAAGGCCTGCGGGACCGTGCACGGGTGCTCGGTCCGTTCGAGCCGAACTTCCTCGGCGGCGTGACGGCGGCCGAGCAGTCGCTGGAGAGCGGCGCGACGGCGTTCATCGCGTACAACGACCTGATGGCACTGGGCGTGCTGAGCCACCTCGCCGAACGTCAGATCAAGGTGCCGCGAGAGATCAGCGTGACCGGTTTCGACAATGTCCTGTACGCCGCGATGTGCTCGCCCGCGCTGACGACGGTGGCGATGCCGACCGAGGAGGCCGGCCGAGTGGCGGTGGACCTCCTGGCCGAACGGCTCGACGGCGCTCCGGCCCAGCGCCGGGAACTCCCGACAAAACTCGTTATCCGCGCAAGCACGGGCAAACATCCGATGTCCGCTTGACGCACTACCCCTCACGAGGAATGCTTCTGCTCGCTCCGCCGCCAACGGGCACGTAGGAGGAGCACGTAGTGAGGACAGCACGCTTCCTCGGCATTCTCACCATTTCGCTGGCGCTGATCGCGCCCACGAACACCGCGGTCGCCGCACCATCGGACTGGTCGAAGGCCGTCGTCGACTCGACCATGAAGCGCTTCACCCCGGACAAGCTCGGCGGGTGGGGCTACACGCGAGGTCTGTACCTGTACGGCCAGTACCTCGTCTACAAGCGGACGGGCGACAAGAAGTACCTCGACTACATCAAGGCGTGGGTCGACCGTTTCGTGAAGTCCGACGGCAGCATCGACAACGGCTTCACCAACCTGGACGCGATGCGCTCGGCGACTCTGTTCATCACCCTGCACCAGGAGACCGGGCAGGCGAAGTACAAGAAGGCGGCGGACAAGGTCCGGGCCCGTTTCAACTCCTACCCCCGCACCTCCGACGGCGGCATGTTCCACGCCACCAGCAAGGTCGGGCAGTTGTGGGCGGACGGCGTGTACATGGCGCAGCCGTTCATCGCCATGTACGCCAAGGCATACAACCAGCCCTACGGGTACGACGAGGCCGTCCGCAACATGAAGGCCTACTTCGCGCACCTCAAGTCCGACGACGGCCTGCTGTGGCACGCCTACGACGCGGACGGTTCCGAGTCGTGGGCGAAGAACCCCGGCAAGCACTCGGCGGAGCACTGGGCCCGCGCGATCGGCTGGTTCGGCATGACGGCCGTCGACCTGTTGGAGATCCTGCCCGCCGACCATCCCGGTCGGGCGGATCTCGTCAACATCGTCAAGCACCTCGCCGTCGGCTACACCCGGTTCCAGGACCAGGCGACGGGCCGTTGGTGCCAGATCGTCGACAAGTGCTCGAACTCCAAGAACTGGACCGAGACCTCGGCGTCGTCGATGTACACCTTCATGCTGTCCCGCGGCGTGGAGCGCGGCTACATCGACGCTTCCTACCGTGCCGTGGCGGCGAAGGGCTACCAGGGAGTGCTCGCGAAGGCGTCAGTCGGCTCGGACGGCCTGACCAACATCCGCGACATCTCCGAGGGCACTAACGTCGGCAACGCCGACTACTACTACGCCCGTCCGCGAAACACGAACGACTTCCACGGGCTGGGCGCATTTCTCATCATGAACGAACAGCTGGCTCGATCTAGCTAGCGATTCCGGCCGGGAGGGAGTTCTGTCGGGTGCTCCCTCCCCGTAGCCGGGAGCTCTCTAGTCGTAACCGCGAACGTGGCCGTCTTCGTCGGCGAGGATTTCGTAGTTGTCCATCTCCGGCTCCTTCGGTTCGTGGCTGACATCACAAAGGTAATGCCCAGGCGACGTCTTGTGGAGTGAATTTGGACCCCAACCGGGGTAGTCGCGGCGAACCCAAGGGGGTCGTAGGGGTGACCCCGGTCACCTAGCCCGTCTGTGTCATGCATCACACTCATAGGCGGCATGCCGCTTACAGACCGCCTAACGAGACGGCGGATTTGACGTAGCCCATTGCTCCGCATGCCCCATTTGGGGGACAAACGTGGCATGCGAACCTTGCTCACCGTGATCGTCACTGCCGCCGCAGTAGCGGCGTCGGCGACCCCCGCACTCGCTGTCGACCCTGTTTCGAAGACGGTGGAACTGCTCAATTCCTACCGCGCGAAGCACGGTGTAGCGCCTCTCTCCCTCGATTCCGAAGTGTCAAGAACAGCGCAAGAATGGGCCGACCACCTGCACGAGACAGACGGTTTCGAGCACCGCCCGAACAACGCGTACGGCGAAAACCTGTACTGGGTCGGCAGCCGTACCCGCGCGGTCGACACCGTCGCCACAAAGGCGCTGGACAACTGGTACGGCGAATCCCGCGGCTACAACTACACGCGGGAGATGACCTCCGACAACGTCGACTACAGCGTCCTGCACTTCACCGCGATGGTCTGGAAGGCGTCCGACCGCGTGGGCGTCGGCCTCAAGCAGGGCACGAACGGCACCTACGTCGTGGTCAACTTCGCCCAGCGCGGCAACACCCTCAACAGGTTCGTCGCGAACGTCCTCCCACCCACCCGGTGAGACCCCCGATCCCCGCCCCCCTCCCGCACGATGAAGGGCGCTTTCGTCCACCTGAGGTGGACGAAAGCGCCCTTCATCAACAAAACGGCTAGCGCAGACCTACGGTCTCCGTGACGGCGCGCAGGGCGGCCACGACGGCCGAGAACGGCGGCAGGAACGGCTTCTCCGCGGGCGACTCCCCGAGCCAGCCCACCCCGCCGCGGTCGATCCGCGACGGCGGCAGCGGCACGAGCGTCCCCAGCCGGTGCGTCAGAGCGCCCCGCGCCCGCAGCCGGATCAGGTTCACCTGCGAGGCCTCGTCGGCGGACGTCGTGAGGATGAGCCATCGCCCAGGAGATCCCGGCAACGCCACGACCGGGCCGCCGAGCATCCGCACCGAGAGGTAGTGCTGGACCTCCCCGCCGATCCCCGCGCCGAGCTCGACGGCGGAGACCTGGTGGTCGGTGGTCAGCAGCAACCGGTTCTCCGAGCGAAGGACCAACCAACCCCAGTCCGAGTAACGCTCAAGGGCACTGGAGAACGTGTCGAGTTGCGGCAATACTCCCTTAGGCGAGTTCATCGTCCTCACCCTCACTTGGCTAGAGATGTAACTCCGATCACATGATTTGACTCTCCGCCGCCATGAACTCACTATCGGGCCGCCATCGGCACACTTGAACGGGGCTGGAGAGCGTGACTCACCTGCGACAACGGCATCTCACCATGATCGCGCTCGGCGGCGTGATCGGCGCGGGTCTGTTCGTCGGGACAGGCGCCGGCATCTCAATTGCCGGGCCCGCCATCATCATCTCATTTGGTCTGGCCGGAATTCTGGCGCTGCTCGTCATGCGCATGCTCGGCGAAATGTCGGCCGAACATCCCAGCGGCGGCGCGTTCTCCGTGCACGCGGAAAAGGCGATCGGCCCGTGGGCCGGATTCACGCTCGGCTGGCTCTACTGGTCCGCCGCCGTGGTCGTCATCGCGGTCGAGGCCGCCGGTGCCGCCACGATCGCCGCGACGTGGGTCCCCGCGGTCCCGCAGTGGGTCTGGGTGCTGCTCTTCATGGCCGTGCTGACCGTGGTCAACCTGGCGAACGTGCGCAGCTTCGGCGAGTTCGAGTTCTGGTTCGCGGGCATCAAGGTCGTCGCGATCGTGGCGTTCCTCGTCATCGGCGCGGCCGCGATCCTGGGCATCGGCCCAGGGATGGATTCAGGCTCCCCCGGCCTGACCAACCTGACCGACTTCGTCCCCAACGGCTGGGGCAGCGTCATCGTGGGCCTGATGGCCGTGGTGTTCGCGTTCGGCGGCCTGGAGATCGTCACGATCGCCGCTGCCGACGCCGAGAACCCCAGGGAGGCCATCGGCAAGGCCGTGCGCACCGCCATCACCCGGCTGCTGGTGTTCTACCTGGGTTCGATGGTGGTCATCGTGACGCTGCTGCCGTGGCAGGACGCCAAACCGGGCACCAGCCCGTACGTCACCGTGCTCGACCGGCTCGGCATTCCCGGCGCCGCGCAGATCATGAGCGCCGTGGTGTTCGTGGCGCTGCTGAGCTCCCTCAACGCCAACCTCTACGGCACCGCGCGCATGCTCTACTCGCTCGCCGAACGCGACGAGGCACCCAAGGCGCTGCTGCACAAGAAGAACGGTGTCCCGCGACGAGCCGTGCTCGCGTCCGTGACGTTCGGCTTCCTCTCGGTGCTGCTGAATTACCTGTGGCCGGACACGGTGTTCCTGTTGCTGCTCAACGCCGCGGGCTCCGCGCTGCTGGTCGTGTGGGCGTTCATCGCGGTGTCACAGCTACGGATGCGGCCGACGATCAAGAGCCCGGCGGTCCCGATGTGGGGCTTCCCGTACCTCACGTGGCTCGCGCTCGCGGGCATCGGCGCGATCATCGTGCTGATGCTGACCGACGAAGAAGCCCGCGGCCAGATCCTGGCCACGGGCGTCCTCGTCGCGGTCATCGCGATCATTGCCTTCAGCAGGTCAGCCTCGCGCCGGCGAAGTCTCCGCGGTCGAACCTGACGCCGTCACCTGAGTCGTCGACGACCAGGCGCAGGAACTTGGCACCCTTGATCGACGCGGTCAGCGTGACCGCGTCGTCCTGCCAGGTCCGCAGGCCGCTGTCGGCGACCTTGGCGCCGTCCGCCCAGATCTGGAAGATCGCGGTGCCCAGCTTGTTCACGTCCCGCTCGTCGTCGATTCCGACGTCCGAGGTGAACGACGTGCAGCGGCCGCCGGTGTAGAGGATCAGCTCCGCGTTGGCGTGCGCGCCGAGCCCCTTGGCGTACGTCTTGCCGTTGATGGTCAACGTCTTGCCGTCGTTGCCCTTCGGGCCGCCGTTGGACATGTCACGCTCGATCGGGCCGTAGCCGCTGCGCTCCTTGGTGAACTTCACGTCACTGGCCCACAGTTCGCCGCCCGTGGGTGGCGCGCCTGGGACGAGCACCGTCGAGTTCACCGGGCGAGCCAGCTTGCCGTGCCCGACCCACGTCATGTTCAGCGCACCGTTGAGCGCGTGCTCTCCCGGCGCGACACCCGCGGGCGGCGTGACGCGCCACTTGCCCTTCACGGACTGGCCGGTGGTCAGCACGTGCTTGCGTTCCGACGACAGCTGCTCGACCTTCCAGCCCGCGGGCGCCTTGAACGACGCCGAGGCGTTCAGCACCGGGATCGGCGCCTGGTTGGTCGCGGTCACGGCGGCCACGAACGGCTCACCCGCCGGGACGATCGTGCTCGGGATGCCGGTGAACTGCGGCGCGATGTCCAGCGACGCGTCGACGGCGGGCTCGTGCCTGAACCAGTCACGCGAGGCCTTGACCGTGAACATCGCGGTGCCATGCGGCGGCAGCGAGGCCGAGATCGCGCCGGCGGACTGGAAGTTCTTGTGCTTGTCCAGGTCCCGCACGGTGTAGCCGATGCTGCGGGGCAGGCCCAGCTGCTCGGCGGTCGTGGAGATCGTCGCGTTGACCTCGGACTCGTTGAACAGCGCGACGGCCTTGTCACCGTTCGCGAGCGGCTTCACGAAGATCCAGTGGCCGTCCTTGTTGTAGACGACCTTGCCCTGGATGCCGAGCTTGTCCTGGTTGACCGCGATGATCTCCTTGTTCAGCAGGATGTCGAAGTCCGCCTTCGACACCTTGCGGAGATCCGAGCCGATCAGCAGCGGCGCGGCCATGATCGACCAGAGCGCGAAGTGGCTGCGGTACTCGGTGTTGGTCAGGTTGCCGTTGCCGACCTCGAGCATGTCCGGGTCGTTCCAGTGACCGGGACCGGCGTAGGAGTCGAGCGGCGCGTTGAGCTTGATGATCTCGACGACCTTGGACCAGGTGTCGTTGATGTCACCGGTGGTGCGCCACAGGTGCCCGACGCCCTTGCCCCACTCCCACGGCTTGTTCTGGCCCCACTCGCAGATCGAGTAGACGATCGGGCGCCCGGTCTTCTTCAGCGCGTCCCGCATCTTCGTGTAGCGCTCAAGGGCAGGACGGCCCTCGTTGTTGCAGTTGTCGTACTTGAGGTAGTCGACGCCCCAGTCCGCGAACGTCTGCGCGTCGATCTCCTCGTGGTCCAGCGATCCCGGCATCGTCTTCGCACACGTCTGCACGCCCGCGCTGGTGTAGATGCCGAACTTCAGGCCGCGGGCGTGGATGTAGTCGCCGAGTGCCTTGATACCGCTGGGGAACCGGGTCGGGTGGTTGCGCAGCTTCCCGGTCGCCGGGTCGCGGGTGAGGTCCGCCCAGCAGTCGTCGACGTTGACGTACTGGTAGCCGGCGTCCTTGAGGCCCTTCGCCACGAAGATGTCCGCCATGTCGCGGATCATCTGCTCGTTGATGTCGCAGCCGGTGGTGTTCCAGTTGTTGAAGCCCATCGGCGGCGTCAGCGCCAGCGTCGGGTCGGCGGCCGGTTCGGCCTGGATCTGGATCGGGCTTGCCACGGCAGGTGGCACCACGACGGACGCGGCGACGAGCGCCACCACCGCCAGCAGAGATCTCATTCCCACTTGTAACCCCTGTAGTTGCGGATGAGCTGATAGGTGTCCTGCAGGCCGGCGCTTTCGATGCTCCGGTAGATGCCCCACTTCGGGCGCAGGTAGTTCTTGTCCCGCCACAGGTCGACGGCCGTGGTGCGGCCCTGGCCGACGACCTTGTCCCCGTCCTTGAACAGCCACGCGAGGTGGCCGCCGGTGTTCGAGGCCTTGCACTCGAACTCGATGTCGATCCATCGGTTCTGCAGCGGGGTCCAGTCGGCGACGACGTGTTCGGTGTTGGCGTCGTTGTCCCTGAGCGTGAGGATCGTCAGCGTCGGCTTGTCCTTCATGCGCGGGGTCAACGTCCACAGTGGACCGCCCACGTCCTGCACCTTCATCTGCATGATGTGCGTGAACCTGGTCGTGGCGGTGAGCGAGGACGGCCAGAACGCCTGGTAGGTGATCTTCCAGGTCTGGTCCTTGCCGATCTTGTGCGTGGTGCCGCCGGACTTCATGCCCTTGGACTCGTTGCGCTGGCGGTCCGAACCGTCGCGGTCGCGCGTGTGCATGTCGAACCGCCAGGCGTCGCCGGCCACGTAGATGTGCTTGACGCCCTTGTGCGAGCCCGCGCGGTCGTCCTCCAGCCCCTCGAACGCGCCCAGTCCCGCGGCGGTCGTCGGGTTCCACTTCAACGCCCACGCGGCCTCGATCACCGGGTCCGCGTAGGCCGGGCGCGCCATCGCGGCGGCACCGCCCAGCAACACCGCCCCAGCGCCGAGTTTCACGGCGTCACGGCGAGACAGCTCTGACATCTTGCCTCCTTCGGATGACTCCTCGGGTGGCGGCGGGTGATGGTCAGGCCTTGGGTTTTTCCAGCGTGATCGCGAAGACGTGTAGTCGGGCACCGGACGGTTTGGGCAGGGTGACCGAGCTGAGATCCTTGGCCTGGTCGAGCTCGACGACCTGGTGGAAGATCGACACCTGCTTCTGCACCGGGCCGCTCGGCGTGTGCATCAGCGTGGTGACAACGGGTTCCGACTCGCCGAACTGCGGCCGCTGCTGCCACGCCGTGACGCGGAAGCGGGCTGAGGCAGCGCCGTCGGTGTAGTTCACCGCGCCGTCGGCCTCGATGTTCGCGGTGTCCGCGGCGGCGAGCAGGTGCAGCTTCACGTACTTCCCGGCGGGCACAGCGAGCGTCTGGCCCGCGGCGATGACGTTGTTCCTGCTCGCCTCGTCGCCGTTGGTGAACTCGAACAGGATGCCGTCGTCGGTCACCGACCCGGTCTGCGGCAGCTGTGCGGCCGGGTAGGTGTTGCCCGCGCCGTCGAAGTCGCCGTCGCGGCTGGTGAACTCGTTGGACAGGCCGTCGTTGTCGAACGACGCGGTGATGTCGACCGGGACCGCCGATCCGCCGGGAGGCAGCGCGGGCAGGCCCCAGCGCCGGCCCGGTTCGGTGATCCTGACCGGTGCGATGGTGAAGTCCCGCTCGCCCCTCGCGTGGATCACGGCCTCCTGGCCGCGCCGCAGGTGCAGCTCCACGACGCCGTCCTTGAGGCTCCACCGGGTGCAGCCACGCACCTCGATGCGGCCCTCGATGCCCGTGCGCACGCGGCACGGCTGGCCGGCTTCGCTGAGCACGCGCACGAACCGGGTCTTACCGTTGCGGCGGACCGCGCTGACCAGGAACGCGCCCTCGGTCCTGGTGTCGTGGACCGTGACGTCCTGCCAGACCGCGGGCACGGCCGGGAAGATCCGGATCAGCCCGCCCCAGCTCTGCACCAGCATGTCCTGCAACGACTTCGCCGCACTCAGCGGAGTTTCGATCACCGGGCCCGCCTCGAAGTACATGGTGTTCGGCTGCGCGAACCGGGCGACGAACTCGCGCAGGTACCGCAGCGCCTGGTCTCCGCGCGTCATCTGGGCAGCGATCGAGGCGGCGCCGGTGAAGGTGAAGCCGCGCAACGATCCCTCGAAGCTCAGCCAGTGGTTCAGTGATGCTTCGATGAGGTCGCGGCGTTCCGGCTGCTCCCAGTTGACCTCGTGCAGCGGGTAGACGGCCAGCATGTGCGAGTAGTGCCGGTGCGACTTCGCGAACGGCACCCCGGCGCCGATCATGAACCCACCCGCGTCGGCCGGGTACTCGACGAGCTGGTCGAGCACCTCCTGCCACCGTGCCGCGAGCGGGTCGTCGATCTTGAGGATCTTGGCGCTGTCGATGAGGGTGCGGCACGACCAGCGCAGCAACGCGAGGTCGTAGTTGCAGTCGGGTGCCACGCCGTACTCGGGCGAGTAGGTGGGCAGCAGGTGCAGCCTGCCGTCGTTGCCCTTGCGCAGGAAGTGCAGGTAGTAGTTGGTGGAACGGCGCAGCACCGGGAAGACCGTGTCCCTGAGGATCCGCTCGTCCATCGTGTGCCGGTAGCTCAGCCACGCGTTGTGCAGCAGCCACGGCAGGTTCCCGAGCTCCGGGTCCGGCGAGGGGTGCAGCGGCGAGCCGACGAACCCGGCGTCCTGGAACGTCGGGTCGGTGCTTCTGCGCAGCCCCATGGAGTCCGCGCGGAACTCGGGCCGCAGCGCGTCCACGAGGATCTTCTGGTTCTCCGAGATCGTGCGCGGGATCGGGTCCAGTTCGAGGTGGTTCGACGCCAGCACGGCCCAGTACTCCAGCTGGGCGTTGAGGTTGAACCACACCGATGGCCACGGCGTCGGCTCCAGCCACGGCCCGGTCGTGGGCATGATCGGCGCTTCTTTTCGTGCGCCCGAGGCGAGCTTGTACAGCTGGATCCAGTAGAAGCTCTGCATCAACGCGTCCGGAACGGACACGAAACTCTTGCGGTAGAAGCGATGCCACCACTTCTGGTGCTGGTGGCGCAGCATCTCCCCGACCGAGGCCTTCGTGATGGCCTCGCGGACGGTGGCCTCGGCGGTGCGGGCCGGGAACGAGTGGTCGACGCTGAGCAGGAAGTCCGTGCTGTTGTGGTGTTTGCGCGTCCGGTACGCCGTGGCCGTCTGGCCGCCCGCGACCATCTCCTGGGTGACGAGCGTGAGCCCGTTCTCGGTTCGGGTGACCGGCTTGGGGTTGAGCGGGAACGTCTTGGGCGGTGGCTCGCGGATCGTGCGCGGGCTCAGCGCGTCGAGCGCGGTGAACTCCAGCGTGAACTCGCGCTCGCCGCTCGTCGGCCGCACCTCCAGGTGCAGCAACGACTTCTCGGCGTGCACGAACGATCTGATCTTGAGCGTGCCCTTGTCCGTCGTGACGGTGCCGCGCAGTTCGGCGTTCCACAGGTCGAGGCGCAGGTCGACGCCGGTGAGCTTGCCGACCGGGGTCAGCACGAGCCGTCCCACCGGAAGTCGCGCCACTCCCCATTCGTTCCCGAACTCGGGGCGGTGATCCTGCACGCGAGCGTGGTCGACGGTGAACCTGATGGCGTTCGCGCCCGGCTCACGGTAGACGGCGGTGGCCAGAAACCCGTTGCCCAGGAACGGGCCCTCGTACCAGGCGCGCGGGATCCGCTGCCAGACGAGGTCCTGCTCGCCGATGAACCGCTCCCAGTCGACGCGGCTGCGGACCGCGCCGCCGAAGACTTCCGGTTCCGCACTCGCACTGGCCCCAGGCAGCGCCGTGAGCGCCGCCCCGGCCATGGCACCACCGAGCAGTCCGCGCCGCGACAGATCCACAGAACACCCTTCGCGTTCGCGCGGCGGCTGCGAACAAAGATCGGAGGTGTACTCGACGGCCGCAGCCTATGACGCTGGTCGGATGCGGTCAAGGTGGTCAAGCCTCGGATGAAACCGTTTACGTATACGAACACTCGAACTGCCGGCCCGCGATGCGCGACCGGCAGTTCCACGTGTCGCGCGGCGTGTCGGTGATGTGATCACGAGTTGGTGGTAGCTGACGTGATCAGCAAACGATTGCGTCTGCTGCCAAGTACCGCCAACTCATGATCAAAGACCACTCAAGTGGAGAGGCGCTAGGCGGACTTCTGCGGCGCCAGCACTTCCTTGATCGCGTCCAGGGAGATTCCCAGCGCACCGGCGAGGGCGGAGATGGTGAAGAACGACGGCGTGGGAGCGCGTCCCGTCTCGATCTTGCGGACGGTCTCCGCGGACAACCCGGCGCGGGCCGCGATCTCGACCATGCTCTCGTCGCCGCGGGCGTCGCGCAGCATCTGCCCGAGCCGCCTGCCGCGCTCCCGTTCCAGCGAAGTCAGGGGGATCCGCACCATAGCCCCGGATTCTACGCCAAAAGCGCAAGTCAGGACGTCGGCGAAAACTCCGTTGCGACGCCGGCCGATCACGTCATAGGTTCGTTCCACACATGAGAGGAGGTGGTCCAAAGTTGTATAGCAACCGGACTCGTGAGGTGGCTGTCCGCTAGGACCGCCCTCGGTGACGCCTAGCGAAAACCAAGGCAGCCACCCGGCCCCCGGACTTCGAGCGTTGGTCCCGCTCGGCCCGCTACCAGCGGGAGTCGTCCGGGGGTTGTCCCATCTCTAGGCATATGTCTTCAGATCGGCGACGAACGCCGCGTACGCCTCGTCGCGGTTCTCGGCCCGCAGCACGGACGAAGGGTGCACGGTTACCCCGATGCGCAACCCGTCGTGCTCCAGCACCTCACCGCGGTGCTCGGTCAGCTTGAACGACGATCCCAGCAACGCCTTCGCGGCCACGGCGCCCAGGCAGACCACGAGCTCGGGCCGCACCACCCTGATCTCCTCCCGCAACCAGGGCAGGCACGCCACCACTTCGCCGCGTCGCGGCTGCTGATGGATCCTGCGCTTACCGCGCTCGGTGAACTTGAAGTGCTTCACCGCGTTCGTCAGGTAGAGGTCGGAACGCTCGATTCCCACCGCCGCCAGTGCCCGGTCCAGCAGCCGACCGGCCGGTCCGACGAACACGTGACCCTCCACGTCCTCGCGGTCACCCGGCTGCTCCCCCACCATCATCAGCCGGGCGCGCTTCGGGCCTTCGCCGAAGACGGTCTGGTTGGCCTCGCGATAGAGGTCGCAGCCGCGGCAGCCGCAGGCAGCCGAACGCAGCGCCGCCCAGCCCGCCCCCTCAGGGACGAACCGGGCGGCGCCGGAGTTCTGCTTACTTGTCGGACTTGAAGGCATCCTTGACCTTCTCGCCCGCCTGCTTGATGTCGGCCTTGGCGCGCTCGGCGCGGCCCTCGGCCTGCCACTGCTCGTTGTCGGTAGCGTCGCCGACGGCTTCCTTCGCGCGGCCCTTGAGCTCGTCGGCCTTGTTGCTGAACTTGTCGTCAGCGCCCATGGTTTCAAGCTCCTTCGGTGGTCGATCAGCTACGTCCACTGGTTACCCCGCGAGCACTGTCCGAAACAGTTGATAAGGTGATCACTCGCGGTTGAGAACCCAGCCGCAAGCCGATGAGACGGCTTGCTCTGGGTGTCCCGCCCCTTCGAGAGCTCCCGAGCACCGTCGTCTCAGCGGCATGCCGCTGTGACCAGACGACGTGAAAGGAGCCGGCGGTGTCGTCCGCGAGAATCACCGCCCTCGAGGCCGAGGTTGCCGGGCTGCGCAAAGCTCTCGCCTCCCGGACCGTCATCGGGCAGGCCACGGGCCTGATCGCCGCACGCAAACCCTGCACACCCCAGCAGGCGTTCCAGATGCTGGTGCACGTCTCCCAGCACCACAACATCAAGCTGCACGTCGCCGCGCACCGGCTGGTGACGGCGTTCGTGCACGCTCACCTCGGCAGGCCGCTCGACCCGGCCGACCAGGTGTTGTGGGATCACGTCAACGCGACGACCGCGAACGACTCCGGGAGTGCTGACGACGGGTTCGCCGAGGAGGTCAGCAGTACCTCTCCGTGAGGCAGGGGCACGGGCGACGCACCGAGGTTCACGACCACGCGGAGCGAACCTCGGTGCAGGACCAGGTAGTCGCCGTCCTGCTCCACCACGAACCTGTCCAACCGCGGATCGGCCAGCTCCGGGCGGGAGCGGCGCAACGCGATCAGGGCCCGATAGGTCTCCAGCACCCGCGCGTGGTCGCCGGTGGACGCCTCGTCCCATCGCAGCCGTGAGTTCTCAACGGTCTGCGGTGACATCGGGTCCGGCACGTCGGACTCGCCCCAGCCGTGCCGCGCGAACTCGCGGCGCCGTCCGGTGCGCACCGCCTCGGCCAGCTGCGGGTCAGGGAAGGACGCGAAGAACTGCCACGGCGTGGAAGCCGCCCACTCCTCCCCCATGAAGATCATGGGCGTGTACGGCGAGCAGAGCACGATCGCCGCAGCACACAACAACTTCCCGGTCGACACCGACGCGGGCAGCCGGTCACCCGTGGCCCGGTTGCCGATCTGGTCGTGGTTCTGCGTGTAGGCGAGGAACCGGTAGCCGGGGACCAGTGCGGTGTCGACGGGCTTGCCGTGGTGCTTCTCCCGGAACGACGACCAGGTGCCCGCGTGGAAGAACGCCTTCTCCAGCGTGTTCTTCAACGCCCCTGGCGCCGCGAAGTCCGCGTAGTAGCCGAAGGTCTCGCCGGTCAGCGCGACGTGCAGGCAGTGGTGCAGGTCGTCGGACCACTGCGCCTGCAACCCGATCCCGCCGCCGTCGCGCGAGGTCACCAGCCTGGCGTCGTTGAGGTCCGACTCGGCGATCAACGTCAGCGGCCGCCCGACCGACGCGGAGAGCGCGTCCACCTCGACCGCCAGCTCTTCGAGGACGTGCACCGCACGGCGGTCAGCCAACGCGTGCACGGCGTCGAGCCGCAGCCCGTCGACGTGGAAGTCGCGCAACCACTGCAGCGCGTTGTCGATGACGTAGCGGCGCACCTCGTCCGAACCCGGTCCGTCGAGGTTCAGCCCCGGACCCCAGTCGTTGCGCCCGGCGAAGTACGGCCCGAACTGGTCCAGGTAGGCCCCGGACGGCCCGAGGTGGTTGTAGACGACGTCGAGCAGCACGGCGAGTCCCCGCCCGTGGCACGCGTCGACGAACCGCTTGAACCCGTCCGGCCCGCCGTAGGGTTCGTGCACGGCGCCCCACAGCACGCCGTCGTAACCCCAGCCCTCGACGCCGTCGAAGCTGTTCACGGGCATCACCTCGACGAACGTGATGCCGAGGTCCACCAGGTGATCGAGCTTGCCGATGGCCGCGTCGAACGTGCCCTCCGGCGTGAACGTGCCGATGTGCAGCTCGTAGATCACGCCACCCGGCAGCGCCCGGCCGGTCCACGCCTTGTCGGCCCACTCGTAGGTGTGCTTGTAGACGCACGACTCCTCGTGCACACCGTTCGGCTGCCAGAGCGAT
This sequence comes from uncultured Actinomycetota bacterium, assembly GCA_963766275.1. GTDB lineage: Bacteria > Actinomycetota > Actinomycetes > Mycobacteriales > Pseudonocardiaceae > Lentzea. The sequence continues at coordinate 68,359 of CAVYAD010000034.1, forward strand.
CGCGGGTCCGGAAACGCCTTACCGTCCAGGACGAACGCGTAGTTCGTGCCCTCGAGGTCCGAGTGCCACCAGTCGCCGTCGCGCTTCATCTCGTGGTCGAAGCCGTCGATACGGACATGGACCGACTCAGGGGTCGGCGCCCACACGGAAAAGCTCACGATTCCCCTCGCACCAGCAACGCCACCGGATAGCGGTCGAGCAACGACGCCAGGTCCTCCGCGGCGGGCCGCCCGGTGAGCACGTCCGTCCACTCCGGACCAGGCAGCGGCAGAACCGTGTCCTGCCAGCCCTTCCGCGCCAGCGTGACGGGCAGCCGGGTCGCGACCGTGATGACGTCGGACCGTTGAAACGCGAGCACATGCTCGGCGGCCGGTCCCTCGGCCCGCAACGGCCGGTAGCCGTGGAAACCACGCCGCTTCGCCTGCAACGCCCGGTACACCACCAGCAGCTTCGCGGCGCCCGAGTCGTCGATCTCGGGAAGCCACCCGGACTCGATGCGTTCCAGCAACTCGCGCCGCAGCCGGTAGTCGACCGGCCTGCGGTTGTCCGGGTCGACCAGCGAGAGGTCCCACAGCTCGGTGCCCTGGTAGATGTCCGGCACACCGGGCGCGGTGAGCTGGACGAGCTTCTGCCCCAACGAGTTCGACCAGCCGGGCGCCTTGATCCGTTCGGCGAAGGCGGCCACTTCCGGTAGCTCCAGCACCTTCGCGGGCCAGGCCGCGACCTCGGCGTCGAACTCCGCGTTCCGGTCCACCCACGACGTCGCGATCTTGGCTTCACGCGAGGCCTTCTCCAGGTACTGCCCCAGTCGCTGCTCGGAGATCGGCCACGCGCCGAGCAGCGACTGCCAGGCCAGCCGGTTCAGCGTCGGCTCGGAGAGCGCGTGCTCGCCCATGGACTCCTCGAACGCCAGGTACTCGTCCGGAATCTCCGCCAGCACCGCGAGCCGCGCCCGCACGTCCTCGGACCGCTTGGTGTCGTGCGTCGACAGCGCCGTCATCGACCTCGGCCAGCTCGCCTCACGGTTCGCCGCGCGCTGGTGGAACTCGTCCACCGGCATCCCGAACCGGTCAGGTGAGCCGCCGACCTCGTTCAACGCCACGAAGTTCGTGTACCGGTAGAACGCGGTGTCCTCGGTCCCCTTGGCGACGACCATGCCGGACGTCTGCTGGATCCGCGTCGCCAGCTCGCCGTGCGGGTCGGCCCGCACCTGCTCGTCCAGCGCCCGCGCGGCAGGCGACTTCGAGCTTCTGACCGCGGTGTCCCAGTGCTCAAGACCTTCCGGCAGGTACGAGCGGTACACCGGGAAGTTGACCATCACCTCGGCGACGGCCGCGCAGGCGTCCTCGAACGGCACACCCCGCACCAGCCGCGCGATCCTGCGCACCTCGGCGGCCAGGATCGAGTCGGCGACCTGCTGCCGTGCCGCGTGCTCGACCTCGTGGAAGTCTCCAGCGAACGCGTCTGTGGGGGCGATGAACACTCCGCAGATCTCGCGAAGCGCGTCGTAGCCCGTCGTTCCGTCGACCGGCCAGCTCTGCGGCAGCGTCTCGTCCGGCCCGAGGATCTTCTCCACGACGATCCAGCCGTCGAACCGCTCGCGCAGCGCCCGGAAGTACCCGCCGGGATCGGCGAGCCCGTCCGGGTGGTCGATGCGCAGCCCCTCGGCGCCCCACCGCAGCACCTCGCGGTGGGTCGCGTCGAACACCTCGGGGTCCTCGACGCGCACCGCCGCCAGCTCGGTGATGTCGAAGAACCGCCGGTAGTTGAGCTCCTGGTTGCCACGCCGCCAGTTCACCCGCGCGAAGTGCTCGTGCACCTCGTCGTCGGCGTCCTCGGCCAGCACCGGCAGCAGCACGCGCCCGGACGACCAGTCGATGTCGAAGTACTTCGCGTACTCGGAGGCCTGGCCGTTGGCGAGCACGTCGTCCCACCACGGGTTCGGCACCGCCATGTGGTTCGGCACGATGTCGACGACCAGGCCGATCCCGGCCTCGGTCAGCCGCTCCTGCAACGCCTCCCGCGCATCCGTCCCGCCGAAGTCCCGCCGGGTCCGGGTCGGGTCGATGACGTCGTAGCCGTGCGTGGAACCTTCCCGCGCCTCCAGCAGCGGCGAGGCGTAGAGCGCGCCGACCCCGAGCCGCGCCAGGTAGTCCGCGATGTCGGAGGCGTCCGCGAAGGTGAAGGACGGGGTCAACTGGACGCGATACGTGGAGTACGGCGCGCCCATCAGCCCACCCGCTGCAACACGACGAGCGACCGCGCGGCCAGGGTCAGCTGCCCGGCCGCGGCGATCGGCTTCTGGCCGTCACCGATCTGGCCGGTCACCGTGTCGACCACGACTGTCCACTCCGAACCGTAGGAGGCGTCGGGCAGCGTCACCTGGATGTCCTCGTGATGTCCGTTGAACGCCATCAGGAACGAGTCGTCGACCACCCGCATGCCCCGCGTGTCGAGGTCGGGAATGCCCTCACCGTTGAGGAAGACGACGACACACCTGCCGAAGTCGTCCTCCCAGTTCTGCTCGGTCATCTCCTCGCCGGACGGGGTGAACCACGCGATGTCGCGCAGTTCCTCGCCCTTGCGGATCGGCCTGCCCGCGAAGAACCGCTTGCGCCGGAACACCGGGTGCGCCTTGCGGAAGGCCGCCAGCGCGCCGGTGAAGTCGACGAGCTCGGAATGGGTCTCCAGCAACGACCAGTCGACCCAGGAGACCTCGTTGTCCTGGCAGTACGCGTTGTTGTTGCCGTTCTGCGTGCGGGCGAACTCGTCGCCGTGCAGGATCATCGGCACACCCTGCGACAACAGCATCGTCGCCATCAGGTTGCGCCGCTGCTGCGCCCGCAGCGCGAGCACGTCCTTGTCGTCGGTCGGCCCCTCGACGCCGCAGTTCCACGACCTGTTGTGGTCCTCGCCGTCGCGGCTTTCCTCGCCGTTCGCCTCGTTGTGCTTGTCGTTGTACGACACCAGGTCGTTGAGCGTGAACCCGTCGTGCGCGGTGACGAAGTTGATCGACGCGTACGGCCGGCGACCGTCGTCCTGGTAGAGGTCGCTGCTGCCGGTGATGCGCGACGCGAACTCGCCCAGCGTCGCGGGCTCACCACGCCAGAACTCGCGCACGGTGTCCCGGTACTTGCCGTTCCACTCGGTCCACAGTGGAGGGAAGTTGCCGACCTGGTAGCCACCGGGACCGACGTCCCACGGCTCGGCGATCAGCTTCACCTGCGAGACGATCGGGTCCTGCTGCACGACCTCGAAGAACGTGGCGAGGCGGTCGACGTCGTAGAACTCGCGGGCCAGCGCCGAGGCGAGGTCGAAACGGAACCCGTCCACGCGCATCTCGGTCACCCAGTACCGCAGCGAGTCCATGATCAGCTGCAGGGTGTGCGGCGTGCGCACGTTCATCGAGTTACCGGTGCCCGTGTAGTCCATGTAGAACTTGGGCTCGTCGTCCATCACCCGGTAGTAGGCGAGGTTGTCGATGCCGCGCATGGACAACGTCGGCCCGAGGTGGTTGCCCTCCGCGGTGTGGTTGTAGACGACGTCGAGAATGACCTCGATGTTCGCCTGATGCAGGGCGCGGACCATGCCCTTGAACTCCTGCACCTGGTTCAACGGCAGCGCCGCGTACCCGTCGTGCGGAGCGAAGAAGCCGATCGTGTTGTAACCCCAGTAGTTCGACAGGCGCCGCTCGGCCAGCGTGTGGTCGCTGATGAACTGGTGCACCGGCATCAGCTCGACCGCCGTGACACCGAGCTTGATCAGGTGGTCGATCATCACCGGGTGCGCGAGGCCCGCGTACGTGCCGCGCAGCCTCGGCGGGATCTCAGGGTGGTCGATGGTGAGGCCGCGGACGTGCGCCTCGTAGATGACTGTCTCGTTGTACGGCGTGCGCGGATGCCGGTCGTTCGTCCAGTCGAAGAACGGGTTGACCACCACGGACTTCGGCACGTACTCCGCCGAGTCCGCGTCGTTGCGCTCGTCCGGCGAACCGAACTTGTACCCGTAGAGCGCCTCGTCCCACGCCAGGCCGTTCGAGATGGCCTTCGCGTACGGGTCGATCAGCAACTTGTTGGAGTTGCAGCGCAGGCCGCGATCCGGGTCGTACGGGCCGTGCACGCGGTATCCGTACCGCTGCCCCGGTCCGACGCCCAGCAGATAACCGTGGTGGACGAAACCGTCCACCTCCGGCAGCCTCACGCGCGTCTCGGTGCCGTCCTCGTCGAAGAGGCAGAGCTCGACATACTCCGCGACCTCTGAGAACAGGGCGAAATTCGTGCCTACGCCGTCGTAACTTGCGCCAAGCGGGTACGGCGTTCCGGGCCAGGGTCGCACAATGCTCCTCACGAAGGGGCAGTTACCCGTCGACCCTATCCGCCTAACACCCGCGCGGCATCACACCCTTTCGTGCGCCAGAACAAGCTGCCCACGTGCGGCCGTGAGCAATGTCCGTGCTTCCTGGATCTCGCAGTACTTCAGGTGCTCACACGCGGCCTCCGCGCAGGCCAGCGCGTGCTGCAGTGCCTCGTTGTCCTCCACGGGACCCGCGTCCCGCAGCGCGTCACGAAGTGATTCCTCCGCACGCCGTGCCCCGACCACCGGGTCGCCGAGCGTGGTCGGTCTCACCGAAGCGAGGACCTGCTCGACGGCCAGTTCAAGCACGTCGGTTGGTGTCCGCGTGCTCACGGCTGAGCTCATTTGGTACGCCACCTCCAAAACAGGATTGTCGTCCGCCGTCCGGTGACGGCCTTACAGTACTCCGCAGATCTGTGACCTGCCGTAACGCGCGTGTTTCGCTCACCTGTCGCTCACCCGGCTACGCAGTGGCCTGGTGATGTCGCGGACCCTCGGGAAGAAATCATCCAATGCCACCGGCAGGGGAATTCTCCAGTTCGGGTGTTCGTCGATCGTTCCCGGCACGTTCGGCTGCCTGGTCTCCCCCAGCGCGTCCTGCGGGGAGGTCAGCAGCAGCGCGCAGGGCGCCTGGGCGAGCAGCTCGTGTGCGCCGGTCACCCGGTCGCTCGGGTCGATGCCCTCCTGGCGCATCAGGGCGTCGAAGTCGGGGCCGTCCGGTCCCGCGAAGAACGTGGCGGCGGTCGGCAGGTCGTGCGTGGAGATGCTGGCCATCGCTTTCGGGTTCCACTGGCTCGGCGGGATCAGCGGGTGGCCGTCAGCGTAGTAGTCGCGCTGGAAGTACAGGACGGCGCTGGTGAGCATGCCGTTCTCCTGCAACGTCTTCGTGACGACCGGTTCGACCGTGCCGAGATCTTCGCCGACCACGACCGCCCCTGCCCGGTACGCCTCCAGCGCGAGCACGCCGAGCATCGCGTCCGCGTCGTAGTGGACGTAGGTGCCGCGGCTGGGCGGTTCGCCCGGCGGGATCCACCACAGCCGCCACAGGCCGGCCACGTGGTCGATGCGGATGCCGTCGGCGTGCCGCAGGACGCTGCGCAGCACCTGCCGGAACGGGCGGTAGCCGCTCTCGGCGAGCTTGTCGGGGCGCCACGGGGGCAGGCCCCAGCCCTGGCCGTCCGCGCTGAACGCGTCGGGCGGTGCGCCGACCGTGACGTCGATGGCGAACGCCTCCGGATCCGCGAAGGTGTCCGCGCCGCCGGGGTGCACGCCCACCGGGAGGTCGTGGACGACGCCGATGGCCATACCCGCCTCGTGCGCGGCCAGCCGCACGTCCTGGAGCTGGCGGGTGCACAGGTGCTGCAGCCACGCGTGGAAGTGGACGCGCTCACGGGGTGGCTCCGCGCGGTCGGCTGGCCACTCGCGCCAGTCCTTGCCGTGGATCTCGGCGAGCGCGCAGTACGTCGCGAACTTCTCCAGGTCGGCGTCCATCTCGATCTCGCCGCCGGGGAAGAGCAGCTCCAGCGCCTGCCGCTTCGCGTCCCAGATCGCGTCGTAGTCGATCAGGTCGGCGTTGCCGGGCCTCAGGTCGCGGATGAGCTGCCTGGTGCGCGGGCCGGCCTGCACGAACTCGGCGGTGTTCATCACGCGCAGGTACAGCGGGTTCGCGTACCGGCGGCTCGACGGCGAGTACGGCGAGCGCTCGACCGGGTGAGTGGGGCTCGGCGCCTGCACCGGGTTCACCAGCAGCACGCCGGCGTCGAGCTCCAGGCTGCTGCGGCGGGCGATCGTGGCCAGGTCGGCGAAGTCGCCCATCCCCCACGAGTCCCTGGACCGCGCGGCGTAGAGCTGCAGCATCCAGCCCCACGTGCGGGGGACGTCCGGGAGCGTCTTGGGCGCGACGGCGAGGGTGACGGTCTGGCTCTCCGTGCGGATCCGGTGCCAGCCGAGCGGCAGCGTGTCCGGGAGGTGCCGGTCGGCGGTGAGCGTGGTGCCGTCCTCGAGCTCGACGGTCGCGGGGCCGCGCAGGTCGTACGTCTCCTGCTCGCGGATCACGATGGTGGGCGGGAGCGACTGCTCCGAGCGCCGCCGCTCGACCTTGGCGAGTTCCCGCTCGATCGAGTCCGGGGTGGACGCGTCGACCCCGAACTGGGCGAGGACCTTGACGACGACGTCCAGCTCGACGGTGACCTGTTGCTGATCGGAGTTCTCGTACCTTGTGGCAACGCCCCAGGCGTCCGCCAGCCGCGCCACCAACTCCTCCACAACTACAAGCTATGTCATAGGTTCGTCGCTATTACCAGAGCAAATGGTCCCTGGTCACCCGATGGGTGCAGGCCGGTTGGGACGGGTGTGCTCACGTTCTATTGCTCAGACATCCGATCCCTCACCTGGAATCGCGACCACAGCCTCGACCTCGACCAGGAAATCCGGCCCGAACAACGCGGCGACCTGAACGAGTGTGCTGGCCGGGTTGTGCACTTCTCCCAGCGCCGGTCGCAGAATTTCGTCCCGCACATCACGAATGGTCTGAACCTCTGAGGCATCAAGTACATACCAGGTGAACTTGACGACATCCGACCAGTCCGCGCCGAGCTCGCGCATGACGTGATGAAGATTGCTCAACGCCTGCCGTGTCTGCGCCCCGAGATCGTCGACCCCGACAACGCAGCCCTCGGCGTCGACGGCGACCTGACCGGAGATGAACCCGAGCCTGCCGCTCACCGTCACCGCGTGGGCGTAGCCGGGCGTGTTCGGCAGCGCGGCCAGTCTGGTCAGACGCTCTTCGGCGGGCATGAGCTCACAGTACTTTCCCGACCGGTCCGGTCGAGTTGCGCACGACGAGCCGCAGCGGGTGCTCGGCCGGTTCGATCTCCTCGCCCCTGATCAGGGTGAACAGGTCGGCGACCGCCCGTTCGCCCTGCTCCTTCGCGGCACCTTCGACGGCGGTCAGGCCGACCACGCGGGTGAGCTCCTGGCCGTCCAGCGACACGATGGAGAACTCGTCCGGCACCATCCGCCCGTCGCGCTGCACGCGCAGGTAGATCCCGACGGCCGCCGCGCCGTTCGAGCTGATCACCGCGGTGGGCAGGCGTTCGCCGTCCAGCAGCACGTCGACGACCTGCTCGCCGCCGTCGACCGTCGGCGAGCACCACACCGTCCACTCGGGACGCACGGGGAGGCCGGCCTCGACCAGGATCTCGTCGTACGACTCGTCGATGCCGTCCGCGAGGACGAGCGCGATGTCCTTGTGGCCGAGGAGTTTGAGGTGGTCGACCGCGGTCTGCAACGCGCGGCGCAGATCGGTGTCGTCGATCGTGAGGTACGGGACCTCCAGCCCGTCGAGCGCAGCCTGTTCGGTCTCTGTCAGAGAGATGGACAGAAGAAGCACACCGTCGACCCGGCGGCCCAGCGGCGCCTCGCCGAAGAACTTCGCGCGGGCGTCCTCGGTGCCGAGCACGTAGAGCAGCACGTCGTAACCGGCCTGCCGCAGCGCGCCTTCCGCGCCCGCCAGCAGGGGGCTGACCTCGGAAGTCACCACCGCGATGGCATAGCGGCGCCCGCCGGCGAGCGAGGACGCGTCCCGCGCGATGGCGTACTTCATGCTGCGCGCGATCTCGCTGACGTGCTGCCGCGTCGACTCCGACACGCCCGGTTCGCCCCGCAGGGCGCGCGATACGGTCGCAGCCGACACCCCTGCGGCCTTCGCCACATCGGACATGCTGGTCACGGCCCGAGCGTATTGGAGATCCATGAAGCCCGGCGACCTCGCCCCCGACTTCGTCCTGCCCGACCAGGACGGCGTCGACCGCAAGCTCTCCGAACTCCTGGAGAACGGCCCGGTCGTGCTGTTCTTCTACCCGGCCGCGATGACCGCCGGCTGCACCGCGCAGAGCTGCCACTTCCGCGACCTGGCCGCCGAGTTCGCCGAGGTGGGCGCGCAGCGGGTCGGGATCTCCACCGACGCCGTGGCGAAGCAGAAGGAGTTCGCGGAGCTGAACAACTTCGACTACCCGCTGCTGGCCGACGTCGACGGCGAGGTCGCCGAGCAGTTCGGGGTGCGGCGGCGGTTCGGGCCGATCCCGGTCAAGCGGCACACGTTCGTGATCGACGCCGACCGCGAGGTCATCGAAGTGATCAAGAGCGAGTTCTCGATGAACTCGCACGCCGACAAGGCCCTCGCCGCCCTCCGCAAGCGCTAGCGGTGTCATTGAGCGAAAGGCACGTTCGTACGGCCATTTCGTACGAACGTGCTTTTCGCTCAGTAAGCAAGGTTGCCTGTGGGGCTAGCGGTCGGTGATGGTCAGCACGCCGTAGGGGCCGGAGGCCTTGCCTTCGCGGACGGTCGTGCCGTCGACCGTGTACCTGCCGTTGACCTCGGCGCCGTCGGCGCCCGCCACCACGACGAGCATCACGGACCTGGAGATCTCGTCGGCGGGCACCTCGACGGTGCGGGTCCACGGCAGGCGCACGCTCGACTCGTTCTGCACGGAAGCGCCGACGGTGGCGGTGATGTTGAACGCCGTGCCGGTGCCGGTCACCTCGAACACCACCACGCGTTTCGCCGGAGTGCCCGGCTCGGGCTGCGGGGAGCTCTGCGCGGTGGCCGAGTAGGTGGCCTCGGTGGGGTCGTCGACCGCGCCACCGACCGCGTCGAGCACGCGGTTGCCGTACATCACCGTGCCGACGCCCAGCAGCGCGAGGATCAGCAACAGGATCCAGGGCCACCTCGGCGACTTCTCGACCTCGTGCATGGGCGGCGCGACGCCGTACTCCGGTGGCGTGCCGTGCGGTAGCGACATCGCGACCTCCCCCGTCATGAGGGACGTCGATCTCCGAGCACCCGTCGTTACGAGAGGCCGGCCAGCACGAAGTCCGCGATCTCGTCGGCGAGCCGGGCAGGCGACTTCGGGCCGTCCGGCCGGAACCACATGGGCAGCTGGTTCACGACGCCGAGCGCGATCCGCACGACAGTGTCCGCGGGCACGGTGGAGCTGAACTCGCCGTCGGCCTGGCCCTTCTCGATCACGCCGAGGAACGTCTCGTGGTAGCGGCGCCGTTCGGCCCGGAACTCGGTCATCCGGACCTCGCCGAGGCGGTGCATCTCGCGCACGAACACGGCGGTCTCGTCCACGCGTTCCGCCGTCGACACCACCAGGCTGCCCATGATCGCCCGGACCGTCTCGGCCGCGGAAAGGCCGCGGCCGATGATCGAGTCCAGGTCGGCCGCCTGCGAGGTGATGAGCAGCCGGTAGATCTCGAAGAGCAGGTCGTCCTTCGCGCGGAAGTAGTGGTACAGCGCGCCTTTCGTCACCTCGGCGGCGGTCACGATCTCCTGCACGGACGTCGCGTCGTAGCCCTGGGAGGCGAACAGGCGGACGGCCGCACCGATGATCTTCTGCTCGGTCGCGCTCGGCATCGTCAGCCCTGGGGTGCCAGGGCGCGTACCTGCTCGACCTGGTCACCGCCGGTCGGGAGGAGGGCGATGATGGGCGTGTCCACGCCGTTGGCCTGGTATTCGGCCACGCGCTCACGGCACGCGTCCACCGACCCGTGCACGACGAGTGCGTCGACGACCTCGTCGGGGATGGACTTCGACGCGCCCTTGCGGTCACCCGCCGCCCACGCCTCGTGCATCGGGCGCAGGATGTCGCCGCGGCCGAGCCAGTCGTGGAACGCCGCGTAGGCGGGCACGGTCAGGTACGTGCTGATCAGCATGCGGCCCAACGCTCGGGCGGCGTCGGCGTCCTCGGTCGGGCACACGAAGATCCGCGCGGCCAGCTCGGCCTCACCCAGCTCGGAACGCACCTGCGCCACGTCCTCGGCGGCCAGCCAGTTCGTGATCGCGCCGTCGGCCTCGCGGCCCGCCAGGCGCAGCATGTTCGGGCGCAGTGCCGCGAGCATGATCGGCACCTTCGCGGCGGGCGGGCGCTCCAGCTTGAAGCCGGAGACGGAGAACGTGTCGTACTCCGCCGTGACCTTCTCGCCTGCCAGTGCGGCCTTCAGGAAGCGCAGCGTGTCACGGGTGCGTTTGAAGGGCTCCTCGAACGGGATCGCGTTCCAGCGCTGCACGATCACAGGCGAGGACGAGCCGATGCCGAGCACGAACCGGCCGCCGGTCACCTCGGCGAGCGTCGCCGCGGTCATCGCCAGCGTGGCCGGGCCGCGCGTGTAGACCGGGGCGATGGCCGGGCCGAAGCGCAGCGTGTCCGACCACTGGGCGGCCAGCGCCAGCGGGGTGAAGGCGTCCGTGCCGGTCGTCTCGGCCGACCACACGTCGGTGTAGCCGAGGCCGGCGAGCTCGCTCACCAGCGCGCGGTGTTCCAGCACCGGCACACCGATCAGCGGCAGCGTGATTCCCCAACGAGCCATGAACGCCTCCAAGTCAGCGACTGGAGGCCACCCTACCGACCGGTCGGTATGCCAGCAACCGGGCCGCGCCACTGTCTCGACGAAGGGCGCTTTCGTCCACCCGAGGTGGACGAAAGCGCCCTTCGTCGAGAAAAAACCTAGCGCTTGCGGGCCACCGTCAGGCCGTCGGCGATCGGCACGAGCACGGAGTCGACGCGGGGGTCGTTCAGCACGAACTTGTTGAACGCGTCGATGGCGGCGGCGTTGCCCTCGGGCTGTTCGGCGGCGGCCTCGCCGTAGTAGAGCGTGTTGTCGGCGAGCAGCAGCCCGCCCTGCCGGACGCGCGGCACGAGCAGGTCCCAGTAGTGGACGTAGCCGACCTTGTCCGCGTCGATGAACACCAGGTCGATCGTGGCCTCGTCCGGCAGCTCGGCCAGCGTCTGGGCCGCCGCGCCCAGCCGCAGGTCGATCCGGTCGCGCACGCCCGCGGCCTGCCACGCCTCCTCGGCGATCGCGGTCCACTCGTGGGAGATGTCGCAGGTGATGACCTTGCCGTGCGGGGGAAGCGCCTGCGCGAACGCGAGCGTGGAGTACCCGGTGTACGTGCCGACCTCGAGCACGGTCTGCGCGCCGATGAGCTTCACCAGCAGCGAGAGCAGCACCGCCTGCTCGTGCGGGATCTGCATCTCCGCCGAGTCGCCGAGCTCCAGCGTCCTCGCGATCAGCTTCTCCTGCACGGCCGTGGGCTGGCCTGCCTGTCTGCGCACGTACTGATAGATCTGCGGGGTCATGACCACGGTCTTGAAGTCGTTCACGCGCGGCCTTCTCTCATAGTCGGGTGATGAGCGTCCTGAGGGTGTCGCGGTACTCGGGGCGCAGCGGGTGGGTCGCGAGGTCGCGGCCGATGGCGGCGAAGACGGCTTCGCGGTGTGCGCGGTAGCGGCTCACGCACACGTTCTCCCTGCTGACCAGGAAGAACTCGTCGAACCTAGCCCGTTCGGCGTCGGTGGTGGGCACGCGCGTACGTCCGGACTCGCGCAGCAGCGAAGGGCCGCTGGGCACGAGCCTGCGCATGACCTCCATGTGTGCCAACAGGTTCGCCTTGCTCGCGATGGAAAGCGGTGCGGCTGCCACCGGCCCCAGTGCGGTACGGGCCCCGCGCAACAGGTCGGGCACGGGCTCGTAGTCACGGGCCCAGCGCCCGCTGAACGCCGGGTCGAAAGACATCATCAGCGGCCGGATGACGTCCTCGTACACCTCACGGGAACAACTGCCCGAATATGCCAGCATCACCGAGTACGCGTCATATCCAAGCGCAGTGAGGCGGACTAGTTGCGAATCAGGCTCGCGTATCAACCGATCGAGTGAATCCGCCAGAAATCTCCACACCAGGAATGCACCGTGATGGCCAAGAAACCACCGGTGCAGAGCAAGATCGACCGGATCTTCGGGAGTGTTGATCTCGATCGGAATCTGATAGCAGCCGTTCGCGCACGGAATCAATTCCGTTCCCGGCATCGGCATCCGCAGCACCGGCAGGTCCACCCAGGTATGGCCCCAGGCGGGATAGCAAATGGGCGCACTCATCACACACCGTCCATTTCAGACACAGAGCCGGGGCCGGAACTGACAATCGAGTCCAGCAGGTCGGCGACTCGGCCGATCGCGACGTCCAGCGGCCGGTCCACCTCGATCGGCGGCACCTCGGCGGCTATCCGGTCGAACACCTCCGCGAGCCGTGGCGCCCGCGGACGACGCGCGCCGACGTGCACGGCCTGACGCAGCACCACGCCGAGCGCGCCGTGCAGGTAGCGCAGCAGCTTCGCCTGGTCGAGCGCGGTGAGCGCGGCCTGCGTGCCGAACGGCACGATGTCCTGGTTGTGCAGGTTCGTCGGCAGGCTCTGCACCGACGCGGGCAGCGCGGCCCGGCGCATCGCGGCCACGGTGGCGGTCGCGCTCAACTGGATGCCCTGCACGGCGTGGTGCCGCCCCGGCGCTGGGCTGAGCATCGGCGGCAGGCCGGTGCGGTGCGGGTCGACCAACAGGTCGAGCTGCCGTTCGGCCAGGTTGCCGATCTGCACCAGCGCGACGTTGAGCCCGTCGGCCGCGAACGCGCTGGGCTGACCGAAGAAGTTGCCGCCGTGCACCACCTCCCCGCTCTCCGGGAAGAACAGCGGGTTGTCGCTCACGCCGTTGAGGTCGCGGCGCACCACCTCGTCCGTGAGCCGCACGCTCGTGCCCGCGGCGCCGAGCAGTTGGGGCGTGCACCGGATGCTGTACGGCTCCTGCAGCGGACGTGTCCCGGTCGGCGTGCTGCCCGCGAGCCAGGTCCGCAGCGCGGCGCCGGTGTCCGCGACATCCGGATGGCCGAACGCCGCGAGCAGGCCGACCGACGCGAACTCCGTGCCACAGCCGAGAACATCGGTCAGCAGGGCGGACAGCAACTGGGCGACGCGGTGCGACCGGACGGCCTGCGCGACCGCGAGCCCCAACGCGGCCGCGGTCACCGAGATGCCGTTCACCAACGCGAGCGCGTCCCGGCCGTCGAGCTCCAGCTTTCCCAGTCCGGCCAGGTCGAGCGCCTCCGCGGCGGGCATGAGCCGACCTCGGAAGAACGCATTCCCGTTGCCGCGCAACGCATGCGCGACGTACGCGAGTGGCTGCAGATCACCGCTCGCGCCGACCGAGCCGAGACGTGGCACCGCGGGGGCGAATTCTCCCGCCAGCATGGCGACCAACGCGTCGACGACTTGCTCGGAGACGCCGGATCGACCGTGTGCCAACGAGAACAGCCGAGCCAGCACCGCCGCACGGGCGAGAGCCGGCGGCAGCAGCTCGCCGTGACCGACTATGTGATGCATGATCGTGTTGTCGCACTGACCCGCGCTGTCACCGCGACCCGCGAACTCGACGAGCGGACCGAAACCCGTTGTGACGCCGTAGATGGCACGGTCCGAGCCCATGAGGCCGAGCACGAAACCGCGGCAGCGCGCGACCCGTTCCCGCACGTGGTCCGGTAGTTCGACCCGCAGCGGATCGCGCGCGAGCTCGAGGTGCGCGGGTTCGAGCGCGGCGCCGAGACTCACGGCGGCGGAGGATGTTCCGACAGGCACGATGCCTCCTGGGGTTGGTGGGCGCGCGTCGTTTGGCGTGGCACGAAGTCGTGCCACGCCAACGACTCTGGGAGACTCTCGCGACGATCCCCGTTGACCTGTCGGCGAGGAAGGGCCTTAGGTACTAAAAGATCAGGTTGCCCGTTGACGCCACCGGCGTGGTGACATCGTTCTCACTGGTCGACCTTCGCCGTGATGAGCTCGCCGGACCGATGATCGAACTCTCCGTTCACCATCCGGACCAGTACGCCCGCGGATTGCTCCACCGGAGTGAACCTGCCCTGCTCGCGCTGAGACTTCGCCCACTGCACGACGCGCCGGGAGTCGGGATCGGGCGGAGTGCCCCTGCTGCCGCGGCCCATCAGCCCGACGTCGACCATGCCGGGGTCGTAGCTGAGCACGGCGATCGGCCGGCCCTTCAGCTCGACGGCGAGGTTCTCGGTCAGCTTGATCACGGCCGCCTTCGACACCGAATATGCCGACAGAAGCGGCCATCGGTGCACGCCGGCGTTGCTGACGACGTTGATGATTCGCCCGCCCGCCTGCCTGCTGACCAGGCAGCGGACGGCGGCGTTCGTGGCGGTGGCGGTACCGCGCAGGTTGACCTCGAACGTCTGCCACCAGTCGTTGTCGTCGAGCTGCCACGTCCGCCCGACCGGACCGCCGAGCGCGCCGTTGTTGACCAGCACGTCGATCCCGCCGAGGCTCTCGATCAGCTTCGGCGTCGCCTGCGGGTCGCCGAGGTCGGCGACGTGCGCCTCCACTTCGACGCCTTTCGCGCGCAACTCCCGCTCCGCCATCGCGAGGGCGTCCCCGTCGCGACCGGTGATGACGAGCTGATGTCCCTGCGCGCCAACGGCTTCACTGAACGCCCGGCCCAGTTCCTTGGCGCCGCCGGTGATCAGGACGCGCACTCTCGTCCGTCCTTCTGGAGCCCGCCCCGCTCCGGCACCGTCCTCAGCAGACGGCGCAGGATCTTACCGGACACGGACCTGGGTATCTCGTTCACGAACTCAACCTGGCGCACCTTCTTGAACGACGCCACCTCCGCGGCGACGAACGCCATCAGCTCTTCCGAGGAAACGTCGCCTTGCGTGACCACGAACGCCTTGGGCACCTCGCCACTAGTCCGATCGGGCGTACCGACCACCGCGGCGTCACGGACCATCGGATGGCGGCGCAGAACGGCCTCCAGCTCGGCGGGCGCGACCTGGTAGCCCTTGTACTTGATCATCTCTTTGATGCGGTCGACGACGTGGAACCTGCCGTCCCGCACCGTCACGAGGTCGCCGGTCCGCAGCCAGCCGTCCACGAAGGCCGCACGCGTGGCCTCTTCGTCGTCGACATAGCCGTCCATCAGCTGCGGGCCGCGGATGAGCATCTCCCCCGGCTCGCCCTCGGGCAGGTCGGTCGTGGTGCCGGGTTCGACGATCCGCGCCTCGGTGCTCGCGCTGAGCACCCCGACGCTCGTGGGATCGGAGTCGAGGTCGCCGTCGCACGTCTGGTGCGTGCCGCCCGCCTCGGTCAGGCCGTAGCCCTGCCTGATGGGTGCGCGGAGGTTGCGCTCGGCGGCCTGGCGGACCTGCTCGTCGAGCGGGGCGGCGCCGCAGAGGACGAGCTTGAGGCCGGGCTGCTCCGGAGGATCGGCGACGTCCGCGATGGCGGCGGCCAGCGGCGGGACGAGGAACGCCCGCGTGACGCGGTGGTCACGGAGGCGTTCGAGGTAGGTCACCGGGTCGCTGCGCGGCATCGTCACGAGCGTGGCGCCACCGAGCAGGCCGGAGCCCAGGATGATCGCGAAGCCATAGATGTGGAAGAACGGCAGGTTCGCGCCGAGCACGTCCGTGTGGTCGATGCGCCAGCCCAGCCGCTGCTGCTCCAGGTTGGCGACCACCGCCCGATGGCTCAGCTTCACGGCCTTGGTGAACGCGGTGGTGCCGCTGGAGAAGAGGATCGCCGCGGTCCCGGCGGGGTCGGCCGCCGGGAGCTCGCCGGTGGCACTAGCGGGAAGGTCGTCGAGGTCGAGCGTGAGCTTGACGTGCGCGAGCTCGCGAAGCTGGTCGATCTCGTGCGGGGTCAGCATCGGACTGATCAACGTCGCCGTGGCGCCGGCCGCCATGATCGCGAGCAGACCCACCGCGTAACCGGGCCGGTTGGGGCTGACGAGTGCGACGGTGTCACCGGCTTCGACACCGGCTTTCACCAGGCCTTTCGCCGTTGCGTCGACCTGGTCGGCCAACTCGGCGTAGGTGATCGTCTCGCCGGTGGCGGCATCCAAGAGCGCGATGCGATCGCCGTGCCGTCGTGCGTCGGCGAGAACGTGTTCATGGACCGTGCGGGCAGGGACGACCACGGTCGGCAGGGGACTGCGGTAGATCACTTCGGCTCCATGCTCCACGTCGCCGGGCGGAGATGCCAGGCGACGTGGAGCGGAGGTTAGCCGTACCCGACCGGTGTTTCGACTACTCGGCGGGGATCGTGCTGAGACGGCCCGGAGCCAGAAGGGGCCCGGAATTCGGACGGCTCAGAATTCGGGACGGCTCAGAGCGAGACGCCACGCGCGGCGAGCCAGCCGACGGGGTTGATCTTCTGCGAGCCACCCGTCCAGACCTCGAAGTGCAGGTGCGGGCCGGTCGACTGGCCGCGGTTGCCCATCGTCGCGATCTGCTGGCCGGCCTTGACCTTGGCGCCCTGGCTGACGTCGATGGTGTTGACGTGCCCGTAGACGGTGATGGTGCCGTCCTCGTGCTGCACACGCACCCACAGCCCGAAGCCGGACGCGGGACCGGCCTCGACGATGGTGCCGTCCATGACGGACAGGATCGGCGTGCCGATGGCGTTGGCGATGTCGACACCGTTGTGGCTGGTGCCCCATCGCGCGCCGAACCCGGACGTGAACGAGCCCTGGGTCGGCTTGACGCACTTGGGCCTGCGCGCCTCCTCCTCGGCGGCGATGCGGGCCTTCTCGACCCTGACCGCCTCCTGCCGCTTGGCGTAGCCGCCCTCGGCGGACCTGAGCGCCTCACGGACGTGGTACTGCACCTGAAGCTGCTCGGCCTGGAGCAGGTTGCGCGTCTCGACGCCGGTGTCGACGGCGTGCACCGTGCGAACCGAGCCGGGAGCGCCGTTGGCCGGGGTCATCGCTGCCGCGAGCTCGGACGTGGCGGCGACGGGGACGATGCGGTCTACGGGGGTGACCGTGGCCATCGCCTGGGTGAAGCCGGCGCCGGCCAGGGCGCCCGCGGCGACCACCGCCGCTACGGCCTTCTTGCGGTCCAGGTCCACTCTGCCGACGAAGTCGACCAGCGGGCCCTTCGCTCGATGCCGTGCCAAGACTTGCCTCCATGCACTCGGGGAGGTTCGGCGACGCCGGGTGGCGGGCTTCGGGGGCCACACCGTGGACTGGACCGTTTCGGGGGTGATCCGTGTCCTGGCGGTTACCGAACCGTGACATGCGGCGCAGAACGTAACCTCGCGTCACCGGCATGAGCAAGCCATGTGGGCGTTTAGGTGACGAGGCCCACCACCCGTAACGCAGCGTAGTGAGACGGTAGGCGGGCTCGATAACAGCCTTTGAACCAATCCCTGTCAGTACGTTTGTACTGGTCAGTCGCTTTATCGTGAAAGATTTCCGGCCGGGTTCCGAGGGACGCTCACGCCGGACACGGGTGAGGGGTGCTCACGGCGTGAGAGCAACGCAAAGGGCCGCCGGACGCAGGAAGCGTCCGACGGCCCTCGGCGGAGAAGTGAGCCCTACTTGTACCGGGGTGCGGCCGGCGGCAGCGGAACGACCGGCAGGCCCTCGTGGATCTTCTTCATGGCGTTGAACCACGTGGGTGCGGCCACCTGGCCACCGTAGACACCGTTGCGGCTGCCGGGGCAGAAGCGGATCGGGTTGGCGCAGATGACCTCGGGGCGGTTGCCGTCGGCGTAGGTCATGACGGCACCCGCGAACTGCGGGGTGGCGGCCATGAAGGCGACCGACTTGTGCTCCTCGGTGGTGCCGGTCTTGCCGATGGCCGGCCGGTTCCAGCCGGCGGCACTCGCCGCCGAAGCCGCGGTGCCCTGACCGGTGGTGTCGTGCGAGAGGCCCTGGGCCAGCGAGTTGGCCAGGTCCGGGTTCACGGCCTGCTCGCAGGGACGTTCCTTCAGCGTGACCTCCTTGCCGTGGCGGTCAACGACCTTCTCCACCGGCGTCGGCGGGCACCAGGTGCCGCCGGAGACGATGGTGGCGGCGACGTTGGCCAGCTCGAGGACGCTGGTGGCACCGGGACCGAGGGTGTAGGAGCCCGCGTTGTTCTGCTTGGTCCAGTCGCCCTGGGAGGGGCCGTTGGACTTGTCGGGCTTCAGCGGCTCGCCCGCGCGGTTGGACCCCTGCAGGGTCTCGCGCATGCCGAGGCGGTAGGCCATGTCGACGGTGCGGTCGAGGCCCGCCTTCTCCTGCAGGATGACGAAGCCGGTGTTCGGGGACATCGCGAGCGCCGTGGTCAGCGACATCTTCTCGTTGTAGGTGCCGGCGTTCTCGACCTTCCACGGCGAGCCGCCGTTCGGGTACACCTTCGAGTAGTAGACCTTGGGGACCGCGATCTCCTTGTCGATGCCCGTGACGCCCTGCTCCAGAGCGGCGGCGGCGGTGAAGACCTTGTTCACCGAGCCGGGGCCGAACGGGAGGACCTCGGCGGGCACGGGGCGGGCGACCTGCCCCAGGTCGGCCTTGTTGCCGTAGTCGCGGGAGGCGACCAGGGCGCGGACGCGGTGCTTGTCCTTGCCGGGCTCGACGACGGACATGACGTTCGCGATGCCGTTCTGCTTCTTCGGCACCTGCTGCTCGGCCGACTCCTTGGCCGCCCTGGTGGCCTTCTGGTCCATCGTGGTCTGGATGGTGAGGCCGCCGCGCTGCAGGTCCCGGCGCGTGAGGCCCGAGCTGATCAGGTAGTCGATCAGGTACGAGCAGAAGAAGCCGTAGATCGGGCCGTCACCGGCGCCGACGCAGCCCTTGGGCAGGATCTGGAGGTTCTCGACGACACCCAGCGGCGCGGCCTTGTACTCGTCCGCCTTCTTCTGCGCCTCGGCCTGGTCGGTGCCGAACGCACCGTTGTCCTTCATCATCGTGATGACGAGGTTCCGGCGCTCCAGCGCCTTCTCCGGGTTCGCACCGGGGTTCAGCGACGACGGGCGGTTCGCGATCGCGGCGAGCAACGCCGCCTGCGGAACGGTCAGCTTGTCGGCGGTCGTGTTGAAGTACGCCTTGGCGGCGGCGCCGACACCGTAGGTCTGGTTGCCCAGCGGCACGATGTTCAGGTAGCCGGTGAGGATCTCTTCCTTCGTCATCTGCTGTTCGAGCTGCAGCGCGACGCGGGCCTCGCGGAGCTTGCGGCCCACGGTGGCGGCGGTGGCCTTCTCCCAGGCTTCCTGCTCGTTGTCCGCGCCGAGCACGAACGCCATGTAATTCTTCACGTACTGCTGCGTGAGGGTCGACGCGCCCTGGGTCGCCCCACCGTCCACACCGGCCTTGGCGGCGGCACGGGCGATGCCCTGCCAGTCGACGCCGCGGTGGGTGTAGAAGCGCTTGTCCTCGATCGCCAGGATCGCGGCCTTCATGGTGTCCGAGATCTGCGCGGACTCCAGTGGAATGCGGTACTGGTCGTACAGGTAGGCGATCGGCTCGCCGTTCCTGTCGGTGATGGTGGTGACGAGCGGCAACTCCGCTTTCGCGAGGTCACCCGACGTCTGGTCGACCTGATCTGCGGCGCGGTTGGACGCGAGACCGAGACCTCCGACGAACGGGAACACCATCGCGGCGAGGAGCACTCCTGCCGTCAGGCACAACCCCATCAACTTGACCAAGCCTGACGCGCGTGCGGCGAACAAACCGCAACTCCTTCCGAACCAAAACCCCAGAGATCCCTACATATAAGTCGCGCGGGAGGCCCGTGAGGTTGCGTCCGCTGATCGACTGTTTTCAACCTACCGGAGCAACCGGAGCCCGATCGTCGGGCTGGCCCGCCGGACCTCCACACCCGCGTGGTCGGGCAACAGGTCGTCGAGGAACCCGTACCGCGGTGAGCTCCTCGTCCGGCCGCCTGCTCACCGTCCGCCACCAGACCGCGATGTCGCCCCAGCCGGGCGCGGACAGCGAGCCGCCGAAATGCTGCACGGACAGCGCGGCGCACAGGTTCGCGAACCGCACCCGGTGCTCCAACGGCCACCCGGCCAGAGTGCCCATCACGAACCCGGCGCCAAACACGTCACCGGCACCGGTCGCGTCGAGCTGCGCGACGTTCAGCCCCGGCACGTCCACGACCTCGCCGGTAGCGCTGTCCACCGCGACCGCTCCCCCGCCACCGCGTGTGACGACCACCACTGGCACGTGCTCGGCGAGTCGGCGCGCGGCGGCCTCCGGCGTGTCGGTGCGGGTGTACCCCTGCGCCTCGACGTGGTTGGGCAGGAACACGTCATAACCGTCGAGCCGGCGCAGCAGCTCCGGTGACCACGCCCCGGTGCGGTCCCAGCCGATGTCGGCGAAGAGCTTCGCGCCGTTGTCCTTCGCCGTGCGCACCCACTCCTCGTCCTCCGCCTGGATGTGCACGAAGCACGCTTTGGTCTTCGGCGGCGGGTTGAAGAGGTCATCAGCGCACACGGGCGCCTTGTGGCCGTGCGTGACCATGCTGCGGTCGCGCTCCATCGCCATAGATACAGTCACCGGCGAGTGCCACCCGTAGAAACGGCGGCAGTAAGAAAGGTCGACGCCCTCCTGGTCGGCCAGCACGTCCCAGCAGAAGTCGCCGTACGCGTCCTCGCCGAACGCCGCCGCCAGCGCGGTCTTCAGCTCCAGCCTGCGCAGCGCGACCGCGAGGTTCGCGATCCCGCCCGGACACGATCCGAGGCCCTCCGCCCACACCTCGGTGCCGGGCTCCGGCGGCCGGGGCAGGCCGGTGAAGATGATGTCGAGGAAGACCGTCCCCGTGAGGAGCACGTCGAAGTCGGGTTCCGCCATGGCGAATACCTTGCCATCGGTGATGGTAGGAACGCCTTCCATGGGGGATTCACTTCGCAAGAACGTCCAGTTCCAGCTGCTCTGGTTCGGCGGCGCCGTCTCACAGCTGGGCACGCAGCTCACCACCTACGCGCTGCCGCTGCTGATCTACGCGGTGACCGGCTCGTTGTTCTGGGCGGGTGTCATCGTGGGCACGCGCGCGGCCGCGTTGATCATCGCGCAGATGCCGGCGGGTGTGTGGGTGGACCGCTGGGACGCGGGCAGGGTCCTGTTCGTCAGAGGCATTGCCCGGATGGCACGCGAGTTCCTGTCACGACCGGAGGATCTGGCCGCGATCATCACGCGAGCGGCTACGACTCCTCGGCGATCATCTCCCGCATCCGCGTGAGCGCACGGTGCTGCGCGACCCGCACCGCACCCGGAGTGGAATCCACGGCGAGCGCGACCTCCTCGGCGGACAGACCTACGGCCACACGCAGCACGAGGATCTCGCGCTGCCTGCTCGGCAGCCGGTGCAGCAGCCGGGTGACCTGCGCGAGCATCTCGCCGTTGACGGCGCGCTGTTCGGGGCCGGTCTCCAGCGACGGGCAGTCGGGCAGTTCGGGCACGACCTCGGCGCGGTTGCGGACGGCCTTGCGGCGGGCGTCGGCGACCTTGTGCGCGGCGATGCCGTACACGAACGCGAGGAACGAGCCTGGCTCGTAGCGGTACTTCGAGAGAGCGCCGAGCACGGCCACACAGACTTCCTGCGCGATGTCCTCGGCCGAGACCAGCGTGCGTTCGCGGCCGCCGACCCGTGCGCGGCAGTAGCGCACGATCAGCGGCTGGATGCGGCCGAGCAGGTGCTCGACCGCCCGTCTGTCTCCGGCTAGGGCGGCGTCGACGAGGTCGGTGAACTCGGCTTCGGCGAGCCACTGGTTGGAGACCGGTTCCTGGCGAACCCGGCGGCGCATGGGCACCGTTGGCTGGTTCCAGGACTGCGCAGCGTCTTCAGCCGCGAGGACCGCAACTCCGCCACCGGACCGCACGGCTGTGGGTTGAACCATCCCGGCGACCTCCTCCACTACAGCGACACTTGGGGCTTCACTGAAGAAGAGAACGCAGCGAGCCATTTGATACCGCCTGCCACAAAGCTGACCACGAAGTCCGCCTGGACGGGGAACCCGGCACCCTTTTGGGGTAGAATATGGTCCTAATGGCCCAGTCTTTCGGCCATGCCGAACTGCTGCACGCCGAGGTAGCCGACCCGGAACCCGGCCTCCGAGTAGGCGAGGTAGAACTCCCACATCCGGCGGAACGTGTCGTCGAACCCGAGCCGCGCGATCTCGTCCCAGCGCCCGAGAAACGTCTCCCGCCAACGTTTCAGCGTCTCCGCGTAGTCGTCGCCGAACGACCTGGTCTCGGCGATCCGCAGCCGGGTGTTCTCGCGCACCGACTCCTCGATCGCGCGCACCGACGGGATGAGCCCACCAGGGAAGATGTACTTGTGGATCCAGGTGTAGCTGGCCCGGCTCGCGATCATCCGGTCGTGCGGCATGGTGATCGCCTGCAGCCCGACCCGGCCGCCGGGCGCGAGCACCCGGTCCAGCATCGAGAAGTACGCGGGCCAGTACTCCAGGCCGACCGCCTCGATCATCTCGACGCTGACGACGGCGTCGTACCTACCGTGTTCCTCTCGGTAGTCACGCAGATGGACCGTCACTCGATCGTGGAGGCCCGCTTCCCTCACCCGGTCCAACGCCATCCTGCGCTGTTCCGCGGAGATGGTCAGGGAGGTGACGGTCGCACCCCGCTGGGCGGCACGGATGGCCAGCGCGCCCCAGCCGGTGCCGATCTCCAGCACCCGCGACCCGGACCGCACGCCCGCGTAGTCGAGCACGCCGTCGATCTTGCGCAGCTGGGCCGCGTGCAGGTCGACGCCCCGGTCGTTGTCGAACAGCGCCGACGAGTACGTCATCGTCTCGTCGAGGAAGCTCGCGAACAGCTCGTTCGACAGGTCGTAGTGCCGGTGGATGTTCTGCCGCGACCCGGCCACGTCGTTGACCTCCGCCACCGGGTGCCGCCGGTCGACCCACCCGCGCAGCGCCTGCAGCTTCGGCGGGATCAGTGTGGTCAGCCGCGCCGCGAACGCCGACAGCACGTCCGCGAGCTCGTTCGACGTCCAGTCCCCCACCATGTACGCCTCGCCGAAGCCGATCTTGGCGTCGGCGCCGAGCCGGTGGAAGAACGCCGCGGGTCGCACGAGGTGCATCACCGGACCGCCGGCGCCCCACGTGCGTCCGTCCGGCAGCCGCACCGTCACCGGCAACGAGCGCACGGCGTTGCGGAACAGCGACTCGGCGATCCGCGCGCGCAACGGCGACCGCGGCGTGTTGAACAGTCCCGGCCAGATGCCCTGGTTGGGACGGGGCAGCAACAGCGTGCTCATCCATTACTCCTGGGAATGATCGGCAGGCGCCGCAGGTACAGCGCGATGCCATGACGGCGGATCAACGCGGACACGCGCTGGGGCATGAGCGGCCTGCGCAGCAGCATCCCCAACCCGGAGCGGCGGGTGCCTCGCATGGTCGCGCTGAAAGTCGTCTTCCCGTTCTGTCGCAACGCGATGGTCACGGACAGCCGGTTTCCCGGTTTCGGCAGCCGCATCACGTAGTGGCCGTCGACTTCGAGAAACGGGGAGACGTAGAACTCCTTGTCCACCGACGCACGCCCCTCGTCGTCGGTGCGCAGCAAGTAGCAGTGGCGTCCGCCGTAGGTGTTGTGCACCTCCGCGACGACGCAGACCAGGTCGCCTTCAAGGTTGTGGCACCAAAACACGGACAGCGGGTTGAACACGTAACCGAGCACGCGCGCGTTGGCGAGCATCAACACCTGCCCGCCGCCCAGCGAGATCCCACGCTCGCCCAGCCACTCGTCCAGGTTCTCCCGAATGGACCGCTCAGGTGAGCCGAGATGGTCGTGCGACTCGAAGCGGGCGAACGGCCGGGCCCACCAAGGCAGTCGCGGCAGCTCGTCGAGGTCCACCAGCCACATATAGGCGCGGTTGCTGAACGCCCGGTCGATCCGCTCCCGGCGAGTGTGGGTGACAACGACGTCGTAGATCACCAGTCCACTCCGAAATGACTGGCGGCCCTCACCCCGGATGCGCAACCGTCCTCGTGGAAGCCCCAACCGTGGTACGCACCGGCATACGCGGTCGTCGCCGAGTTGATGGCGGGCAGACGTCGTTGCGCGGCAACGGATTGCGGTGTGTAGATCGGGTGCTCGTAGGTCATCCTCGCGAGCACCTGGCCGGGGTCCACGTCGTGCGGGTTCAGCGTGACCACGTAGTCGCGGGGCTCGTCGAGGCGCATCAGGCGGTTCATGTGGTAGCTGACGAGCACCTGGCCATCAGCCTCGCGGCAGGCCCGTTTGTAGAGGTTCCACGACGCCTTCGCGGCGTTCGCGCGCGGCAGGATCGACGCGTCGGTGTGCAGCCAGGTCTCGTTGCGCGAGTACTGGAACGCGCCCAGCACCTCCTTCTCCTCGCGCTGTCGGGTCGGCGAGCAGGCCGAGCGCCTGGTCGGGATGCGTGGCGATGACGACGTGGTCCGCGGTGTGCAGCACGTTGTCGTCGTCGCGGATCTCCACACCGTTGCCGGTGCGGGTGACGGCGCGGATCGGCGTCGAGACATGGACGGCACGAAGGTTCTTCACCGCGCGGTCGACGTACGTGCGGGAGCCGCCGACCACCGTCTTCCACTGCGGCGTGCCACCGATCGACAGCATCCCGTGGTTGCCGAGGAACTCGAACAGGTACCAGGCCGGGTACCTCATGCTCAGCGCCGCGCCCGACGACCACACCGCGCCGACCAGCGGAATGATGAAGTGGTCGACGAAGTACCGCGAGTAGCCGCCGATCGCGAGGAACGCGCCGAGCGTGACGTCGTGTGCCTCTTCGTGGTCGAGTACGCGCTGTGCGTGCCGGTAGAAGCGGGTGATCTCGGCGAGCATCCGGACGTAGCGGCCGTTGACGGCGTTCTTCGGTCGCGCGAACAGGCCGGGGAGCTTCCGCGCGCCCGCGTATTCGAGCCCGCAGCCGTCGCAGCGCACGCTCATCGACATCTCGGAGTCCTGAGTGGACACCTTGAGCTCGTGGAAGAGGCGGATCAGGTTCGGGTAGGTCCGTTCGTTGTGGACGATGAACCCGCTGTCGACGTGCACCCCGTCGAGGTCGTGCGTGTGCGCGTGGCCGCCGAGCCGGTCGTCGGCCTCGAACAGCGTGACGTCGTGCTCACGTTGCAGCACATAGGCGGCGGTGAGCCCGGCGACTCCCGCTCCGATGACGGCGACCTCAGCCACGCGAACCTCCCAATGGCACGTCGAGACCCCGCGGCGAGGCCTCTCGCATGGCATTCGCGATGTCGGGTGCCACCGGTTCGAGCCCGAGCTCGCCTCGTACGAAGTCGACGACCAGCCGCGTCCAGTCGCGGGCCCGCTTCAACATCGCGTGGCCGTCGCCTTCGACGGTGAACCGCGCCACCCGGTCCGTCACCGTCTTGGCCTGCTCCGCGAACCGCAGCGACTTCGCCGGGTCGGTCATCCGCTCCCGGTCGCCGTGCGCGATGAGCAGCGCCCTGCCTTTCAGCTGCTGGAACGGCTCGCCGGGCACCAGCCACGGCGCGAGCGCACACACCGCTTGCACGTTCGAATGCCCGGCAACCCGGAGCGCGGTCCGGCCGCCCATCGAGTGCCCGACGAGCACGACCGGCTTGCCCGGATGCAGCTCGGCGATCTTGTCCAGCGCCCAGTTCGCGTCCTTGACCGGGTCGAGGCTCGGCGCGTTCCAGCCGCGCACCCGGTAGCGCAGGTTCCAGACCTCAACGCCGGGTGCCCGCAGCGCGCGGGCCAGCGGAATCATCCGCAGGTACGCGAGGTTGTGGCGCCGGACCGGTTCGGTGCCGTGTTCTCGTCCGCCGTGCAGCACGAGCACAACGGCATTGGTACCGGCCGGGGGTTTCAGCACGTCGACATGCGGATGCACGCTTGGTGTTCGTGAGCCCACGCCTTTCGGCTCGCCCGTTGAGAGCCAGGTCACACCCACAGCACAGGATGAAGGGCGCTTTTGTCCACCTGAGGTGGACAAAAGCGCCCTTCATCGTCAATCAGGGGGCGGCGGTAGGGTTCGAACGGTGATCGAACACGTCAGCATCCCGACCGAGGCAGGTACCTTCGACGCCATCGCGTCCGGCCCCGAGGACGGCCGCCCGGTGCTGCTGCTGCACGGATTCCCGGAGGCCGCCATCGAGTGGGAGCACCAGGTCGCGGTGCTCGGTGTGAACGGCTTCCGCGCGGTCGCACCCGACCAGCGCGGCTACTCCCCCGGCGTGCGGCCGGAGCAGGTGTCCGAGTACTCGGTCACGCACCTGGTCGGCGACGTGATCGCGATGGCGGACGCGCTGGGCTGGTCGACGTTCGACCTGGTCGGCCATGACTGGGGTGGCGCGGTCGCGTGGTGGACGGCGATCGACCACCCGGACCGGCTGCGGACGCTGACCGTCTTCTCCACGCCGCACCCCGGTGCGCTCAGGACCGCGCTGCAGACCGACGAGGACCAGCACATGCGGTCGCAGTACATGCTCGACTGGCGGGAGCGCAGCACCGAGAGGCGCATGCTGGACAACAACGCCCTCGCGCTGCGGCAGATGTTCGAGTGGCGCGTCCGGCCGTCGCACGTCGACGAGTACATCCAGCGACTGTCCGAAGAGGGCGCGCTCACGGCGGCATTGAACTGGTACCGCGCGGGCAAGCCGTCCGGCGCGGCGGACAAGGTCACCGTCAAGACCATGTACGTGTGGAGCACCGAGGACGTCGCGTTCGGTTCGGCGGCGGCGTTCGAGACCGAGAAGTGGTGCACGGGCGGCTACCGGTTCGAGATGGTCGAGGACGTCAGTCATTGGATCCCTGAGGAGATCCCCGAGGCCGCTTCCTCGCTTATTCTGGAAAACTTGACCTAGACATCCGAGGTTTGTGCCTGATAGGTCTGTGCGTGCCGCCGCCCGGCATGCCTCTTGGAGGAGCACATGACCACGTCCAGGGCGACTGGTCCGTCGAGGTCGTCGAGTCGACGATGAGGCAGTACACGCCGGAGACGCTCGGCAGCTGGGGTTACACGCGCGGCCTGTACCTGTGGGGCCAGTGGCTTGTATTCGAGCGCACCAAGAACAAAAAGTACTTCGACTACGTCAAGGCGTGGGTGGACCGGTTCGTCGGGCCGAACGGGTTCAACCGGACGTTCACGCACTCGACTCGATGCGCGCGGGCCAGCTTCTTCCGTTGCTGTACAACGCGACGGGCGACGTGCGGTACCGGGTGGCGTCGACGAGATCCGCGAACGGCTCAACACCTACTCCCGCACCAACGAGGGCGGCTTCTGGCACGCCGAGGGCGGCACGCGGGACTTCCAGAACTGGTCGGACGGCGTCTACATGGTCGTGCCGTTCATCATGAGGCACGGCCACACGTTCGGAGAGAAGGACTGGGCGAACGCCGAGGCGGTGAAGCAACTCCTGGTCTACGCGAAGAACCTGCAGCACCAGGACGGCCTCTTCCACCACGCGTACGACGAGTCGCGCAAGGTGTCGTGGGCCAACCCCACGACGGGAGTGTCGCCGGAGTTCTGGGGCCGGGCGATGGGCTGGTACGCGATCACGGTGTGCGACGTGCTGGAGGACCTGCCGCGCTCGCACCCGGACCGGCCGAAGCTGATCTCGATCCTCGGCAGGCTGATCGCGGCCCTGGCGCGGCATCAGGATCCGAGGACCGGGCGCTGGTTCCAGGTCGTGGACAAGGGAGCCAACCCGGAGAACTGGACCGAGACCTCGTGCTCGTCGATGTACTCGATGGCGATCTCACGGGCCGTCGAACGCGGGTACGCCCCGCGCCGCTACGAGTCCGTGGCGCGCAAGGGGTACAGGGGCGTGCTGGAGCGGGTGTCGATCAACGCGCAGGGGTCGACCGAGATCTCCGAGATCTGCATCGGCACCAACGTCGGCGACCTGCCGTTCTACCTCGCGCGGCCGCGGGCGGTGAACGACCTGCACGGCATCGGCGCGTTCCTGATCATGAACGAACAGCTGCGCAAGCTATAGATTGGGGCTATGCGCGTGGCCGGTCTCCTGCTCGCCGCGGGGGCCGGCCGCCGGTTCGGGTCCCCGAAGGCTCTCGTTCCGTTGAACGGCAAGCTGTTCGTGGAGTCGGCGGCGGAACTGCTGCAGGCCGCCGGGTGCGACCCCACTGTCGTCGTGCTCGGCGCCGCGGCGGACGAGGTGCGCGCGAAGGCCTCTTTGGACGGCGTGACTATCGTCGACAACCCCGACTGGGAGTCCGGAATGGGTTCGTCGCTACGGACCGGGCTGCACGCGGTCGGCATCGTCGACGCCGTCCTCGTGCTCCCCGTCGACACACCCGGAGTCACGGAAGCCGCGCTGCACCGGCTGATCGCGCTCGCCGAACCGAAAGCGCTGGCGCGGGCGGTGTACGACGGGAAGATCGGCCATCCGGTGTTGATCGGCTCGGACCACTTCGCGGGCGTGCTGTCCTCGGCGGCCGGCGACCACGGTGCGCGGGACTACCTCAAAGCGAACACCGTCCGCCACGTCGAATGCGCCGACGTGGCGGACGGTGCCGATGTGGATCACCCCGGTGATCTGCCCGGAAATCAGGCCACGTAGCGGCGGAGCTTGATGCCCGAGGACACGTTGGAGGCGCTCAGCCACGCGAGCCCGCCGCCCGCGTAGGCCGGGTCGGACACGGCGAACTCGTTGCCGCCTGCGCGGTAGCCGACGATCGTGGCGTAGTGGCCGCCGGAGTAGTTGCGGCCGTTCAGGCGGATCACGTTGATCACGACGGCGTGGCCGCGGTCGGCGTTGTAGACGACGTCGGCCTTGAGCTTCTGCAGCAGCTGCGCGTCCGTCGACCACTGCTTGACCTGGTAGTACGTGGAGCCGGTGTAGTGGTCGAGCGCGTTCTCGAGGTTCTTGATGTTCGGCAGGCCGGTGCTGGGCGTGACCTTCATGAAGGCGGCCAGCGTGGACTGCTCGATGTACTTGCCACGCGCGGTGAGCGCGATACGGGCGGCGGCCGCGGAGCACCAGTAGCCGGTCTTCTGCACCTGGAACTGGTGCGGCAGCACGCCTTCGCCCTGGATGCCGAGCTCGGCGGCCGCGGGAATGACGGTCTCGCCCGGCGCGGCGAGTGCGACCGGTGCGGTGAAGATGGTCATCGCGACGCCGACGGCCGCGACTGCCCCAGTGATCTTCGCAAGCTTCATCTTCGGATCCCCTCAGTGGTGGCGCCGACCCCAGTGCGGCGCTCGAGCGAAAGCTTGGCGGCAGGCGTGCGTTCAGCCGCCACCACATTCGGCCAAGTCCAAAGAAGCTGGTAGAGAGCCTGCGGCAGCGTCAGCACCCACGCAGGGTGGGCGGAATGCGACATTCGGGTCAGTCGTCTGGAACCCGGTACACGG
Source organism: uncultured Actinomycetota bacterium (assembly GCA_963766275.1). GTDB lineage: Bacteria > Actinomycetota > Actinomycetes > Mycobacteriales > Pseudonocardiaceae > Lentzea. Next base: position 97,679 of record CAVYAD010000034.1, read on the forward strand.
CGCTGAACGCTGTGCCACTCTGCTGGTCGTGCTGCGTGTCCACTTCACGGCGGAGGACCTGGCGAGCGTCCGCGTCGCACACCGCATCCCGGCTAGGCGTGGAACTGCTCGCCTAAGGCCTGGCGAACACCGCCCTACGTGCGCATCCACCAGCGACAACGAGCTGCGCCAGCGCCACCCACACCGGCCACAGCTCGGAGTAGGTGATCGCCAGCGCGATGTGCGTGGCGCCCGCCGCGGCGAACACCACCGTCAGCACGACCCAGATGTAGAAGTAACGCCTGATCCAACCCACCCCCGCCCGCCACTTGAGTGGACCCAGTCAAATCGCGTATCGGGGTTTGTGGTGCTCGGGTTACTGGTGAGGTCACTCATTGATCCGGTACTACTGACCCGCATGACGACCGACACCGTGACCGGCTCCGACTACGGCAACCTCGTGCGCACGCACCTGACGCGCGTCGAACAGCACAACGCCGCCGCTCTCGACGACGTGGCCGAGCTCGTGCTCGCCGCCGTGGAAGCGGACGGCACGATCCTCACCGCCGGCGCGGGGCACTCGCTGGCCGCGGTCGCCGAGACCTTCTACCGGGCAGGCGGCCTGGCCTGCGTCCGCCCGATCTACCACCCCGAGCTCCTGCCGATGCACGGCGCGATCAGCAGCACGTCTGCCGAGCGCCGCTCCGGCCTCGCGGGCGAAGTGCTGCGGGAGGCCGGTCTCGCGCCGCACGACGTGCTGTTCGTGTTCTCCACCTCGGGCGTCAACTACTACCCGGTGGAGCTGGCGCAGGAAGCGGCGAACGCGGGCTGCCCGGTCGTGGCCGTCACGTCCGTCGCCGCGAGCGCCCAGGCCCCGCGCCGTGCGGGCGTCACGCTGGCCGAGGTCGCGACCGTCGTGCTGGACAACCTCGTGCCCACCGGCGACTCGACCTATCCGGAGGACGCGCCGGTGACCGCGGCGGTCTCCACGCTGGCCACGACGTTCCTGTGGAACCTGCTGATGGTCCGGCTGGTCGACAAGGCAACCGAGACGGGTGTGCAACTGCCGCTGTGGCGCAGCGCGAACGTCGAGGGCGGCGACGCGGCCAACGCCGACCTGCTCAGGCACTACCAGACCCGCATCCCGCAGCTCGGCTGAGTAGAGATACTCACGAAATCTCCATATCTCCGCGTTAGTCTCCCACCGGGGAAAGCACGTACCTGGGGGGAAGAAAACAGTGGAGCAGAAGACCCGCAGATGGGTCATGATCAGCGGCGCGCTCGTCACTGCCGCAGTCGTCGGCGTGGCGGGCGTGCTGGTCTTCGGTGGCGGTGACACGGCCGCATCGTCCGAGCAGCAGCAGAAGCACGAGCTGCCCAAGATCGTCGAAACACCGGCGCAGGTGGCCCAGTCCTTCGTGAACAAGATGTTCGCCGTGGACACCGCGCTCGCCGCCGAACTGACGGACACACCTGCCGCGGCCACGAAGGCGATCAACGCCACCAAGGCAGGCATGGGCCAGTCCGCATACCAGGCCCGGTTGGCGGCGGTCGAGCCGCCGGCGCCGGAAGCGACGACCACGGACATCGCCGCGGCCGTGACGTGGACGATGCCGAACGCGATCACGCTGAAGTACGAAGTCAAGATCGGCATGAAGCGCGAAGGCACGACCTGGAAGGTGCTCTGGGCGCCGACGGTGATCCACCCACAACTCACCGAGGGAGCGTCGCTGACCTACCGCAAGGCTGTCGGCGACGGCGCGCTGCTGGGCCGTGACGGCAAGCCGCTGGTCAAGGACTCGATCCCGGAAAGCCTGTACACCGCGATCGCCGGCCAGGTCGGCGAGCTGAAGGGCACCGACGGCTGGGAGGTCGGCATCGCCACGGGCACCCAGTTCACGATGCTGGACGGGGTGAAACCCGAGGTGGCCGAGAAGATCACCGTCACCATCGACCCGGCACGCCAGGCCGCCGCACTGGCCGCCGTCGACGCACTCCCGCAGGGCGCCGCGATCGTCGCCGTCGACACCTCGACCACCGAGATCCTGGCCGTGGCCCAGAACAAGGCGCTGACCGGCACCAACCCGTTCATCGGCCGCTACGCCCCCGGCTCGACGATGAAGATCGTCACCGCGGCCGCGGCCATGGAGGCGGGCCTGGTGAAGGCGAACGACTCCGTTCCCTGCCCCGCCAAGGCGACCATCGGCACCCGGACCGTGAACAACGCGGGCTTCGGCCATGACGCCATCGCGTTCCACTCGGCGTTCGCCATCTCCTGCAACACGACCTTCGGCGACCTGGGCCACAAACTGCCCGCGAACGCCCTGCCCGCCATGGCCAAGCGCTTCGGCCTCGGCGCCGACTGGACCATGACCGGCGCCGAGACCAACACCGGCAAGGTCCCGCCCGCCACCGGTGACCAGCAGGTCGAGAACAGCTTCGGCCAGGGCAACGTCGTCGCCAGCCCGTTCGGCATGGCGCTGGTCGCGGCCACGGTCGCCTCGGGCCGCGTACCCACCCCGACGTTGCTGCGCGGCAAGGCGGCGGCGGCCGCCGATATCGGCTCGGCACCACCGGCCGCCGTGCTGCCTCAGCTGCGCAACATGATGCGCGAGGTCGTGACTGGCGGAACCGCCAAGCAGCTGGCCGGTATCCCTGGGCTCGCGGGCAAGACCGGCACCGCGGAGGCCGGTGGCGGCAACGCGCACGGCTGGTTCGTCGGCTACCAGGGCAAGGTGGCCTTCGCCGTGTTCGTCGAGAACGCGGGCTCCTCACAGAGCGCCCTCACCGCCACCGCCGCCTTCCTCAACGGCTGAAGCTCGTACGAAGGGCGCTTTTGTCCACCTCGGGTGGACAAAAGCGCCCTTCGTACTCAGTGGGTCAGAGGGTGGGGGCGGGTTCGGTGCGCGTGCTGAACTTGGGGGTCGGGAAGACCGCGACGGCCGGAGGCTGGGCGAACTGGGTGTTGTAGAGGTCCGAGTAGCGGCCCTCCGCGGACATCAGCTCGGTGTGGGTGCCGCGCTCGACGATCTCGCCGTTCTCCAGCACGAGGATCTGGTCGGCGTTGCGGATGGTCGAGAGCCGGTGTGCGATCACCAGCGACGTCCGGCCGTGCAGCGCCTCGGTCAGTGCCTCCTGGACGGCGGCCTCGGACTCCGAGTCGAGGTGGGCGGTGGCCTCGTCGAGGATCACCACGCGAGGCTTCGCCAGCAGCAGCCGGGCGATCGTCAGCCGTTGGCGCTCGCCGCCCGACAGCCGGTAGCCGCGCTCGCCCACCACGGTCTCCAGGCCGTCCGGCAACGACTCCACCAGCGGACCCAGCCGAGCCCGCCGCAGCGAGTCCCAGATCTCGTCGTCGGAGGCGCCGGGGGCGGCGTACTCGAGGTTCGCGCGGATCGTGTCATGGAACAGATGGCCGTCCTGCGTCACCACGCCGACGGTCGAGCGCAACGACTCGAACGACAGGTCGCGAACATCCACATCGGACAGCCGGACGCTGCCCGAGTCGACGTCGTAGAGCCGCGGCACGAGTGACGCGAGGGTCGACTTGCCCGCGCCGGACGAGCCGACCACCGCGATCAGCTGACCGGCCTTCGCCGAGAAGCTGATGCCGTGCAACACTTCCTCGCCGCCGCGAGTGTCCAAAGTGGCCACCGACTCCAGCGAGGCGAGCGACACCTTCTCGGCGGACGGGTACGCGAACCGCACGTTGTCGAACTCCACCGACACCGCACCGGACGGCACCGTGCGCGGGGTCGGGCTTTCCTTGATCATCGGGTCCAGGTCCAGCACCTCGAAGACGCGCTCGAACGACACCAGCGCCGTCATCAGGTCGACCCGCGCGTTCGCGAGCGCCGTCAGCGGTGCGTAGAGCCGGGTCAGCAGCAGCGCCAGCGACACCACTGTGCCCGCGGCCAGGTGCCCGGTCAGCGCCAGGTAGCCGCCGAGACCGTAGACCAGGGCCTGCGCGAGCGCCGAGACCAGGGTCAGGCCGGTCATGAACCACCGGGTGGCCATCGCGGTGCGGATGCCGATGTCGCGGACCTTCGCGGCCTTGTCGCCGAACTCCTGGTCCTCGCGCTCGGGGCGGCCGAACAGCTTGACGAGCGTCGCGCCCGGCGCGGAGAACCGCTCGGTCGACTGGGTGACCATCGAGGCGTTCAGGCTCGAGGCCTCGCGCTGCATGTCCGCCATCCGCTTGCCCATGCGCTTGGCCGGCAGCACGAACACCGGCAGCAGCACCAGCGCCAGCGCGGTGACCTGCCAGGAGAGCGTGAACATGACGGCGAGGGACAGCGCCAGCTGGATGATGTTCGTGACGAAGCCGGACAGCGTCGAGGTGAACGCCCGCTGCGCGCCGATCACGTCGTTGTTCAGACGCGACACCAGCGCACCGGTCCGCGTGCGAGTGAAGAACGCGACGGGCATCTTCTGCACATGACCGAACACGGCACGACGGAGGTCGTAGATCAGACCCTCACCGATGCGCGTCGACTGCCATCGCTCGACCACGCCCAGACCGGCGTCGACCACCGCGATCAGCGCGATCGCCACCGCCAGCCACACCACGACCGAAGGAGCGGACCCCTTCACGATCGCGTCGACCACCCGGCCCGCCAGCAGCGGCGTGGTCACGGCGAAGACCGAGCCCACCACCGTGAGCAGCAGGAACACCACCAGCTTCGCCCGATGTGGCCGGGCGAAGGCCAGCACGCGCCGGAAGGTGCCACGGCGCACCTTCGTAGGTGCCTCCGAGGTCGCCCCCATCATGAATCGCCAAGAGCTGTAGCCGTCCACGCTGACTAGAACAGCACACAGGTCTGACAATTCCGCTCAAGCGGCGGATACCGGCGGATTCAGCCCTGGGCGGACAGAGCCGCGAGCGAGGCGATCCGGCGCAGCTGCGCGGCGCGCTCGACCGCGAGCTGGTCGGAAAAAGGCACGCCGGAAGCCGCCGACGCGATCAGCGCCAGCGTCTCGGAGACCGCACCCGGCAACGGCTTCAGAACCGAAGTGACCAGCTCGTCCACCGTCTTGTCCAGATCGGTCGCGGGCACGACGGAGTTCGCGAGGCCGATCCGCAACGCCTCGTCCGCGGAGACACGGCGTGAGGTCACGCAGATCTCGGCCGCGCGCGAGTAACCAACGAGTCGCACCAACGGCAGCGTTCCGCCGAGGTCGGGCACCAACCCGAGCCCGGTCTCGGCCATGCAGAACTTCGCGTCCTCAGTGAGCACGCGGAAGTCACACGCCAGCGCCAACTGGAAACCCGCGCCGATGGCATGCCCCTGCACCGCGGCGATCGTCACGCGGGCAGGATCGCTCAGCCAGGTGAACCCGGCCTGGTACGAGGCGATCTTCGCGTCCGCCTCCTCAGGCGAGAGCGAGAGCATCGCCGGCAGCCCACCGGGTTCGCCGTCGACGGGCTCACCGGTGAACATGCGCCGGTCCAGCCCCGCCGAGAAGGCGCGGCCGGAACCCCGGACGACCACGACGCGGACGTCCGGGTCCAGCTGTTCACCGATGTGCCGCAACGCCTGCCAGGTGGCGGGCGTCTGTGCGTTCAGCACGTCGGGACGATCGAGCGTGATCGTGGCGACCGCTCCGGCGAGAGCGAGCCGCACACCACCGCGATCGAGCACAGCCAGCGTCGATGTCGGGCACTGGCATGTCTTACCTCCGGCGAACTAGAAGCTAGTTACCGGAGAGTAGCAGTCTTGGTTGGGGCTACTTCTTCTTCGTCCGGGTGGCGCCACCGCGACCGCGCAGCGTGACGCCGGATTCCGACAGAACCCGGTGCACGAAGCCGTAGGAACGTCCGGTGCTCTCGGCAAGAGCCCGAATGCTCGCGCCCTTTTCGTACTTCTTCTTCAGGTCAGCGGCCAGCTTGTCCCGCGTGGCGCCGGTGATCCGGGCACCCTTCTTCAGGTCAGCCACCTTGTCCCGCCTTCCGTACGAGCAGGTCGGGCCGTTCTACGGCCCCTGTCGTCGCAATGATCGAACAGGAACCGGCAGAACGCCAGGTGATCAAGCAAAGAGATCGCCGAACGGTCGATTCGATCACACTCAGTTGATCACAGGGTGCGCACGGTAATCCTTTGAGGCGTGGAGATCACGCCAGCTGCACGAGATCGAGGTAGTCCTCGGACCAGTGATCCTCGGTGCCGTCGGGCAGAAGGATCACCCGCTCGGGCTCCAGCGCCTCGACCGCGCCGGGGTCGTGAGTCACGAGAACGACCGCGCCCTCGTACCGCCGCAGCGCGTCCAGAACCTGCTCGCGCGAGGCCGGGTCGAGGTTGTTGGTCGGCTCGTCGAGCAGCAGCACGTTCGCCGCCGACGACACGAGACCCGCCAGCGCGAGCCTGGTCTTCTCGCCACCGGACAACGTGCCCGCGGGCTGGTCGAGCTGCTCGCCGCTGAACAGGAACTGGCCGAGCAACGACCGCAGCTTCTGCTCCTGCTCGTCCGGCGCCATGTGCCGGATGTTGTCCCACACCGACGCGTTGTGGTCGAGCGTCTCGTGCTCCTGCGCGAAGTAGCCGAGCTTCATGCCGTGCCCGGCGACGACCGAACCCGCGTCCGCCGACTCGCCGCCGCCCAGCAACCGCAGCAGCGTCGTCTTGCCGGCACCGTTGAATCCGAGGACGACCACGCGGGAGCCCTTGTCGATCGCTAGGTCCACTCCGGTGAAGATCTCGAGCGAGCCGTAGGACTTGCTCAATCCCTCTGCCATCAAAGGAGTTTTGCCGCACGGAGCGGGCGCGGGGAACCGGATCTTCGCGACCTTGTCGTTCTGGCGCACGTCGTCGAGACCGGCGAGGAGCTTCTCCGCGCGCTTCGCCATGTTCTGCGCCGCAACGGCCTTCGTGGCCTTCGCGCCCATCTTGGCGGCCTGCGTCATCAACGCGCCGGCCTTCTTCTCGGCGTTGGCGCGCTCACGACGACGGCGCTTCTCGTCCGTCGCACGTGCTTCGAGGTACTTCTTCCAGCCGAGATTGTAGAGGTCGACCTCACCGCGCATCGCGTCGAGGAACCACACCTTGTTCACGACGTCGTCGAGCAGCTCGACATCGTGCGAGATCACGACAAGACCGCCGTCGTGGGACTTGAGGAAGCCTCGCAACCACGTGATCGAGTCGGCGTCGAGGTGGTTCGTGGGCTCGTCGATCAGCAGGATCGTGCTCGACTTCGCGCCGACACCGGCCTCGGAGGCGGCGAACAGGATGCGCGCCAGCTCGACGCGGCGGCGCTGACCACCCGAGAGCGTCTGCAGCTGCTGCTCGAGCACGCGGTCCGGCAGGCCGAGGTTCGAGCAGATGCGGGCGGCCTCGGACTCGGCGGCATAACCACCGAGCGAGGAGAAGCGCTCCTCCAGGCGGCCGTACTTGCGCACGGCGGCTTCCTGCTCCTTGGAGTCGACCAGCTCGGACATCGCCGACTGGGCCTTCTCCATGTCGCGCAGCAGCTGGTCGAGGCCGCGCGCGGACAGCACGCGGTCCTTCGCGATGACGGACAGGTCGCCCTCGCGCGGGTCCTGCGGCAGGTAGCCGAGCTCGCCCTTGCGCGTGACAGCGCCCGCGTACGGCTCGCCCTCGCCCGCGAGGACACGCAGTGAGGTGGTCTTGCCCGCACCGTTGCGGCCGACGAGACCGATGCGGTCGCCGGGCTGGATGCGCAGGTTGGCGCCGGACACGAGGATGCGTGAGCCGGCGCGCAACTCAAGGTCAGTTGCGGTGATCAAGAGAATCTCTCCGAGTAAGTGGTCTGCGGGTACGGCAAAGGCGGCACGTACGCGCGCTGCTACTCCAGGAGGATGATCACGCGAACCATTCTACGGGGTCGCGGCGACCGGATTTCCCACTTGTGTCCAGACGCATAGATTTGCCGACCATGAGCGAAGACTTCTCGGGCAAGGCCGCGCTGGTCACCGGTGCGTCCCTCGGCATCGGCTACGGCATCGCACGCGAGCTCCTCGGCCGCGGTGCGGCCGTCACCGATCACCGGCCGCAAGGCCGACCAGCTCGCCGAGGCGGCCAAGCGGCTGACGGCCGACACCGGGGGCCGCGTGCTCGCGATCGTCGGCAACGCGGGCGACGAGGCGTCCCGCGAGGAGGTCGTGACGCGCACGGTCGAGGAGTTCGGCAGCCTCGACGTGCTGGTGAACAACGCGGGCATCAACCCGCAGTTCGGTTTCCTGATGGAGGCCGACCTCAATGCCGTTCGGAAGATCTTCGACGTCAACGTCGTCGCGGCGCTCGGATTCGTCCAGCTCGCGTGGAAAGCGTGGATGGGCGAACACGGCGGCGCGGTCGTGAACATCGCGTCCATCGGCGGTATCCGGTCCACGGGCGTGATCGGCGCGTACGGCGCGTCCAAGGCGGCGTTGATCCGTCTGACCGAGGAGCTCGCGTGGCAGCTCGGCCCGAAGGTGCGCGTGAACGCCGTCGCGCCCGCCGTGGTGAAGACGAAGTTCGCCGAGGCGCTGTGGTCCGGACGCGAGGAGGAGGCTCAGCAGCAGTACCCGATGAAGCGCCTCGGCACGCCGGAAGACGTCGCCTCGCTCGTGGCGTTCCTCTGCTCGGACGGCGCCTCGTGGATCACCGGCGAGACCGTTCGCGTCGACGGCGGCCTGCTCGCCACGGGCACCGCCGGGTGATCACAGGGCGAGCCGCAGGATGTGCTCACCCTCCTCGTCGACCTCACCGGTGGGCTCGAAGCCGTAGCCGAGGTAGAACGGGCCCGGCGACCCCTCGCCCGGCACATAGCTCGTGAGCAGCTCGGTGGCGCCTTCCGCACGCAGCAACGCGACGACCTCCGTGAGGATCGCGCGGCCGTACCCGTGGCGCTGGTGCGGCGCGCCGACGAGCAACCGCCACAGGAAGTACGGCCCGCGGACACCGGGCGCGGGGGTCACGTCCCAGCTGATCATGACGAAGCCGACGGGTTCGTCGCCCGCGTAGACCGCGCGGAACCACGGGTTCGCCTCGGGGTACTTCTCCGCGTCCAGGAATGACTTCTCCACGGAGGCGACGAAACGTTCCTGGGCGGGGTGCACGCGCACGGCTATCACCGCGTCGCGGTTGGCGTCGGTGACCTCGACGAAACGGACCTGAGCAGACGTCATGTCCTCATCCTGACCCGCTCGGACATCCGGACCGAGCGAATTAGCCGTTCAGCGGGATGACGGCGCGGTCGTCGCCGCGGTCGACCCGGAGGCGGGCGGCTGCGACGTCCCCGGATTGGTCGGGTGTGGCGGCTTCAGCGGCGTCGACGTCGTGCCGGGCGGCGTCGTCGAATGGACCGGCGGGGGTTGCGGCGTGCTCGACCGCGGCGGGTTCGTGGGCAATACCGAGGTCGGTGGCGACTCGGCGGAGCTCGGCGAGGTCGTCGGCGTCGACCAAACCGGCGACGTCGTCGACGAGGGTCCTGGTGTCAACGGTTCCGGAGGCGTCGCGGCGGGCAGCACGGCCAGTGCGACGGCCACGACACCAACGGTCGCGAGCCCGGAGCCGACCACGGCGATGGTGCGACGGCGGGACCGCACGGCCCGGCCACGCTGGATCAGGTCCGCGGCCGTGACGGCACGCGGCGGCGCCTCTTCCCCGTGCAGAGCGGAGAAAGTCGCCCGCAGGTCGTCTTCGCGAACCATCACACCTCCAGCCTCAAGTGGTCGAACTCCGGTCCCAGCTTGCGCCGCAACGTCTCCAGGCCCTTGCTGCTCTGCGACTTCACCGTGCCGGTGGAGCAGCTGAGCGCCGTGGCCGTGTCCTCGACGCTGAGATCGTGCCAATAGCGCAGCACGAGCACAGCGCGTTGCCGTGCGGGCACGGCGGAAAGTGCCTGCCACACCACGAGCCTGTCCTCCGTCCGTGAGACGGAGGACAGGCCCTCTGGGGGTGCGTCAGTCAGTTTCTCTCTGCGCCAGCGCACTTTCCGGCGTTCGGCGAGGAACGTCCGGACGATGATCTGCCGCAGGTACGGTTCGAGCCCCGACCGGTCGGCGAGCTTGGGACCGGCCAGGTACAGCTTCAGGAACGCCGCCTGCATCACGTCTTCGGCCTCGTGCCAGTTGCCGCACAACAAGAACGCGGTGAAGCGCATCGAGTCGGCGCACCGGTCGAAGAGGTGGGTGAATTCGGCTTCCCAGTTCAGGGGATGACTCCTACCAGGCCGGCGTCGACGAGACCGGCGGCGTCGTCACGGGGTAGGACGACGACGGGTACGGCGGCTTGGTCGGCAACGGCGTCGGCCGGACCGAGGAGGTCGGCGGCAGCGTCGGCGCCGAGGACACCGGCGGGCGGGTGCTCGGCGGGAACTGCGGGGTCGACGGGTGCGAGGACGGCGGGGCCGTCGTCGACGGGTAGGGCGGGGTGGTCGGCAGCGACGACGGCGGAGCGGTCGTCGACGGGTACCCCGGTGAAGTCGAGATCGGCGGCTGCGGAGCCGAGGTCGTCGGCGGGTGCTCGGGCGTGCCGCCACCGTTCAGTGCCAGCGCGGGCACCGCGATACCGACGGCACCCAGCGCGACCGCTCCCGCCACGATCACCATTCGTTTACGCACGTTGTTCGACTCCAGCAGGTCAGTGGCGCCTCTTCTTCAGGCACCCTCACCCGTATCCATGCGGCCGGCGGCCGGTCCGGTTGCCCGTGTGTCCTGGATCACGATCTCGACGCAGCAGGCCCGTTCCGCCGCCTCGTCCAGCACAGCACGCCGCGGCTCCGGAACGTCCAGCACCCTCTCCTGGGCCTTCGCGAAGACCTCCGCGAGCCTGCGGTCGGCGCGCAGCACGTCGAGCGCCTGCCGGTCGCCGCCGAGCACTACGTACTCCAGCTCCGCGACCCTCGGCCCGAGGACACGGAGCACGTCGTCCGCGGCCGCCTGCAGCGCGACGCGGGCCTGCCCTTCCCTGCGCCTGGCGAACCGCTGCTGCGACCAGCCGCCCGCCTTGTTGCGCCCGTGCACCTGTTTGCGGTCGGTCGTGGACGTTTCAACGTGTTTGCCGAACGCCACGCCCACGCTGTGCCCGCCGAGCCTCGCCAGGACCAGACCGATCCGGCGCGGCCGCTCGAGCTCCTCGACGACCTCTTCGAGCGTGCCGCCGCCTCTCGTCACGAACGACGCGGTGGCGCCGTCGGCGGCGGTGAGCGTGACGGTGTGTTCGTCGATCCGGGTCTCGACGGGTCCGTGCCGCTCCGCGAACCGCGAAATCCAGCCCGTGACCCGTTCGGGTTCGACCTCGACGGCCCGCCCACCGGGGACCGGCCTCACCCGGCTCACGCGACCGCCCTGCGCTTCCTGGAGGCCGTCGCGGGGGTTTCCCACCCGCCGATACCCCTGAGCAGCGAAACGACCCCCAGGCCGCACGACAGACGGCCGGGAGCCCAGCCCCAGCGCACGTCCAGGTCGTTCACCGTGCACACAGTAGAGCCATCTCGATACGAGGCGTGAACAGCACGGAGATGTTACTGATGGGTTCGAATCACTTGACAGATGAGCCTCGAAAGCGTGAACTCGTCAACCATATGGATTAACCATTGACTCCATCCGGCTCCGACCAGCGAAGTTCACGGACGGGTAGGGTCACTGGGGCGTGATCTTATGACAGCGGGGAGTCACCATGACCACTGCTGCCGGTCGACCAACACTGACCGTTGACGATGATTCAACGGCCCACGGCAGCCTGACTCAGCTCTTGACCACGGGACCATTCCCGGAGGCTCTGCGAGCTGCGATCAAGGCCAGCCGTCTCAGTCTCGACCGCATCCAGCACAGGTTGGCACTGCGTGGCGTGACCATCAGCGTCGCGACGCTCAGCTACTGGCAGTCCGGCCGCCGAAGGCCGGAACGCCCTGAATCGCTGGAGGCACTGAGGCACCTCGAGTCGGTCCTGGGCGTACCCCAGTCAGGCCTGTCGGCGCTGCTCGGCCCACCTCGTCCGCGAGGCCGCCGTTGCCGCCCGACGACGATGATGCCGATCGACGCACTGTGGGCCCGCCGCGAACGCGTGGCGAACCTGCTGTCGAAGGTCGACACCTCGTCCGATTTGAAGCTCGGCCGGATCAGCCAGCACGACCGCATCGAGATCTCTGCCGACGGCGGGCAGAAATCCGTGTGGGTGCGACAGATCCTGCGCGCCGAGCAGGACGGCCCGGACCGTTGGGCGCTCGTCTTCGAGACCGAGGAGTCCGATGTGCTCCCCGAGATCGTCAACGTGCGCAACTGCCACCTCGGCCGCATCGCCCGCGACCACGAAGCCAACATCATGGTCGCCGAGATGATGTTCGAACGCCCGCTCACCCGCGGCGAGACCCTCATCATGGAATACCAGCTGGTGTTCCCCGAGGGCCACGCCCCGAAGGGCAACAACACGTTCGCGCGCAAGTTCCGCCTCCCGGTCCGCGAGTACGTCATCGAGGTCCGCTTCGAGGAGACGAACCTGCCCTCGCGCGTGCAGCAGTACAGCGTGCCCGCGGGTGACGAGACGCCTTCCCGGCGCCGCAACCTCACCCTGGACTCGGGCGGTGGCGTGCACGCGGTCGCGCTCGGCTTCGGTCCCGGCGTGTTCGGCATCCGCTGGGAGTGGCCGAACCGCTAGCTCCACCCCTCCGGCACGACACGGAAAGGGCGCCTCCCACCACGGGAGGCGCCCTTCTCGCGTTCCACGTTCAGAGCGAAAAGCACGTTCGTACGAATAGTTCGTACGAACGTGCTTTTCGCACCAATCAGCTCATCACACGTAGCCGGCGACGTGCAGCGTCACGGCTCGGACCGAACCGCGGTCCGAGTTCACGACGTCGGTCACCTTGAACGTCCAGCTGCCGTCCGCCGGGTCCGCCAGCAGCGACGACAGCGAGTTGACCGCCTTCCACGAACCGGTGAACGGCGCGTCGGAGGACGTGAGCCCGGAGAAGGCCCGCGTCGCCGAGTCGTCGAACACGGCCTGGCAGATGTTGTTGCCGAGACTGCCGGTCCGGGAGAACAGCGTGACGGTCTTGCCCGACGGCGACGTGAGCGTGCCGACCAGGTCACCGACGAAGGTGTGGTCGATGCCCACGGTCGTCGCGCCGTCCGCGGTGGAGCAGGTCGCGCCGTCCACCGAGAACCTCAGGTTCGACGCCGTGCCGACACCGGCGACGGGCAGCGAGATCGAAGCGCCCGTCGGGTCGTTGTCCGGGATGGCCACCGGCGCACCGGTGTAGGCGAACGTCTTGAAGTCACGTGACGGCTCGCCGACCGCGAAAGAGAATGACGACGTCGTCGGCGAGGTGGTGCCCGCGTAGGTCACGCGAGCGTCCAGCTTCACCGGCGAACCGAGCGCGGCCGAGGCGGGCACGGTCACCTTGTAGGTGCTCGACACCGTCTGACCGACATCGATGTTGCCGTAGTACTTCGAGCGCGGAGCGATGGTCACGCCGGACGCGGTGGTCGACAGCACGACCGAGGTCGACGCGGCCGAACCGTCGCCGCCGTTGGTCACCGGCACGGTCACCGTGGCCGTGGTGCCGGGCTTGAGGTAAGCGCTTCCGTCAGCGTCGTTCAGGATCGTCGGACGCTGCGCGCGAGCCAGTGCCTGCGGGGACGCGCCCGTGTAGGTGAGCGCCCGGTCGGCCATGACGATGCCGGCGCCGGTGCGGTTGTCCACACCGGACTCGACGATGTCGATCGCCGTCGCCACAAGGGCTTCCTTGACCTCGGCCGGCTTCAACGTCGGGTTGCCGGAGAGGATCAGGCCGGCGATGGCTGCGGCGTTCGGGGCCGCGGCCGAGGTGCCGAAGAACGGGTTGAAGCCGGTGACCGAGGTGCTCACGCCGTCAGCCGCGGTGATGTCCGGCTTCTGCCGGGTCTCGGCCAGCGGCGAACCGTCGGGCGCGAAGAAGGTCTTGCGCGGACCGTCGGAGGTGAAGCGCTCCGGCTTCTGCGCACCGTCGTAGGCGCCGGGGAACGGGCCCTTCGGGTTGGCCGGGTCGCCGGGGTGCAGGTCGAACGGCAGTGCGTTGCCCGCCGGTGCGGCCGCGACCGAGATCGCGCCCTTGGCCGCCGAGTGGCCGCGGGTCATGCCGGGCGAGACGAACTTCTTGAGGCCGTCGCTCGAGTCGGCGAACCGACCACCGAACGTCGACAGCGCGAAGTACTTGTCCTCACCGCGGAACTTGACGACCGCGAGCCGCGTGCCGGTGGAGCTGCTCGGCGTGTTGAGGCGCTCGAAGGCGTCCTGCGCGCCGTCCTGGTTGTTCTGGCTGAACGTCACGACGTTGCCCTGGGCGTTGACCAGGTACAGGTCGTAGTCGTTGAACGACTGGCCCAGCGGGTCGGCCCAGTGCAGCGTCACCGGCGCGTCGCCGGAGTAGTTCGACAGCGGGTTGAACAGCTGCTTGGCGTTCGTGTCCGGGTTGAAGTCGTGCGCGGTGCCGGCGAACTTGCCGACGCCCACCCCGGAGTCCACGAACTGGCCCTCGTAGTGACCGGCGGTGCCGTCCACGACGTTGCCCTGGTTGCCCGCGCTGGAGAAGAACACCGCACCGTCGGCGGCGACCGCGTCGACCGCGCGCGCGATGATGCCGTCCTGGAACGGCGACTCGTTGAAGTAGATGACGTCGTCGACGATGACGTCACAGCCGAGCTGGAAGCGCAGCTTCTTGATGTTGTCCGCGAAGCTCGCGTCGCCGTTGAACGCCGTGGCGAAGCCGAGCTCGGCGTTGGGCGCGAGGTCGTGCAGGATCTCGAGCATCGCCGTGCCCTCGTCGCCGGAGCCCTCCTGGCCCGGGACGACGTCGACGGCGGGCAGCTCGCCCGCGGCCTGCGACACGGCCAGCGACGAGATGCCGTCCGACAACGCGCACAGCTTCACGCCGACACCGGTGACGTGGAACGAACCACGTGCGGCCTCGGCGTTGTGGGTCTTGTCGCTCTCCGCGACCTTCGCCGCCTGTACGGACGTCTGCTTCTCGGCGAGCTGCCGCTCAATCTGCCGAGCCTTGTCCTCTTTGGACGGAGCCTGCTTCTTGCTCTTCTTGTCGCGCTTGTTCTCCACGCCCTGCGTCATCGCGTCGCTGCCGGCCTCGACCCGCGAGACGTCGGCGCGGCCCGCGATGTCGGCGAGCTTGGCGAGCGGAACCTCGGCGCGCACCGTGCGGTTCTCGGAGGACACTGCCCGGATCTGTCCGCCCGCCGCGCGGACAGCGTCGACCAGGTCCTCGGAGTACTGCTTGGCTCGGATGTCCACCAGGGTGGTGGAGCTGGGCGACACGGCGACGCCGGTCTGCACCTGCGGTAGGGCGCTCATCGTCCCCATCTGGCCGCGCTTACGCGCCTCCACGATGAGCGTGCTGTCTACTTTGGACTCAGCGGGCGTGAGCGACTTCTTGATGGTCTGCAGCGCGGCGATCTGGGCCGCGGTGCGGTCGGTGATGGACTTCGATGCCTTGACCGGATCAGCTGAAGCCGGCGTCACCACGGTCAGCGCGGCCAACAGCACCGCTGTCCCGGCCGTGACTAACGTCGTGCCTCTTCGAGATCGGCGCACTGGGCTTCTCCCCCGAGCGTTGGCGTGCCCCCGAGCACGCGGCCTGCGACCGGATGATCCCCGGTCGAGGCGTCAACGTATGGCGCACGACTGATCACAGTCAGCATCCTTTTGGGCTACTTCCCACTGAGCAGACACAATCACACTTCACAGAACAAACGCATCCGTCCACAACTGACCGGTTCGCCCGGAAAGGGCTTCCAGGAGCGCGGCGGCCTGGTTGTCGGTCAGCGAGGCCACGAAGTCGACGACCGCCCGGCCCCGCGCCAGCCCGCGTACCACGTCCGGACCGACCGGCAGCTCACCTGTCGAACCGACCAATGTGGACGGCTCCGTACGGGCTAGCGCCGCGTACTCCGTTTCCGCCAGCTCGACGAGGTCGTGCAGCCTCCGTGGCAGGCGATCGGCCTCGGTCCGATCGGTCACCCACTGCTCGAGCGCGTCCACCAGCGAGCTCAGCAACCGCGCCTGCCCTCGCTGGTGCAACGCCAGATCCGGGCGCAGCAACACGAACCGGCGGTGCACGAACTTCAACACCTGCACCTCGTGCCACTGCGCCACCGCCAGCACCACGTGACCGGACCTCGGCGTCGGCTCCTCGATCACGCCGACCGCGTCCACCAGCCTGCGCGTCCACCGCGCGCTGAACCCGGCCACCGCCTGCTCGGCCTCGACCGATCCGTCGAACGGCACCGCCAGCAGCCCGTCGACCAGCTCCTTGCTCACCTTGCGCACGGCCAGCGCGAACGCCTCGTCGTTCATCACCCAGGAGTCCTTGAAGTGCATGCGCCTGCGCAGCGTCTCCAGCGACCGGCCGGGCATCCGGATCTCCGCGTACAGCTCGGCGTCCGACAGCCCCGCCAGGTCGAGCGCCTGCGTCTGCCACGTGCCGAGCTCCGCCGCGACGGTCGCGTGCTGCAGCACCCCGACCCGGTGGAAGTCCTCCAGGTCGTGGATCGCGTACGCGATGTCGTCCGCCGTGTCCATGACACTGGCCTCGACCGTCTGCTGCCACGACTCGACGCGTCCCTCGAACGGTTCGCGCGCCTGCTTGAGGTCGTTGATCTCCGTCACGTACGCGGAGAACTTCGAGCTGCCGGTGCCGGGCATGTCCTCGGGTTCGGCCGCGCCACGCGGCGCCACCCGCAGGTCGAGATCCTGGTGCCGCGTCCACGGGTATTTCAGCATCGCCGCACGCACCGCGACCGTGAGATCGAGACCGAGCGCCCTGGGCCCGCGCACGTCCGTCGTCGTGACGATGCGGAACGACTGAGCGTTGCCCTCGAACCCGTCCGGCAGCCCGAACCGATGCCGCGCCAGCCGGTCGAGCACCTGCTCGCCGAGGTGTCCGAAGGGCGGGTGGCCAAGGTCGTGGGCGAGTGCCGCCGCCTCCACCACGTCGGGGTCGCAGCCGCCGAGCTTCTCCAGCACCGCGGTCAGCTCGGGCCGGCCGATCAGCCGTTCCGCGATGGCCCGCGCGGCCTGCGCCACCTTGAGACTGTGGGTGAGGCGGTTGTGCACCAGCAGGCCCGAACCGGTCGAGCTGACCACCTGCGTCACGCCGCCGAGCCGCGCGAAGAACGGGGAGCTCGCGACCCGGTCGCGGTCCACCCGGAACGGGTTCGTCGCCAGGTCGGAGGTCCGGCCCGTGCCGCCGGACCGGCGGGCGCTGCGGTGCTCGTTGTGCATGTTCAAAAGGTACCGGGCAGCCCGCACGAGTCCGAGCGGGCGCGTGCACGCCGACGCAGAAAACCCCTGAGGGGAGCGTTTGTGGCGCTCGACCCTCAGGGGTCTCTGTAAATAAAGTTCGGCGGCGACCTACTCTCCCACACCGTAACCAGTGCAGTACCATCGGCGCAGAAGGGCTTAACTACCGGGTTCGGAATGGGACCGGGTGTTTCCCCAACGCTATAACCACCGAAACACTATGAAATTACAACCTAGAACCCCGAACAAGCTGGGTTCGATCGGTCCTGGTTGTTCTTCCAGAACCGCACAGTGGATGCGTAGCGTCTTTGTAACAAGTCCTCGGCCTATTAGTACCAGTCAGCTCCAACCGTTACCGGTCTTCCACCTCTGGCCTATCAACCCAGTGGTCTAGCTGGGGGCCTTAACTCACGAAGAGTGGGATACCTCATCTTGGAACAGGCTTCCCGCTTAGATGCCTTCAGCGGTTATCCCTTCCGAACGTAGCCAACCAGCAATGCTCTTGGCAGAACAACTGGCACACCAGCGGTCCGTCCGTCCCGGTCCTCTCGTACTAGGGACAGCCTTCCTCAAGTATCCTACGCGCGCGGCGGATAGGGACCGAACTGTCTCACGACGTTCTAAACCCAGCTCGCGTACCGCTTTAATGGGCGAACAGCCCAACCCTTGGGACCTACTCCAGCCCCAGGATGCGACGAGCCGACATCGAGGTGCCAAACCATGCCGTCGATATGGACTCTTGGGCAAGATCAGCCTGTTATCCCCGGGGTACCTTTTATCCGTTGAGCGACCACGCTTCCACAAGCCATGGCCGGATCACTAGTTCCGACTTTCGTCCCTGCTCGACCCGTCAGTCTCACAGTCAAGCTCCCTTGTGCACTTGCACTCGACACCTGATTGCCAACCAGGCTGAGGGAACCTTTGAGCGCCTCCGTTACTCTTTGGGAGGCAACCGCCCCAGTTAAACTACCCACCAGGCACTGTCCCTGATCCGGATCACGGACCGAGGTTAGACATCCAATACGACCAGAGTGGTATTTCAACGATGACTCCACAACCACTGGCGTGGCCGCTTCACAGTCTCCCACCTATCCTACACAAGCCGAATCGAACACCAATACCAAGCTATAGTAAAGGTCCCGGGGTCTTTCCGTCCTGCCGCGCGTAACGAGCATCTTTACTCGTAATGCAATTTCGCCGGGCCTGTGGTTGAGACAGTCGAGAAGTCGTTACGCCATTCGTGCAGGTCGGAACTTACCCGACAAGGAATTTCGCTACCTTAGGATGGTTATAGTTACCACCGCCGTTTACTGGCGCTTAAGTTCTCAGCTTCGCCCCGAAGGACTAACCGGTCCCCTTAACGTTCCAGCACCGGGCAGGCGTCAGTCCATATACATCGTCTTGCGACTTCGCATGGACCTGTGTTTTTAGTAAACAGTCGCTTCTCGCTGGTCTCTGCGGCCAGCTGACCCTAGTCTGCAAGAGACTTCAAGCCCTCTGGCCCCCCTTCTCCCGAAGTTACGGGGGCATTTTGCCGAGTTCCTTAACCACAGTTCGCCCGATCGCCTTGGTATTCTCTACCTGACCACCTGTGTCGGTTTGGGGTACGGGCCGCATAAACGCTCGCTAGAGGCTTTTCTCGGCAGCATGGGATCACTCTACTTCGCCTCAATCGGCTACGCATCACGTCTCAGCCTTAATGAGTTGCGGATTTGCCTACAACTCGGCCTACACGCTTGCACCAGTACTACCACTCACTGGCGGAGCTACCCTCCTGCGTCACCCCATCGCTTGACTACTACAAGTTCAGGTCCCGCGCTCCACAGTCACCATAGTCCCGAAGGATTTCTCGCTGGTGCTTCGGGCGGTTAGTATCACAAGGTTCATCATGGGCGCGTTCACACGGGTACGGGAATATCAACCCGTTGTCCATCGACTACGCCTGTCGGCCTCGCCTTAGGTCCCGACTTACCCTGGGCGGATTAGCCTGGCCCAGGAACCCTTGGTCATCCGGCGGACGAGTTTCTCACTCGTCATTCGCTACTCATGCCTGCATTCTCACTCGCATAGCGTCCACGGCTGGATTACTCCGCCGCTTCAACCGCTACACGACGCTCCCCTACCCATCCCGAGACTAGCTCGAAATGACACAGCTTCGGTGGTGTGCTTAAGCCCCGCTACATTGTCGGCGCAGGACCACTTGACCAGTGAGCTATTACGCACTCTTTAAAGGGTGGCTGCTTCTAAGCCAACCTCCTGGCTGTCTGTGCGACCCCACATCCTTTCCCACTTAGCACACACTTAGGGACCTTAGCTGGCGTTCTGGGCTGTTTCCCTCTCGACTACGAAGCTTATCCCCCGCAGTCTCACTGCCGCACTCTCACACCACGGTATTCGGAGTTTGGTTGATTTCGGTAAGCTTGTAGGCCCCCTAGACCATCCAGTGCTCTACCCCCGCGGTGAAACATGCGACGCTGCACCTAAATGCATTTCGGGGAGAACCAGCTATCACGGTGTTTGATTGGCCTTTCACCCCTAACCACAGCTCATCCCCCAGGTTTTCAACCCTGGTGGGTTCGGGCCTCCACGCGGTCTTACCCGCGCTTCACCCTGGCCATGGCTAGATCACACCGCTTCGGGTCTAGACCACGCGACTCAAGCGCCCTATTCAGACTCGCTTTCGCTACGGCTTCCCCACACGGGTTAACCTCGCCACGTAGCACTAACTCGCAGGCTCATTCTTCAAAAGGCACGCCGTCACCCCTAAAGGCTCCGACGGATTGTAGGCACACGGTTTCAGGTACTATTTCACTCCCCTCCCGGGGTACTTTTCATCTTTCCCTCACGGTACTAGTCCGCTATCGGTCACCAGGGAGTATTTAGGCTTAGCGGGTGGTCCCGCCAGATTCACAGCGAATTTCACGAGTACGCTGCTACTTGGGAACACTCTAAGCAGACGCTATGTTTTCGAGTACGGGAGTTTCACCCTCTACGCTCACGCTTTCCAGACGTATTCCTCTAACAACGCGTTTTCTGACTGCTTGCCAGTTCGGCAGAACTGACCAAGAGGTCCCACGACCCCGTACACGCAACCCCTGCCGGGTATCACACGAGTACGGTTTAGCCTCATCCGCTTTCGCTCGCCACTACTCACGGAATCACGGTTGTTTTCTCTTCCTGCGGGTACTGAGATGTTTCACTTCCCCGCGTTCCCTCCACATACCCTATGTGTTCAGGTATGGGTGACCCCACATGACTGGGGCCGGGTTTCCCCATTCGGAAATTCTAGGATCTCAGCTCGGTTGACAGCTCCCCTAGACTTTTCGCAGTCTCCTACGTCCTTCATCGGCTCCTGGTGCCAAGACATCCACCGTATGCCCTTACTAACTTGCTACAAAGATGCTCGCATCCACTGTGCAGTTCTCAAAGAACAATCAGACACCGTCTCTTCTGTGCAACTCGCCTACCAGCTCGTAAGCCAGGCGGTTCGAGTGCTGAGACAGCCCGATCACTGAAAGACACGAAGAGCGTGTTCTCTCAGGACCCAACAGCGTACCGATCTGTTCACTCAGCCCTCGCGACACCTTTCCACGCACCCGAAGGGCGCAGTACTCACTGTCGAAGCAACCGAATGTCGAGCCAGCCAGCATCCACTAATGAGCCCACCCAGCATCGAGGCTGGAATGGTTCTGACCGCTGCTCGGAACGTTTGCCCAAGATCAGCGGTAGATGCTCCTTAGAAAGGAGGTGATCCAGCCGCACCTTCCGGTACGGCTACCTTGTTACGACTTCGTCCCAATCGCCAGTCCCACCTTCGACCGCTCTCCCCCTTGCGGGTTGAGCCACGGGCTTCGGGTGTTACCGACTTTCGTGACGTGACGGGCGGTGTGTACAAGGCCCGGGAACGTATTCACCGCAGCGTTGCTGATCTGCGATTACTAGCGACTCCGACTTCACGGGGTCGAGTTGCAGACCCCGATCCGAACTGAGACCGGCTTTATGGGATTCGCTCCACCTCGCGGCTTAGCAGCCCTTTGTACCGGCCATTGTAGCATGTGTGAAGCCCTGGACATAAGGGGCATGATGACTTGACGTCATCCCCACCTTCCTCCGAGTTGACCCCGGCAGTCTCCCATGAGTCCCCGCCATTACGCGCTGGCAACATGGAACGAGGGTTGCGCTCGTTGCGGGACTTAACCCAACATCTCACGACACGAGCTGACGACAGCCATGCACCACCTGTGAACCAGCCACAAGGGAGGCTCTATCTCTAGAGCTTTCTAGTCCATGTCAAGCCCAGGTAAGGTTCTTCGCGTTGCATCGAATTAATCCACATGCTCCGCCGCTTGTGCGGGCCCCCGTCAATTCCTTTGAGTTTTAGCCTTGCGGCCGTACTCCCCAGGCGGGGTGCTTAATGCGTTAGCTGCGGCACAGAGGACGTGGAAGTCCCCCACACCTAGCACCCACCGTTTACGGCGTGGACTACCAGGGTATCTAATCCTGTTCGCTCCCCACGCTTTCGCTCCTCAGCGTCAGTATCGGCCCAGAGACCCGCCTTCGCCACCGGTGTTCCTCCTGATATCTGCGCATTTCACCGCTACACCAGGAATTCCAGTCTCCCCTGCCGAACTCAAGTCTGCCCGTATCGACCGCAAGCTTGGGGTTAAGCCCCAAGTTTTCACGGCCGACGCGACAAACCGCCTACGAGCTCTTTACGCCCAATAATTCCGGACAACGCTCGCACCCTACGTATTACCGCGGCTGCTGGCACGTAGTTAGCCGGTGCTTCTTCTGCAGGTACCGTCACTTGCGCTTCGTCCCTGCTGAAAGAGGTTTACAACCCGAAGGCCGTCATCCCTCACGCGGCGTCGCTGCATCAGGCTTTCGCCCATTGTGCAATATTCCCCACTGCTGCCTCCCGTAGGAGTCTGGGCCGTGTCTCAGTCCCAGTGTGGCCGATCACCCTCTCAGGCCGGCTACCCGTCGTCGCCTTGGTAGGCCATTACCCCACCAACAAGCTGATAGGCCGCGGGTCCATCCTGTACCGCCGGAACTTTCCACCCATGATCATGCGATCTAGGGTCATATCCGGTATTAGACCTCGTTTCCAAGGCTTATCCCAGAGTACAGGGCAGGTTACCCACGTGTTACTCACCCGTTCGCCGCTCGTGTACCCCGAAGGGCCTTACCGCTCGACTTGCATGTGTTAAGCACGCCGCCAGCGTTCGTCCTGAGCCAGGATCAAACTCTCCAATAAGGATTATGTTTGATCGCTCCAGACGGAATAGTCTGGCAATCTGGTAAATCTACTCAAAGGAATTACCTCGACGAGGAGGTAATTCATATATTACTGGCTGTGTTATCGGCACGCTGTTGAGTTCTCAAAGAACACGCGCACACCGCAGTCACATCAGCTTTACGCTGACTTACTTCCGGGGCTTGTGTTGCCAGGCTCGTTCCGGTTTGTTTTCCGGCCCGTGTCGCTCTGACTTGGAGAAGATTACATGGGGCCGTTTCGATCTCCAAATCGGGGGGTCACCTAAGCGCCGAAACCACCGTTGACCTGCACGTTCGACACCTGGAACACCGGATGCCGATCAGCCTCCGCTTCGAACGCCGAGACCGGGTCACCGACGCGTGCGTCGAAGAAAGGCCTAGTCACCGGCTCCTTACGCACATAAGCGGCCAGCACCGGCGCCGCAACGGCCGCGGAAACCTCCACCAAACGAATCCGACGTGACCTGCGTCCCCTTCGCACGACCGCCTCGCCGGCCGCTCGCGCGTTGTGCACCCAGTCCCGAACCCCGTACGGCGAGACGAGCCACTCCTGGCCGTCGTGGCGCATCAGCCGGATGGGAATCGTCCGCTCCGCCCCGCTTCGCCGGCCACGGGTCGACAGCAGCACATAGTGAGAGGGAGCGACACCGAGCTTCACGGCGCCTATGACGATGGCGTTGCCGATGCGGCGGATGAGGTGCGGGCGGTAGGTACTGGCCATGAGGTCAATCATGGACCCCGTGTTCGACGTTGTGGTGATCGGTGGCGGCCCGGCAGGGCGCGCTCTGGCCCGTGCCTGCGCCCAGGAGGGCCTCGACACCGCCGTCGTCGACCGCCACCCCCACCGCGTATGGACCGCGACCTATGGCGCGTGGGCCGACGAGCTGCCGCAGAACACCCCGACCAGGGCAGTCAGTACGACAGTTCGCGCCTACGCGCGCGAGGAGCACCTGATCCCGCGCACCTACGTCGTGCTGGACAACGCACGCCTGCACGAGCTCCCGCGAGAGGTGACGGTCCTTCAACGTCCGGCGGCGGCGCGCTACACGTTCAACGCCATGGGCGCGCGCAAGGGCCGTGCAGAGCAAACTGCCGTGGGTGTCGTCATCGAGTCGGACAGCACCGAGACCACGTTGATGGACTGGCGTGGCGGCGACACGTTCCTCTACACGGTTCCGCTCGGCGACAACGAGGTCCTGGTCGAGGAGACCTGCCTGGCCCGCCGCCCCGGCATGCCGCTCGCCGAACTCCGCCAACGCCTCCACACGCGCCTACAGCCGTACACGAGAGAGGAACGCGTCCGCTTCCCTCTGGACGCACCACGAACCAAAGGCCTCGCATTCGGCGCGGCCGCCGGCTTCATCCACCCCGCGACCGGCTACAGCGTGGCCACCTCTCTCGCGCTCGCACCCAGAGTCGCCGAGGCGATCAAGGCCGGTGAAGATCCACAACACGTGATCTGGCCGCGCAACGCACGCATCGTGCACGCCCTGCGCAGACGCGGGCTGGAGACGTTGCTCCGGATGGACGCCGAGCAGACGCGCGACTTCTTCGAGCTGTTCTTCCGCCTGCCGGTCGAGCTGCAGCGCGCCTACCTCTCCGGCCGGGAGGACGTCCGCGGTACGTCGGCCGCGATGGCGAAACTCTTCCGCGCGGCACCGTGGCGGCTTCGCGCCAAGATGATGAACACCTGGTGAACCCCCTTGGTGCCAGTCGTTCGCACCTGCACGATTCGAGACGTGCCCGCCTTACTGGATGACGTCAGGTTCGCCTTCCAGCCGCTGTTCAACCTGAACACCGGGGGCGTCGTCGCGGTGGAGGCGCTGGCCCGGCCGCACGACGGCAGCGTGCAGGATCTGCTTCAGACCGCCTTCCGGGCGGGGTTGCTGGCCAACGCCGACGTCGGACTCGCCTGCCGTGCCGTGCGCGCGGCCGCCGACTTCGACCTGATGCTGCCGTTGCACCTCAACCTGCTCGCGATCACGGTCGCGGACAAGCCGGAGGTCATGTCGCCGCTCTACGGCGCGCTCCGGGATGCCCGGCGTGCGCCGGACAGCATCGTGATCGAGGTCGGCGAGCCGTACTCGCGGGCCAACCGCGCCCGGTTGGCCCGCGGGCTGCAGACGCTGCGGAACAACGGTTTCCGCATCGCGCTGGACTGCGTCGGCGAAGGCGACGTGCCGCTCGGGATGCTGACGAGCGCGTCGCCGGACTACATCAAGCTCGACCGCGAGATCGTGCGCACGCTGCCTGACGACCCCGCGCGGTGCGCGTTGACCAGGTCATTGGTGCACCTCGGCGAGTACACCGGCGGTCAGGTCGTCGCGGAGGGCGTCGAGACCGAGGCGCAGCTGACGACGTTGCGCAAACTCGGGGTGGGGCACGCGCAGGGCAACATGCTCGCTCCCCCTCAGCGAAGACCAGCGGTCAACGCGCGCATCGCACCCGAAGCGGTCACCCAGACCGGCGAGATCCGCCGGATCGCGGGACCTCGGGTCACCGACTTCCTGCACCCGGCCACGACGTTGCCCGATCACGCCACCTCGGAGGAGGTGCGTGAGGTGCTGGCGTCGCAGCCGACGGTCACCGGGGTGGTGCTGGTCGACGACGAGGGCAGGCCGAAGTGGTCGGTCGACCGCAACCGGTTCCTGCTCGCGGTGACCGGGCCGTACGGGCACGCGCTGCACGCCAAGCGCGAGGCGGCCCGGCTCGCTGACAAACCGCACGTCATCGGCACCGAGGCGTCGGCGCTCGAACTGCTCGACGTGGTGGCACACGCGAACAGGGAGCGCACCAACGACGACCTGATCGTCGTCGACCACAACGAGCGGTGCATGGGTGTCGTGCGTGTCGCGGACGTCGTCCGGGGCGTGGCCGAGCTCAAGGTGGAGCAGGCGGCGGCGCTCAGCCCGCTGACCCGGCTGCCGGGCAGCGACGCGATCGCGAAGGAGGTCGACCGGCGCATCGAGCTCGGTGAGATCTTCGCGGTGTCGTGGCTGGACGTGGACAGCTTCAAGCAGGTCAACGACACGGTCGGGTTCGCGGCCGGAGACGACCTGATCCGCGAGATCGGCCACGACCTCGCGGACCTCGCGCACGTGTTCCCCGGTGTGCAGGTCGGGCATGTCGGCGGCGACGACTTCCTGATCCTCGCCGGGCTGGACGAGACGGTGCCGTTGTCGGCGAGGCTGCTGGACAAGCCGTATGTGGCGGAAGGCCGTCACGTGACGCTCTCTCTCGCGACGCTCATCTGCGCTGCGGGCACGGTCGGCAGCTATCGCGAGGTGTCGCGGTTGCTCGCACCGGTGAAGGAGCACGCCAAGTCGCTCGCCGGCTCCAGCTGGGTGATGGGCAGGCCGGGCAGCGAGCGACGTGACGTGCTGCGGGGTGCGGAGCGGCTCGCGGTCAGCTGAGCCGGATGCTCACCGTGAACGGGAACCTGGATGGCGGTCTGCCGCCAGTGCGCTGACTGCGGGCACGTCGACAGACGTAACCGCACCAGCCAAGCCCGGTTCACCTGCCGGGACTGCGGGGTCGCTGCCCACGCAGACCACAACGCTTCCCGCCTAGCGACGGTTGGACGTGGCCGGCCACACCACAACCAGTGATACCCGAGCCGCAAGCGCGGCCCCTCAGGGCCAAGAATCTGACCCCATTGCCTCCTGTGCCGTGAGCTGATCACTCATAGCATCGGTGGCGCTACTCAGCGCACACAGGAGGTTTCCGGTGCAGGTAGACAGCAGGTCCAGAGCGGTTCCCGCCCAGCGCACCAGCGTGGACGGCCTCCTCACGGTCGGGGTGGAGGAGGAGTTCGTTCTCGTCGAGGCCTCGACCGGGCACCTCGCGAACCGCGCGGCCGAGGTCCTCACCGGCGCGGACCGCTACCAGGTCGACCTGCAGCAGGAGATCGCGCAGTACCAGGTGGAATCGGCCTCCGGCATCTGCACGGACATGGCCGAGCTGCGCGACGAGCTCACCGTGGCGCGCCGGGCGTTGATCGAACGGGCCGCGCGGCACGACGCCCGCCTGGCCGCGACCGGCACGCCGGTGCTGGGACTGACGATGCCGACGCCGCTGACGAACCTGCCGCGCTACCACCGGATGGCGCAGGAGATGGGCGCGCTGACCAACGACCTCGCGATCTGTGGCTGTCACGTGCACGTCGGGTTGCCGGACGACGAGTCGAAGATCTTCGTGAGCAACCATCTGCGGCCGTGGCTGCCGACGTTGCTGGCACTCGGCGCGAACTCGCCGTACTGGCTCGACCGCGACACCAGCTACGCGAGCTGGCGGTACGTGGTGTGGAACCGGTGGCCGACCTCCGGTGCGCCACCGCATTTCGACTCCGCGGCCGAGTACTTCGGGGCACGTGAGGAGATCGTCGCGAGCGGCGCGGCGATGGACGCCGGGATGCTCTACTGGGACGTCCGGCTCTCCGCGCACCATCCCACGCTGGAGCTGCGGGTGTCGGACGTGGCGCCGACGGTCGAGGAAGCGGTCCTGCTGGCCGCTCTGGTGCGCGGAATCGCCGCCACCGCACTGAGTTCCAGCGCCATGCCCGTGCCGATGCCACCGCATCTGCTGAAGGTCGCGATGTGGCGTGCGGCGCGCGACGGGCTGGAGGGCTTCGGGATCGACCCGGTGACCGGCGCACCGACGCCCGCGGCCACGATCGCCGCGTCGCTGTTGCGCTGGATCCGGCCGGCGCTGGAGTTCGCGGGCGACTACGAGATGGTCACCGACGGCATCGACCGGCTGCTGCTCGACGGAACGGGCGCGGCGCGCCAACGCAGGGCGTTCGCGCGGCGCGGCAGGCTCGACGACGTGGTCGGGTTCCTCGTCGCGCAGACCGCGCCGATCTGACCCTTTCGCATACCGGAAAGTAGCTCTTGAGCGAAAAGCACGTTCGTACGAACTGGTCGTACGAACGTGCTTTTCGCTCAGATCAACTTCGCGGGGTGTTCACTCGATCGGGTACATCTGGCGTCGCCTTGGTGTGCCTCCAAGCCTGGGTCCGGTAGTTAGTCTCCGTGGCCACCCCAATCTGGGCACCGGGAATGAACGGTCCCGATGCGCCCAACACTGCCCGAGTCAGGGACTACTGGCTCGGCGGCACCCACCACACCGAGGCCGACGAGGAACTCGCGTCGCACCTCGTCTCCGCGGCGCCCCACCTGCCGTACCTGGTGCGCACCCATCGTTCGTTCCTGCGCAGGCTCGTGCGGACACTGACAGCCCTGGGGATGCGACAGTTCCTCGATCTGGGCTCGGGCCTGCCGACCGCCGGCAACGTCCACCTGGTCGCGCCCGGCGCGCGGGTCGCGTACGTCGAGATCGATCCCGTGGTGGCCCAGGAGGGCCGTGCGCTCGTCGCGTCGAACCCGGACGTGTCCTTCCTCTGCGCCGATCTTCGCGAACCGGAACGGGTGCTGGACTCGCCCGAGGTCCGCGACACGCTCGACCTGTCCGAGCCGGTCGCCGTGCTGGTGCTGGACGTGCTGCACTTCGTGCCGGACCACTCCGAGCCGCACAAGGTGCTGGCCACCTACATGGACGCGCTCACCCCGGGCAGCTATCTCGGGTTGTCGCACACGTGCCGCGACCCGTTCATGCTCGCCGCGGTCGGCATGTTCGGCGCCATGTACGGGGACCAGCCGTTGCCCGCCTTCACCTTTCGCTACCCGGACCAGGTCGTGTCGTTCTTCGACGGCATGGAGATCGTGGCGCCGGGTGTGGTGCCGATCCCGTTGTGGGAACCGGATCCGCACGAGGACCAGGACCGCAACCCGGAGAACTTCCACGGCTGCGGCGGCCTGGCCCGCAAGCTCTGACGGCGTCTGCCATCAAGCCAGCAACGGAATCGCGGCCAGGACGACCGTGGACGTGACCGCCATCGACATGCCGTAGCGCAACATCTGTTTGCTCGTCGGCAGTTCCCGCGCGAGCAGGAACGCCGAGCACGCGAGCACGCCCACCCCCGCCCAGAACCAGCCGAAGCGGAACCACAGGCCGCCGCCGACCAGCAGCAGACCACCGATGGTCAGCTGGGTGGCCGCGTTGACGGCGTGGCGCGTTCCGTAGAGGACGGCAGGGGTGCGTGAGCCGACACGGGCGTCGCCGGCACGATCCGGCACCGCCCACCACAGCGCGCGGCCGGTGCCCAGTGCCGTGACGCCGGAGAAGACGAGCCACACCGCGGGATCGGCCTGTCCCCCGGCCGCCGCGTACGCGGTGACGCTCGGCAACAGCCCTGCGGACATCGCCAGCACCACCGGACCCGAATACCCCCGTCGTTTCAGGCGAATCGGCTCGACGTTGTAGGCCAGGTACAGCACGAGAATCAGCCCGACGCCGACCGCGACCCGCCACGACACGGCGATCGCCAGCGCCTCCGCGACGATCATCTCGAAGATCGCCAGCGCGAGCACCTTGTCCGCGCCGATCTCCCGCACGGCGTCGGCGAGGTGACGCTTCTCCGGGGTGTGGATGTCGTTGCGCAGGTCGCTGTAGGCGTTGAGCGGGTTGCCGGAGACGATCGCGATGAAGTTCGCGAGCACCGCGATCACCACGGCGAGGTCGAATCTCGTCGCATAGCAGGCACCCCACGCGGCGCAGGTCGCGTAGTGCATGCCGAAGGGGTGTTCCAGGCGGTGGAGGTGGATCAGTGCCGACACGTGGCCACCATCGCGAGGTCCGGCGGCGGCGCCATCGCGGCGCCCCGCAGCTGGGGTGTGCGGGAGCGGGGCGTGAGGCACCGGAAGCGCCGATGTCTCAGCAGAGCGGCGACGATCATGCGGATCTCGAGCAGCGCCAGATCCTTGCCGGGGCAGTGCCGCACTCCCCCGCCGAACGGGAAGAACCCGCCCGCCCGCGGTTGCCTGTCAAGGAATCTGGTGGGATCGAAGACATGCGGGTTCTCGTGCGTCGCGGCACGGCGGTGCGCCAGGTAGATGCTCGGGGTGATCATCATGCCCTCGGCGCTCATCCGGTTGCCCGCGAGCGTCGCGGGCGGGGACAGCCGCAACGACTCCATGATCGTGGCTTCCAGCAACGCCGGGTCGTCCAGCCGGTCCGCGAGTCCGGGTGTCCGGTCGATCCAGTACAGCGTCCACGCGGTGGCCGACGCGGTCGTCTCGTGGCCCGCGAACAGCAGTGACACGACCTGGTCGCGGAGATCGTCCGGCGGCAGGAACGCTGCCAGCGCGGGAGGTTCGGCCTCCCGCGCGCGTGTGAGCAGCAGCCGGTCGAGCTCGGGGTCGAACCTCGTGGTGCCCGGCGTGAAGTAGCGATGCGCGAGGGTGCGGACGCGGCTACGGAGGCGACGGTCCAGCCAGCGGGTGAACGCGGTCAGCAGCTCGTCGTCGTCCACGCCGAACACGATCCGGCCGATGATCCGCAACGTCAGAGTGCGCGTCCACGCGGCGAGCCCGACCGGGTCGCCGTGCGGGAGCTCGGCCACGGAGCGTTCGACGATCTCCTCGATCAACGCCTGATACCTGTTGCCGCGCAACGCGGGCGCGAGCGCGCGCCGGTACGCGGTGTGCTCGGCGCCGTCGAGCCACAGCACGGAACGATTGCCCAGCAACGGACTCAGCGTACGGCTCGGCGGATGACACAGATCGCGGTCGGTGCGGAACAACGCGGCCATCACGTCCGGATGCCAGACGAGCCAACGGCGGTCCCGGAGCTTGACCATGCCGTCCTCGTTGTCCTCCATCGAGTCCAGGAACGGGATGAGGTTCAGCGTGAAGCGCAGCTCGGTTCGGTTCATCGGCATACCGCGCAGGCGAGGTGAAGCGCGGCACGACCCTCTGCCTGAACGATTCTCGTTGGCGTGTAGAGGTCTTTGTCGTGCCACAGCGGCGGGTGCGGCCGTTGTCCCCACTCGTGCATGAATTGTGCGCCGCAGATCATTGCTTCGGAGACGTCCTGACGTGAGTGCGACAGGATGCGGATCGCATAGGCCGTCTCCTCGTAGGTGCCTTCCCAACGACCCCACGAACCGTCGTCGCGCTGGTTTCTCAGCACCCAGTCGGTGGCCTTTTTGTTGCCGTGCAAGGCGTTCACGACGCACGCGGTGGCGTAGTACGGCGAGGCGTGCCACTTGTCGCGCCAGTAGCCGTCGGGTTCCTGCATGTCACGCAGCCATTCTTCGAGGAGCTCGTCTTCGCCGAGCGCCTGGAGCACGTGGGCGTTCGTGCTGGTCGACGGGGTGCGTTCGGCGGGGAAGCAGGCGAAGTAACGGGCCTCGCGATATTTGTCGAGCACCCCGGTCGCACGCGGGCTGTCGCAGAGAGCGAGCGCGTGCAGTGCGGTGGCCGTGTCGTCGGTGTCGGCCGGGAGTCCGGGCCCGCCCGCGGCGCCATCCGGGCCGAACGCCGCGTGTATCAGGTCGATCGTCGCTTCCGGCACGTGCAGGTCGAGGCCGGCGGATCTGAGTGCCACGATGATCCACGACCGTTCGAACAGCGGCACCGGAACACCCGCGGGGACCGGCCCACCGTGTCTGGCCTGGACTTTCTCCAGGTAGGCGAGGCTTTCGCCGGGTCTCGGCCCGCCGAGCTGGACCGCGGTCGCGGCCGGACTCGCGGCGACGATGCCGTTCACCGTCCTCACCTCGGGACGCGGGCCGAAGATCTCCAGGGTGTGCCAGAGCTTCTCCGGCAGCGGGCGACTCCTCAGCGCGTGCAACGGCCGCGTGTCGAACGGCGAACGCAGCCCGAGCGACTCGGCGAGCGCGGGCACGATGAGCTCGACCGCCACCGTGTCCGGCAGCCGCGGCGGGCGCCTGAGCAGCCGGTACAACGCCTTCAAGCCTCGATGCGCGGGGGCGTGCTGTCCGACTTGAAGCAGTGCGTCGACGGCACTGAGCGTCGGAACCAGCGCGTACTCGGCGGGGCCGCCCCAGGTGCCGTCCGGATGCTGGGCGCCGACGAGGTAGCGGATCCTCGCGTCGTGACCGCCGAGCCAGGGTGCGTGGACGACGAGTCTGGCCGTCTCGTACACGGACGGTGTGACACCACTCCAGGGATCGTCGGTCAGTTCCGCTAACAGGCTCATCGCGGCCCCCGGAGATAGCAACTGCGTAACCGTAGGACCACAGAGAGTAGCACTCTGGGCCGTTGAGCCCGCAAGCGTCTAGGCCGTTCAGAGGACCACACTGCAGGGTGGTTTAACCGAGCGGATCCTGGTGTAGGGCCGGAAAGGAGAAGGGTTGTGACCACAGCGCGCGAGATCATGCACCCCGGAGTGCGGTGCGTCCCGGAGGACGCGAGCCTCCTCGAAGCCGCCCGCATGATGCGGGACCTCGACGTCGGATCGCTGCCGATCTGCGGCAACGACGACCGGCTGCGCGGGATCATCACCGACCGCGACATCGTGATCAGGGCCGTGGCAGAGGGCCTCGACCTGGCGACGACCCGCGCGGGCGAGTTCGGCTGCCACGTCCACTGGGTCGACGCCGGGGATTCCTTGGCGCACGTGCTGGAAACGATGGGAGAGCACCAGATCCGGCGGCTGCCGGTGATCGAGAACCACCGGCTGGTCGGCATCGTGTCCGAGGCGGACCTCGCCCGGCACCTGCCGGAGGACCAGCTGGCGTCGTTCGTGGAACGCGTCTACGCCTGAGATGTCAGCAGGACTGCGGCCCGCCGGGGATCCAGCGGGCCGCAGTGTCGGGAGGGTTGGTCGTCCCGCCAGGATTTGAACCTGGGACCTACCGCGTATCAGACGGACGCTCTCACCAGCTGAGCTACGGGACGTGATGGAAGACGAGGGTGTCGAACCCTCCAGGACGATCTTGCAAGGATCATCTGCGCGCCGGCGCGTCCCCCGATGTAGTTGTGTCGTGTCGTACCCCCACCAGGATTCGAACCTGGACTGGACGCGTTCTGAGCGCGTTGCCTCTCCCGTTGGGCTACAGGGGTGTGGTGCGGATCCGGGGAGTCGAACCCCGACTGTCATGGCCCTCGACCATGTGCCTCTACCAGTTGGGCTAGATCCACACAGAGCGATCGGAGGGCATCGAACCCTCTTCTTCGGTTTGGAAGACCGACGTGTCCGCCGAGTTCACCACGATCACATTGCGGTATTCAGTTGTGCGGCACCGACGGAAGGAATCGAACCCTCGGGAAACGGGTTTGGAATCCGTTCCGCTTCCAAAGCTCGTCGGCAAGCTTCGCCGCATTGTTTGCGGCAAAAAGAAAACCGCCCAGGGTTTCCCGTGGGCGGCTCCGAGGTCATGACCTGGGGATCAGGTCATGGCGTGGAGCCCCACGCCAGCGCAAGCAGACCGCCGGCGATGACGGCGAGAATTCGCCAACCCGCAAGCTCCGCCTTGGCAAGCATGTCTTCCTCCTGATGTCTTCCGGTGTGCTGGGAACAAACTATGCGAGGCTCCGAGCCCCTTGCAACGCATTTAATCCGCGCAAGCAGAACGAACCCTCACTTGCCGGTGTTACCCAGAAGTCGAGGCGGTAAAACGTCAGCTGTCGATCGGCTTGCGCAGCTGGGCCCCGCGGTCGGCACCGAACTGTGCCGTCAACGTCTCGGTGATCACCTGGTCGACGGTGATGCCCTTCTTCGCCGCCGACTCCTCCAGTGCGACGGTCGCGCTGTCGAGCAGGGCGCCGGGGTCGACCTTCCACTTGCCGCTCTCCTCGATGAAGGCGAACTCGATCGGCGTGCCACTCAGGCTCAGAGCCCGAACCACGAAACGCGAACGGCGCGCACCCCGAGAGGTGCGCGCCGTTGCAGAAAGCCGAGATCAGACGGTGAAGCCGAGCGCGCGAAGCTGGTCGCGGCCGTCGTCGGTGATCTTCTCCGGGCCCCACGGCGGCATCCACACCCAGTTGATGCGGAAGTCCTTGACCAGGCCGCCGCTCGTGAGAGCCGCGCGGGTCTGGTCCTCGATGACGTCGGTCAGCGGGCAGGCCGCCGAGGTGAGCGTCATGTCGATGGTGGCGATGTTCTCCTCGTCGACGCGGATGTCATAAACGAGGCCGAGGTCGACGACGTTGATGCCGAGTTCCGGGTCGACGACGTCGCGCATCGCCTCTTCCAGGTCGTCCAGCGCGGCAACGTCGGCCTTCGGTTCGTAGACCGGCATGCCTTCGGCGCCGCGAACGACTTCTTCCGACTCCGTGCTCATGCTGCTCCCTGACTCCGTACGACTGCGTCCTTGAACGCCATCCAGCCCAGCAGCGCGCACTTCACGCGCGCCGGGTACTTCGCGACACCGGCGAAGGCGATGCCGTCTTCGAGTACGTCCTCGTCGGGCTCCACCTGGCCGCGGCCCTGCATGAGCTCGACGAAGGCGTCCATCTTCTTGAATGCCTCGCCCACGGGCTTACCCACGACCAGGTCGGTCAACACCGAGGTGGAGGCCTGGCTGATCGAGCAGCCCTGGCCGTCGTAGGAGACGTCATTGACGACGTCGTCGACGATGTGGACCCGCAGGGTCACCTCGTCGCCGCAGGTCGGGTTGACCTGGAACGACTCGGCGTCGAAGGGGTCGCGCAGGCCACGGCCGTGTGGGCGCTTGTAGTGGTCCAGGATGATCTCCTGGTACATCTGCTGGAGCTGCATCAGGCCACCCCGAAGAACTTCTGTGCCTCGCGGACGCCGTCGACCAGCTGGTCGACCTCGTCCAGCGTGTTGTACAGGTAGAACGACGCGCGCACCGAGGCCTGTGCGTTCAGGCAGCGGTGCAGCGGCCACGCGCAGTGGTGGCCGACGCGGACGGCGATGCCGAGGCTGTCGAGGACCTGGCCCGCGTCGTGCGGGTGCACGCCCTCGATCTCGAACGGCACGGCGCCGCCGCGGTCCACGGCATCCTGAGGCCCGAGCAGCCGGACACCGCGCACAGCGGACAGACCTTCAAGCGCCGCAACGGTCAGCGCGTGCTCGTGGGCGTGGATTCGCTCCATGCCCACGACCGAGAGGTAGTCCACCGCGGCACCCAGGCCGACGGCCTGGGACGTCATCGGTGAGCCCGCCTCGAAACGCTGCGGTGGCGGTGCGAAGGTCGAGCCCTCCATCTTCACCTGCTCGATCATCGAGCCGCCGGTAATGAAGGGGGGCAACGCTTCCAGCAGCTCGCGGCGTCCATAGAGGACACCGATGCCGGACGGGCCGAGCATCTTGTGGCCGGAGAACGACGCGAAGTCGACGCCCAGCTTGTGGAAGTCGACCGTGCTGTGCGGGACGGACTGGCACGCGTCGAGCACCGTGAGGGCGCCGACCTTCTGCGCGGCCGCGACGAGCACGTGCACCGGGTTGATGGTGCCGAGCACGTTCGACTGGTGCGTGAAGGCGACGACCTTGGTGCGCGGCGTGATCACGCTGTCCACATCGGACAGGTCGAGGCGGCCGTCCGGCGTGACCTTGAACCACTTCAGCGTCGCGCCGGTGCGCAGCGCGAGCTGCTGCCACGGCACGAGGTTCGCGTGGTGCTCCATCTCGGTCACGACGATCTCGTCGCCGGGACCGACGACGAAGCGCGCGGCCTCGGGGCCGGAGGTGGCGGCGTTGCCCATCGCGTACGCCACGAGGTTGAAGCCCTCGGTGGCGTTCTTGGTGAACACCAGCTCGCCGAAGTCGGCCCCGACGAAGTCCGCGATGCGCTGGCGCGCACCCTCGTAGGCGTCGGTGGCTTCCTCGGCCAGCTGGTGGGCACCCCTGTGCACAGCGGCGTTGTGCTGCTGCAGGAAAGCCTTTTCTGCGTCCAGAACCTGCGTCGGGCGTTGCGAGGTGGCGCCGGAGTCCAGGTAGACCAGGCGCTTCCCGTCACGAACGGTGCGAGACAGGATGGGGAAGTCCGCTCGGAGAGCGGTTACATCCAGTGGTGCTGCGGTGGTGGTCACAGCGCCTCCTCTCAACACCTATTAACGTCAGGAAAGGGCTGCGGCTTCCTTGGAACCGGTGTACTTCACGTAACCCTCGGTCTCGAGCTGGTCGGCGAGCTCGCGGCCCCCGGACTCGACGATCCGGCCGTTCGCGAACACGTGCACGAAGTCCGGCTCGATGTACTTGAGGATCCGGGTGTAGTGCGTGATCAGCATGACGCCGACCTCACCGGAGGCCTTGTAGCGGTTGACGCCCTCGGAGACGACGCGCAGCGCGTCGACGTCCAGGCCGGAGTCGGTCTCGTCGAGGATCGCGATCTTCGGCTGGAGCAGGCCCAGCTGCAGGATCTCGTGGCGCTTCTTCTCACCGCCGGAGAAGCCCTCGTTCACCGAACGCTCGGCGAACGCCGGGTCGATGTCGAGCTCGGCCATCGCACCCTTGACCTCCTTGACCCAGTGGCGCAGGGCCGGGGCCTCGCCGCGGACGGCGGTGGCGGCGGTGCGGAGGAAGTTCGACATCGAGACGCCGGGAACCTCGACCGGGTACTGCATGGCGAGGAACAGGCCCGCGCGGGCGCGCTCGTCGACGGTCATCTCCAGCACGTCCTCGCCGTCGAGCGTGACGGTGCCCGAGGTGATCGTGTACTTCGGGTGACCGGCGATGGCGTAGGACAGCGTGGACTTGCCAGAGCCGTTGGGGCCCATGATGGCGTGGGTCTCGCCCGCCTTGATCGTCAGGTCGACGCCCTTGAGGATCTCCTTGGGAGTCTCCTCGCTGACGACCGAGACGTGCAGGTCCTTGATCTCAAGGGTGGCCATGACTAGCAGTTCTCCTGGTGGTAGAGCAAAGTCAGTTCGTGGTGACGGTGACGTCGACGAACACGTCGCCGTCACGGATGTCGACGGCGTAGACGTCGACCGGCTCGGTGGCGGGTGGCGACGAGGGCGCGCCGGTCGACAGGTCGAAGCACGACCCGTGCAACCAGCATTCGATCCCCTTGCGGGAGACCTCGCCCTCGCTCAACGACACCGCGGCGTGCGAGCAGAGATCGGCCAGCGCGTGCACCCGCTCGCCGTCGCGAACCAACACCACTTCGACATCGTCGACGTTGGCAGCGAACGGCTTGCGGTCGTCCAGTTCGGACAGTGCACACACCTTGATCACGCGCTGACCGCCTCGAGCTCTGCCTCGATGGCGGCCTCGAGGCGCTCGCGCACCTCGGGGACGGCGATCTTCTGGATCAGCTCCTGGAAGAAGCCGCGCACGACGAGACGCCGCGCCTGCTCCTCCGGGATGCCCCGCGCCTGCAGGTAGAACAGCTGCTCGTCGTCGAACCGGCCGGTGGCGCTGGCGTGGCCGGCACCCTCGATCTCGCCGGTCTCGATCTCCAGGTTCGGCACCGAGTCGGCGCGCGCGCCGTCGGTCAGAATCAGGTTCCGGTTCAGCTCGAACGTCTCGGTGCCCTCGGCCGCCACGCGGATCAGCACGTCGCCGATCCACACCGCGTGCGCGCCCTCGCCCTGCAGCGCGCCCTTGTAGACGACGTTGCTGCGGCAGTTCGGCTGCGCGTGGTCGATGAACGGCCGGTGCTCCTGGTGCTGCCCCGCGTCCGCGAAGTACAGACCGAAGAGCTCCGCGTCGCCGCCACGGCCCGCGTACTGCACGACCGGGGTGACCCGGACGACGTCGCCGCCGAGCGTGACCACGGTGTGCTTGATGGTCGCGTCGCGACCGAGCTTCACGTGGTGCTGCGAGACGTGCACCGCGTCGTCGGCCCAGTCGTGGATGGCGATCACCGAGAGGTGCGCGCCGTCCGCGACGAGGATCTCGACGTTCTCGGCGTAGGCGCCGGAACCGCGGTAGTCCAGGATCACGGTGCCCTCGGCGAACTGCGAGGCCTTGACCTGGACGTGGCCGTACGAGACGGAACCCGCGCCCGCGCCGGTCACCGTGACGGTGGTCGGCTCGGACTTCACGTCGCCGGGCAGCGTCACGACGGTGGCGTTGGAGAAGGACGAGTACGCCTGTGCCGCGACGCGGTCACCGGGAACGCCTGCGGTGCCGAGCCGCGAGTCGTCACGACCCACGGTCTCGACGGTGACACCGGTTGCGGCGCTCACCTCGACGGCAGCGGAACCCGTTGCCGCAGCGCCGGAGTGCAGACCGGCAAGACGCTTGAGAGGCGTGAAACGCCAGATCTCCTCACGGCCGCCCGGAACCTCGAACGCGTTCACGTCGTAGGACGAGAAGTGCGCCGCGCGCGAGGACACCGGAACGACAGTTCCGTGGGAGTGAGGTTTGGTCGTCAGGGCGGCCATATCAGCCGACGGCCCCTTCCATCTGCAGTTCGATCAGGCGGTTCAGTTCGAGGGCGTACTCCATGGGGAGCTCGCGCGCGATGGGCTCGACGAACCCGCGCACGATCATCGCCATGGCCTCGTCCTCGTTCAGGCCGCGCGACATCAGGTAGAACAGCTGGTCCTCGGAGACCTTCGAGACCGTGGCCTCGTGACCCATCTGCACGTCGTCCTCGCGGACGTCGACGTACGGGTAGGTGTCCGACCGGCTGATCGTGTCGACCAGCAGCGCGTCGCACTTCACCGTGGACTTCGAGTGGTGCGCCCGCTTGTTGACCTGGACCAGGCCGCGGTAGGACGTGCGGCCACCGCCACGCGCCACCGACTTCGAGATGATCGTCGAAGAGGTGTGCGGTGCCATGTGGACCATCTTGGCGCCGGCGTCCTGGTGCTGACCCTCGCCCGCGAACGCGATCGAGAGGACCTCGCCCTTGGCGTGCTCGCCCATCAGGAAGACGGCCGGGTACTTCATGGTCACCTTGGAGCCGATGTTGCCGTCGACCCACTCCATGGTCGCGCCCTCTTCGGCCTTGGCGCGCTTGGTGACCAGGTTGTAGACGTTGTTCGACCAGTTCTGGATCGTCGTGTAGCGGCAGCGGCCGCCCTTCTTCACGATGATCTCGACGACCGCGGAGTGCAGCGAGTCGGACGAGTAGATCGGCGCGGTGCAGCCCTCGACGTAGTGCACGTACGCACCCTCGTCGACGATGATCAGCGTGCGCTCGAACTGGCCCATGTTCTCGGTGTTGATCCGGAAGTAGGCCTGCAGCGGGATGTCCACGTGGACACCCTTCGGCACGTAGATGAACGAGCCGCCGGACCACGTCGCGGAGTTCAGCGCGGAGAACTTGTTGTCACCGGCCGGGATGACGGAGCCGAAGTACTCCTTGAAGAGCTCCGGCTGCTCCTTCAGCGCCGTGTCGGTGTCGAGGAAGAGGACACCCTGCTGCTCCAGGTCCTCGCGGATCTGGTGGTAGACGACCTCGGACTCGTACTGGGCGGCGACACCGGCGACGAGGCGCTGCTTCTCCGCCTCCGGGATGCCCAGGCGGTCGTAGGTGTTCTTGATGTCCTCGGGCAGGTCCTCCCAGCTGGTGGCCTGCTTCTCGGTCGATCGCACGAAGTACTTGATCGAGTCGAAGTCAATGCCAGAGAGGTCTGCGCCCCAGTTCGGCATCGGCTTGAGGTCGAAGAGCTTCAGCGCCTTCAACCGGTACTCGAGCATCCACTCGGGCTCGTCCTTCTTCGCCGAGATGTCGCGAACGACGTCCTCGTTGATTCCTCGGCGGGCGCTCTCGCCGGCGACGTCCGAGTCGGCCCAGCCGAACTCGTAATTGCCAAGGGTGGCAATCGTCTCTTCCTGCGTGAGCGGAGACTGCACCGTGGTGGGCGTGCGCTGCTCGGCAGCGGCAGTCATGCGGGCTCCCCTCCATCATTCGGGATGCGTACTGCGGTGTTCGGGATATGCGTCGTGCACACGGCATGGCCGCCGGCGATCGTCGCGAGGCGTTGCACGTGAGTACCCAGAAGCTCCGCGAAGGTCTCGGTCTCGGTCTCACACAACTGGGGGAACTCAGCTGCCACGTGGGCTACCGGGCAGTGGTGCTGGCACAACTGCTCGCCCACCCCTACGTGACGTGCCGACGCAGCGTAGCCCTCCCTGGTCAGCGCGGTCGCAAGGGCCTTGGCCCGTTCGGCGGGTGTGGCCTGGGCCACGATCGCCGAGCGATGCCGGTCCACGAGCGCGTCGACCCGACTCTGCGCGAACGCGCGAACAGCCTCTTCGCCACCTGTCTGGGCGAGGAACCTGATCGCGGCGACCGCGAGGTCGTCGTACGCATGGCCGAACCGGGCACGCCCGGTGTCGGTCAGCAGGAAGAGCTTTGCCGGGCGGCCACGACCCCGTTGGGTCTGGCGCGGAGCATCCCTCGTCGTCGCCTCGCCGTCCGCGAGCAGCGCGTCGATGTGACGACGCACGGCCGTGGGGCTGATGCCCAGTTCCTCGGCAACTCCTGCCGCGGTGACCGGGCCCTGCTCCAACAGGAGCCTGGCGACAGCACGCCGAGTCTTGCCGTCGTGCATCGGCACGGCGTCAAGGTACGTCTCGGCGTTTTTCACAACACCAGTGTTGCGTATTTCGCCGGAGGTCGCAAAGATCGCGGTCACAGGGTGACCTGACTCACGGCTGAGCGTGGGTAGTTACCCTGCGGGCATGCCCACGAACGGCGGAGCTTTGACTCCGGAGAGCGACCTCTTGAACGGTCGAGAGCGTCGTCAGCTGGACATCGTCCGCCGCTGGGGCACCATCGGAGCGCTGCTGCTGACCGTCGGATCCCTGGGTGGCGGGGCCGCCCCGATCTACTCGCCGCTCTACGGCGTGCCTGTTCTCGGGCTTTTCTCGAGGATGCCCAGTGTCGCGATGGGGGTCGTCTGGACCGGCATCTTCATGATCGTGTCGGCGTGGCTCGCGCTGGGGCGGTTCGTGCGGCCTGGTCGGCCGCGGATCGTCTCGCGCAGCCAGATGGACCGCACGCTGCTGATGTGGACCGTGCCGCTGGTGTTCTGCGTGCCGATGTTCAGCCGGGACGTGTACTCCTACCTGGCGCAGAGCGAGATCGCGGCGCGCGGCCTCGACCCGTACGAGCTCGGGCCCGCCTCCGCGCTGGGCGTCGACCACGTGCTGACCCGCGGTGTGCCGAACATCTGGCGGGAGACGCCCGCGCCGTACGGACCGTTGTTCCTCGCGGTCGGCAGGCTCATGGCGATGCTCACCGGCGACCACGTGGTGTCCGGGGTGTTCATCCAGCGGATGTTCGTGCTCTGCGGCCTGGCGATGATCGTGTGGGCGCTGCCGCGGCTGGCCGCCAGGTTCGGGGTGTCGCCGGTCGGAGCGCTCTGGCTCGGCGCGCTGAACCCGTTGGTGCTGTTCCACATCGTCATCGGCGTGCACAACGACGGCATCGCGCTCGGCCTGATGCTCGTCGGCATGGAGCTGGCCATGCGAGGGCTCGAACCCCTGCGCTGGTGGTGGATATCGCTGGGCGCGGTGACCATCGTGTGTGCCGCGATGGTGAAGGTGCCGGCGATGGCCGCGTTGGGCTTCCTCGGCGTGATGGTGGCGCGCAAGCTCGGCGGGCAGATAAAACACCTGCTGCTGGTCGCCGGGATCATGGCCGGGATCGCGGCGGTCGGTGTGCTCGCGATCGGGTTCGGCACCGGGTTCGGGTTCGGCTGGATAGGGACGTTGAACGTCGCCTCGACGGTGAAATCGTGGATGTCGCCGCCGACAGCGCTGGGATTCATGGGCGCGGGCACCGGCATCCTGCTCGGGCTCGGCAACCACACCGACGCGATGATCGCGCTGACCCGGCTGCTCGGGCAGGGCGTGTCGATCGTGATCACGGTCGGGCTGCTGTGGAAGAGCTTCAAGGGTCAGCTCAAGGCGATGAACGGCCTCGGCGCGGCTCTGGGCGCGATCCTGGTGCTGGGGCCGGTGCTGCAGCCGTGGTACGTGCTGTGGGCGGTGTTGCCGCTGGCCACGGCCGTGGTCGGGCCGAAGTTCCGGATGTTCGCGATGGTCACGAGCGCGGCGATCGCGGTGATCCTGCCGCCGACCGGGTCCGCGTTCGACGGCCGTGCCTACACGGTGCCGCAGGCGGTCACGGGCGCGGTGATCACGTTCGCGGTGTGCGTGCTGATCGCCCGCAAGCGGGTGGGTCCGTTCCTCAGGTCCGACCCGGCATGAGGATCGAGAACTACGCCCGAGCATCGTCG
Organism: uncultured Actinomycetota bacterium; assembly: GCA_963766275.1. GTDB lineage: Bacteria > Actinomycetota > Actinomycetes > Mycobacteriales > Pseudonocardiaceae > Lentzea. The sequence goes on from CAVYAD010000034.1 coordinate 139,143, forward strand.
GCACTGGCGACACTCTCGAACGCCGAGCTCACCGAGCTGATCGCCTCGGGCAAGGCCGGTCCGGTCGGGGTCGGCGGCAGCACGTCGGTGGTCGACGTCGACGGCGTGCCGGTCTTCGTGAAGCGGGTGCCGTTGACCGACCGGGAGCTCCGGAACCCCTTCTCGACGGCGAACCTGTTCGACCTGCCCGTGGTGTGCCAGTACGGGATCGGCTCGCCGGGTTTCTCCGCGTGGCGTGAGCTGACCGCGAACCAGATCGTCACCACGGCGATGCTCACGGGCGAGGACCTGGGTTTTCCGCTGCTCTACCACCAGTGGGTGCTGCCCGGCCGCGCGCCGGTCGCCGACGAGTTCGCCGACATCGCCGCGGCCGCGAAGAGGCTGGGCGACTCGCCACAGATCCGGGCGCGGTTCGCGGAGCTGGTCGACGCCAAGAACAGCCTGGTGCTGTTCTTCGAGCACATCCCGCTGGGGATGCGCGAGTGGCTCACGCCGGAGCTCGTGCCCGAGGCGGAACGTCAGCTCATGGAGATCGTGTCGGCGTTGCGGTCGAAGGATCTTCTGCACCTCGACGTGCACTTCGGCAACATCCGCTCGGACGGCTCCCGGCTCTACCTCGCCGACTTCGGGCTGGCCACCTCGCCTCGGTTCGAGCTGTCGGACGAGGAGCTGGCGTTCGCGGAGGAACACACCGCGCATGACGCCGAGCTCGTCGCGTTGCACCTGGTCAACTTCCTGGAGCGCGCGGGTGAACTGACACGCGCGGCCGCGGAGATGCTGGAACGGCTGGGGCCGACGGCCGCGCGGCTGAACGAATTCTACGAACGACTGATGGCGCAATCGGGCCAGTAACCACATCCCTTCGGCGGACGACTACTCGGCAGAGGAAGATCGAAGCCGGAGGGGGTGATGCGACATGACTCAGCAACCCATGTCGCGGGAAGAGGTCCGGTTCGCCGTCGTGCTCAACGGTGGTGTGAGCCTGTCCGTCTGGATGGGCGGCGTCGTCCTCGAACTCGACCGGCTGACCAGGCCGGGTTCGGACTACCAGCCACTGCTCGACCTGGTGGCCTGCACCGCGCGGGCCGACGTCATCGCCGGCACGTCGGCGGGCGGCATCAACGGGGCCGCGCTGGCGTTGTCCCAGGTGAACAAGCAGGCCGATCTCACGAGACTGCGAGATCTCTGGGCCGAGCAGGGCCGGATGGAGCAGCTGCTGCGGGCCCCGTTCAGGGGCGAACCCGCCTCACTGCTCAAGGGCGACGAGTTCTTCCTGCCCCGGCTGCAGGAGGCGCTGGCCCGGCTCACCCAGGACTTCGAGCCCACCGAGCCCTACGAGCGCCCGATCGACCTGCGGATCACGACGACACTGCTCGGCGGCGTCCCGAACGTCACCTACGACGACCTCGGCCAGCCGCTGACCCAGTCGGTGCACCAGGGCAGCTTCTCGTTCCGCCGCGACCCGTACAACTGGGTGTCCAGCGAGACGAGGGACGACTTCACGCCCGAAACGCTGGCCGACCGCGTCAACCAGCTCGCGCTGGCGGCCCGGTCCTCGGCGAGCTTCCCGTTCGCGTTCGAACCGAGCTTCATCCCGGTCGGCGGCCAGTCCTCGCCGGACCGCCCGGACATGGCGGACGTGGCGAGCTGGGCGAACGGCGGCGACCGCAGCAGGTTCGCGGTGGACGGCGGCGTGCTGGTCAACACGCCGACCAGGGAGGCGCTGGAGGCCATCGACCGGATGCCCGCGGACGGGCCGGTGCGCCGGGTGATGCTGCTGGTCTTCCCGCACGCCGAACCGATCGGCTCCGAACCTGCTGCGGACTCGCTCGACAAGGGCCCCACGACGGTCAGCTCGGGCGCGAAGTTGCTGAGCGCGATGTCCAGCCAGGCCAACCGCACGTATGTGGAGAAGATCGAGGAGCACAACCGGCGCGCTGCTTCGAGCCGTGGCGGCCGGATGGCGTTGCTGGACCGGATGCACGCCAACGGTCAGAACGTCGTCGACGAGGTGTATTCGTTGGCGGACAAGCTTTTCGGTCACTACGAGGACGTGGAGATCCGGCTCGCGGCGCGGCAGGTCACGACGCAGCAGTTCGCGCTGACCGGGGGAAATCCGGCGAACTGGTCGTTCGAACGGGCCCGGCGCGCGGCGGAGACGGCGCAGCGCGAGTGGAAGAAGAAGCAGGGCGTGCTGCCGTACGTGCCGGGCGTCAAGCTGCCGAACACGGTGTGCCGGGAGGACACGGGCTGGGAGTGGGGCATCACGATGGCCGAACGCCTGGGGGCGTCGGCGCTCGACCTGCTCAAGCGGCTCGTGTGGGTGGTACCGGAGGAGCAGGCCGACCAGATCACCAAGGCCCGCCGCGAGCTGCACCAGGTCCGCGCCGAGCTGCGCAGGCTGCGCGAGGAGCTCTTCGCTTGGAAGCCCTCCAAGTCGCTCGGTCAGGAGTACTGGACCGGCAGGCTGGCGAGCTACCACGAGCACATGGTCGACGGGCGCCTCGGCTTCGACGTCAAGGCGCAGGTCGCCGAGATCGGCCGGGTCGTCGGCGAGGCCCAGAAGGTGGTGAAGGACCTCGACGAGCACCGCGTCGAGCTGGGCGGGCTCTCCTCGTGGCGGGCGTTGCTGGACGCCAAGGCCACGAAGCAGGAGGCCGGGCTCAGCGAGAGCGAACGGTGGCTCAGCAGGCTCCTCGCGCTGGAGGTCGCGGGCACGTGCCTGTCCGACGACGCGTCGACCGGGATGGACACGCCGGTCGAGCTGGTGCAGGTGTCGCTGCAGACGCGCAACGCGTTCGCCCAGCAGTCGATCACGGCCGACGACAAGGCCGGTGGGGCGTCGCTGGCGCGGTTCTCCGGGTTCCTCAAGCGGTCCTGGCGGGTCAACGACTGGATCTGGGGCAGGCTCGACGGCGCCACGATGCTGTGCCGGGTGCTGTTCGACCCGCGGCGGCTGCGGCGGATGGACATGCTCGGCAGGCCGGAGAACGACCCGCGCACGCCGGAGGAACGCGCCGCAGCGGTCGTGAACAAGGTCGTCGAGAAGATGTTCGGGCCGGAGCTGCCCGTGCAGGTCGCGGCCTGCGCACAGCTGGCCAAGGAAGAGCTCACCGGCATCTACGAAGCCGAGGGCGAGCTCTCGCCGTCGTCGATGAAGCTCGCCGAGCTCGCGTCGTGGGGCCTGCACTGGCGGATCATCTGCGAGGAGCTCCCCCGCCTGCGCCAGGCCATCATCGCCGACCGGGGCGACGGCGCGGACGAGCGTTCGCGCGGTGAGCTGTTCCTGGAGGAGCACGCGGATCTGTTGCGGCGCCTGGAGAACCCGGAGGAACACACGGTCTCGCTCGGCATGACCGCGCTGAACGCGTTCGACCGGGCAGGGATCGGCCGTGAGCCGCTCACCCAGGAAGCCGCGTCGGACCAGATGATCCGCACGGCCGCGACCGCCGCCGCCGTGGCGGTGACGGTCGCCGACTCGGACCGGTCCGGGCTCGCCGCGGTCCGGCCCGTGACGCGGGTGATGCGCGGCGCCATGCTGCTGCCCTACTGGACGATCACCGGGCTGACCAGAGGCGGGAACCTCGCGCAGTTCCTGGGGTTGCTCGGCCTCGCGGTCGGCGGCGCGCTGGTCGTGATGGCGTTGTTCGGGGTGTTGCCCGCCTGGGCGGCCGGACCCGGCGCGGCGATCGGCGCGGCGTCGTTGCTGGCCGCTTTCGGTTACGCCGCACTGCGTTCCGGAACGATGCTGCACGGGCTGGTGCTGCTGTCACCGGTGATTCCGTTGGCGGCCATAGCCATCGACAGACTGCCGGATGATCGTTCGCAGATCACCACCGGCACGATCACCGTGGCCGGAGTCGCCGCGGTCGTGACGGCGTTGCTGGTGCTGGGATCGCTGCCCGCGCCGATTCGCACGCCACTCGCGGTACTCGCCGACTTCAAGCCGTTGCAGATCATCAAGCGCCGCTGGAAGCAGGTGGCGGTGGCCGCGGCGGCGATCGCTCTCGTCTGGTCGGTGTGGGAGTTCGAGCTGCACACCAGGGCCTGGCTGGTGATCCCCACCTCGGTGCTCTGCGCGGCGTTCGGGATCTGGATGGCGCTGAGCGGCGGGAAATCGTTGCAGCGCTGGCGTCGCGTCGAGGGCGTCTGGGGTACGGAACGGGCCGAGCCGCCCGCCGCCGCGACCGCGGGCTGGGCCGTGGTCTACGGCATCGGCTACCTGGCGCTGGCCGATCTGTTGATCGTCATCGGGCCGGGCGGGTGGGGCTGGCAGGCGGTGATCGGCACGGCGCTGGCGTTCGGGCTGACGCTGCTGCTGATCACGTCCTGGTACGTGCCCCGTGTGGAACGCCGCCGCATCCGCAGGCAGCTGGTGAGCGAGGCGATTCCCGCGGTGTACCCGGCGGACTGCGACATCCCGGACACGTTGCGAGAACGGCTGGAGGGCCACGCCTCGCTCTACCGGTTCCTGGTGAAGGGAGAGGGTGAGCACCCCTCGAAGCTCACCCTCTCCCACACCGGACTCGTTGTCGCGCAACGAATCGGGGAGAAACTCAGGCCTGCCGAGAACTCAGGCGGCTAGCGCGATGACCGGCACCGGGCGTCCCATCGCCCGTGCGTAGAGGCCCTCGAAGCGTTCCAGGGTGGCCGCGAGTGCGTGGTGCGAGATGATCTCGCTGCTCGCGGCGCCCATCCTGGCGCGCATCGGGGCGTCGTGGACGAGCGTGTGCAGCCGTTGTGCGAGCTGGTTGACGTCGCCGGGCTCGAACAGCCAGCCGTTGCGGCCGGGGTGCACGAGGTGCGGCAGCGCCATGGCGTTCGCGGCGATCACGGGCTTGCCCGCGGCCATCGCCTCCATCGTGGCGAGGCTCTGCAGCTCGGCGACACCGGGCATGACGAACAGGTCGGCGCGGGCGTAGGCGTCGAGCAGGTCGTCCTCGGAGACGAACCCGTGGAACTTCACCCGGTCGGTGATCTCCAGGTCGCGGGCCAGCAGCTCCCACTCGGCCTTGCAGGTGCCGTCGCCGACGATCTCGCCGAACGCGCCGGGCACGCGGGCCAGTGCGCGCAGGAACTCGTCGACCCGCTTCTCCTCGTCCAGCCGCCCGACGAACAACGCCGTCGGCCGGTCGTTGTGGGTCACCTCGCGCTGGTAGCGGGCGATGTCGATGCCGCACGACACGGACATCGCGCGTTCTGGGAAACCGCTGTCGTGCAACAGCTGCACGGCACGCGGCGTCGGCGCGGTGACGATGTCCGCGCGGCCGAACACACGGGCCAGGTCGCGGTAGGCGAAGCGGCGGGACATGCCCTGCAGGAACGACGGCACGTGCGCGTGACTGAACAGGTTCTCCGGCATGAAGTGGTTCGTGGCGAGCGTCGGGATGCCCTGGGCGACGGCGGAGTTGAGTACGAACCGGCCGACCACGAAGTGCGCCTGGACGTGCACGACGTCCGGGTTGAGCGACGTGACCAGCTCGTCGGCTTCTTTCTTCGCCTGCCACGGCAGGCAGAACCGGAAGTCCGGGTAGAACGGCAGCCGGTGCGACTTCAACCGGTGGACGGTCACACCCTCGATCTCGGTGGCCCTGGGCGAGTCCGGGGCGATGACGTGGACGTCGTGGCCGTTGGAGGCCAGCCCGACCGCCAGACGCTGCGCGAAACGCGCGGCGCCGTTGACGTCCGGCGGGAACGTGTCGGCGGCGATGACGATCCGCAGCGTGCTGGAGGTGTTCACGAGAAGCTCCGTTCGGATGGTGACACGAGGTTGACGAGCAAGTGCGAACACACCGCCAATGGCGGCGAACGCGCAGGCGAACAGTCCGGCTCCCGTCCAGATCGACAGGTGCGCGGCTTCGCCGAGCAGGAAGGCGCCGATGCCCACGGCGACCAGCGGATCCACCACGGTCAGGCAGGCGACGGCGAGATGAGGGGGTCCGCCCGCGTAGGCGTGCTGGACGAGCCAGCCGCCGACCGCGAGCGAGAGTGCGATGCCGAGCACGGACGCGACGTGGCTCAGGCCGAACCCGCCCTGCTGCACTGACTGCGAGACGGCGCGCATGAGCACGGACACGTATCCGTATGCGACGCCGCCGGCTGATGCGAAGGCCACTGCCCTGACGCGGGCGTTGGTCGTGAGGGCCGCGATCACGCCGGGTACCGCGATCACACCGAGGACCACGAGTCCAGCCGTGAGTTCGGCGTCCGGCACGACCTTTGTCGCGGTCGCGCTGCCGCTGGCCAGGAAGACGAAGGCGCCCACGCCCACCGTGGTGAGCAGGATCGCCGGCAATTCGCGCAGCCGTCGGTCCAGCAACGCGGTCATGCCGATCGCGAGCACCCCGATCGGCTGCACGACGGTGAGCGGCGCCATGCCGAGCGCGGCCGCGTGCACCCCGGCGCCCGCGACGAGAAGTGCCAGGCCACCGAGCCAGCGAGGCTGCTTGAGAACACTCGCGCGGGCGCCGGTCTCGGCGACCGCGTCGTGCTGCAGGCGTGCCGCGAGTGCGAAGCACACGGCCCCGAACACGGCGAGCGTGATGGCGAGCGGGGTCATGTCGTACGCCTCACTTGAATGGCCGCGATGGCGAAAAGAAGTCCGTAAAGAGCCGCGAACAAAACCCGTTCGGTCAGCCCGCGCGCCTCGAATCCGGCGAACGAGACGTGGCTGACGAGAAATGCCGCGCTCGACACGCTCGCCGTTATCGCGACACCCAGCAGTGCCGGAAATTTCCGGGCGATCAGCAGACCGGCGGCGGGCAGCGCCATGAACATCACCGCGCCCGCGTACCGGTGGACGTAGCCGGACATCGTCGTCGGCGACCCGGTCGGATCGGTGGGGAAGATCGTCGACACGGTCAGTCCCGCCGCCCACACGCCCATCAGCCACTGTGCTGACCTGCCTACTCCCCGCAGGTTGACGGCAAGCAACGCGGAGACGGCGGCGAGCGAAAGAGACGTGGCGGCAAGCCACCCGGTGCCGTTGTGCACGAACACGTAGTCGCTGATCACGTCACTGATCGGGTTGAGCTGACCCGCCGACACGACATGCAGGTAGAAAATCGGGACCAGTGAGAACACCAGGCCCCAGATCACCAGTCCTCGTCTTTTCGCCCCCGCTTCGATCACGTCAAAAGTCTCTTGTGGACCGCGTGATCAACCAATGGGGAACTCCCCCGAGCCAACCCTGAGGTGTCCCTGACTCACCGGGGTAGGGCTGGCCCTACCTCCTTCAGCCCTGCTTCAGGAAGCCACGCGGGGAGCTTTCGTACGTTCCTGGCGTACGTGGGGTCCCCGCGTGAGTTCCGAAGCCCGGACCGCCTAGGCTGACTGTTCGTGAGCCCGAATCCCCAGCCTGCGGTGGAAGTGTCGGGGCTGGTCAAGAAGTACGGCTCGAAGACCGCCGTTGACGGCCTCGACCTCGTGCAGCAGCCCGGCACCGTTCTCGCCCTGCTCGGGCCCAACGGCGCCGGCAAGACCACGACCGTCGAGATCTGCGAGGGATTCCGCTCCGCCGACGACGGCTCGGTCCGCGTGCTCGGGCTCGTGCCCGGCGACGAGGCGCTGCGGCCGCGCATCGGCGTGATGCCACAGGGTGGCGGCGGCTATCCCGGCATCCGCGCCGAGGAGATGCTGAACCTGGTGGCGACATGCGCGGCGAACCCGCTCGACCCGAAGTGGCTGATCGAGATCCTCGGGCTCGGCGGTGCAGTGAAGACGCCGTACAAGCGGCTCTCCGGTGGCCAGCAGCAGCGGCTGTCGCTCGCGTGCGCGTTGATCGGACGCCCTGAGCTGGTGTTCCTCGACGAGCCGACCGCGGGCATGGACCCTCAGGCTCGCCATCTGGTGTGGGACCTCGTGGGCGCCCTTCGCGACGATGGCGTGTCCGTGCTGCTGACGACGCACCTCATGGACGAGGCCGAGGCATTGGCCGACCAGGTCGTGATCATCGACGAGGGCCGGGTCGTGGCGCAGGGCTCGCCCGCCGAGCTGACCGCGAACCGGGCCGACGACCAGCAGCTGCGGTTCCGCGCCCGGCCGGGCCTCGACACGTCGTTGCTCTCCGCGGCGTTGCCCGAGAAGTTGAAGGTGCGCGAGGCCGGCCGTGGCGCCTACGTCGTCGAGGGGCTGATCGACCCGCAGGTCGTGTCCACCGTCACCTCGTGGTGCGCGCAGCAGGGCGTGCTGGCCGAGGAGCTGACGGTCGCCAGGCGCAGCCTGGAAGACGTTTTCCTGGAACTGACCGGCAGGGAGCTGCGTTCGTGACCACCTTCGCTCCCGGCACGTTCAAGCCCGCGCCCGGCCGTGGCTCGTTGCCGAAGATGCTCCTCGCGCACGCCCGCACCGAGGCGATGCTGACCCTGCGCAACGGCGAGCAGATCCTGCTCACGGTGATCATCCCGCTGGCGCTGCTGGTCGCGCTCTCACTGATGTCGGTCGTCCCGATGCCGGAGCCGCGAGTGGGCTCGGCGACGGCGCGGATCTTCGCGTTGGCCATCATCTCGTCGGCGTTCACCGGGCAGGCCATCGCTCTCGGCTTCGATCGGCGCTACGGGGTGCTGAAGCGGCTGGCCGCCTCGGCGTTGCCGCGCTGGTTGCTGGTGGCCGGGCGGGTCTGCGGGGCGCTGGTCGTGGTGGCGCTGCAGATCGCGTTGCTGGCCGTCACGGCGTTGATCCTCGGGTGGCGTTTTCCGTTGAGCGGGCTGCCGTGGGTGGTGCTGCTGATCATCCTGGGCACGCTGACGTTCGGCGCGCTGGGTGTGCTGCTGGGTGGCGCTTTGCGGGCCGAGATCGTGCTGGCGCTCGCGAACATCATCTGGTTCGTGCTGCTGATGGTCGGCGGTGTGGCACTGAGCGTGCCGGTCGGCTTCGTGCACCTGCTGCCGTCGGCGGCGTTGGCTCAGGCGTTGGAGACCTCCGTGGTGCACGGCACGGCTCCGGGTGCGGGCCCGGTCGCGGTGCTCGTGGCCTGGGGCGTTGTCGCGGGTGCACTGGCGACCCGGACGACTCGGCTCACCTGACCCCGCTTACCATCGTCGCGTGTCCCGATTGACCGCATTTCTCGTTCCGTTGCAGCGCGCCCTTGCGATCGCCGCCATCATCGCGCAGGGCGGTATCGCGGTCACCGGGTCGATCGTGCGCGTCACCGGCTCCGGGCTCGGCTGCCCGACGTGGCCGGAGTGCGTCGAAGGCAGCATCGTGCCGGTGTCACACCCGGACGTCGCCGCGCTGCACCAGTGGGTCGAGTTCGGCAATCGGACGCTCTTCGGCGTCATCGGCATCATCACCGGCCTGTGCCTGGTGGCCGCGTGGCTGAACAAGCCGCGCCGCCGCCGCGTGATCGTGCTCGCCGCGATCCAGGTCGGCGGTGTGCTCGCGCAGGCCGTGATCGGCGGCGCCACGGTCCGGCTCGGGCTGGTGTGGTGGAGCGTGTCCGTCCACTTCATGGTCTCGATGGTGCTGGTGTGGTTCGCCGTGCTGCTCCTGCGTTCACTGAGCGAAGGCGACGGCCCGGCCCGCTGGCTGGTTCCCGCGGGGGCGCGTGGCCTCCAGGTCGTCATGGCCGTCGTGATGTACCTGCTGCTGATCGCGGGCACGTTCGTCACCGCGGCCGGTCCGCACGCGGGCGACTCGAAGACGCCGCGGCTCGCGGTGTCCGTTCCGACGCTCGCGCAGATCCACGCGGACCTGCTGTTCCTGTTCCTCGGCATGCTGATCGCGCTCGGCTTCTTCGTCCGCAGCCGCCACTACTGGACGTTGATCGGCGTGGTCGTCGCTCAGGGCTCGTTGGGCATGGTGCAGTACTGGACCGGCGTGCCCGAGGTGCTCGTGTCGCTGCACGTGCTGGGTGCCGGTGCCGTCGTCGTGGCCACGGCGTCGCTGTGGACGTCCTCGCGTGAGCGGACCGTCGAAGTCACGGTTCCCGCCGACGATCAGGCGCTCAGCAAGGCCTGAGCTTCACCCTGGTCGTTGTGCCCGGCCCAGCTGGCCGGCGTCGACTCGTAGTTCGCGTCCGTGATGGTCCGGTCCGCGCCCGCGTCGAGCAGGATCTCGATGATGTGCACGTGGCCGCGTTCGGCCGCGAGGTGCAGCGCCGTCACGCCCTCGCCGTGCATCGGACCGCCGAAACCTGTGCGCTGGTTGGGATTCGCGCCCAGGTCGAGCAACGTGCGGGTGGCGTTCGCCAGCCCGCCCCACGCCGCCCACGCGAGCGCCGTACCTCGGTAGACGTCCGCGTCGATCCGCGCGCCACGCTTGAGCAGGTCGCCGAAGACCTCGGTGCGGTCGTTGCGGGCGGCCCAGGACAGTGCCTCGTCGAGCACTTCCTGGGGGTCGTTCGTCGGCCACCAGCGCGGAAAACCGCTGTGCGGCCGGTAGTATCCGCGTTTCGCCTCGGGTTCGGTCGCGAGGTCGAGGTTGCCGAGCCCGGCCGCCGTCCGCAGGTTCGGCGGGTGAACTCCCTGCTGTGCCAGCAGTTCCGCGACTTCCCTGTTGCCCCAGAACAACGCGATGGTCAACGGTGTGCCGCCGACGCCGCGTGCGTCGATGTCGGTGCGTGCGCCCGCATTGAGCAGCACTCGCGCGAGGTGCGGCAAGTTCGCATATCCCGCCTGGTGCAGAGCCGTCCAGCCGTGCACGTTCTGGTGGTTCACGTCGGCGCCGTCGTCGAGCAGCACATGGACCAGCCGCTCGTCGCACTTGGCCGCGGACATGCCGAGCAGGTCGTTCCCGTTGGTACCACTGGCTTTCACCAGCCACGGGTCACGCGTGAGGATCGCCTTCAGCTCGCCGGGGTTCTGCGTCTCGATCGCCTGGTAGGCACGCGCGAACGGGCGCGGACTGCGGATGTGCGCCTTCAGCGCCTTCCAGTCCTCGCAGCCATGAGCCTCGGCGAGAACGATGTGCGCGCCCTCGTCGGTCAGCGGCACATCCTCGAAGACCTCCAACGCACCGGGCACGCCGTCCCACGCGGAAGCGAGCAACCCTCGGGCTCGTTCCTCGTAGTACTCGATGTCATCACGGTACGGGTGCCACATGCATCCACGCTACTTGGGCGGAGCAGGCCTGCGCTCCCACAAAGTAGGCAGTTCCTCTGAGAGCCAACCGTAGAGATGGTCGACCGTCCGCAGCCGCATCGCGCGCTCCGGGTCGCCGCTGAGCAACCGCATGCCGTCGTCGGTCAGGATCCGGACGCTCGCGATCGCGTCGAACTTGCGCTGGATGAAGTCCGTCCAGGCCTTCTCGTTGATCCGGTACTCGGCCGCCTGCCTGCCGCGTCGCGTCCGCTTGGTCACGAGGCCGGTGTTGACCAGGTACTTGAGGTTCGTGCTGATCGAGCCGCTGCTCGCCTCCAGCTCCTGCGACAGCTCCGCGGCGGTGCGTTCGACCGGCTGGCAGATCAGGAGGTAACCGAGGATGCGGCCGCCGATCAGCGGAATGCCCTCCTCGGCGAAGTGCGCCGCGAACCGTTCGATCCAGGAGGACAGCCTGGTTTCCCTGCCCACGCTCACGATTGATCCCTTTCGGTCGACACTGAAATCATCGTAGCGATCTTGTCAACGTATGAAGGGCGCTTTCGTCCACCTGAAGTGGACGAAAGCGCCCTTCATCGACCTTGTCATCTGAAGTTAATGCGTTGACACTTGGTGCGCCGCCGCGGCCCTGCGCGCTCCAAGGACGGGTGGCTGATCATGTACAAGAGAGCATTGTTGGCGGCGGTACTGGTTGTCGGCTTAATGCCGGCGACACCGGCCGTGGCGTTGGAGAACGGGTTGGCCCGCACTCCCCCGATGGGCTTCAACAACTGGAACACCACGCACTGCCGGGCAGATTTCAACGAAGCCATGGTCAAGGGCATCGCGGACATCTTCGTGTCGCGTGGCCTGAAGGACGCCGGCTACCAGTACGTGAACCTCGACGACTGCTGGGCCAAGACGTCCCGTGACTCCTCCGGGAACCTGGTGCCCGACCCGGTGCGGTTCCCCAACGGCATCAAGGCCCTCGCGGACTATGTGCACTCGAAGGGCCTCAAGATCGGCATCTACACCTCCGCCGGCACCAAGACGTGCAACACGGCCGGTTTCCCCGGCGGTCTCGGCCACGAGCAGCAGGACGCGAACCTCTTCGCCTCGTGGGGCATCGACTACCTGAAGTACGACAACTGCAACAACCAGGGCGTCGACGCGCAGCAGCGCTACAAGACGATGCGCGACGCGCTGGCCCGCACCGGCCGTCCGATCGTCTACTCGATCTGCGAGTGGGGCCGCTCCGACCCGAAGGTGTGGACGTGGGGCGCGCCGGTCGGGAACCTGTGGCGCACCACCGGCGACATCTCCGACAACTGGTCGTCGATGATCGGCAAGGCGCAGGCGAACCGCGGTCTCGCCCAGTACGCCGGGCCGGGCCACTGGAACGACCCGGACATGCTCGAGGTCGGCAACGGCGGTATGACCGCCACCGAGTACCGGACGCACTTCTCGCTGTGGGCGATCATGGCGGCACCGCTGCTGATCGGCTCTGACCTGCGCAAGGTCAACGAGGACACGTTCACCATCCTGAAGAACACCGACGTGATCGCCGTCGACCAGGACTCGTTGGGGCGTCAGGGAACCGTCGTGTCGTCGACCTCGGGCCGGGTCGTGTACTCGAAGGTCCTCGCGAACGGCGACCGGGCCGTGGCACTGTCCAACGAGACCACCTCGACGCAGACGATCTCGACCACGGCCGCCGCGATCGGCCTTGGTGGTGGGTCGTTCTACACGCTGAAGGACCTGTGGTCCAAGCAGGTGCGAACCTCCTCCGGCGCCATCAGCGCCTCCGTGCCCGCACACGGGACCGTGATGTACCGGGTGACGCGCAACGGGTCCGTGTCGCGGTACGAGGCCGAGTCCGCACAGATCTCGGCCGGTGTCGTGGAGTCGAACCACGCCGGGTTCTCCGGGACCGGGTTCGTCAACACCGACAACGCCACCGGGCCGTACGTCGAGTGGACGATCAACTCCGCCTCCGGTGGCGCGGCGACGCTGTCCTTCGGTTACGCCAACGGGACGACGGCCAACCGGCCGCTGGACGTGTCGGTCAACGGGACGCTCGCTCGCGACGAACTCGCGTTCGCCGGTACCGGCGCGTGGACCAACTACCTGGCGGTGCAGCTACCGGTGACGTTGCAGGCCGGTGAGAACAAGATCAGGGTGACGGCGACGACCGCGAACGGCGCGCCCAACCTCGACTACCTCGACATCGGATAGAAGATCGTGAGTGGTTTCCGTCGTCAGAGCGACGGAAACCACTCACGAGCAGGTCAGCAGACGGGGGCGAGTGGCGTGGTCTCGTCGGGGCCGGGGCGGCGCCGCCACCGGTCCAGTTTCGCGTGCTCGGTCAGCGAGATCAGCGCCTCCCGAACGGAGAACCGCTGCCGTGGGTCGCAGTTCACGACCGGCACCTCGGGCGCGATACCCATCCCGCGGATGATCGCCTGCACGTCCGACCGAACAGACGCATGCACGTTGTTCAGCGCGATGACGTACGGGATGTTGTGGTCCTCGAAGTACCGCATGGCGTCCACGGAGTCGGCGGGCCGCATGACGTCGAACAGCACGACGGCACCGACGGCGCCGCGGACGACGTCGTTCCAGCCCGCGCGCGGGTTCTGCCACTGCGGCGCGACGAACAGGTGCAGCGCCAGGCCGGGGTCGAGCCACACCCGGCCGAACTGGATGCGCACGAGCTCCGTCACCAGGCCGCGCTCGGGCGGCAGGGCGGTCATCGTGAGCAGATCGTTCTCGACGATCGTCTTGATGAAGGTGCTCTTACCGACGCCGAAACCACCGGCGACGACAACCTTGGCCGAAGTCAGCTCCCGACCAGGTGGCCCAGGGGGCCCGAAGTCGGGAAATCTAGAGCCGACGTAGTCCACTCAGCACTCTCTCCATCAACCCGAGGTCCGGCGTGTTGTCACCGCCCGCGGAAGCGGTCTGGTGCACGTCCACCAGACCTCGTTCCGCCATGTCGCCGAGCAGCACCTTCGCGACTCCGAGCGGGAGACGCATCAGTGCGGCCACCTCCGCGACGGATCGCGGTGAGCGGCACAGCTCGACGACGTGTTGGTGCTCAGCCTGCAAGATACCCGCAGACTGCCGACTCTGATCATTGGCGGAGACGAGTGTCTCGATCTCGAGGCTGATGTTGGACCGTGTGCGCCCGCCCGTCCAGGCGTACGCACGAACGATCGAGGCATCCTCGGTCTCCGGGACCAGGGTCTCGAAGGCCGGTTCTTCTTCAAGGGGGACAACGGGAGTAACTTCCCGCGCGGGCATCTCCGAGGCAGTGCGCGATCGCTTTCGGCCTGAGTCGAGTGAGAACCCGTTCATCAGGTCGGCGAACGTCTGCTCCGCGGGCGTCTCCGCCCGCCTGCGTCGTCGGTGCGCGTCAGCGGCCGAACTCATGATCACCTCACGCTGTGCAGCTGCGCTCGCAGTTCGGGGGTGAGGATCTGGCCCACCTGGTCGACGACCACGGTCATCTCGTAGGCGACCTGGCCGACATCACTGTCGGGGGCGGCGAGTACCGCCAAACAAGACCCGTCTCGAATGGACATGAGAAGCATGATCCCGTAGTCCATCTCGATCACAGTGCGCAACACTCCGCCGCCTTCGAAACAGCGCGAAGCGCTCAGCGTCAGTGATGTCACGCCCGCGGCGATCGCGGCCAGCTGCTCGGCCCGGTCCGGCGGCAGACCGGTGGACTTGGTGAGCAGGAGGCCGTCGACCGAGATCACGATCGCATGTGCGACGCCGGGCACGCGATCGGTGAAGTTAGTGATGAGCCAGCCGAACTGGTCAACCTGACGCGACTGAGGCGTGCTCATGACTTCTCCCCGTTCCACTGGCCGTTCCCCTGGCCGTTTCCATTCCCGTTGCCACCGAGAGGGGCCTGGCGGAGGCCCGTCTGGTAGCTGGCGAGAAAGCCCCGCGCTCGTTCCGGATCACGTTTCGGCCCGGCTGTCTGCTGTGTCCCGTTCTCGGGACGTTCTGCGAGGTCGGGGAGCAGGTTCTTACGCGGCGCCCGTTTCGGCAACCCGGCCGTCGTCTCGCCGGCGTCCGTCGCGGGGTCGCCCGACTGCTCCCAGACCCCGCCGGCGGCCTTCTTGCCGAACCAGGCTCCCGTCACGGACGGTGACGATGCTGGTAGTGGCACTGAGGGCGAAACGTCGCCGTTGACCGTTTCTTCCGAAACGTTCTGGCCGAAAAACCATGAAGAAGTTGTCTCAGCTGGTGTCGCCGGCGTCTCATTTGGCGCAGCGGCTGGAGGTTCGAACGGAGCAGGGCCGTGGCGCGGCTGCCGCACGGGCAATGGTGCGTCGTCGATCGCCGCGCCGCGGAACGAGGTCCACTCGGGCGAATGCCGCTGCTCCTCGATGGCCGGAGCGGTCAGCGGCGGCGCCAGGTTCGGCGTCTTCACGACCACGTGCGGCGGCTTCGGCTGCTGCTTGGGCTGGGGCAGCGCGGCGTGCCTCGGCGGTGTGGCGTCGATGGCCGGCTCGTGGGAGCGCACGAGCTCGGACGGCACGAGCACGAACGCCCGCAGGCCTTCCCGGCCCTCGCCCGCCGCGCGCAGCCGCACGGTGATGCCGTGCCGCCCCGCGAGACGACCGACGACGAAGAGACCCATCTGACGAGAGACCGGCACATCTTCTTCTGTACCAGACGAAAGCCGCTGGTTGGCCTCCGTGAGCTCGGCCGGGCCCATGCTGATGCCCTCGTCGGCGACCTCGATCAGCGCGGAACCCTGCTGGTCGAGCCGGGAGCCGATCATGACCTGCGTGCTCGGCGCGGAGAACGCGGTGGCGTTGTCCAGCAGCTCGGCGATCAGGCGCACGAGGTCGCTCGCCGCGTAGCCGACGATCTCGACCGACGGCGTCGACTTCACCACGACGCGCTGGTAGTGCTCGATCTCGGACGCGGCCGCGCGCAGCACGTCGGCCAGCGGGACAGGCTGGTGGAAGCGGCGCGCGACGTCGGTGCCGGAGAGCACCATCAGGTTCTCGTTGTTGCGGCGCATGCGCGTCGCGAGGTGGTCGAGCTTGAAGAGGTTCGCGAGCTGCTCGGGGTTCTCCTCGTGGCGCTCGAGCTCCTCCATGAGCTTGAGCTGGCGCTCGACGAGGCCCTGCGAGCGGCGGGAGAGGTTGACGAAGATGTTCTTCATGCCCGACCGCAGCGACGACTGCTCGACGGCGGAACGGATCGCCTGCTCGTGCACCGCGTCGAACGCGCGCGCCAGCTGGCCGAACTCCTCGCTGGTGTGCACGGGCACCGGTTCGATCGTGGTGTCCGGCTTGCGGTCGGCGCGGATCGCGGCGACGACCTCGGGCAGGTGGTGGTGCGCCACGTCGAGCGCGGAGTGCCGCAGCTCGGAGAGCGAGCGCAGCAGGTAGCGGCCGATGACGAAGCCGAGCGTCACGGCGGCGATGAGCATCGCCAGCAGGATCACCGCGGCGGCGCCCGCCTTGTTGGACGTGTCGTCCTGCAGGGTGGCGGCCGTGTTGCCGAGCTCGTCCTGCAGGTTGCGGGTGACCTGGTCCATCAGGCGCGCGGTCGTGCCGGACGCCTTGTTCCACTCGTCGACGCCGATGCCGAGCGTCTGCGCCGGGTTCGGCTTCGGCTGGCCGGGCCGCGCCGGGACGGGCGTGCCGTCGGGCTGGGTGAGCGCGCGTTCGACGAGCTTGCCGCGGTTCGCCACCTCCAGCCCGGTGACGGTCTGCTCGTAGTCGCGGCGCTGGTTCGTGGTGGTGATGGCCTGGAAGTCGTTGAGGCGGTCCTGCAGCCGGATGTCCGACTGTTCCAAGGTGCGGACCTCGGTGCCGAGGAGCTTGCCCCGGCCGATGCCGGCTAACACGATCGCGTGCTGCTGGGAGACCTGCTCCTGCGCGATGACCAAGTTGTGCAGGCCGACGGCGGTGCCGGAGATGGCCGGGTCGCCGAACTGGCTGACGAGCGCCTGTTCGAAGTCCAGCAACGACTTCGCCACGCCGGTGTAGCCGGTGGTGACCGCGGTCGGGTCCTCGCCGCCGGTGGTGACCACCTCGCGCAGGTTCTTGAGCTGACCGATCTGGTCGTTCATCTCCGTGAAGCGGTTGCGCGCGACGTCGCTCAGGCCGGCGGTGCGGTCGAACCGGCGGCGCACGGTCGCGGAGGCGTTGTCGGTGGCGCTGATCTGGTTCTGGTAGGCGCCGACACCGGAGCCACTGGTGGCGCTCTGCGCGGCGAGGGTGCGTTCCTGCTGCACGCTGGAGATCAGCGGCGCGAGATCGGCCCGCAGCCGGACGAGGCTCTGCATCTGGACGTACGAGTTCGACCTGTCGACGTAACCCGAGATCTGCAGCGCCCCCGCGCCGATCGCCACGGCCACCGGCACCAGCAGCACGACGCCGAGCTTGACCGGCAGCCTCCAGTTGCGCCAGTCGCTGATCTTTCTCCACTCGACATTCACGAAATGATCCCCAAGGCGCGTTCGAAGTGCCCCACTATCGGCTACCTCCTGGCCAGGCGAATCCACGCGAGTTGAGACACCCCAGGGGCGTGATATCGAGATCAGCCGTATCGGGTGTGTGCGGATAGTAGGCCAGAGAGCGTGACGCGACAACGACCTGGGGCGTGTACGACTCGTCACCCAGTGTAACGACCCACCTTTTGGGGTGGTACTGCAGGTTCGAGGGATTGACTCACCGCCACGCGTGGTTACGCTGGCGCCTCCCACACCCGGTCCGGCCGCGGCCCCCGCACAGGCGCCCGCCGGGTACTCCCCGTAACGAAACGAGCGGTTGATGACGAAGGCGCTGCCCGCCGTGTCCCGCCCGGCGACGCCCGGATTCGCGACCTTTGACGACCCTCATCACTCATTGCTGATCGATGGTGACGGTGAGCCTGATTTCGGTGCCATCCAAACGAGTGAGGATTTCCTTGCGCTGAAACGGCGAGTGACGCGATTTATTCTCCCCGCGACGCTGCTGTTCCTCGCGTGGTACGTCACGTTTGTGTTGCTTTCGGCTTACGCGAGCGATTTCATGAGCACTCCGCTGTTCGGAACAGTGAACGTTGGTCTGACGATGGGATTCCTCCAGATCGTCACCACGATCATCATCACAATGGCGTATGCGCGTTACTCCAAGAAGAGGCTCGACCCCCAGGTCGACCGCGTGCGTGCGCTGGTCGGCACCGATGAGGAGTACGTGTGACCGGGGCGAACACCGCGATCAACCTGTCCGTCTTCGGCATTTTCGTTCTGCTGACGCTGTACATCGTCTACCGCGCCTCGACGCGGAACGTCAGCGCTTCGGACTACTACGCCGCGGGCAGCAGCTTCACCGGCCCCCAGAACGGCATCGCACTGTCGGGTGACTTCCTGTCGGCCGCATCGTTCCTCGGCATCTCCGGCGCCATCGCGGTCAACGGCTACGACGGCTTCATGTACTCGATCGGCTGGGTCGTCGCCTGGCTGATCGGCCTGATGCTCATCGCCGAGCGCCTGCGCAACACCGGCCGCTACACGATGGGCGACGTCATGGCGTTCCGCATGCGCCAGCGCCCGGTGCGCGCGGCGGCGGCGAACGCCACCCTCGTCATCTCGCTGTTCTACATGATCGCGCAGATGGCGGGTGCCGGCGGTCTGATGGCACTGCTGCTGGACGTGCACAGCAAGGTCGGCCAGGCGATCATCATCGCGGTCGTCGGCATCGTCATGGTGCTCTACGTGCTGGTCGGCGGCATGAAGGGCACTACCTGGGTGCAGATCATCAAGGCCATCCTGCTGCTGCTCTCAGTCTCACTGCTGACGATCTTCCTGATCGGCAAGTTCGGCTTCGACATCTCGACGATGCTCGACCGCGCGACCCAGAAGTCGCCGCTGGGCGAGGCCGTGCTGGGGCCGGGCGTGAAGTATGGCGCCACCGACCTCACCAAGATCGACTTCCTGTCGCTGGCGCTGGCGCTGGTACTGGGCACGGCGTCGCTGCCACACGTCCTGATGCGCTTCTACACCGTGCCGAACGCCCGCGAGGCACGCCGTTCGGTCGTGTGGGCGACGTGGATGATGGCGATCTTCTACTCGTGCACGCTCGTCATCGGCTTCGGCGCGATGGCCCTCGTCGGCACCGACAAGATCACCGGTGCGCCCGGCGGCGAGAACTCGGCCGCGCCGCTGCTGGCGTTCCAGGTCGGCGGCACCGTGCTGCTGGGCATCGTGTGCGCGGTGGCGTTCGCGACGATCCTCGCCGTGGTCGCCGGTCTGACCCTGACCGCGTCCGCTTCTTTCGCGCACGACGTCTACGCGAACGTCATCAAGCACGGCGAGGCTGATCCGCGTGAAGAGGTCAAGGTCGCGCGCCTGACCGCCGTCTGCGTCGGCGTGCTCGCGATCGTCGGCGGCATCGCGGCCAACGGCCAGAACGTCGCCTTCCTGGTGGCGCTGGCGTTCGCGCTGGCGGCCTCCGCGAACCTGCCGACGCTGCTGTACTCGTTGTTCTGGAAGCGGTTCAACACGCGCGGCACGCTGTGGAGCATCTACGGCGGTCTCACGTCGTGCGTGCTGCTCATCGTGTTCTCCCCTGCCATCTCGGGGTCGCCGTCCTCGGTGTTCCCGGACGCGGACTTCTCGTTCTTCCCGCTCAGCAACCCCGGAATCGTGTCGATCCCGCTGTCGTTCCTGGCCGGGTTCCTCGGCACGATCCTGAGCAAGGAGCCCGCGGACGCCGGCAAGCAGTCGGAGATGGAGGTCCGCGGGCTCACGGGCATCGGGTCAGGCCTGAGCGAGTAGGTCTGCCACCGCCTTGTCGAACTCGTCGGGGCGTTCCAGGTTCGGCATGTGCGCGGCGCGGCCACGCAGTGCCGCCGCGGCACCCTCGGCGGGGGCGTTGTGCATCATCCGCGACACGTGCGCGGCCACGTCCGGCAGCGCCACGATGTTGTGCGGCGCCACCATCTTCGGCAGCACCTCGGTGGCGTAGCCGGACATGCCCTCCCGCAGCAGGCGGTCGGCCATGTCGTTGCGGTTCACACGTCCCCGCGGGGTCTCCGCCTGTGCGAACGTGTCAGCGAGGATCAGGCCGCGGATGCGCTGCCCGAACAGGCGTTGGCACTCGAGGACGATCTGCCCGCCCATCGACAGGCCGCCGAGCACGAACTCCTCGACGCCGAGAGCGGCGTGACACCTGGGACGACGGTGCTTTCGCCGTAACCGCGCAGGTCCGCGGCGATCACCCGCCAGCCAGCGGTGCTGAAGTGCTCGACCTGCGGACGCCACATCGTGCGGTCGAACGGGTGGCCGTGCACGAGAACCAGCACGTCACCGCTACCGACGTCGTCGTAGCCGATGGTGATGCCGTTGATGGCAGCCTTCATGAACTCCCCCATGGTCAGCAGCTGTACCACCGACCATAGGCGCTAGTTCGGGGCGGCCACCGTCCACCTGATCTTGACCCGGCCCGCGTCCACGTCGGCGATCTTCGCGAACCCGGCACGGTCGAGGTTGAGGTCGCCCGACTTCGGACCCTCGGCGACGTCGACGATCAGCACCTTGAACTTGTCCTTCGGCCCGGTCACCTCGACCGTGACGCCGCAGTTCGGGCTCTTGTCGCCCTTGCCGAACTGCGGGCGGTTCAGCCCGGTGACGAACTCCTTGGGCAGCTTGGGCAGGCGGTCGCTCTTCGGGCAGGCGACGACGTCGAAGTCGGGCTTGTACTCCTCGGTGAACGTGGCGAAGCCCTCGTAGGTCGTGGTGCCGAGGTTGCCTGCATACGGCGGCGCTGCCAGGCCCGCCATCGAGAGAGCCACTCCGGTGAGCGCGGTTGCGAAGGACAGCACTGGTTCCTCCTGGAAACTCGGGATTGGAAAGCGTTTTCCAGAAGCTATCCACGAGGTTCCGGGCAGGCAGCCGCCAGCCGTGCGACAGACTTTGGTTGCCTCAACAGGGTTCGGGAATGAACCTTATCGAGATGCTGTTGCCCTGATGGCCGCACTCAGTCGAGATGCCGCTTCCTCGCTGGTGTAACGGAAGCCCAGCGTCGGCTCGGTCAGTTCGAGCTCCAGCAGCAGCGGACCGTCCGCGCCTTCGACGACGTCGACCCGCGCGTAGAGGAAGTCCTTGCGCGACAGGGAGAGCAGGTCGGCCGCCGCGTCGAGCACCTGGTCGCCGAGCTCCCGCTGACGGCCGCTCGGCTCGATGCCCTTGAGCCGTTCCACGGTGTAGAGGCCGGACTCGGACTCCTCCAGGCACTGCACCAACATCGGTCCCTTATGGAACGAGTGGGAGTACACGCCGGCGAAGAACACCATCGCCGTCTCGCCGTGCTCGTCCACACTGGACACGTACGGCTGGACGAGTGCACGGGCGCCCAGCGACTTCAGGTGCGCGAAAGCCTCAATGTGGTCGGTGAACCGGCCGGCGCCACGTGAGCCCGCCCCGATCGCCGGCTTCACGACGAACTCGCCGGACGGCCACACCGGGATCTCGCCCGGCTCCACCACCGCGGTGGGCACGACCGGGACGCCGCGTTCGGCCAGCTCGACCAGGTAGGACTTGTCGGTGTTCCAGCGGATCACGCGGGCTGGATTGGCGAGCGCGGGAACGCCGTCGCACCACGCCAGGAACTCGTCGAGGCGCTCGGTGTAGTCCCAGGTGGCGCGCACCACGACGACATCGGCCTCGGCGGCGCCGCCCCAGACCTCCCACTCGACGTCGACGCCGTCGCGGACCAGCGCGTCGAACAGCGGGTCGTCGTCGCCGTCGCCCTTGGGCAGGGCGGCACAGGAGGCGAGCAGCACCTTCATGACTGCATCTTGGCCATCTTGCGGCGATGCCCGGAGCCGATCTTGGTGGCCGCGGTGGTCTCGCGGTCCCATTCGGCCTGCTCGACGTTGTCGGCGGCTTCGACGGCCTTGGTGGCGGTCTCGACGTCCTTCGCCATCACGTCGCCCATGGCGCCGTCCGCGCCGACCAGGACGATCCGGGCGCCTGCCCGGCCGATGGGTGCGACGACCGCCCGGACCGGCGTTCCCGGCTTGCCGTGGGCCTGCACGAACTCGGCGATGCGCTTCTGCACGGTTTGATCAGACACGTTCCCCACTCTAAAACCAGGAGGTAACTTCGGTCGGGTGACCACCGACACCCTCACGTCGTTCCTCTCGTGGTACTTCGACCATCACCCGACGCACGCGGCCCACGTCGGTTCGCTCGACCACTACTCGACGTTCGGGGACTTCTCCGCCTCGGCGTTCGAGGAGCGGGCCCGCGAGAACGCGGCGTGGCTGACGCGGCTGGAGCCGCTGCCCCGGTCCGTGGACCGCGACCTCGCGTTGTCGGTGCTGCGCGGGGAGCTCGCGATGGAGGCGGCGTGGCCGTCGTGGCGGCGCGACCCGCACGAGTACTCGGGCCTGGTCTTCTTCGGGCTGCTCGCGCCGTTCCTGCACCGGTTGCTGCCGGAGGAGCAGCTCGTCGCGAGCACGATCGCGAAGCTGCGTGAGGTGCCGTCGTTGTTCGCGGGCGCCGAGGCGAACCTGGACTCCTCGCTGGCCTCTCCGCTGGTGGTGCGGCGTGCGCTCGCACAGGTGCGGACCGGGCGTGCGTTCCTGATGGACTCGCTCCCGCTGGAGGTGTCCTCGCCGGAGCTGCGCGCGAAGCTGATGGAGGCGGCAGGACCCGCGGCCGACGCGTTCGACCGGCACGCGGTGTTCCTCGACGACCTGGCCGTGCGCGCCACCGGTGACTGGCGGATGGGCGAGAAGCTGTACTCGACCCATGCCGAACTGGACGTACCACGGCCGGTCGAGCCCGAGCCGGTGGTGGATCTGTGCGATCTCCGCGTCGGTCGGGTTCTTGCCGGCAAACCGCAGTGCGGGATCGCCGGCGGGCAGGAGATAGAAGACGGCAAACGTGATCGCCAGCACGCACGCGACGACGACCAACGTCCAGACGAGCCGCCGTGCGATGTAGAAGGCCATGTGTTCGGTTTCCGTGAGCGAAGGAGGGAGGAGGGGCGGGTGCTGCCCGCCCCCTCCATCTCGTTTGTCGTGGCTACTGCTTGACGGACACCGACGAGTAGGCGGGGCCGTCCGTGAACTGGTCGTAGTTCCAGTGCGTGACGTTCGGGCCGATGATGAACACATTGTTCGGCCAGAGGTACGGGACCCACGGGACGATCGACGTCATGAGCTTCTTGTCGAGGTTCTCCCAGCAGGTGGTGCGGTCTTCAGCCAGCTTCGCGCTGCAGGCCGCGATGTCTGAGATCGACGCTCGGCACGTTCGCGAGGTTGCCGGTCGCGCCGACCGTCTTCGCGATCGCCGGCGTGACGCCGACGAGCGAGTAGTTCGTGTTACCCGACTTGATGATCGTCTTCGAGTCGAACAGTTCTGCGAAGAACGTGTAGGGGTCGGCGTAGTCCTTCCCCCAGCTCGAGCCGGTCGGAGATCGGCATGTTGTTCGACGGCTTCTGGATGCGTCGGGTAGGCGCCGTTGATCGTCCGAACCGTGAACTTGATGCCGATCTTGGCGCCGTCGGCCTGAAGGATCGGCGCCATCGTCTTGTCGACGCTCCGTGTATCCGAGATCAGCAGCACGTTCTTGCAGGCAGACGCGGTGCACTTGCCGGTCTTGCCCGGGTCGTACTTCGACTGCTTCATCTCCGCCTGAGCCTTGGCCAGGTCGCCTGCTTCATTCGGAGTCGCGTACGGGTCGTATTCGGCCAGGCCGTTGTTGAAGAGCACCGGCGGGACGACGTGCGTGGCGATCGACCCTGGGATCGGGCCGCCCCACGCCTTCTGCAGCGCCGCCTTGTCGACGATGTAGTTCATCGCCTTGCGGATGTGAATGTCGTCGAACGGTGCCTGCGTGAGGTTCATCGTGATGTAGTTCGTGCGGTCGCCGACGTTCGGGATCATGCGCGGCTTCAGCGACGAGTTCGTCGCGTAGGCGCGAATGGTCTTCGGCGCGGGGCTCGACACCTCGTCCTGGTACTGGCCGGCCTGCACCTTGGCGAAGATGTCATCTGCATTCGAGTTCACGACGAACTTGAATGTGTCTGATGTAGTTCTTCCGGTACGGGTCGGTCGACTGGTCGTAGTTCGGGTTGCGGACGAGGATGATGTGGTTGCCGTTCGCGCCGTCGTAGCCGCTCATCGGCTTCATCGGGCACGCGGCGGTCACCTTGTCGGCACCCTGAATCATGTACGGGCCGCTCGAGACGACGTCCCGGCCGTAGTCGCCGGGCTTGCCGTCGAAGCACTTGCCGACCTCGGCCGGGATCGGTGCCGTCGCCGGCATCGACATCCGCAGGTTGAAGTCACCGGCAGCCTTCGTCAGGTGGAAGACGATCGTCTAGTCGTCCGGCGTCGAGATGCCGGAGACCGTCTTCGCCTTGCCGTTCGCGACGGCGTCCCAGCCCTTGATCACGGTGTAGTAGAAGGAGTACTGGCCACCGTCGTTCGGGTTGGCGAGCCGGTTCATCGCGTAGGCGACGTCCTTCGAGGTGACCGCACGGTTGACCGGAGGTCCGAACTTGACCCCGCTACGCAGCTTGTAGGTGTAGGTGAGTCCGTTGTCGGTCGGCTTCGGTGCCTCGGTGGCGAGGTCGCCGACGGTTGCGTTGCCGGCGGCGCCGGGCTGGTGCGTGTACCCGACGAGTGCGCGCAGCATCAGGTTCGAGTAGAGACCCCACGCGTTGCCGAGGTACTCGCCGGTCGGATCGAAGTTGTTCGTGAATCCGAACGAGGCCTCCCAACCGACTGTGTAGATGCCGCCCTTTGCGGGGTTGCCGTTGTTGAACGAGCCGGAGCCGACGGCCGAGCTGCCGGAGGTCGAGGAGCTCGTCGTTGTGGTGGAACCGGAGCTCGCTTTCTTCTTCGAGCCGCACCCGGCCGCGAGCGCCGCAAGTGCGACGACGGCCGCGATCATGAGCGCGAGCCGTAGGAACTTCGTCATGCGGGACTTCTCCTTTCTCGGGGGTCAGGGGCAGATTGCGCTCACCGCTCTGACCTCACGTCGAAGGCGTCGCGAAGGCCGTCACCGAGGAGGTTGAACGCGAGGGTCGTGATGATCAAGAAGGCGCCTGGGAAGAGCATCAGCCACCAGGCGACGTCGTAGAGCCCGGAGGCGTCGCTGAGGATCGAGCCCCAGGACGCTTCGTTCGGCGGAACGCCGAGGCCAAGGTAGGAGAGGGCGGCCTCGAAGAGGATGTTCGTCGGGATCAGCAGCGTCGAGTAGACGATCAGCGGCCCGATCAGGTTCGGCAAGATCTCGGTCGCGATGATCCGCAGGTTGCACGCGCCGGCAGCGCGCGCGGACTCCACGAACTCCTTCTCGCGCAGCGAGAGCGTGTATCCGCGCACGATGCGTGCGATGTAGGACCACGAGAAAATCGTGATCACGGCGATCACAACCGTAAGCCCCGGCGTCAGCGCTCCGCCGAGACAGCCTTGTTTCGTTACGCCGAGCAGGCCGCGACGATGCCTACCGCGATCAGGATCTGCGGGACAGCAAGCAGCACGTCGGCGGCTCGCGACAGGATCGTGTCGACCCAGCCGCCGAAGAAGCCGGCGGTCAGCCCGACGATCAGTCCGATCAGGACGGCGAAGCCGGAGGCGACGACGCCCGACGAAGAGCGAGGTGCGGGCGCCGTACATCGTTCGGACGAAGAGGTCGCGCCCTGCGGCGTCGGCGCCGAACCAGAAATGCGCGTTCGGGCCGAGAGGCACGCCGATAGGCGTCGGTCATGTTCTCGTAGGTCGGTGTTCTGTGGGTGCCCGGTGATGTTGGACGCGATCGGGCCGCCGAAGATCGCGATCAGGACGAGCACGATGATCACGACGCCGCCGGCGAGCGCCGCCTTGTCCTGGCCGAAACCGGTCCCAGAACAGGCGCCGTGGGGTCTTGCGCGCGACAACGACGGGCTGGAGCGCGACCGCTCCTCCGGTTGTCACCTGAAAGTCAGGTGGGTTCGTCATTCTCCGTCGACAAGCGTAATACCGTGGGTTTTCCCGTGCGGCAATACTCATGAACATGCATCGCCCTGAACTTCGTCCGGCGACGCCGCTCCTCGGCCGGCTGGTCCGCGCCGAGCCGATCGAGGAGCGCCATCGAGAGGGGCTCCGCGAGGCGGCCGAGCGCGAGCCCCAGATCCACCGCTTCACGAACCTGTACTCGTTCGGATTCGACGGGTGGTTCGACCTTGCGCTGAAGAGCACGAACGAGGTGCCCTTCGTCGTCTGCGTCGACGAGCGGCCGGTCGGCTCGTCGCGGTATCTGAACGTCGAGCCGCTCCATCGCCGGCTCGAGATCGGGTGGACCTGGCTCGAACGCGCGCACTGGGGGACGGGCGCCAACATCGAGACGAAGTACCTGCTGCTGCGCCACGCCTTCGACCACTGGGGCGCCATGCGGGTCGAATTCAAGACAGATGCCCGAAACCTGCAGGGTGCGCGGGGCTCTCCTCGGGGTGGGCGCGAGCTTCGACGGGATCTTTCGGAAGCACATGATCCTGCCCGACTCGATTCGGGATTCCGCCTGGTATTCGGTGGTCGACGACGACTGGCCGAGGGTCAAGGCGATGCTCGAGGGCAAGATCGACCGGCGGGCCAAGGCGGCGGCCTAGATCGTCCAAAACGGGGACGGTCACTCCTTTGGGGGTGCTATTCCTAATGGTGTCCTCAAATCCAGCCGATAGCTGCCTTGATGGACGCGGCTCAGCGTGACGAGATCCTGACTCGGTACCGGGAGCACTCCGCCCGGTTCGAGTCTGTTGCGGCACGCCGCGACGCCACGGTGGCGGAGGTGATCCCATTCCAGCAGCCTCTTCGGGAGCTCGAACAGGAGCCCACGGCCCGTGAGCTCGAGGTGTTGCAGCTGATCTCGGACGGGCTCGTGAACCGTGAGATCGGGGTGCGGCTCTTCCTCTCGGAAGAGACCGTCAAGAGTCACGTTCGGCACCTGCTCGCGAAGCTCCAGGCCCGGAGCCGTGCCCATGCGGTCGCAGTCGGGTTCCGACGCGGCCTGATCAGCTAGTTGGGCAAAAAGAAGGGCCGCCCTGTGGACGGCCCTTCAAGAACGGCTAACCGAGTCCTTCTCGACCTGTGGACAACTCCCCCGAAGGGGTGAGGCCCCTAGGCGTCGAACCCAGTTAACTACGTGAGTCGTACTACCAGGCGCACGAACCGCCAGCGATGGCGGCCTTGCGGATCATCTTGGCGAACTTAGTCATTTATTCCCCCGTTACTGATTGGGACTGACGGCGTGACCAACCATATAACCCTTTCGGGGTATACGCAAGTATTCCGCAGGTTTCGGCTGGGACTCGCGGACCTCAGCCGACCCGTGGCGGTATACCTGGTTGGGGCGGCCACTTTGGCCGTCTGGTTGGCGACCACCCTCGCCGTAAGCGGGGTAAGCCTCGGCCCCGCGGCGGCCGTCGTACCTCTCGCGATTATGGCTGCGCTGACCGAGTGGCGCGGCCAGATCAGACTGCGAGGCGGCCTTACTGTCTCGATCTCACTGTTCCCTTCGATCTTCGCTGCGGTGCTTTTTGGCCCGCTCGCCGGCATGGCGGTCTTTGGTGCGTCGGCGGTGGGATGCAAGATCCCGGTTGCCGGGCGCCTGGTTTACATGTGCAACCGGGCTTTGTGCGGGGCGACGGCCGGTGCCGCGGCGTTGGGCGTCGTCGCACTGCTTCCGTCCGGCCCGGGCCAAATCGTCGTTGCTGCCACCGTGGCGGCGATGAGCGCCGAGTTGGTCGACACCGGGCTTACATCGCTCGTGTTCGCCCTCCGCGGAATCGGTCGTTGGCTGGAAGCAGCGCAGGACCTTTTCCCAATCGTCGTCGCTTCAGTGCCGTTCTACGGTCCGGTGGTCGCTGTCCTGGTACTCGCTTATCGCGACATCTCGCCGTGGACACTGCCCCTTTTCTTCGTTCCTGCCCTGGCGGCACAACGCTGGTTTCTCATGTACCAGGAGCAGCGTCGGCTGGCGACTGACCTCGGGGAAGCCAATGCTCAGCTACGAGCCGCGAACCTTTCGTTCGCAAAGGGACTTATCGCAACTCTCGACGCACGGGATCAGTACACCGCAGGACATTCCGCCGCAGTCGCGATTTATGCGCGTGACATCGCCGAACGGATGCAGTTGGGAACGGATCAGTCGGAGCTGGCGCACCTGTGTGGTCTCGTCCATGACATCGGCAAGATCGGACTGCCGGCCGGACTCTTGGAAAAGCCTGGGGCCCTCACACTTGAGGAACGCCGTGAAATGCAGCGTCACTCGGAAATCGGAGAGCGCATTCTTGCGAACGTCGATAGTTATGCCGAGATCGCTGCGGTCGTTCGACACCATCACGAGAGGGTGGACGGTCAGGGTTACCCCGACAAGTTGTCCGCCGAGGATATCCCTCAACTCTCGCGCATCATTGCGGTCGCTGATGCCTATAACGCCATGACTTCGAATCGGCCTTACCGTGACGCGATGCCAAGCAGAGTCGCACGACTACGTCTCGCGCAAGCGGTTGAATCGCAGTTCGATACAGCAGTGGTGGCTGCCTTCGAAGCGATCCTCGCGGGCGCGTCTGAGGATTACAGGACAGCGCAGGGGAGCGACTTCAATTTGCTCCCAGTCACGCTCATCGAAGAGCCGTCTGAAGAGCATCACCTGGTCGGTCTAGGCTGAGAAAAGGTTGAAGCGAGTAATCGCTTCAGCCCGTGTGCGAACGCCAAGCTTTTCGAGAATATGGCGAACATGCACTTTCGTCGTCGATTCCGAAATCACCAGCGCGTTCGCAATCTCGCGGTTGCGGAAGCCACGTGCCAGAAGGCCCAGGACCTCGCGCTCCCTCGGCGTGAGCAGTTCTTCGGGCGATCGGCGCGATCGTGACCGAATCCCGGCGCGACGCGCGATAGCAAAGTCATTGGAACGGTCATAGAGCCCTTCGAGAATCGGACGCACCCGTGGCAGCGCTGCGGCGAGCTGACTTAGCGCGGGCGAGCATCGCAAAGCAGTCACAACTGGATCCCATGTCCCGAGTGCTTTGGCGGTCGCGAAGAGTTGTTCGCACTTTTTCTCACGCATTGACTCGTCCGCGCAGATCGCTTGTGCAGCGGCCGCCATCACCCTTACCTCGACTGCCTTGCTTCGGCGAAGGGCAGACGCTGCCTTCGTCGCTGCATGACCCTTCTCGTCGAGCGCGGCGTATACCAGCGCCTGAGTCGCGAGGAACTCGCCCTGCAGCGACGGGATAGTCACTTCAGTGACGGGTAGCTGCGCGAGTTTTCGTGCCCGGCTGAGTTCGCCGGTTTGAAGTGCCATCCGACACCGCAGAATTCTCGCGTTGAGGACGTGGCTCCCAACCTGACGCTGATCGCACGCATCTTCAACCAGCTGCAAGCAGCGCTCTGCTGCCCCGAAGCGTCGAAGTCCCATATAGATGAATGCAAGATTTGAGTTGCTGTACGGGCGAGCAAACTCAAGTCCGAATGCTTCGACCTCAGCTTCTGCTTGGTACGCAAGCTCGAGTGCTTCGCGATATTCGCTCATGAGTGCATAGGCATACGCGAGGGAGAACGTCAGTGAACTCCTCGCCCGCGGATCCCCCAACTGGTCAAGAGCGTGGATCGATCCCTCCAGTCTGAGCGGCTCTGCGAGGCCCTCGCCAAAGCGCCGCCTTGCCACTTCTACCGCTCCGAAACGGACAAGGTCCAGCGCCGAAGTGTTCCGTCGTCGGGTGAGCTTTTCAAGAATCGCCGAGGGATCCCCCAGTTCGCCCTGGATTGACGTGAGTGCCCACCCGTACAAGGCCTCAGCCTCGTCTGGATCGTCACGGGCAGCCTGGTGCGAGGCCGCATAGGCCGCCTCGGCTCTGTCGAGATCTGCTTGCGCAAACGCGCAAAGCCCGATTATCGAACTGGCGCGTGACGCGAGCGGGTGCCCGCCGGGAAGCCGCGTTAGGACGCGGCTCGCTAGGTCGATTGCCAGCGAGTATCGACCGTCGCGACTGGCGACATCTGCGTCTACAAGGTCAACGATTTGGGGGCATATCCCTTGTGGGACGAGGGCGCGGACGCTTGTCGCGAAGGTTGACAGTGTTCCTAGATGTCCAGATCGCGCGAGTGGTTTGTAGGCCGATTCAAGTACCGGCTCGATAAGGTCGTGGAGTTCGAAGCGGAGCACCAGCTCAAACGCTCGATCCCATCGCTTGTGCTCAAGACACGCAACGACCGCCGCGCGAACAAGGCCGTCGGCGTCTTCGGCGAGCTTTTGCAACAGGAAATCTCGTACGAGCGGATGTAGCTCTGGGTTGCGATCCGTTGTAAGAAACCCAACCTCGCGCGCTTGTTGAACCACGCGATCCCAATCGTCCCCGAGCAGCTTCGACATCGCGTCTTGAGTAATCTCGGGTGCAAGTGCGAGACGGAGGAGCTTTTGTCTCAGACCCTCTGGGACGGATTGGTAGAGCTCCTCCGCAATGAACGCATAGAGCTCCTCCGGCATTGCCCCATTCGGTAGCCGGATTCGCCCAGTTCCGGCGGCAAGGGACAACACAGCCGGCCAACCTTGGGCTTGACTCACCAAGGTGCGGAGGTCGGGTCTTGCGCCCAGCACCAACTTCGATTCACTTTCGTCCATCGCCAGGTCGTCACGGACGATCTGTTCGACCTCTCCGTAAATGACTCGGCGGTGCGGCGCCCAAGCGGGGCGTGAACGTGAAGCGATAAGCATCCGGACTCGTGAGCGGCCTTCGATGACGGAGACCAGTTCGGCTAGCTCGGATGAGTCACTTACCTCTTGGCAATCGTCAAGAATCAGCCACTGCGCACGAACGGCGTTGAGGAGGTCGGCGAGAGCCATCCCCACCTCCCGCGCAGCTCGTTGAGGGTTGCTACGCGCACGCAGGTACTCGCCCATGAATCCCGATGCATTCCCTCCGAGTGCATCAATGCCCGCGGTGATGTCCTCGGCGGCTCGTGCTACATCCCGGTGAGCGGCAGTAAGGGTCACCCAGATCGCGCCATTCAGAGTCTTCGCCCACTGACGGGCGAGCGTCGTCTTCCCATAGCCGGCAGGCGCGAGGAGGAGGATCACGCGCGCTTCGCTCTCGTCGAGCATCTTGATCAGCCGTGGCCGCTCGATGATGCGACGCTCGTAGCGGACTGGCTTGGATTGTTCGATGCTCGCGGTCATGCCTGCCGCCTTCGTCGCGAGACTTGCCCTTCGCGCGACGAACGCTACGCCTCCCGGTCGGAAATGAAAAGGGGCCGAGGCGTCCGCGGCGGAGGGTTTCGCCGCGGACGCCGCTTCGCCGTCAGCCCCCGTTGTCGGCTCGCGCCGACTCCAGGCGGTTCGCCAACGGGTCTTCGCCCGTCAGCAAACGAAACGCGACCGGGATCTGGCGTCTCCGAGGGACGCCCAGCTTCTGCCGGAGCACATCGCAGTGCGCCTTGGCCGTGCGGGAGGAGATACCGAGCTCGATCCCGACCTCGTCGTTCGAGAGACCCTGCGCGATCAACTCGACGACCTGGCGCTGCCGGTCGGTGATACCTGAAGGATTTCGGAGTGCCTGCATGACCGCCAGGCTACGGCCCGGCCACGGCCGGAAGTATCGGCCAAAGGGTGTATCCGTCCTGCCTCGACGCCGGCTGCGTCGTAGGCTTCCGGTCAGGTCGTCAGGACGCCTACGACTTCGCGCACGGCCTCGGCGCTGCGGTCAAGCGCGGCCCGTTCCGTCTCGTCGAGGTCGACCACCAGGATCTGCTCGATCCCCTGCGAGCCGAGCTTAACCGGCACGCCCATGTAGAGGCCGTCGATCCCGTACTCGCCCTCGAGAAACGCAGTGGACGGGCAGGACGCGCTTCTCGTCGAGCATGATCGAGTCGACCATCTGCGCCGCGGCCGCGCCGGGCGCGTACCAGGCGGATGTGCCGAGCAGCTGCACGACTTCGCCGCCGCCCTTGGCCGTCCGCTCGACCATCGCCGCGATCTTCTCCTCCGAGACGAGCTTGCGGATCGGAACGCCGCCGACGGTCGTCGCGGAGATGACGGAGACCATCTGGTCGCCGTGGCCGCCGAGGACGACCGCGCTCACGTCTTTCACCGACGCGCCGGTCTCCCAGGAGATGAACGTCTGCAGGCGAGCTGTGTCGAGGATCCCGGCTTGGCCGAAGACGCGCTCCTTCGGGAATCCGGAGACGTTCTTCGCGACGTGGCACATCGCATCGAGCGGGTTCGAGACGACGATCAGAATCGTGTCGGGGCTCTGCGCGACAACCTTCTCGGTCACGTCCTTGACGATCTTCTCGTTCGT
The DNA here is from genome assembly GCA_963766275.1 of uncultured Actinomycetota bacterium. Lineage (GTDB taxonomy): Bacteria > Actinomycetota > Actinomycetes > Mycobacteriales > Pseudonocardiaceae > Lentzea. The sequence continues at coordinate 171,470 of CAVYAD010000034.1, forward strand.
CTGCACCAGGTCGTCGCGGCTCATGCCGGGCGAACGCGGCAGCCCGGCGGTGATCACGACGACGTCCGAGCCGGCGGTCGCTGCGTAGTCGTTCGAGCCGGTGACGCTCGGCTCGTAGCCGAGCACGGCGCCCATCTGGTTGATGTCGAGCGCCTTGCCCTGCGGGAGGCCCTCCTTGATGTCGACGAGAACGATGTCCGCGTAGTCGCGCTGCGCGAGCACCTGTGCGCACGTCGCGCCGACATTCCCCGCTCCGACGACCGTGACCTTCCTTCTCTCGCTCACCTCGTGGCCTCCAAGTTCTCGATGATCGCGTCTGCGTACTCGCTCGTCCCGACCGCGGTCGGATCGTCGCGCGACGGCTTCATGTCATAGGTGACCCGCTCGCCTTCTGCGAATCACGTCGGCGACGGCACGTCTCGAGCCGCTGCGCAGCCTCTTGCTCGCCGAGGTGGTCGAGCATCAACTTGCCGGAGAGGATCATCGCGGTCGGGTTGACCTTGTTCTGTCCCTTGTACTTCGGCGCCGAGCCGTGCGTCGCCTCGAAGACGGCGACGTCCGGGCCGATGTTCGCCGCCCGGCGCAACGCCGAGCCCGCCGACGAGGCCGGCCGTCAGATCGCTGAGATGTCGCCGTAGAGGTTCGGCAGACGAGCACGTCGAACTCCTCCGGGCGCTGAACGAGCCCCATGCAGATGGCGTCGACGAGGTTCTCCCACGGCTCGATCTCCGGGATAGTCCTTCGCGACCTCGCGGAAGACGTCGAGGAAGAGGCCGTCGGTGAACTTCATGATGTTCGCCTTCGTCACGCACGACACGCGCTTGCGCCCGTGCTGCGCGCGCGTAGTCGAACGCGAAACGGATGATCCGCTCCGAGCGCTGCGCGGCTGATCGGCTTCACCGAGATGCCTGAGCCGGACGCGATCTGCTTCTTCTGCAGCGAGTTCAGCTCGGCGATCACCTGCTCGGCCTCCGGGCGTGCCCGCCTCGTACTCGATGCCGGCGTAGAGATCCTCGGTGTTCTCGCGCACGATCACGAGGTCGACGTTGTCGTAGCGCGAGCGGACGCCCTGGTACGTCTTGCACGGACGCAGGCAGGCGTACAGGCCGAGCTCGTGGCGCAGCGCGACGTTGACCGAGCGGAAGCCGGTGCCGATCGGCGTCGTGATCGGCCCCTTGAGCGCGACCTTGTTCTCCTTGACCGACGCGAGCGTCTCGTCGGGCAGCGGCGTGCCTGCCTGCTCCATGACGTCGACGCCTGCCTCCCGGACGTCCCAGTCGAAGTCGACGCCGGTCGCCTCGAGCACGCGGCGAGTGGCTTCCGTCAGCTCTGGGCCGGTGCCGTCGCCGGGAATCAGCGTCACGCGGTGCGTCATGCGCGGGGCAGCGTACACAGGATGCCGCGATCGGCAGGAGGTAGGACGCGGCCTGGCGATTCAGCTTGTGTACCGTTCGCGGCCGATGAGCGCAACCAGCGACTTTCGGCCCGGCCTCGAAGGCGTCATCGCGTTCGAGACCGAGATCGCCGAGCCGGACAAGGACGGCGGCTCGCTCCGCTATCGCGGCGTCGACATCGAGGAGCTCGTCGGCCGGTACCCGTTCGAGAACGTCTGGGGGCTGCTCGTCGACGAGGACATCAACTCGCCGCTGCCGCCGACCGAGGCGATCGAGCTGCAGGACCCGAGCGGCTCGGTGCCGGCCGACCTTCAGGCGGCGCTCGCGACGCTCGGCCCGAAGTGGGGCATGCAGAAGCTCGTCGACATCGACGACAAGCAGGCGCGCGACGACCTCGCGCGGCTGTCGTCGGCGACGCTCACGATCGTCGCGCAGGCCGCGCGCGGGAGGCAGCCTGCCGTACCCGAGTCCGAGATCGAAAAGGGCGAGAACGCCGCCGCCCAGTTCCTGATCCGCTGGCGCGGCGAGGCCGATCCGCGCGCACGTCAAGGCGCTCGACACCTACTGGATCTCGGCCGCCGAGCACGGCCTCAACGCCTCGACGTTCACCGCGCGGATCGCTGCGTCGACCGGCGCCGACTGCGCCGCCGCGCTGTCGTCTGCCGTCGGCACGCTCTCGGGGCCGCTGCACGGTGGCGCGCCCGGCGCGCGTGCTGCCGATGATCGACGGCGCCGCGAGCGCCGGCGACCCGGAACGCTACGTCCGCGACATGCTCGACCGCGGCGAGCGGATCATGGGCTTCGGCCACCGCGTCTATCGCGCGTACGACCCGCGCGCGACCGTGCTCAAGCGCACGGCGATGGAGCTCGGCTCGCCGCGCGTCGAGGTCGCCGCCGCGCTCGAGGAGGCCGCGCTGAAGGTGCTGCGCGAGAAGTCGCCCGACCGCCAGCTCGAGACGAACGTCGAGTACTGGGCCGCGGTCGTGCTCGACATCGCGGAGATCCCGGCCGACCTGACGCCGGCGATGTTCGGCTGCGCCCGCGTCGCCGGCTGGTCGGCGCACATCCTCGAGCAGAAGCGCACGGGCCGGCTGATCCGCCCGGCGCGCCCGCTACGTCGGGCCGCCGCCGCGGCACGTTCTCCAGCGATCCTCTGAGTGACGCTCGCCGAGGCGGCGGCGCAGGCCGACGCGCTCGCCGAGGAGGGAAACGAGCGCGAGCTTCGCAGCTGCGCGCGAAGTGGGACGACGAGCTCGAGGCCGCGGCGCGCGCGGCCGACTTTCGCGAGCGCGCCGTCGCCTACCGCGCGATCGGCCAGTTCCGCTTCCGCACGAAGAAAGAGCTGCTGCGGCGCGGGCTCGAGGACGACAGCCCCGCGGTGCGCGGCTCGGCGCTGCTCTCGCTCGAGCGGCTCTCGCGCGACCATCCCGGCGACGTCAACGACGTGCGGCCGCTGCTGCACGAGCTCGTCACGCACGACGGCAACGAAGCGGTGCGGCGGCTCGCGGTCGTCGCGCTGAAGAACGGCTCGGCGCGTCCCGACACGATCCAGATCCTCGCGTCGCTCGGCGACGACGACGAGCAGCCGCGCGAGCTGCGCGAAGCGGCGGCGAAGGTCGCGCAGGTGCTGCGCCGCAAGCACGGCGAAGTACGCGCTATCACGCAGGTGCAGCCGTCGTGACGGCCGCACGACGGGCAGGCCACGCGCGTGCGCTTCAGCTCAAGCACGTTCTTCGCGAGACCCGGCCTTCGTCATCAGCCACGCCGCGGCCGAGTGCCAGTGTCGAGGAACAGTTCGATGTGCGGGATCAATCGGCAACCTGAATCCTCCGATGATCTCTTCGGCGGGCGTGAGGGTGCGCCCGGAAGTACAACTCCCGCCGGCTCGCGGTCGGTTACGTGGGTGTAGAGCTCGGTAGTCGAGAGATCGGCATGGCCGAGCATCTCCTGAACCGATCTGAGGTCGGCGCCGCCCTCGAGCAGGTGGGTGGCGAACGAGTGGCGGAGCAGATGTGCGGGTGGACGCGCTGCGGGTCGAGGCCGGCCTTCTCGGCGAGCCGGCGCAGGATCAGGAACGCGCCGGCGCGGGTCAGCGGGCCGCCCTTCGCGTTCAGGAACAGCTCCGGCCGGTGCCGCCGGTCGAGGTAGGGGCGGCCGCGTGAGAGGTAGCGCCGCAGCGCCTCGGCGGCGTGGCGGCCGATCGGGACGACGCGCTCCTTGCCGCCCTTGCCGATCACGCGCACGAGCCGGTCGTCGAGGTCGACGCCGCGCCTTGTCGAGGCCGACCGCCTCCGACACCCGCAGCCCGGCGCCGTAGAGCAGCTCGACGAGCGCGTGGTCGCGCAGTGCGCGCGGCTGCGTGCCCGTCGCCGCGTCGATCAGGCGCTCGGCCTCGCCCGGCGAGAGCGTCTTCGGGAGCGGCTTCGCGCCGCCGCGGGAGCTTGACCGCGGCGGCCGGGTTGTCGTCGCGCGCGCCGAGCAGCTGCTGGTGGCGGAAGAAGCTGCGCGCGGCGGCGGTGCGCCGCGCGATCGTCGCGCTCGCGAGCCCGTCGGCGCGGAGCTGCGCGGTGTAGCGCTCGAGCTCCTCGAGCGTCGCGACGCCGACCGGCTTGCCGAGGAACGTCGCGAGGGCGGCGAGGTCGCGCCGGTAGGCGTCGACCGTCCGCGGCGACCGCTGCGCCGCGAGCAGCGCGAGGAAGCCGTCGACCTCGAGTCGCGGGCCTCAGGATCGCGGATGGGCGTGGTCATAGACCCGGCGCAGGCGCTTGGCGTCGACGTGGCTGTACATCTGCGTGGTCGAGAGCGAGCTGTGGCCGAGCAGCTCCTGGATCGTTCGCAGGTCGGCGCCGCCCTCGAGGAGGTGCGTGGCGAACGCATGGCGCAGCCGGTGCGGGTGCGGGACGAGCCGGCGCAGCGTCGAGGTGTCGAGGCGGCGGCCGCGCGCCGAGAGGAAGAGCGCGTTCTCGGCGCCGCGCGCGAGCTGCGGCCGCGCCTCGCGCAGGTAGCGCGCGACGAGCGCAGCCGCCTCCTCGCCGAGCGGGACGACGCGATCCTTGCCGCCCTTGCCGCGCGCGCACGTGCACGAGCTCCTGCTCGAAGTCGACGTCGCCGAGGTCGAGGCCGACCGCCTCGGCGCTGCGCAGCCCGGCCGAGTAGACGAGCTCGACGAGCGCCTGGTTGCGCAGCCCGAGCGGCCCCTCGACTCCGACCGGCCGTCGACGAGCTGCTCGACCTCGGCCTGCTTGGGCGCGTCGGGCAGCCGCCGCGGGCGCTTCGGCGCGAGCGACGCGTCCGGCACGTGCTCGGCGCCGAGCGTGAACCGGAGCAGCGAGCGCACCGCGACCAGCTTGCGCCCGATCGTCGCCGGCGCGAGCTTGCCCCGCGCGCGGGCGCGGCCGAGCTCGGTCACCCAGTCGGCGAGCACGCGAACGTCGACGTCCTCGAGCGGGCTGTCCGGGCCGAACCACGCCGCGAAGTCGCGCAGGTCCGCGCCGTAGACGCGGCGTGTCCCGTCGCGAGATCCCGGCGGCGGTCGAGGAAGCGCTCGATCGCGCGTTCGACGGTCACCCACGATGTTGTTCGCCGCGGCTATAGGATCGCCTGCCGATGGCCGACCGTCTGGAGCGCCTCGCCGAGCTCGCCGTCCACGGCGCCAACGTCCAACCCGGCCAGGTCTGATGGTCACCGCGCGAGGTCGGCCAGGAGGAGACTCGCCCGCGCGGTCGCCGCTGCGGCCTACGACCGCGGGGCGAAGTTCGTCGACGTCGACTACTTCGACCCGTACGTCAAGCGCGCGCGGATCGAGCACGCCGACCCGGAGACGCTCGACTATCGTGCCCGAGTGGTACGGCGCAGCGGATGCTCGCGCATCGCCGAGGACGGCGGCGCACGGGTGACGCTCGCGGCGCCGACGCGCCGAACCTGCTCGACGGTCTCGACAAGACGCTCGTCGGCAAGGACATGCTGCCGCGCGTGAAGGAGCTCGACGCGGATCGTCAGCGAGCGCTCGACGAACTGGTGCATCGTCCCGTCGCCGCACCGCGCGTGGGCGAAGCTCGTGTATCCCGACCTCGACGAGGACGAGGCGTACGAACGCCTCTGGAGCGAGCTCGAGCACGTGCTCCGCCTCGACGAGCCCGATCCCGCCGCAGGCGTGGGACGAGCGCATGGCGGTGCTGAACGACGCGGCCGAGCGGCTCGCCGGCGCGGCGCTTCGACGCGATCGAGCTGCGCGGGCCCGGCACGGAGCTGACGGTCGGGATGCTGCCGACGCACACCTGGTGGGCCGCCGACTTCCGACGCGCCGACGGCCTGCGCCACTTCCCGAACCTGCCGACCGAAGAGGTCTTCACGACGCCCGACCCGCTGCGGACGGAGGGCCACGTCACCTCGACGAAGCCGCTCGTCCTGCGCGACGGCACGATCATTCGCGGCCTGCGCGTGCGCTTCGAGGACGGCGACGCGGTCGAGATCGACGCCGACGAGAACGGCGAGGCGCTGCGCTCGCAGCTCGCGATCGACGACGGCGCTCTGCCGGCTCGGCGAGCTCGCGCTCGTCGACCGGCAGGGGCGCATCGGCCCGCTCGGCACGGTCTTCTTCAACACGCTGCTCGACGAGAACGCCGCCAGCCACATCGCGCTCGGCAGCGGCTTCCCGTTCCTCGTCGACGAGCGAGCACGTCGACCGCGTGAACGACGAGCGCGCACGCACATCGACTTCATGATCGGCTCGCCCGAGCTCGAGGTCGACGGCATCACCGCCGCCGGCGAGCGCGTTCCGGTGCTGCGCGGCGGCGACTGGCAGATCTGAACCGCGCCTGCCGACGCTGCCTCGGCGACCGCAGGGCCGAAGCCCGTACCATGCAGCCGTTCGTCGGCCGCTCGCACGATTCCGACCGGTTCATGAACGTCTGGCGACACCTTGAAGGAGGCGCTCCGGATGACAGCGACTGAGCTCTCCGGCCGTGTGGACCTCACCGAGCACGGGATCGACGCCTCCGGCGCGCGTCTACCGAAACCCGACGACCTCGCTGCTCTACACGCACGCGCTCGCGGCGCGGCGACGGCGAAGCTGGCCGAGGGCGGGCCGCTCGTCGTCGACACGGGCACGTTCACCGGCCGCTCGCCGAAGGACAAGTTCCTCGTCGACGAGCCGTCATCGACGCGATCGCATCTGGTGGGGCGAGGTCAACCAGAAGCTCTCGGAGGATCACTTCGACGGCTTGCGCGAGAAGGTCGACCGCGCACCTCGCAGCAGCCGACGCGCTCTACGTCGTCGATGCCTGGGCCGGCGCGGACCCGGCGCATCGGCTCGGCGTGCGCGTCGTCACCGCGCACCCGTACCACGCGCTCTTCGCGACGACGATGTTCATCGACCTGACGCGCCGAGGAGCAGGCGGACGTTCCGGCCGCAGGCGCTCGTGCTGCACACGCCGGATCTCGAGGCGGACCCGGCGGAGGACGGCACGCGCACTCGGGCACGTTCGTCGTGCTGCATCCCGGGACGCACGGAGCTGCTCGTCGGCGGCACGTTCTACGCGGGCGAGATCAAGAAGTCGATCTTCACCGTGATGAACGACCGCCTGCCGCTCGAGGGCGTCTTCCCGATGCACTGCTCGGCGAACGTCGGCGAGGACGGGCGACGTCGCGATCTTCTTCGGCCTCTCGGGCACCGGGCAAGACCACGCTCTCGGCCGACCCGGAGCGCTCGCTGATCGGCGACGACGAGCACGGCTGGGGCGACAGCGGCGTCTTCAACATCGAAGGCGGCTGCTACGCGAAGGTGATCCGGCTCTCGCCGGTGGCCGAGCCCGAGATCTTCCGGACGACGCGCACCTTCGGGACGATCCTCGAGAACGTCGACGATCGACGAGCAGGGCGTCTCGACCTCGACGACGACTCGAAGACGGAGAACACGCGCGCCGCGTACAAGCTCGAGCAGATCGGCAACGCGCTGCCCGCGAAGCAGGCCGGCCATCCGCACTCGGTCATCTTCCTGACCGCCGACGCGTTCGGGATCCTGCCGCCGATCGCGCAGGCTCTCGCGCGACCAGGCGCTCTACTACTTCCTCTCCGGCTTCACCGCCAAGCTCGCCGGCACCGAGATCGGCGTCACCGAGCCGCAGCCGACGTTCTCGACCTGCTTCGGCCAGCCGTTCCTGCCGCAGCCGCCGGCGGTCTACGCGCAGATGCTCGGCGAGAAGCTCGACGAGCACGGCGCGACCGTGTGGCTCGTCAACACCGGCTGGACCGGCGGGCCGTTCGGCGAAGGCGCAGCGGATGCCGATCCAGGCGACGCGCACGATGCTGCGCGCCGCGCTGTCCGGCGAGCTCGACGGCGCCGAGTTTCGCACCGACGACGTGTTCGGCTTCGAGGTGCCCGTTGCGCGTGCCGGGCGTCGACACGAAGCTGCTCGATCCGCGGTCGACCTGGCGCGACCCCGAGCACTACGACCGAAGGCGCGCGAGCTCGCGCGACTGTTCGCCGACAACTTCGCGAAGCGGTTCGCCGACGTCGACGACGCGATCCGCGCGCGCCGGCCCGACGGTCTGATGCGCGAGCGCGCCGATGGCGCGTCGCGATCATCACGGTCGCTGCCCGCCGTCGCGCAGGCGTACACCGCGCATCGTCCGCGCCGCTCGGCCACGAGACTGTCGCGGTGATCACGCCGCGGCGTCGCGCTGCCGGAGACGCCCCGATGCCGTTCGCCGCCGCGCATGTCGCCGACGACCCGAGGAGCTCGACATTCTGTTCGCGGCGTCGAAGCACTCGCTCGCGCCGCCTGCTGCGCGCCTACGAGGCGGACCTCGGCGCTCTGCACCGGCTTCCCGTGGCTGATCCCGCAGGAGGCGATCGACGTGCCGCGGCTCGGGATCGTCAACGGCCATCCGTCGCTGCTGCCGCGCTACCGCGGCCCGTTCCCGAGCGCGTGGGCGGTCCGGAACGGCGAGACGGAGATCGGGCTGACCTACCACCTGATGGACGCAGCGTTCGACACCGGCAACATCCTGGCGCAGAAGTCGATCCCGCTCGATCGACGGACGACACCGAGGAGACGCTCATGCGCGAAGTTCGACGGCTGTCGGCGCCGAGCTGCTGCCGATGGTCTTCGACGCGGCTCGCAGGCGGCGACCGCGGCGATCCCGCAGGAGGGCGGCGAGTACCAGAGCATGTTCGAGCCGGAATACTGCGACGATCGACCCGTCGCAGGCCGGCCGCCGAGCGTGCACCGCCAGGTGCGCGCCTGGAGCTTCATGCCCCCGATCGCGTCCTGACGCACGGGCGCCGGTCGCATCGAGCGCGAGCGGCACGAAGCGTCCAGCGCTGCGTCGCAGACGAGCCTGACCGAGGTCGGACGGAGCCGCAACGCGCTCGACGTGCGCGCGACGGCCCGCTCTGGATCGTCGAGACGTCCGTTCGCGCTGAAGTGCCGCGACTAGCCCCGGTCGTTCCGGTAGCGTCCGCCATCGTGGAAGCGACCCACGACGTCCTGGTCGTCGGCGCCGGCTGCGCGGGAATGCGCGCGGCGATCGAGGCTCACGACGCGGGCGCAGACGTCGCCGTGATCTCGAAGCTCCACCCGACCCGCAGCCACTCCGGCGCGGCCGAGGGCGGCATCAACGCCGCGCTCGGGAACGCTGCCGAGGACTCGCCCGAGATCCACGCCTTCGACACGGTCAAAGGCTCGGACTACCTCGGCGACCAGGACGCGATCGAGATCTTCACGCGCGAGGCGCCGGGCGACATCTACCAGCTCGAGCACTGGGGCGCCTTCTTCTCGCGGCGCGACGACGGCAAGCTCGCGCAGCGCCCGTTCGGCGCCGCCGGCTCGCCGCGCACGGTCTACGCGGCCGACATCACCGGCCACGTGCTGATCCAGGTGCTCTACGAGCAGCTCGTGAAGCGCGACATCACGGTGTACGAGGAGTACTTCGCCTGGAAGCTCGTCGAGAACGACGGCCGCTGCCAGGGCGTCGTCTGCTGGGACCTGCTGAACGGCGGCCTCAAGACGGTCGGCGGGAAGACGGTCGTGCTCGCGACCGGCGGGCAGGGACGCATCTATCGCACGACGACGAACGCCTACGCCTGCACCGGCGACGGCGCCGCGATGGCGCTGCGCCTCGGGCTGCCGCTCAAGGACATGGAGTTCATGCAGTTCCACCCGACGACGCTGTACCCGACCGGGATCCTGCTCACCGAGGGCTGCCGCGGCGAAGGCGCCTACCTGATCAACAGCGAGGGCGAGCGCTTCATGAAGCGCTACGCGCCGAACGCGATGGAGCTCGCGTCGCGCGACGTCGTCTCGCGCTCGGAGCAGACGGAGATCGACGACGGCCGTGGCATCAACGGCTCGGTCTATCCTCGACATGCGCCACCTCGGCGCGGAGCGGATCATCGAGCGGCTGCCCGGCTCGCGCGAGCTGTCGATGACGTTCGCCGGCGTCGATCCGATCTACGACCCCGTGCCCGTCCGGCCGGGCGCGCACTACCACATGGGCGGCGTCGAGACCGACAACGACGGCGCGACCGAGCTGACCGGGCTGTACGCCGCCGGCGAGGTCGCGTGCGTGTCGGTGCACGGCGCGAACCGGCTCGGCGGCAACTCGCTGATGGAGACGATCACGTTCGGCCGGCGCGCCGGGCCGCGCCGCCGCCGAGTGGGCGCTCTCGCACACGACGATCGACGTGCCGCCGAGCGCCGAGGCGGACGCCGAGCGCGAGCTGAAGGACCTGCTCGACGTCGAGCGCGGGCGAGCGGCCGTGGCAGATCCGCAACGACCTCGGCACCTCGATGCTCGAGAACTTCGGCGTCTTCCGCCGCGAGGACCAGATGGCGCAGCAGATCGAGATCATCGACGAGCTGCGGGAGCGCTACGAGCGCGGCGTCGTCGATCGAGGACAAGGGCGAGGTCTTCAACAGCGACCTGACCCAGGCGATCGAGCTCGGCAACATGATCGAGCTCGCCGCGTGCATGCTGCAGGCCGGGGTCGCCCGCAAGGAGAGCCGCGGCGCGCACGCGCGGCCCGTACGACTATCCCGAGCGCGACGACGAGAACTTCATGAAGCACTCGATCTCGCGCTGGGTCGCACGGCGGGCCCGAGCTGCTCCTACGAAGGACGTCGCTATCACGAAGTACGAGCCGATGGAGAGGAAGTACTAGGGGATGCAGGTCGGTCTCAAGGTCTGGCGGTTCAACTCGCGTACCGGCGAGCGCGAGCTGCAGGAGTACGAGATCGACGCGCCCGAGGAGGCGACGCTCCTCGACTGCCTCGACATCGTCAAGGACCAGCACGACGGCACGCTCGCCTACCGCAAGAGCTGCCGGATGATGATCTGCGGCTCCTGCGGCATGCGCATGGACGGCGCGGCGGTGCTCGCGTGCAAGACGCGCATGTACGACATCGCGCAGGCGGGGCACGTGCCCGTGATCTCGGCGATGGGGAACCTGCCGATCGTCAAGGACCTCGTCGTCGACATGGACCCGTTCTGGCATGCGCGAACGTCGAGCCGGCGACCGCCACGACGCCGAAGAACACGAACACGAACACCTCTCCGAGCCCGGCGTAGCCGTAGGGCCGCGGGCCGCCCGTGTAGAGACAGCCGGCCAGCGAACGACGCGACGCCGACGACGCAGGAGCTCGAGCCGCGACCGCGATCGAGCGCCAGCCCCGCGACCGCGGCCACGCCGAACGATGGCGAGCGCGGCCCGCTTCACCGCTTCGGCGGCGACCAGGCCCCTGGCCGACCACGCCGCACCGGCCCGAGGCGGTCGTCGGCGTCGGTGCCGCGGCGCCGTCGGAGTAGTCGTTGGCGTAGTTCGTCGGCGACCTGGATCGAGGACGCGCCGAGCAGCGCCGCGATGAACGCGCCGCGCGCCGGAAGACGCCGCTCGAGCTGGCCGGCCAGCGCCGTGCCGACCAGCACGGGAGCGATGGCTGCGGGCAGCGTCCGCGGCCGCGCCGCCATGACCCAGATGCGTCGGTTCACGGCCGCTTCGGGAACTGCGCGAAGTCCGGGCGTGCGCTTCTCCTTGAAGGCGTCGCGGCCCTCCTGCGCCTCCTCCGGTCGCGTAGAAGAGGAGGTTGGCGTCGTGGGCGAGCTGCTGGATGCCGGCCAGGCCGTCCTCGTCGGCGTTGAAGCCGGCCTTCAGCAGGCGCAGCGCGAACGGCGACAGCTGCGAGCATCTCGCGGCACCACGCCGACGGTCTCGTCCTCGAGCTGCGTCGAGCGGCACGACGGTGTTGACCAGGCCCATGTCGAGCGCCTGCTGCGCGTCGTACTGGCGGCACAGGAACCAGATCTCCTTGGCCTTCTTCTGGCCGACCAGGCGCGGCCAGCAGCGAGGCGCCGAAGCCGCCGTCGAACGAGCCGACCCTCGGGCCGGTCTGGCCGAAGCGCGCGTTGTCGGCCGCGATCGTCAGGTCGCAGACCACGTGCAGGACGTGGCCGCCGCCGATCGCGTAGCCCGCGACCATCGCGACCACCGGCTTGGGCAGGCGGCGGATCTGGACGTGCAGGTCGGTGACGTGGAAGCGGCCGACGCCCGCGCCTGCCGTCGGCTCGTCACCGACGTAGCCGGTGTCGCCGCGGACGCGCTGGTCGCCGCCCGAGCAGAACGCCAGCGGGCCCTCGCCGGTCAGGATGATCACGCCGACCGTCGGGGTCCTCGCGCGCGCGCTCGAACGCGTCGCGACAGCTCGATCGACGCGTCTGCGGGCCGGAACGCGTTGCGCACCTCGGGCCGGTCGATCGTGATCTTCGCGATGCCCGTCGCCGCTGAGCTCGTAGCGGATGTCCGAGTAGTCGCCGCCGCTGGGTCCAGGTCACTGCCATGGGCGTGCAGGCTACTTTCCGGCGAGTGCTCGTCGAGTGCTGGCTGACCGCGCGCGCCCGCGCCCATCCGCACGCCGTCGCGCTGCGACGCGCCGGCGGCGCGAGGACGTACGCCGAGCTCGATGCGGCCGCGACGCGCGCGGCGCGGCGGCTGCGCGCGGCTCGGCGCGCGCGCCCGGCGACCGGGTCGCGCTGGCGCTGCCGGCGCGGCGTGGCGTTCGTCGAGACGCTGCACGGGTGCCTGCGCCTGGGCGCGGTCGCCGTGCCCGCTCGACCTGCGCTTGAGCGCGCGGCCGAGCGTGCCGCGCGGCTGCGGGGCTGCGCGCTCGTCGTCGACGCCGCTCAGGGCCGGAGGATCGCGGCGCGCCGCGGCTGCGACGCACGACCTGGACGCGCCCGCGATCGTCATGCACACGTCGGGCACGACCGCCGGCGCCGCGGCCGGTCGTGCTGACGTACGGCAACTGGCTGTGGAGCGCGCTGGGCTCCGCCGTCGCGCTGGGCCTGGACCCGGCCGAGCGCTGGCTGTGCACGCTGCCGCTGTCGCACGTCGGGGGGCTGTCGATCCTGCTGCGCAGCGCGATCTACGCGACGACCGCCGTCCTGCACGAGCGCTTCGACGCCGACCGCGGCCGTCGGCCGAGCTCGCGCAGGGCGGCGCGACGCTCGTGTCGGTCGTGCCCGACGACGCTCGCGCGGCTGCTCGACGCCGGGCTGGAGCGGCCGCCGGCGCTGCGCGCCGCGCTCGTCGGCGGCGCGCCCGATCGCGCCGGCGCTGCTCGAGCGCGCGCCGCGGCGCGGCGTGCCGGCCGTCACGACCTACGGGCTGACCGAGGCCTGCTCGCAGGTCACGACCGGCGGCCCGCCGCTGTTCTGCACGCGCGTGCGGATCGCGCGCCGGGCGGCGAGATCCTCGTCGCGCGGGCCGACGGTCGCGCCGGGCGCGCTCGCGGCGACGGCTGGCTGCACACCGGCGACCTCGGCGAGCTGGACGCCGCGGCGCCTGACGTCACCGGGCGCGCCGCGGACACGATCGTCACCGGCGGCGAGAACGTCGCTCCGGCCGAGGTCGAGGCGGTGCTCGCGGCGCATCCGGCGGTCGCCGACGTGGCCGTCCACGGCGTCGCCGACGCGGAATGGGGCGAGCGGTCGTCGCAACGATCGTCCTGCGCCCGGGGCCACCGCAACAGCGCGGCGAGCTGGAGGGTTACTGTGGCTGTCCGGCTGGCCCGATACAAGGTGCCCAAAGTGTTCAGGTTCTCCCTAGAGTTGCCGAGGACGCAGTCGGGAAAGCTCTTGCGCCGAGATCTGGAGGAATGAATGCCACGAACGGGCCGTCGTCGCTCGCTATACCATCGCTGCTGCCTCGCGGCAGTGCTCTGCCGCACCGGCTGCGGCGCAGGCGGCCACGTACACGGTCGAAGCCGGGCGGAGGAGCTGCGGGGCTCCCGGCGACCTGATCTGCGGGGGGCTCGCTGCGGCCGCCGCGGCGGCCGCGAATCACCGGTGACGTCTTCAACGTCGAATCGGCCGCGTACGGCTGGGCCACGTTCGACGTCAACGTCACGATCACGGGCAAGCCGAACTTCGGGGTCAACGGCAACCTGGCCTTCTCGGGCAACAGTGGCGGCGTCTCGAAGATCCAGCACCTCGTCCTCGCGCAGGTCAACGGCTCCGCCGCCGGGATCATCTCCGAGGGCGCCGCGGGCCTGATCATCGAGGACACGGTCGTTGCCAGCCCGTACGGCGACGGCGTGACGTTCTCCGCGGGCACGACGAACAAGATCGTGCGCAGCGCGATCGCCACGAGCGGCCTCGCGACGGCCGCCGTGCGCGTCACCTCGGCCGACGACTCGACCGACGACAAGAAGCTGACGATGGAGTCCTCGCTTGCACGCGGCGGCGTCGCGGGCCTGTCGGTCAACACCGGCAACGGCAACGGGCTGAGCTCGAACCCGGGCGACGTCGACGTCGTCCTGCGTCACGTCACGCTCGCCGGGTCGACAACGGCCTCGTCCTCGACGGGAGCAAGGCAAACCGGCGACAGATGCGCGGCCCGGTCGGCAACATCGACGCCGTCGTCACGGACTCGATCATCCAGAACGGGACGGCGAAGACGATCTACCCGGGCATCCTCAACGTGCTCCGGATCCTGTCGCCGCCGAACACCGTCACGGACTCCTACACCCGCACGCTGCAGAGCCCGTTCAGCGCGGATGCCGTGTTCTGCGAGCCCGACGACCGGCGACTTCCGGCTCAAGGCCGGCTCGCCGGCGATCGACCAGGGTGGCTTCACGGCCG
>CAVYAD010000035.1:0-53975 GCA_963766275.1 uncultured Actinomycetota bacterium
CGAACTTTACTTCCCTGAAGGGGCTTGTGATGCGGGGCACAACAACAGTGCTCAAATCACAAGCCCCTTTCAGCGTGTCCATAGGAGGATTTGGTGTCTAGGTTCGGGGATCGTCCCGGCGACCGTCAGCGTGGCCAGGGAGACCGACCGCGCCGTTCCGAGGGTGGCCGCCCAGCAGGCGATCGTAAGTTCAGCAGCAACAACAGCAGCAGCACTAACAGCAGCTCCAGCAGCAGCCGCGACGACCGCGGCAACTACCAGCGTGGTGAAGGCTCCGGAGACCGCAGCCAGAGCGGCGACCGTCGAGACAACCGCGCCGGCAACCGCAACGACCGTGGCGGCTACCGCAACAGCACGAGTTCCTCCGACCGCGGCTCCCGCGGCGAGGGTTCCGGCGACCGTGGCGGCTATCGCGGCGCGAGCTCCAGCTCGAGTGACCGCGGTGGCTACCGTGGCAAGGACTCCAGTGACCGCGGCGGTTACCGCGGCCAGGGTTCGAGCTCCGGTTCCAGCTCAAGCGACCGTGGTGGTTACCGCGGCAAGGACAGCTCCAGCTCCAGCGGTGGTTTCCGCAGCGGCGAGCGCTCGGGCGACCGTCCCGGCTACCGCGGCAAGGATTCCAGCGACCGTGGTGGCTACAAGGGCAAGGACAGCTCCGGCGACCGTCCCGGCTACCGCGGCAAGGATTCCAGCGATCGCGGCGCCCGTTCCGGGGACCGCCCTGGCTACCGGGGCAGCGACTCCAGTGACCGCGGCAGCCGTTCCGGCGACCGTCCCGCTTACCGCGGCAGCGACTCCGGTGATCGCGGTGGTTACCGCGGCAAGGACAGCTCGAGCGACCGTCCCGGCTTCCGTAAGGAAGGTTCCAGCGATCGTCCGAGCTTCCGTAAGGAAGCTCCGGTGACCGTGGCGGATATCGCGGTGGCGAGCGTTCGGGTGACCGTCCCGGTTACCGCGGCAGCGACTCGAGCGACCGTGGTGGTTACCGCGGTAAGGACTCCGGCGACCGTGGTGGCTACCGGGGCAAGGACAGCTCCAGCGACCGTGGCGGATATCGCGGTGGCGAGCGTTCGGGTGACCGTCCCGGTTACCGCGGCAGCGACTCGAGCGACCGTGGTGGTTACCGCGGTAAGGACTCTGGCGACCGTGGTGGCTACCGGGGCAAGGACAGCTCCAGCTCCAGTGACCGTGGCGGCTATCGCAAGGAAGGCTCGGGCGACCGTCCCGGCTACCGGGGCAGCGACTCGAGCGACCGTGGTGGTTACCGCGGTAAGGACTCCGGCGATCGCGGTGGCTACCGGGGCAAGGACAGCTCAAGCTCCAGCTCCAGTGACCGCGGCGGTTACCGCAAGGACAGCTCCAGCGACCGTCCCGGCTTCCGCAAGGAAGGCTCCGGCGAGCGCGGCGGTTTCCGTCGCGACGACCGTGGTGGCGAGCGTTCGGGTGACCGTCCCGGCTACCGCGGCAACGACTCCGGCGACCGTGGTGCCAACCGCAGCGGCAGCTCCCAGCGCAACGAGGGCTCCGGCTCCCGCGGCCGTGACGACCGCTCCGGCGACCGTCCCGGCTACCGCGGCAGCGACTCGGGTGACCGTGGTGGCTATCGCGGTAAGGACTCCAGCGATCGCGGTGGTTACCGCGGTAAGGACTCCGGCGACCGTGGTGGTTACCGGGGCAAGGACAGCTCCAGCGACCGTCCCGGCTACCGGGGCAACGACTCCGCTGACCGCAACGACCGCACCGACGAACGCCGTGACGAGCGCAGCCGTGAGCGTGCGGCCCGCTTCCAGGACCGCATCGCGGACCAGGACCCGGCCGGTCAGGACGCCACGAGCAAGGACGACGCGAACCTCGACGCGACCAGCGACAAGGCCGCCTCGGACGTAGCCACCGACGGTGAGGCCGACAGGCCCGCCCGCGGCGGCTACCGCCTGGGCGACGGCGCGGCGGCATCACGCGCCGCGTCTGCCCGTGACCAGTTCGACGCTGCCATGGCCGCAAGCGACAAGAGCGACGAGAACGACGCGGCCGAAGGCTCGGACACCGACTCGGCGTCCAGCGACCAGGCTGATGTCCGTTCCGCCTCGGCTGACGACCGCGCACCTGCGGCCGACGGTCCCGAAGCCGTGGAGGACGCCGACAGCGACCGTGACGGTCTCGCAGCGGACGACAGCAGCGACGAGCGCGTTGCCGCTGACGACCAGGCGGCCGGCGACGAACGTGTCGCCGACGAGCGCGAGGAAGCGCCCGCTCCCCGTGGCGGCCGTCCCGAGCTGCCCGAAGAGGCCGACCTCTCCCTGCTCGACCCGGAGATCAAGGCCGAGCTCCGCAGCCTTCCCAAGGGCCTCGCCGAGATCGTCGGCAGGCACCTGGCCGCGGCCGGGCTTCTGATCGACGAGGAGCCGGAGCTGGCTCTGGAGCACGCCCGGTACGCGCGCAGCAAGGCGGCACGCGTGGGTGTGGTTCGTGAGGCAGCGGGTCTGACCGCGTACTTCGCGGACGAGTGGGCCGAGGCGCTCAGCGAGCTGCGCGCCGCCCGCCGGATGATGACCGGTGCGGGCCACCTGGCGATCATGGCCGACTGCGAGCGGGCCCTTGGCCGGCCGGAGCGGGCGATCGACCTGTCGAAGGATCCGGCTGCGGCCGAACTGTCCCAGGAAGACGCGATCGAGCTGCGGATCGTCGCGGCCGGTGCGCGTCGGGACATGGGTCAGCTGGATGCCGCGGTGATCGCGCTGCAGGGGCCGGACCTCGATCCGGGGCAGCGGAATCCGTACTCCGCGCGGCTCTTCTACGCTTACGCCGACAACCTGGCCGCGGCCGGTCGTATCGAGGAAGCCGGCAAGTGGTTCCTCAACGCCGCCGAGGCTGACGACGAAGGGGAGACGGACGCCGCCGAGCGCGCGTTCGAGCTCACCCAGGAGGAGACCGCACAGCAGTGAGCGAGACGTTGGTCGACCGGTACGACGCGTTGCTGATCGATCTCGACGGCACCGTCTACCGCGGGTCCGAGGCCGTGCCGGGTGCCGCCGAGGCGATCGCCGAAGCGAGAAGGCACGGCGTCGGGATCCGGTACGTGACCAACAACGCCTCTCGTTCACCGCAGGCGGTCGCCGATCACCTCGTCGAGCTCGGGTTCGACACGAGCATCGACGAGGTGAGCACGTCCGCGCAGGCAGGCGCGGCCATGGCGGCCGAACGCCTGCCGAAGCGGTCCACTGTGCTCGTTCTCGGCACGAAGGCGCTGCAGGCCGAGGTACTCAAGCGGGGCCTCGTCCCGACCGACTCGGCCGAGGGCGCCAAAGCCGTCGTGCAGGGCCTGTCGATGGACCTCGGATGGCGTGAGCTGGCCGAGGCCGCGGTGGCCATCCGCAACGGCGCGCTGTGGGTGGCGTGCAACGTCGACGCCACCCTGCCCACCGAGCGTGGGCTGCTGCCCGGCAACGGAAGCCTGGTCGCGGCGCTGAAGACCGCCACCGGCCAGGAGCCGCTCGTGGCGGGCAAGCCGGCCACGCCGTTGCTGCAGCAGGCGGCGAAGGAGCTCGGCGCGCACCGGCCGCTCGTCATCGGGGACCGGCTCGACACGGACATCCTGGGTGCGGTCAACGCGGGCATGGACTCGCTGCTTGTGCTCACGGGTGTGTCGACGGAGGAAGAGGCGCAAGCGCTTCCGGAAGACCAGCGGCCCACGTATGTCGGCGCGGACCTGTCGGTACTGCATCGGCTACCGTGATAGCCGTGACCTACCCCCTGCCCGGACCTCCGCCCGACCCGGCCGACGCCATCGACGGCGCGCTGGAGCGGCTCGACGGGCTCGAGAACGTTCCCCTCGCCGAGCACGTGGCGAGGTTCGACGCCGTGCACGCGACGCTCACCGACGCACTGTCGAGCATCGACAAGGTGTGATGCACAGTGCCTCGCAGGGTGCGGCTCGATGCCGAACTCGTGCGCAGGGGGCTCGCCAGGTCCCGTGAGCACGCCAGCCAACTCGTCGCGGACGGTCGCGTCACGGTGCGCGGCACCGTCGCGACGAAGCCCGCGACGGCGGTCGAGACGTCGGACGCGGTAGTCGTCAAGGACATCGACAACGACCCGAACTGGGCGAGCAGGGGCGCGCACAAGCTGATCGGCGCACTCGACGGCTTCAAGATCGACCCCGCGGGCAGGCGTTGCCTCGACGCGGGCGCGTCCACTGGCGGTTTCACCGACGTGCTGCTGCGCAAGGGCGCCAGGCAGGTGGTCGCGGCCGACGTCGGGCGCGGGTTGCTCGACTGGAAGCTGCAGACCGACGACCGGGTCGTGGTGAAGGACCGGACCAACGTCCGCGCACTCACGCCCGAAGACATCGGCGGGAAAGTTGAACTCGTCGTAGCCGATCTTTCGTTTATCTCGTTGAGGCTGGTGCTTCCCGCACTGGCCGCGTGCCTCGACGAGGAAGGCGATCTGCTGCCGATGGTCAAGCCGCAGTTCGAGGTCGGCAAAGAACGCCTCGGCTCCGGTGGTGTCGTGCGCGAGCCGGAACTGCGGGCCGAGGCGGTCCTCGAGGTCGCCGCGGCCGCCGGGGAACTGGGACTGGCCGTCAACGGCGTGGTCGCGAGCCCGCTGCCCGGACCGTCCGGCAACGTCGAGTACTTCCTCTGGTTGCGGCGCGGCCCACAGGCCGACGCTGTCGAGATGGTGCGCTCCGCTGTCGCAGAAGGGCCCCAATGAGGGAAATCCTGCTGGTCGTCCACACCGGACACCAGAGCAACATCGACCTGGCCCGTCAGGTCGCGGGCCGCCTCGCGGTCGGCGGCATCACGACACGGGTGCTCGATGACGAGGCCCGTGACCTCGGGCCGTCGTGCTGCACCAAGGTCATGCCCGCGGACGACCACGCGGCCGAGGGCACCGAGCTCGTTCTCGTCCTCGGCGGTGACGGCACGTTCCTGCGCGGCGCCGAGCTCGCGCGGCCGGCGGGGGTGCCGGTGCTGGGAGTGAATCTTGGCAGGGTCGGGTTCCTCGCCGAGGCGGACTCGGACGCGTTGCACGAGGCGGTCGGCCACGTGCTGGAGCGCGACTACTTCGTGGAAGAACGCATGACGCTCGACCTCATCGCCAAGGTCAACGGCGACGTGGTCGTGAAGACGTGGGCGTTGAACGAGATCAGCGTCGAGAAGCTGATCCGCGAACGCATCCTCGAGGTCGTCGTCGAGGTCGACGGCAGGCCGGTGTCGGCGTTCGGCTGCGATGGTGTGCTGTGCGCGACCCCGACGGGTTCGACGGCGTACGCGTTCTCCGCGGGCGGCCCGGTCGTGTGGCCGGACGTGCAGGCGATCCTGGTGGTGCCGAGCAACGCGCACGCGTTGTTCGCGCGGCCGCTGGTCGTCTCGCCGAAGTCGCACGTGGCGTTCGAGATCGAGCAGACCGGCCACCCGGCGGCACTGTCCGCGGACGGGCGGCGCACGTTCGAGCTGCCCGCGGGTGCGCGGATCGAGATCGTGGAGGGCGAGAAGCCGCTCAAGGTCGTCCGGCTGCGCCAGGCCCCGTTCACCGACCGGCTGGTGGAGAAGTTCGCGCTGCCGGTGAAGGGATGGCGGGGACCATCGGCAGGTTGACGGCTCCGCTCGGTGCGTCGGCACTGGCTCGTTATGGTGCCCCCAGAAGTACGTCCTATCCGGAAATGTCGGACCCGACAAGTAAGGTTCGCCCTGTGCTGGCCGAGATGCGCATCAATGGCCTTGGCGTGATCGACGAGGCCACCCTTGAACTGGACCCCGGATTCACCGTTGTCACCGGTGAGACGGGCGCGGGCAAGACCATGGTCGTGACCGGGTTGCACCTGCTCGGCGGAGGCCGGGCAGAGGCGTCCCGTGTGCGTACCGGATCAGACAAGGCGGTGGTGGAGGGCCGGTTCCAGGCTCCCGCGGGCAGTCCTGCCGCGAAGGTCGCCGAGGAAGTCGGCGGCGAGGCGGACGAGGACGGCTCGCTGATCGCCATCCGCACCGTGGGCGCCGACGGTCGTTCGCGTGCCCACGTCGGTGGCCGCTCCGTGCCCGTCGGCGTGCTGTCGGAGCTCGCCGAGCAGCTGATCGCCGTGCACGGCCAGAACGACCAGCTCCGCCTGATGCGTCCCACCGAGCAGCGCGCCGTGCTGGACCGGTTCGCGGCCGACGACGTGGCCGAGCCGCTGCGCGAGTACCAGCGCATCCGCGAGGAGTGGCTGCGCGTGGCCACCGAGCTGCGCGAACGCTCCGAGCGTTCCCGAGAGCTCGCCCGCGAGGCCGACCTGCTGCGCCACGGCCTGACCGAGATCGACGCGGTCGACCCGAAGCCCGGCGAGGACACCGAGCTGCACGACGAGGCGCGCCGCCTCGCCGACGCCGACCAGCTCCGCGAGTCCGCGTCCGGCGCCCAGTACGCGGTGGCGGGCCCACTGGACGGCGACCCGGACAACCCAGGCGCTTTGGGCCTGATCTCCGAGGCCCGCCGCCGGTTGTCGACCTCCGAGGACCCGCGTCTGCGCGAGATGGAACCGCGTCTGGTCGAGGCCGCGATGCTGCTGACCGACGTCGGTTCCGAGATCTCCGCGTACCTGGAACATCTGGAAGCCGATCCGGGCCGCCTGGAGCAGGTCCTGCAGCGCCAGGCCGAACTGAAGGCGCTGACCCGCAAGTACGCCGCCGACATCGACGGCGTGATCGCGTGGGCGAACGACGCCCGCACCCGGCTCGGCGGCCTCGACACCTCCGAGGACGCACTGGCCGCCCTCGCCACCCGCCGTGACGAGCTCGCCGTCGAGCTCGCCGCGCTGGCCGAGCAGGTCACCGCCGCGCGCGCCGAGGCGGCGACCGAACTGGGCAAGGCGGTCACCGAGGAACTCGACGGCCTCGCCATGCCGCACGCCTCGGTCGAGCTCGCCGTCCGTCCCCGCCATGCCGAGTCCGGCGACGCACAGGCGCTGAAGGTCGGTCGCTCGGTGCTGCACGCGGGCGCGTCCGGCGTCGACGACGTCGAACTGCGCCTGATCTCGCATCCCGGCGCCCCCGCCCTGCCCGTGCACAAGGGCGCGTCCGGCGGCGAGCTGTCGCGCGTGATGCTGGCCCTCGAGGTCGTGCTCTCGCACTCCGACCCGGTGCCGACCCTGGTCTTCGACGAGGTCGACGCCGGTGTCGGTGGCCGCGCCGCGGTCGAGGTCGGCCGCAGGCTGGCCCGCCTTGCCCGCTCGCACCAGGTCATCGTGGTGACGCACCTGCCGCAGGTGGCCGCGTTCGCCGACCGGCACCTGGTGGTGGACAAGTCCGCGGACGGCACGTTCACGCGGTCCGCGGTGCGCAGGCTGGACGACTCGCAGCGGGTGGTCGAGCTGGCTCGCATGCTGGCAGGCATGGACTCCACGGACACAGGTCGTGCGCACGCCGAGGAGTTGCTGGCCGCGGCGAGTGCGGACAAGTCCTCCGCGCCGGTGGTGCGGCGCCGCAAGAAGAAGAGCTGAGCCGCCTCACTTTCGGCCGCCACGCCGAGAATTCGGTACGAAGGGCGCTTTTGTCCACCTCAGGTGGACGAAAGCGCCCTTCGTCGATTTCCGGGTCGGGCGGGCGGCCATCCGCGCTGAGCACACCGCGGTTCGGCATGATGGGACGTGACCGAGTCCCGGTCAGCGGACGCACACGGTCGTGCGGTGGAAGGTGGACTGGCTCTGTGACCACGCGCCGGGTGTTCGGGGCGGTGCTGGTGTTCGTCGCGGCCGGGTTGGCCGTTGCCGCGACGTTTTTGGTCGCCTATTCCGTGGAGACCGTGTTCGCGGGTCGCGACCTCAAGTTCGTGGCGACGTCGTGGGGTGTCGACCGGGACGACTTCCAGGGGGCGCTGCAGCTCTCGTCCATCCGGTACGGGGTGCCCGCGGTCGTGGCCGGGGCATTGATGGCGGTGTCGGCGGTGCTGGCGTTCCGGCAGCCGGTGGCGCGGCTCGGGTCGTTGCTGGGGGCCGGGATGCTGGTGGGGCTGGCCTGGTTGTCGCTCAACGCGATTCAGGAGACGGTCGAGCAGCTCGGCGAGATCAACGTGCCGGTGCCGTTGGAGGTCACGCGCGGCGACGGGGTCACGTTGCTCATCGTCGCGGCGGGCGTCGGGTTGGTGGCGGCGCTGTTGCACCAGGAGCTGCCGTGGCAGCGGCGGGCAGAGGTGGCCGCGGACGGGGTCGTGATCCATCAGATCGAGGACGACATCGATGACACGGACACGCCGCCGTACGGGTATCCGGTGATTGTCGAGCCCAAGAGTGACTGATCGGCGCCGACGTGGGGGCGAAGAAGTGATTGATCGGCAGAGAGTTCCGGTGCTGCTGGTGGTGCTGGGCGGGGTGCTGGCCGCGGCGATCACGCTGACCTGCTCGCCCGGTCTGTACCTGTTGACCGCCGCCGCGATCATTGGGTTGATCGGTGCGGCACTGGCCCAACATGCACAGCCGGTGCCGCAATCGGAGCCGGGCGACGAGGCCGTGGTGCATCAGTTCACGGACGACGACACTCCGCCGTTCGGGATCGCGATGTCACAGGAGGAGGAAGCACGTTGATCAGGCGGCCGACGGCGATCGCGTTGATCGCGACCGGTGTGGTGCTGACGGCGGGTGCGATGGTGCTGCCGTGGTACTCCACCGCGTACCCCGGAAACGTCGAGGTGGTGGTCCGGGCCTGGGGCACGGAGGTCCTGAACAAGCCCGGCGACTGGCCCGCGGGCGAGCTCTCGCCCTGGTACGGCATTCCGATCGCGGCCACGATCGCGCTGCTCGTCGCCGGGGCCAGGATCCGCTGGGCGGCACTGGCGGGCGCCGTCGCGCAGGCCGGAGCCACCGCCGTCGTCGCGACCCTGGTCGTGTCCGAACGGGGACACGCGACGGACCAGCAGGGCGACTTCGCGATCGGGTTCGGGCTGGTGTTCCTCGCGCTGGGAACGCTCGTGGCGCTCGTGGGCGCCATTGCGGCACAGCAGGAGGCGGCGTGAAGCTCCTCAAGACCGGGCTGCTCGTGCTCGCCACGGCGGCGGCGGTCACCGCGACCTTCCTGCCGTTGAGCGAACTCCGCATCCGCCTCGTGCCCGACCAGCCGCAGACGGAGTTCGTCACGACCGGCTGGCGCACCCAGTTCGGTGACACCGTCGACCCCCACGGCCCGATGTTCGGCATCCCGATCGCGGTCGCCGCGCTCCTGCTGCTCGCGGGCATATTCCTGAAGAAGTTCGCGTTCGCCGGCGCGGCCGCGCTCGCGGGCGTGACCGGAATGCTGTTCGTGTACCTGGTCAACGCCATCGGCTTCCACAAGGCGGGCAACGTCACCATCGACCCCGGTCTGGAAGCCGGGTTCGGCGCCGGGATCTGGGTGCTGCTCGCCGGAGTGCTGCTCGCGTTTGGGGCCGTAGTAGTTCACCCCGACGACTGACCAGCGCGAATCGCCCGGCGTGCCTCACCTGTCGCGTCCGCACCGTGAGTCACTATCGGCTCATGAAGCTTTCCGGGTTGCTGAGCCGCGCCAACCACGAACTGCCCGGTGTCACCGGCGTCGCGCGGGTTGATCGGCGTGTGAGTGACCTGGTGCGGCGCATCAGTCCCGGCGATGTCGCCGTGTTCGATCTCGTCGACCTGGATCGGCGAACCGCGGAGGCGCTCGTCGCCGCCGAGGTGGTCGGAGTCGTGAACGCCTCGCCGTCGATCTCCGGCAGGTTCCCCAACCTGGGGCCGGAACTGCTGATCGACGCGGGCATCCCGTTGATCGACAACGTCGGCGCCACCGCGCTGCGCGAGATCAAGGAAGGCGTCAAGCTCCGCCTGCACGAGGGCGTGGTCTACGCGGGTGAACGCGAGCTCGCCAAGGGCATCGAGCAGAACGCCGAGTCGATCGCCGACGCCATGATCGAGGCCAAGGCCGGCATGTCGGCGCAGCTGGAAGCGTTCTCCGCCAACACCATCGAGTTCCTGCGGCGCGAACGGGCGCTCGTGCTCGACGGCGTCGGCGTGCCCGAGGTGTACGTGCCGATCCGCGACCGGCAGGTGCTGGTCGTCGCGGGTGGACCGTCGCACGCCGAGGAACTGCGCAAGCTCCGCAAGTACATCCGCGAGTACCGGCCGGTGCTGATCGGCGTCGAAACCGGCGCGGACACGCTGCACGACGCCGGCTACAAGCCGGACATCATCGTCGGCGACCCCGACGGCATCGGCACCGCGTCACTGCGCGCGGCCACCGAGGTCGTCGTGCCCGCGCAGACCGACGGGCACGCGCCCGGCCTGCAGCGGATCCAGGACCTGGGCATCGGCGCGGTGACGTTCCCCGCGTCGGGCAACGCGGAGGACCTCGCGTTGCTGCTCGCCGAAGCGCACGGGGCATCCCTGGTCGTCACGGTGGGGCTGCGCGCGACGTTGCGCGAGTTCCTCGACCGGGGCCACTCCGGCTCCAACCCCTCCACGTTCCTCACCCGGCTGAAGGTCGGCAGCAAGCTTGTCGACGGGGAGGCCGTCGCCACCCTGCACCGCAGCCGGGTCTCGCTGGGCGTGATCGTCCTGCTGGTGACCGCCGCGATCGTCGCCATGGCGGCGGCACTGGCGGTGTCCGGCGTCGGTCACGTCTACGTCGACATCGTGGTCGACGGCTGGCAATCCGTCGTCAACTGGTTCAAGGGGTTGTTCTCGTGATCTCGCTGCGCTACCACATAGTTTCGATCACCGCGGTCTTCCTCTCGCTGGCGATCGGTGTCGTGCTGGGGTCGACCGCGATCAGCGGGCGGCTGCTGTCCGGGCTGAGCGACGAGAGGAACTCGTTGGCACAGCAGGTGAACGACCTGCAGAACGACCGGAACGCGTTGAACGCCAAGCTCACCGAGGCCGACAAGTTCGCCGCGTCGGTCGGCCCTCTCGCGGTGAAGGAACGGCTCACCGACCGCACCGTCGTGCTGGTGACCACCGCGGACGCGCGTCCGTCCGATCGGGACGCGTTGGGCGGTCTGCTGAAGGCGGCGGGCGCCACGGTCACCGGTGAGATCCAGCTGACCGACGCGTTCGCCGACCCGTCCCGCGGCGACCAGCTGCGCGAGCTCGTCGCACGCGTGCAGCCCGCCGGAACGCAGCTGCCGACCGCCGCCGACCCCGGTACGCGCGCCGGCGGCCTGTTCGGTTCGTTGCTGCTGCTCAACCCCGCCAACAACCAGCCGCAGGCCACGCCCGACGAAGCCGCCTCGGCGCTCGCGGGCCTGTCCAACGCGGGATTCGTGAAGGCCACCTCGGGCGTCAAGCCCGCGCAGCTCGCGATCGTGCTGACCGGCGGCGCCGCGATCGGTGACTCCGCCGCGGACCGGGCGTCGACGATCGCGCGGTTCGCCACGCAGTTCGACCGGTCCGGTGCGGGTGTCGTGCTGGCCGGCGCGAACGGCTCGGCCAACGGCACCGGCGCGATCGGCGTGGTGCGGGCGGACACGGCGGCGACGTCGATCCTGTCCACGGTGGACAACTCCGACACCTCGGCGGGCCAGGTCGTCGCCGTGCTGGCGCTGCGTGAACAGCTCGAAGGCCGGTCGGGCCGCTACGGCGTCGCGGGCAACGCCGAGGCTTCCTCGCCGGGCGTCGCGAGCTAGTGCTCCGTAGTCCAGTCGCCAGGCAGTGCCTGGAGCAGTGAGTCGAGTGCTTCCGGTGTGCGGGCGCGGGCCCACAGCCACTGGCGGTCGTCCTCACGGATGATCACGTCGTCGGTGCCGAACCACCGGGTGCCGGGGCTGTTCAGCGGCAACCGCGGGAAACGGGTTTCCAGCAGGGAGATGTCCTCCTCGGACGTCTCCCTGTCCGCTGTCTCGGCCCCGTCGCGGTACAACGCCTCCGACAGCACCATCTCCACGCAGGCCTGGGAGAACCGGGGCAGCCACGGGTCCCACTGCTCCTCGTCGCGCTGCACGAGGTCGAGCTTGATCAGCACGGCGGGGTCGTCCCCGGACAGTTCCGCGCCCCAGGCGGCGACCCACTGGTTCTCGGCGCGGAAGACGAGGACATCGTTGTCGAGGCGCAGCTCGGCGGGCGTGAGCAGGCGGTCCTGGTTGCTCGTGAGGTCCGGCCGCTTGCCGAACAGCGAGAGCGCCTCCTTCAGCGCCTCCGGGAGCCGCGCCGCGAGCCGTTCCTCGGCGTCGGCGAGATCCTGGCGGTTCCAGCCGTCCTGGGCCTCCAGCGGTTCCGCCCACGTGGCCGCGAATCCTTCGATGAAACGCCACGCCGCCGTGCGGTCCCGCACGGCTCTGGCTGCTTCCCCTGCCACGTCGAAGGTCACGAGCACACGATTCCTGATCCCGGCCCGTACCGCGCGAAATTCGGGGAATCCCCTCGCTGCGCCGATCGGGTGATGTGATCTGCCGGGTCGTGGTGCGCTGAGTGACCGCGGGCGTGTTAGCTTTAGTGCCCGTGGACAGGGGGATTTTCCCCTAACGGATTTCACGGGAGCCCCGTTGGTGCAGCAGGCACGTACGACCAAGCACGTCTTCGTCACCGGAGGCGTCGCCTCCTCGCTCGGCAAGGGGCTCACCGCGTCGAGCCTCGGCCAGTTGCTCACCTCGCGCGGCCTGCGGGTCACCATGCAGAAGCTGGACCCGTACCTGAACGTGGACCCCGGCACGATGAACCCGTTCCAGCACGGCGAGGTCTTCGTGACCGACGACGGTGCGGAGACGGACCTCGACATCGGCCACTACGAGCGGTTCCTCGCGCGTGACCTGAGCGGCGACGCGAACGTGACGACCGGACAGGTGTACTCCGAGGTCATCGCCAAGGAGCGGCGCGGCGAGTACCTGGGCGACACGGTCCAGGTGATCCCGCACATCACCGACGAGATCAAGCGGCGCATCCGCGCGATGGCCGAGCCGGACGGCGACGGCGTCACGCCCGACGTGGTCATCACCGAGGTCGGTGGCACGGTCGGCGACATCGAGTCGCTGCCGTTCCTGGAGGCGGCCCGTCAGGTCCGCCACGACGTCGGCCGCGACAACGTCTTCTTCCTGCACGTCAGCCTGGTGCCGTACCTGGCGCCGTCCGGCGAGCTCAAGACCAAGCCGACGCAGCACTCGGTCGCGGCGTTGCGCAACATCGGTATCCAGCCCGACGCGATCGTCTGCCGTGCGGACCGGGAGATCCCGGACGCGTTCAAGCGCAAGATCGCGCCTGATGTGCGACGTCGACACCGACGCCGTCGTCGCCGCCGTGGACGCGCCGTCCATCTACGACATCCCGAAGGTGCTGCACTCCGAGGGCCTCGACGCGTACGTGGTGCGTCGCCTCGGGCTGCCGTTCCGCGATGTCGACTGGACCGTGTGGGGCGACCTGCTCGAGCGCGTGCACAACCCGTCGGAGACGGTGAAGATCGCGCTGGTCGGCAAGTACGTCGACCTGCCGGACGCCTACCTCTCGGTCACCGAGGCGCTGCGTGCGGGCGGTTTCGCGCACCACGCCAAGGTCGAGATCAAGCTGGGTGCCGTCGGACGAGTGCCAGACGCCCGAGGGCGCGGCACGGGCGTTGTCCGGTATGGACGGCGTGCTGATCCCCGGTGGGTTCGGCGTGCGCGGCATCGAGGGCAAGATCGACGCTTTGAAGTACACCCGTACCCGCGGTGTGCCGACGCTGGGCCTGTGCCTCGGCCTGCAGTGCATGGTGATCGAGTCGGCGCGCAACCTCGCGGGCATCGCCGACGCGAACTCCTCGGAGTTCGAAGAGGGCGGTCACCCGGTCATCTCCACGATGGCCGACCAGGAGGACGTCGTCTCCGGTCAGCGCGACATGGGCGGCACGATGCGTCTCGGCGCGTACACCGCGAAGCTCACGCCGGGGTCGCAGGTCGCGGCGGCGTACGGCGCCACCGAGGTGTCCGAGCGGCACCGGCACCGTTACGAGGTCAACAACTCCTACCGCGGCAGGCTCTCCGACGCCGGCCTGGTCTTCTCCGGCACGTCGCCGGACGGGCGCCTGGTCGAGTTCGTCGAGCTGCCCGCCGACGTGCACCCGTTCTTCGTCGCCACGCAGGCGCACCCGGAGCTCAAGTCCCGGCCCGACCCAGCCGCACCCGTTGTTCGCGGCGTTCGTGAAGGCCGCGATCGACTACCGGGTCGGCCGACCGGCTGCCGTTGACGGCGGGAGCTTCGAGGGGCGTCGACGTGCGAGCGCACGACTTCCGCACGGTCGCCAGCCGGACCTGCACGTCGGCAAGATCCTCGCGTTGCGCGTGGACGACGTGGAGATGCCCGGCGGCGGCACGGCCAAGCGCGAGATCGTCGAGCACACGGGTGCGGTCGCGGTTGTCGCGATCGACGACCCGGCGAGGTCGTGCTGATGCACCAGTACCGGCATGCGCTGGGCCGTCACCTCTGGGAGTTGCCCGCCGGGCCTGCTCGACCACGACGGCGAACCGCCGGTCGTCGGCGCGCGCCGTGAGCTCGCCGAGGAGGTCGGGCTCGACGCGTCGCGAATGGCACGTGCTGGTCGACGTGGCCGCTTCGCCCGGATTCACCGACGAGGTCGTGCGGGTGTTCCTGGCCCGCGAGCTGTCCTCGGTGGACCGTGAGGTGCAGGGCGACGAGGAGGCGGATCTGGAGATCCACCGCTTCCCGCTCGACGAAGCGGTGCGGATGGTGTTCTCTGGAGAGATCGTGAACGCCTCCACCGTCGCCGGGCTGCTCTCCGCCCGCGAGGTGCTGGCGGGCCGTGCCGAGCCGCGTCCGGCCGACGCGCCGTTCCGGGACAAGCCCACGCGGTACGCCGCGCGCAAGAAGTAGGAGTTGACGTGCCATGAAAGGAGCTTTCATGTACCTCAGGTCCATGAAAGCTCCTTTCATGGTGTTCGGAGCCGGGGCGGCGGGGGCCGCGTTGTTGATGTTCGTCGACCCGAACAAGCCCGGCAACCTGCTGCCGAAGTGCCCGTTCAACTGGCTGACGGGGTTCAACTGCCCTGGGTGTGGCGCCACGCGCATGGTGCACGCGCTGCTGCACGGTGACATCGCGGCGGCGTGGCACTTCAACGCCTTCCTGCTCGCGGTCGGCGTGCCGTTCTTCCTGTGGTGGTTCGCGCGCTGGACGCGGGCGTCCTGGCAGGGTGAACGACGACCGGTGCCGAAGCCGGTTCCGGTCGTCGCTGCCGTGCTGGCCGTCGTGTGGGGCGTGGCCCGCAACTTCGCCGGGGTCTAGCCCTTCAGCGGGCGTCCCTCGGCGTCGGTGCCGCCGTTGATCAGGATGATGATCCCGTCGATCAACGCCCAGATTCCGCAGCCACCGCAGGTCAGCAGCTGTGCGACGCCGATACCGGTGTCTCCCATGTAGAACCGGCCGACACCGAAGTGGCCGAGGAACAGCTGAAGCAGGCCCGCGACGATCTTCGACTTGTCCGAGTACGGCACCCCGGTGATCGGGTCGAAGCCGTACGGCGCCATCGGGTTCGGATATCCCATGCCGGGCGGTGGTGGTGGCACCGCGTACTGCGGCTGAGGGCCGGTGTACTGCCCAGTGAACTGGGCCGGTGGCGCGTAGGGCTGGGTGAACTGGGGCGGTGGCGGCGGAACGGCGGCGAACGGCACCGAAGGCGGCGCGAGGAACGGCGGGTGCGGCTGCGGCAGGTCGCGGAACAACTCCGCGAGCTCGGCGTAGGACTGCGCGTTCGACGCGCGGTTCACCCGGTCCTGGTACTCGGAGATGTCGAGCCGCGCGAGCGCGAAATGGTCGTTGAGCGCGGTGATCGCCTCTTCGCGCTGCTGGTTGCCGATGCGCTGCTGCTCGGGCCCGAATGGTTCTGACACGGCGCGCACGTTATCCGATGCAGCAGATCGATTTGCGGAATACGCTGCGACGATGTTGGTCGGTGTCCCAAAGGAGATCAAGAACCACGAGTACCGCGTCGCGATGACCCCCGCCGGGGTGGTCGAGCTCCTCCGCCGCGGGCACGAGGTCGTGGTCGAGCACGATGCCGGAGCGGGCTCGTCGTTCCCCGATCACGAGTACGTGAGCGCGGGCGCGCGGATCGCCGCCACCGCCGATGACGCGTGGGCGGCCGACCTGGTGCTGAAGGTCAAGGAGCCGATCGAGGCCGAGTACCACCGGATGCGCCGCGACCAGGTGCTCTTCACGTATTTGCATTTGGCGGCGAGTCCGTCGTGCACACAGGCGGTTCGTGACGCGGGCATCACCGCCATCGCCTACGAGACAGTGCAGCTGCCGGACGGTTCGTTGCCGTTGCTGGCGCCGATGAGCGAGATCGCGGGCCGGATGGCGGCCCAGGTCGGCGCGCACTGCCTCGAACGCGCGCAGGGCGGCCGCGGCGTTCTGCTCGGCGGCGCGCCCGGTGTCGCGGCGGGCAAGGTCGCGGTGATCGGCGCGGGCGTCGCCGGGATGAACGCGGCGACGATGGCCGTCGGCATGCAGGCCGAGGTGATCGTGCTGGACAACAACGTCAACCGGCTGCGGCAGATCGACTTCACCTACCGCGGGCACCTGCAGACCATCGCCTCGAACGTCTACGAGGTGGAGAAGGCCTGCCGCTGGGCGGATCTGGTGATCGGTGCGGTGCTCGTGCCCGGCGCGAAGGCGCCGAAACTCGTCAGCAACGACCTGGTGTCCCGGATGCGGGCGGGCAGCGTGCTCGTCGACATCGCGGTCGACCAGGGCGGCTGCTTCGAGGACACGCGGCCGACCACGCACGACTCGACCTACGTACCGGGTGCACGACTCTGTGTTCTACTGCGTCGCGAACATGCCCGGCGCTGTGCCGAACACATCGACGTACGCGCTGACGAACGTGACGCTGCCTTACGTCATCGCGTTGGCGGACAAGGGTTTCGCGCGCGCGATCGCAGAGGATTCGGCGTTGGCGAAGGGCGTCAACGCGCGCGACGGAGTGATCGTGCTGGAAGGACTGGTGTGATCGCAGAGACACTGGTGGCGAGCTACCTCGACCACCTCGCCGTCGAACGCGGCACCGCACGCAACACGCTCGACTCCTACACCCGCGACCTGCGCCGCTACTCCGAGCACCTGGAGGCGCTCGCGATCACGGACCTGGGCGCGGTGACCGAGATCCACGTGAGCGAGTTCCTCGCGGCGCTGCGGGAGAGCGGGCTCGCCGCGTCGTCGGCGGCGCGCACACTCGTTGCTGTGCGCGGGTTGCACAAGTTCGCGCATCGTGAGGGCGTGGTGCCGCACGACGCGGCGCGCGCGGTGCATCCGCCGTCGCCGCCGAAGAGGCTGCCGAAGGCGTTACCCGTCAACGATGTGCTGACTTTGCTCGATACTGTGGGAAACCTCAGGGACAAAGCACTGCTGGAGCTGCTGTACTCGACCGGAGCGCGCATCTCCGAGGTCGTCGGGCTGGATGTGGACGACATCGATGCCACTGAGCGGACCGTGCTGCTGGACGGAAAAGGTGGAAAACAGCGGCTCGTTCCGGTCGGCCGGCCCGCGTTGGCGGCGGTGGACGCCTACCTGGTGAGAGCGCGCCCCGCGTTGGCGGCCAAAGGTCGTGGCACGCCTGCGTTGTTCCTCAACGCGCGTGGCGGGAGGCTCTCCCGGCAGAGCGCGTGGACGGTGCTGAAGACGGCCGCGGAAGAGGCTGGGATCACCGCTGTGGTGTCCCCTCACACGTTGCGGCATTCGTTCGCCACCCATCTGCTCGAAGGGGGTGCGGACGTTCGGGTGGTGCAAGAACTTCTCGGGCATGCATCGGTTACGACCACTCAGGTGTACACACTGGTAACCGTTACGACTTTGAGGGAGGTCTACGCAACTGCACACCCTCGGGCCACTGGAACATGAGGCTTCCACGGGTACGGTGGCAGAGTGCCGAACTTGGACGAGCCGTCCCCACAGGCCATCGACCTAGCCGCTGTGCTGCACGCGCTGAGCGACCCGACAAGGCTCGCGGTCGTTCGCCAGATCCAGTCGAGCGGGGAGAGGCTGTGCGGGGCCTTCGAGGTTGACGTGGCTAAGTCGACCCTTTCGCAGCACCTGCGTGTGCTCAGGGAAGCGGGCATCACGCGCACCCGCTGCCGGGGCAATCAGCGCTGGGTGTCACTGCGCCGTGATGACCTGGATGTTCTCTTTCCAGGCCTGCTGGACGTGGTAATGACAGCAGCCGGCCGCCATACACGCACGGAGGTCATGGCTTAACTAAGTCTTGACAACCCCGGCGAGGCGTGTTGCCGCTCGCACGGGTGCGGCTTAGGCTGCGCCCGGAGAGACGACTACGACCAGTGAGGATCGCCAGCCATGTCGACACCGGAGCACGCTTTCGCGCCCCGTGCCGATCTGAGCCTGGCCCCGCACGCCGCGCCGGTGGACGACGTAGCCCCGGAACCCGTCGACGGCACCGCCGGCCCGACGGGTCGTCCGCGTCGCCACACCCCGGATCCGCCGGCGTTGATGCGGCACGGTCCGGCGAAGATCCTGGCGATCTGCAACCAGAAGGGCGGCGTCGGCAAGACGACGTCGACCATCAACCTGGGTGCCGCGCTCGCCGAGTACGGCAGACGGGTGCTGCTCGTCGACTTCGACCCGCAGGGAGCCCTGTCGGTCGGCCTCGGCATTCACCCGCACCAGCTCGACACCACGATCTACAACGTGATCATGGAAGGCGACACCGGCGTCCAGGACGTCATCCGCAAGACCAAGATCGACGACATGGACCTGCTGCCGAGCAACATCGACCTGTCGGCGGCCGAGATCCAGCTCGTGTCCGAGGTGGGCCGCGAACACACGCTCGTGCGCACCCTCCGTCCGGTCATCGACCACTACGACTACGTGCTGGTCGACTGCCAGCCCTCGCTCGGCCTGCTCACGGTGAACGCCCTCGCGGCCGCGGACGGAGTGCTGATCCCGCTGGAGTGCGAGTTCTTCTCGCTGCGCGGGGTGGCGCTGCTCATCGACACCATCGAGAAGGTCAAGGAACGGTTGAACCCCAAGCTCAACATCACCGGCATCCTCGCCACGATGTACGACCCCCGCACCCTGCACTCGCGTGAGGTCATGGCGCGCGTCGTGGAGGCGTTCGGCGACATCGTGTTCGACGCGGTCATCAACCGCACGGTCCGCTTCCCCGAGACGACCGTGGCCGGTGAGCCGATCACCCGCTGGGCCCCGCGTTCTTCCGGTGCCCAGGCGTACCGGGCACTGGCCCGCGAGGTGATCGCCCGGTGAACCGTCGCCCTTCTCTGCCAGGGGCGGCCGAGCTCTTCCGGCTGACCTCGCCTGCGCCCGTCGAAGTCGCTGGAGTCGCCGAGTCCGCTGACGACGTTGTCGCGCCGCAGCAACGCCGTGGCTCCGGTCGCACCAAGCACACCACGAAGATCACCGTCTACGTGTCCGACGACGAGCTGCTGGCTCTGGAGCAGGCGCGGCTCACCTTGCGCGCCGCGCACGGCCTTGGCGTCGACCGCGGCCGCGTGGTGCGTGAGGCGATCGCGATCGTGCTGGACGACCTCGAGACGAACGGCGACGCCTCGTTGCTGGTACGCAGGTTGCGCGAGCAGTGACCGAGCCTGCCGACACAGCTGCTGAGGCTCCGGACGACGGCAAGTTCAAGGTCAAGCTGACGAACTTCGAGGGCCCGTTCGACCTCCTGCTGCAGCTCATCTCCCAGCACACGCTCGACGTGACCGAGGTGGCACTGCACACGGTCACCGACGACTTCATCGTGCACATGCGGTTCATGGGCGACTCGTGGGACCTCGACGAGACCACCGAGTTCCTGGTCATCGCCGCGACCCTGCTGGACCTGAAGGCGGCCCGGCTGCTGCCCGCCGGCGACGTCGACGACGAGGACGACCTGGCGCTGCTGGAGGCGCGTGACCTGCTGTTCGCCCGGTTGCTGCAGTACCGGGCCTACAAACAGGTCGCGGCCCTGTTCGCCGAGCTGGAACGTGGCGCCTTCCGCCGCTACCCGCGCTCGGTGTCCCTGGAGCCACGCTTCGAGGGGCTGTTGCCCGAGGTCATGCTCGGCGTCACGCCCGAGAAGTTCGCCCTGATCGCCGCCACCTCGTTCCGCCCGAAGCCCGCCCGCAAGCTCTCGACCGACCACATCCACCAGCACCGGGTGTCGATCAGGGAGACCGCCGACACGTTGCGGGCGTTGCTGATCGAGCGTGGCACGGCGTCGTTCGCCGAGATCGTCGCGGACTGCACCGAGACCATGGAGGTCGTCGCGCGGTTCCTGGCGCTGCTGGAGCTGTACCGGGAGCGGTCGCTCGCCTTCGAGCAGGAGGACGCGCTCGGGCCGCTGCAGGTGATCTGGGTCGGCGGATCGTTGGAGGAAGCACAGGCCGAGCCACTCGCCGGCCATGAGGATGAGGAATACGGCGGATGAGCGAGCCACTGGTCGGGCCGGACGCGGCGGAAGTCGACAACCCAGGGCCCGCGTTCGACGGTGAGGGCACGGCTCCGGAGGCCACCGCTGGAGAGGTCGAAACTGACCCCGAGCCCGCGGGGGTCCCCCCGGTTTCCATTCTATCGAGCGGCACCGACGAAAACGGCACGTCAGAGGCCGACCCTGTGGACAACTTCGCCGAGCCCGAGCCCGAGCCCGAGCCCGACAACGCCGAGGCCGCCGCCACCCTCGAAGCCCAGCTCCTCGCCGCCACCCCCGAAGAGCCCATCGAGGACTCCGGCCTCCCCGACCTCACCGACGACCAGGAGTTCGACGGCGCACTGGAGTCGGTACTCCTCGTCGTCGACAGCCCCATCGCCGAAGACCAGCTCAGCAGCGCACTGGAACAGCCGGTGAAACGGGTCAAGGAGGCGCTGCGTAGGATCTCGACCCGGTACACCGAGTCCGGCAGTGGCATCGACCTGCGCAGGGCGGGGGACGGCTGGCGTTTCTACACGCGGGACCGGTACGCCCCGTTCGTGGAGAAGTTGCTGCTCGACGGCCAGCGCGCCAAGCTGACGCGCGCGGCACTGGAGACGCTCGCGGTGATCGCCTACCGGCAGCCCGTCACGAGGGCGCGGATCGCGGCGGTGCGCGGCGTCAACGTGGACGGGGTGATCCGGACCCTGGTCGCGCGGGGGCTCATCGAGGAGATTGGCACCGACAGCGACACGGGTGGGATTCTGTACCGCACGACCGAACTGTTCCTGGAGCGGTTGGGGCTGTCGTCGCTAGCCGACCTGCCGCCAATCGCGCCGCTGCTGCCCGAAGTGGATGCGATCGACGATGTCTGAGAACGAGGGCGTGCGCCTGCAGAAGGTGCTCGCGCAGGCCGGTGTCGCCTCGCGCCGTGCTTCCGAGGAGTTGATCGCCGAGGGCCGCGTCATGGTCGACGGCGAGGTCGTGCGAGAGCAGGGCAGGCGCATCGATCCGGAGACCGCGCTCGTCCACGTGGACGGTGTGCGGATCCAGATCCGCGAGGAGATCGTCACGATCGCGCTGAACAAGCCGTTCGGGATGCTCTCCACGATGGAGGACGACCTGGGCCGCCAGTGCATCGGCGACCTGGTGCGCAACCGCAAGGAGCGCCTCTTCCACGTCGGCAGGCTCGACGCCGAGACCGAGGGGCTCCTGCTGCTCACGAACGACGGCGAGCTCGCGCATCGGCTGATGCACCCGAGCTACAACGTCAAGAAGACCTATCTCGCCGAGGTTCCCGGCCCGATCGAGAAGGGGCTGAACAGGCGCCTCAAGGCGGGTATCGAGCTGGAGGACGGGCCGGTCAAGGTCGACTCGTTCAAGCTCATCTCCGCCGTGCCCGGCAAGGCGCTGGTCGAGATCGTCGTGCACGAGGGCCGCAAGCACATCGTGCGCCGCATGATGGAGCACGTCGGCTACCCGGTGGTGTCGCTGGTCCGCACCGCGGTCGGCGAGGTGCTGCTCGGCAACCAGCGTCCCGGCTCCATGCGCGTGCTGAACCGCCAGGAAGTCGGTTCGCTCTACAAGCTCGTCGGACTGTAGGTGATCGGTTGTCCCTCCCGCCCCCGAGCGCCGGAGGGACAACCGATGACGGTCACGATGCCTTGTCCCCCGACCAGCGCATCGTGACCCTCCCCCTCTTTCACCTGCAGCGATGACGTTAGAGCAGGGACGTTGTAAGGGGTCGGACGTTCTCGGCCACATCGGCCGTCACCCCGAACTCGTCGAAGCACTCGAAGGCGCCCAGCTCCTCGTCGGCCCCATGACCACCGACGAACTCCGCCGCGCCATCACCGAACCCGCCCAGCGAGTCGGCGCCACCGTCGAGACCGCCCTGGTCACCCGCCTGGTCGCGGACGTGGCCGGTCAGGCGGCAGCCCTGCCGCTCGTGCAGCACGCGCTCGTCGAAACGTGGCACCGCCGCCGCGGCATGACGCTGTCCCTCGTCGGCTACGAGGAAGCGGGCGGGGTGGAGCACGCCATCGCGCGCACCGCGGAAGCCGTGTACGCGGAACTCTCCGACGACCAGCAGCAGATCGCGCGCCGGATCTTCCTGCGCCTCATCGCGCTGGGCGAGGGAACCGAGGACACCAAGCGCCGCGCCATCCGTGAGGATCTCGACGCCGACGTCCTCGAACGCCTCGCCGCGGCCCGTCTGGTCACGCTCACCGAGCGGCACGCCGAACTCACCCACGAGGCGTTGATCCGCTCGTGGCCCCGGCTGCGCGACCGGATCGCCGAGGACCGCAACGCGCTGCGCGTGCACCACCAGCTCACCGAGGCCGTGGCCGACTGGGACGGTCAGGACCGTGACGTCCTCTACCAAGGTGGGCGGCTGGAGCAGGCGTGCGAACTGGACCTGGACTCGTTGACCGAACCCGAGCTCGACTTCCTGTCCGCCAGTCTGGCCGACAGCCGCCGCCGCGCCCGCCGCACCAAGGTGGTGGTGAGCCTGCTCTCGGTGCTGGTCCTGCTGCTCGCGGGCACGGTGGTGTTCGCGGTGGACAAGACACGCGAGGTCGCGAAACAACGCGATATCGCGGTGGCGGGACGGGTCGTCGAGCAGATCCGGTGGCTGACGGACTCGAACGACCTGAACGGGCTGTCGATCCGACTCGCCCTCGCCGTGTACCGGGTGGCGCCGAACGAGGAGCATCGCGATCTGCTGCTCAGCACCGATGCCGGGGCTTGGCAACCGAAGCGAGCGGGCGGCGAAAGTCTGGTCGTACACGGCTTCCGGCGGGCTGCGCGAGATCGCCGTGCCGGGCAAGGCGGAAGCGATCGGCCTTGGGCTCTCGACCCTTGCCGTGTTGCGGACGGACCCCGGCTCGGTCGAGATCTGGCGCCTGGAAGCCGGTGAGCTCCGGCTCGCGGGCCGGTATGTACGCAGCCTCCCCGAGACAGCCCGTGTTCAGCCCGGACGGCAGATTTCTCCTGGTGGTCGACTCGACGCAGGGCGTGGAGGTGCTCGACCTGTCCGATCCCGCGAAGCCGTCGGCCTGGGGCAGGGTTCCTGAGCAGACCCGCTCGTCTGTCATGATCAAATTCGCGCCTGACGGGCGGCGGGTGCTGATCGCCACTGCCCGGACCGCACACATCTGGGACATCGGGCAACCGGGCCGCGCCACCAGGATCGCCGCGTTCGACAACCTTCCCCAGGAGATCACGGGGATCGACCATTGGCCGTCGACCGGCCAGTTCGTCATGGTGACGTCAGGCATGAGCCTGTGGCCGTTGCGGGTGGACGCCGATCAGGTCATCCGGGAGATGTGCCTTGGTGGCGCGGAGTTGTCCGACGACCAATGGGCGAACTACTTCCCCGATGTCGAACGGGTGCCCGTGTGCTGAAGATCAGTCGCCGCAAGGCAGTCCGAGATCCCGCGCATGAACGTCCAACGGCCGCGGATCGTCCCAGAGCCGCCCGCGGTACCACCCGTCCCCGACCCACGCGTCGACGAAGAGCTTCGTCCCCGGCGGGATGAATCTCAGCGGTTCGCCAGGCCACGTGACGTGGATGCCGCGACTGATCTCGCAGATCATCCGAGCGGGCACCACCGGTGCGGAAGTCCGTTCTATGGTCATGAGTCGCTCCCCCTCGCGATCCTGCGGACCTCCTGAGCCAAGCTCGAATCTAGGTAGATTTCGTTGTCAACGGTCGGCGCGTCCAGCTTTACAACGAGTTGTGGACAAGCCGGCGCCACGGTCGAGTCCGCGCTGGTGACCCGGCTGGTCGCGGACGTGGCGGGCCAGGCGGCCGTTCTTCCGCTGGTGCAGCACGCGCTTGTGGAGACCTGGCAGCGGCGACGCGGAATGACCCTGTCGCTGGTCGGACACGAGGAGGCGGGCGGTGTCGAGCACGCGATCGCCCGCACCGCCGAAGCCGTGTACGCCGGACTCTCCGACGACCAGCAGCAGATCGCGCGGCGGAGCTTCCTGCGGCTCATCGCGCTGGGCGAGGGCACCGAGGACACCAAGCGCCGGGCCACCCGTGACGACCTCGACAGGGAAGTCCTCGAACGCCAGGCCGGGGCTCGTCTGGTGACCATCACCGAACGGCACGCTGAACTGACGCACGAGGCGTTGATCCGCTCGTGGCCCCGGCTGCGTGACTGGATCGCGCGGGACCGCGACGCGCTGCGCGTGCACCACCAGCTCACTGAAGCCGCGCGCCGTCCGGCAAGGTCACCGTGTGGGAGGTGCGAGACGAGGTACGAGAGCGGCAGGTTCCGTTGCCTCCGGCTGCCGTGTACGACGTCGCTGCCGCGCCGTCCGGCCGTGAGATCGCGCTGGTTCGACAGGATCTGATCACCAACGCGGTGTTCGCCGAGATCCGGGGCATCGATGGCGGAGAGCCGCGAGTGTCG
Source organism: uncultured Actinomycetota bacterium (assembly GCA_963766275.1). Classification (GTDB taxonomy): domain Bacteria; phylum Actinomycetota; class Actinomycetes; order Mycobacteriales; family Pseudonocardiaceae; genus Lentzea. The sequence goes on from CAVYAD010000035.1 coordinate 24,738, forward strand.
ATCCCGGTCGGCCAGGCTGCGCACCGACCTGGAGAAGGTCACGCGGGGACTGTGCCGCGAACAGGGCACCCGGCTGTCCGACGAGGAGTGGAAGCAGTTCTTCCCCGGTATGGACAGGGTGGAGGTGTGCTGAGCCGTGGGTGGTGATGGGTCGGCCACCCACGGCCACACCGGCGCCGGTTCGGGGCGAAAGCACCGGGTCTTCCCCATCGTCGACGTTAGGGCGAACGGGTTGTTCACGGTCATGCGTTGGCCGCTGAACAAAGTTCTCTGAACAATGACGGGGTGCCGAGACGGGAACGCCCTCTCGACGAGGGTGAGAGCGGTCTCCTGCGGTTCGCGGGGGATCTCCGGCGGCTGCGGGAGCGGGCCGGCAGTCCTACCTACCGGGAGCTGAGCCGGCGGGCCCACTACTCGGCGGCGGCGTTGTCGGAGGCGGCGGGCGGGCGGAAATTGCCCAGCCTGGCGGTGACACGGGCGTATGCGAAGGCCTGTGCCGCCGATCCGGACGAGTGGGAACGGCGGTGGCGGGCTGTCGCCGAGGCGCAACCGCATGCGACCAATGGCAGTCCGTACGTCGGGCTGGCGATGTTCCAGCCTGGTGACGCGCCGAAGTTCTTCGGGCGCGAGCGGTTGACGGTGGAGCTGCTCGCGACCAAGAACCGGTTCACGGGCGTGTTCGGGCCGTCGGGGGTGGGCAAGTCGTCGTTGTTGCGGGCCGGGTTGATCGCCCGCACGCACGAGGAAGTGCTGCTGTTCACGCCCGGCGCGAACCCCGTGGAGGAGTGCGCCATCGCGCTCGCGCGGCTCTCGGACGACGAGGCGGTCGAGCTCGCCGACGAACTGGGCCGAGATCCCGGGGTGCTGCACCGGAGACACGGGGGTCTCGTGGTCGTGGACCAGTTCGAGGAGCTGTTCACGTTGTGCCGCAACGAGGAGCAGCGCACGTGGCTCGTCAGGGCCTTGACGAGCTGCCGGAAGGTCGTCATCGGCGTGCGCGCCGACTACTACGGGCATTGCGCGCGGTATCCGGAACTGGTCGAGGCGCTCAGCATGAGTCAGGTCATGGTCGGTGCGATGACGCCGGACGAACTGCGGCTCGCCATCACCGAGCCCGCCGCGCATGTCGGCGCCAAGGTCGAGACGGCGTTGCTGGCGCGGCTGATGGCCGACGCGGTGGGGCAGGCGGCGGTGCTTCCGCTGCTCTCTCACGCGCTGGCCGAGACATGGCAGCACCGGCGCGGCATGACGTTGACGCTCGCGGGCTACGAGGAGGTGGGCGGCCTCGAACACGCGGTCGCCCGCACGGCGCAGGAGCTGTTCGACGGTCTCACCCCGAACCGGCAGGCGCAGGCGAAGCGGATCCTGCTGCGGCTGGTGACGGTCGAGGACACGAAACGCCGTGTGCACAAGGACGAGCTCGAAGCCGACGAGGACGTCCTGTTCGCACTCGCCGCGGCCCGTCTGGTGGTCATCGACCGGGACAGCGTCGAGCTGACGCACGAGGCGCTGATCCGTGACTGGCCCGCGTTGCGCCGGTGGATCGAGGACAACCGCGAGAACATCAAGGCACAACGCGAACTCACCTACGCCACGCAGACCTGGGAGGCGCTCGACCGGGACGCGGGCGCGTTGCTGCGGGGCAAGGGACTCGCCAACGCCGCCAGGACGCTTTCCTTGAACACCAAGGAAAGCGCGTTCCTGGCAGCCAGCCTCGCCGCGGAGGAAGAAGTCACCACGAGTGCGCGAAGACGCATGCGAAGGCAGCGCCAGCTCCTGGCCGCACTCGTGACACTGCTCGTGGTCGCGGCCAGCTCGACCGTGTTCGCCTTGCAGGCCAGCAAAAGCGCGGCCGAGGAACGCACCACCACCGCGGTGCTGAAGGCGATCGGCGAAGCGGCGGCGTTGAGGTCGTCGAACCCCGCGCTGGCTCAGCAGATCGCGCTCGCCGCACACCAGCTCGTGCCACTACCGCAGGCACGCAACAGCCTGCGCCAGGAAGACGTGCCGTCACAGGTGTTGCGGCAGGCGGACACCGACGTCACCGCGCTGGTCGTCGGCCCGACCCAGCAGCAGGTCGCCACCGGCCACCGCGACGGCACGGTCGTGCTGACCGACCTCGACGACCTGCCGTCGCCGCGCACATCCCACGTGGCCACCAGGCATTCCGGGCCCGTCACCGCGCTCGCGATGGACTCGGCCGGCGGTCTCGTCGCCTCGGTGGGGGAGGACGGCGTCGTCCACCTCGTCGACGTCTCCCTCGGCAAACCGCGTGAGCTGGGCGTGCTGCCCGCGCACGCCACCGCGATCGCCTGGCAGGGCACGACCCTCGTGACCACCGACCGGGACGGCGTGCTCAGCTTCTGGACGGACCTGCGCCACGAACGCCCGCGGCTGCTGGCGACCGCGCAGCTGCGCCTCGGCCCGCTGGCGGGGTTGGCGTTCCGCCCCGACGGCCAGGTCCTGGTCGCGGTGACCGCCGGCCGGGCCGCGCACCTCGTCGATGTCAGCGACCCGCGTGACGCCAAACCTCTGGCGCTGACCAAGGAATTCGCCGGCAGCGCCCAGTTCGCGGGCAACGACCTCCTCATGACCGTCGACGGCACCGCCGTGCACCTCTGGAACACCGCGGATCCGCGCGAGCCGACCCTGCGCGCGGAGATCTCGTCCGGCGGCGGCGAGGTGACTGCGACCTGGCTGAGTGCGGGAACCCTCGCAGTCGCCACGGATGACGGCCTGGTGCGCCTGTGGCAGCTCGGTGCCGCCGAACCGGTCGAGCTCGCGTTGCTGCGCGGTCACGCGGGTCCGGTGACCGCGGTCGGTCTCACGCCGAAGGGCGACGAGGTCGTCACCGGTGGTGCGGACCGGGCGGTGCGCCTGTGGAACGTCGACCTGCGCGACCCGGCGGTCCGCATCTGCGAGCAGGCGATCCCGCGGATGACGCCCCAGGAGTGGGACCGGTACTTCGGCGGGCTCGACTTCACGCCGCCCTGTCGAGACTGAAAGCGGGCGTAAAGCGGCACGTCGCTAGCTTCGGCGAATGCCGATCTTGCGCACCACCGGCGTGCTCGCCGCCGCCGCACTCGTTCTCGCGGGCTGCGGCGCCGAACAGGGCACCGCGACGACCATGAGCCAGACCACCACCACGACGACCCCGCCGCCACCGACCGCGAAGGACGGGGCGGACTACGCGGCCTGCGCCGACGGCGTGTGCGAGGTGGCGATCGACAAACCGGTGACGATCGACGTCGCGGGCACCAGCTTCGTGGTCAAGGGCATGCTGGAGGACGGCCTGGAGTTCGACGTGACCTTCGCGAACGGCGGAGGGGCGACCGGCACGATGAAAGGGACGTGCGGGTCGATCATCAGTTTCTACACGAGCGGTACGGGTGGGATGAGCGGCGTTTTCTGTGCCCTTGGGAACAAGCCGCAGCCCGCGCCCGAGCCGAAGCCGGGTCTTCTGCAGCTGCAGATGTCCGGGTTCGCGGACAGGACGGCCATCGTGCGGATCGTCGCGGGTTAGCGGGGTGTTAGACGGCAGGCGAACCTCTGGTGGACAATCCGGCCGGGAGGCGGCATGCCACGAGGGGAACGACCGCTGGGTCCGGAAGACACCGCGTTGCTGCGGTTCGCCGGTGACCTGCGCCGACTGCGTGACCAGGCAGGCAAACCGAGCTACCGGGAACTGGCGCGCCGGGCGAACTACTCGCCCACGGCGCTGTCGGACGCGGCCGGTGGCCGCAAGCTGCCTTCGCTCGCGCTGACGCTGGCGTTCGTGCGGGCCTGTGAGGGCGACGCGAAGGACTGGACGCGCCGGTGGCGCGAACTCGCCGCCGTGCAGGTCTCGACGTTGCAGCCCAGCGCCCCGTACGTCGGCGCCGCGCCCTGCCGCGAGCAGGACGGCAAGCGCTTCTTCGGACGTGAGTCGCTGATCGAGCAGGTGCTGGAGAGTGTCCGCGCGAAGCAGTTCACCGCGCTGGTCGGCCCCTCGGCCTCGGGCCGGACCTCACTGCTGGAAGCAGGACTGAAGCCCGCGCTCGAGCACGCCGTGGTGATCACACCGGGCGAGCGCCCACTCGAAGAGCTCGCAGGCGCCCTCGCCGAGCTCTTCGAGACCCCGGCCGAGGAGCTCGCCGGTGAGTTCGAGACCGACCCGGACCATCTCCGGCTCCGGATCCGCCAGCACCGGCCGGACCTCGTCCTGCTCGTCGACGACTTCGAACAGGTGCTGGGGCAGGAGGCGTTCGTCGCCGCGCTCGCCCGCTGCCCGCACGTGGTGGTCGCTGTCCGCGCGGACTTCCGGCGGCGCTGCCTGACACACCCCGAGCTCGCGAAAGTGCTGAACGGCAACGAGGTCGTCATCGAGCCGATGACCGCGGACGAGGTGCGCCGCGCGGTGACCGAGCCTGCCGCCCAGGTGGGCGTGACCGTGGAGACGGCGCTGCTGGCACGGGTGGTGGCGGACGCGGCGAACCAGACGGCGCTGCCGTTCGTCTCGCAGGCGTTGATCGAGACGTGGCGGCGCAAGCGCGGCATGACGCTGGCACTGGCGGGCTACGAGGAGTCCGGCGGCATCGAGCAGGTGGTCACGCAGACCGCGGAGACGTTCTTCACCGGCCTCGACGAGGACGACCGCACGGCGACGCGACAGGTGTTCCTGCGGCTGATCTCGTTGCAGCGCAACGGAATCGTGCAACGCAGGACGCGAAGACTGGACATCGAACCGCGGCTGGTCGGTCTGCTCACGGCCACGAGGCTCGTGGTGCTCGGCGAGGACGGGGCCGAGCTCGCGCACGACGCGGTGCTGCGCTGGCCGCGGCTCACCGAGTGGATCGACGAGGAACGCGAGAACCTGCGCACGCACGAGCAGCTCGTCACCGCGATCGAGCTGTGGGAGCAGAGCGACCGCGACCCCGGCGCGCTCTACCGCGGCGCGCGGCTGCGCAGGGCCCGCGAGCTCGGCGACTTCCTGACCCTGCCGGAACGCCGCTTCGTCACGCTCAGCACCAAGCGCGAGACCCGCAGATCGGTGGCGTTGATCGCGGTGGTGGCCGTGCTCGTGGCGCTGGTGCCCGCGAGCGTCATCTACGCGCTCACCAACGAACAGCGGATCAGCCGCCTGACCGACGAGGCGTTCGGCCGTCAGGCGATGGCGGAGTCCGAGGCGTTGATGGAGCGGCGCAAGCCGTTCGCGGACAAGTTCGCGCTGGTGGGTTACAAGGTCATGCCCTCGAAGGAGGCCGAGCGGACCCTGCGCCTGGCGAACGCGTGGGTGCGCCGGATCCCGTTCACCGGCACGCCCGGCGACAACTCGACCGTGCTGACGAGTCCGCGTGGCGAGCTGGCCGCTGTAGCCGACGCCGACGGCACCGACCGGATGTACCGGATCGACGAGGCAGGCTCCTCCGTGCCCGGCCAGAAGTTCGCGCCCGGTCACCACGTCATGAAGCTCGCCGACCGGCGGGCGATCACCCAGGACGCCGACGGGCACCAGTACCTGTGGTCCGTGCTCGACCACACGACACTCAAGCAGCTCGCGAGGCTGCCGGACCAGTTCCGGGCCGAGGACATGAGCGCGGACGGCCTGCGGGTCGTCGGCTACCTCGACGAGGCGGGCCCCGGCCTGCCGACGCCGGGTACCCGTGGCCGCGCGATGCTGCTCGACCTCGGCGGCCCCGAGCCGTACCGCGAGATCACGATGCGGGAGCGCGCGCCGGACGCCGTCGCGCTCAGCCGGGACGGTCGCGAGCTCGCGACCGCCGTGCAGGACGAGGCGACGGGCAAGACGAAGGTCGAGGTCTGGCGGGTCGGGGCGACGACCGTGGAGCCGGTCGGCGAGCCGTTCGCGCGGGAGGGCTACATCGGGCAGCTCACCTACAGCCAGAACGACCGCTGGATCGCGGCCGAGTACACCCCGACGGGGACGGTCGAGGTGTGGCGGCGCGTGTCCGAAGGCCCTCCGGTGGTGACCGCGACGCTGCCGGCCACGCAGCGCGCCGGTGCCTCGATCACGTTCTCCGGTGACGACCGCATCGCGATCGTCCGTGACAACACCTTCGAGGTGTACCAGCTCTACTCGAACGGAAGGCAGCCGGACCAGCTCGCCTCGGTCGTCGGGCAGGGCCAGCGGACGCACGCGGTGTACCGGCCGGGCTACGACGACTTCCTGGTGCGCGGCGGCAGCACGGATCCCGAGCTGCTCCCGTACGACCTCGATGCCGGGCGGATCAAGCGAAAGATGTGCGAAGCGGGCCAAGCGAGGCTCACGGACTCCGAATGGGTGAAGAGCTTCGGCGAATCGGCGCGCGTAGAGGTCTGTTGATGTGTGGGAAACAACCTGGAGTTGCGCAAGCACGCATTGTGATTGGGAGATCCACTCTCTAGGGTGACCGAGTGCGTGCGTTCACAAGGGGACTCCTCGGCATCGCCGGGTTTCTGGTGCTGTGGGAACTCCTGGGACGCTCCTCGCTCCTCCCGGCCGACTCGCTGCCGCCACCGTCCCTCGTGTTCGGTGAGCTCGTCACGCAACTGACTGATCCCGCGTTCATCAGTCATGTCGTGGCAACGTTGCTGGCGGTGCTGATCGCCATCGTGATCGCCGTCGCCATCGCGGTGCCGAGTGGACTCGTACTCGGCAGCATCCCCGCCGTCCGGCACGCGACGCGCGCGGTCATCGAGTTCCTGCGCCCGATCCCTTCCGTGGCACTGATTCCGCTCGCGCTGGTGCTGCTCGGATTCGGCCCGGAAACCAAGATCACGCTCGCCGTGTACGCGGCACTGTGGCCGATCCTCTTCAACACCATTTACGCATTGGACGAACTGGACCCGCTGCTCGTCGACACCGCAAGGGTTTTCGGCACGTCACGGGCCGGGGTGCTGTTCAAGGTCGCGCTGCCGAGCGCGTTGCCGTTCGTCCTCACCGGAATCCGGCTCGCGGCGACGACCGCGCTGGTCGTGATGGTGAGCGTGGAACTCATGGCGGGCAGCCAGATCGGCATCGGCTACTTCATCATGGAGGCCCGCAGCGGGCCGGGCCGGATGGACCAGGTGCTGGTCGGCACCGTGGTCGCGGGCGCGATCGGCGTCCTGCTCAACAGTGGTCTCGAGCGCGTCCGCCGTCGATGGGTGGCCTGGTGAACCGCTTCCTTCAACGGTGGACCGTGTTCGCCGGTCTCATTGCCGTCTGGCAGTTGCTCGGCTGGCTTGCCGAGGACCCGTTCTTCCCGCCACCGTCCCAGATCCTGGTCGCGGCCTACGAGTGGTGGGTGCTCGAACCCGAGAACTTCACCGACCACATCGTGCCGTCGGTGACCCGGCTGCTGTCCGGCTGGGCGATCGCCTGCGTGATCGGCGTTTCGCTCGGCCTGCTGCTCGGTCGTTCCGAACGCGCGATGGAGTACGCGGGACCGTTGCTCGTCTTCCTGCGCTCGATCCCGCCGCCCGCGCTGGTGCCGGTGTTCCTGCTGCTGTTCAAGGCGGGCAACTCGATGCAGCTGGCGACGATCGTGTTCGGCGTCATCTGGCCGGTGCTGCTGAACAGTGTGGACGGCGCCCGTTCCGTCGACGTGACCAAGGTGGACACTTCCGCGGTCTTCCAGATCCCGCGCTGGCAATGGGTTCTGGGCGTGGTGCTGCCCGCGGCCTCACCGAAGATCTTCGCGGGCCTGCGGGTCTCGCTGTCGCTTTCACTGGTGCTGATGGTGATCTCCGAGCTCGTGGGCACGGACAACGGCATCGGCTCGCAACTCATGCAGGCACAGCGCGAGTTCGACTACACGCGCATGTGGGCCGGGATCGTCCTGCTGGGCGTGCTCGGCTACGGACTCAACACCGCGTTGCTCGCGGTGGAACGCAGGGCGTTGGCGTGGCAACCGAGGAGTCGGGATGAGCAACATGCTTGAGGTGGCCGACCTAGGCCACACCTACGGCGACTACGAGGCCATTGGGGGTCTGTCGTTCAACGTGCGTGCCGGTGAGCTGGTGTGCGTGGTCGGACCATCGGGCTGTGGCAAGTCCACCTTGCTGCGCACCATCTCCGGGCTCGTCGAGCCCTCCCGCGGTGACGTGTCGCTGAACGGCTCGCACCTCGCCGTGGTCTTCCAGGACTACTCGCGGTCGCTCTTCCCGTGGCTGAGCGTCCAGGGCAACGTCGAGTTCCCGCTGCGGTCCCTCAAGCGCGCCGAGCGCCGCGCCCGTGCCGCTGAAGCCCTGGAGTGGGTCGGCCTGTCCGCCGCGGCCCGCAAGCGGCCGTGGCAGCTGTCGGGCGGCATGCAGCAGCGCGTGGCGATCGCGCGCGCTCTGGCGTACCGGCCTTCGTTGTTGTTGATGGACGAGCCGTTCGCCTCCGTCGACGCGCAGACCCGGTTCGAGCTGGAGGACCTGCTGCTGAAGGTCCGGCGCGAGCACGACACGACCGTTCTCGTGGTCACGCACGACATCGACGAGTCCGTGTACCTGGGGGACCGGATCCTCGTGTTGTCCGGGTCTCCCGCGCGACTGGTGGCAGATCTTGAGGTGCCGCTGCCGTCCGTCCGGAACCAGGTGACGACGCGGACCGACGAGGCCTTCGTGGCGCTGCGGTCGCGGGTGGCGCGGCTGCTGAACGTCGGCAAGCCTTCGATGGACGTCGAGAAGTGGGCGGCTGCCGAACGCGAGTCCCTCAGCGAGACCGTCTCCACCTGACCCCTCCTTTTTAGGAGCGAAAGGCACGTTGGTGCGACTGGATGGCACTAACGTGCTTCTCGCTCCAAAAACAGACCAGTCCCGGAGCCGCCGCGGTCCGGGACTGATCTGTGTCGCACGGGGACGGGGCTCGCGAGATGGCCCGCCAGCCAACGAGAAGCCGTCACCGTGCGAAGTACTGCCGGAGGGTGTGCAACGCCCTGTGTGTCGAACCTGAGGGAGACAGGCACCCGCGCTCCGGGGGCAGAGCTGCGAGGTGCCCGCCGTCGTTCCCCCGTGTTACTGCAGGTGGATCAGAAGTTGCCGATCAGAAGTGGATGTCGACGTCGTTGCCGTTGCCGACACCGCCGTCGAGCACGTCGATGTCGCCGATCTTGACGTCGCCGACGACCTGGCCGAGGTCGTTGTGCACGTCGCCGACCTGCGCGACGTTCTGCACCACGTTGTCGGTCACGTCGACCGCGTCCTTGACGTCGACGTCGATGTCGGAGACGTCCTTGACCAGGATGTCCTTGACGAGCACGTCGGAGTCGACGACGTCCTTGACCAGCACGTCGGTGTCGATGTCCTTGACGAGGACGTCAGCGGTGTCCTTGACGTCGACGACGTCGGTCACCTTGGTGACGACCGCGTTGTCGTAGGCCAGGTCCGAGACGTTGGAGACGACGTCGGTGCCCTTCAGAACGGTGGCGTCGAGGGTGCCCGACACGTCGCCCAGGTTGCCGAAGTCGGTGACCAGCGCGGTGATCGCGGAGGGCGCGGCGACATCGGTGATGGTGGTGACGCCGTCGAGGTTGCCCGCGATGGCCTTGAGCTGGCCGGCGGCGGTCAGGTCGCCCGCCTCGACGAGGACCTTGTCGATCGCGTCGATCTTCACGACGGACACGGCGTCGAGCACCAGGGGCAGGATCTCCTGGATGTCGTCCGGGGTGATGTCGCCCAGACCGGCCGCCTCGAGGACGCCCTGCGGGTCCTGCTGGAACGCGGCGCGCGTGTCCAGGTCGGTCAGCAGGTCGAAGGTGAAGTCCTGCAGCGTGATCTGGTGGGTGCCCATGGAACTCAAGCTCCTGTGATGTCGGGGGATGTCGGGCTGAACCGTATGGACGAACGACATCCCCCGGCATCGGGAGTTGGCCCCAGATCGTGACGAAATGAGATCCCTAGGGGCGCGTCTCGCCCGTTAGGGGCGAGGGTGAATCAGAGGTGGAGGTCCAGGAGGTTGCCGTTGCCCGCGCCGCCGTCGAGCACGTCGATGTCGCCGATCTCGATGTCGCCGAGGACGTGGCCGAGGTCGTTGTGGATGTCGCCGACCTGCGCGACGTCCTGGACGACGTTGCCGGTCACATCCGCGACGTCCTTGACGGTGACGTCGAGGTCCGAGACGTCCTTGACCAGGACGTCCTTGACCAGCACGTCGGAGTCGAGGACGTCCTTCACGAGGGCGTTGGTGTCGAGGTCCTTGACGAGCACGTCAGCGGTGTCGGCGACGTCGGCGACGTCGGTCGCCTTGCCGACGAGCGCGTTGTCGTAGGCCAGGTCCGAGACGTCGGAGACGACCTCGGTGCCCGTCAGCACGGACGCGTCGAGGGTGTTCGACACGTCGCCCAGGTTGCCGAAGTCGGTGACCAGCGCGGTGATCGCGGAGGGCGCGCCGAAGCCGGAGACGCCGGAGATGCTGGAGATCGAGTCGAGCACGAGCGGCAGGAGCTCGTCGACATCGCCGGGCGTGATGTCGTTCAGGCCGCACGCGCTCAGTGCGCCCTGGGGGTCGAGCTGGAACGCCGAGAGGGCGGCGGGGTCGCCCAGCAGGCCGAAGGTGAAGTCCTGCAGCGAGGCGGGCTGGGTCTCCTGCGGCACGGCCTGCGGGGTGGCCTCGGGCTGCGTGGCCTGCGGCTGCGGGGCGGCCTCGGGGGCGGCCTGCGGGGTCTGCGGTGCGGCGGTTTCCTGCTGGATCATGGAACTGGAGCTCCTGTTGCCGTGTCGGGGAATGTCCGACGAACCTATTAAGATCGACATCCCCCGACATCGGGCCTGGTCCCTAGTTCGCGAACCCACGAACCCCCTAAGGGCCCGCGGGACTCGTTAGGGGCCCACGTAGTTCTCGGCGAACGAGGTCCGGTAGGAGACGGACTCGGCCAGGTGTTCCAGCCGGGCCTGCGCCAGACGGGCGTGGAAGTTGGACCCGACATCGGTGTGGATCATGCCGACCATCCACTGTGAAAATTCCTGTGCGCGCCAGACCCGGCGCAGGCAGTCGTCGGAGTAGGTCTTGAGACCGGTCTCGGATCCGGTCGCGTAGTACTCCGTAAGCGCACGTCCGAAGGTCGCGGCGTCGTTCATCGCGAGGTTCATGCCCTTGGCGCCGACCGGAGTGATGATGTGGGCTGCGTCACCCAGGAGGAACAGTTGCCCATAGGACATGGGCTCGACGACGTGGCTGCGCATGTCGAGCACACGCTTCTCGATGATCTTGCCCTCGGTCAGCTCCCACGTGGAGTCGTGTAGCGCGAAGCGTTTGTGCAACGCTTCCCACACTTGCTCATCGGACCAATCGGACGCCTTTGTGCCTACCGGTACCTGTAGGTAGAAGCGACTTACGGTGGGGCTTCGCAACATATGTCCGGCAAAGCCGTCGGCGTGCAGTGCGTAAATGATGGCTTTAGTCGAAGGAGGGGCTTCCGCGAGAATGGCCAGCCACTCGATCTCGTGGTGATGCGTGAATTCGGTCAGCACGCCCGAGGGAATGGACGGCCGGGAGATGCCATGAAATCCGTCACACCCCGCCACGAAGTCACATGAAACTTCTTCATGTACCCCGTCTGCGCTGGTCCAGGCCACGGACGGGGTAGATGACGTGAGGTTTCGCAACTCGACGTCACTGACTGAGAACCGGATGTCACCCCCGCCGGCCAGAAATCCCCCGATTAGGTCTTTGACCACTTCCTGCTGGGGGTACACGTAGTGGTTGCGATCGCCGTACAAGTCGCTGTACGCGACCTGGAACGCCTGGCCGCTCACGCGGAATTCACACGTTCCGTGACGGTCTGCTTCCATCAGCAAACGATCGGCGAGACCGAGTGACTCCAACATGGTTACAGAGCGGTGCTCCAGCACGCCTGCCCGTGGTCGTGTTTCCACATGAGCACGACTAGCTTTTTCGATCACCACGCAGTCGATACCTGACTGCTGGATCAGGTTTGCCAAGGTCAGACCTGCCGGCCCGGCGCCGATGACGGCTACAGCGCGCTTCAACTGGGGTTCTCCTAGCCCTAGACCTGCTGTGCTTAGATGCTCACCGCAGGTAGTGGACTGGAACCTGCTCGTGTCGGTCAACTGGGGTCTTTTGGAGCAGCATCACTACTCTGAGTGGTTGACCGTCGCGACATTCCCCCGCAACGACGACACCGCTCCGACAGGAGAGTGCTCCCGATGACTCGAAGAGTCCGCCGTATAGCCGTCCGTGGCGTCGCCCTCGCCACGCTGCTCGCCACCGTGGCGAGCTGTGGACTGCTCGGCGGCAAAGAGCAGGCGCCCGCGGCCGAGCCGAACGGCCAGGTGGAGAAGCCCAAGATCACGCTGGGGGTTCTGCCGATCCTCGACGTGGCGTCCGTCCACGTGGCGAAAAAGAAGGGCTACTTCGCGGCCGAGGGTCTCGAGGTCGAGCTCAAGACGATCCAGGGTGGTGCTCAGGCGATCCCCGGCCTGATCAACAAAGAGCTGGACATGACCTTCGGCAACTGGGTCTCGTTCTTCGCGGCCCAGTCGAAGGACGCGGCGAAGGCGGTCGACGGCATCAAGCTCATCGCCGATGGCTACCAGGCCAAACCCGACATGTTCCTGATCTTGGCGGCCGGTGACTCCGCCATCAAGAGCCCCAAGGACCTCGCGGGCAAGACCATCGCGATCAACACGTTCAAGAACATCGCCGAGCTGACCGCGAAGGCGTCGCTGGAGGCCGCGAACGTCGACCCGAAGTCGGTCACGTTCAAGGAGATGCCGTTCCCGGACATGCAGGCGGCGGTCGCCAACAAGACCGTTGACGCTGCGTTCATGGTCGAGCCGTTCATCACGCGTGCGCAGCGTGCCGCCGGCCAGATCAAGGTGCTCGACGCGGCTTCCGGGCCGACCGACAACATCCCGATCGCGGGCTTCGCGACCAGCGGCCTGTTCGCCAAGGAGAACCCGAAGACGGTGGCCGCGTTCCAGCGTGCGATCGCCAAGGGACAGGCCGACGCCGCCGACCGTCCCACGGTCGAGCCGCTGCTCGTCGAGTACGCCAAGGTCGACAAGGAAACCGCAGGTCTCGTCCACTTCGGCACCTTCCCGACCTCGCTCGACGCGACGCGGCTGCAGCGGATCCCGCAGCTGATGCAGCGCTACGGACTGCTGGACAAGGAGCTCGACGTCAAGCCGATGCTCATCCAGCCCTCCGGCAGTTGACGAACAGCGCGGGTGAATGTGATCGTGCCGTGATCATGGTCACCCGCGCTCTCGTTTCGTCCAGATGAATTATCGGTCAGGGGCCGTTTAGCCGCTCCCGACTCACAGTTGTTGATTCTCGAACCAGCTGTTTTGTCGTCCGAACGGCGGTATGAGAAGCGCGTGTTTTACACCAAGATCCACCAGGTTTGCAGCTATTCACGGGGCGGGGAGTGTTGACGGTGCGCGGTCGTGAGGGCCAGCGAGGCATCGACCGGTTCCGCCTACGTAACTGGCGGTTGCGGAGCAAGCTCGCGGTGGTGTTGCTCGTTCCTGCGTTGAGTACCGCGACCCTCGCGGGTCTGCGGCTGAACACCCAGCTCGACGACGTGGAACTCTTCGGCACCGTGCAGCGTGAGCTCGCGGTCAGCCACCAGGCGGCGAAGGTCGAGAACGCGCTGCAGGTCGAGCGCGACTGGGCCGTGCAGTGCGTCGCCGCTGGTAGGCAGAACGCGTGCCCCGAGCACGCGGCGCGGACCAGCGGAACCGACGCCGAGCTCACCAAGTACCGGGACGTCGGTGCGACGAGCACGGGGCTGAGCTCGTCGCTGCTGGACTCGTTCACCAAGTCGCTGCAGTCCCTTGACGGACTGACGCCCCTTCGCGTCACGCTGGTGTCCACGAAGTACCCGGACATGGCCGTGATCGGCGCGTACAACCAGATGATCGACTCGCTCGGGCAGGTGCACCGGGCCGCGATCTCCAGCCTGAGCGAGCCCGAGATCGTTCCGCTCGTGGCCGCCGCCCAGGCGCTGTACCAGGCGCGCGAACAGCTCTCCCAGCAGAACGCGATCCTCGTGTCGACCGCGCTTCGCAAGGGTTTCGCGCCGGGTGGCGCCGACGAGCTGCGTTCGGCGCAGTCCCGGCTGGACGCGGCGTTCAACGAGTTCAACGACGTGGCGTCGGCGGATAACCGCCAGCGGTTCCAGGACGTCGTGTCCGGTTCGGCGGTGGACGGCCGTAACCGGCTGGTGAAGCTCGCGCTGGCACAGGACGCGGACAAGCAGCCGGTGTCCATCACGGACACCGAGGTTCTCAAGACCGGCCAGGACGCCGCGAACCTGGTCCGCGACATCACGGCCGACATCGAAGGCCAGGCCGACAGCACGACCACCCGCCTCGCGAGCGACGCGCGGTCGTCCGCGTGGCGTGACGCCGCACTGGTCGCCGTGTCGCTGTTGATCGCGTTCGGTCTCATGGCGATGGTCGCGCGGTCGATGCTGCGGCCGCTGCGTGTGCTGCGCCGCAGCGCGCTCGACATGGCGCGCAACCAGCTGCCCGACGCGATTCGCCGCATTCGTTCGCACCGCGACCCCGAACGCGCCGCGGAAGAGGCGATCGTCCCGGTGCCGCTCAACACGACCGAGGAGGTCGGCCAGGTCGCGCGGGCGTTCGACCTGGTGCAGCGCGAGGCCGTCCGCCTCGCCGTCGAGCAGGTGGCACTGCGCGCGAACGTCAACGACATGTTCATCAACCTGTCGCGGCGCTCGCAGGCGTTGGTGGAACGCCAGATCAGCGTGATCGACCGGCTGGAACAGGACGAGCAGGACCCGGACCACCTGGCGTCGCTGTTCGAGCTCGACCACCTCGCCACCCAGATGCGCCGCAACAGCGAGAACCTGCTGGTGCTGTCCGGCACGACGGTCAACCGCCGCGTCACCCGCCCGGTCGCGATCGCCGAGGTGCTCGGCGCCGCGGTGTCCGAGGTGGAGAAGTACGCGCGGGTGCAGATCGCGCCCACGCCGGAGCTGAGCGTCCAGGGCCGCGTCGTCAACGACCTCGCGCACCTCATCGCCGAGCTGCTCGACAACGCGACCGCGTTCTCCAAGCCCACCACCAAGGTCACCGTGCGTACGATCGAGACCCGCAAGGGCGAGATCGCGATCCGCATCCACGACCGCGGCGTCGGCATGCAGGACACGGACATCGTCGAGTCGAACGCCAAGCTCGCCGAACCGCCCGAGGTCGACGTGTCGGTCGCGCGCGAGATGGGCCTGTACGTGGTCGGCCAGCTCGCCAAGCGGCACGAGATCCGCGTGACGCTGGCGAACAACGACGACATCGAGGGCGGCGTCACCGCGCAGGTCGTGCTGCCGATCTCGTTGCTGCACAAGGGCCCGCCGCCCGCGCTGCCGGCCGGCACCTCGCCCGGTCCCGCGGTGGAGACGACCGCCGAAGGCCTCGCCGGTGTGCCGAAGTGGACGCCGGAGTACCCCGTCGTGGTGTCCTCGCCCACGGAGACGCCCGAGCAGACCGCGGAGGCCACCGGCAGGCACCGCATCGAGCAGACGTCCGCGGACGGCCTGTTCACCGCGCGCGTCGCGCCGACCGAAGAGTCCACTGAGGACCCGTACACCTACGAGCCGCCGCTCGAACGCCCGGCCGAGCAGTCGGACCCGGCGACCGAGATCTTCCCGGTGGTGAGCGACGACATCCCGCTCGACAGCCTGTCGCGGTGGTTCCAGACCCCCGTTGCCGTACCCGAGCAGCAACGGTCCACAATGGACGCCCCGGCAGCGAGGCCGGACCCGGCGCCCGAGGCCGGGCCCGAACCAGAGCCCGAGCCCGATTTCGAGTACGAGCCCACCACGGTGAACGGCCTGCCGAAGCGGCAGCGTTCGCCGGAGCCCGCGAAGAGCGAGGCACCAACGGCGGTGCCGCGCGCGGTCGCAGACTTCGCCGAGTCCGACTGGGGAGCGGCCGACGAAGGCTGGCGTGCCGCGGAAGCGCTGGAAACCAGCGTGCCCGCGCAGACGACGGAGAACGGCCTGCCCAAGCGCGTTCCCAAGGCGCGCCTGGTGCCCGGCTCCTCGAAGCCGTCGTCACCGGTTCCCCAACTGGCGACCGTGGGGGTGAGCGGCCGTTCCGCCGAACGGCTCCGCCAGCGGTTCGCCACGTACCAGAAGGGTGTGCAGATGGGACGTGAGTCGATCTTCGACTCCTCCGTCGGCGACATCCCCGTGATCGCAGAAAGGGAACGCCAGTGACCACCGCGACTGAGGAACTGGACAACTTCAGCTGGCTGGTCGAGGACTTCGTCAGCAGGGTGGCCGGTGTCGCACACGCGATCGTCGTCTCGGCCGACGGCCTGCTGCTCGCATCGTCGGACCGCCTTCCGCACGACCGCGCCGAGCAACTCGCAGCCGTTTCCTCCGGCCTCGTTTCGCTCAACCTCGGCGCGGCGCGTTGCTTCGAGGCGGGTGAGGTGAAGCAGACTGTCGTGGAGATGGAACGGGGCTATCTTTTCCTGATGTCCATCAGCGACGGGTCCTGCCTGGCCGTGCTCGCCGCACCCAACTGCGACATCGGGCTCATCGGTTACGCGATGACCCGGCTGGTGGAGCGGGTCGGTCTCCAGCTAACCCCGGAGATCCGCGCCCAACTGCACGTTTCCATGCGAGCCTGAGTAGAGAGAAGCTCCCCATGAGCAACGGTGCTCCGGGTCGTCCGGGGTCACCTGGGGCCGACCTGACCGCGATGTCGGCGAAGATCGTCGTAGCGGGCGGGTTCGGCGTCGGTAAAACGACGTTCGTCGGTTCGGTCTCCGAGATCACGCCGCTGACCACCGAGGCCGTGATGACCCAGGCGTCGGTCGGCGTCGACGACCTGTCGGCGGTCCCGGACAAGGTGACCACCACGGTGGCCATGGACTTCGGCCGCGTGTCGTTGGACAAGGACCTGATCCTGTACCTGTTCGGCACGCCCGGCCAGCACCGGTTCTGGTTCATGTGGGACGACCTGGTGCGCGGCGCCATCGGTGCCGTGGTCATGGTCGACACCCGGAGGATCGACGAGGCGTTCGCGCCCATCGACTTCTTCGAGGACCGCGACCTGCCGTACGTGATCGCGGTGAACTGCTTCGACGGGTTGATGCACCACCGGGCCGAGGAAGTCCGGGACGCGCTCACGATCGACGCCTCTGTGCCGATAATTCCCTGCGACGCACGAAATCGGCAGTCCACCAAGCAGATCCTGATCGCGCTGGTGGAACACGCGCTACGCCAGCCTTCGTTCGCCTAGGCCGCGCCCCTCGGCCGCGACTATCGCGGACGAGACCTGCAGGACACGGCCTAGTTGGGTCAACTGTTGGTGGGCTGACTTTCGCCCGCTCGGGCCTCGGCTGCGGGACGCTCCAACACATGGAGCGTCGGAACTTCTTACGTGTCGCAGTTGTCGGATCGGCCGCGGCGGCGTTCGGTGGCGCCAACTGGGGCGTGGCCTTCGCCGCCGGGGCCCAGCCGGGTCCCAGCCCGTACGGCCCGCTGCAGCCGGTCAACGCCAGCGGACTCATGCTGCCCGCGAACTTCACGAGTCGCGTGATCGCCCGTACCGGCCAGAAGGTGGCCGGTACCAACTACACCTGGCACCCGGCCCCGGACGGCGGAGCGTGCTTCGCCGACGGCAGCGGGTGGATCTACGTCTCGAACAGTGAGGTCAGCAGCACGGGCGGCGTCGGCGCGGTGAAGTTCAACGCGCAGGGCGCCATCACCGGCGCCTACCGGACCCTGAGCAACACCAACGTGAACTGTGCGGGCGGGGCCACGCCGTGGAACACCTGGCTGTCCTGCGAGGAGGTCGACCGCGGCTTCGTCTACGAGACCGACCCGTGGGGCACGAAGGCGGCGATCCAGCGGCCCGCCATGGGCAGGTTCAAGCACGAGGCATGCGCGGCCGACCCGGTGCGCAAGGTCGTCTACCTGACCGAGGACGTCCCCGACGGTTGCCTCTACCGCTTCAGGCCCACGACGTGGGGCAACCTCGGCAGCGGCACGCTGGAGGTCATGACGGGTGGCAGTGGAACCAGCGGATCCGTTGGCTGGGCACGGGTTCCCGACCCGGATGGCAGCCCGACGGCGACGCGGAACCAGGTCAGCGGCGCCAAGCGGTTCAACGGTGGCGAAGGCTGCTACTACGCCGACGGCACGTGCTGGTTCACCACCAAGGGCGACGGCAGGGTGTGGGCGTACAACGCCACGAACAGCACCATCAGCCTGACGTACGACGACTCGCTGGTGACCGGTGGCTCTGCGCCACTGACCGGTGTCGACAACGTGACTCGCTCTTCTGGCGGCGACCTGTTCGTGGCCGAGGACGGCGGGAACATGGAGATCTGCATCATCACGCCGGCCGCGATCGTCGCACCGTTTCTGCGCATCCCGAACCAGGGAAGCAGCGAAATTACGGGTCCGGCGTTCTCTCCCGACGGTAGTAGGTTGTATTTCTCCTCGCAGCGTGGCACGTCCGGGAGCAGCAGCGGTGGTATCACCTACGAAGTCTCTGGACCGTTCCGGCGTTGATTGACACTTGACTCTTCTTGTGCGCCAACGCTGCAGCGATACAGTCGGGGTGCAATTCCCCTGCATTGCGAGGAGATTCCTGTGTTCCTGCGCAAAACAATTGCTGTGCTCGCCAGCGTCGCTGCCCTGTCAGTCGGCGTCGCCGGTACCGCACAAGCTGCGCCCCGCACCCTCACCTACAACGCTGAAGGGGCGGCCGAGTTCAAGCAGGCCGTCGTCGACGGCGCGAACGTGTGGAACAACAGCGTGGTGAACGTGAAACTGGTGAGGACCACCGGACGCGCGAACATCACGGTCACCGCGGACAACCAGTGGCCTCGTGCCTACGTGAACAGCCTCGGCAACGGCCGCTGGGTCATGGGCCGTCAGGCTGTCAACGAGGGCCACTACGTGGTTCGCATCGCGTCGCACGAGTTCGGGCACCTGCTGGGCCTGCCTGACCGCAGGACCGGTCTGTGCACCGACCTGATGTCCGGCGCCAGCGCCGGCACGTCGTGCAAGAACCCGAACCCGAGTGCCAAGGAGAAGGCCGAGGTCGAGGCCAAGTTCCGCACCGCGGCGACGGTCGAGGCCAAGACGTTCGTCGACGCTGCATAGTGTGAACGGCACGCGGGGGCCCTGCGTTTCCCCCAGGGAAACGCAGGGCCCCCGCGTGACTTTCAGGTTCACCCGATCAGGTGACGATCAGGTCTACGCCGAGGGCGGTCAGCTCGTCGGGGTCGCCCGGCCCGCCGATCACGTGGATCCCGGCGGACCGCAGCAGCGGCACCATGAGCGCCATTCCCTGCCGGGCAAGGCGTTCGGGCGGCGGAGAGGCCAGTCGCACGCCCCAGACGGGATTGCGGTCCACGGCGGACAGGCCGGCGAACCCGCCACCGAACTCGTGCAGCAGCACGTGGATGCCCATGTCGTGGAGCACCTCCAGGTTCTCCTCGGCGTCGGGCATGGCGCGGACGTCCAGCGCCAGGAACAACGACGAGGCCGGGAAAGCGCAGGCCCGCAACGTGGAACGTACCCAGGTCGCCAGATCCGGGTCACGTGACTGGTCGCGCGACAACCGGACCAGCACCGGCTCCCCGCGTGAACACGCGTCGTGTAACTCCATCTTCCCGATGCGCGAAGCCAGTCCGAGCGCGTCCGCGTAGACCACGCACTCGTCGTGCCCCGCGGTGCCCCACCGCAGCGAGGCCTCAAGGAACGCCGCACCGCCCGCAACCCACGACACCGGCGCGTACTCCACGGAGATCTCGCCGTTCTCGAAGGCACCGGGCATCGCCGCGATCCGGGCGAACCGCTCACGATCGGAGACATCGGCCTTGTGGTCGTAGATCGCCCACTGCCGTTTGCCGCCCGCCTCGGCGCGCCGCAGCGTCGAATGCGCCCGCCGCAACAACACCGTCGGATCGACGCCGGGCCCGAAGGCGTGCACGAAACCGATCGACGTGGACACCGCGACACCGACGCCGTCCAGGTACACCGGCTCCGACAGTTCGTCGTCGATCATCTGGGCCAGTGCCGCGACGTCAGGTGAGCCGTTGATCAGCACCACGAACTCGTCGCCGCCGATGCGCGCCACCACCGCGTCGGGCAGCACCACCCGCAGCCGCTTGGCCACCTCGACCAGCACGGCGTCCCCGGCCGCGTAGCCGAGACCGTCGTTCACGATCGTCAGACTGTCGACGTCCAGGTACGCCAGCGTGTATGTGGCACCGGTGGCCAGCGCGGACTCGAGCCGGTCGGCGAAGCTCTCCCGGTTCGGCAGCCCGGTCAGCAGGTCCGTCAACGCCTGCCGCCGCAGCCATTCCTGCAGCATCCGCTGTTCGCTCACGTCCTCGATCAGCGCGACGTGGAACTTCGGCAGGCCGTCCGCCCCGCGCAGCACGGACAGCGCGACGTTCGCCCACACCGTGTCGGCGTTGTTCCGGACCAGCTCCCACTCGCGCCGGGCATCGTCCACAGAGGACTCGATCATCCGCTTGCAGGCCGCGGCGAACGCCACCGCGTCGCTCTCGGCGAACAGCTCCTTCGGCATCTCCTCGTGTCCGAGGATCCGCGCCAGCGCCTCGTTCGCCTCCACGACCGTGCCGTGCAGGTCGAAGATCGCGATGCCGACCGTGGTCGTGGCGAAGACCTGGGCGAACCGCGCCTCACTGTCGTGCAGGTCGCGTTGCGCGTCCTCGACGGCCTTCAGCAGCGCGTTCTTGACCTTCTCCTGCTCGGCGAACAACTGGTCGCGCGTCGCCCGCACGTAGCCGGCGGCGAGTGCGCCGAGCACCTCGGGGGAGAACGACGGCGACAGCACTTCGAGTGTGTGCCGCAACGAGTCCGGACCGGTGAACCTGGCGTGCACCAGCCATTCGCCGACGGACTCCACCTCCTGCCCAGCACGCAGCCGGGCGGCGTGTTCCTCGAGATGCCGCGTGACCTGCTGACGTGACATCGGCGAGTACGCGCTCTCGATCAGAACCGCCGCCCAGCGCTGTGCGAGGGGCGAGGGAGTCATCAGGGTTTGCGGCCCACCGCCGCGTAGAGGTTCGCCTTCGACGGGTCGGAACCGACGTCCTCGGGGGTCTCCGGCCGCCACTCGGGAGTGAACACGATGCCGGGTTCGACGATCTCCGTGCCGGACAGCATCTCCGTCACCTGAGCCTTCGTGCGTGGCGTGATCGGCTCGGCGGTGCGGGCGAAGATCTCCTTACCCGCCGCCATGGCGGCAGGCATGCTGTCCGCGGTGAAGTGCGACAGGGCGAGGTACGAACCGGAGGGCAACGCGTCGACGTACCGCGCGAGTACGTCCCACGGCTCGTTGGCGTCCGGGATGAACTGCAGGACACCGACGACCAGCAGACCGATCGGCTGTGAGAAGTCCAGCAGCGAGGAAGCCTGCTGCAGCAGCTTCTCGGGCTCGCACAGGTCCCCGAGCAACGCCGTCACGTTCGGCTCGTCGGCCAGCATCAGCTCGGCGTGCGTGATCGCGACCGGCTCGAAGTCGACGTACACGACCTTCGCGGCCGGGTCGACCTCGTGCGCGACCTCGTGCACGTTGCCGACCGTCGGGATGCCCGAACCGAGGTCGAGGAACTGCCGGATGCCGAGCCCGGCGAGTTCCAGAACGACGCGGCGCAGATAAGCGCGGTTACGCCGCGCCATGTCCCGCACCGGCAGGACCTTGATCAGTGCCTCGGCCGTCTCCCGATCGGCCTCGAAGTTGTGCCCACCGCCGAGGAGGTAGTCGTAGATCCGGGCGGAACTCGGCACGTCGGCATTGACACCTTCCGGAACCCAGCTGACTCGATCGACCACAGCAGAACACCTCTCGCGATGCGAATTCTGAGCGTCGATAACCTACTGACCGCAGATGTAGGCCGAACGAATGAATTCTATCGTCACTCGAATGGTGTTCAGAGGATGAACCAATCGGTGCAACCGTTTGCGAACCGGAACTTGACCGGTCCACGTGGCGCCTGACCCATCACGAACGTGCCCATTTCGTCGACCGGCGCAGTTTCCGCGTCCCCGGCAGGCGTCACCAGCGTGACGTCACCCGAGGCCGGGATCAGCTGTCCGGTGATCCCGGCGGCCGACACCTCCACCTGCAGCGTGACACCGTCCGCGTCGAACACCAGCTGGCGCGCCGTGGCCGTCGACCGCGCACGGGCGAACAGCGTGTCGTCCAGCACGGAGTCGTACGACGTGATCAGCAGCAGCTCTTCGTCGATGGTCCGCCACGTGAAGGCGGCCTTGGCGGCCTCCACGAACTCCGGCGGAACATGCCCAGGGGGTGTGCTCAACGCGTCGCGCAAGGCGTCGAGCAGTACCTCGTCACTGTCCCAGTCTTGCCGCACCCAGCACACCTCCTCTCACCTGCGATGATCCGCGCTGTGCCGGTGATCCCAGGAACGCCGAGATCGACGGGGTCTTGCGCAACTTCTCCAGGCAGCGGATCCGGGTCGGGCCGATGCTGCCGACCGGCATCGCGAGCTCTTCGCTCACGACCTGGTAGCTCGGCGGCGGATCGGTCATGAGCTTCGTCAGCAACCGCTTGCACTGGTCCGTGAGCTCGGCGAACGCGTCGCGCAACGCCTGGCGCCGTTCCACGGCCACCAGGTCCGCCTCCATGTCCACGTCCTCCGCCGACTCCAGTGCGTCGGTCTCGGTCAACGGGTCGTAGAGGTGCGTCCGCTGCTGCACACGCAGCACGCGCAGACACTCGTTGCGGGTCGTCGTCATGATCCAGCCGGGCAGTGCCTCGGGCTCGCGCAGCCGTCCGATCTGCTCCACGAGCCGAAGCCACAGCGTCTGGTTCACGTCGGACGCGTCCGCGGGGCGCAGCCGGTGCTTGTAGATCACCGACACCACCAGAGGCGTGTAGCGGTCCACGATCTCGTTCCACGCACCCTGGTCGCCCTCGGCCGCCGCGCTGACAAGCGCGGCGATCGGGGATGCTGAGGTCACGTCGACTCCTTGCGGTCACAACTTGCGGAGGCCGAGGTTGCTCCCCAGATACAACTATTTGACGAAAACTCCGTAGCCCGCGTGGTGCTCGGGGCCGGCGAGCAGCTTATCGCGGGCCTGAGCTGCGGTGAGGCCGTCGGAGGCCATCGTGGCGGCGATTCGTCCGGACACGTACGGCGCCGAGAACGACGTCCCCGCCCAGTACGCCCACAGCTCGAACGGCGTCGGCACGGGCTCGCCGGCCAGCTGCCACTCGCCCTTGAGGTAGGTGGAGGACCGGTTGCCGACCGCGCAGGCGTTCACCCAGTGGCCGAAGCTCGAGTAGCACGCGGGAATCAGCGTGCCGTCCTTGTGCAGCGCGAGCGCCGAGACGGCGGTGACGCCGCAGAACGCCGCCGGCCACGCCGGGCGCTGGTCGCCGCGGTTGCCTGCTGACGCGACCACGACGGTCTCGGACGGCAGGTCGCTGATCGCCTTGCGCAGCGGCTCGGACGCGACGTCGTCCTCGGTGTAGCAGCCGAGGGACAGGTTCAGCACGTCCAGCTTCTTGCGGCCCATCTCGGTGATCTTGGCGACGAGCCGCTCCTCGTCGCCGAGCCCGTTGACGTCCAGCGCGACCTCGGGGTCGAGCGCGACACCGGGCGCGGCGCCCTGGATGACACCGGCGACGAACGTGCCGTGGCCGCCCTGCAGGCCGAACAGCGCACCGCTGGTGTAGGCGGGGTCGACGTCGTCTGGTTCCTTGACGTACCGGTTCTTGAACCAGTCCGGGTGCTCGTTCTGGGCGCCCGCGGAGATGCCGGTGTCGATGATCCCGACGCGGATGCCGGAGAGCCGCTCGTCTGCCTGAGGCGACTTGAGCGCGTCGGTGGGCCGCGGACGGTCGCCGGGAGTGCCCATCACGATGCCGCCGTGCCCGGTGATCACGTGGTGCGGCTGGACGAGGGGGATCCGCTCGTTCGGCCAGTTCCGCTGGTCCCGCAGCAGGCGAACGATCCGCGGAATTTCATCCGCATTGTTCGACAGAATCAGCCGCCATTCCGCCGAATCCGTCGGCGGGACGGACGACGATATTGTTCTGTCGCAGTTTCTCGACCACCCGGTCCTGGTCGGCGAGTGAGACGAGCAGCTGACCGGGCCGATAAAGGAATTCACGCCCGCGTTCGGCGTGGAAGCTGACGTTCTTGTCCTCGGCGATGAGCTGCTGAAAGGCTCTTTCGTAAAGCTCAGAACTTTCCGGTGGTTTCTGCACTACGGCCTCACAAAGTAGCGTTGACTCCTCACCCCGACCGAGCTTGATCAAACTACCACACGCGATAAAGTGACGCCGTGACCGACTTTTGTGCGGAGGACGCGCTGGAGGCCAGGCAGCGCAACCCGCGCGCGGCCATCGAGATGGCCCGTGTCGTGCTCCGTGCGACGGAAGATCGTTCGGAATGGGCGATCGCGGAACGCGCCATCGGTTTGGCGTTGCGCGAGCTGAGCGACGACCGGGGCGCGGTCCGGCATTTGCGTCGTTCGATCCGCATCGCCACCGACGCGTCACTGCCGCGCCTGGCCGCGATCGCCAGGGTGAGCCTCGCGTGGGTGCTCGGCTACATGGGCAAGCATCGTGCCGCTCTGCGCGCGCTCGACCTCGCCGTGCCCGAGCTGAGTGGCAGCGACGCGGTGGCCGCGCTCAAGGCGCGCGGCATCGTCTTCCACTACCTCTGTCACTACGACGAGGCCAAACGCGACTACACCGCGGCCATCTCGGGCGCCAGGCGAGTGGGCGACAAACTGGTCGAGGCGCGCGCTCTGAACAACCGCGGCCTCATCCGCGCGTACTGCGGCGACATGCGTGAGGCCTCGGCCGACTTCACCCTCGCGGCCGAGCTGATGTCCGAGTCGGCCAGGAGCTCGGCGTCGCCGACGTGTCGTGGAACGCGGGCATCATGGCCACCCGCGGCGGTGACGTCCCGGCGGCGCTGACCCTGTTCGACAAGGCCGACGAGGTCTACCGGCGCCTCGGCGTGCCGCGCCCCGCCCTGCTGGTGAACCGGCTGGAGCTGCTGGTCTCCGTGCCACTGGTGGACGAGGCCCGCGCCGCGGCGGACCGGGCGATCATCGAGCTGAAGGCGCTGAAGAACCCGCTCGCCGTGTCCGAGGCGCTGTACTTCCGCGCCCGGATCGCGCTGCTCGACGACGACCTGGACGCGGCCAACACGTTCGCCGCCGAGGCACGCCACCGCTTCCGCCGCGAGCGCCGCCTGCTGTGGGCGGCAGGCGCCCGCTACCTGGAACTGCACGCCGCCGTCCTGCGCGGCGACCGGACGCGCGCCCTTCGCGTGGCGTTGTCCCGGTGTGGCTGACGAGCTGGACTCGATGGACTGGCGGCTGCCCGCACTGGAAGCCCGCATCGACGCCGGCCAGGTCGCCGCCGACCTCGGCCACCGGGCTCGTGCCCTTGACGAGTTCTCCGCCGCGGCTTCGGCCCGGTTGCGCGGCCCGGCCGGCCTGCGCGTCCGCGGCTGGTACGCCGAAGCCCTGCGCCGCAAGCTTTCCGGCGACATCCGCGGCACCTCCTCCGCTCTCCGCCGCGGTATCGGGTTGTTGGACGAGTACCGGGTTTCCTTGGGCGCCGCCGAGTTGCGCGCCCAGACCGGCCAGCAGGGCCAGGCACTGGCCCTGGAAGGCCTTCGCCTCGCCATGGCCTCGGGTGTTCCCGCCCGCGTCCTGTCGTGGACCGAAACCTGGCGCGCCGGCGCGTTGCGCATGAAGGCCGTCTCCCCACCCGACGACCCACGCCTCGAAGACGCCCTTGCCTCACTGCGCGCCGTCACCTCCGACGTCGAATCCGCTGTCCTGGCGGGCAAACCCGCTCAGGCGTTGCGGGTGAAGCTGGTCCGCGCCGAACAACGCGTCCGCGACCTCACCCGCCAGATGTCCGGCGGTGTAGCCGTCTTCAAACCCCCACCGGTGTCGGAACTGGCCGCCGCTCTCGGCTCGTCGGCGTTGATCGAGTTCGTCGAGTACGACGGCGCCCTGATCGCCGTGGTCCTTGCCGACGGCCGCGCCTCCCTGCACTCGCTCGGTCCCGTCGAGGGCGTGGTCCGCGAGATCCGGTTGCTGCGCTTCGCCCTGCACCGGCTGGTGACCCTGCCCCCGCAACTCCCGAACCTGGCCGTGGCCCGCTCCTCCGCCGCCCACGCCGCGTCACTCCTGGCCTCGCGCCTGCTGACACCACTGGCTTCCCGGATCGACGACCGCCCACTGGTCGTGGTGCCCACCGGCGCGTTGAACGGCCTGCCGTGGGCGGTGCTGGACCGCCAGGTGACCGTCGCGCCTTCCGCTTCCGTGTGGCTGCGCGCGACTTCCGTCGCGGACGCTCTCGGCGAGGCGGTGCTGGCCGCCGGGCCGCGCATGGCCGCCGCACCCGCCGAGATCAAGGCCATCAGCGCTCACGTGCCCGGTCGCGTTCTCGTTGACTCGGAAGCGACTGTGAGTGCTGTCGCGTCCGCAATGGACGGTGCCTCGCTCGCACATATCGCCGCCCACGGCTCGTTCCGCGTCGACAACCCGTTGTTCTCTGCTTTGGAGCTGGCCGACGGTCCTCTCACCGTCTACGACATCGAGCGGATGCGTACGCCGCCGACGTTGGTCGTGCTGTCGGCGTGTGACACCGGTCAGTCCGCTGTGCGTCCCGGCGACGAGCTGATGGGCTTCACCGCGGCTCTACTCGGGTTGGGCACCCGTACCCTGATCGCTCCGGTCGTGCCGGTGCCGACGGACGGTACGGCGCCGGTCATGGTGGAGCTGCACCGAAAACTCGCCGCGGGCATGGCACCCGCCGAAGCCTTGGCCGCGGTGCAAAGGGCCGCGTCCGACAACGCTTCCTATGCTGCGGCAGTCGGCTTCGTGTGCTTCGGCGCGGGGTGATCACTTCGCGTCCGGCGGGCAGTCCACGCGGTCGGGGCCGTCGACGAGGCCGTAGAAGTTGTACTTCGTCTGGTAGCACGTGGTTATGGCGGCGGTGTAGCTGAACCCGGCGATGAGCTCGTCGTGGTGGATGCGGATGACCTTCTGCGTGCTGGGCTTCTCGAGTTCGGTGAGACGGTTCGCGAGGGTGGTGGACTTGATGACGTTCCATTGGCCGCTGCACGGGCGGACGTCGGCCATCATCGGGTTCCTGTGGAGGCATTGCGCCGCGTGTTCGGCCTCCTCGCCGAGCTGCCTTCCGGCCGTGTGCGAAGTGTGCCGCTGTCCCCGCGCCCAGGGTGATGGCGCTGTCACGATCGATCACGGTGGCGCGAGGCGTTCCAGAACGGCGGCGTTTCGCATAGGTTGCTGGCCATGACAACGAGGTCGTGGTGGGGCTGGGGCAACGTCGAGGACGCCGTCACCCCTGATGAACGGCGTGCCCTGGTCGACCGCGTCCGGGCTGTCCTGCCGGACGCGGACCTGACGTTCCACGAGGCCCCGGATCCCGCGAGCCTCGATCTGCCCGCGTCCAGGATCCAGCCGCCCGGTGACCTCTACTCCACCGACCCGGAAGACCGGCTCACCCACGCCCGCGGCCAGGCCTACCGCGACGTCACCCGCAATCTGGCCGCCGACATCGGTACGCTGCCCGACGCCGTCGCCCGCCCACGCACCGAACAGGACGTCGTCGACGTTCTCGACTGGTGCGGCGCCAACGACATCGCGGTGATCCCGTTCGGTGGCGGCACAAGCGTCGTCGGCGGTGTCGAACCGCGCGACCTCGAAAACCCCGTCGTGACGCTCGATCTGGGCAACCTCGACCAGGTGCTGGAGGTCGACCCGACGAGCCGAGCCGCGCGCGTTCAGGCGGGCGTGTTCGGACCGCACCTGGAGACACAGCTCAAGCCGCACGGCCTGACCCTGCGGCACTTCCCGCAGTCATTCGAGTTCTCGACGTTGGGCGGCTGGCTCGCGACCCGCGCGGGTGGCCACTACGCGACGCTCTACACGCACATCGATGACCTGACCGAGTCGCTCAGGGTCGTTACGCCGCAAGGAACCAGCGAGTCACGCCGCCTGCCGGGCTCCGGTGCGGGTCCGTCACCCGACCGCCTTTTCCTGGGCTCGGAGGGCACGCTGGGCGTGATCACCGAGGCGTGGATGCGCCTGCAGGAACCGCCGAAGTTCCGCGCGGGCGCCTCCGTCCGGTTCGCCGACTGGAACCGGGCCGTCGAGGCCACCCGCCTGATCTCCCAATCCGGCCTGTACCCGGCGAACTGCCGCCTGCTCGACCCGGCGGAGGCGTTCCTCAACGCCGGGTCGCCTCAAGCTGTCCTGGTGCTGGCGTTCGAGTCGGCTGACCATCCGGTGGACGCGTGGTTGGCCCGTGCTCTCGAACTCTGCGAGGGCGGTGAGGTCGCGGAAGGGGCAGCTCAGTGGCGGAAGTCGTTCCTGCGCATGCCGTACCAGCGGGACGCGATGGCGCAGCACGCGATGATCACCGAGACCTTCGAGACGGCCTGCACCTGGGACCGGTTCACCGAACTCCACGCCGCCGTCACTCAGGCCGCGACCAAGGCACTACAAGAAGTGTGCGGCGTCGGCATCGTGACGTGCCGCTTCACCCACGTCTACCCGGACGGCCCCGCCCCCTACTTCGGCCTCTACGCGCCAGGCAGGTGGGGCAGCCTCACCGCACAGTGGGACGACATCAAGGCCGCGGTGTCCGAGGCGCTGATCAACGCGGGCGGCACCATCACCCACCACCACGCCGTGGGCCGCGACCACATGCCTTGGTACACACGTCAGCGTCCGGACGTGTTCGGGGCGGCCCTGGCCGGTGCCAAAGCGGCCCTCGACCCCGCCGGGATGCTCAATCCCGGCGTCCTCACCACACGATCGACCGCAGGATCAGCGCCGCGATGAACACCACCGTGAACGCCAGGTCCAATCCGAACCCGCCGAACCGCACGGGCGGCAGCACCCGGCGCACCGGCGACAGCACCGGTTCGGTGAGGGAGTGCGTGAACCGCTGCACCTTGTACGGGGTGTCGCTGCGCGGCTGGGTCACGACGACCCAGTCCACGATCATCCGGCCGATCATCGCCAGGATGAACAGCGTCAGCAGCCAATAGAGCACGAAGCCGACGATGCCGAACACGCGCCCTCCCTACGTCCTGTACGTCGAGTGAAGCCACCGAATCTGAGCAGCGCCTGGCAACTCGCTGAGACAGAAATCAGCGTATGGCGTACGACGAAGGACTGGCGCACCGCCTCGGCGAGTCGCTGAGCGGCCTGCCCGGTGTCAGCGAGAGAAGATGTTCGGCGGAATCGCGTTCCTCTGGGAAACATGCTGGTAGGCGTG
>CAVYAD010000036.1:0-49151 GCA_963766275.1 uncultured Actinomycetota bacterium
CGCTCGTCCGACCGGGTGGAACAGGGATCTGGGCCCCGGTGGTCCCGCCGCGTCGAGGGGACGAGGAGTGGGTCGTGCAGGCCGACGACGATGTGTCGATCGTGCGGAGTGTGGACTGAGCCAGCCTGTCCGGACTTTCAGTGCCGCCGTGCTCAGCGAGGCAGCTTCACGACTGTGACGAAGAAGTCGTCGATCTGACGCACGACCTCGATGAAGCGGTCGAAGTCGACCGGCTTCGTTACGTAGGCGTTGGCGTACAAGAGTAGCTGCGCAGGATGTCCTCCTCCGCCTCCGAGGTCGTCAGCACCACGACAGGGATCGAGCGCAGCTCGGCGTCCTCCTTCACCGCGGCCAGCACCTCGCGGCCGTCCATGCGGGGCAGGTTCAGGTCGAGCAGGATCAGCCCCGGCCGGGGCGCGTCCGCGTACCGGCCCTCGCGCCGCAGGAACTCCAGCGCCTCGACGCCGTCCTTCACCACGTGCAGGGTGTTGCGGATCTTGTGGTGCTCGAACGCTTCCTGGGTCATCAGCGCGTCGCCGGGATCGTCCTCGACGAGCAGGACATCGATTACGTTCAGGGTTGCCTCAGTCACGGTTGTTCCTCTGTCAACTCCGCCGGCGACTCTTGCGGAGTGGCGGGCAGGGTGAACTCGAACGCGGTGCCGGAGTCCACATCGGTCCTCAGCCAGATGGTGCCGCCGTGGTACTCGACGATCTTCCGGCACATCGCCAGTCCGATGCCGGTACCCGGATAGGCGTCCTTCGGGTGCAGGCGCTGAAAGATGACGAAGATCCGCTCAGCGTACTCCTGCTCGATCCCGATGCCGTTGTCGCGGACGGTGAACTTCCACATCTCGCCGTCGCGCTCGGCGCCGATGGTGACCACCGGCGGCTCGGACCCTTGAACTTCAACGCATTGCTTATCAGGTTCTGGAACACCGCGCTGAGCAGAGACGCCTCGCCGCGCACGGACAGGCAGCTCGCCTGCCGTGACGCGTGCCCCGGTCTCCTCGACGCGTTCGGAGTAGCTGTCCACGACCTGGTGCACGATCTCGTTCAGGTCGATGGTCGTCGTGCTCGCGGGTGATGCGGCCGACGCGGGAGAACGCCAGCAGGTCGTTGATCAGCACCTGCATCCGCTTCGCGCCGTCCACCGCGAACTCGATGTACTGGTCGGCGCGTTCGTCGAGCTGGCCGCCGTAGCGGCGTTGCAGCAGCTGGCAGAACGACGCCACCTTGCGCAGCGGCTCCTGCAGGTCGTGCGAGGCGACGTAGGCGAACTGCTCGAGCTCGGAGTTCGACCGCTGCAGCTCGGCTTTCGCCTCGGCGAGCGTGCGCGAGCTCCTGCACGATGCGGTGCCGCATGGCGTTGACGTCCTCGCCGAGCATCACCGTCTCGCGCGGGCCGTGCACGTCGATCTCGTGCTCGAAGTCGCCGGACGCGACCAGGCGGACCTCCTCGGCGAGGGTCGCCAGCGGCGCGATCAGCAGGCGATGCAACAACAGCGACAGTCCGCCGATCACCGCCACCAGCAGCACGCCGACGCCGATGACCAGCCACAGCACCACGTTCGCCGCGTCGCGCAGGTCGTCGCGGGCTGCCTGCGCGAGCGCGTCGACGTCGGTCTGCAGCGCGGCGATCTCGTTGCGCACCTGGTCGAACAGCGATCTTGCCCCGCTCGATGTCGCCAGCGGGCTCCACCGGCCGGTCCGGTCGCGCGGACGCGGACGACCGTGGACTCCGCGTACTCGCCGCGCCACCGCTTCGAGCAGTGACTCGACGCGATCCACCCGGCCGTCGACGTCACCGATGGAGCCGCGCACGCGCCTGCGCCGCCTCGTGTTCCGCCGCGCTGCCCGTCGATGTAAGGGGCGAGGAAGTTCGTCCGCGCCGGTCAGCACGAAGCCGCGCAGGCCGGTTTCCTGGTCCAGCAGCGCGCGGTCGAGGTCTTGCGCCTGCCGTGCGGCGGGCTCGACCTTGTCGACGGTCCGTGTCCGCGCGTCGCTGAGCGTGTCGAGCGCGATCACGGTCGATGCGATCGCCACCGCCGTCATGGCCAGCAGGATCGCGACGATGCCGATCAGCAGGCGTCCGGCGGGAAGCCGGTCAGAAAGCTGCAATTGCTGTTCCTCAAGCCGGCGGCGGTCGTTAGGAGGGGCTCACGTGGTCGTGTCGCAGCAGCAGAATGGCGACGTCGTCGTCGAGTGCGCCGCCGTTGAGCTCCGTCGACCTCCGCGATCACGGGGTCAAGCCAATGCGGGCCGTTGCGCAGATGTCTGTGCAGGATCTCGCATCAGGCGCTCGACGCCGAGCCGGTCGTGTCGTCGGGGACGCGGCCCTCGATCAGGCCGTCGGTGTAGCAGGCGAGCGACCAGCCGGGCGGCAGCGGCACGTCCACGCCGGTCCACGCGTAGTCCGGCAGCACGCCGAGCGGCACGCCGATCTTCGACTGCGGCAGGTCGCACGATCTGCCGGCCGACCATGCAGCAGCGGTTCGGGGTGCCCGGCGAGGAAATAGCGCGCGGAACGCCGGTCCGGGGCCACGGTGACCATGCAGGCCGTGGTGAAGATGCCCTCGCCATGCCGTTCCGCGACCAGCACCTGGTCCAGCGTCGCGCAGCACCTTCTCCGGCGGTTCGCCGGCGAGCACCAGCGCACGCCACGCGATCCGCAGGCACGACGCCCAGCGCGGCCTCGTCCGGGCCGTGTCCGCAGACGTCGCCGATGATCGCGTGCACGGTGCCGTCGGGCAGGCCGATCGCGTCGTAGAAGTCGCCGCCGAGCAGCATCCGCTGCGCCACCGGGCTGGTAGCGGACCTCGAGGTCGAGGTCCGAGTCCTTCAGCAGCGCGGGCGGGAGCAGGCCGCGTTCGAGCCGGGACCGTTCCGCGGCAAGCAGTTTCGCCTCGCGCAGCTGGCGCTGGGCGTCCTCGGCGCGGCGGCGTTCGACCGCGTACCGGACGCCGCGCAGCAGCAGCTCGCCGTCGACCTGGCCCTTGACCAGGTAGTCCTCGGCACCCGCGGCGACCGCCTCGATGCCTTCGCGTTCGTCGTCCCGTCCGGTCAGCACGAGGACAGCGGGCGCGGCCGGCCTGCTGAGCAGCGGTGCAGGCTGTCGAGGCCCTGCGCGTCGGGCAGGCCGAGGTCGAGCAGGACGCACTCGGCGTCGCCGAGCTTCGCCTCCGCCTCCATGAGCGTGCGGGCACGCGAGAGAATGAACGGCGCACCTGCCTCTTCGAGCAGTGCCTCGACGAGCAGGGCGTCGCCATCGTCGTCCTCGACCAGGAGGACGCGCACGGTCTTCGTTCGCATCAGATCGGACTTTAACGTTAATCGGCTGCGGGTTCCCCGTCCGACCTACCAGGATGTCGGGCGTGTTGATCCGAGTCGCCCGTCCAGCCGAACTGCCGTACCTCCAGGAGATCGAAATCGCGTCCGGTGAACCGTTCCGCGAGGTCGGAATGCCCGAGATCGCCGACGACGACCCGATGTCGCTGGAGGACCTGGCGGAGCACGAGGTGTGGGTGGCGGTGGGCGCGGACGACGTGCCGGTGGCGTTCATCGCGGTCGGTGATGTCGATGACGCGACGCACATTCACCAGGTCAGCGTGCATCCCGCGCATGCGCGGCAGGGGATCGGCGCCGCGTTGATCGAGCACGTGACGCGAACCGGGCGCGCGGTGACGTTGACGACATTCCGAAACGTGCCGTGGAACGCGCCGTACTACGAGCGGCTCGGCTTCCTGGCCGTGACCGAGATGTCACCGGGCCTGGCCGAGATCATGCGCGAGGAAGCCTCACGGGGACTCGATCCCGCGACCAGGGTCGCGATGGTCCTTCTCCCAGCGCAGGAACGATCCTGAGGCGATCGAAAGGCTGCTGAGCAGCCACACCGCGACGCCGGCGTCGTCGGTCACGCCGATCACCGGCAGGAACTCCGGCAGGAGGTCGATCGGCGAGACCAGGTAGACGAGTGCCACCGCCCACAGCGTCACCTGGCTGCGCGGCAGCTCCGGATACTTGCCGCTGCGCCAGGTCTTCCACAGCCGCGGCAACGCCTTCGCGCGCTGGATCGGGTTGCCGAGCGGGCTGGGGCCCTTCTGCGCGCGTTTGCGGCGGTTGCGCAGCACGCCCAGCACCGCGAACACCAGGCCGAGAGGGATCATCACCCAGCCGACCGGCGTCGGGCCGAGCCCGCCCATCGGGGCTTCGCGCAACAGCAGGATCAGCAGTCCCGCCAGCGAGATGAAAGATCCGAAGAAGACCATCTGGCAGCTCGGCTCCTGGAACAGCATCGACGGAATGGCCTTGTGCGGCTGCTTGAGTTCCTGGGGTTCCGGCTGTGAGCTCGACGCCGGTCCGCCTCCACGACGGGTTCCTCAACGGGAACCTCTTTCGCCACGGGCTTGCGCGCCGCCTTCACGGGCGGCGGCAGGTCCAGCGCGGCGCGCGCCTTGGAGATCCAGACCTTCTGCATGGCCTCGTCCTTGCTGCCCGCGGCCGAGGCGGTGAGTCCGGACAGGACGCCCCGGATGCGGGGGACGAGAGCGGGATGCCGCCGGATTGCCTGCCACACCGAGTGATCACCCGGTAACCGGGCGGACACGAGCTGCTTGACCTGAGCACGCAGCTCCTCTGTGGACAGATCGAGCCAACGTTCGACCACTGACGGGCCAATCGCCACGGAAAGCCTCCCAAGAACGACAACCGCCTACAGGATCTCACGGACCGGGGATCGGCAGCGCGGCACGCCAGAAAACCCACCGCCGCGGCGACGGTGGGTTTCTGTTTCGGGCCGGAGTTACGGGAAGAGGCGGTGCTTCGGGGATGCGGTGCTTCAGGAAGCGACGGCCTCGAGCAGCGTCTTGCCGTTCTCGTCGACGATCCGGAACGTCGCGATCTCGTGCCAGCGCATGGCCACGTTCGCCTGCAGCCGGATGGTCTTCTTGTCGCCCGCCACCGGTTCCGGCGCGTACCAGGACGTGACCTGGGCGACGCGACCCGCGCGTCCGACGGCGACGAGAGAACCCCTGCTGGGCCCGGACATGCCGCTGACCTCGATGTCCATCGAGGTGCCCCACGGCTCGTCGGAGGCGGTGATCTTCGTGAAGACACCGCTGTTCGGGTCCTGCTGCTGCACCTTCATCGGGGTCGGTGGAGTTGTTCGCCACCGGAGTCTGCGACGTCGTCGTGTGGTGTTCGTTCGGGCGGCCTGGTTCGAGCCGTCGTCGCCGCTGCGCACGACCAGCGTCGTTACCACGGCCGTCACCGCCACGATGCCGGCGGCGGCGGCCGCGACACCCTGGGCGACGAACCACCGTCGGCGCTTCCTGCGCGCCGAGACGGCGTCGAGCATGACCCGCACCGACTTGCCGTCCGGGCGTTCCGGAGCTGTTCCGCGCAGCATCCCGCCCGCGTCGGCCTCGTCGATGAGGTCTGGCACCACCGCGAAGTCGCGCAGGTCAAGAGCACACCGCCGACACTCGGTCAGGTGGTTCTCGAACGCCTCCACCTCATCGGCATCGAGGATGCCGAGCACGTAGGCGGCGACGTCGAGGTGATCTGGTGCCGTTGTCACCGCGACTCTCCCCGATCGTGCAACGCACGTCTAACGCACGTAGCGCGTAGTACACCCTCGACTTGACCGTTCCCGGTGGCACACCCAGTGCCGCCGCGGCCTCACCGACGGTGCGGTCCCGCAGATATGTCTCGAGAATAGCCTCCCGATGCTCTTCAGAGAGACCGTTCATCGCCTCA
This sequence comes from uncultured Actinomycetota bacterium, assembly GCA_963766275.1. Taxonomy (GTDB): domain Bacteria; phylum Actinomycetota; class Actinomycetes; order Mycobacteriales; family Pseudonocardiaceae; genus Lentzea. The sequence continues at coordinate 5,757 of CAVYAD010000036.1, forward strand.
GCGACGACGATCGCCGCGAGGGTGCGATCCTCTTCGCTGCCGGAGGGCGACTCGTCCGAAGGGGTCAGTTCGAACTCCTGCGGACGGACGCTTCTCTTACGCCTGTCGTCAATGACCAACCGCCTTGCCACCGTGAACAACCACGACCGCAACGAGCACGGGGTCACGCTCGAGTTTCTCGGCGTTGCGCCATGCCCTGACCAGGGTCTCCTGCACGATGTCCTCGGCCCACTGACGATCATGGCCCGTCAACCTCATGCAGTGTCCCAGCAGGGCACTGCCGAATTCCTCGTACAGCCGACGGATCAACTCTTCTTCGAGAGTCCCCGGTCTTGGTGATTGTTGTCTCGTCTAACTCGCGTTGAGTGCGTCTATGCCGCGCCACGGGGGACATCCTTGCCCTATCAACCGTCTCAAGTCGAGAGGCAAATATTCTTCACGAAGTCCGTGAACCGTTGCCGGATCGTGTCCGTACTCCTCGGTACCTAAGCCGAGAAAGGACTGCCGATGCGACGTGGACCGGCCATCACCGCCCTGGCGGCACTGGCTATCTCCCTCACGGCGTGCGGCAGCGGCTCCAGACCCCGGCCGCCTCGGGAGGCGGGGCCGGTGCCTGCAGGCGAACCCGCTGATCTGAGCGGCGCGAACATGTGCTTCATGTGGCGGAGCACCGGCAGGTGGGGTGGATCGTCACCGACGCCGACGGGCTCCCGCTCTACCGATACGACAAGGACATGCCGAAGCCGGCCAAGTCCAACTGCGAAGGCGAATGCGCCAAGGCGTGGAAGCCGGTGCTGGCGGACAAGACCCGATGGCGGCAGGCGTGGACCCCGGTCTCCATCGGCTCCTGACCAGGCCGGACGGCACGAAGCAGCTCACCATCGCCGGTTGGCCGCAGTACACGTCCGACGAGGACAAGACCGCCGGTGACATAAGGGGCAGGGCAAGGGCGGGTGTGGTTGGTCACCGCGCCCAACGGCGCCAAGATCACCGGCGCGAAAACCCAGAACAACAGCAACAAGAGCACAGCACGCCAAGCCGTCCCCCAGCACCGGCGGCCCCCGCAGCTGCTCCGCCCCGCGCGCCCGGCTACTGAGTCCAGCTCTGGTCGCACTCTCGCCTTCCCCCTACCGACTCCCCTTGAACAACGAGGACATCAAGACGATGACCAGAGCCCTCGCCACCGTCTTGGCGATGTTGTTCCTTTCTCTCCGGCCGGGACGACCACCGCGTCCGCTCAGCCCGCGGACACCGGAGGAACGGTGGACACGCCCAGCGGCCCATTGACCGCGAACGACCGAGATCTGCTGGTGAAGGTGCGCCAGGCGGGCCTCTGGGAAATGCCGATGGGCGAACTTCGGCCCAACCAAGCCGCGAACCCGCGGGTCAAGGCGTCGGCAAGTAATTGATGCTCGACCACATGAAACTGGACGAGGGCGTCAAGAAGCTCTCCGCCCAGCTGAACGTGCCGATCCCCGACCTGCCGAGCCCGGCGCAGCAGTCGTGGATGGACGAGCTCAACGGCCTCGAAGGCGCCGCCTTCGACCAGGCTTTCGTCGACCGGCTGCGTGCGGCGCACGGTCGGTGTTCATGTTCATCGCGAAGGTGCGCATCTCTACGCGCAACGACGTCATCCGACCGTTCGCCCAGGTCGGCATCGACGTGGTGATGAAGCACATGACGCTGCTGGAGAGCACCGGACTCGCGGGCGACGCCGCCTTCGCCGAGCCCGTTCCGGCCGGCGGAATCGTCAACGCGTCGCTGGCCTCCGGTGAGGGGCCCAGCATGGTGGTGATCCTCTCGGTCGCCGCCGCGGGAGCGGTCCTCACGATCCTCCTGCTTCGAGTACTCCGGCCGCGGCGAGCGGTGCGGTGAGTCTGCAAGTACCCCGTTCAGTAACGGGAATGGAGGTGGTGTTCCAAGGTCAGAGGCACTCCAACGCGGACCTGTTCCCACCCGCCCGGCCCTGATGTGTCCACTCCTGCACTGCAGGTCCGGGCGGGTTCCCGCGGCAAGTTCGTTCTCAACGGAGGAAAAGTTGTTGTCCAGCCAGATTCCGCTCCTGGTGGCTCAGTCGTCGGAGTTCGACGGCGGCGTCAAGAAGATGGCCCAGATCTCCGCCAGGCTGGCTTATGTCCTGATGTGCGCCACCTTGTCCTGGGGCGTGCTGATCGCGACCGGATGGGCCGAGAAGCTCACCGGGCGTGAAGGACTGAAGAACGGGCACATGGTGCTCGCATCACTGGCGATCGCGTTCGGCTGCATCCACGCGTTCGCCTTCACGTTGATCCAGAACGGCACCTTCAGCTTCATCAGGCTCGTACTGCCCTTCGCCGACGGCGGCCTCTTCCGGCACGCGCTCGGCATCCTCGGCCTCGAGGTCATGCTCGCGATCGCGGTGCTGGCCTCCATGCGCCACAAAGTCTTCTACCGCAAGTGGCTGCGGTTCCATCAAACGGCCTACATCGCCGTCGCGATCACCGCGGTCCATTCCTGGTTCGGCGCCATCGCCAACGGCAACCTCTCGGTGCTGTGGCTCGGCGGCCTGACCATCCTCGTCCCGACCGCGACCCTTGCCCTGGCGAGGTTCCTGCCGCCCGAGGTGCTGATCCGCATCGGCATGCTCGACTCCACCCCCGGCAAGGAACCCGGCATCGGCGAGGGCGACGCGATGGACGTGAGCGTCAACAACGAGAAGTGCCATCGCTACGGCACTTGCCAGGCGGAAGCACCGGATGTCTTCCAGCTGATCGAGGACAACCGCCTGACCTACAACCGCCGTCCGCCTGAGGAGCACTTCGCTCAGGCGCGATCGGCCGCCCGCGCGTGCCCGATGCGCGCGATCGAGATCAGGGAGCGAGTGAAGTGAGCGAGCGGATCGTGGTCGTCGGCGGCGGACTCGGTGGAGTCCGTTCCGCGGAACGGCTGCGGGAGATGGGTTTCGACGGGCAGATCACGATCCTGTCGGCGGAACGTCACCTCCCGTACCACCGCCCATGCCTGTCGAAGCAGATCATCACGGGTGAATGGACTCCCGGACGACGCGCTGCTGAAGTTCGACGGTGACCTGGATGCCGAATGGCGCCTGAACTCCCCGGCCCTGCACCTGGACCCGAAGACGCAGTCCGTCTGGGTGCCCGGCGGCGAGGAGATCAAGTACGACGGCCTGATCATCGCCACCGGCGTCGACGCCAGGGCGATGGGCGGCGCGCCGCGCCACGACCCGCGGGTGCACGTGCTGCGGACGTTGGACGACGCGGTCGCGATCCGTAAGAACATCCGGCAGTCCCAGGGCCTCGTCGCCGTCATCGGCGGCGGGTTCATCGGCTGCGAGCTCGCGTGTTCGATTCGTCACATGGGCCGCGACGTGGCCCTGATCGTGCGCTCGCCCGCGTTGCTGGGCGGCGTCGTCGGCGACGACATCGGCAAGAAGATCACCGAGGCGCACGTCGAGCACGGTGTGCGCTTGGCCACCGGTGTCGGCATCAAGCACTGGGTGCGCCAGCCCGGCGGCATCGGCATTCATCTGTCGGACGGCCAGGTCTTCTTCGCTTCCTGCGTCGTCCTGGCCGTCGGCGCCTCGCCGGCCGTCGACTGGCTGCGCGGCTCCGGCCTGGTCATCGAGGACGGCGTGCTGTGCGACGCCACCAACCACGTCGTCGGCGCCGAGAACATCGTGGCGTGCGGTGACGTGGCCCGTTGGCCCAACATGCGCTTCAACGGCGTGGTCCGCCGCGTCGAACACTGGCTCAACGCCGTCGAGGGTGGTCGAGCCGCCGCCGAGAACCTACTGGTGGGCCGTGCCGCCGCCAAGGCCTACACACCCGTCCCGCGTTTCTGGACCGAGCAGTACGGCATGCGTGTCCAGGGCGCCGGGCTGCCGGTGCTCGGCACCGACACCACCGACGTCAACGGCCTGACCGGCTTCATCGCCGACGGCAAACTCGTCGGCATCGTCGGGCTGGAACAGCCCGGCAAGATCATCACCGAGACCCCGGAACTCTTCCGGCAGAACCAGGTGGACGCGAACCGTCCGGCGGCGTGGACCCAGCCAGAGCCCACTTCGACCCCGGAAGTCCTGCCCACCACCCAGATTCCGGTTCCCGAACCGGTCGCCGCCCGCGCATCATCTGTTCCCCCGTCCGTCTCGTCGTCGATGTCCCCGCCATTGCAGCGGCGGAGGCATTCACGTTCGAGGCCGGAGATGGTGCGAGTGGGCGGAGGACGCGCGAGGCCCTAAACAGGTTCATAGGAGGTGCGGCCCTGCCGGTACAGGGCAAGCGGGGACGGGCGAACTCCGACGTCGCTGCGTGGCCAGGTGGCGGACCGATGACGTCACGTGGCGATGCGCTCGAACCCGCCCCGGCAGGGCTGAAACTCCTTCTCGTGCGTCACCGACGGTGTGGCGGCTCGGCGGGCTCCCGAGCCGCCACACCGGCCTCTTTTGTCTTGTTGCGTGCTTCCACTGGGGGCGCAGCCCCCAGACCCCCGCCAATCTGATCAGGGGGTCCGCGACGAACACGGTCGGCCTATTGCGGTGATTGATCGAAGGCGGTAGTCCATTCAGAGGAACACCGTTGCGGCTGGGGGATCATCATCATGAGGCGTGCACGCGCATCCTGGGCGCTCGGAGCGGCTCTTGCCTTGCTGCTGGCCGTGCCCGTGGTGAACGCGACCGCGGCCGGCTGTCCGGCCACCGGTCAGGACTGGGCGGCACCCGGTCCGTTCGCGGTCACCCAGACATCGAGCGGCCAGGGGCACACGATCTTCCACCCGGCAAGCCGTGGCTGCCTGCACCCGGTCATCCTGTGGGGCAACGGCACCGGGTCCAGCCCTGCCGCGTACGCCGGGCTGCTGCGGCACCTCGCGTCACACGGGTTCGTCGTGGCCGCCGCCGACACCGGATACGCGGGCTCGGGTAAGGAAATCCTGGCAGGGCTGGACTATCTCACTGCCCAGCAGGTAACGCCCGGCAGTGTTCTCCACGGCAGGCTCGACCTCGGCAGGGTCGGTGGCGCAGGCCATTCCCAGGGTGGCGCCGGTGCCATCGTCGCGGGCGCGGATCCAAGGGTGGACACCGTGGTGCCGATTCAGCCGGGGCCGTTCGGTGAGCATCGTGAGGTGGGCGGGCCGATCTTCTACCTGGCCGGACAGGTCGACCTGGTCGTCGCACCCGCGCTGCTGGTCTACCCCCGCTACCGGGAGACCGGTCACGTCCCTGCCGTCTACGGGGAGCTTGCCGGGGCGGGGCACGCCACGCCCACCGGGAACGGTGGTGGGTACCGAGGCCCGATCACCGCGTGGTTCCGGTTCCACCTGTTCGGCGACGAGCGGGCGCGAGGGCTGTTCTTCGGGCCTGACTGCGGTTACTGCGACGCGGCGGAGTGGTCCAGGTTCGAACGCAACGCCAAGGCCGTGGTGTCAGACTCGCGGGCGTGACCTCATCGCGGCTGCTGGTGCTCTGGGACATCGACCACACGCTCATCGAGGCGTGGGGGAGTGGGCGGAAGGCCTACGAGCGGGCCTTCCATGCCACCTTCGGCCGGGAGCTGGAGCAAGTGGCGGGCATGCAGGGGCGCACCGAACTGGACATCGCCGCGGAAACCCTTGTGCTGCACGGGATCGAAGCCACCGAGGAGGCGACGGTCAGATTGATGGCGGCGCTGGCGCGGGCGTTCGAGGATGGCAAGAACGAGCTGTTCGCGGATGGGCGGGCGTTGCCGGGGGCGCGTGAGGCGTTGAGTGCCTTCGCGACCGAAAATGCGATCCACCAGGGTGTGCTGACCGGGAATCTGCCGGGGGTCGCGCGGCTCAAGCTGGAGGCGTTCCAGCTGGACGGGTACCTGAACCTCGACGCCAGTGCGTACGGCGACGACCACGAGAACCGGACGGAACTGGTGGCCGTCGCACGGGAACGCGCGCGACGAGCAGGGCTGAGCTTCGACGACACGGTGTTGATCGGGGACACGCCGAGGGATGTGATCGCGGGGCTCGAGTCGGGGGCGCGGGTGGTAGCGGTGGCGACCGGGCGGTGCACAGAGGAAGACCTCAGGGGCGCGGGAGCGACGGTGGTCCTGCGCGACCTGACGGATCTTGAAGAAGTGACGGCGGGCGTTATGGGCAGGTGACGACCTGGCCGGCCCAGGAGAGGCCGCCGCCGAACGCGAAGAGCAGGATCGGGGCTCCGGAGGGGAGTTCGCCGCGTTCGACCATTTTGGACAGTGCCAGTGGCACGGAGGCGGCGGAGGTGTTGCCGGAGTCGACCACGTCGCGGGCGATGACCACGTCGTCACGGAGCTTGAGGCGGCGGGTCATGGCCTCGATGATGCGCAGGTTCGCCTGGTGGGTGACGACGCCGGCGAGGTCGGTGGTGGCGATGCCCGCGCGTTCGCAGGCCTGCGCGGCGATGGCGGGGAGTTCGCTGGTGGTCCAGCGGAAGACGGCCTGGCCCTCCTGGCTGAAGCGGGGCTGCCAGGCGTCGACGAGGCGGACGGCGTTGCTGCGGGTGGGGTCGGAGCCCCAGACTGCGGGGCCGATTCCGGCGTCGTCGGAGGCGCTGACGATGGCGGCGCCCGCGCCGTCGCCGAGCAGGATGCAGGTGGTGCGGTCGGTCCAGTCGGCGAGGTCGGACATCTTCTCGGCGCCGATGACGAGTGCGTGCCGGGCGGCGCCCGCGCGCAGGGTGTGGTCGGCCGTGGCGAGGGCCGTGCAGAAGCCCGCGCAGGCGTTGTTCAGGTCGAAGCAGACCGGGCTGGGGATCTCCAGGCGGGCGGCGACCTGGGCGGCGGTGGAGGGACAGCGGTCCTTCGCCGAGCAGGTGGCGACGATGACCTGGCCGATGTCGGCGGGGGAGAGGCCGGAGTTCGCGAGTGCCTTGGCGGCGGCGGCGGTGGCCAGGTCGGCGACGGATTCCTCGGCGGACGCGATGCGGCGGGTGACGATGCCGGTGCGCTGCCGGATCCACTCGTCGTTGGTGTCGACCATTTTCTCCAGGTCGGCGTTGGTCAGCACCCGTTCGGGCTGGTGGTGTCCGAGAGCGACGAGACGGGACAAGAGGTGCTCCTTCCAACGAGCGGGCGCGGCGAATATAGCAACCGAACGATCGGTTGCTAAAGTGGCAAACCATGAGCCCGCGCCGATCTGTCGCCGCGACCCGCGAGACGCGGCAGCGCATCCTCGATCGCAGCCTGGCGATCGCGTCGGCTGAGGGGCTGGAGGGGCTGACGATCGGCAGGCTCGCCGCGGACCTGGCGATGAGCAAGGCCGGGGTGCTGGGGCATTTCGGCACGAAGGAGAGCCTGCAGCTCGCCGTGGTGGACGCGGCGGCGGAGGTGTTCTCGCGGGAGGTGCCGGAGCGGGTCAGACAGGCGCCGACCGGGCTGCCGCACATCGAGGCCCTGTGCGAGGCCTGGGTGTCCTACCTGGAGCGCAACGTGTTGCCCGGCGGGTGCTTCTTCACCGCGGCGACGGCCGAGTTCGACGGGCGCAGCGGGCCGGTGCGGGACGCGCTGGCCGGGATGAACGCGTTGTGGCGGCGGGATCTGCGGGTCCATATCAGGCGGGCGGTCAGTGCCGGGCACCTCGCGCCCGACACCGACGTCGACCAGCTGATCTACGAGGTCGTCGGGATCATGTTGGCGCTCAACCACTTCCTGCAGCTGGAGCACGACGACCAGGCGCCCGCGCGGGCCCGGCGTGCGCTCGAGCGGGTCCTGGCCGAAGCCGCGCTCGTCAGGAGCCGGTGACACCGAAGAGCCGCGCCCAGTTCTCGTCGCTGGTCAGCTGTGGCACCGCGGCCTGGTAGGAGCGCCGCACGGACTGGCCTTCGCGGAACAGCTCGCGGAAGAGCGACCACCCGACGGCACGCAGGTCGAACTCGCTGTGCAGCGCGCTGACCAGCAACCCGTTGCGGACGCTGAAGTATCGGGGCCAGTCGTCGGCGTCCTTCCAGGCGAAGTCCTGGTGCCACACGGCCGCGCCCGGCAGCGTGTCGACCGGGAAGCCCCACTGGAAGAACATCGGCATCGGCAGACCGGCCGTGGTGACGACCTCCGGCGGCAGCAGGCAGGTCCACCAGGCGGTGTACTGGGTGTCGACGCGCAGGTCCTGCAGCTCCTCGGTCTGAATGGCGCCGTAGCGGGTGTCGGCGACGGGCAGACCGGCGGTCAGTTCACGGAGGTCCGCGTACTCGGCGCTGACGTGCAGCTCGTCCGGGTGCAGCGAGCGCAACATCTGGCCGCCGACGATGGCGGGCTCGTGGGTGCGGTTGGCGAACGCGACGAGACGGAGCAGGGTTTCGGGCTCCAGCATGATGTCGTCGTCCATCAGCAGGATGTTCGGTGTCTCGCCACCGGCGCGCAGCACCTCGACCATGCCGCGGGTGAAACCGCCCGCGCCGCCGAGGTTCGGCTGCTGGAGATACTTCAGCCGGCCACCGAGCTGGGCCTCGACCGAGGAGAACTCGTTGTGGGAGGCGACCGTGTCGGTGCCCTGGTCGACGACGTACACGTCGTTGACGACGTCGTCACAGCGAGCGTCCGCGGCGAGCATCTTCAACGTGTTCACGCAGTCGCCGGGGCGGTTGAACCTGCAGATGACGGCCGCGGCGCCACGGTCGCGCGGCGTGAGGTCGGTGTACCACCGGACCTGGCCGATCTCCAGCGGCGCGTCGGTGGTGACGATCTCCAGCCACAGCGCGCCACCGTCGAGGAACTGGTTCAGTTCGGAGTGGAGCTCGATGGCGGCCTGGCCTGCCTGGACCCGGACGCTGTCGACGCCCCGCGGCCTGCCGTCGAAGTCGGAGGCGACCAGCGAGACCACGCCCTCGCCCTTGACCGACGCCTGGACGCCGATCCTGCTCGCGCTCGTCCAACGCTGCCAGTAGCTCGCCGGGAACCGGCCGAAGTACGTGTTGCCTGCACCGGCCGGTGGTTCAACTGCATGACGCAAGTCGGCGCCGATCGCCGAGCTGCTGTGCAACTGATATCGCCTGGTTGATCGCCGTGTTTCGCTTGTGTGGCAACGGTTGCGTTCTGATGAAGTCGTGCCCGGCCCACGCCGGCCGGGCACGACGGGCGAGAGGTCAGGCCGCCCACATCTGCGCGGGCGCGATGTAGTTCCACGTGTAGTTCTGCTGGGCGCCGTCCCAGCTGCCGTCGGTGCCGGCGCCATAGGTGTCGTGCACCCAGAACGTGCCGTTGTCCGCGTAGCCGATGACCACGGAAAGGTGGCCGGCGGTGGAGCCCCAGCGGCCGCTCATGATGACGAACTTGCCCTGGTCGATGAACGCGCGGACCTGCGCCGCGGTGAACATGCCCTGCTGGACGGCGGCGCCGTTGCGGGCAAGGAAGTCACGCTCGGCCTCCCAGGAGGCGCAAGGGCGGGCCGGGTTGCCGCCGCAGTGGTAGCCGGTGATCCAGCCGTGTGCGCCCTTGAACGAGCCGGTGCGCGTCCAGTCGTTCTGCGCGCGGTTGAACGTGGTGCCGCGGTTGCTGAACTCGTCGGTGATGTAGCGGCCCCACTTCGAGAAGTGCGACTGCGGCGACGAGACCTGCACGCCGAACTGGTTCGGCAGCTGGTAGGTGACGAGGTCGATCACGGCGCTGGTCGGGCCGCACGACGAGCCGCCGTGGAAGTCGTCACGGGTGTCCCACAGCTGGTGGATGAACTCCGCGCGGTTGATCTTGCTCATGGCCTGCACCTGGCGGGCGTCGAGCGTCGCGGCGTTCTGGCCCTGAGCCTTCTGGTAGCCGCGTTCCGGGGAGCCGATGGTCGGCGTGGCGCCGTCGATGCCGGTCAGCGCGTAGTTGAACGACAGGCCGTGCACGACCCTGTTCGCCTTGTGCGTGGCGAGGTCCTGGACGTAGACGCCGCTCACCGCGTCGAGCTGCTCGGGGCCGAGCTTCTTGTCCGTGACGCAGCCCATCAGTTCGTAGGCCACGTTCTTGCCGTCGTTGCTCCACACCGCGCTGCGGTAGTGGTTCTTCGTCTCGCCGACGAGAGAACGGACCTCGCCGTTCTCCGTCGCGAGGCCCAGCCACTGCGGGTCACCGGAGCCGCAGCGGTAGATCTCGTTGTTCCTGATGAAGCTGACGTGCCGCTCGCCCTTGACGTCCACGAGCTTGAAGTCGCGGTACAGCGTCGTCCTGTCGCTCGCGATCAACGGCTTCACGGCGCCGGTCTTGAGGTCGAGGCGGCTCAGCGTGCCCACGTAGGTCTGGTCGGTCTGGACGTCCGGGTGCTGCACGGCCAGCAGCCCGGTGCCGTCGGAGGTGAAGCCGAGCAGCTCGGGCGCGCGACCGGTCAGCCTGCCGACCTCCTTGCCGTCGACGTACACGGACTCGGCATCCACATACGCCAGGGTCGAGCCGTGGAAGACGGCCGACGTGATGGCGCCCCGCGCCACCGGCCGGGCCTTGCCGTAGCGGTCGACGGTCTGCAGCGACGCGCCCTTGGTGCCGTCGAAGTCGGTGATCACCGCGGCCAGCGCGCCGTCGGCGGACGATGTCGCGCGGACTGTGTAGGCAGGGTCGCTGACCTTGACCGTGGCTCTCTTCGCGCCACCGACGACGACGTCGTAACCGTCGCCCGAACGGACTGCCTGCGCGGTCGTCGGGCTCTCGGAGTAGGGATCGGCAGCCTGGGCGGGGGACACGACGGCTGCCAGGGTGCCGAATGCCGCGATCAGCGCCAGCGTGGATCTTTTTGTCATGGATCCAACGTCACTGCGCGTGGCATGTGTCCGGTATGCGTCCGGTAGTTACGATCGGGCGTTGTGGAGTTCCGGGTGCTGGGGCCGGTCGAGTGCTACGCCGACGACGGCGTGCGCCTGAGCCTTGGGCCGCCCAAACAACGGGCCGTGCTCGCGCTCCTGCTCGCGCAGCCGGGACGGGTGCTGTCGGTCGACCGGCTGATCAGCGTGCTGTGGGACGACGCGCCGCCCAAGACCGCGTTGAAGAACCTCCAGGTGTACGTCTACCAGCTGCGCAAGATCGTCGGGTCGCGGCTGCTGTCGCGGGCGCCGGGCTACCTGATGTCGATCGACCCGGCGGAGCTCGACCTCACCCGGTTCACCGAACTGCTCGACGGGGCCCGCCGGGAACGCACGCCGCAGCGCTACCGGGAGGCGTTGGCGCTGTGGCGCGGGCCCGCGCTGGCCGACCTCGCCGCGTCGGGTCTGTTGCGCGGCGTCGTTGCCCAGCTGGAGGAGCTGCGGCTGGCGGCGCGGGTCGAGTGCGCGGAGGCGGAGCTCGATCTCGGGCGGCACGTGGAGATCGTCGCGGACCTCGGGGAGTGGGTGCGCGAGCATCCGTTGAACGAACGCCTGCGCGAGCAGCAGATGGTGGCTCTGCACCGGGCGGGCCGCGCCGCCGAGGCGTTGGCCGCGTATCAGGAGTGCCGCCGGGTGCTGCTCGACGAGCTCGGGGTCGAGCCGGGGGAGTCACTGCGGCGGCTGCAGGCCGAGATCCTGCGGGCGAAACCCGTTGGCGCCGCGGCGGTTCGTCAGCTGCCTCCGGACGTGGTGACGTTCGCGGGCCGTGGTCGTGAGCTGAGCTCGATCAAGGCGCAGCTGCGGCAGGACCGGGTCGCGGTGTGCGTGATCACCGGCCAGGCGGGGATCGGCAAGTCGGCGCTGGCGGTGCGCGCCGCACACGAGATCGCGCGTGACTTCCCGGACGGCCAGCTCTACGCCGACCTCTCCGACGGCGCCTCCGAACGTGTGCTCAGCCAGTTCCTGCGCGCGTTGGGAGAACGGCCCGGCGACGAGGAGGCGTTGCGGTACCGCTCGCTCACGGCATCGCGGCGACTGCTCGTGGTGCTGGACAACGTTGCCACCGCGGGCCAGGTCAAACGCCTGCTGCCGACCGGGCCCGGCTCGGTCGTGCTGATCACGTCCCGGCGCCCGCTCACCGCGCTGTCCGGCGTCTCCTACGTGCGGCTCGGCGCGCTGCCGCTGGACGAGGCGACCCAGCTGCTGTCCGGTGTGGCGGGACCCGTCGCGGACGCGGCAGAGCTCGTGCGCTGGTGCGGCGGCCTGCCGCTGGCACTGAGGATCGCGGGCGCAAGGCTGGCCGCCCGTCCACAGTGGACGGCGGGGTTGCTCGCCGCCCGGCTGGCCGACGAGACCCGCAGGCTCGACGAGCTCAGGCTCGGTGACGTCGCGGTGCGCTCGGCGTTCGAGGTCAGCTACGCCGAGCTGGGATCTCCCGCGGTGGCAAGGGTTTTCCGGTTGCTCGGCCTGATGGACGGCCCGGACTTCGCTGTCGCGGCGGCCCGCGCGTTGACCGACGTGCAGGACGTGGAGGAGCTGCTCGCCGAACTCGCCGACGCGCACCTCGTCGAGGAACCGGTGCCCGGCCGCTTCGCCCTGCACGACCTGCTGCGGCTGTTCGCCCGCGAACGCTGCCGCGCCTCCGAGTCCACCAGCGAACGGTCGATGGCGCTGGAACGCCTGCACAAGCACTACCTCGAAGCCCTGGCCGACAACCCGACCGACCTGTGGCTCGCCGAGGAGCGCGACAACCTCGTCGCCGCCGCCCACCAGGCCTCCCCGGCCGACACGATCGCGTTCGGCGCGGGCCTGTCCTGGTACTTCCGCCGCCGCTCCGAGGTCGCCGACTGGGCCGCGTTGAACACTCTCGCGCTGGAGGCCGCGCGGTCGCTCGGCGACATCCGCGCGGAAGCCCTGGCGTTGAAGGAACTCGGCGCCGCGTGCGAGCGCGGTTACCGGTTCGCCGAAGCACAGCAGCACTGGACCGCGGCGTTGGAGTTGGCGCGGTCCCTGGGGGACCGTCAGCTCGAAGCGGTGACGTGAACAACCTCGGCATCGTGCATGGCGCCTTCGGGACCTGCCCGCGGCTCTGACCTCACTGGAAGCCTCGCTGAATCTGCGCGAGGAACTGTCCGACTCCCAGGGCGCCGCCTATGTCCGCACCAACCTCGGTCTGGTCCACGCCGCGCTCGGCGACCTGCCCGCCGCCCTGGAGTGCTACGAGGAGACGCTGCGGACGTTCCGCACGTGTGGCGACCGCTCCGGCGAACTGCACGCGCTGGCGAACATGGCCGACGCGCACCGCCAGCTGGGGTCGTTGGACCGCTCGCTGTCGCTGTCGGAGGAGGCGCTGGAGCTGGCGCGTTCGGTGGGGGACCGGCAGATCGAAGCCGGTGTGCTGCTCGACCGGGGCATCGTGCACGAGCTCGCGGGGCGCGTCGCCGAAGCCGTGCTTCCTACACCGAGGCGGTCGAGCTGTCGCGGCGGATCGGGTTCCGGTGGGGCGAGTCGGAGGCGGCACGCAAGCTGGCGGCGTTGGGGTCGTGAGTGTTTTCCGTCGTCATAGCGACGGTTTCCACTCACGACCTAAGTCGGTAGCCGGGCCGCGCGGAGCCGGTGAGGATCGGCAGGATGACGAGAATCCTGCTCTCGCTCTTCCTTCTGCTGCTCGTCCCGGTACCGGCCCAAGCGGCACCCGGATGCCCGTCGGTGATCATGGGCAACGGGCCGTCGCTGCATCCTGAGGGCGTCACCTTTGACCCGGTCCGGCGCGGGTTCCTGATCGGCTCGGTCACCCACGGCACGGTGTCGAGATCGTGAACGGCCAGGCCGCATCGTTTGTGAACGACCCGTGGCTGATCACGACCATGGGCCTCGCGGTGGACGCCCGTCGCGGCCGAGTGCTCGTCACGAACGCCGACCTCGGCCTCTCCGACCGCAGCAAGCCGGAGACCACCAGGGCGTTCGCGGGCCTGGGCATCTACGACCTGCGCACCGGCCGCGCCCTGCACCGCCTCACGCTCGCCACGGGTCCCGGCCACTTCGCCAACGACGTCGCGCTCGGCCCGGACGGCACCGCGTACGTCACCGACTCCATCGCGGGCACGGTGTTCCGGGTCTCGCCGGACGGCCGCGCCACCATGCTGGTCACGCACCCCGACCTGGCGCAGCCGTCGACCGGCGGCTGGGGCCTCAACGGCATCGCGTACCTGGGCGACAAGCTCGTCGCGGCCCTGTCCGGCGCGCGCAAGCTCGCGGTGATCCCGCTGAGGAACCCGCGGAACGTCACCACGATCACCGCCCCGATCGGCGCGCCGGACGGCCTGCTCGCCCGAGGCCGTGACGGACTCCTGCTCGTGGACAACACCGCGGCCAACCGAGTCGTCGAGGTGCGGACGAAGGATCGTTGGCAGAGCGTCGAAATCGTGCGTGAGGTGCAGTGGCCGGACAAGGCGCCGACCACGCTGACCGCGACGCCGTGCGGCGCGTACGCGGTGGCCGGGCGGCTCGACGTGTTGCTCGGCGGCGGGCGCAGCGACGAGTTCGTGCTCAGGAAGGTGTGATCCAAAAGGCCCAGGCCGTGTCCTGTGAGTCCGTTCGATGAGAGTCACGGGTGAGAGGCGCGGAGGCGGTGCCGCCGCGGGTGTATTCGGGCGTTTCGGCGGTGCCGCCTCCGTGCCCCTCGGCCGCGACTATCGCGGACGAGGCTTGCAGGACGCGGCCTAGTGTGTGGGTGTGGAACTGCTGCACCTGCGCTACTTCGTCGCGGTCGCCGAGGAGCTGAACTTCTCCGCCGCCGCGCGGAAACTGCACATGGCCGCCTCGCCGCTGAGCCAGCGGATCAAGGACCTCGAGCACGAGCTCGGGCAGCAGCTGTTCGACCGCAGCACCCACCACGTCACGCTCACCCCGGCCGGGACCGCGCTGCTGCCGATCGCGCGGGACGTGCTCGAGCAGGTCGGCGTCCATCCCGTGGCGGCTGGACGAGGCGACGAAGCCGCAGCGCAGCACCGTGTTCCTCGGCATGCCCGCCGGCGTCCACCCCGACCTGCGGGAACGGGTCAACGCCCTCGCCGAGCGGGTGCAGGGAACGGTTCGAGATCAAGCGCTGGCCCGGCACCACCGCCGATCTCGTCGCCGCGGTGCAGCGAGGGCAGGCTCGCGCTCACCCTGGCCCGGCTGCCGGTGCAGCGATCCGGCGCTGGAGCAGCTGCCGGTGATGTCGGAACGGCTCGGCGCGGTCGTGCCGGCCGACCGGTTCGCCGGGCGCGAGTCGGTCAGCCTGGCCGAGCTGACCGAACTCGCCTACGCGGCCTCGCCCGAGGAGATGACTCCCGCCTATTTCGACGCAGCTCGACCAGCAGTTGGCCGAACTCGGCATCAAGAAGCGCATCCAGCTGACCAACACCGGCTATCGGCGGCGACCTCCGAAATCGTTTCCAGCGGTCTCGGCGTTCTCCATTTCCATGCTGGACGAGGAAGTCGCCGATGCACGGTTACCGGCTCGACAATGTGGTCGTTCTGCCCTTCACGGATTTCCAGCCGCAGCTGGAGACCGGTCTGCTCTGGCGCCGCGACCGGCGACGCGACGGTGACCTGCGCAGAACTCGTCGAGGCGGCCCGCGAGGTGTTCGCGGAACCGCTCGACCAAACTGAATCCACAAATGGTATGACCGCTGTGGTCATACCATTGTTCGCGATCATGATCATTCCCTTTCCCTGCAGTTCGCGCACTAGCTTCGGTATGCAGAGCAACGAAGCAAGGTGCGAAAGGACGAACGATGACGGACATCACCGACACCGCCGCCGGCCCGCTGGACGGCGTGCGCGTGATCGACCTCTCGACCGTGGTGATGGGCCCGTACGCGGCCCAGATCCTCGGCGACCTCGGCGCCGACGTGATCAAGATCGAGTCGCCCGCGGACACCGTGCGCATCGGCCACTACCGCACCACGCCGGGCATGACCCCGCTGAACCTCAACGTCAACCGCAACAAGCGCAGCGTCGCCCTCAACCTCAAGGACGAAGACCGAGCGCGAGCAGGCGCTCGAAGCTGATCGACACCGCCGACGTGCTGATCACCAACATGCGCCCCGGCGCGCTGGCACCGGCTCGGCCTGAACTACGCCGACGTCGCCGAGCGCAACCCCGGCCTGGTCTACGCCCACGCCCAGGGCTTCCGCGGCGACTCCGACCGGGCCGGCAACGCCGCCTACGACGAGACCGTGCAGGCCGCCTCCGGCCTGGTCGACATCGCCGAACCGCGCGCTCGGCGAGCCCGTCTACCTGCCGACCATCATCGGCGACAAGGTCTCGTCGCTGACCATCGCCTACAGCGTGCTCGCCGCGCTGCGTGCACCGGAACAAGACCGGCCAGGGCCAGCACGTCGAGATCCCGATGACGGACACGCTGATCGCGTTCAACCTGGTCGAGCACCTCGCCGGGCCACACCTACGAGCCCGCGGAGGGCCCGACCGGCTTCGCCGCTGTCGATGCCGAAGGGCCACCACGCCGTGCGCACCAAGGACGGCCTCGCCTGCGTCGATCCCCTACAACCCGCAGAACTTCCGCGACTTCTTCGCCGCCGCCGGCCGGCCCGACCTGGCCGAGGACCCGCGGGTCAACGGCGACGCCATCGACCGCGCCGACCACGAGGACCTGGCCGCAGCTCGTCGACGAGTGCGCCCCGGCGCTGACCACCGAGGAGTGGGCCGAGGTGTGCGCCAAGCACAGCATCCCGATGGCGCCGGTGCTGGAGCTGGACCACGCCCACGAGGACGACTACGTCCGCGACGGCCACCTGCTCGACACCGTCGAGCACCCGACCGAGGGCGCGATCCGCACCATCGGCATCCCGGTGCGGTTCTCCGCCACGCCCGGCTCGATCCGCCGCCTGGCCCCGTCGCCGGGCCAGGACACCGAGGAAGTCCTCGCCGAACTCGAGCCACCGCCCGCTGATTGCCGCAGGAGGAAGTCATGAGCACCACACCTCCGAAGTGCGCACCGAACGCATCGGCTCGCACCCTGCTGATCACCATCGACCGGCCCGCAGGCCCGCAACGCGGTCAACGCGGCGGTCGCCGCCGGCCTGGCCGCCGCGCTGGACGAACTGGAAGCCGACCCCACGCTGCGGGCCGGCGTCCTGACCGGCGCGGGCGGCACGTTCAGCGCCGGCATGGACCTCAAGGCCGCGCTGCAGGGCGAGTCGCCCGAGATCGAGGGCCGCGGGTTCGGCGGCCTGACCGAGGCCGCGGCTGACCAAGCCGCTGATCGCCGCCGTCGAGGGCTTCGCCATGGGCGGCGGGTTCGAACTGGCGCTGGGCTGCGACCTGATCGTCGCCGCCGAGGACGCCAGGTTCGGCCTGCCCGAGGTCAAGCGCGGCCTGATCGCCGCGGGCGGCGGGGTGATCCGGCTGCCGCAGCGCATCCCG
This sequence comes from uncultured Actinomycetota bacterium, assembly GCA_963766275.1. Taxonomy (GTDB): domain Bacteria; phylum Actinomycetota; class Actinomycetes; order Mycobacteriales; family Pseudonocardiaceae; genus Lentzea. Next base: position 22,960 of record CAVYAD010000036.1, read on the forward strand.
CACCACCTCGCGATGGAACTGCTGCTCACCGGCGAGCCGGTCGACGGCCGCCGCGCCGGCGAACTGGGCCTGGCCAACCGGGTCACCGCCAGGGGCGAGGCCGCCGCCGTCGCGCTGCAGCTGGCCGAGCAGGTCGCGGACGAACGCCCCGCTCGCGCTGGCCGCCGTCAAGAAGATCGTCCGCGCCGCCGACGGAGTGCCCGAGCGAGGCCTTCGCCGTGCAGCGCGAGGAGATGAGGACCCTGATGGCCTCGGCCGACGTCCGCGAGGGCATGACCGCCTTCGCCGAGCGCCGCGCTCCGCAGTGGACGGGGCGAGTGACATGAGGATCGAAGACGTACGGCAGCACGTCACGACCCCGCTGACCAGCCCGGCGTTCGCGCCGGTGGTCCCGAGGTTCACCGACCGCGAGTACCTCAACATCGTCTACCGCACCGACCCCGACGCGCTGCGCGCCGTCGTCCCGCGAACCGCTGCGGGTCGACGAGCCGCTGGTCCGGTTCGAGGTCATGAAGATGGGCGACGTCACCGGCTACGGCCCCTACACCGAGGCCGGGCCAGGCGATCCCGGTCGGCTTCGACGGCGAGCGCGGCGAGTACCTGCACGCGATGTACCTCGACAACTTCCCCGCGACCGCGTCCGGCCGCGAGGTCAGCGCCTACCCGAAGGTCGATGGGCTGCCCCGGGTCTGTACGTCGACAACGGCGCGCTGGTCGGCACCCTGGACCACGGCACGCTGCGGGTCGCCACCGCGACCATGGGCTACAAGCACCACGAGCTGGACCGCCGCGAGGCCGAGGCACAGATCACCGTGCCGACGTTCATGCTCAAGACCATTCCCGGCTACGACGGCGTCGCCGCGGGTGCAGGAACTGGTCCGCACCGAGATCACCGACGTCGTGGTCAAGGAGGCCTACACCGGCCCCGCGCGGCTCCAGCTGTTCCAGCACGTCCTCGCCCCGCTGGCCGACCTGCCGGTGCTGGAGGTCGTCTCCGCGAGCCACATCCTCACCGACCTGACGCTCGCTCCGGTCAAGCCGGTCCACGACTACCTGAAGGGGAGATCGAACGTCATGACCAGGATTCCGTACGGCCGCCGTCATCGGCGCGGGCACCATCGGCCTGTCCTGGACGGCCCTGTTCGCCGCGCACGGCCTGACCGTCCGGGTGAGCGACCCGCGCCCGGACCTCGCCGAGGCCGTCACCGAGGCCCTGGCGAGTTCGCCCCGCACCTCGGCACCGGGCCTGGACGTCGAGCTCGCCGACCGGGTGCACATCGCCGCCGACGTCACCGAGGCCGTCCGGGACGCGGACGTCGTGCAGGAGAACGGCCCGGAGAACGTCGAGTTCAAGAAGGACCTGTTCGCCACGCTGGTCCGCGAGGCCCCGAACACGCGCTGCTGCTGAGCTCGTCGTCCGCGATCCCGTCGACCGCGTTCACCGGGGACTGGATCGACGGGACGCCGGGTCCTCATCGGACACCCGTTCAACCCGCCGCACCTGATCCCGCTGGTCGAGGTCGTGCCCGGCGAGCGCACCAGCGAGGAGTCCGTGCCAGGCCGCCGTGGACTTCTACACCCTCGCTCGGCCGCACCCCGGTCGTGGAGCGCAAGGAGATCCCCGGCTTCGTCGGCAACCGCCTGCAGAACGCGCTGAGCCGCGAGGCGATCTACCTCGTCGAACAGGGCGTGGTGACGCCCGAGGACCTCGACACGGTCGTGACGAACTCGCTCGGCATCCGCTGGGCCACCGTCGGGCCGTTCCTCGGCTCGCACCTGGGTGGCGGCCCCGGCGGCTACCGGCACCTGGCCGAGCACATCGGCAAGTCGATGAAGGGATGTGGGCGGGCTCGGCACCCCGTCGCAGACGAGGAAGACAGGAACGGCTCATCGAAGCCGTCGAAAAGGCTTACGGCTCCTCCACGTACTCGGAACTCGCCGAGACGCGCGACCGCAAGCAACTCGCCGTCCTGACCGCATTGGACGGCAGAACAGTCGAGAACTGATGTCCAACCCTGGGCTCTTGAAGACCAGCTGACCGCCGACTTCTACGACTACGAGGCACTGCTGCCGCGACGAGGAGCGCAAGATCCTGCTCAAGGCCCGCGAGTTCATGCGCGACGAGGTCAAGCCGCTGGTCAACGAGAACTGGGCCAAGGGCGAGTTCCCGCAGGGAGCTGATCGGCATGTTCCGCGAGAGCGGCCTCGCCGGCGCTGCCCTACGAGGGCTACGGCGAGCACACGGCCCGCCGTCAGCAACCTGCTCACCGGCATGCTGGCGATGGAGATGACCCGCACCGACGCCTCGGTCGCCACGTTCTTCGGCGTCCACAACGGACTCGCGATGTACTCGATCTACTCCGGCGGCGACCAGGAGCAGCGCGACCGCTGGCTGCCCGCGATGGCCGCGATGGACAAGATCGGCGCGTTCGCGATGACCGAACCGCTCGGCGGCTCCGACGTCGCCGGCGGCATGCGCACCACCGCCAAGCGCGACGGCGACACCTGGATCCTCAACGGCGCCAAGAAGTGGATCGGCAACGCGACCTTCGCCGACTACGTCGTCGTGTGGGCGCGGGACGTGGACGACAACCACGTCAAGGGTTTCGTCGTCGAGAAGGGCATGCCCGGCTTCGTCGCCGGAGAAGATCGAGGGCAAGATCGCGTTCCGGATCGTCGAGAACGCCGAGATCACCCTGACCGACGTCCGCGTGCCGGAGGCGAACCGCCTGCAGAGCATCGACTCCTTCCGCGACGTCGCCGAGATCCTGCGCGCCACCCGCGGCGGCGTCGCCTGGCAGGCGCTCGGCGTGATGATCGGCGCCTACGAACTCGCACTGGCCTACGCCAAGGAGCGCAAGCAGTTCGGCCGCCCGATCGCGCGCTTCCAGCTGGTGCAGGACCTGCTGGTGAAGAGCCTCGGCAACATCACCGCGTCGTGGGGCATGCTCGTGCAGCTCGCCCGGCTGCAGGACGCCGGGATCTTCCAGGACGAGCACTCGTCGCTGGCCAAGGCGTTCGTCACCTCGCGGATGCGCGAGGTCGTCGCCTGGAGCCGGGAGATCTTCGGCGGCAACGGCATCGTGCTGGGCTACGACATCGCCCGCTTCTTCGCCGACGCCGAGGCGATCTACTCCTTCGAGGGCACCCGCGAGATGAACACCCTGATCGTCGGCAAGGCGATCACCGGCCAGAGCGCCTTCGTCTGAGCTCTCCCGGTTCAGGGGCCGCTGTCACAACAGCGGCCCCTGCCTTGTCTTCTGCTGCATGGAGCACAGTGTCGAGATCGACGGCGTCACGCAGGCGTACGAGGTTCGCGGCTCGGGTCCAGTGTGCGTCGTGCCCGCCGAGGTGGGCGCGGGAGATGCACCGAGGACCGCCCGCCTCCTGGTTGCACATCCTCGATGAGAGCGGCCACTTCGGGCACATCGAGCAACGCCGCGAGTTCGCCGACGCCGTGCTCAGGATGAGCGGTTAGGGCCAGGGTGCTCGATAGCTTCAGTGTTGACCGAATTTCGTAGTTGTCGGGAGATCCCCACTTATCGGTGGCGTCTCGCCTGGTGACCATCGGCGCTTCGCATCACCGCCGATGCAACAGGGAGAACCGTCAGTCATGCACTTAAGGGTCGTAGCCGCTGTCCTTCTACTCCTGGCCGGCTGTTCCACCGAGCAGAGACCAGGCGCCAGCGGCGAACCCATCAAGATCGGATACCTCAACAACGCGTCCGGCGCCTTCGCCGTGCCGGAACTCCAGACCGGCGCCGAGGTCGCCGTGGCGCACCTCAACCGCAAGGGCGGGGTGCGCAACCGACCGTTCGAGCTCGTCACCTGCCCCACGGACGGCACGCCCGAGCAGTCCGTGGCGTGCGCGGAGAAGTTCGTCGCCGAGAACGTGGCGGTGGCCGTGCAGGGCGTGGACACCGGGGCCGACGCCGCGATGCCCAAGCTCGCCGAGGCCGCCATTCCGCTGGTCGGGCACGTGCAGTTCACTCCCGGCCTGATGAACCACACCAACGCCTTCTTCTTCGGTGCCGCCGCTATCGCCTACGGCACCGCGGCGTTGAAGTACTACGCAGATCAGGGCGTGAAGACCGTGGCGTGGCTGCTGCCCGAGTCGCCTGCCACGCACGCCTTCGCCGACAACGTGCTCACCCCGGCGGCCAAGCGGTTCGGGGTGAAGTACCGCTCGGTCTACTACCCGGCGGACAACCCGAGCTGGACCGTTCTCGCGCGGGAGGTCCAGGACGCGGAGGCCTCGGGCAGCATCGCCGCCACCGAGGAGCAGTGCACGCACTTCGTCAAGGCGCTGCGGGAAGCCAGCTACGACGGGCGGATCCTCGCCGCGTCGTGCACCGGCCTGCGGAAGGCCGTGGGCAACCAGTCGATCGGTGTCGAGCTCAGCACCGATCACTGGAACCCGACGGACCCGCTGTCCGCGCCGCCCTCCAACCAGGAGGAGATCGACGAGTATCGCGAGGCGATGAAGGCCGCCGGGCACGACGAGCCGGTGGCGGGCGCCCTGGTGTCGTTCGCGGACATGATGACGCTGGCACGAGTGCTGTCCACTTCGGACGGTAAACCGGAGCAGGCGTTGCGGGCCGTGAAGAACCTCGACAGCTTCCTCGGCCCGCAGATCACCTGCGACCACGCCTGGAACGGCAACTCGGCGTGCAGCACGGCCGTGCTGTTCTACCGGTTCCAGCCGAACGGGGCGCTCAAGGCCCAGATCCCCGACTTCATCGAGGTCGCCAAGCTGGGTTAGGTCGTGAGTGTTTTCCGTCGCCATGGCGACGGAAAACACTCACGAATGTCCGGCGATGCGGTGCGGCTCGTAGGGTTCCTCGATGAGCCGCACCTCGTCGTCGGTCAACGCGAAGTCCAACGCTGCCACGGCGTCTCGAGGTGGTGCGGCTTGGTCACGCCGATGATCGGGGCGGTGACCACCGGGTTGCGCAGCAGCCACGCCAGTGCCACCTGCGCCCGCGAAACGCCGCGATCCGCGGCCACCGAGGCGACGCGTTCGACGATCGCCTGGTCCGACGAGACGTACAAGTGGACCCGAACTCGTCGGTCTCCGGACCGCGCGGTCTCGGCGTCCCAGTCGCGGGTGAGACGGCCGCGGGCGAGCGGGCTCCACGGAATCACGCGACGCCCTGGTCCGCGCACAGCGGCAGCATCTCGCGCTCCTCCTCGCGGTAGAGGAGGTTGTAGTGGTTCTGCATCGACACGAACTTGGTCCAGCCGTGCAGCTGCTGCGTGTACAGCGACTTGGTGAACTGCCACGCGAACATCGACGACGCGCCGATGTAGCGGGCCTTGCCGGACTTCACCACGTCGTGCAGCGCTTCGAGGGTCTCCTCCAGCGGCACGGTCCGGTCGAAGCGGTGGATCTGGTACAGGTCGACGTAGTCGGTGCCCAGACGGCGCAGCGAGGCGTCGATCTCGGCGAGGATCGACTTGCGGGACAGGCCCGCGCCGTTGGGGCCGCGGCGCATCCGGCCGTGGACCTTGGTGGCGATGACGATCTCCTCGCGCCGGGCGAAGTCGCGGAGGGCCCGGCCGGTGAACTCCTCGGAGGAACCGTCGGAGTAGACGTTGGCCGTGTCGAAGAAGTTGATGCCCGCCTCGAGCGCGGCCTTGATGAACGGCCGCGACTCCTCCTCCGGCATCGACCACGGATGAGTGCCCAGCGACGGATCGCCGTAGCTCATCATGCCAAGACAGATCTCGGACACGTCCATGCCGGCGAGCTTGGTGTAGCGCACGGTCAGCCCCTCAGGAAGACGGTGATCACGGTCGGGTGATGGCGGCGACAACCCGTTCAACATCAACGTAGTCGCGCTCGCCGGATCGTGCCCCTCCTTTACACGACCGTGGCAACTGGCTCCGCGGTGCTGACCAGCGGGTTTAGCGTCGTTTCCCGGGGTCTGAGAGGAATGGCATGACGAGCATCGACGTGGCCGCGCCGCCACGGCCCGCGGACGACGTGCTGGCCTGGAGCCGGGCCACGATCGGCGCGCCGTTGCGGGCCGCGCTGACGAACCTCCCGCAGGAGACCCGCGAGGTCGTCGAGTACCACCTCGACCAGCAGGACCTCTTCCTCGGCACGCTGGCACTGCTCGCCGCCGAGTCGATCGGCACCTCGTCCAGTGCGGTCGGCGTCGCGACCGCGCTCGAGCTCGCGTACCAGCACGAACAGCTGCACGCCGACCTGATGACCCGCGCGGTCAGCCGGGGCCACCAGCCGAGTGCCTGGGTGCAGTTCGGCGACGACCGCGCGACCTCGGCCGCGGACGCGCTCATCTCGCTGGCCTTCGCGCAGCTCACCAAACCCGAGGTGATGGTGCTCAACGCCGCGCTGCTGTCCGTCGTGGACGGTTACGTCCAGGAGATCGAGATGGACGAACGTGACGACGTGGAGATCGCGGAGTATCTCGGCGTCGCGGCGGCCAAGCACTCGGCGCTCACGGCGTGCGCGTGCGAGCTCGGCGCCCTGGCCGCGGGCGCGAGCCGGAGCCAGGCCGACCACCTGCGGGAGTTCGGTGACGACATCGGCCTGGCGCGCAAGCACGTCGAGGACGTGCTGGCCATCTGGGGTGGCCCGGCGATCTCGGGCAGGCCGCTGTACGACGACCTCACGCACGGCCGCCGCACGCTCCCCGTCGTGGCGGCGCTGGATGCAGGCGCCGACCTGGACGAGCCGGATCCGGCGAAGCTCGCCGGGCTGATCGACCAGGCGGGCGGGCGGAAGTGGTGCGAGCAGCAGGCCGAACTGCTGCTCGCCCGCGCGCTCAACCACCTTCGTCAGGCACGGCCTCGCGCGCGGGCGGCGGATGAGCTGTTCGGGCTCGCCAGGGAGGTCACGACCGCCAGGTGTGTGCAGGCTCGAACCCCAGCACCCGGCGTGCCTTCTCAATCGACAGCAGCGTCTCGTGCGGACCGAACTCCCTCTTGATCGGCACGCCCGGATAGACCTTCGCGACCAGCTCGTCGTTCGGCGTCGTCATGCACGTGTCGGCGTTCGCGATGATGAACACGTCGAACCCGGTCGCCTCATGCGCGAGTGCCTTGCGCACGGCCTGGGCACCGTCACGCGCGTCGATGTACGACCACAGGTTCCACTTGCGCGAGAGAGGGTCGGCGTCGAACGGGAAGCGCTCGTAGTCGTGGAGTTCCATGACGTTCGAGAACCGCAGCCCGATGATCTTCATCTCGGGCTCCCACCGGCAGAACTGCTGGGCGAGCGTCTCGTCCACCAGCTTGCCCAGTGAGTACGACGTCTCCGGCCGCCCCGCGTACTCCTCGTCGATCGGGATGTACGGCGGCGGCGTGTCGAACGGCAGCCCCAGCACCGTCTCGCTCGACGCCCACACCACGTTGCGCACCCCGGCCAGCCTCGCCGCCGCGAACACGTTGTACGTGCTGGTCACGTTGTTGTGGAACGTCCTGGCGTTCGGCGCGACGCCAGGACCGGGGATCGCCGCGAGGTGCACCACGGCGTCCAGGCCCGCGTAGCGGTCGTCGATCCCGCCGAGCGCCTCCACGACCTGGCCGTAGTCGGTCAGGTCGATGCGGGTGAACTCGCAGCCCTGAGGCGCGGGCGGAGCGGCCACGTCGAGGTTGTGGACCTCCCAGCCGTGCTCCAGCAGATCCGCCACGACGGCACGGCCGAGCTTGCCACTGCCACCGGTCACCGCGACACGTTGAGTCATGAGTCAGATATTGCCACCTGTTGACAGGCGTTGACCCCACGACTGGCCTGCTACCACCTGGCAGGTGCCGCCGGGCCACGCCCGCGGGAATGCCGCCACATTATTCCTCGTGAGTTGTCACATTGTCGTGGGGTCGCGCGGAATAGCCCAGGCGGCGCATTGATGGACAGAACGAGATCGGTACTGTGAGCGTGTGGCCGGCCGCCGTTCTCGAGTGTTCCTCATGGTTTTGGTGACGATGTTCGCATTCGTTTCGAGCGGCTGCGCGGAACGTTCTCCGATACTTCCGTCGAGTGGATTTGTCTACCAGTTGCAGGGTTATCGGGACGGAAGGCTCGACGCGCTGGCCGGCGCGCCGTTCCGGGGTGCCGTCATCGACCTGGCGCGCGACGGTGGAGAGTCCTATTTCCGCGCCGACGAGATCGGCCGGCTCAAAGCCTCCGGAAAACAGGTCCTCGCGTACTTCGAGATCGGCTCGATCGAGTCGTTCCGGCCGGACTTCGCCGCGGTTCGCGCCGAACGGCTGCTGCTGAACGAGTGGCCGAGCTGGCCGGGGGAGCACTTCGTCCGCTACTGGGAGCCCCAGTGGTGGGACCTCGCCGTCCGGCCGCGGCTCGACCGTGCGCTGGCTGCGGGTTTCGCCGGTGTGTACCTCGACACCCCGCTCGCGTACGAGGAGATCGACCTCGCCCTGGTGCCGGGAGCCGACCGGGCCGGGCTCGCCGCCCTGATGACGGATCTCATCGTGCGGATCAGCGCGTACGTCAAGCGGTCGAACCCGGCGTTCGGCGTCTATCCGCAGAATTCGCCCGAGCTGCGCGAGTACCCGGGCTACGTCGGCGCGATTGACGGCATCGGCGTGGAGGAGCTTTTCTTCCGCGCCACCGACGAGCCGTGCACCGCGGACTTCTGCGCCACGAACCTGGCCGCGACGAGAGAGCTGAAGAAGGCCGGAAAGACCGTGTTGGCGGTTGACTACGCGACGCGCGCGGAGAACGTCGCCGAAGCATGCCGCCGCTATCGCGAAGAAGGATTCGACGGATATGTGACGGTGCGGGCGCTCGACACGATCGCCGCACCGTGTTCGTGAACGACGAGCCGATACCAGTGAGGAGTTGGTCGTGACAGGCGGGGAACCGGAATTCCGTCAGGTGGGCATCATCGGAATGGGGTACGTCGGCCTCACCCTGGCGGCGGCGATGGCCGACCGCGGGTACGAGGTGCACGGCGTCGACACCCAGCCGGCGCTGCTCGACACGCTCTCGAAGGGGCGGCCGCACATCTTCGAACCCGGCGTCGAGGACGTGTTCCAGGAGTGGGTCGGCAGACGGATCTTCCTCGCCCCCGAGCTACCTGACCGCGGTGTCGACGCGGCGATCATCTGCGTCTCCACGCCCGTCGGCGAGTCCGGGCGGGAGCCGTACCTGCTCAACCTGGCCGCCGCGGCCGAGCACATCGCCAAGGTGTGCTCGCCGGAGACGCTCGTGGTCGTGCGCAGCACCGTCCCGGTCGGCGCCACGCGGTCGGTCGTGCTGCCCCGGTTGCTCGACGCGTGGGGCTCGGCGCGGCTGGTGATGGCGCCCGAACGCACGATCCAGGGCCAGGCGTTGCGCGAACTGGTCGAGCTGCCGCAGGTGGTCGGTGGTCTCGACGAGGAGAGCCTGCGGCTCGGGCTCGCGCTGTTCGGCGGGCTGTCCGCGCAGCTCGTGCCGGTGTCGACGCTGGAGACCGCCGAACTGACCAAGCTCGTCAACAACTGCCACACGGACGTCATCTACTCGTTCGGCAACGAGGTGGCCAGGCTGACCGAGCGGCTCGGGCTCGACCCGCTCGAGGTGATCAAGGCGACCAATGTGGACTACCCGCGTCCCGACATCGCCAAGCCGGGCTACGTCGGTGGCGGTTGCCTGTCGAAGGACCCGTACCTGCTGATGTCGGCGGCGGAGCGGGTGGGACACGTCCCACCGCTGATCAAGGCCGCCCGTGAGATCAACGAGGAACTGCCGGGACACGTCGCCGAACGCGTGGTCGAGCTGATGGGGGACACGCACGGAAAGACGCTGCTAGTGCTCGGCTGGGCGTACAAGGGCTGGCCTCCCACCGACGACATGCGTGGCACGCCGATCGCGTCGATGACACCGGCGTTCACCGAGGCCGGCCTGCGGGTGCTCGGTCACGACCCGCTCGTCGGCGCCGGCGTGATCCGTCAGTACGGCGGTGAGCCGGTGGACATCGCGTCCGGGTTCGCGACCGCGGACGCCGTGCTGGTGATCACCGATCATCCCGACTACCGCGGGCTCGACGTCGACGGTCTGCTGCCGGGTTCGGGAGTGCGGCTCGTCTACGACTCATGGCGCGTGCTCGACGAGGACCGGGTGACCGGACATGACGTCCGGTACGCCGGTCTCGGCTACGAACCGGAGGTGGCGCGGTGAAGATCCTCGTGCTGGGCGGCGCCGGGTTCATCGGGGTGCACCTCACCAGGAGACTCGTGGCCGACGGCCACGAAGTGGTCGTCGTGGACGACTTCTCGCGCGGGCACCACGATCCCGAGCTCACGGCGCTGGACGTGCCGGTGATCTCCGCGGACCTCACCGACCCGGCGTCGTTCGCCGCGCTGCCGACCGACTGCGACCACGTCTACCTGCTGGCCGCGGTGGTGGGGGTGCGCAACGTCGAACGCGACCCGGCGCGCGTCGTCCGGATCAACACGCTCGTCGTGCTCAACACGCTGGAGTGGATCACCGCGCCCCAGCGGTTGTTCTTCGCCTCCACCAGCGAGGCCTACGCGGGTGGCGTCGCGATCGGGGTCGTGCCGGTGCCCACGCCGGAGACCGTGCCGCTGGTCGTGGAGGACGTCACCTCGCCCCGGTTCGCTTACGGCATCAGCAAGATGCTGGGCGAGGCGGCGGTGGTGCACGCCGGTCGAGCGAAGGACATCCCGGTCGTCGTCGGGCGGTTCCACAACGTGTACGGGCCGCGGATGGGCGCGGATCACGTCATCCCGGAGTTGTCCCTGCGGGCGTTGCGTGGCGAGGATCCGTTCGTCGTCTACGGGACCGACCAGTTCCGGGCGTTCTGTTACGTCGACGACGCTGTCGAGGCGATGGTGCGGCTGATGAACACCGACGCGGCCGTCGGCCGGATCGTCCACATCGGAGACGACACCGCCGAGACCAACATCGGCGAGCTGGCCGAGCTGGTGTTCAAGATCGCGGGCCGGGCCCCGGTCGTGCAACGCGAACCCGCTCCGGCGGGGTCGGTCGCGCGCCGCTGCCCGGACCTGACGTTGTTGCGCGAACTGACCGGGTACGACCCGCGGGTCCCACTGGACGAGGGTGTCCGCCGCACTTTCGACTGGTACCGCGATCACCGCTGACGTTGTGGGGCGCAAGCGCGTTCGTTTGCGCCCCACCACTTCACGCCCCCTGCCACACCGCCTGCACGGACGCGCTCAGATCACGACGGGGCGTCCAGCCCAGCGCGCGATGAACGCGGGTCGTGTCCGCGGCGATCCACGTGACCGCGCCCGACCGCGAGTGCACCGGATCGGACTCGATCACCTTGCCCTGAAAACCCGCCACCGACGCCAGCATCGTCACCACGTCGCGCACCGCCACCGCTTTGCCACTGCCGACGTTGAGCACGGGTTCCGGCAGCTCGGGCGTCATGGCGGCATCGGCGATCGCACCCGCCACGTCGGCGACGTCCACGAAGTCGCGGTACGCGCCGAGCGGACCGAGCGTGATGTCGTCGTCCTGGGGGAGCGCCGTGCGGATCGCGTTCGCCGCCCGGCCGAGCACTGTGCCGGCGGGCAGCTCGGCGCCGATCGGGTTGAAGACCCGCAACGCCACGGCGTCGAGCTTTCCCGCGACGACCGCGTCCCGCACGAGCAGGGTGCTCGCGAGTTTGGTGATCCCGTAGGCCGACACCGGGTTCGGCACCGCGTCCTCGGTGACGGCCTTCCCCTCCGGCACGGGTCCGTACTCGGCGGCGGATCCGAGCACGACGAGCCGTGCGGACGGCACGGCCCGCGGGATCGCGTCGAGCAGGGTGGCGGTCGGCGCCACGTTGGCAGCGACGAGCTCGGCCGTTGTGCCGTCGAGCAGTCCCGTGCAGTTGACCACGACGTCGGGCGCGACCGATCTCAGCAGGCCGACGAGCTCGTCCGTGCCGCCGTGCACCAGGTCGTGCTGTGCCCATTCGTTGTTCTGAGGTGCTGTTCGGCTGACCCGGACTACTCGCGCGCCGCGCACGCGCAACGCTTCGTCCGCCGCGCGGCCGAGATAACCGGAGGCGCCGAACAGCAGCACCTTCACGTCGTCACCTCCAGCGCCGGGGCCGCGGCACCGGGCAGCAGCACCGGCCGCAGCCGTTCGAAGTTCCGGTTGGCCTCGTCGTAGTCGTCGGGCCGGCCGATGTCGAGCCAGTAGCCGCCGAAATCGAAGCCGCCGGTTCCTCGCCGCGCGCAGCAGGTCGAGCACGAGCTCGTCAGTCCGAAGGGGACGCCCCGCGGGTACGGGGTGAGCGTCTTGCGCGACATCGCGTAGACGCCCATGCTCACGCCGTAGGACAGCGCCGGCTTCTCGACGAAGTTCGACGATCGTGCCCTCGGTGGTCCAGCGTGCCGAAGTCGATCTTCACCTTGCGCTGGTAGGTGGCGATGGTCAGCGGCGCCGCTCGCGTGTGGTGGTCGAGCAGGCGGTGTAGTCGAGGTCGGTCAGCACGTCGCCGTTCATCACCAGGAAGTGCTCGGGGAGCAGGTCGAGGAAGTTGAGCAACGGCCCGATGGTGGACAGCGGCGCCTTCTCCTCCGCGTAGTCGACCCGAGGTTCCACCGGGAGCCGTCGCCGACGAACGCGCGGATCAGCGAGCCGAGATGACCGATCGCGAGCGTCGCCCGTCGAAGCCGTGTGACGCTCAGCTGCTGCATGACGATGTCGAGGATCGCGTACTCCTCGCCGATCGGCACCAACGGTTTCGGTAAGGCCGTGGTGTAGGGCCGCAGTCGTACTCCTCTCCCCCAGCGAGTATCACCGCGTGCATGTGGGAGACCCTCCTTCTTCACCGGTATCGCCGGACTTGTCCGGCGGTCACGTCGGAGCCCACCAGCAGGAAACGGCGAGCAGCAGAGCGCAGCTGCCAGGAAAACCGTGACTGGAGCCGGGGACGAGCCGGTTGACCACGACGTTGCCGATCAGCACACCGGCATGATCAACAGCAGCGAGTTCGGCCCCTCGGTAGCGGACAGCACGAAACCCAGGAAGAACACGCCGCCCAGCAGCACGTGCCCGTCGATCAGCAGCGCACCGGCGACGTGAGCAGGCCGGTCCTGGCCGCAGCACGACCGAGCAGGATGACCCCGGCGAAACCGAGGACCACCAGGCACACGCGCCAGTTCGCTGGATCAGCCGCCGCCAGTCGCCGCCGGAATCCCGCGGCACGCGCTTCGGTGCGACTCACGTCGACGCCTGCTCGGAGAAGCGGTGCGCCCGCCACTCGACGGCTCCCATGCCCAGCACCAGCGGCGCCACGGCGATGCCGAGGTCGAGATCGCTCGGCACAACCGCGCGTCCGTGTTGAGCAATAAAGCCGGCGCACAGCGCCGCATACGCCACGCTGGGCGCTGCGGATCGCAGCAGCGTCAGCGTCCGCGGCGCCTTTCTGGGTCCGGCCCGGCTTGGCCCGTGACATACCAGGAAGCCGCGAGCATGAGCACAATGGACAGTGCGCTCCCGTAGAGCGCGAGCGTCATCGACCCGTCGAACACCAGGTTCGCCAGGCCGCTCGTGCACGCCGGGATCATCAGAATCGCGACCCACGCCTCCCGGCGGTAGGTCACCAGCACACAGGACGCGACCTGGAAACCCATCTGGGCCAGGCAGAACATCCAGAGCCGGGGATCGATCAGCAACGACCCCGCGGCGACCGCGCCGAGCCCGATCGCGCCGTGAATCCGCAACGACCGGCCGGCGGCACGGTCGAGCTCCGTGCCCGAACAACTGGTAGGCCACCAGCACTCATGCCCATCGACCACCACCAGCCCATGGCGGTCGCGAAAACGAGCCCGTGCACCATGGTCGGCCCGCCGAGCCTCGAACACCGCCGGGAGGCGAGGCTCGGCAGAACGTACAGCGGGCCCGGAGGCGTGCAGCCCGTCGTGCGGCCGGGTCCTCCGGGGTCTCGACGCTCGCGCGCGGCAGTCTCTGGAAGACCTCGCCGCGCGAGTGCGAACACGTCCGGCAGGCCGTAGCGGTCGTCCGCGATCTGGTCGGTGAAGCCCTGGCTTTCCAGCAGCGCCGCCACCTGCAGTTCGTCGACCGGGTCGGGCAGCACCCGGCGCACGCGATCCGCGAGTTCGTCGAGGATCGTCGCGGGGCTCACGGTGGTCAGTTCGGCGTAGATCGCGAGGTAGGTGTCGTTCCATCGCTGCAACGTGAAGTGGTCGAGCACTCGTTGCCGGGCGCGCCCGCCCAGCGTCCGGCGCAGGCCGCTGTCGTTGAGCAGCCTGACGCAGGCCTTGGCGACGGCCTCGTGATCACGCGGCGGCACAACGAATCCCGCGTCGCCGACCGCCTCGCTGACGCCGCCGACATCGGTGCAGACCTGCGGCCGCCCGGTCGACATCGATTCGACGACGGTGAAGGGAAATCCTTCCGAAACACTGGTCAGCGCGACCAGTGACCGGCGTGATAGGCGTCGATCTGCTGCGGCACCCGGCCTTCGAAGACCGCGCAGTCGGTCAGCCCGAGCTCGGCGATCAGCTCCACGCAACTCGCGTGATACGGCTCGTTCGCCTTGGGCACCGGGCCGAACATGCGCAGCCGCGCGTCCGGGAGCTGTGCTGCGGACAAGCCGAAGGCCCGAATCAGCGTGTGCAGGTCCTTCAGCGGGTCGATCCGGCCGACGAACACCATCGTGGGCACGTCGGGTTCGTCCAGCGCGACCGGGAACTCCGCGGGGTCGATGCCGTTGTACATCGTCCGCATGCGACTCGCGTCGGCGCCGTTGTGCAGCTGCCAGCGCCGGTTGTAGTCGGAATGCGGGGCGAGCATGTCGGAGGCCCGGTAGGCGGCGCCCGCGAGCGCGCGGAAGAAGCTCAGCAGCACCACCTTGACCGTGCGGCGCCAGTGGTTCGGCGAGCGCGCCGAGGTATCGCTCACGCAGGTAGACGCCGTGCTCGGACATCAGCAGCGGTGTGCCATGTGTCCATTTGGCCGCCATGCCCGCCAACGCGCTCAGCCCGTTCATCGCCAGGTGGCACACGTCCGCCCGGATCGGCGGGAAGGACAGCGGCCGCAGCAAGTGTTCGAGCAGATCGGTCGCGATCACGCGCGTCGCGCAACGAGATCGGCCCCTCGCCGCAGTCCTGCACGGCACGGACCAACCGCGTGACGGAGTCGTTGGACACCAGCGCCGCGCCGACGTCGGAGGTCTGCGCCAGATCGAACAACCGGCGCAACGCGTCCGACATCGCATCGGGAGTGCGGTCGGTGTACGGCAGGAACGACCTCAGGAAGGCTTCGTGCACCTCGGGGAACCCGGCGGGCCTGCGGCGCGCTCGCCGGGGCCGTCTGCCCCACAACGGCATGGTCACCACCTCGGCGAGGTTGGCCGGGGCCGCCCACGTGGGGCGCTCGGTGCCGTCGACGGTCAGCGCGACGGCGGTGAAGGCGTGCCGGGGCATGCCGCGGATCAACTGGTCGCACCACAGGCTCACGCCGCCGGTGTGGAACGGGTAGCACCCCTCCGAGATGATCGCGATGCGCAGCGGCTCGCCGTCGTCCGCGACGACGGCCTCGATGACGTCGTTCTCCTGGTAGGTGGTCATGGCCGCGGGCTCGCCATCAGCACAACGGGCTCGCCCGTCAAACCGACCTGGACCACCGTGTCCGCGCCGTAGGTGTCGCTGAGGTCGGCGCTCGACTGGTCGGCCTCGGTCGCCGGCCGCTGGGCGACCCCGGTCAGGAAGAGCGTTCCGCCGGCAGCGGGTGGGTAGGTGATCGCACCCGTGCCCCGGTTCCAGACCGCGTCCCGCCCGGCCGCCACCTCGGCGAAGTGCGCGGTACGTGCCTCCACATACCGCGCCAGGGTCAGCCAGTCGGGGTTGAGCAGCGGAACCCGGTGCAGCGCCGCGTACTTCGCCACGGTGGCGTTGATCCAGTCGAACGCGAGTGAACGGCCCGGCGCGTACTCGCGCAGGTTGCCCTGGTGCAGCGTATGCGCGTACACCGACCCGCTCATCAGGTGCCGCGCCGCCACTTCGGCCTCCGCGTCGAGCGCCTGCTCGTAGGTCAGGTCGTGGTCACGATGGTCGGCGGCCTTGCCGTCGCGGCCGTACTGAGCGTTGTAGAGCGCGGTCTGCTCCTCGGGCGCGGTGGCCTCGAAGGCGATGGCGGTCGGCCAGTCCGGTACGACGAGAAGTTCCGGCCGCAGCGGATGGTAACTCCGCAGTTGACGCACTTCGGGCGGTGCCCGGCGAAGGACATGTTGCCCTGCAGATACTTCACGCCGAGATCGTTGGCCGCTCGAGCATCGCCCTGTTCGACCCGGTGAGCCCGAAGTCCGTCGGTGCGTCGAGCGAGTTCGGATCCGGTGTGTACACCCCGAGTCCCGAGTACTCCGGCGTCTTGAGCACGCTCGCGGGCACGGGCAGGCCGGCTTCCGCGGCGATCGCGAGATTCTCGCTGATCTCGGTCCGGCTGTCGTCGTAGGACGTGGTGTTCATCTGCGGGTGGGTCGCGGTGTGGTTGACCCACCGGAACTCCCGCACCAGTTCGCGGGAACAGCTGCTGAGCGAGTCCGGTGTGGGGTCGGCCGTGCAGGACGCCGGGGCGTCCGTCGAGAGTCTGCTTCCGTTGTAGGGCAGGGTGAGCGTGAAGTCCCCGGCCACCGGCCACCGGGTGCGCAGCTCACGTTGTTGTGTGCTGGTGGACTTCGCGTCCCCGCCACTGAGCCGGAACATCTCGACCTTGCCGTCGGCGCGCCGACGGGCGGTGGCGTTGAACCAGTCGTCGACGTCCACGTTGAACCAGTGCCGCTGCTCACCGACCAGACACCGCGGGTGGCCCAGCGCACGAGGCCGGGGCCGAGCAGCCGCGGGCACGTCGTCGGGTCCGGTCGCGAACGTCAGCGCGAGCCGTTCCCGGCCGTCCGCCGACCGGCTGCGGACGCCGACCACCGCATCCTCCGCGGACAGCAGGGGCTCGGCCGCACAGCCGTCCGCGAGCCGCGCCCAGTAGACATAGGACCGGACGAGCGGGACCCGCGCGTCCGGCCTGAGGTGGTCGAAGACGGCACTGCCCGCCGGGGACAGCGACAGCTCGACCGCGGTGTCGCCGACCGCGCTCTCGCCGCCCGCCCGCAGGCAGTGGTCCTCCGGTCCGGTACCGGGCTGGGTGTTCAGCGACACCTGTCGGACGCTGTAAGTGCGTTCGTAGTCCCACAACGTCTGCCACTGCGCTGTGTCGAACGCACTCACGTACGTCCCGTTCGGTGTGGCACGCAGCAGTGCGCTGTTCGTCAGCAGCACGGCGTTGTACCGGCCGGTGCCGTCCGGCCGGACCAGTCGGTCCGGCGTCAGCGGTTCGGTACCGGCGTGCAGCACGTCGTACGGGGTGCCGATGGTGTCCAGCACCGACCGCCAGGTGGTCAGTCCGCCGTCGTCCGCGCCGGTCGCGATCACGAGCTGCCGCAACGCCACGAGGTCGCCGCGCCGCGGTGTCCCCGCCGGCGGCCGCGCGACCCGAACCGGCACGAACCGCTTGGCGGGTAGGGGATACGGCACGGGATCCGCCTGCGCGGCCGCACCGCCCGCCCGATCGCGATCGGGCGGGCTGATCACGGTGATCATGGTGATGGCGAGCGCGATGGCCGCGAGCAGCGGACCGGGCCACCTTGGATCTCATGGGCGAGGGACCGCCGTGGCGGTGACGGGGGTGCCCGCGATGACGGGCGACCGGGTGATGGTGTCGGCGCCGTAACGGTCGACGGTGCCCAGGGGGTGCGTCACGCCGGTGAGGAACAGCGAACCGGTCGTGGCGCTGGTGCGGGTCACGATGCCGGTCGAGCGGTCCCACACCGCGTCGCCGCCTCGGATCTCGGCGAAGTGACTCGTGCGTGCCTCGACATAGCGCGCCAGCGCCGGCCAGTCGGGAGTGCGCAGCGGTACCGCGAACCGGGCGTTGTACCTGTCGACGACCGTGCGCAGCCAGTCGAAGGTCAGGCTGCGGCCGGGGGCGAACTGGCGCAGGTTGCCCTGGTGGAGGGTGTGGGTGTACGCCGATCCGCTCATCACGTGCTGGAGACCGACCTCGGACTCGTAGTTGAGCAGCTCGGGGTAGCTCAGGTCGTGGTCGTAGTAGGGGAACCTGCCGTTCGGGCCGTAGAGGCTGTTGTAGAGCAACGTCTCCTCGGCCGGAGTGGTCACCTGGTAGCCGATGTTGGTAGGCCAGTCCGGCACGACGAGCAGCTCCGGCCGCAGCGGATGCCGGATGCCGCAGTTGAAGCAGGACGGCCGGTGGCTCGGGAACGACATGTTGCCGTGCAGGTAGCGGACACCGGTGTCACGGGCGGCGTTCAGCAAGGCCTGGTTGGAGGCGCGCAGCCCGAAGTCGGTCGGCGGTTCGGTGTCGGGGGCGTTCGGATCCGGGTTGTACACGCCGAGCCCGGAGTAGGCGGGAGTCTTGAGCACGTCGGTGGGCACGGTGAGTCCGGCCTGCCGCCCGATGGTGAGGTTGTCCGCGATCTCCCGCCGGCTCGTCGCGTAGTCGGTGAAGTTCATCTCCGGGTGCGTCACGGTGTGGTTGATCCACCGGAAGTTGCCCGCGAGGCACTTCGAGTAGCTGCTGAGCGCGTCCGGGGTGCCCGCGGACGAGCACTGGATCGGCGCGGACGGGGTGAGGTCGCCCCCGTTGTAGGGCAGGTTCAGGGTGAAGTCCGCGGCCTGCTGATAGCCGGAGCGCAGTGCGTTCTGCTGCGCGTTGGCCCCGGCGGCGTCCGAGCCGCTCATCCGGAAGCCCGGATCGGTCTCGAGGTGGCCGTCCGGGTAGAGGTGGTCGGTGTTGTTGAACCAGTCGTCGACGTCGACGCCGATCCAGTGCCGCAGCTCGCCCGCGAACACACCGCGGGTCGCCCACCGCAGCAGGCCGTAGCCCAGCATGTCGGTCTGGGGCAGGAACTCGTTGGAGGAGAACGTCAACGCCAGCCGCTCGCGACCGTCGGCGGAGGTGCTGAGGGCGCCGAGGACGTGGTTGCCCGACTTCAGCACCGGTTGCGCCGCGCAGCCCGGCGCCAGCGTGGACCGGTAGACGTAGGAGAAGGTGACCGGGACGATCGCGCCGGGCACCAGGCGGTCGAACACGCCGGCGCCTGCACTTGTCAGCTCCGCCTGCAGGCCACTGCCGCCGACCCCGCCCTCGAGTCCCGGCCGCAGGCAGTAGTCCTCCGGGAACGTGCCCCACGAGGTGTACAGCGACACCTGACGCACCCGGTGAGTGCGCTCGTAGTTCCACAGCGTCTGCCACTCCGCCGCGTCGAAGGCGCTGACGTAGCCCCCTGATCCGTCGGGCTGGAGCAGCGCGTTGTCGGTGAGCAGGACCGCGCTGTACCGCCCGGCGCCGTCCGGCCGCAGCAGGCGGCCCGCGGTCAGCTGCTCGGTCTTCGCCAGCAGCACGTCGTAGGGCGTGCCGACGCGGTCGAGCACCGCCTTCCACGTCGACAGGCCGAAGTCGGCCGAGTCGAGTGCGATGACGAGCGGCCGGAGCGCCACCCGGTCGGTGACGGCGAGCGCGGACGCCGACGGCCGGAGCGAGCCGTTCACCACCCGCAGCTTCGGTGCCTCCGGTGGTGCCGGACGCGAGACATCCCCTCTGATCAGGCCGTGTCTGTCTCTCTGTCTGAGCTCGTGTCTGTCTGTGTGCTCGGTCGCTCCTGCGGCGGATGTGCCGGTGACGAGCGCCGCCGTGACCAGCGGGGCGAGGACGGCTGCGATCCACCTCGTGCGTGATTTCGCCATGATGCGTTCCTCCGAAATTTCGCCCTTACTGAGGTGTGCTCAGTAATTTCGGGCTTGTCAGACCGGTATGCGCTTTTGGCCTCCCTAGTCGGCGCGCGAGGGAAAACATAAGGGGAGAGTCTGTCCGGCGGTACCTCAATTCGTGCGACATGCGGCAATTCAGCGGAGTAACGTTAGGGGCCGAACGGCCTACTGGGGCGCAGGTGGGGCCATACCCGCGACCGGGTCTGAATGGGGTGCGCCCCAATCGTTCGACGACCATTCCGGCTATTTCGTCACTGTTTCGTAGACTAATTGCGACCGGAGGGAACGTGCGCTACCCGCCTGGCGAACAAGCAAAACATCAACCCGACCGGTTTGTGCATGTGAACCGAGCGGCCATCGCATTGTCGGTTCGGCGCAGAAAAGTTTCGCGGGCGGTTGGAATTGATGGGACGACTCTTCGCGGTGGTGCCGCCGCCGTCTGTGGGCAGGCGGGTTCGACTCCTGGTCGAGGCCGCGGGTGGATCGTGGGTGGTCATGAGGTTCCTGCTCGATACAGAGACCTGGACCACCCTCGGTTGCACGTCCGATAGTAGGAAGTCAAACTATTCTTATGGCGACCACTCTGCACCGACCGGCCAACCCGGTCCGCTTTGTGACCGCGTCCAGCCTGTTCGACGGCCACGACGCGGCGATCAACATCATGCGGAGGATCCTGCAGTCGCAGGGTGCGGAGGTCATCCACCTCGGGCACAACCGGTCCGTGGCGGAGGTCGTCGACGCGGCGATCCAGGAGGACGCGCAGGGTATCGCCATCAGCGCCTACCAGGGCGGGCACGTCGAGTACTTCTCGTACCTGGTCGAGCTGCTGAACGAGCGCGGCGCCGGGCACATCAAGGTCTTCGGCGGAGGCGGTGGCGTCATCGTCCCCGAGGAGATCGAGCTGCTGCACTCGCGCGGCGTCACGCGGATCTTCTCGCCGCAGGACGGGCAGACGCTCGGCCTGGCCAAGATGATCAACCTGATGATCGAGGAGTGCGACCACGCGCTGACCGAGCCGTTCAGCCAGGACGCGCTGCTGACCGGTGCGGACGACGCGCTGGCCCGCGCGATCACGCACATCGAGGCCGGTACCGCCGAGGGCATCGAGACCACTCGCAAGGTTCCGGTGCTCGGCATCACGGGCACCGGTGGTTCGGGCAAGTCGTCGCTGACGGACGAGCTGGTGCGGCGGTTCCGGCTCGACCAGCAGGACAAGCTGCGCATCGCGGTCCTCGCGGTCGACCCGACCCGTCGCCGTGGTGGCGGCGCGCTGCTCGGCGACCGGATCCGGATGAACTGCCTCGACGGCGATCGCGTGTTCTTCCGCTCGCTGGCCACGCGCCGTGCCGGCAGCGAGATCCCGGACGGGCTGGAGCAGGCGATCGTGGCGTGCAAGGCGTCCGGAGCGGACCTGGTGATCGTGGAGACGCCCGGTATCGGTCAGGGCGACGCGGCGATCGTGCCGTTCGTGGACTTCTCGCTGTACGTGATGACGCCGGAGTTCGGCGCCGCGTCGCAGCTGGAGAAGATCGACATGCTCGACTACGCGGACGCGGTGGCGATCAACAAGTTCGAACGCCGTGGCGCCGAGGACGCGCGCCGGGACGTGGCGCGGCAGATGGTGCGCAACCGTGAGGCGTTCGGCGTGAAGTGGGAGGACATGCCGGTCTACGGCACGTCCGCCGCGACGTTCAACGACGATGGCGTCACCGCGCTCTACCAGTTCCTGCGCGACGGCCTGACCGAACACGGTCTCACCGCGGAGGAAGGCGCCCTTCCGCACGTCAGCGGCAAGACGTCCACGAGCGCGGCCACGATCGTGCCCGCCGCCCGCGCCCGCTACCTCAGCGACATCTCGGACACGGTGCGCGGCTACCACCGCAGGACCGACGAGCAGGTCGCCGCGATCCGCACGCACACCCAGCTCACGGCCGCGCAGAAGGCGCTCGAAGCCGCGAGCAGGACGACGGCCGACATCGCGGAGCTGGCCGAAGCCGCCGAGCGCAAGGTCGACCGCGAGACGCACGAGCTCCTCGCCGAATGGCCGCGGACCCGCGAGCAGTACTCCGGCGACGAGCTGGTGTTCAAGGTGCGGGACAAGGAGATCCACACCAGGCTCACGCGGGAGACGTTGTCCGGCAACCAGGTCCGCCGGGTCAGCCTGCCCCGCTACGACGACGAGGGCTCGCTGCTTCGGTTCCTGCGCAAGGAGAACCTGCCGGGCTTCTTCCCGTACACGGCGGGCGTCTTCCCGTTCAAGCGCGAGGGCGAGGACCCGGCGCGCATGTTCGCGGGCGAGGGTGACGCGTTCCGCACCAACCGCCGCTTCAAGTACCTGTCGAAGGGCAACCCGGCCACCCGTCTGTCGACCGCGTTCGACTCGGTCACGCTCTACGGCCGCGACCCCGACACCCCGCCGGACGTCTACGGCAAGATCGGCACCTCGGGTGTCTCGATCGCGTCGCTCGACGACATGAAGGCGCTCTACGACGGCTTCGACCTGGTCGCGCCGTCCACGTCGGTGTCGATGACGATCAACGGCCCGGCGCCGACGATCCTCGCCTACTTCCTGAACACGGTCATCGACCAGGAGGTCGGGAAGTTCAGGGACGCCGAAGGTCGTGAGCCGGACGCCGAGGAGTACGAGAAGGTCAGGGCCTACGCGCTGGCCAACGTCCGCGGCACCGTGCAGGCCGACATTCTGAAGGAAGACCAGGGCCAGAACACCTGCATCTTCTCGACGGAGTTCTCGCTGCGCATGATGGCGGACATCCAGGAGTGGTTCATCGGGCAGCAGGTCCGCAACTTCTACTCGGTGTCGATCTCCGGCTACCACATCGCCGAGGCCGGGGCGAACCCCATCAGCCAGCTGGCTTTCACGCTCGCCAACGGCTTCACCTACGTCGAGTCGTACCTGGCGCGCGGCATGAACATCGACGACTTCGCGCCGAACCTGTCGTTCTTCTTCTCCAACGGAATGGACGCCGAGTACAGCGTGATCGGCCGGGTGGCACGGCGGATCTGGGCCGTGGCCATGCGCGACCGCTACGGCGCCTCCGAGCGTTCGCAGAAGTTCAAGTACCACGTGCAGACCTCGGGCCGTTCGCTGCACGCGCAGGAGATGGACTTCAACGACATCCGCACCACCCTGCAGGCACTTTGTGCTCTGTACGACAACTGCAACTCCTTGCACACCAACGCGTACGACGAGGCGATCACCACCCCGACGGAGTCGTCCGTCCGCCGCGCGATGGCCATCCAGATGATCATCAACAAGGAGTGGGGCCTGTCCGCGAACGAGAACCCGTTGCAGGGCTCGTTCGTCATCGACGAGCTGACCGACCTCGTCGAGGAGGCGGTGCTCACCGAGTTCGACCGCATCTCCGAACGCGGAGGCGTGCTCGGCGCGATGGAGACCGGCTACCAGCGCGGCCGCATCCAGGACGAGTCGATGCTCTACGAACAGCGCAAGCACGACGGCTCGCTGCCGTTGATCGGCGTCAACACCTTCCTGCCCGACGGCGGCGAGCGCGAGATCGTGAAGATCGAGCTCGCGCGCGCCACCGAGGAGGAGAAGTCCTCGCAGGTCGAGCGGACCCGCGCCTACCAGGCCACGCACCGCGACGAGGCCCAGAAGGCACTCGCCCGGCTGCGTGAGGTCGCGCAGACGAACGAGAACGTGTTCGCCGTGCTCATGGACGCCGCACGCGTGTGCACGCTCGGCCAGATCACCGAGGCGTTCTTCGAGGTCGGCGGCCAGTACCGCCGCAACATCTAGCCCCGTCGAAACTGATGAGGGGAGCTTTCATCAACCGTTGATGAAAGCTCCCCTCATCAAGTTCTAGACGGCGTAGGGGCGGCCGACGATCCAGCCGCCGATGTGGGTGGGGAGCTCGTCGGTGGACACGAGTCGGGCGGGGTCGCCGATGGCGACGGTGCCTGGCTGGATGACCCAGCTGTCCAGGCACAGGACGCCGCCGAACTCGCGCCGGATGCGCCGGTGCACGTCGAGGTCCTGCGCACCGGTGTCGGGATCGATCGTCGTGACGACGCACCGAGCCCGCTTCTTCAGCATCCCGATCACGACGTCGCCGACCACCAGCGCGTGGCCGGGCCAGGAGTCCTCCTCGCCGGGTTCGACGCCGCCGATGAGGATGTTGGGCCGCAACCGCCGCACGTCCAGGCCGGCTGCTCTGACCTGGCCGTCGGTGGCGACGAGGAGGTTGAGGATGTCGAAGCGTTCGGGCCCGGCGTAGCGCGTCAGCCTGCGGCGCCCGAACGGTGCTGCGGATGAAAGTGTGTCGCCTCCGCGCTGTCCCACGGATGTCCTGCCACCAGCGGCCCGTCGGGGCCGGTGGATGCCGGGAAGGTGAGCAGGCCGGGCCGGGTACGCCCGGTCAGGGACCTCGAGTGGCCCCTGCACGTGCACGAGCCGGTCACCCGCCAGGC
Organism: uncultured Actinomycetota bacterium; assembly: GCA_963766275.1. Classification (GTDB taxonomy): domain Bacteria; phylum Actinomycetota; class Actinomycetes; order Mycobacteriales; family Pseudonocardiaceae; genus Lentzea. Next base: position 47,161 of record CAVYAD010000036.1, read on the forward strand.
CGTCGGTGGTGAAGGTTGCCGGCTGGAGCGGCTCCCCGGCCAGCGACTTGACCGGATAACGCCACAGCGCCGCGACGTGCATCTAGCTCCTGCCGTCGGGGACGCCTTTGTCGTCGTTCGAGGCTGGGGGTCGATGCGCCGCTCGTCGATCTAGATCCGGACGTCGTTGATGCTCGCTTCCCGCCGCCACATGTATCCGGACGGCGTCGAACTCCCAGTTCTCGTTGCCGTAGCTGCGCCACCACTGGCCGTCGTCGTCGCGCCACTCGTACTGGAACCGACGGCGATCCGCGAGTCGCCGAACGCCCAGAGCGACTTCCGCAGCACGTAATCGTGCTCGCGCTCCCACTTGCGGGTGAGGAACTCCACGATCTCGTCGGTGCCGCGGACGAACTCGGATCGGTTGCGCCACACCGAATCCGGCGTGTACGCGGCGGCCACGCGGAGCGGGTCCCGGGTGTTCCAGGCGTCCTGGGCGGCCCGCACCTTGAGCCGGGCGGTGTCGGCGTCGAACGGCGGAACGAGGTTCACAGCGGGTCCTTCCAACGGTTGCGGGGCGCTTCAAACGTTAGAAGATGTGCCTAACGGATGCAAGGGCGTGTTACCGTTAGACGTGCTGACGCCCGACGAGCCCCGTCCGGTCCTGCTGATGAACACCATCTGGGCCAGCAGGTCGCAGGTGAACGACGACCTGACCACGGTCGACGGGCTGAGCGAGTTCCTGGGCTGCGCGGCCTCGCCGGACGACCTGACGGCGTTCCTGGCGCTGCGGCGGGCGTTGCGAGATCTAGCCGGCGTGCTCACGGAAGACACCCGCGAGATCGCCCGAGGCCGCGATCTCGCGCGCGCGGTCGCAGCGGTGAACCGTGCGGCGAAGCAGGCCCGCGAGTGGCCGCAGCTCACGGTTGAAGACGGAAAGTTGTGGCGGCACAACGAAAGTGAAGGTCCGCCTGTGACGCAAGCGCTCGCGTCGATCGCAGCCGAGGCGGTGGAACTGTTCACCGGCACGCATCGGACCCAGCTGCGTGCCTGTTACGCCCCAGGTTGTGTCCTGTACTTCGTCAAGGACCATCCGCGCCGGGAGTGGTGTTCGCCCAACTGTGGCAACAGGGTTCGCGCCGCCCGCCACTACCGGCGTAGCCGGGACAACGAGTAGGCGCCCCGCAGGCACACTATCGGCGCAACCGGGATAACGAGTTGATGAAACCCCTGGTCCGGCCGGGTTTTCCTGGCCGCACGGGCTAAACGTAAGACGCTCCGGTTCCGATAACTCGGGCATAGGGCGCGTTTTGTGTTGTGGTGGTGATCAGTCATGTCCCGAGAGTCCGTGCCAGGCCACGACATCAGCTATCACCTCGTCTGTTACGACGAGACGGGTAACGAACGGGGACGCGACAGCGCGGACGTCATGCGTGACGCCCGCGCCGGTGTCACCGATGTCTTCTTCTTCATACACGGGTGGAACGGCGATGTCCCGGCCGCCCGGCAGCAGTACGGGCAATGGGTCAGGACGATGGCCGACTGCCGCGCCGAACGCGAAGCGGCGCACCGGCTTCCCGGCGGCTTCAAGTCGTTGCTCGTCGGCCTGCACTGGCCTTCCAAGGCCTGGGGCGACGAGGACACGAAGTCCGAGGAGTTCGTCAGGGCGCAGGCCGAGCGGCTCGGCGGCGGCGCCGGGCGCACCGCCGCGGTCCGCACGATCGTGCAGGCGTCGCACCAGCACCCGTGCCGGATGTCGGTCGCCGTCAAGGAGGCCTACACCACTGGAGAGCTCGGTGCCGGACCTGCCGGGCGAGGACAAGATGGTGTTCGACCCCGAGCAGCTCTACCCAACGTGGCTGGAGGATCCGGCCCTGGGCGGCATCCTGTCGCCGTTGCGCATCCTGACGTTCTGGAAGATGAAGCGGCGCGCCAGGGTGTTCGGCGAATAGTGGTGCCAGCCGCATCGCCCGTGACGTCGCACAGGCCGCGCCGAACGCGCGTATCCACCT
>CAVYAD010000037.1:0-56281 GCA_963766275.1 uncultured Actinomycetota bacterium
CCGTGGTGAGACCGAGCGTGCCGTTCAGCCGTGGCACGCACGCGCCGTCCCGCTTGTCGACCGCGAGGAACTCGCTCAGGCAGTTCGCGATCTGCGTGTGGCCGCGGGCGTTGGGGTGGAACGACTCCTGCAACGCGTGCGAGGAACGCCGGTCGTCCTTCAGGTCGTCCAGGTCCAGCGCGAGCCGCGTGAACCACTCGTTGTTGGCGTTCGCCCGCCGGTGCACGCCTCGTGGCCCTCGCCCGCGCGGGACAGGTCGAGGAAACGGGCGTTGACCTTGCTCGCGGCGGCGCGCAGGCCGTTCGACAGCTCGGGAACGGCCTCCTCGACGACCCACTCCAGGTCGGCGGTGCGCAGCGGGCAGCCGGAGAGGTTCTGCAACGACCTGGGGATCTTCGGCGCGACCGGTGCCGCGTAGGACTGCACGATGAGCTGGTAGGACGAGTCGAGGTAGTTCGAGTCGCGCATCGTCTGGCGGATGGCGTTCAGCGTGTTCTCGACCTTGGGCACCATCCGCCGCACGCGCTTCGACCACTCCGACGCCACCGACGACGTGCAGTCGCTGCGCTTGCCCCAGGCCTCGAAGCACTTGTTGAGCACCTCGGCGAACCTCGGGTCGTCGTTCGCGCCGACGGCCACGATGATCGCGGTGACCTTCGCCGACCCGGCGAGCGTGCGCAGGAGCGGCAGCTGCTCGTTGCGCAGCTTGTCCGAGTTCGCGCCCGAGCACGCCAGGTTGACCTTCTGATCAGCCTCGATGCGCGTCTTCACGATCGACGCCTCACGCGAGCGATGGCACCAGTTGCCGCCGTCTTCGCCGTCCGTTCCCGGCTCGTAGCTGCCCGCGCCCTCGCCGGACATCGTGCTGTCGCCGAGCGCCACGACCGCGGTTCTCGACTCGCGGTCGGGGTCTGACGGCGGCGGGAACGGGTGGTCGCTCACGACCAGGAAGGCCGTGAGCACCGCGATGACGAGGAGAGGTGGGGCTTTGCGCATCGCGGGAGAGCTTACCGAGCCCCGCCAACTGGAACTGCAGGCCAGACCACAGGTTGACGAACTTCGTGTATGCCACGGCGAACGGCACCCCGGTCAGCAGGACGCCCCACGCGAGGCTCCGTGCGGCCACGAACAGGAGCGTGGCGCCCACGAATCCGGCCACGCCGACCAGCACGCCCCAGCTGACCCGCCACGTCCTGGAGCCGTCGACGACCTCGAGCCGCGAGCGCGGCGAAGGCCGCGGCCAGTCCGGCGATCACGAACAGCACGATCGCCCCGAAATGCAGGCTCTACAAGACCGCGAGGAGCCAGCCGACGGTGATCGTGGTGATCACCCCGGCGAGGCAGGGAAGTCCGATTTGGACGGCGAGCTTCACCTGGCCGAGTGCAGTGTTTCGCTCGTTCTCGAAATGGCGACTTGATCGAAGGTGGCCGGATCCGAGGGGGATATGGCGTTGCCGCCACCAGGAGGAGTGAGGAAAGTGGAGGTGTGGGGAATCTGAGGGAAATAGTTGTGGTCGGTTATGACCACACAGCGTTGCTGGACCTGGCGGGGCCGATAGAGGTGTTCCAAGCGGCGAACCACGGCGAACCGCGCTATCGAGTCACCGTCGCGACGCTCGGGGGAGCGCCGTTCACCGCGACCGCGGGGGTGCGGATCGAGGCAGGGGCGGACCTGCGCACACTCGACCGCGAGATCGACACACTGCTGGTGGTGGGCGGCTGGGGCTACGACGCCGCGGCCTGCGACCCGGTGCTCATCACGAACCTGCGCCGCCTCGCACTGAAGTCACGCCGCGTCGCCGGCGTCTGCACCGGAGCGGTGGTGCTCGCGGGGGCGGGCCTGCTGGAAGGTCGCCGGGCGACGACGCACTGGGCGTTCACCGGCGAGCTCGAGTCACGTGGCGTCGACGTCGAACCGGACGCGATCTTCGTCAGCGACGGCCAGGTGATCACGTCGGCGGGGGTTACGGCGGGCATCGACCTCGCGCTCGCCATGGTCGAACAGGACCACGGCCCGGCACTCGCCCGCCGCATCGCGCAGTACCTGGTCGTCTTCCTGCAACGCTCCGGCGGCCAGTCGCAGTTCAGCGTGCACACCCGCACGCCCCCGGTGTCCGACGACGCGCTGCGCGCGTTGCTCGACGACATCCACGCCGACCCGACCCGCGAGTGGACCGTCCCGATCATGGCCCGCAAAGCCATGATGAGCGTCCGCCACTTCGCCCGCGTCTTCTCGCGCAACGTCGGCATCTCACCCGCGCAGTACGTCGAACGAGCCCGCGTCGAAGCCGCCGCCGACCGCCTCGCCAGCACCGGCGACGGTCTGGACCTCGTGGCCCGCCAGTGCGGCTTCGGCTCGTCCGAGACCCTGCGCCGCGCCTTCCTGCGCGTGCTCGGCATCTCGCCGGGCAGCTACCGCGCCCGCTTCCGAACGACTGGGGTTGCCTGATGGACGTCGCCTACGTGCTCTACCCGAACTTCACCTCGCTCGACCTGGTCGGCCCTTTCGAGGTCCTCGGCTGCGTGCCCGTCGTGACGTCACGCTTCGTGGCTTCGACGTTGGATCCGGTCCGCTCCGACAACGGGCTGACCGTGCTGCCGACCGACACCTTTTCCGCCGTGAAGTCCGCCGACATCGTCGTGGTGCCTGGTTCCGGTCACTGGAGGGAGGTGCTGAAGGAGTCGTCGGAGCTGGTGGAGTGGCTGCGCTCGATTCATTCGACGACCAAGTGGACGACCTCGGTGTGCACCGGATCGACGTTGCTGGCCGAGGCCGGGGTGGTTTCTCGTGCCACCACGCACTGGGCCGCTCGCGAGGACCTGGAGGTTCGCGGGGTCGAGGTGAGCACCGACCGGGTTGTGTTCGACGGCAAGGTCGTCACCGGCGCCGGGGTGTCGGCGGGGATCGACATGGCGTTGCGGCTGGTCGAGGCGGAGTTCGGGACGGCGGTCGCGCAGACCGTGCAGGTCGGGGTCGAGTACGATCCGCAGCCGCCGCACGCGTACTCGTCGATTCCGCCGGAGATCGAGCAGAATCTTCGGGCGTTGTTCGCGTCAAGCCAGGGCTGACTGCTCGGTGGCTTCCTGCTCGATGGCTTCGGCCTTCTCGCGTTCGCGGGTCGCCCAGAACATCGTCTCGTGGAAGTGGCCGCGGTCGATCTCGGCGACCCTTGCGTAGACGGCGGCGCTGCGGCGGTAGTAGGCGGCCCAGGTTTTTGGCTTGGCGTCGGGGCGGGGCATCAGCCTGCTCAGCACCTCGTGGGCCTGCATGAGGGTTTGGGCGAGGTCGGCGGTCTTCCAGTCCATGACGCTTGTTGTACGAGAACCGGCTGGTTTGAGGCCAGCCGGTTTCTCGCAATTTCTCCGGGTCTACTCGGTCGGGGGAGCGGCCTCGACTTCCGCGGAAAGGTCGTCGATCACCCGCATGATGATCTGGCGGGCGGCGCGGCCGTAGCTCGCGACGCCGGCCAGCGACTCGAAGACCTTGCCGTAGAGCTCGATCTCTTGCGGTTGAGCGAGGTGGAGTTGGGCGGACCAGATCTCGATCTTGACCGAGGCCTCGTCGAGGATCCAGAAGCCGTGCCAGGGCGCGCTCAGCTCATAGGTGACGTCGAATGGGATGACTCCGAGTTTGACGTTAGGCAGCGCGGACAGCGGCATGAGCCGATCGAGCTGAGCCAGCATCACTCGCGGTGAGCACCACCGGTATCGCAGCGATGCCTCGGTGAGGACGAAGTGGAATCGTTTTTCCTCGTGATAGAGGAGATTTCCTGCCGACGCATGCGTGCGGGGACAGCGTCGATGAGATCGTCGGGCGCTCCTACGACGCGTCGGCCCACGTTGAGACATGCCATCGCGTACTCCGGAACTTGAAGCAGTCCTGGCACGACCTCGGGCTGGAACACCCGGAAGAACCGCACCTTGGCCTCTTGGTCCGCGATCTTGTTCTGGACGTGTCGCATACCGGTGCTCAGCTGGCGATGCCACTCGGCGTGGCGTTCTTCCAGGGTCTGGAGCGTGACGATGAGCCCGGCGGCCTCTTCTTCGTTGCGGGTCGCTCGCGCCCAGTCTCGGATGTCGTCCTCGGTCGGAGTTTGGCGAGCGTTCTCGAGCTTGGAGATCTTCGACGGCGGCCACGCCAACGACTCCGCGAGCTGCTTGCCGCTCAGTTGTGCCAGGCGGCGTAGCTCGCGGAGTCGCGATCCGAGCGCGACGCGCGCTTCGTGGACGTCAGACGACTCGGAATTGGTGTTCCGCGGCAAAGTCCTCCCTTCGCACGGCGTGGTGCCACGCGACGTCACGCCAGTAGTTGTGCTGAACTATCTGCTCGTGGTCGTCCTCGACGATCTCGATGCTCAGCAGTCGATCATCCGCGTCATCAAAGTGCATGCGTGCCAACTTGCGCGAATCGAACAGCCAGTAGTCGTGGTTCGGCAGGTCCAGCGTCTGCGCTACGTCGCGCGCCATGTAGCGGATGTCCTCGCCTGCCCCGGTGGTGTCATAGGCCGCCCAGATCCCGAAACGGGTGTACTCGGTCGCCGGTAGCGTCACGATCCGAACCCGTTCGATCCGTTTGCCTGCGTCGGTCGCTGCTCGCACGTTGCGGAGCCACCACTGGGCCCAGTCCATCTCCGCGGGAGCTCCGGCCCGGAAGCGTTCGAGCAAAGGGGTCTCGGCGGCAGAGTTGTACCTGTCTCGAACCTCGATGCGGAACGCGGTGTGCTCGAAGGTCGTGAACAGCTCGTCGAAGAGTGGACTGGAAGGCGGGAAGGTGTTCAGCGGTCCGTCTCCTGTCCGTCTCGCTGGAAGAAGCGCAACACGTCCTCCGGGATTTCGATCACTGCCTCACCATCCGGTATCGGCCCGATGTCGGCCAGCGCTTGAGGGTCGGTGACGACCCAGCCTTGCGCGATGTAGGTCTTGCGCTCTGATCGATCGGTCGCGAACAAGGTTGGGGATTCGCCGGTGATCGACTCGGGATCCTTGCCGAGGAAGGTAGCTCGCATGGTGCCTCCATCTGAGAAAGTCGCGAGAACATTCTCGAAGGTGGCAGGTTTGGGTCGGAACGGTCATTGACCCGGTCAGGTGGTCCTCAGCCCGGAGCTGACCTGCCCGTCAGCCAGCTCCAACACCCGATCCGCAACTGCGTGCACAGCGTCGTGGTGCGTCGCGATCAGCACCGCCGCACCCTCATCCGCAACCCGCCGCAACAGCCCAACCGCCGCATCCGCACTGACCGCGTCAAGATGGGCGGTCGGCTCATCAGCCAGCAACGCGGAGGGCCGCGCCACCACCGCACGCGCCAACGCCGCCCGTTGCTGCTGCCCGAACGACACCTGCCCCGGATACCGCGAACCCAGCTCGGCGATCCCCAGCTCGGCCAGCACCGACGCAACCGGAGCCGTGGAGAGCCCCTTCAACCGCAGCGGCAACGCGACGTTCTCCTCCAGCGTCAGCTCGAAAGCCAGCCCGAGCGACTGCGGCAACACGGCGCAGGCCGACCACGAGGCCGGACCAGGCAGCACGACACCGCGGTCCGGGAAGTCGAAGCCGCACAACAGGGACAGCAACGCCGTCTTGCCCGACCCGGACGGTCCGCTCAACGTCACGAGCTCACCAGGAGACACCACCAGGTCGACCCCACGCAGCACCGAGACCCCGCCGAACGACCGATGCACCCCGACCGCGCTGATCATGTCGCCGCCAGCGGGATGCAGAGGTCGGCCAAGGCGACCAGGCGCGGGTCGTGGGAGGCGACCACAGCGGGCACCGGCAGCGACGAGAGCGTCTCCAGGACCAGATCGGCGGAGCGGACGTCGAGTTGCGAGGTGGGTTCGTCGGCGACGATCACGGACGCACCGCGTGCGAGCGCGCAGCCGAAGGCGAGGCGTTGTTGCTGGCCGCCGGACAGGGCGCCGATCCGCCAGGTGTCCGAACCCTTCAGGCCCAGGCGATCCAGCAGCGAGGTGTCGGAGGCGCCGGCGGCGCGGAGGTTCTCGCCGACGGTGAGGTGGGAGATCAGGTTGTCGGCGGGGTTCTGGAAGACGACGGCGATCTCCTTGCGCCGCAACGATCGCAGCTCGGCCCACGACAGCGAGGAGGTGGGCTGGTCGTGGAGGTAGACCTCGCCGGCGGATGGGCGCTCGACGAGGGAGAGCACGCGCAGCAGCGTGGACTTGCCCGAGCCCGAGGGGCCGGACAGCACGGTGAGGCCGGGCGCGATCTCCAACGACACGTCCGAGACGGCTCGCACCGAGCCGTAGGACACCCCGACGCCACGAGCGCGGATCACCTGAGCAGCTCTCCCATCCGCGCGGTCCGCACGCCGCGCAACGCAAGCCAGGCCGCGGCGGCGACGACCACGGCGCCGCACAGCACCATCATTCCGAGCAGCGGGGTCAGGTCGGGCAGGATCGGTACCGGGTTCAGCCACGGTGCCGGGTCGAGCAGGGGGACCGCGGCAGCGGCGCTCAGGAACGACGCCACCGTGCCGATCGCCGTGGCCAGCAGGGCGATCGCGCCGACCTCCAACAAATGGCTGGACCACAGGGTCGACGGTCGCATGCCCATGCGGGTCGAGAGCGCGCCCGACACGGCGTTCTGGCGGCGTCGGACCTCGATGGCCAACAACAACGCCACGGCCGCGACCACGGCCAGCACCACGCCGATCGCCGCGACGAAGCCGAAGGTCCACTCCACGGTCATGAACGGCAGGCCGTCGAGGACTCGGGTGCGGTCGGCGACGTTCGAGTAGTGGATTCCGGCGGACTGCAGGGCGGAAGTCAGTTGTGGCATCGGCAGCGAGGACCAGAGGTGCCAGGAGCCGACCTGTTCCAGTGCGGCCACCGAGTCCCGCGTCACCACGTAACCGCGAGTGCCGAGCTTCGGGAACGATGGCAGCGAGGCCGCGGGTTTCAGCAGGGGCAGGCCGGCGATCTGCATCTCCTGGTTCGGCGCGCGGCCGATCCGCAGTGCGGGCGCCACCTCGCCGTCGCGGTGCAGGCCGGACAGCAGCGACCGTACGCCAGACGGGTCGGTCAGGACCGCCACGTCGGGGAACGTCGCCGGGTCCACCACCAGGGCGCCGGCGCTGTGGCCGACGATGGTCGTGTTGCCGCGCAACGCTTCTGGCAGCGGAATCTGGCCCAGGGCCACGCCCAGCGACACCTGTGCGGTGCTGTTCGCGCCGACGTAGACGCCGGACTTCGACGACAGCGACCCCTGCTGGGCGCCGGCCACCGCGCTGCCGACCGCGATCGTGCCGACCGCCAGCACACCGACGAGCAGCACGCCCGTCACCGGCCCGACCGCCGCGGCCAGACGCCGCAGTGCGAACTGTGCGGCGGGCACCTGCCAGAACTGCACCCGATGCGACAACGCCAGCGACCATCGCAGCAACCGAGTCGCGAGCAAGGCCGAAACCAGCACGACCAGGAGTGGGAACGTGAGAGCGGCCGCGTCGATCTTGGGAAGCTCGCCGAGGCGTTGGGAGGTGCCCAAACCGTTGCGGGACAGGCGAATCCAGGCCAGCACCGCCAGGCCGCCGACCAGGAGCTCCCACGGCACGAAAGCGAGCCGCCACGAGCGAGCCCTGGCCTGGAACGTGCGGTGCGTGCGCCAGGACGCGGCCAGTACCGTGACCACCAGACTCAGCACGACGACGATCAGAACCGCCGCCAACGCCACCCAGAGCGTGCCGGGAGCCAACGACGTGCCCGGTGCGTACAGGGGCAGCAACAGTCGCGCCGCCACGAATCCCAGTACTCCGCCCAAGATGAGCGGCAGCCCGAGTTCCAGCACGCCGCGGAAGCCCAGGGCGAGAGGACTCGCTCCGCGCACCCACAGCAGCCGCAGCTCGGAATGTCTGCGCTGAGCCCATTGCACGGTCACCGTGCCGACGCCGGCGAGCCCGACCAGCAGGCTCACGATCACCAGCGGCAGCAGCGCGGACGAGACGTTGTCGCGGGAGGTGGCGGAAGCCGTGATCGCCGCCGAGATCTGGTCCGTGCGGGTCAGCGGCAGGCCCAACGAGGCGAGGAGTGCCTTCCCGTTGTCCCGCAACACCTCCGCTTCGGCGATGGTCGACACGGGCTCGGTCGGGAACCGTATCGAGACCGTCGCGCCGCCGGAGAAGTCGCGTGGCAGCAAGGCGAGATCGGCTACCTGTGGCACCCAGATCACCGAGGTGCTGGCGCCGTCGTCGGCCAGGGCGTTCGGCACCACGGTCGGCGCCTCGGAACACCACCAGTCCGACACCGGGTGCGCCAGGTCGGCGTAGATCGCGCTGACCACCAGCGGAGACCCGACCAGCCGGTCGCCGACGCGGACTTTCGCGGCGGTGGCGATCGTCTGTGGCACCCACAGCCCGGTTCCGCCGCCCTGGAGCACCTTGAGGTTGTCCAGCGCACCGGGCCGGTACCCGAACCGGCCGTAGGTGGCGAGCCCGTTGAAGTCAGGCCGCCCGATTCGTGTGTAGACGGCGCCGAGCCCACCGTGCTTCGTCGCCATGTCGACGGCTTGGGGAAGCCGGAGCACCTGCCCGTCGAGCGAGGGGTGCATCGACTGCGGGCAGATCCGGCTCTGCTGGTAGGCGATCGCCGCGCTGCCCGACGCCGAGGAGTGCATGACCGACGCGGCCACGACGAAGCCCAGCAGCAACGTCGTCACGATGCTCACCAGCAGGGTGAGCGGGCTCGACAGCGCTGCCCTGGGCGCGGCTCTCCACGGCAACTGCACCAGCGCACGCTAACCGCAGGTCCATCGTTTTGGGAGCCTTTAGTCCGTAACGCTGTGCATGATCCCGAACCGTGCTCCGAACGGATCAACGAGCACGGATATCCGGCCCACGCCGTCAAGATCGTGCGGTGCCACGAGCACCTCGGCCGACGCCGCGGCCTGATCCGGATCGGCCACCTCGAAGTACGGCAGCCAGTACGCCTCGGAGTCCTCGACCACGGCGCCGAACAGTCGCCCCGGACCCGTTCCGGCCGGTCGGACGAACTGACCGGGCGCGCCGGGGATGACCTGGACCTCCCAGTCGAAGACCGAGCGGTAGAAGGAGGCGTCGGCGGGAGAGTGCAGCTCGACCCAGGTGAGCGACCCCGGCGTCGACACCGCGTCGACCCCGGCGAGGTCGCCGGCCTGCCACACCGCGAACTCGGCGCCGGCGGGATCGGTCAGCTGCGCCATCCGGCCGCTCGTGAAGATGTCGAACGGTTCCAGCCGCACTCGGCGCACGCAACCATGTCGGGGCTGCCCAGATCGATCCAGTTTGGAGCGCCGGGCGCGAAGTCGGTGGTGAGCAAGGAAGTCCCCTCCTGGCGAGTGGCTCAGAACGTACTAGCCCGACCGTTCGTCCGCTGATCCAGGCGTGGCGCCAGGCCGACGCCCTGCCCGCCGGCAAGATGGCGGTCAGGACGTGGCTGCTGGTCAATGTCGGTTCGAGGGCTTAGGCCCATCTCCAGCGGACGCCGACCCAGTTCACCGACACGTTCGCCTCGAAGTGGTGTACCGACTGCGTGTGGTCGAGCTCCAGGTCGATCGTTCGATGCGGCTCCGACTCCTGCCAGTCCTGCAGATAGACGTGCGGATCGACGGGAAGTGCCGCAGGGTCGAAGTGCACCTCGATCAGGCTCTGCGCGAGGAAGCACCGAATACCGTGCGCGAACTCGATGGTGTCGATCCGTGTCGGGTCGTGGATGACGAACTCGAAGACCCAGGTCTCACCCGTGGTCAACGGCCGGTCGAACAGCAGCTCCTCGACGGTCACCTGCAGGGATTCGTCCAGCACGGACTTGCCGAGCCGGCAGTTCCGCACGGGCTCGTGCGTCACCTCCGTCGCGCGCGCCGGGTCGTCGCAGATGTAGTGCGCGAAGAACCTGTCGATGCCGTCGGTGCGCGCGCGAACCACCATCTTCACGTGCACGCGGCTCGCGCGTCGTTCCGCGTCGACGAACACCCGGTCGTGCCGGGCGACTACCTCCAGGTCATAGCTGTTGAAGCCGGGGACCATGCCGGGGATGACGTCGGGCCAGCCGCTCGGTCCTGACCGCTCCAGGAGCGTCAGCAACGAGTGGGAGGGGACGTCGAGCAGGTCCTCCAGCACGGACACGGCCTTGAGCGACTTGGGGGAGATCGGTCGCACTCGCCCCTGTTGCCAGTCGCTGAGTGTCGACAGCGCGACGGGGACCTCCTGCTGCGCCAGGCGTAATCTCAGCCGTTCCAGGGTCAGTCCGCGTCTGCGGATCGCCGCGCGCAACGCGGAGTGGAACGGGCCGATACGCAGCAATGCTTCGAGACTGGGCGTCGTGCTCACCCGACCGAGCGTAGTGACTAAAGCGAGAATCCTTCCGGGAACGGATCGGTGGCGTTCAGGAAGTACTGGCCCATTCCGGTGATCCACGCGCGACCGGCCACAGTGGGCACGACCGCGAGGCGGTCTCCGAGCTGCACCTCTTCGAGCAGCCTGCCGATGAACCTGGTGCCGATGAACGACTCGTTGACGAAGTCTGCGCCGATTCCGAGAAGTCCGCTGGCGTGCAGCTGGGCCATCCGCGCGCAAGTGCCGGTGCCGCACGGCGAACGGTCGAACCAGCCGGGATGGATGGCCATCGCGTTGCGGGAGTCGGCGCCGTCGTGGCCGGGCGCGGTGAACTGGACGTGTTTGCAGCCGCCGATCGCCGGGTCGGCCGGGTGGACCGGGCGGTTCGAGGAGTTGATTTCGTCCATAATGGATAGACCTGCTGTGAGAATCCGGTCCTTCTCCGCGCGATCGAACGGGATGCCCAGATGGTCGAGCGGCAGGATGGCGTAGAAGTTGCCGCCGTAGGCCATGTCGTAGCGGACCTCGCCGAGCCCGGGAACGGTGACGGTCGCGTCGAGCTCGTGCGCGTAGGACGGCACGTTGCGGATCGTCACGAGCCTTGTGCGGCGTCGTACGTACTCGGCGTGGACGAGCCCGGCCGGAGTGTCCAGCCGGACCGTGGTGACGGGTTCGGTCACCTCGACCATGCCGGTCTCCACCAGCACCGTCGCGACGCCGATCGTGCCGTGCCCGCACATCGGCAGGCACCCGGACACCTCGATGTAGAGCACGCCCCAGTCCGCGTCCGGCCTGGTCGGGGGCTGCAGGATCGCGCCGCTCATGGCCGCGTGGCCGCGCGGTTCGTTGACCAGGAGCTTGCGGATGTGGTCGAGGTTCTTGATGAAGTTCAGGCGCTTGTCGGCCATGGTCTCGCCGGGGATCACGCCGACACCGCCGGTGATCACCCGCGTCGGCATGCCCTCGGTGTGCGAGTCGACGGCGCTGAAGTACTTGGCGACCCGCATGTCACGCCTCGCCGAGCTGTCATGTCGGCGTCGAGCTGGCGCGAGCTGGGCCGTCTCGGACAGGGGCCCGCGCGGGGGACGGCACGGCCCGCCGTAGCGGCCGACGAAGTCCATCGCGTACTTGATGGCCTGCACGAACTCGGTGCGCGAGTCCCAGCGGAACGACGGCACGAGGCGTTCGTAGAGCGCGCGCGCCTCGGTGAGCTTGCCCAGCCGCGCCAGCTCGAACAGGTCCGCGCACTCGGCGGGGAACACGTTCGGGAAGCCGGCGAACCAGCCCGTCGCGCCCATCAGCAGGCTCTCCAGCACCACGTCGTCGGCGCCCGCCACCACGGTCGAGGTGCGGTGCGGCGTCCCGGATCTCCAGCACACGCCGGACGTCGCCGGAGAACTCCTTCACCGCCACCACGTTCTCGATCTGCGCCAGCTCGGCGATCAGGTCCGGCGTGAGGTCGACCTTGGTGTCGATCGGGTTGTTGTAGACCATGATCGGCAGCCCGGCCCTGGCGACCTCGCGAAGTGGTGCACGACCTCGCCGCGGTTCGCCCGGTACATGGTGGGCGGCAGGCACAGCACGCCGTCCGCGCCGTCCTCGGCCGCGAGTTCGGCCCAGTGCCGGGCCTGGTGCGCGCCGACGCCGTGTACGCCGATGACCGCGATGCCGTTGCCCTTCACGGCCGCGATGGCGGTCTGGGCGACCTCACGGCGTTCCGCGTCGGTCAGCGACGAGTACTCGCCCAGCGAACCGTTCGGGCCCACGCCGCGGCAGCCGTTCTCGACCACCCACCGGCAATGCTCGGCGTAGCGTTCCAGGTCCGGCCTGAGCCCGGCGGGAGCCTCGGGGTCCTCGGCGTAGGGGAGCGCGGTGGCGACGATGACGCCGTCCAGTTTTTCCGTCATGGGGTCTCCTCCGGGAGTGCGGCGAGTTCGCCGAGCGGGATCGGGACCGCGATCACGCGGCGTTGGGCGTCGAACGGGATGCCGGTGAGCTCGGCGGCGTTGCGGGCGCAGATGCGGCCCTGACAGCGGCCCATCGCGACCCTGCTGGTGAGTTTGAGCTCGCGCATGCTCGCCGCTTCGCCGAGCTGTCCGAGGCTGACTTTCTCGCAGCGGCACACGATGGTCTCCGGGTCGAGCCACGTCTGCCAGCCGGGTTTCACGGCGTGGGCTCTGGCCAGTGCCGCGGCGAAGAGGCGGCCTTCGCCGACCTTCCTGACGGCCTCGGGTGGCGGTTCCTGTCGTGCCGCGGCGGCTCCGGCGACGATGCCTTCGGCCTCGGAGAGGTCCGCGCCGCCGATGCCGGTGACCTCGCCGGCCGCGTAGATGCCGGGAACCGACGTCTGCTGCCGTTCGTCGACGTCGAGGAAGTCGTTGGTGCGCTTGGCATGCGGCACGAGATCGGTGCGAGGGAGGAAGCCGTAGCCGATGCACACCAGGTCGGCCCGCTCGGTGCGGTGGCTGACCGGCCGCCAGTGGCGATCGAGTTTCGCGACGGTCACCCGGTCGCCGTGCTTGGCGATCACCGCGGTGCGGGTCTCCAGGTGCGGCAACACCTTCCGGTACCGCGCCAGCTCGGCGATCTTGTGCCGGTTGGCCAGCACGGCCTTGGCCTCCCTCGCCCAGGCCAGTGGCGAGTTCGCCTCGTAGACGCCGACGAGCGTGGCGCCGAGCTCCTGCAGCGCGGTGGCGACCGGCAGCAGGAACGGGCCGGTGCCCGCGACGATCACGCGTTCGGCGAGCGTGACGCCCTGCTTGGCCAGCGCCTGCGCGGCGCCCGCCGTGATCACGCCGGGGCCGTCCCAGCCGGGGAAGGGGAGTGGCCGGTCGTACGCGCCCGTGGCGATGATCAACGCGTCGAAGTGGAGTTGCCGCGGGCCCCTGAGGTGCAGGGCGTCGCCTTCGACGAGCCACGCCTCGGTGTTCTTGAGGTGCGTGACGCCGCGGTGCTCGAACCTGGCTCTGCCGCGCAGGAACTGGCCGCCCGCCTCGGGTTCCGCGTCGACCATGGTGACCTCGGCGCCCGCGTTCGCCGCTGTTCTGGCGGCCGCCATGCCCGCCGGGCCCGCGCCCACGACGACGATCCTCATGGCGTGGTCCGGATGTCGTCGCCCTCGCGCAGCTGGTGGCGGCACGCGCGGACCTCCGGCCGGCCGTTGATCTCCGCGACGCAGCCGAAGCAGACACCGATGCCGCAGAAGAACCTGCCGGGCAGGAGTTCGGCGACGTGCGCGACATCGTGGGGGAGGCCGTTGAACGTGACCTTCACACCATCACCTCCGGGCGGTCGACACGGAACGGGCGGGGATCGACGTGCGGGGTCTCGCCGGTGAGCAGCTCGGCGAGCAGGCGTCCGGTGGCCGGGGCGAGGCCGACGCCCGCGCCCTCGTGGCCGGTGGCGTGCCAGAGACCGGGGATGCGCGGGTCCTCGCCGATGATCGGCAGGTGATCCGGCGCGTACGGCCGGAAGCCGCCGTACGCGCGCATCACCGGGACGTGCTCCAGCATCGGGAACAGCTCGATCGCTTTGCGCGCCAATGCTTTGAGCACCACGGTCTCGATCGTGTCGTCGAAGCCCTTTCGCTGGCGGCTCGACCCGATCAGCACCGTGCCCGCCTGGGTCGACTCGACGACCCCGGACGTCTGCAGGTCCGCTTCGCCGCTCGCGACCGCGCCGACGTAGTCCGCGTCGTAGACCTTGTGCCGGATCGTGCCGGGGATCGGGGTGGTGACCAGGACGACGCCCCGGCGCGGCAGCACGTTGACGCCGAAGTGCCTGGCCCACGGCCCGGTGGCGTTCACGACGGCGCCGCAGTGGATCACGCCTTCCGACGTGGTCACGCTTCGGCCGTCCGTTGTGGACACCTCGGCGTCGATGATCCTGATGCCGCGCAGCAGGGCTCTCGTCGCCTTGACCGGGTTCAGCTGAGCGTCCTGCAGGTAGTGGACCGCGGCGGTGATGTCCGGGTTGAGATGCGGCTCCTGGACCAGGGCTTCTTCGGCCGTGAGCTCGCACGCGTCGATGCCCGCTGCCCGCTGCTTGGCGGCGAACGCCTTCAGCGGCTCGACGGCGGCCTCGGTCGTGGCGACGACGAGCCCGCCTTTTTCCTCCCACTCGAAATCTTCGGCCAGCTCGGGCCAGAGTGCACGGCTCGACTTGGCGAGTTCGAGCTCGGGCCCCGGCTCCTTGTCGCTGACCAGCACGTTTCCCTCACCGGCCGCGCTGGTGCCCGACGCCGGTCCGTGGCGATCGATGACAAGGACCTCGAGCCCGCGCCGGTGCAGCGCCTGCGCGCAGGCGGCGCCGATGATGCCCGCACCCACGACCACGACGTCCGGCCGCATCGCCACCTCCGTTCAATAGAATGAACGTTAGTGCTTCGGGTACTCCAGCACCAGTACCGAACTGACCTCGCCCCCGACGGTCTCGTACAGGTGGGGGACCGAGCCAGGGAAGCACACGTAGTCGCCCGGTCCGAGCTCGAACGGTTTGTCGACCGGCCCGACCCGCAGCTGCCCGCTGGTGACCAGCACATGTTCCTTGCCGGGATGACCTTCGCTGGTCTGGGTGGCTCCCGGTCGTACCCGCTGGTCGTAGATCTCGATGACCGTCTGCTCGATGTCCATCCGGCGCATCAGCCGCAGGTCGACCGCGTTGCTGCTGAGCACCTCGACGTCCTTCGCCCGCACCAGGGTGATCTCCGGCGGCATCCGCTCGGTCACCAACTCCGACACCGGCACGGCCAAAGCGTTCGACAAACTGAACACTGTCTCGATCGTCGGGTTACCCGAACCGCTCTCCAGCTGGGACAGCGTGCCCTTCGCGATGGACGACCGCCGCGCGAGCTCCGACAGGGACAACCCGCGCTGCTCCCGAAACGCCCTGATGTTGGCGCCGAGCACCTGACCCGCACTCATGAAGCTGATCGTTGCATAGGCTTGCGCCCATGACTGCGTACACGGACGCGGAGGGCCAAACCCTCCGCACCGCCGTTTTCGGCGCCATGGTCCTGGTGTCCACCGCGGACCCCGGCTCGGTGGAGGAGGAAAGCCGGGCGGGCATCAGGGCCATGACCCTGCTGTCCGACGACCTTCGCGCCGTGCTCGCCGCCGCCCCGCCCTCGCTCCCGGCCGGCTCACCGTCCGATGTGGAGGCGGGCGTCCTCGGCGCACTCGGCTCCGCCATCGAGATCATCACCGCCCACGAGCCGCGTGACGTCCCGATCTTCCGCGCCGCCGTGACCGAGATGTGCCGGTCGGTGGCGGGCGCGGACGGCGACGTGGCCCACGCCGAGAAGGCCATGGTCGACCGCGTCGTCGCAGCCCTGGCCTGAACTGCCTCCGCCCCACCCCGGAGAACTGCTCCAGGGTGGGGCGGAGTCGATGGCCTCCCGAGGATCTCGGCTCAGATGGCGCTGGGGCGGGAGGCGAGCCAGGTGGAGTGTTCCTTGCTGATCACCGCCTCGGCCTCCGCCACCGCCGCCGGCCAGTCGGCCTCGTCGACGTCGACGAGCCGCTCGTAGATCAGCGCGAGGTCGCTGGCCGCGGCCGAGTACCCGAGGTAGAGGTTCTCGTGCTGCTTGAGCCCGAGCCAGGCGGCGCCGCCTGCCACCGCCGCGGCCATCACACCGGACATGTCGACGTCCCAGGCGCCCATGATGCGGAGAACGGCGAAGAGGATGGCGACGAACTCGCCACCGATCAGGCCGATGCGCCAGAGGTTCGCGACCGCCTCGTTCTTGAGCGCCTTGGCGCGGTACCACATCAGCTGGTCCAGCACCCGGTTCTCGCGGTAGGCGTGCTTTCGCTGCTCGAACGGGCTCGTGCGCAGTTCCGACATGCGCGCGGCACCCGCCGGGTTCGTGCTGGCGAGCGCGAGCCTCGTGCCGTACGCGGAGACGACCTCGGCGATCCGCGTCTGCAGTTCCTGCCTCGCGTTCGCCATGTCGGCGGAGAACGGGTCGCCCGCCACGGCGAACCGCCACGTGAGGGACTTGATGCTCTCGGCGAGGGCGCGGCCGGCGTTCCACTTCTGCTCCGGGTGCGTGGCCCACAGCAGGATCTCCGTGAACAGCGCGACGAGGAACCCGGCAAGTGCCACGAACGCCCAGATGTCGTACCCGCCACCGAGCTTCCACTTGAAGGCGCCGCCCACTGCCGCGGCGACCGCGCTCAGCAGCCGCACCCGGCTGAGCAGCAGCATCTGCCGCTGACCCTGCCGGGAGGCCTTCTCCGCGTCGTGGAAGAAACCGGGCAGGTCCTCCTCGGTCATCAAGATTCCTCCACACCGGTCGTCCGACTCCGAACGTGTTATCACGTTAGGCGTCCGGACGGCGCATGCTTCGGCGGCTATGCCAGGGGTGTTCACCCGGACAGCCGAGAGGCGGCTGATGTCCTCGTCAGGGATCTGGCCCTGCAGCGTTCTGATTGCTCCGATGAGTCCGGGCAACTCAGGCGTTACTTGCTCTTGACCTGCGTTCTCAGGGTTGTAATCATCGGACCTCTCGCCGCCGCCCTGACGAGAAAAGCGATGGTCATGGCTCTACGACGTTTATGCGCGGCCGTCGTGGCCGCGTTGCTCGCTGGTCTCCTCAACGTGGCCGCGTCCGTGCCGGCGCAGGCCGAAGTGCAACATCCGAGGCAGGAATGGCTGCGCAAGTCCACGGCTGGCCTCTTCCTGCACTGGGGCATGTTCACCGCCCCGAAGCACCTGAACTGCGCCGAGTGGGAGCGTGACGTCACCGGTGGCGGGTGGACGCCCGACTACTGGATCGACGAGGCCCGCAAGCTCGGCGCCTCCTACGTGGTGCTGGCGACGTTCCACAGCAGACTCGGCTACGCGCGGCCGTGGCCGTCGAAGATCCCCGGCAGCTGCGCCACCGAACGCGACCTGCTCGGCGAGCTCGCGAAGGCGGGCAAGGCAAAGGGCGTCAAGGTCATCCTCTACATGACCGACGACCCGCAGTGGCACAGCGAGCAGGGCGTCCAGATGCTGGACTCGAAGGGCTACTCGGACTACAAGGGCGAGCAGGTCGACCTGACGACCCGCGAGGGCTTCGGCAAGTACAGCTACGACCTCTTCTTCGAGGTCATGCGGAACTACAACGACCTCGCCGGCTTCTGGATCGACAACGACAACGACTACTGGGAGCGCAACAAGCTCTACGAGCAGATCCGGCAGCTGCAGCCCACCTGGTTGTTGAGCAACAACAACGAGGACACGCCGATCATGGACACGGTCTCGAACGAGCAGAAGACCGGCATGTTCCCGTCCTACGACTACCCGGCGGCGACGTTCACGCCGATGCCGCGCCTGTCCGAGGCCTGCTACAAGCTGCCGAACACCGGCGACTGGTGGTACGACGGCGGCAACCACGCCGTCGACACCCGGCTCAACACCGGCCGGTACATCACCAACGCGGGCTCCTCGATCAAGTCCCTGATGGCCGAAACGCCGATGGTGAACGGGAAGATGCCCGCACAGCAGGAGGCGTACAACAACTTCATGGCGGGCTGGGTGCCGCCGATCGCCGAGTCGATCCAGGGTGTCGAGGGCGCCGGCTACGCGTACGGCGGCATGCAGCCCGGCTTCTGGAACGACGGCGCGCACGGCGTGATCACCATCAACCCGAAGTCCGGCAAGCAGTACGTGCATGTCGTCACGAAACCGCGTGCTGACTTCGTTCGGTTGCGGGACAACGGTTACCGGGTCACTCGCGTGACCGATCTACGTACCGGCGAACGGATGCGGTTCTCGCAGTCCGCCGGGCACCTGTCGATCGAAGGCATCACGAACTGGGACCAGTACGACACCGTGTTCGCGGTGGAAACCGCTGGGCAGCAAGGCTTCCACAGCGGTGTCAAGGCGTCCGCCACCTCCTCGAAGGACGGTTTCCCCGCGGCGAACCTGACCGACGGCAGCTACGAGAAGTACTGGGACGCGAACGCCGCACAGCCCGTGTCGATCTCGCTGGACCTGGGGCGGCGCAAGGAAGCCGCGTTCGTGGCGATCAACCAGCGCGAGTCGTCGCCGACGCACGCACGGGTGTCGTTCGGCCGTCCGGAGGACTCCTCGCGGATCAAGGACTACCAGCTGACCGGTAGCCGCAACGGGCGCGACTGGTGGCATGTCCGGACCGGGGCACTGCCGTCGGCGCGCGGCACGCAGTTCATCGACATCGGCTCGCAGGACGTCAGATACCTGAAGCTGACGGTGCTGAACACGTGGGGCGGACCGCAGGCGCCGGTCTACTTCAAGGACCTCAAGATCGACGAGATCCGGGTCGGCCACAGCTATCCGAGCTCGCGTGGCGAAGGCGCGTTGGAAGCGGAGAAGGCCTCGCGCTCGGGTGCGGCGCGCAGCGAGTTCTGCGAGGCGTGCTCCGGGTCGCGGCAGGTGACCGGGCTCGGCGGCGGCGAGCGCAACGCCGTGACCTACCGCGACGTTTCCGTTGCCACGGCTGGAACCTACCGGCTCCAGCTGGACCTCACGTCAGCTTCGGCGGGCCAGGTGTCGGTCGCGGTGAACGGTGCCGCGCCGGTGTCGGTCACGGTCCCGAAGGATCGCGACGACGTGCCCGCGCCGACCTCGGTGGCGGTGCCGTTGAACGCCGGACGCAACACGGTGAAGGTGTTCAGCACCGGCAGGGCCCTCGGCCTCGACCGGATCTCGGTCGGCGGGCTGCCGCCGTCGAACTACACGCCGAAGACCACCCTGACCGTCGAACCCCATGGCCTGCAATGGGTCGCGCCGGGCCAGGCATCGGTGAAGATCACCGCACGGATGCGTCTCGACGCGGACGACCAGATCGACAACGTGTCGCTCGTGCCGACCCTGCCCGCCGGCTGGACGATGACAGGGAACCCGGCGACGGCGACGTCGATGCGCCTGGCCGGACTGCTGGAAGGCAGCTGGACCGCGACCTCGCCCGCCGGGCAGGACGTCGGTTCGGTGAGCATTCCGGTGGCGGCGTCGTTCAAGCTGCTCGGCGCGGACCGCAAGGTGTCCGGCACGGTGCCGGTGCGCACGCGGCCGGCGGACCGGGTGTTCGTGCGCGAGGCCGAGGACTCGGCGAACTCGTTCGGCAGCACCGGTCTCACCGGCTGCGGGCCGTGTTCGGGCGCGGAGAAGGTGCGCAACATCGGCGGCAGCCCGGAA
Organism: uncultured Actinomycetota bacterium; assembly: GCA_963766275.1. Lineage (GTDB taxonomy): Bacteria > Actinomycetota > Actinomycetes > Mycobacteriales > Pseudonocardiaceae > Lentzea. The sequence continues at coordinate 19,484 of CAVYAD010000037.1, forward strand.
GCCTCGGTGACCTTCCCGAACGTCGTGGTGCCGGAAGCGAAGGCGTACACGCTGTTCATCCGGTACACGGTCAACGGGCCGCGCTCGTACTTCGTTTCCGTGAACGGCGGTGCGCCGGTCGAGGTCAAGCTCGACGGGCTCGGCAACAACACGCCGTACGTCGCCGAGATTCCGGTGACGTTGAACGCGGGTGCGAACACGATCAAGTTCGGCAACGACAAGGCCGGGGCGCCTGACCTCGACCAGATCGCGATCGGCTGAGGTTGTCCTTGGGCGGCACCCTGCTTCGGCAGGGTGCCGTTCTCATGGGGATGACAGGGAAGAACGCGACCGGCTCGTCGCGGCACTCTGCGGACTGCCTGACGACGACGGCTTCAGCCTCGCGTGCGTCGCGGGAATCGACGCGGAGACGGCTCGAAGCGACCAGGGTCGAGCTCAGCGACGATCAGATCGAGTACTGGTGGGAGGACGCGTTGCCGGCCGAGCTGTACCTGGACGAACCGGTGGCGTACTGCTGTTCGTACGCCGGGCTGAGGCTGACCGACAACCGCGCGTTCACCGCACCTGATCTGTGGCTGCGTCTTCCGGAACGTGACTACTGGAACGCATGATGGACAGATGCTGGAGGCACTGCGGCGACAGCTGAGCGACGGGCTCTTCGAAAAGGTCGCGGGCCCGGACAGGGCCGAACACGCGCGACGGATCCATGGCGCGTCCGGCCCCCGCATGTTCGCGGGCGACCGGCCGATCCGGCACGTCCACGCCGATCACGCGATGTTCATCGGCGGCCTGCGGGCGTTGCTGCTCCAGTCGCTGCACCCGCTCGCGATGGCCGCGGTCGCGGACCACTCCGACTACCGCACCGATCCGTGGGGACGGTTGCAGCGCACCAGCCTGTTCGTCGGCACCACGACCTACGGCACCGTCAAGGACGCGAGCCACGCGATCGAACGGCTGGGGCGCGTCCACACGCACATCCACGGCATCGCGCCGGACGGCCGTGAGTATCGGGCCGACGATCCGCATCTGCTCGCGTGGGTGCACGTCGCCGAGGTGGACAGCTTCATGCGCTGCCACCAGCGCTACGGCGAGAAACCGCTGGCCGACTACGACGAGTACGTCGCGGACATGGCTGTGATCGCGAAGGCGATGGGCGTGCTCGATCCGCCGGAGACGGTGAAGGAGCTCGAAAGCAGGCTCGACGGCTACCGCAACGAACTCAAAGGCACGCCGGAAGCCCGAGAAGCCGCGAGGTTCCTGCTGCTCAGGGCGCCGCTGCCGCTGCTGGCGCGCGGGCCGTACGCGATTCTCAGCGCCGCGGCCGTCGCCACGTTGCCGGTGTGGGCGCGGATGCCGCTCCTGTTGCCGTACCTGCCGATCGCGGAGGCGACGGGTGTGCGGTTCGCAGGCCACGCGTTGATGCGTGGCCTGCGGTGGGTCACCGGCTGAGGGTCAACGGAAGTCGGTGACGCGGAAGGCCGAGAGCATGTCGTCCGCGCGCGGGTTGGGGATGGTGCGGGAGGGTTGGAATGACGCCTCGACACCTACCCAGCCGCGGAACTGGGCGTTGTCGTCGAGGATCTGCAGCATCGGCTTCACGTGGGAGTTGCCGGTGCCGGGGAAGTCCCGCACGGTCGTCATCGGGCGGCCGGTGTCCAGCGACGCGTTGCTGCCCTAGGCGTAACCGGCGGTGGCCAGGGTGTTGAACGCGTAGTCGAGTCGGACGAGCTTACCGTCCTGGCTCGGCGTGATGATCCACTGTTCGGTCCAGGTCTGGTCGATGTCCCAGGTGATGTGGAGCCGGTCGCCGATGACCGAGTAGGTCCCGTTCCTCGTCTCGGGCGGGGTGTCCGCCAGGAAGCCACCCGCGGTCTTCACGTCACACGCGCGCACCCGGTCCTGGCCGGTCGTCGTCGCCTTGGTCGAGCATGTGGCGTCCGGTGTGGTTCCGGTGCCCACACGCGCGGCCGGAGTGCGTTGCCACCACAGATAGGTCCGGGCGCGAACGGTTCGGGCGGTCGTGAACGTGTAGTCCCCGAGCCGCACCCAGTTGTCCCTCGCGGTGCCCGCCTTGAACGAACCGAGTGCGACGACGAAGTTCTGCTTGCCGCCCGGCAGCTCGGCGGCGGTGGCGGGAACGGTCAGGAAGGTGAGCAGTGACAGGACAAGAAGAACGACAGGAGTCTTGCGCATGGGCTTCCCCCAGTGAGCTAGCTCTGGAGGAAGTCCACCACGAGCTGGGTGGCCTCGTCCGCGAATTCCTCGAAGTAGCCGTGGCGCGCGCCTTCGATGAGGTGCATCTGGGCGCCCGGAATCCGTGCGGTGATCAACGGGGCGTTGGCCGTGGGGTTGAAGACGTCCTCGGTGCCGTGGACGACGAGAGTCGGCGCGCTGATCGACGGCAGCACGTCCCACGCGTCGTGCTCGCCGCTCGCCAGCAGGTGCAGTTTGCGGGCGTACGGCGGCATCCGGGGGTCGCCGAGCGTGTGGAACGGGCCGCGGTAGGCGGGGGTGTACATCAGGTCGACGAGTGCCTTGCGTGCCTTCATCTGGTCGACCTGGGCGAGGGACTTCCGCACCTCGGCGCTGCGTTCGACTGCGTGCGGGCCGCCGGGGGAGGTGCAGCCGAGCACCAGCCGGGAGACGCGCTCAGCGCTGGTTGCCGCGATCCACTGCGCGATCCGGCCGCCCATCGAGGTGCCGTAGACGTGGGCGCGCTCGACACCGGCGTCGTCGAGGACGGCAACACAGTCCGAGGCGAAGAGGCGGGTGCTGTAGGGGGAGTTCGGCTTGTCGCTGGAACCGGTGCCGCGGTGGTCCAGCGTGATCGTCGTGAAGCGGGTGGCGAACGTCGGTCGCACCCTGGTCCACCACTTGGAGCTGTTGGACTGGCCCGCGATGAGCAACAGCGGAGGACCCTCGCCCTCGACCGAATAGAAGATCGCGGTTCCGTCGGCAGCACGAGCGTGGGGCACGACTGGTCACTCTACGACCTTGACGTGGCGGTAGATGGTCTAGTCCAATTCGGGTGACCCCTGCCGGCCGCCAACGTGTGGGATGGAGCAGCCATGTTGTTCGCTCGAATATCCGCGGTGGCCGCGCTCGTGCTCGGCACGATCATCGTCAGCCTCGCCCCTGCCAATGCCGCCGGTGTCACGGCGACGTTCGCCAAGCAGGTCTGGGCAGGCGGGTACACCGCCACGGTGACGATCAAGAACGAGACCAGCGCGCCCATCAGCTCATGGAAGGTCGAGTTCGACTACCCGGCGTCGACGACGGTCGGCGCCTACTGGGACTCGCTGCTCACCAAGAGCGGCAACCACTACACGTTCGCCAACCGCGAGTACAACGGCTCGGTCGGGCCCGGTGCCAGCGTCACGTTCGGCTACAACGCCGCAGGCACCGCGGATCCGGCGAACTGCACGATCAACGGTGCCACGTGCACCGGTGGCGGCAACCCGCCGACCAGTACCTCCACAACTACGACGACTACCACCACTACAACCACCACGACCGGGCCTCCGCCGTCGGGATCGTTGCCGCGCAAGGTGCTCGTCGGCTACCTGCACGCCAGCTTCGCCAACGGCTCCGGCTACATCCGGATGCGGGACGTGCCTTCCGAGTGGGACGTCATCAACCTGTCGTTCGCCGAGCCCACCAGCGCGACGAGCGGTGAGCTGCGGTTCGCGCAGTGCCCCGTGGCCGAGTGCCCGAACGTGGAGTCCGAGGCCGAGTTCATCGCGGGCATCAGGGCTCAGCAGCAGGCAGGCAAGAAGGTGCTGATCTCCATCGGCGGCCAGAACGGCCAGGTGCGGCTCGAGACCACAGGGGCGCGTGACGCGTTCGTGCGGTCGGTGAGCGCCATCATCGACAAGTACGGCCTGAACGGGCTCGACATCGACTTCGAGGGTCACTCGCTGTCGTTCAACTCGGGTGACGTGGACTTCAGGAACCCGACCACGCCGGTGATCGTGAACCTGATCTCGGCGCTGCGGACCCTGAAGTCCCGCTACGGGGCCAACTTCGTGCTCACGATGGCGCCCGAGACGTTCTTCGTGCAGGTCGGTTACCAGTTCTACGGTGGTGCGGGCGGCGGTGACGCCCGTACCGGCGCGTACCTGCCGGTGATCGAGGCGATGCGCAACGACCTGACGTTGCTGCACGTGCAGGACTACAACTCCGGGCCCGTGATGGGCCTGGACAACCAGTGGCACTTCATGGGCGGCGCGGACTTCCACGTCGCGATGACCGACATGGTGCTCGCCGGGTTCCCGGTGCGCGGTGACACCACCAAGGTGTTCGCCGGGCTGCGCCAGGAACAGGTCGCCATCGGTCTTCCGGCGTCCGTCAACGCGGGCAACGGCTTCACCTCGGTGGCGGACGTCCACACCGCGTTGAACTGCCTGACCAAGGGCACGAACTGCGGCAGCTACAAGCCGAAGGGCGTGTACCCGAACCTGCGCGGTCTCATGACGTGGTCGATCAACTGGGACAAGTTCAACAACTACGAGTTCTCCAAGCAGCACCGCGCCTACCTGCCCAGGTAAGACCGTCGTGAGTGGTTTCCGTCGCCCAGGCGACGGAAACCACTCACGAGCCGTCGATCTTGAAGGGGTCGTGCTCGGTGAGCAGCTTGTCCAGCCGGGCTCTGTCCACCCGGCTCGCTATGTAGGTGTCCTCCTGCCGGTCCCGGATCACCTTGGCCAGCGTGAACGCCGAGGTGATCGTGTAGAGCATCGCGATGCCCAGAAACGCGCGCACCCATCCGTTGACGGGCAGGAACACGACTCCGAAGCCGACGGCGGTCAGCGAGAGTCCGAACGAGAGGACCGCCTGCACGTAGAAGGCGGCGGTCGTCGGAGTGTGCGAGGTCGTGGCAGTAGTCATGATCCCGAGAGTCCTGCGTGACTCCCGGGATGTCATGAGTACGGCTACTCAAGTCCTGGTCACATTCAGGCAAGCGTGGACCAGAACTCCAGTTCGTAGGCCTGCAGGAGGCGGCCGTAGCGCCACGCGTGCTTGGGCTGCCAGGTGGCGTCGAGCGCGGCCTGGATGGCGGCGATGGCGCGTTCTTCGAGCTGCGGGGCGGGCGTGGCGAAGAAGTCCACGAACGCGCAGGCCTCGTCGTCGAAGTCGTAGTGCTCGCGCAGACCCTTGGCCATCCGGGCGCAGTAGCCGCCCCACGCGGTGAAGTTCGCGAGGATCGCGAGGATCACGTCGGCCGGGTCGCCGTTCATCGCCATCCACGCCTGGTAGGCAGGGTAGGCCTGGCAGCCGGGGAACGGCTCGTAGCTGTGGAAGTCCTTCGCCGACATGCCGGCCGCACGGGCCAACGGCTCCAGCATCGGCAGCACGAGCTCCTCGCCGCCTGCCAGCAACGTGAAGAACGCCCGCGCGTTGGGTTCGGCCGACTTGGACGCCAGCGCCAGGAATGTTCGCCAGTCCGATGACACGATGTGGTTCTCCTCCGCGGCGAACGTGGCGATCACGGCGCGCGGCGCTTTGCCCGTTTCGATCAGCTTGACCACGAGGTTGTCGTGCTCACCGGGGTGCAGCTCCGTCCGGATGCGCGTGACCAGCTCTTTTGCGTTCATGGTCGAGATTCTTCCGCACGCGGGAAATCGTTCGCCAGACCGGGAGGCGCTCGGGGAGCATGCTCGCTCGTGGCTGAACACACCTACCGGGTACTCGTCCGTGGCCGATTCGCCGACCTCACGCCCGACCAGCGCGCACACCTCCAGGAACACCTGAAGGGCTTCGACTTCCTGCGCAGCGGCGGATTCAGCGACGAGGGCGCGCTGACGTTCGACGAGAAGCTCGACTTCTTCAGCTACCGCGTGATCCTGACGGCGGCCGAGAAGCCTGACAACGCGGGACTGCGGCGCGCGACCGCGGCGCTCGACGCTCTGGGCGTCGACTTCCGCGGCCTGCGCGCCACCGTCACCGACATGGACGAGATGAAGATCAACCGGCCGAAACGGCCGGCCTGAGCTCCTCCGTGTGCAACAACGACGCGGCGTCCAGGGCCAGATCCTCGCGGTAGTGCCGGGAGATCACCTGGACGCCGGTCGGCAACCCGTCGCGCAACCCGGTCGGCATCGCGACGGCGGGCACGCCGACGAAACTCACCGCCTCGCACAGTTTCGTCGCCTCGAAGTACGCCTCCAGGTCGGCCACGCTGCGCCGGTCCTGGTCGGGCTCGAACGACGGGATCGTGCTGACCGGCCCGATGACCACCGGGTAGCGGTCGAGCAGCGCCGCCCACTCCCGCTGGATGCCCAGCCGCGTGCCGGTGAGCGCGAGGAACCCGGCCAGGTCGAGCCCCGGCCGCACCTCCAGCAGGTGCCGGGCGTACTGGGCGACGTCCTCACCGGCGAACTTCGCGAGCTCCTCGTAGCCGAGCGCGATCGGAGTGGAGATCATCCGCATGGCCAGCGTCGACGCTTCCTCCACGCGGGACAGCTCGACCGGTTCGACCTCGTACCCCGCGTCGACGAGCCGTTGCGCCGCCGCCTCGACCACCGGATCACCCGGCACGAAACCTGCTTTGCGCCATGCGGGCTGAGCCGGAGGCGGGCACCGGCACCGACGCGGGGGTCGGCCGGATGTCCGCGCCGCACAGCACCGAGTGGATCAGCCGGAGGTCCTCGACGGTCCGGGCGAGCGGTCCCTCGACCGTCATGATCCGAGTCGGGAAGGTCGCGTCCGCCTGCCCGAACACCGCGCCGATCGGGTAGCGGCCGTAGCTGGGCTTCAGCGCGCACACGCCGTTCAGGAACGCGGGTAGCCGCAGCGATCCACCACTGTCGTTGCCGATGCCGACCGGAGCCATGCCGGTCGCCACCGCCACCGCGTCCCCACCCGAACTGCCGCCGGGTGACTTCGTGGCGTCCCACGGGTTGACCGTGTTGATCCGGCTGAGCTGCTCATCGATGATCTCGCGGGCGGTGAACTTGCCCGTCCTGACTGCGTGCGTTACCTCTACCGCTACCGCTGAGAGCGTCCCCATACTCCAGTCTGTGCGGACTGGAGCATGGGGACGCGTAGTCGAAATCCGCTCAGTGGAACTTTACGGGTAATTGGCCAGGTAGGCCTCGGTCGACCCGGCGGTCGCCCTGCCACCCGAGTTGTTGATGATCCGTTCGATGGTTCCCTTGCCGCCCAACGACACGGTCACCATGCTGTGGAACCGCACACCGGGGTTGTTCGGCACCTCGAACGCCCGATCGGCCACCACCGAGGGGTTGGCGTTCATGAACGCATAGCTGCCGAGCCCCCACGCCTCGTGCGAGGTCACGTGGTTCGCGACCTTGTAGGCGGCGTATCCGCGGGTGGACCCGTTCATCCACGCCGCCTGGTTCGGCACCTCGTACGGCATCTCGTTCTGGTAGAAGTACGTCCGGCCGCCCTGGCCGTTCCAGATGGTCTGGTACTTCTGGTAGTGCTCGACGAAGAGGCCGTACATCGTCACGTTGCCGCCGTTGACGATCAGTCCGGTGTCCGCTGTGTTGAGGTCCCAGCCGACGCCGATGGAGTGGTCACCGCGCCACAACCACAGGTGGTCGCCGATCACGTCGTGGCTGTTGACCACCAACGAGGTCGTCGCCCGCCCGACCGCCGAGCCGCCGATGCGCACGTACAGGTCGTGCACCGAGGTCGGGTTCGCCTGGTGCCGCGTGGTGCTGCCCGGCGCGCCGATCTGCATCAGCAGCGGCGAGTTGGTCGGGGCCGCGTCGATCAGCAGGCCCGCGATCTTCACACCGTCCACATCGGCCACGTCGAGCGCCATGTTCCCGTTGGTGGGCATGACGGTCGCGAGACCGAGGCCCATCACGACGGTGTCCGGGCGCGTGACGCGGATCGGCTCGCTCACCTGGTGGATACCCGGCGTGAGCAGCAGGTGCTTGCCTGCCGCGAGCTGCTGGTTGATCGTCGCCGCCGAGGTGCCCGGCTTCGCGATGTAGAACTGCGACAGCGGGATGTTGGTGCCCTGCTGGTTGCCGGACGCCCACGTGGTGCCGCTCGTGTTGCTGCGCAGTGCGGGCACGAACACGTTGTAGCTGCCCGCGCCGTCGACGTTCAGGAACGGCTTCTCCCGGATGACCGGAGTCTGCGCGACGTTCGTGTACGGCGGCTCCGGGAACGAGGTGGCAGGTGCGTTGCGGGCACCCACGAACACCATGTTCCAGTTCTCGCCTGCCCACGAACCCCACTCGGTGTTGCGCGACAGCCACTGCTGCTGCGAACCCGAACGTACCTGCCCGGTCACGACCGAGTCGGCCAGGAAACCACCGCTCGACCAGCCGTTGTCGTCCAGCTGCATGTTGCCGTAGACCTTGGTGCGGCGCATCGCGGAGGCCTGCGAGACGGCCCACGTGTTGGTGCCGCTCGGCGGCCGCACCGCGAGATTCTCCGCGCCACGCCAGAAGTTGTGCGTCGCGTTGCCCTCGAACCAGTCGGCCTCGACGTGCACCTGGCCGTTGATCGTCACGCCGTCCGGCAGCAGGCCGAGCCCGAGCACCTGCGTGAAGAAGCCGATGTTGACGTCGACGTTGTAGTTGCCCGGCTTGAACATGATCGCGTAGCGCCGGGCGTCGTACTGGCCTTCCTCCTGCTGACGGAAGACCTCGTTGAGCCGCGCCTGGATCGTGGCGGAGGACATCGACGGGTCGAAGATCAGCACGTTCGGGCCGAAGTCCGGCTGACCGGGGTTCGGCGTGCCGGTGCCGAGCCGGAAGAGCTGCGCGTTGGTGCCGTTGCAGGTGTACTGCGCCAACTGCACGTCTCCGGTGCTCGCCCCCGGGACATCGAGGCACTTCCCGCTGTGGCGGCTCACGAACCGGTAAGTGTCCGTGCCCACCTGCTCGGCGCGCCACTGCTGGTTGTTCGCGCTGAAGTTCTGCCACATGTGAATCGGTGCGCTGTCCGCGGTGGAGACGTTCGAGACGTCCCAGACCGAGCCCTCGCCGACCGTGTAGTAACCGTCGCTCGTGGGCGTGAACTTCCAGGTCTGCCCAGAGCATCCTTGTTGGCGGAGTTGTGCGCCGTTCGCCGATCCTTGGGCCTCGACGCACTTTCCGCTACCGACGTTCGTCACCTGATAAGCGGTTCCGGGCACTACGTCAGCCTGCGCCGCGACCGTCCACACGGGAACGATCGCTGCTGCTGCCAACGCTGCCACCAGCAGGGGTGTTCTCACGGTCCACAGGGTGGGGCCGATTTGTTGCAACCGTCAACGAACCTAACTGTTTCCGGTCGCGTTCCGGTATTGACAAATGATTTTGTCAAATGAGACCGTGCTAGCCGTGGAGCTGTCCCCGTTGCGCCGTTCGTTGCTGGAACTGCTGAAATCGCCCGCGTCGGCGACCCAGCTCGCGGCCGTGCTCGACCTGCCGCGGCAACGGGTCAACTACCACGTGCGCGCCCTGGAGCAGGCCGGACTCGTCGAGCTGGTCGAGGAACGGCAGCGGCGCGGCTGCGTCGAGCGGGTGCTGCGGGCCCGGCCCGGCCGGGAGATCGCGGCCGACGTGCAGGACCAGTTCGCCGCCACGCACCTGGTGTCCGTCGCCGCGAAGACGTCCACCGACGTCGACCGGATGGCGACCGCCGCGGCGGACGTGGGAAAGCGCTTGCTCACGTTCACGGTGGAGACGACGGTCCGCTTCGGCGCGCCCGGCGATGTCCACGAGTTCACCAGCGACCTGGCCGAAGCGGTGCGGCAGATCGCGTTGAAGTACGACACCGAGGAAGGCCGCCCGTTCCGGGTGGTCGCGCTGGGCCACCCTGGAGTTTCCGATGAGCGATGAAGGCGTCAAGATCGAGATCACGGTGGCCGCGCCGGTGGAGGAGGTGTGGCAGTCGTTCCGGGACAAGGAGAAGCTGCGTCACTGGCACGGCTGGGACATCCCGGAGCTGGACGCCGAGATCGACCACATCTACTTCCAGAACGCCGAGGAGGACGGCACGACGCTGATCGTCCACGGCCACGACACGTTCGCCCTCACCCCCGTCCCCGAGGGCACCCGAGTCGTGCTGACGCGCGCGCCCAAGGGCACGTCGCCCGAGTGGGACGACTTCTACGACGACATCACCGAAGGCTGGATCACCTTCCTGCACCAGCTGAAGTTCGCGCACGAATTCCACCCCGGCGAGAAGCGGCGGACGTTGTTCTGGGGCAGCGAGGTCGATCTCGGCGTGACGGGCGAGCCGTTCTTCACCTCCGAGAACCAGCGAGGCGTCGTGATCGAGGACTGGGGCCCCGGACTGCTGGTCATCTGCCCGAAGATGACGGTCGTGACGACCTACGGTTTCTCCGACGATCAGCTGGAGAAGTTGCGCCAGAAGGGTGACGCGGTTTTGTAATACCGCGAAGAGAGATCACGATCTGATGGCGTGGGCTATGAGTGGGATGTCTTTCTCAGCTACACGCGCATCGGCGGTGGCGACGTGTGGGTGCGGGAGCATTTCTACCGTGCCCTGCGCGAGTGGCTCGGCAACGAGATGGCCGAGGAGCCGCGGATCTTCGTGGACTGGAACCAGGACGTCGGCACGAGCTGGCCGGAGAGCCTCGAACGGGCGTTGTTGCGTTCGAAGGTGATGGTCGCCGTCCTGTCACCGCCGTACTTCCGCTCGGAGTGGTGCCTGGCCGAGTGGGAGAGCATGTGGGAACGCCACCGCATGCTGGGCTACGGCACCTCCGACCACCCGCGCCATCTCGTGCTCGGTGTGCGTTTCGCCGACGGCCAGCACTTTCCGCCCGAGGCGCAGGCCACGCTGCTGCGTGACTTCACGCCCTGGAACAAGCCGCTGGCCTATGAGGTCTACAGCCGTTCGGCGCAGTACGAGCACTTCTACACCGCCGTGCAGCAGCTGGCCAAAGAGGTGGCGGAACGCATCGAGGACGTGCCACCGTGGAATCCCGAGTGGCGGGTGGTGCGGCCGCCGTTGAAAGCGGGACTGCCGCCGGGCCCGCTGCCGAGGCTGTGAGGGCTGCGCCGTGATCGTCACCTTCTACTCGTACAAGGGCGGCGTCGGCCGCTCGTTCTGCCTGGCCAACATCGCCGTGCAGCTCGCCCGCTGGGGCAACCGGGTGCTGTGCGTGGACTTCGACCTCGACGCCCCCGGCCTGCACGAGTACTTCCGCCCGTTCCTCGCTGGAACGCCCGCGCGCGGCCTGGTCGAGGTGGTGGCGGGCGAGGCCGAGTGGCAGGACGCCGTGGAACCCATCGCGGTGCCCGAGGTGGAGGGCCTCGCGTTGCTCGCCGCCGGGCGGATGGACGAGAGCTACGCCGACCGCGCGCAGTCGTTGTCGTGGCCCGATCTCTTCGAGCACCACGACCTCGGCTGGCGGTTCGAGAAGATCCGCCAGGAGTGGGTCGCCGAGTACGACTACGTGCTGATCGACAGCCGCACCGGCATCACCGACATCGGCGGCGTCTGCACCGCGCAGCTGCCGGACGTGCTGCTGCTGTGCGTGGCGCCGAACCAGCAGAACCTCGACGGCACCCTGGACGTGGCCCGTCGTGCCGCCGCGGCCCGCGACAAGCTGCCCTACGACCGGGCCGGTCTGTTGTTCCTGCCGGTCGTCTCCCGCTTCGACGGCCGCGAGGAGTACGAACGCGCGCGGTCGTGGCGTTCGGTGATCGCGGAGAAGTTCGCGGACCTCTACTCCAGCTGGATGCCCGCGGACAACGGTGACGACGAGCCCGAACTGGGGTTGGTGGAGCGCACCACCGTGCCGTACCTGCCGTACTGGAGCTTCGGCGAGGAGATCGCCGTCGTCGACGAACGCAGCGGCAACCCGGACACCGTCTCCTACTACATGGACAACCTCGCCGCGTTGCTCGCGCACTGGCTCGCGGATGCGGACGTGCTGGTCAGCAACCGTGACACTTACGTCTCCGCTGCCCGTGAACGCGGCCATCGCGCGGGCGGCCAGGGTTTCCGCTACGACGTGCTGATCCACGGCACGTCCGAACGCGCCGTGCGGCTCACCGACGAGCTGACGAAGCTCGGCGTGCGCGCGGTCCGTGGCCGGCTGGCCGAGCTGTCCATGGCCCGGCACTTCGTGATCGTCGATCCGCCCGCGCGTCCGTCCGTCGGCATCCAGGAGATCCTCGACCAGGTGCAGATGGACTCCGACCGGATGGTGATCGCGGTCGTGGAGTCGGAGGCGGACGGTCCGCGCCAACTCGTGTCGGCGCGCCTGATCTACACCTCGGACGGGCCCGCGGATCTGGCCGTCGCCGTCGTCAGCATGCTGCCCAGCGAGGGTGTCCGGTGGGAACAGGTGCTGGTCGCCGCCGCGTCGTTGTTGCTCGGCAAGGGCGACGTGGAGGCCGCGTTCGCGCTGGCCAATCGTGCCGCGCAGACCACGACGTTCCCCGTCGAGTCTCTGCTGCTGCGCGGCCGGCTCGCGTACCTCCTGGGACGGCTGGAGGACGCCAGTACCGACATGAGGACGGTGCTGGCGGACGTGCTGAGCGACTCGACGCAGTCACACCACGCCCATCGTCTGCTCGGCGAGATCCACCGCGACCTCGGCGACTTCAACCAGGCCGTCAGCCATTTCGACTTCGCGCTCGAAGCCGAGGTCGGTCCGCGCGACCGGGCACTCGTCTACCGCGAGCTCGCCCGCATCGCCCTGCGTGTCGGCGATTACGTCGCCGCCGCCGAACGACTCGCGACCGCCCGCCGGGCCAGCTCCTCCGATCCGGCGCTCGAGGCGGAGCTGGCGTTCGAGCTGGGCTCGCTGCTGGTCGACCGCGGTGACTTCACCCAGGCCCTTGATCTGCTGAACATGGCGCTCGGCTCGGGGCGGCTCACGCTCGACGACCGCGTGATCGCGTTGCGGCAGCTGGCCTACCTGCACACCCAGGCGCGGCAGTACGAGGCCGCCGCCGACCACCTGCGTCAGGCGCTCACCCTTGTGTCGTCGGGTGATGTCGTGGACATCGCGGTCGAACTGGCGCAGGTTCAGCGTGAGGCGCACGGCACGGACGCGGCGAACGACGAGCTCGAAGCGGTGCTGAGCTCGTTGGACTCGTCGGATCGCCGCAGTCACGCCCGGTTGCGGGAGGCGCAGGGGAACCTGCAGCTCGACAGCGGGGACGTCGAGCTGGCGGTGGCGGCGTTCGAGGAGGCGCTGGCGATGTTCCGCGGGCTGGGGGACCGGGCGGGGGAGGTGCGGGCGTTGATCGGGCTCGCCGGTGCGTTCCAGGATCGCGACTACGACCGGGCGTTCGCGTCGTGGGACGAGGCGCGGCGGTTGCTGACAAGGTTGCGGGGGTCGGAGGCGGACCTGCTGCGCCGCCAGTTGGATGCGGTGGATCCCAGGTGAGGTCGTGACTAGGCGGCGGGGCCGAAGTGGCGGGTGAGGAAGTCGTTGCGGAAGATGCCTTTCGGGTCGTGCTCGCGTAGCAGGGCGCGGAAACCGTCCCAGTGCGGGTAACGCGCGGCGAGCAGCTGTGGCGGCACGGTGAAGAGCTTGCCCCAGTGCGGGCGTGGCGCGATGGTCTCCTCCAGGCGGGGCAGGAGTTCGAGCACGCGGCGGGTGTCGGGCAGCCAGGTGAAGTGGATGGCGAGGCTGTCGCGGTCGTGCGTCGGGCTGAGCCACTGCCGTTCCGCCGACACCGTGCGGATCTCGCAGGCCTGCACCAGCGGTGAGATCACCGTGGACATCTCGGCCAGCGCGCGCAACGCGGTGACGGCGCGGGTGCGGGGGACGAAGTACTCGGTCTGCAGTTCCTCGCCGACGGACGGCGTGAACTCGGCGCGGAAGTGCGGAAGGCGCTCGTGCCACGGTCCGGGCACGCCGCCCTGTTCCGTGCACCGCGACGCGGGCTGGCCGGACACCGGGTGGCGCGGGCCGTCGGCGGGGCGGCCGGGGTAGGCGTACGACCCGTCCCCGACGCGCTGCTTGACCCACAGGGTCGCGCCGCCCCGCCAGTCGACGAACGCGCTCACGCTGTACGCGCTGTCGAGGATCTGGTCGAGCGAACCGAGCAGCGTCGTCCACGCGACGTCCTCGTAGACGGTCTGCGCGACCTGGAACGACGGCACCACGTCCAGCGTCACCGAGACGACCACGCCCAGGCCGCCCATCGACACGACGGCGCCCGGCGACGTCAGTTCGACCACGGAACCGTCCGCGCGCATGACCTCAAGCGACCGCACGGCACCGGCCAACGACTGCAGGCCCGAGCCGTGGGTGGCCGTGGCGACGGCGCCGGCGATGGTGATGTGCGGCAACGAAGGCATCGTGTGCAGGGCGAGGCCCGCGTCGTCCAGCAGCGGAGCCAGCTGGGCGAGCGTCATGCCCGCGCCGACACGAGCGGTCAGCCCGGACACCTCGAACACCGGAGGCATCGCCGACAGCGACACGAGGGTGCCGGTCGTGTCGGCGATCGGGCTGAACGAGTGGCCGGTGCCGACCACGTGCACCGCGGCGGCGCCACGCACGATCGCACGCAGGTCGTCGGCCGAGGTCGGCGTCACGACCTCGGCCGCGGTGAACGTGACGTTGCCCGCCCAGTTGGTGGTCATACAGACACGGTAAGCGCCGAAGCGAGCAATCGTTGCGTGTAGGGATCCTGCGGCGCGGCGAAAACAGAGGCGCCCTGCTCGACGACACGCCCTTGGTAGCATCACGGCGACCCGGTCGGCGAGGTGCTCGATGACGGCGAGGTCGTGGCTGATGAACAGGCACGCGAACCGGTGTTCGCGCTGCAGCGTCGCGGAACAGGTCGAGCACCCGGGCCTGCACCGTGACGTCCAGCGCGCTCGTCGGCTCGTCGGCGACCAGCAGGTCCGGGTCGCAGCGCGAGCGCGCGGGCGATGCAGACCCGCTGGCGCTGCCCGCCGGACAGCTCGTGCGGGTAGCGGGTCCGCAGCGAGGCGCGAGAGCTGCACGGACTCCAGCAGCGAAGCCGACCCGCTTGTCCACTTCGGTGCCGCGGAGCGGGCGTGTGCAGCCGGAGCGGCTCGGCGACGCTGTCGCCGACGGTCGCGCGGGGGTTCAGTGACGACAGCGGGTCCTGGAACACCACGCCGATCCGGCGCCGCAGTCGGCCTTGGCGGCGCGGCCGCGAACACGCGAGACATCGGCCGCCACCGATGGGACTGGCCCCGGTGCGGCCGCGACCAGCCCGGTGACCGCGCCGGCCACCGTGACTTTGCCCGACCCGGACTCGCCGACGAGCCCGAGCATCTCGCCCGGCCGACGTGCAGACCCGGTCGGCGGCCCGCACGCCAGCGACCGGAACCGGCCGCGGTAAACGCCGAAAGGTTCGAGACGGCAGACGGGGGACGCAGGGACCGCGAAGACCGGGTGCTCGGCCGCCGGGGACTGATCGCCGAGCAGGCTCCGCCGCCGCGTCGTGGCCCAGCGACAGCACGGAGTCCGAGCAGCCGTCCGCGTGTACTCCTCGCGTGGCGTCTGGAAGACCTCCGTGGCACGGCGCCGTGCTCGACGACCCGGCCGTCGTACATCACCACGACCCGGTCGGCGAGATCCGCGACCACGCCCATGTCGTGCGTGATCAGCAGGATCGCCGATGCCCAGCCGGGCGCGCAGGTCCCGCAGCAGCTCGAGGATCTCGGCCTGCACGGTGACGTCGAGCGCCGTGGTCGGCTCGTCGGCGATCAGCAGCTTCGGCTCGTTCGCCACCGCCATGGCGATCACGACCCGCTGCAGCTGGCCGCCGGACAGCTCGTGCGGGTAGGAGCGGAACCGCTCGCGCAGGCGCGGGCAGCCCGACCAGGCCGAGCAGCTCGATAGCCCGCTCGCGGGCCTCCGCGGGCGACAGCGACTGGTGCGCCCGGATCGCCTCGACGAGCTGGTCGCCGACGGTGAACACCGGGTTCAGCGCGCTCATCGGTTCCTGGAACACCATGCCGACCTCGCCGCCGCGGACCGCCCGCAGCTCGGCCGGGGCCATCGTGTACAGGTCCCGGCCGGCCAGCAGCGCCCGGCCGGACACCTGTCGCCGTGGACGGCAGCAGGCCGAGCAGGGACATCGCGGTCACGGTCTTGCCGGAGCCGGACTCCCCGACCACGGCGACGACCTCGCCCGCGCGCGACCGAGTAGCCGACCCCGCGGACGGCTCGACGTCCCCGAAGGAGACCGTCCACGTCGTGCAGGCTCGAGGAGCACCGGCTCCGGTCACGAGATGATCCCGAACTTGCGGTAGTCGACGTAGGCCGGGAACTTGCCGATCTGGACGTCGCCGACCTTCGAGCCGTGCAGGAACGAGTTGCGGGTGTAGATCAGCGGGACGACCGGCGAGTCGGCGCAGGATCTTCTTGTCGATCGCCGCCCACTTCTTGCCGGCCTCGGCCGGGTCCACTGGTGGCCTGCGCCTCGGCGATCAGCTGGTCGACGTCGGGGTTGCTGTAGCGCGACTCGTTGTACCCGCCGTTGCCGATCTCGGTGGACTGGAACAGCGGCTGGATGTTCGCGTTGGCCGACGGGATGTCCGGCTGCCACGAGGTGAGCGCCAGGTCGTAGTCCGACAGGTTCGCCTTGGTGTTCACCTCGGACGTGTAGGTGTCCTCGTCGAGCGGCTTGATCGTCACCTTGATGTTCGGCCCGCGCCAGCGCCGCCTGGATCGCCGCGGCCTTCTCCGGGTAGCCGTTCTCGTTGTGGTGGCCAGGACCAGGCCGTCGAGCCCGTTGGGCAGACCCGCCTCGGCGAGCAGCTGCTTGGCCTTCGCCGGGTCACCGGAGGGCGGCGCCGGGTAGAGGTCGTACTGTTCGCGGCCCTGCAGCCCGGGCGTGATCAGCGTCGTGGCGACGTCACCGGCCAGCTGGGCGTTGCCCGCGCTGGCGACCTGGTAGGCGGCCTTGTCGACGGCGTACTGGAACGCCTGGCGCACCTTCGGGTCCACCAGCTTGCCGCGCTGGGTGTTGAGCGAAAGGTACGACAGCGCCCCGGACTCCGACGTGACCAAGCGGGACTTGGCCGACGGGCTGCCCTGGATCTGCGCCAGCTGGGCGGGCGAGGCGAAGGACATGCCGAACGCGTTGCGGTCGTCGCCGGTGTCGTCGATCAGGCGCTTGGAGATGACCTGGTGTCCTGGCCGAGCTCGAAGACGACGGTGTCGGCGTTCGCCTTGCGCGTCGGGTCGGTCGCGCGGTCCCAGTTGGGTTGCGGGCCAGCTTCGCGGACTTGCCGCGCTCGTAGCTCGGATCTGGTACGGGCCGACGCGATCGGGTGCTCACCGTAGTCGCCTCGGCGCCCTTGCCCTTCGGCACCGGGGCGAACGCCGGGCGTGCTGGCGACCCAGTTCCAGTCGCCGTACGGGCGCGCCAGCGTGGAAGACGATCGTCTTGGCGTCCGGCGTCTGGATGGAGTCGAGCTCCTTGTGCCGTCGAACGGGCCCTTGTACGCCAGCGCCCGGCGAGAGCAGGTCCTTGTGGTAGGCCAGACCGCCGGAGAACGCGGGCGCGAAGGAGCGCTCCAGGCCCCACTTGACGTCCTCGGACTTGATCGGCGTGCCGTCGCTGTACTTCAGGCCGTCCTTGCAGGGTGAACGTCCAGGTCTTGCCGCTGTCGCTGGGCGGCCGGTGTCGGTGGCCAGGTCCGGCACGACCGTCGGTGGCCTTGCCCGGCGCGACGTCCCACGACGTGAGTCGGCGGTGCACCAGCCCGAGCGTGGTGACGACGAGGTCTGGAGCTCTTCGCCGGGTCGAAGTTGATCGACGGCGCGTCGTTCGAGCAGGATCGAGCGTCGCCCGCCCGGCTTGGCGGCGCCGCCTGCGGCCGGCGTGTCGTTGGCGCCGCAGGCCGTGAGCACCCCCAGCGCGCCGAGCAGCCACCGACGACAAGCAAGTGTCCTGCGTTTCATGGTTTCTCCCTTCAGACGAGGCGGGCTCGTGGATCGAGCGCGCCGTAGCAGAGATCGACCAGGAAGTTCAGCGAGCGTGACCAGAGCGCCGAGAACAGCGTCAGCCGAGCAGCACCGGCAGGTCGAGCGACGCGATCGCGTCGACGAGCAGCCGCCCGACCCGGCAGGCCGAAGATCCGTTCGGTGATCACGGTCGCCGGCCAGCAGCGAGCCGAGATCGACGCCGAACACGCGTGATCACCGGCAGCAGGACGTTGCGCAGCGCGTGCTTGCCGACGACCTTGCGCTCGGTGAGGCCCTTCGCCCGCGCGGTGCGGATGTAGTCCTCGCCGAGCGTCTCCAGCATCTGGCTGCGGGTGAGCCTGGCGTAGATCGCGGCGTGCAGGAACGCGAGCACCAGCCACGGCAGCACGAGGTGCCACGCCCACTGCGCCGGATCCTCGGTCAGCGCCACGTATCCGATCTTCGGCACGACGTCGAGCGCGAACGCGAAGATCGTGATGCCGATCATCCCGGCCAGGTAGGCGGGCAGGACACCCCGGCCATCGCGACCCGGCCATGGTGATCCGGTCGACCGCGGAGCCCGGCGCAGCGCGGCGAAAGCACGCCGAGCCCGACCCCGGCGACGATCCAGATCACGGCCGCGCCGAGGGCGACCGAGAAGCTGACCCCGACCCGGCGCCGATCAGCTGAGCACGTCGACGTTTTCTGGAAGTCGTAGCCGAAACACGGCGCGGTGCAGTGGATCGCGGTCGACGCCGACGCCGAACGTCCGGCCGGCGAAGATGCCGCCGAGGAAGTCGAAGAACTGCTGGTACCAGGGGCTCGTCGAAGCCCATGAACTCCCGCGCCAGCCCAGGCTTTCCGGCGAGCACGGGCGTCCACACGCCATCCGCGCCGGGTCCGACGGCAGGAGGTAGAACACGACGAACGTCGAGAACGCGACGATGAGCAGGACCAGCAGCATGCCGGCGAGACGGATGGCGGCGAACTGGGCGAGCGCATCAGGGCGCTTCCCCGCACCTCGGGTCGAGCGCGTCGCGCATCCCGTCGCCGAGCGCGTTGAACGCCAGCGTGACAGGAACAGCGCGAGGCCGGGGAAGAGCAGGAACATCGGGTCGGTGGCCGAAGAAGTCGATGGCCGAGCTGATGGACGGCCCCAGCTCGGGGTCGGCGGCGGCACCCCGACGCCGAGGAACGACAGCGCGGCCTCCTGCCGATCATCGACGGGAGCGTCAGGTGGCCACGACGATGATCGGCGCCCAGAGGTTCGGCAGCAGCTCGGCGCGTGAACACGTGCCACGGCCGCCGCCCCGAGCGTGCGCGGCGGCCTTGACGAAGTTGCGTTCCTTAGCGTCAGCGCCTGCGCCCGCACGATCCGCGCGGTCGTGCGGCCAGCCGAAGAGCCCGATGACGAGGATCAGCAGCAACTGCCGCGGGAAGTCGGCCGGCAGCACCGCGCCGAGCGCGATCATGAAGACCAGGTACGGGAAGCCCATGGATCACGTCGGTGGTCCAGGTGACGAGCCGGTCACACCAGCCGCCGAGGTAGCCGGCGCTGACGCCGATGACCACGCCGAGCAGCGATGGCCAGCAGCGTCGCGCGCGAGCCCGACCAGGAACGACGTCCGCGCGCCGTGGGCCACGATCGCGAAGAGGTCGCCGGCCGGTGAGCGGTTCGACGCCGAACCAGTGCTTGCCGCTGACCCCGCCCAGCGCTCCGGCGGGGAGCCCGGTTTCGGGTCCAGCGCGGAGGCGTCGTAGGTGTAGGCGTCGTGGCCCTCGATGGCCGTGAGGACGTCCGCGAAGATCGCGGCGAGCCCGATCACGGCGACGGTGATCGCCCCGGCGGACGCCCAGCGGTCGTGGGCGAGCACGGATCGGATCGCGGCGGGCAGGGACCGCGCGACAGGAGCTGACAAGGTTCTGACCTGCTTCAAGAGAGTTTGATCTGCGGAGCACCGCCACATTAAGCCGAACCGGTTAAGACCCACTGAAGCGTCCACCAGGTGAGAACGCTTGAGACGCACGCGGGCCCCTTTCGTGCGCCAGGAGCGAACGAAAGCTCCCCGCGTGCGGTCCGAAAACGTGAGAATTTTTGTATACTATTGCTTCAGTGTGGACTGAAAATAGGTTGACCGGTGTGCAACGGTTGATCGTTGTGGGACACGAAAACGACATACGAACGCTTCGAGAGATGGCCGGGCTGGTGACCCCGATGACGCTGCGGGTCGCGGTGACGCTGGGCCTGCCGGACCGCCTCTTCGACGACGACGCCACCGCCGAACAGCTCGCTCCCGAGCTCGACGTCTCCCCGCTCGCACTCGACCAGCTGCTGGCCCATCTCGCGACCCTGGGGATCGTCGAACGGTCGGCCGCCGGATACCGGACCACCGAGCTCGGCGCACACCTGCGCACCCACGCGGGCAACGGCCTGAACACCATGCTGCACAGCGACTCGGCCATGGGTCGCGCCGAGCTCGCGTTCGTCGACCTCGCCCACAGTGTCCGCACCGGCGGACCGGCCTACCTGCTGCGCTACGGCAGGGAGTTCTGGGACGACCTCGCCGAGCACCCGCACCTGCGGGAGGCGTTCGACCGGCAGATGACCGCGCGGGTCCGCGACCAGATCCCGCGCATCGTCGCCGGGTTCGACTGGTCCCGGTTCGCCACGATCGTCGACGGCGGCGGCGGTCCCGGCACGGTGCTCGCCGCGATCCTCACCGCTCACCCCGGCCTGCGCGGCCACCTCGTCGACCTCGAGCCCACCGCGGCCGAGGCCGGTCGCACGTTCAACGCGCAGGGGGTCGCGGACCGCGCCGAGGCGAGTGCCGGCAGCTTCTTCGACCCGCTCCCGGCAGGCGCCGACGCGTACCTGCTGTTCGACATCATCCACAACTGGGACGACGAGCAGGCCCACCGGATTCTCGCCCGTTGCGTCGAGGCCGCGGGGGAGAACGGACGCATTCTCGTCGTCGAAGCCATCGGAGGTCTGCACTCCAGCACCGAGTTCGACCTGGTCATGCTCGTGCACTTCGGCAGTCGCGAGCGGACGCTCGACGAACTGGAGAAGCTGGCAGCACCACACGGTTTGGTCCTGGACTCGGTGACAGAAGTGTCAGATCAGCGCCGCATGCTCGAATTCCGGAGACATCCGATCTAAAGTCGGTCCCGGCCGCCGCCGCAGCCCCCGACGAAGGGACTCTCGATGCGTCGAGCAGCGGTCATAGCGGCCATGTTGATGGTGTTCGGCGGTGTGTCGCCGGCGCAGGCGGCCCCGGCCGTCACGGTGCGGGTGGACCCGGCGAGCAAGAGCCAGGTCGGCAAGGACTTCGCCGGCTTCAGCTACGAGAAGGATCGCGTGGGCGCGCGGATGTTCAACGCGCGCAACACCGACCTGGTTCGGCTCTTCCGCCTGCTCGGTCCGAGCCTGTTGCGTATCGGCGGCAACCTCGTCGACATGACCACCTGGAACCCTGCCGGTCCGGGCGGCAAGGCGACCGAGGTGACGCCGGAGGACATCAAGGAACTGTCGATCTTCTCCAAGGCCACCGGCTGGAAGGTGATCTACGGGATCAACCTCAAGACCAACACCCCGGAGAAGGCGGCCGAGGAGGCCGAGGTCGCCGCGCGGATCCTCGGCAAGGACCTGGTGGCGTTCGAGGTCGGCAACGAGCCGAACGTCTACGTGAAGACGTGGCCGGAGTACGAGGCGCTGTTCACGAAGTTCGCCGACGCGATCCGGGCGAAGGTGCCAGGCGCGAAGTTCGACGGTCCCGGCCAGGCGAACAGCAGCTCGTGGGCCGAGGACTTCGCCCGCACGCAGAAGGACCGGGGCGCGAACATCCTGTCCACGCACGTGTACATCGCGAAGAACACCGAGGCCGACATCACGAAGATGCTGGCGTCCAACAAGTCCGGCCGGCTGCCCAACATCTCGGCCGCGATGGAGAAGGCGCAGCAGAACCACAAGATCGCGCAGTGGCGTGTCACCGAGGCGAACAACTACTTCCACGGCGGCGCGGACGGCATCAGCAACGTGCAGGCGGCGGCGTTGTGGTCGCTCGACTACATGTCGGGCGTCGCGGCACGGCAGGGCTCGGGCATCAACTTCCACGGCGGCACGTCGACGCAGTTCCCGTTGCACTACTCGCCGATCCGCTACGACGGGCTCAACCCCGTCGGCGTGCAGGCGGTCTACTACGGCGAGCTGCTCTGGAAGCTGGCCGGGCCGGGTGCCTACCACGCCGCGACCGTGACCGGCGCCGATGAGGTCACGGCGTGGGGGATCGGCAACAACGCGTTCGTCAACAACAAGAACGCGACCGCGGTGACCGCGACCGTCACCCTGCCGCAGGGCGCGCGTTCGGCCGACGTCTATCTGTTGACGGCGCCCAAGCTGGACTCCAAGGAGATCACCATCGCGGGGTCGAACGTGGCCAAGAACGGGAAGTTCGTCCCGGTGCCGAAGATGGTGAAGGTGACCGGTACGTCGACCAAGGTCGACGTACCGGCCCACAGCGCCGTGCTGGTGGTCACTCGGTAAGGGAGGCGATCCGTTCCTTGGCCTCGGTGAGGTCTTCAGGGGTCGGAGCGTCGTCCTGGGTGAGGGTTCGCCGCCAGTAGCCGGCGAACTCGATGTCCTTCTTGGACACGCCAAGGCCGACGAAGTGCCTCCGCAGTGTTCGCACCGCGGAGGCCTCGCCGGGCTTCGCGGCGGCGGCCCAGGCAGACGCGGGCCCGTTGTCGCCGTGCAGCACGAAGTCCACGGTCAGCACGCCGTCCGCCAGCCGCCGCACGGTGAAGCTGCGCATCCACGGCCTGGCTTCCTCGGGGATCGCGAGGTAGGCCTGGTACCAGCGCTCCGGCATCGGGCGGACTCCGACACGTGGGCCGAGTGGCCGGGCTTGGGGAACAACAGCTTGAGCTGCTGGTCCGGCCAGGTGCCGACCTCCGCCAGCCCGTCGCCGGTGAACGTCATCCGCACCAGCCGCGGGGTGACCGGGCGGACTTCGGTGACCGTCGAGCAGGCTCATGCGCAGGTACTCCCTCAGGTGCTGCGCGGTGAGCGTGTCCGAGTTCGCGACGAGATCGCCGGGCGTGCCGGTGAAGACGACCTGGCCGCCGTCGTGGCCCGCACCCGGGCCCAGGTCGATGATCCAGTCCGCGTGCGCCATCACCGCCAGGTGGTGCTCGATCACGATCACCGTGTTGCCCGCGTCGATCAGCTGGTCCAGCAGGCCGAGCAGCTGGTCGACGTCCGCGAGGTGCAGGCCGGACGTCGGCTCGTCCAGCACGTAGGTCCCGGCCTTCTCGGCCATGTGGATGGCGAGCTTGAGCCGCTGCCGTTCGCCGCCGGACAACGTCGTGAGCGGCTGGCCGAGGGACAGGTACGCCGAGACCCACATCGTCGAGCCGGCTCCAGCACCGCGCGGGCCTGGCCCGGACGGGAAGAACTCCTGCGCCTCGGCGACGGACATGCCGAGCACCTCGCTGATGTTCTTGCCCCGCAACTTGTACCGCAGCACCTCGGGCGTGAACCGCTTGCCCTCGCATTTCTCGCACACCGTCGCGACCCCGGCCATCATCGCGAGGTCGGTGTAGACGAGGCCGATGCCCTTGCAGTGCGGGCACGCGCCCTCGGAGTTCGCGCTGAACAACGCCGCCTTCACGCCGTTGGCCTTGGCGAACGCGGTGCGGACCGAGTCGAGCAGCCCGGTGTAGGTCGCCGGGTTCGACCGCCGTGAGCCGCGGATCGGCGACTGGTCGACACGTCACCACGTCCCGGCCGCTTGCGCAGCGAGCCGTGGATCAGCGACGACTTGCCGGAGCCCGCCACGCCGGTGACGACGGTCAGCACGCCGAGCGGGAGGTCGACGGAGACGTCCTTGAGGTTGTTCAGCCTGGCGCTCTTGATCCTCAGAAGACCCTGGTGGGAGCGGAACTCCGACCGCAGCTTCGCCCGGTGGTCGAGGTGCCGGCCGGTGAGCGTGCCCGGAGGCGCGCAGCCCGGCGACGTCACCGGAGAAGCACAGGTGGCCGCCGGTCACGCCTGCGCCCGGGACCGAGGTCGACGACGTGGTCGGCGATCGCGATGGTCTCCGGCTTGTGCTCGACGACGAGCACGGTGTTCCCCTTGTCCCGCAGCCGGAGCAGCAGGTTGTTCATCCGCTGGATGTCGTGCGGGTGCAGCCCGACGGTCGGCTCGTCGAACACGTAGGTGATGTCGGTGAGCGAGGATCCCAGGTGCCGCACCATCTTCACGCGCTGCGACTCGCCGCCGGACAGCGTGCCGGACTCGCGGTCGAGCGACAGGTAGCCGAGGCCGATCTCCACGAGTGAGTCGAGCGTGTTGCGCAACGTGGCCAGCAGCGGCGCGACCGACGGGTCGTCGATGGCGTGCACGAACTTCGCGAGGTCGCTGATCTGCATCGAGCTGCAGTCGGCGATGTTCACCCCGCTGATCTTCGACGCCAGCGCGGCGGCGTTCAGCCGGGCGCCACGGCAGTCCGGGCAGCCCGTGAACGTGACGGCCCGGTCGACGAACGCCCGGACGTGCGGCTGCATCGACTCGCGGTCCTTGGACAGGATCGTGCGCTGGAGCTTCACGACGAGACCCTCGTACGTGACGTTGGTGCCGCCGATGTTGAGCTTCGAGGTCGGCTTGTGGAGGAAGTCGTCGAGCTCTTGGTCAGTGAACTCGCGCGATGGGCTTGTCGGGTGAGTAGAGGCCGGAGTGCGCGAGCACCCGCCAGTACCAGGTGTCGACGCCGTAGTTCGGCGCGTCGATCGCGCCCTCGTTCAGCGACTTGGTGCGGTCGACGATGGCGTCGACGTCGATGGTGGTGACCTTGCCCAGTGCCCTCGCAGGCCGGGCACATGCCCTCGGGCAGGTTGAAGCTGAACGCGCCGGACGTGCCGACGTAGGGCTCGACCGAGCCGGCTGAACACGATCCGCAGCATGGTGTGTGCGTCGGTGGCGGTGCCGACGGTGGAGCGGGAGTTCGCGCCCATCCGCTCCTGGTCGACGATGATCGCCGCGCTCAGGTTGTGCAGCGCGTCCACGTCCGGACGCCCGATCGACGGCATGAAGGACTGCAGGAACGCGGTGTAGGTCTCGTTGATCATGCGCTGCGACTCGGCCGCGATCGTGCCGAAGACCAGCGAGGACTTGCCCGACCCGGACACCCCGGTGAACACGGTCAGGCGGCGCTTGGGGATGTCGAGCGACACGTCCGCGAGGTTGTTCTCTCGCGCTCCACGGACCTGGATCACGTCGTGGCTGTCGGCGACACGGTTCATACGGTCTTCCCCCATTGATTCTTTATGGCGTAAAGTATCGACCGTCGAGGGTACTTTAGGGTGTAAGGAGTTGCAACCGTGGTCGTCTACGCCGGTCAGGGCGACCCGCGCCGTTCGATCGAGCTGCTCTGGCGAAAGGGCGGCGAGGACACCAGGCGTCCAGGTCCGAAGCCTGGACTGAGCGTGGACTCGATCGTCGACGCGGGCATCGCGGTCGCCGACGAGGTGGGGATGGCGGCCCTGTCGATGCGCGCGGTCGGGGAACGGCTCGGGCGCACCGCGATGGCGCTCTACACGTATGTGCCGAGCAAGAACGAGCTCGTCGACCTCATGTACGACCGCACGATGGCCGAGCTGACCGCCGAGTACGACCTCGCGGACGGCTGGCGGCCCGCTGTGACGCGGTGGTCGCACGACATGTGGGAGTTCTACGCGCGCCATCCGTGGGTGCTACAGGTGTCGCAGGCCCGGCCGGTGCTCGGTCCGAACGAGTTCGCAGTGCTGGAAGGGCTGGCCGTCATCCTCACGTCGACGGGGCTCCCCGGCAGGCAGCTGCGGGGCATCGTCGGGGCGATCAACTACTTCGTGCGCGGCGCCGCGCAGACGCTCGCCGAGGCGCGGGCCGCCCGTACCGCGACCGGTGAGTCGGACGAGGAGTGGTGGTACGCGCGGTCCGCGGTGCTGATGGAGATCGAGCCGGACTTCGCGAAGAGGTTCCCGATGCTCACGGCGTTGGAGGGCGACCGCGACGAGGTCGATCCCGAGCTGCCGTACCTGGAGAACGACGCCGTGGAGACGTTCCACGGTGGGCTGAAGGTTCTGCTCGACGGCGTCGAGGGTGCGGCGGCTGTGGCGAAACCGTGACGTGGTCCGGACATCGGCCACACATCTGCCCGATGAGATCGCTGCCATGTTCAGGACAGTCGTTGGAATAGCGTTCGTCGACACCACCAACGTAGGCACGCTCGGTCACTCGCGCGGCGGCCGGGGCGCGGTGTGGCAGGCGTCGGACAACCACGCGCGGTACCTGCCTGCCGGAGTGCGGATCCGGGCGGTGCTCCCGTTGGCGCCCGCGGACTACTACGCCCCGGACCCGGAAGCCCCGGAGAACCTCGACTACCGGATCACGAAGATCCCGTTCGCGGTCATGACCGGCGACTGCGACGGCGCGGTGGACGGCCGCACGTACGTCGAGAACGCCAAGGGGAGCAACCGCTTCCCGATCCACGCCGTGACGCCCAAGGGCGCCAACCACAACTACTTCAACACCGAGTGGTCCTACGACAACGACAGCCGCTGCCCGGCGAACCTGACGCCCGAGCAGCAACGGAAGGTCGCCACCACCTACATCCCGGCGTTCTTCCGGCAGTACCTCTACGGGCAGCCGAACCTGATCGTGAGCCGAGGTTGTCCAGGCGTCGATGTCGTGACGCATCAACCGATCGGCTAGGCCTGGGCACGACTTCTGTCGACCAGGTCGGGTCCTTTGGGGGATCGTGTCCCCCTTCCACCACTGCCAGGGTTGTGGTGGAAGGGGGAGATTCCATGCTGAAAACCACTGCGCTGTTCACGACAGCGCTCGTAGTGCTGACCGCGGCGCCCGCCTCCGCGCATCGTTCCGGTGACTGGCCGGGCTGGCAGAAGGACCTTGTGGGCTCCCGGCACAACGCGTCGGAATGGCGCATCGACCAGAACAACGTCGGCAAGCTGAAGCTCAAGTGGGCCTTCGCCTACCCCAAGGGTGACGTCAGCAAGGGCGAGCCCAACTACGCCCGCAGCCAGCCCGCCGTGGTCGGCGACACGATCTACTTCGCCGGCCCGGACGGCAAGTTCCACGCCCGCGACGCCCGCACCGGCCGGGCGAAGTGGGAGTTCGCGGTACCGCCCGCGGCGCGGCCCGCGTACGCCTCCGACAGTCCGACGGTCGCGGACGGCAAGGTGTTCTTCGGCGACAGCACCGGCCGGTTCTTCGCTCTCGACCAGCGCACGGGGCAGAAGCGCTGGCAGGTGACGATGGACGACAACATCGCCGCGATGGCGACCAGCTCGCCGATCGTCCACAACGGACTGGTATACGTAGGCACGTCCAGCGCGGAGAACACCCTGCCGCGCGAGTACGCCTGCTGCACGTTCCGCGGCCACATCGACGCCTACGACGTCGACACCGGCGCACGGGTCTGGCGGCACTACACCGTGCCGGAGCCGGTCGAGGTCGGCACGTGGCCCAACGGCGCCAAGCGGTTCGAGCCCTCCGGCGTCGGGGTGTGGAGCTCTCCGGTGATCGACCGCAGGACCGGCACCCTGTACGTCGGCACCGGTCAGAACTACACCGGCAAGGGCGGCGAGTTCGACTCGATGCTCGCGCTCGACGCCCGCACCGGCCGGGTGAAGTGGACCAACCAGGTCACCGACGCCGACACCTGGCGTGATGCCTGCAACCAGCCCGATCCCGAGGGCTACTGCCCAGGCCTCAAGGACGGCACGAACCTCGACTACGACATCGGCGCGACGCCGAACGTGTTCGAGGTCGACGGCAGGCAGCTCGTCGGCGTCGGCCAGAAGTCCGGTGTCTACCACGTGTTCGACGCTCGCACCGGCCAGGTCGTGTGGCGGCGTCAGCTCGGCGTGCCGTTGCCCAGCGGTGGTATCTCGGGCATCCAGTGGGGTTCGAGCTACGACGGCAAGCGGCTCTACATCGCGACCTGGTTCGCCGATCCCGGCAAGCTGTTCGCGGTGGATCCGGGGACCGGCAAGGTGCTGTGGGAGACCCCGGCTCCGGAGGACGGTTGTTCCACCGGTGGCGCGGCCGGGCAACCGACCTGCACGCGGTCACACGGCACGCCGGTGACCAGCACGCCCGGTGTCGTGTACCTCGGCGCGGGTGACGGCAAGTTCCGCGCGTACAACGCCAGGACCGGCAAGGTCCTCTGGACGCACGACACCGTTCAGGACGTGCGCGGTGTGAACGGGATGACCGGGCGCGGCGGTGTGATCGCCGGTCCCGGTAGTGGCGCGGTGGTGTCCGACGGGATGGTCTACGTGCAGTCCGGCTACTGGCCCGAGTTCACGAGCCCGCACGGCCACGTCCTCCTCGCCTTCGGCCTGTAATTTCTTGATGAGGGGAGCTTTCATCAACCGTTGATGAAAGCTCCCCTCATCAAGTCAGGTCAGGGCAGGAAGGTGGTGCGGAGTTCGCGGACCATGAGGTCGGGGACCTCGGTGGCGGCGAAGTGGCCGCCGCGCTCCATTTCGGTCCACCGCACGATGTTGTGGTTGCGCTCGGCCATCCGCCGGATCGGCACACCCAGGTCGTGGGGGAACACCGACACCGACGTCGGCACCGGCGAGTCCGGTTCCAGCTCTCCCCACGTCTCGTCACCCTCCTGGTAGTACCGCGCCGACGACCCGGCGGTGCGGGTGAACCAGAAGATCGACACGTCGGTCAGCAACGCCTCACGGGACACGCCGATCTCCGGATCCGACCACGAGTGGAACGCCCACTCGATCCACTCCAGCTGCGCGACCGGCGAATCGGTGAGTGCGTAGGCGACCGACTGCGGCCGCGTGCTCTGCATGGACACGTAGCCGAAGTCCTGCATCTCGTACTTGAACGCCTTCTCCACACTGCGCCGCTCCGCCTCGACGGACATGTCGGCGTTCTCGGAAGTGACACCGGCGGAGAAGATCTGGTTGAGGTGGATCGCTCGCACGTGCGGGTCGATCAGGCCCAGCTGACGGGTGAGCATGGCGCCGTAGTCGTGGCCGTGCGCCACATACCGGTCGTAGCCGAGCTGCCTCATCAGCTCGGCGAACATCCTCGCCACGCGGGGGATCGTCCAGCCGAGCGCGCGGGTCGGGCCGGAGAACCCGAATCCGGGCACCGTCGGGATCACCAGGTGGAAGTCCTGGCTCAGCGGTTCGATCATCTCCTCGAACGCGAAGCCCGTCGACGGCCAGCCGTGCGTGAGCAGCAACGGTTCGGCGTCCGGCTTGGGGCTGCGGACGTGCAGGAAATGCACCTGTGCGTCGTCGATCTCGGTGACGAACTGCGGGATCTTGTTGAGCCGCCGCTCGGTCTCGCGCCAGTCGAAGTCGTGCCGCCAGTGGTGTGTCAGGTCCTGCAGGTGTCCCAGCGGTGTTCCCTGCGCCCAGCTCGCTCCGGTGGGCTCGCTGGGCCAGCGGATCCGGTCGAGGCGGGCGTGCAGGTCGTCGATCTCGGACTGGGCGATGGTGATCTCGAACGGCTTCATGCCGTCGACGCTAGAAGTACTGTAGGTCAGATACTGTCCTACAGCATGGCGTCCGCGAGATTGCTGAAGTTGCTGGGGCTGCTGCAGTCCCGCCGCGAGTGGTCCGGCACCGAGCTCGCCGACCGGCTCGGCGTCAGCACCCGGACCGTCCGCCGCGACATCGACCGGCTGCGCGACCTCGACTACCCGGTGCACGCGAGCATGGGCACGTCCGGCGGCGGTTACCGGCTCGGTTCCGGCGCGCGGCTGCCGCCGTTGCTGCTGGATGACGACGAAGCGGTGGCGGTCGCGGTGGGTCTGCGGACCGCGAGTGGCATCGAGAACATCGGTGAGACGGCCGTCCGGGCGTTGCTGAAGGTCGAGCAGGTGCTGCCGTCCGCGCTCCGGCATCGGGTGGCGGCGCTGGAGATCGCGACCGTGCCGCACACCGGCTCCGCGCCCGCCGTCGACGCCGCGCTGCTGACCGCGGTCGGCACGGCCTGCCGGGACCGGCAGCTGCTCCGGTTCTCCTACGCGGACCACTCCGGTGCGTCCTCGGAACGTGAGGTGGAGCCCCACAAGCTCGTGACGTGGGGGAGGCGCTGGTACCTGGTCGCGTGGGACCTCCATCGGGACGACTGGCGGACGTTCCGGCTGGAGCGGATGACGGTCAGGACGCCGTTCGGGGCCCGGTTCACGCCTCGGGAGATCCCCGGCGGGGACGCGGGCGCGTTCGTGGCCGCGCGGGTGGCGGGCCGGTGGCCGGTGCAGGGCGTGGTGCGGCTGAGCGTCCCGGCCACTGCGGCGGACGGGTGGCGCAGCTACGGCGAGGTTGAGCCGATCGACGGAAACTCGTGCCTGGTGAAGGTCGGCGGCGAGACGATGGACGACGTGGTGTTCATGCTCGCGAGCCTGACCGTCGAGTTCGAGGTCGTGTCACCGCCGGAACTGTCCGCCGCACTGATCCGGGCGGCCGACCGGTTTCGTCGGGCGGCGAAACTCTAGAGATTTTCTCAGGCTGCTGACAGCAGACTCTTCGGTACACGGGGCTTAGTGGATACCAGGGAGGTCCGCCATGCTGATCGATCGCACCATGCCTCTGGGTACCGCGCTGACCGTCACGTACGCCTCGGAACGCGGCCCGCGCACCTACAACGCCGACGCGTACGCCTCGAGCCGTCGCACCTTCGTGGTCGCGGACGGCGTGGGTGACTCGCCCGCCGCCGCCGAAGCCGCTCAGGCCGCCGCCCAGGCCGCGGCACTGCTCACCGACCCGGCGGCCGCGATCCTCGCCGCCCGTGACGCCCTCCAGGTGCACACCGGCGACGCCGTGATCGTGGTCGCCGTGGTCCGGCCCGACGGCGGCTTCGACGTGGCGTGGGCCGGTGACGCCCGCGCCTACGCCTCCGACGGTGAGGACCTCGTCCAGCTCACGACCGACCACACCGTGGCCGAGTACTTCCGTGAACGGGGCGTCGTGCCGCAGCCGCGGTTGGAGCACGTCGTGACGAACACCGTCCGGCACGCGACCGAGGAGAACATCGGCCGCGCCGCCACCAGGGCGCCGCGGCTCGTGCTCGCTTCCGACGGTGTGTACGGACCGTTGGGGCACAACGGCATCGAGGCGATCATGGCCGGCCACCCGTCGGCCGAACGGCTCGTGCGAGCGGCGTTGTACGCGGGTGGAACGGACAACGCCACGGCACTCGTCGTCAGCTAGCTTTGCGCTTCTTCTTGCTCGCCTCGACGCTGCGCTGCAACGCCTCCATGAGGTCGACGACTTCGGTGGACTCGGGCGGCTCGGCCTCGACGACGACCTCGCGGCCCTTCTCCTTGGCCTTGATCAGCTTGTTGACGCGCTCGGTGTACGTGTCGCGGTAGTCCTTCGGCCGCCAGTCGTCGGACATGGACTCGACCAGCGAGATCGCCATGTCGAGCTCCTTGCCGCGTGGCGCCCGGCCCTCCGGCGGCACGTCCAGCACGTCCTTCGGGGCGCGGATCTCGTCGGCGAAGAAGAGGGTGTGCACGGCCAGGAAGCCGTTCTCCTCCTTCAACGCGGTCAGGTACTGCTTGCCGCGCATGACGAACACCGCGACGCCCGCCCGGTTCGTCTTCTTCATCGCCTGCGCGAGCAGCAGGTACGGCCGGCTGAACTCCGGTTTGGCCGGCCCGAGCCAGTAGGTCTTCTGGAAGTACACCGGGTCGATCTCGTCGAGGTCCACGAACGCCTCGATGTCGAGCGTGCGCGACCGGCCCGGTGCGATGTCGTCCAGTTCCTCGGGCTCCACGACCACGTACTCGCCGCTCTCGACCTCGTGCCCCTTCACGATCTTGTCGTAGGACACCTCACGGCCCGTGCGCTCGTTGACGCGCTTGTAGCGGATGCGGTCGGACGTTCCGCGCTGGAACTGGTTGAAGTGCACAGTGTGGTCCTCGTCGCGCTGTACAGCTCCACCGGGATGTTCACCAGCCCGAAACTGACCGACCCGCTCCAGATCGCACTCGCCATGCGGGTCAGATACCCGATTTCACCCGCACCGAATCGCGCGCTTCGTGCAGCCGTCCGTCCACGACGACGCGCGGCAGGTGCGCGCCGCTCGTGGTGTACGTGTGGGTGACCTCCCGGCCGGTGGCGGCTGCGCGGTGCCGTCACCGAAGTACCAGCGGAAATCACTGCCCGCGGGCGCCTTCAGCGTGACGGTGCTGCCGTTCGGGTGACGTCGAGCGGGGCGAGGTTCCCGCCGAGCCCGAACCACTGCCGCAGCTGCTGGTTGCGCAGGAAGTTCTCCGCGTACTGCCGCGAACCGGTCGTGTCCGGGTGCGCGATGGCGGCGGTCAGGCACTGCAGGGCCGTGGCGCTGTAGCGGGGGCAGGCTTCCTGCCGGAACGAGAACTGCGGGTCCTCGTTCGGCAGCTGCCAGACCTTGCGGTTCGGGGCGAACGCGGCGTTGTCCAGCGTGAACAGGCCATCGCCCACGACCGCGAACGGGCCGTCGTCCGAGCCGCGTTGGCTTCGGCACCGCGAGCCGGTATGCCTCGGCCGACTCGCGGGTGAACTGCTCGAACCGCTGCGGCGCCCGGCCGATGTTCTGCAGGCACAGCTGTTCGTTGTGGACGTAGAAGCCGCGCGTCGGTGCAGAACCGCGCGGGACGAAGCTCGCCCGGCTCAGCGCGTAGTAGAAGTCGACGACCAGCACCTTCGGGCGGCCCGGCAGGGAATGCGCCTTCTCGATGCCTCCCTCATGCCGCGCCCGCCGTAGCCGACCTTGGCGCCGCTGAAGTACGGCACGTTCGCGGCCGGGTTGACGGTGCCGCGCCGACACCACCGCACTCGCGCCGCACGGCCGTGGGCACGTCCTCGGTGCCGGGCGTGATACCCAGCGGGATGCCGAGCAACGGGTCCATGTCGTTGATGCAGCCGTTGATGATGACCAGGTCGGTCTCCTGGCGATTTGGCGGCCTTCTCCAGCTGGCAGAACACGTCCGGCATCTGCGCGGTGACCTCGCCGAGCTCCATCTCGCCGTCACCGTCGGGGTCCTGGGTGTAGGAGCCGGGGCACGGCAGGTCCGGGGCGTCCAGCACGGCGCCGGAGATCGAGTAGTCGCGGTGCGCGAACCCGCGTCCGGTCGCGTCGCCGAGGAGTTCGGCGGTCAGCCGCGGGAACTTCTGGTGCTGGTCGACACCCTGGTTCCACACCACCGAGTCGCCGACCGACACCACCGGACGGGGTCGCAGCCGGCGGAAACCTTGTCGTGCCACACCTTTCCGTACGCACGGCCGGGTTCGCGGGCGTCGACCAGGAACTCGCCGGTGCCGGGCAGCGTGAAGTCCGTGCCGGCGTGCCGGTGATCACCTCGCCGTTCTGTCGAACGCGCCATTCGACGTTCTTGTTGGCAGGGTTGAAAACCGTCACCCGGCCCGTTGACGGTTGACCGCACCGCCGTCACGTCGACGTCCAGGATGAGCGGGTAGTCCGGGGAAACCGCTGCTACGGCAGGGGTTGTGGAGCTCACCGACTGCGGCCAGCACCGCGGGTAACGCCCTCATGGGCCGCGAGTTTACGGCACGAGATCGTCTCGTTAATCAGGTGTGTGCAACCTCCTCGATCAACGATGCGTCTCCTGCAATTGATCGAGAACCTTGCCTGGGGAGGAACACCTGTGAAGAAGGCCGTACTGGGGATCGCTCTTGCCGTGTCGGCGCTGCTGGGCAGCACCGGCGTGGCGCAGGCGTCAACGCCCGACACGCACATCGTCGAGGCGTGGCACGACATCAAGATCAGGGACTGCGAACACCTGGCCTGCGACTCACCGGACTGATCAGGGCGGGGGAGAAGCACATCGCGTACTGCTGGGAGTTCGGGAAGTACGTCCGTGACTACGGCTACAGCAACAACGTCTGGATCAGGTGAGCATGCGGGACGGTGGCCGCCACCTCGTTTCCGCCATCTACCTGAAGGGCGACAACCGCGCGAACATCCCATTCGAGGACGACTGCTTCGGCTGATAGCTCCATGAGGGGAGCTTTCATCAACCGTTCATGAAAGTTCCCCTCATCAAGTTCCACTGGGCCGCGGTGATGAGGTCCTCCTGGCCGCCGATCAGGCCGCGACGGCCCACGCACGCACGCGGTCGCGCACGCCGTCCATGGTCAGCCGGCCGCCGTAGTCCGTGACGTAAACGCATTGCGCGCCATAGGACTCCATCAACGCCGCCTGCTTCGCCAGCTCCGCGGGCTCGGCGAGGTGGGACGTCATCAGGAAGCCCGCGGTGTCCATGCCGAGCTCACGGGCGGCGGCGATGTGCTGCGCCGCCACGTCGGCCTCGGTGCAGTGCGGGCGACCCGCACCGCGCGGACGCCCAGGGCGTGTGCCTGCTTGAGGTCGCGGACGGTGCCGATGCCCGGCAACAACAACGTGGGCGGCATCAGCTTGGCGACCACCGACGTCACCGCCGAGATCCATCCCCAGTCGGTGTGCGCGCCGATCCCGTAGTTGACGCCGGAAGCCGCCAGGCTGTCGCCGTGCGCGACCTCGATGGCGTGGACACCGGCGTCGTCGAGCAGGGCTGGCGATCGTGCGGTACCTGCTCGACGCTGTTAGCGGTGCCGGACGGCGTGCATGCCGTCCCGGAGGGTGACATCAGGGTTGGAGGGCGGATCGAGGTCATGCCGGCACTCCTGTCGCGATGCGCTCCGCTGGCTTCGTAGCGCCGGCCGAGGCCACGACGTCGAGGTTGCCCTGGTAGGCGGGCAGGTAGTGCGCCGCGCCTTCCACTTCGAGGAAGACCTAATCTAAATCACCTAAGGACCGGGCCGAGCGCGTACATCGGGTCGTCCGGCGCGACGGAGGTGAACTGAACTCCGTTGCTTGAGGCGATATCCGGGCACGTAACTCGGCGACCGAGTGCGACCATGTCCTCGACGGCGATGGTCACGGCCGCGGCGTCGCATTCGGACACCAGGCAGTACACGGTGTCCCGCATGATCATGGGGCGGATCGGCCGGGTTGACCAAATTTTTTTTTTTTTTTTTAAAAAAAAAAAAAAAAAAAAAAAAAAAAAAAAAAAAAAAAAAAAAAAAAAAAAAAATATTCGCACCTCAGGAGGTGGCGTCGAAAACGGGAGCTCGATGTCGGCGAACTCGTCCATCGCCACCAGCCCGTCGACGCCCTCGGCGGTGGTCGCCACCTTGAGCCGCCGGGCCCTGGCCAGACCGTCCGACGACGGGTCGATGCCGACCATCGCGGCGATCTCCAGCTTCTCGGAGAGCCGCAGAATTTTGATCATCAGGTCGGTCCCGATGTTCCCGGAACCGATGACGGCTGTCTTCATGAACGACCTCCGAAGTGGACGCTCACGTCACCGAGCCCGGAAATCGTTGCCGCGAAGACATCTCCGGGGAGAGCCGGCACACGGACCTCGCTCAGTGCGCCGGTCAGCACCACGTCACCCTGGCGCGACGGGTCGACGATCCTCCAGCGCCCACACCTTGGTCGCATGCTCCGGCGCCAGCAGCAGCTCGACCCCGTCCTCGCCCGTGTAGCCGGTGCCGGCGACGAGGACCTCCTCCACGCCCGCCACCGTCAGGGTCGTCGTGCGGAACCGCTTCGGCAGCTCGCCCTGCGCGAGCCCGGCGACCGGGTGCCGCGCGCCTGCGGGCCCTGGACCGCGAGCATCGCGTAGTCGTGCAGGCGGTCCTCCACGCTTACGTCGAACCTCCGCGGCATGGCGGCTTCAACCACGCGAGGTCCTTCTCGCGGTTTCTCGACGCGTCGGTGACCGTCAGGAACCGATCGCAACCGAGGCGATAGCTGAAGAGGTCGTCGAGCACCCCGCCGTCGTCCTTGCACAGCACGGAGTACTGCGCCCCGTCCGCGGCGATCTTCGACACGTCATTGGAGAGGATCCGCTGCAGGAACGCCTCCGCGCCCGGCCCGCTGAGTCCCGACCCCGCCCATGTGGCTGACGCTCAGGAACACGCCGACGCCGTTGCGCACCGCGACATGCTCCTCACGGATCCCGGCGAACTGCACCGGCACTCCCACCCCGGCGAAGGGGACCAGCCGAGCGCCCGCGGCCGCATGGCGATCGTGCAGCGGCGTGCGCTTGAGCGTTTCGGGCCCGTAGGCCATTCGCGGGCCGGACCCTAGCAGCGGTTCCTGACACCCTCCAGAGGAGTACACTTCCAGCTCGGATGGGGGCACGGATGCGGGGGTTGGCGGGGATGGTCGTCGCTGCGGCGGCGGCGATGCTGGACCGCTGTCCCGGTGGCCTCGGCGGGGTCGTATGACGCGGTGCTCGCCTGCAACGCGCCAGGCGCCGGGCGGGGTCAACAACTCGTGGTCGTGGAGCGTTGGGGCTCTTCGACCTTCGGCCTACTTGGACCGCGATCGGACCAAGACGCGCTGCTCTGGAAGCTGCTCCCTCTCCGAGCGGACTGAGCGGCAGCGCGAACCCCGCGCGCGTGATCGTGCGCGCTGGGGAACGTGGGCCAACTTCGGGTTCACCGCGCCCGGCGGGAACGGACATCACACAGGTGGTCCTCTGGCGCTACGGCACCGGGACGGTGAGCGGCTGATGATCCCAACACGCCTGAGAACGAGTCCGGCCGCTGGGAGATCAACGCTCAGTTCGATGGCAACACCCTCTTCGCCGACACCGGCCACCCGGGCTCGAGCGTCTGGCCGAATCCCTGCCACACCGGCGCGCCGAGCTCTCCGAAGCCCCGCTGCGTCGTCCACAGCGGGCGTGGCAAGAACTTCACCGTCGGAATCTTCTGCGGCGGGGATGAATCCCTATGGGAGCCCCATACCTGAATTGCTTCCCTTCTACTAGAGCGACCAAGCTACCCTGCTGGTTCAATCTCCAGGGCGCGGGCGGCGGCGACCCTCGACGACCCCAGTGCGCCCACCTTGAAGG
>CAVYAD010000038.1:0-37874 GCA_963766275.1 uncultured Actinomycetota bacterium
AGTACGCGAACGCCCGGACGCACTCCATCGCACGCAAGGTCGGACGCGTGGCCACTGAGGGAGCTCCCTTCGTGCTCGCGGAACAGGCCGAACGCGATCTCGCGCTCAAGCTGCTGCAGCTGCCCACGGCCGTGCATGCGGCGTTGGACGACCTGGCGCCGCACAAGCTCACGAGCTACCTGTTCGACACGGCCACGGCGCTCTCGACGTTCTACGAGAAGTGTCCGGTGATGACCGCCGAGTCCCAGGAGCTCCAGGACTCCCGCCTGCATCTGCTGACGCTCACGTCCCGCGTGCTCACGCTGGGTCTGTCCCTGCTGGGCATCGGGGCACCCGAGCGGCTGTAACAACGGTCAGACAGGTTTATCCCTGGTGAAAGCAGGGGTACGCAGTGATCGCAACTCTTCCGCCCAGCAAGGGAGTCGCGATGACCTGCACGACCCGTCTGCCCAAGCCGGTCACCGAGGTGTGGGACTGGCAGATGGAAGGTCTGTGCCGCGGCCAGAACAGCGCGGTCTTCTTCCATCCCGACAACGAGCGGGGCTACGCCCGTGCGGCGCGGGAGGAGCGGGCGAAGGCGATCTGCTCGCACTGCCCGGTGCTCGAAATGTGCCGCAGCCACGCCCTGGAGGCGCAGGAGCCCTACGGCGTGTGGGGCGGCATGGGCGAGGACGAACGGCGTCAGATCATCTCGGCCACCCGCCGCCGCGTCCGCGTCGCGTGAGCGGCCTGGGTACGTACGAAGGGCGCTTTCATCCACCTCAGGTGGACGAAAGCGCCCTTCGTCACTCCTCCAGGACGTCGCGCAGCTGACGCAGGGTCTTCGCCAGCAACCGCGAGACGTGCATCTGCGAGATGCCGACCTTCTGCGCGATCTGGGTCTGCGTCATGTTGCCGAAGAACCGCATGATCACGATCTTGCGTTCGCGCTCCGGCAGCCGCTGCACCAACGGGTGCAACGCCTCCCGTTGCTCGATCATCGCGATCTCCGGGTCTTCCTCGCCGATGGTGCTGCCCAGCGAGATCGAGCTGTCCTCCGACATCAGCATGTCGTCCAGGGACGCGCTCTGGTAGGCGTTTCCGGCCGCCAGTCCCTCGTGGATCTCCTCGCGGGAGAGACCGAGGTGCTCGGCGAGCTCCGACGGGGTCGGCGCGCGTCCGAGCGACTGGGACAGCCGTGAGCTGCCCGCGTTGATCGCGAGGTGCAGCTCCTTCAGCCGCCGCGGCATCCGGACCGACCAGCTGGAGTCCCGGAAGTACTTCCGGACCTCACCCATGATCGTCGGCACCGCGAACGACAGGAAGTCGCTGCCGCGGTCCGGGTCGAACCGGTCCACCGCGTTGATCAACCCGACCGTCGCGACCTGCACCAGGTCCTCGTGCGGTTCGCCGCGGTGACCGAACCGGCGCGCGATGTGCTGCGCGACCGGCAGATGCTCGGTGACGAGCCGATCCCGCAGCACTTCTCTCGCGGGTCCTGGCGCCGTCACCGCCAGCTCGGCGAACAGCGGGGCCAGATGGTCGTAGTCACCTCCGCGGGAGGGCTTGGTCGGCTCGCCCTGGGAGGTCTTGGTCGCCTCCTCTGCGCCGGTCACTCATCCACCGCCCCTGCCGAGGACTTCACGAGGTCGATCTTGACCACGAACCCCTCGGTCTCTTCGGCTGACGTCTCGACGGAGTCGACCAGCGCGGTCAGCACCCGCCAGCCGAAGCTGCCCTCGTCCGGCCCGGCCGCGGCCTTCGCCGACACCCGCGCGTTGACGTGCACCGAGCCCGCCGGATCCACCGCGAAGTGGCAGCTGAGCACCGCGTCGTCGGCTGCGAGCGTGATCAACGTCGAGCACGTCTCGTCGACCGCGAGCTTGAGATCCTCGATCGAGTCGAGGTCGAAGTCCTGCCGCATCGCGATGTCCGCCGCGACGGCCCGCACGATCGACAGCTGCGTCGGGTCCGCGGCCATCCGCAGTTCGACCCCTGGCAATTGCTTCACACCCACCTCGTAGTCCGTTCTGCTGAAGGCCGACATGTTTACTGCCGTACCCGAATCGATCCCGTTTCACACGTGTATTGCCTGCGTGCCGTGGGAAGTCACCTGATGGAGGCAAGAGACCACGGAAGGAGCGCTGTGCTTGTGCACGAGGACTTCCTGGCCCTCCGCTTCCCGGCGGATGCACACGAAGTGGCGCCTGTGCGCCACCAACTGCGCGAGTGGCTGCAGGACAGCGGGCTCAGTGAGGACGAGGCCAGCGATCTCGTTCTCGCAGTCAGTGAAGCGGTCAACAACTCGGTGGAGCACGCCTATCCCGGGCCCGCCCGCGGCACCGTGGAGGTGCACGCGGCGATCGGCGGCGACGGCGAGGTCAGCGTCGACGTCACCGACCACGGCCGGTGGCGCGTGCCGCCGGCCGCGCTGACGATGCGCGGCCGAGGTCTCCTGCTCATGCGGGAGAGCGTGGACGAGGTCGAGATCCGCCGCTCGGCGAGCGGCACGACCGTGCGGCTGCGCCGGGCCCGTTCGCCGGTGTCCATCGGCAACCAGCGCGCGGCCGCCTGCGAGGTGCAGGTGCACGAAGCCTCCTCTGGTGTCCTGGCGGTCGTCGGGGGCGAAGCGCCCACATCGGCCGGGCCGTCACTGCGCCGCACGCTGACCACCGCGGCGCGCGGCGGCACGGTGCCGCTGACCGTCGACCTCTCCCAGCTGGGCGTGGAGACCGACGGTGTCGTGCATGCGTTGTTCGCTGTCGCCGAGGCGCTGAGGGCCGCGGGCAACCGCCTCACGGTGATCGCGCCACCGGGATCGGCCGCCCGCAAGGCCGTCGAGACGAGCGGCCTGCGCGCGGTAGCGGAAGTCGCCTAGGTCAGTGCGGCGTCCACGGACTCGTGCACGCTGAACACCTCTTCGAGGCCGGTGGCTTCCAGCGGACGCTTCACGGCACGCGCGGTCGCCACCACCTTGAGCGCGGCGTTGCGCTGGGGCGCCAGTCGTGCGGCTTCCACCAGTACCGCCAACCCGGCGGAACCGAGGAACGTCACGCCGGCCATGTCCACCACCAGGGTGCGGCCATCGGCAAGTTCGCTCACGAGGGCGTCACGCAGGGCGGGCGCGGACACCATGTCGACCTCGCCGGAAACGGCGAGCACCGTGACCCCGTTGGCCGGCTGCCGCGCCGACAGGCCGATGGTCTGCTCCGCTCGCGGGTCCTGCACAGTCACCGATGTTCTCCCTTACTCGCACACAGGGAGCCGCTCCGCAGCGGTCCCGAACGCGGCTGCTGGCTCAACCGCTGCGGCCTCACCGTACGGGAGAGGCCACCCACAGGACAGGTCGAGCAATCCATACCCAACCCGAGCGGTGCTCAAACGCGCGAAGCCACACTTTCAGACTTTAAGTGCTGCCCATAGCCGCCGCGCGGTGTCATAAGCGGTCTCCGGCGGCGGCGCCGTCTCCGGGCCGTCCTCAAGCTCGCCGCCCACCACGAGCACGAGCGCCACACACACGTCCCGCAGCTTCACGTTGGCGTGCTGACTGGCACGCACGAGCAGTTCGAACGCCTCACCGGGCGTGCAGGGCCGTGCTCCCATCAGCAGCCCCTTCGCCTGCTCGATGTAGCGCCGGTGCTGCACCATCCGCACCATCTGGTCGGCGCGCAGCACCTCTCCCGAGCAGAACTCCACCACCGCGGCCGCCGTCGCGACGAGCGGTTCGATCTCCTCGATCGCCTTCAGGTCCTCCACCTGTGGCGCGTGGTCGAGGTACACCGTGAGCACCACCGGACCGCTGTCACCCCAGCTGCCCGGCACCGCGACCACGTGCAGGCCGCCGACCTCGCCGGCCACCAGCCGTTCGTCGCGCGAGGACTCGACGAGCGGTCCCTCCCCGCTGTCGAGCTGTGCCTGGTCCAGCTCGGCCGCACTCCCGACGGCCCGCAGCGACACCCCGTCCGGCCACACGCTCAGGCCCACCCCGCGGCAGCCCTCCAGCTGACCGCACAGATGGTCCATCAACCGGGAGATGAGTTCCGCACCGAATTTCACCTGGTCCACGGGCCCACGTTAGGCCGGGCCGATCGCGAAGACGAGCCGTGCGGTCATCGGCGTACGACGAACGGTTGCGTCGGCAACCAACCAATTATCCGTTCAGCTTCGGGCCCGAACAGCTCGGCGCGGCATTCGGCCCAGTTAACGCTTCGGACCCAAAACAGACACGTGTCCTGAACCACAGTCCGACAGAATTCGTTCTCAGGGATAACGCCGGAGCCCCGGCGGGCGACATCCCTGATGTCACGGAGGGACTGAAATGAGAACCGCCATGGAAACCCAGCCGCAGTGCGACGAGGAACTGCCGACCGCGCCATGCAGCGTGGTGTGGAGCAGGGGCCACGCGTACGTGCTCGAGGGTTTCCGCGCCCGCTGGGTCGGCCGGGACGACCGCGGTCGCCCGCACGCCCTCTCCGGCGCCGAGATGCAGCGCCGCGGCTGGACCTTCACAAGGACAGCCTGAGCCAGCTTGAGCTAGACCACTCCGCACCACCGCAACCTGACGCACCGCGTGCCGTGACGCCATCCGGCAGCCCGTGCGCACTCACTCGTTTAGAGTGCGGGTGTGCGTGATCCGGCTGATCGCCTGCTGACGATTCCGAACCTGCTCAGCGTGTTGCGGCTGGCCGGTGTTCCGCTCTTCCTGTACCTGTTGCTCGGACCCCGCGAAGACGGCTGGGCGCTGCTCGTCCTCGTCTTCGCGGGCTTCTCCGACTGGCTGGACGGCAAGCTCGCCCGCTGGCTCAACCAGGCCTCACGTCTCGGCGCGCTGCTCGATCCCGCGGCCGACCGCCTCTACGTGTTCTGCACCGTGCTGGCGTTCGTGCTCAGAGACATCATCCCGCTGTGGGTCGCCCTCGTGCTGGTGGCACGGGAGGCCGTCGTCGGCGTCTGCCTGCTGATCCTGCGGCAACGCGGCTGGGGCCCGTTCCAGGTCACTTACCTGGGCAAGGCCGCCACGTTCAACCTGCTCTACGCGTTCCCCCTGCTGCTGCTCGCGCAGGGCGACTCGGCGTGGGCGCAGATCGCGCAGCCGTTCGCCTACGCGTTCACGGCCTGGGGCGGAGCGCTCTACCTGTGGTCCGCGTTTCTGTACGTCTACCAGTTCTTCCTGGCCCTGCGGGTCACTCCCCACAGGGCCGCGTGAAAAGATCACCCCATACAGGTTCGGCACGAGGAGCGCAGTCAGTTGATTCCCGAGGAGCTTCGCTACACCGAGGAGCACGAGTGGGTCGCCGGCACAGGTGAGAACACCGTGCGGGTCGGCATCACCGACTACGCCCAGGAACAGCTCGGCGACGTCGTCTTCGTCCAGCTGCCCGAGGTGGGACACACCGTCGCGACCGGCGACACGTTCGGCGAGGTCGAGTCCACCAAGAGCGTGTCCGACCTCTACTCGCCGCTCGACGGCGAGGTCGTGGGCATCAACGACGCACTGGTGCAGTCACCGGAGTCCATCAACACCGACCCGTACGGCGAGGGCTGGATGGTGGAGATCCGGCTGAACGACCCGGAGGCGCTGGAAGGCCTGCTCGACGCGGAGGCGTACAAGGCGTTGGTGGAGAAAGAGTGACGTCGATCTTTCGCCGGATCTTCGGCCGGAAGGGGAGCCGCGCTAAGGGCGACGACCCGAACGCGATAGGTTTTACCGGAAGTGACGGATCCAGCAGCAGGAGGAGAGCTCAGGTGAGCACGAACGACGGCCCAGGCGTTCCGCCGGAGCAGTCCCCGGAGCGGACCTCCGTCTTCCGGGCGGACTTCCTCCAGGAGATGGAAGGCAGCGCTGAGGCGCCTGCGCAGGAGCCGGCTGTCGCCGGTGTTGACGCACT
The DNA here is from genome assembly GCA_963766275.1 of uncultured Actinomycetota bacterium. Taxonomy (GTDB): domain Bacteria; phylum Actinomycetota; class Actinomycetes; order Mycobacteriales; family Pseudonocardiaceae; genus Lentzea. Next base: position 5,868 of record CAVYAD010000038.1, read on the forward strand.
TCCCGCCGGTTCCGCGCTGCTCGTGGTGAAGCGCGGTCCGAACGCCGGCTCCAGGTTCCTGCTGGACCGCGACACGACCAGCGCGGGCCGCCACCCCGACAGCGACATCTTCCTGGACGACGTGACGGTCTCGCGCCGCCACGCCGAGTTCCGCCGGGAGAGCGGCGAGTTCGTCGTCATCGATGTCGGCAGCCTCAACGGCACCTACGTCAATCGTGAGCCGGTCGACCAGGCCGTGCTCGCGAACGGGGACGAGGTCCAGATCGGCAAGTTCCGCCTCGTCTTCCTGACGGGTCCTGGCTCCGCGGGAGCCTGACGCGTGCCGGCCGGGCGGCCACAACGTGGGGGACTGAGCATCGGGGCGGTGCTCTCGCAGCTCCGCCCCGAGTTCCCCGAGGTCACCATCTCCAAGATCCGCTTCCTGGAAGCGGAGGGGCTGGTCCGCCCGGCGCGCACGGCCTCCGGCTACCGCGAGTTCAGTGTCGCGGACGTCGAGAGGCTGCGGTTCGTGCTGTCCGCGCAACGCGACAGATACCTGCCGCTCAAGGTGATCCGCGACCAGCTCGACACCGTTCCGGTGGACTCCACTTCGGTGTCCAGAGTCGAACTCCTGGCCCAGTCCGGAATCAGCGTCGAACTGTTGTCCCAGCTGGAACGTGACGGCCTGCTGCGCGCGGGCCCCGCCGGCAGGTTCACCGCAGAGGACATCACCGCACTCCGCACGATCCGGGCGATGACCGGACTCGGCGTCGAGCGCGAACACCTGCGCGCGGTCCGCGCGGCAGCCGACCACGAGGTGGTCGTGCTGAAGTCTTTCTCAGATCCCGAGACGGTCCGGGAATTGGCTGACCTCTTCACCTCGTTGCATACGTTGTTGGTAAGAGCGGGTCTGCGCCACTCCGGATGATCGTCCTCGGATGATCGTCTTGATCACGTTCTGCCCGCAACAATTGAGCACACGGCCCGCTTGGCGGGTAGCGTCGAACGCATACGCCGGGGGATGCTCGGGAGACGAACCGGGTACTCCCCAACGAGTCAGAGGGAGGCGAGACCCGATGAGCGAGATGCGCGTCGTGGGCGTCCGGGTGGAGTTGCCCCAGAACCAGCCGATCCTTCTGCTCCGCGAAACCGAAGGCGAGCGGTACCTGCCGATCTGGATCGGGTCCGTCGAGGCCACGGCGATCGCGCTGGAACAACAGGGCGTGCGTCCGGCTCGTCCGCTCACCCACGACCTGCTGAAGGACGTCATCGGGGCGCTGGGCCGCAACCTGGAGCAGGTGCGCATCACCGACCTGCAGGAGGGCACGTTCTTCGCGGAGCTCGTCTTCGACGGTGACGTGCGTGTCTCCGCCCGGCCGTCGGACTCGGTGGCGCTGGCGTTGCGCGTGGGCGTTCCCATCCACGCCGAGGAAGCCGTGCTGGCCGAAGCGGGCCTCATCATCCCGGACGAGCAGGAGGACGAGGTGGAGAAGTTCCGCGAGTTCCTCGACTCGGTCTCGCCCGAGGACTTCCGCGGAGCGGACACATAGGCACAGTCGAGGCGCCGATACACAAGGCCGGCGCGTGATTTGCAGCGTGTCGCATTCCGTCTCGTTTGGATCCGCCGTTACTCGGTCGTGTGTCGCTCGATCGGACTACGTTCCGCAGGTTTTGCCCGCTAAACAATCACTAAACGTCACCTGAACCTCCTGGTTCGGGTGACGGTGTAACCCTTTACTTCAGGTTGAAGGTCGACACCTCCCGCGCGTCGCGTTGACCTGCCCCCACCCCGGTCTTACCGTCGAACTCGAGTGGACGTCGCCGGTCTGCGCGAGCTGACCCGGCGGCTTGACGGCCCCGACTTTCGTGGCCGTTGGCGAGGGGAGGCAGGCGTGGTCGAGGAAGCGCCCATCAGGGCCGAATCCGGGCAGCAGGGTGAGCTGTTCCCGGACTCCTCGCTGCCGGACGAACTCGTCGGCTACCGGGGGCCCGCGGCGTGCCAGATCGCGGGCATCACCTACCGGCAGCTCGACTACTGGGCCCGCACCGGACTCGTCGCACCGACGATAAGGATGGCGCACGGCTCGGGGAGCCAACGGCTGTACTCGTTCAAGGACATCCTGGTGCTCAAGGTGGTCAAGCGACTGCTGGACACCGGGGTCTCGTTGCAGAACATCCGGGTGGCGGTGGATCACCTGCGCCGTCGTGGGGTGCAGGACCTGGCGAAGATCACGCTGTTCTCGGACGGGACGACCGTCTACGAGTGCACGTCGCCGGAAGAGGTCGTCGATCTGCTGCAGGGCGGTCAGGGCGTGTTCGGCATCGCTGTTTCCGGTGCGATGCGGGAGATCAGCGGGACGATCCACGAGTTCCCGGCCGAACGTGCGGACGGCATGGAGATCGCTCCCATGACCGAGGACGAGCTGACTCGCCGTCGGCGGGAGCGCGCCACCGGTTGAGATGTTGGTCGCGTCCCTGGCGACTAGGTGGGCTGCCTGCGGGTATTCTTCGCGGGTAGTCGCTGAACTCAGGCGGGAGAGACCGGGTTTCGGACCCGGCGCCGAAGGAGCAAGTTCCTCCCCGGGAACCTCTCAGGCACCCAGGACCGCGTGAGCGAGACGCCTCTGGAAAGTGGACCCGCGAGGGTCCCGCCGACGGTGAAAGCCCTGGTCATGCCGGGGTGAACCTCTCAGGCGCCCGATATCGGGTACGGACAGAGCGGGGAGGGCACCAGGACACGTGTGCCCTCAGCCCCCGGAGGCGTTTGATGACGCAGGACCGCATTCCTCTCGCCGCTCTCGAGCACGGCACCCCGTTCGCCGACCGCCACGTCGGTCCGCGCCCGGCCGAACTCGCGCGCATCCTCGACGTCATCGGCGTCGGATCGCTTGAGGAGCTGGCGCAGCACGCGGTGCCTTCGTCCATTCACGAGCGTGATCTCGTGCTGGACCTGCCCGCCCCGGCGACCGAGGCCGAGGCGCTGGCCGAGCTGCGTGAGCTCGCGTCGCAGAACCGGCCGATGACGCAGATGATCGGCCTCGGCTACTACGACACGGTGACGCCGGGCGTGATCCTGCGCAACGTGCTCGAGTCGCCCGCCTGGTACACGGCCTACACGCCGTACCAGCCGGAGATCTCGCAGGGCCGCCTCGAAGCGCTCCTCAACTTCCAGACCATGGTCGGCGACCTGACCGGGCTGCCGGTGGCGAACGCGTCCATGCTGGACGAGTCGACCGCCGCCGCCGAGGCGATGACGCTGGTGCGTCGCGGGGGCCGCAGCAAGTCGAACAAGTTCGTGATCGACGCCGACACGCTGCCGCAGACGCTGGCCGTGATCGAGACCCGCGCGGAGCCGCTGGGCATCGAGATCGTGGTCGCGGACCTGTCGCAGGGCATCGAGGGCCTCGGCCTCGGCGGCGACTTCTACGGTGTTCTCCTGTCGTACCCCGGTGCTTCCGGTGTCGTGCGCGACCAGGCGACGCTCATCGAGGAGATCCACGCGGCGGGCGCGCAGGCCGTCGTCGTGGCGGACCTGTTGTCGCTGACGCTGTTGCGTCCGCCGGGCGAGATCGGCGCGGACGTCGTCGTCGGCACCACGCAGCGCTTCGGTGTGCCGATCGGCTTCGGTGGCCCGCACGCCGGGTACATGGCCGTCCGGTCCGGTTTGGAGCGTCAGCTGCCCGGCCGTCTCGTCGGTGTCTCCGTCGACGCCGACGGCTCGCTGGCCTACCGCCTCGCGCTGCAGACGCGTGAGCAGCACATCCGCCGCGAGAAGGCGACCTCGAACATCTGCACCGCGCAGGTGCTGCTCGCGGTGATCGCCTCCATGTACGCCGTCTACCACGGTCCGGACGGGCTGCGTTCCATCGCGACCCGCGTGCACCGCCTGGCCACGGTCCTCGCGACCGGTCTGTGCGAGGCCGGGCTCGACGTCGTGCACGGCGAGTTCTTCGACACCGTCCAGGTGCGCGTTCCCGGTGAGGCCGCGGCCGTGGTCGAGAAGGCGCGCGCGGCGGACATCAACCTGCGCCTCGTGGATGCCGACACCGTCGCGATCGCGTGCGACGAGAAGACCACCCGCGCGCATGTCGTCGCCGTGTGGGAAGCCTTCGGTGTGACCGGGTCCGATGTGGACGCGATCGACGCCGACACCGCGGACGGCATCCCGACCGACCTGCGCCGTACCTCGGACTACCTGACCCACCCGGTGTTCCACGCGCACCGCTCCGAGACCGCGCTGCTGCGCTACCTGCGTGCGTTGTCCGACAAGGACGTCGCGCTCGACCGCAGCATGATCCCGCTCGGCTCCTGCACGATGAAGCTGAACGCCACCGCGGAGATGGAGTCCATCACGTGGCCGGAGTTCTCGACCCTGCACCCGTTCGCGCCCGTCGAGGACGCCGCCGGTCTGCTGAAGATCGTGTCCGACCTCGAAGCCTGGCTGGCCGAGGTCACCGGCTACGACGCGGTGTCGTTGCAGCCCAACGCCGGTTCGCAGGGTGAGTTCGCTGGACTGCTCGCGATCCGCGCCTACCACCGTTCGCGGGGCGAAGAGGCCCGCGACGTCTGCCTGATCCCGTCCTCCGCGCACGGCACGAACGCCGCTTCGGCTGTCATGGCCGGCATGCGCGTCGTCGTCGTTCGCTGTGACGACAAGGGCAACATCGACATGGGCCACCTGCGCGAAACCGTCGAGGCTCATGCCGGCGACCTGGCCGCGATCATGATCACGTACCCGTCGACCCACGGCGTGTACGAGGACACGGTCCGCGAGGTCTGCGGCCTGGTCCACGAGGCAGGCGGCCAGGTCTACGTCGACGGCGCGAACCTCAACGCCCTGATCGGCCTCGCCCGCTACGGCAAGTTCGGCTCGGACGTCTCACACCTGAACCTGCACAAGACGTTCTGCATCCCGCACGGCGGCGGCGGCCCCGGCGTCGGCCCGATCGGCGTCCGCTCGCACCTCGCCCCGTTCCTGCCGAACCACCCGCTGCAGCCCACCGCGGGCCCTGCCACGGGTGTCGGGCCTATCAGTGCCGCGCCTTGGGGTTCCGCGTCGATCCTGCCGATCTCGTGGGCCTACGTGCGCATGATGGGCGGCGACGGCCTGCGCCGCGCCACCCTGACCGCCGTGGCCGCCGCGAACTACGTGGCCCGTCGGCTCGACGAGCACTACCCGGTCCTCTACACCGGCGAGGGCGGCTTCGTGGCCCACGAGTGCATCCTCGACCTGCGCCCGATCACCAAGGCCACCGGCGTGACCGTCGACGACGTGGCGAAGAGGCTGGCGGACTACGGCCTGCACGCGCCCACGATGTCGTTCCCGGTCGCCGGCACGCTGATGGTCGAGCCGACCGAGTCCGAGGACCTGCGCGAGATCGACAGGTTCATCGACGCCATGATCGCCATCAAGCGCGAGATCGACCGCGTCGGCGCGGGCGAGTGGCCGGTCGAGGACAACCCGCTGCGCAACGCCCCGCACACCGCGGCCTGCGTGACGGTCGGCGAGTGGAACCACCCGTACTCCCGTGAGGAAGCCGTGTTCCCCGCCGGTCAGGGTGCTCCGAAGATCTGGCCGCCGGTCCGCCGCATCGACGGCGCCAAGGGCGACCGCAACCTGGTCTGCTCCTGCCCGCCCCTCTCCGCCTACAACTCCTGATTTAGACCATGAGGGGCGCATTCATGGACCTCAGGTCCATGAATGCGCCCCTCATGGTTCAGGGGGCTGAGGGGCAGGCGGGGTCGTCGCAGGGTGAGTCGGGGCTGAGGCCGGTGCTGTTCAGGTCGTGCTCGAACGCGTAGTGGAAGCAGTCGAGGTGCATCCGCTCGAGGAGCTCGTAGTCGTCCTGGCTCAGCTCGACGGGCTCACCGCACCGTTGACACGTCTGGTCGTTCACCGGCAGATGGTCTCACCCGTGCCGCGCGAACAGGATCGCGGCGGGCACCTCCGCATCCGGTTCGTGCACCCACTGCGCTTCGAGCGTGAATCCGGCTTCGCGCAGCCAGTCAGCGACCCCACCTCGAACCCCGGCCCGGGGTGCTCGCGCCGGGCCAGTTCGATCATCGCGGGGGACAGGTCGAACCCGGAGACGTTGACGCCGAGCGAATGCAGGTGCGCGGTGACCAGCCCGGGCCCGCAGCCCGCGTCGGCCACCGGCCCGTCGACCGATTCCGCGAAGAACCGCAGTGCGGTGTGCAGGATCGGTGTCGAGGCCAGCGCCTGGCGGGTGTACTCGGCATAGTCGACAGCGACTGTGTCGTAGGACTTCCGCGTGTCGGTCAGCCAGTCACCCATGATCCAAAGCTACTCCGAGAACAGCTCCGGCCGATGCCGTCCGAACAGGGCAAGCGCCGCGATCCAGGTGTCCGGATCGCCGTCCCAGTCCATGGCCTTGATCTGGTCGGCGGACCGGCGCCCGCCGATCGCCCGCATCAGCTCGAACGACGTCGTCCGCAACGTCCCGGCGGGCTCACCGTGCCCGAGGACGCGGTCCCCGTGCTCCAGCGTGATCCGCAGCGCGGGCACCTCGTTGTCGCGCATCCGTTGGTCGAGCTGCTGCAGCGGTTTCGTCAAAGCCGCCCGCACCGCAACGGAATCCCGATCGCCGGGCACCCCGAGCGCCGCACGGAGGTCGTGCTCGTGCGCCACGACCTCGGCGATCAGCACCGATCCCATGGGTGTGTCGAACAGCGGCTCGGCCAACGAGCGGTTCGCGTCCCACTCGGCGAAGGCGTCGTCGAGCGAGTTGTCGCGGCGGTCGCGGACCTGCCGCTCGCCCCACTCGCCGGACTCGACACCGTCGAACCGGCGGTCCACGAAGTCACGCAGACCGCCGGCGAGGTGTGCGACCACGTCCTTGACCGACCATCCCGGAGTCGCCGCGACGGGCGTCTGCGGATCACGGTCCCGGACCAGTTCGGTGATCCGTTGCTTGGTCGCGTCGTAGACGGGGGCGTTGGTCATCGTCAGACCTCAAACTCCAGGCTGTAGGTGGCCGTGCCATCCTCCGCCCACTCGACCTTCGCCGCACCTCGCGCGCCCGCGAACCGGCCCGTGCCGTCCACGATCTCGATCGAGGCCTCGACGGACGTGCGGTAGGCGCCGACGTGCCGCAGCACCAGGTTGCCCTCGTCGGACACGATCTCCTCCAGCGCGACGGTCCACGCCACGTCGTCCCCATAGGACATCAGGTAGCGGCAGGACGACACCCCGGTGACGTCGCCCGTGTAGGAGAACGACACGTGCGCCTCGGTCAGCTTGCGGCCCTCGGCCTCGCCGTAGGGGCGGCCGTCCCAGGTCTTCTCGTCCCAGCTCTTCACTTCGATGATTCCCGTTGCCTTCATGGGGACCACTCTGCTGGCAGATCCTGACAGTTCGTGTCATGTTTAGGACGTGAAGTCCAGCCGGCTCATCCAGGTGCTGCTGCTCCTCCAGTCGAGGGGCCGGATGACCGCGGACCAGCTCGCCGACGAGCTCGAGGTCTCGCCCCGCACCATCTACCGCGACGTCGAGGCGCTGGGAGCCGCGGGCATCCCGGTCTACGCCGACCGCGGCCCGACCGGCGGCTACCAGCTGATCGACGGCTACCGGCCCCGCCTGACCGGCATGACCAGCAACGAGGCGCAGGGCCTCTTCCTCGCCGGACTTCCCGGCCCCGCACAGGAACTCGGCTTGAAGGAGTTCGCCGCCGCCGCCCAGCTCAAGATCCTCGCCGCCCTGCCGACGGAGCTGCGCGCCAAGGCCGAGCAGATCCGCCAGCGCTTCCACCTCGACACCCCGACGTGGTTCCGCGGCGACGAACCCACCGAGCACCTCGCCACGATCGCGGACGCCGTCTGGGAGCAGTGCCGGGTGCGGATGACCTACCAGCGGTGGGGCAACCAGACCGTGGAACGCGAGGTCGACCCGTTCGGGCTCGTGCTCAAGGCGGGCACCTGGTACTTCGTGGGCAGCGGCCGCACGTACCGGGTGTCGCGGGTGCAGAAGCTGGAGACCACAAGCGACACCTTCGAACGCCCGCCGGACTTCGATCTCGCGAGGTACTGGGAGAGCTGGTCGGAGGAGTTCGAGTCCCGCATGTACGGCGAACGCGTCACCGTCCGCATGACGCGAGCAGGCCTCGACAAGTCCCAGTACCTGCTCAGCGGCCACCAGGCGCGGGTGATCCGGGAGGCTGACCTCCAACCAGGGCAGGAGTTCGGCTTCCCGACCGAGTCGCTCCGGCATGCCGTGGCTGACCTGCTCAAATTCGGTGCGGACGTGGAAGTGCTGGCACCAAATGAGCTCAGAGACGAACTGGTCGCCACAATCGAGGCGATGCACGACGTCTACAACGATGCGAAGCTACCCACATGGTTCCGCTGATCTCTTTGAACAACGGAGTACGGATCCCTCAAGTGGGCTTCGGCGTCTTCCAGGTGCCGGAGGACCAGGTGGCCGGCGCGGTCACGACCGCGATCGAAGCCGGCTACCGCAGCATCGACACGGCGGCCGCCTACCGCAACGAGTCCGGTGTCGGCGACGCGATCGCCGGTGTGCCGGACCTGTTCGTCACGACCAAGCTCTGGAACTCCGACCAGGGCTACGACTCGACGCTGCGCGCGTTCGACGAGAGCATGCGCCGGCTGCGCCGCGACGTGCTCGACCTCTACCTCATCCACTGGCCGACCCCGGAGCGCGACCTCTACCCGGAGACCTGGCGCGCCTTGGAACAGCTCCAAGCCGACGGCAGGGTTCGCTCGATCGGCGTCTCCAACTTCCAGACACGGCACCTGCAGCGCCTCTTCGACGAGTTCCCGACCACCCCGGCGGTGAACCAGATCGAGCTGCATCCGTTGCTGCAGCAGGAAGAGATGCGCAAGGTCCACGTCACCCATCGCATCGTGACCGAGGCGTGGTCCCCGCTGGCGCAGGGCGCGCTCCTGTCCAAGACCGAGATCGCCGGTCTCGCCGACAAGTACGGCAAGACCCCGGCGCAGATCGTGCTGCGCTGGCACGTCCAGCTCGGCAACGTCGTGATCCCGAAGTCCGTGACCCCGTATCGGATCAAGGAGAACATCGACATCTTCGACTTCGAACTGGCCCAGGACGACATGACCAGCATCGCCGAGCTGGACAACGGCACCCGCACCGGCCCGGACCCGGACCACTTCAACGTCGCATGAGCTCCTCGACCAGATCCACGGCCTTCGCCGCGCCACCGGCCTTCTCTTCTCGCCTGCCCGAGCTCACGGGCACGCTCCCGGTGGCGCGGCGTGGCCAGCACCTGATCCACCGCCGTTTTGAGGCTTTTCGGCTTCCGCCGGATCACCCCGGCACCTGAGTTCACCACCCGCTGCGCAACCTGGGGCTTGTCCAGCGCACCCGGCACGACGATGAGCGGCACACCCGCCTCCAACGCCGCCAGCACCCCGCCCCACCCGCCGTTGGTGATCATCACGTCGGTCCGCGGCAGAGGCGCTCATCGCCCGCGAGGGCAGGACAGCGTTGGGCCTGAGCGTCGTCGGGGACAACGAGGTGGCGATCGCCCTGTATCGCCGCAACGGCTACGAGGTCGAGTCGATGTCCATGCGGAAGCGGATGTAGCGCCGCCAGCGCCCGCAGCGGTCAGGCGTTGGTCGACAGCGCCTGACCCAGAGCCGCCTCAAGCCCGTCGACATTGTCGATGACGGCCACGCTGCCGCCCGTCGACTGCGCGATCTCCGTGAGGGCCGCCTGATCGGCTTGCCCGCCGATGGCGACGAAGCTGACCGGCACGTCCTTCCCGCGCAGTTGCGACTTCAAGGCAGCCAGGTCGATCCCGCCGTCCGAGCTGCCATCGGTGATCACCACGAGCCGGTTGACCCGCCCGGCGACGAACCCGTCGTGTGCCGTCTCGTAGCAGGCCGCGAGCGCGCTGTAGAGCTGCGAGCCGTCGAACGTCTTCAGCCCGTCGATCGCCTTGCGCAACGCCTCACGCTTCTCGGTCACCGGCCCGGTGCCGACCAGCTGCTTGAAGGGCTTGTCGCCGTCGACGGAACGCGCGAACTCCCACAGCCCGAACGAGCCGGACACCGAGCGGTCCACCTGGCCGCGCAGAGCGGCCTTCACCTTGTCCAGACGGGGTCTCATCGACGTGGACACGTCCGCGAGCACCGTCACGACCTGGCCGCCGCGGTCAGCCGAGGCCCACGCCGCCGAGATCTGCTGCGTGGTCGTGGCGTCGGCGGCCACCAGGTTCTCGGTGACGGCGTTCCAGGACACGCCCGGCGAGGGCGACGGGCGGTCCTGAGTGGACTCGACGCGCAAACCGCCACGCGCCAGGATCTTCTGCTGTTCGGGATCGGTCATGAACTCGCGGAACGCCTGCGCCGCACGCTGTTCCGCCTCACCGGCCTCGGAACCGCCGAGCGCGACGTACGGGAAGTCCGCGACCGGCGCGGGACCGACCGGCAGCACACCGACCAACGGCTTCGAAGGAGCTTCCTTGCCGGTGTTGTGCTTGTACAGGTCCACTTCGGACACCGGCGTCACGCTGAACCCGGCCGAGTTCACGGTCGCGCTGTCGCCGAGGCGGCGCAACGCCTCACGTGTCGTCGGCGGCACCTCCGGCGGCACGGTGGCGGCGAGCTTGCCGAGTAACGACTTCGAGGCGTCGGAACCGAGCGACTCCGCGGTCACCGGGCCCTTGCCGCCCGCCAGCGCCGACTGGATCGCGAGCGCCGACGCGGTGTTCGCCGAGGGATCGGGCATCGCGACGCTGAAGCGGCCCCAGTCCTGACCGAACTTCTTCCAGTCGGTCACCTCGGGCATGTCGGCCCACCGGAAGTCCTTCAGCACCTGCGCGCCCGCCTCGGGCGTCGCCAGCAGCACCGGCGAGGTGCCGATGGACTTCGGCGCCGCGCCTACCAGCTTCGCGTTCTGCGCCGAGAGCCGGTTCGCCCACAGCATCGAGTCCGGCACCCACGCGTGCGGGCGGTTGCCGAGCTTCGAGGTGTCCCAGTTCGTGGTCAGGCCGTCCAGCACCGCGGACGAGTCCGCGGACGTGACCTCGATCGAGATGCAGTGGTCGTAGACGACGGGGCGCGTGGCGCTGTAGGCGCGCGCGACCTCCGCGACAGCCTCAGCGACGCTGGGCGTAGCGGCAACACGCAGCACCGAGCCGCCTTCGTTGCAGTCCTGGGCCTGGGCCTGGGCACGCCTGTCGAGCACGCCACCGATCCACGACCAGGCAAGCCAGCCGAGGCCGACCAGCACGACCAGTGCGATGACGGTGACAGGCCATTTGGCGACTCCGCGCCGCACCTTCGCCCGCAGTGCGCGGTGTCGAGACATCGATCCCTCACAACTACTCAGCGGCCCCCGACGACCGCCAATCACGCTAACAGGTGAACTCCGTCAGCGAAGTGAAGTCACTGTAAGTATCGAATCGCAAACAAAGACGAGCCGTTCTCGCAACGGTCGCGCGCGTTCGGCGAACTCCGCCTGCCTCCGCGCGTACTCGGCCCGCCCGTCCGGGGTCTCGATCGGCACCGGCTCGTACCCCAGGTCGGCCAGGTCGTACGGCGAGGCCCGCATGTCGAGTTCGCGTACGTCAGCGGCCAGTTCGAAGCAGTCGGCCACGAGCGCGGACGGCGTCGCGGGCTCCAGCTTGTACGCCCACTTGAACAAATCCATGTTCGCGTGCAGGCACCCCGGCTGCTCGTTCGCGATCTGCGCCTCACGCGTCGGCTGCATCGTGTTCCGCGGCCGCGCGGGCGCCGTGAAGAACCTGAACGCGTCGAAGTGCCCGCACTGGATCCGGCTCGCCTCGACCACCTGGTCGGTCCCCGAGCTGCCCAGCCGCAGCGGCCACGCGTTGTGCCGCACTTCCGCGGGCTGCTGCCGGTACACCATCGCCCACTCGTGCAGCCCGAAGCACCCCAGCCGCGCGGACCTGCCCAGCGTCGCCGTGACCAGGTTCCTGACGAACTCCAGCGTCTTCGCCCGCTGCCCGACGAAGCTGTCCACGTCGAGCGTGACGCCCTCGTCAGTCGCCTTGTAGTGCGGAAACTCCAGGTACTCGGCGGCGTCTTCGAGGATCACGCCGGGCCCTGGATGCCACCGTTCGAGCCTGATGGGCCGATGGCTGTAGTACGTGAAGAGGAAGTCCATCACCGGGTGCTTCTCCTTGCGGAGTTTGCGCTCCAGGTGCGGCCCGGTGAACCGGCGCATGCGCGCGACGTGCGAGTCGCGCAATTCGTGCCATTCGGCTCGGGTCAGGACCTCCACGGGCGATTACCGTACGCGCATGGTGAAGAGCCAAGCCTCCACGGTCGCCGAGTACCTCGCCGAACTGCCTGATCAGCAGCGTGCCGAGGTCAGCGCTGTGCGCGACGTCATCCTGGCCAACCTCCCCGACGGCTACGTCGAGGGCATGATGTGGGGGCTGATCACCTGGTACGTGCCGCTGGAGGTGAGCGGCCCGACGTACAACAAGCAGCCGCTCAGCTACGTGGCCCTCGCCGCCCAGAAGAACTACTACGCCGTCTACCTGACCACCGTCATGGGGCCGGGGGAGCAGAGCTTCCGCGAGCGCTACCTGGCCACGGGCAAGAAGCTCGACATGGGCAAGTCCTGCGTCCGTTTCAAACGTGCCGCGGACCTGCCCCTCGACGTCATCGGCGAGGAGGTCGCCCGCATGAGCGTCGAGGAGTTCCTCGACTTCGACCGCTGGGCCCGCTCCTAGACCGGCGGCACCAGCCCGGTGAACGTCCGCGTGCCCTTGCAGTGCGGGCATTCCCGCCCGTTGTCGACGGTCCGCGGCGCCCCACCGATGATCGCGAGCGTGGGCGCTGCGATGTAGCTCGCGCCCCCGCACAGATGGCACACCGTGCGCGGCTCGGGCGTGACGGCGAAGAGGTCGTCCGGGTCTTCCTCTTCCTCGAACTCGTCGTCCTCGGCGAACTCGTCCTCGTCGTCCTCGCTCATGGCCGCAAACCTACCGCGCGGCCCTGATCAGGTGACGGACAGCTGCCAGTGCGCCAGCGAGTTCATCGCGGTCTCGGCTGGCGTCGCGTAGCCCGCGGATTTCTCGCCCGCGACGACGACCCCGCACCACTCCTTGCCGCCAGGCCCGTCCCGCAGCACCCACGCACCGGAGTCGCCGGGCCGCACCGGCCTGCGCACCGTCCCGGTGACCCCGTAGTGACGACTCGGCCGCCGCAGCTCGACGAGGTCCCGGAAGCAGTGGGCGACGCCGTTGATGCCGACCTGCTGGGTGATGGACAGCCCGCCGGTCCGCAACGTGTGCAGGCCGGTGACCTTGCCCGCGACCTCGACCAGCATCTGGGGATACAGGGCGCCCGCCGTGGTCACCCCGGCCAACGGCCCGACTCCGAGCACCTCCAGATCGGAGGTGACACCTTGGTCGAGTTTGATGAGCGCGATGTCCTCGGTGTTGAAGACGAGTCCGCTCGGCGCGCAGTTCTGCTGCATCGGCTGCAGCCGGGTCGCGACGACGCACCTGCCGATCGCCGAGGTCGGAGACTGGTCCTTTGCCGCCGGCTGGTCAGTGATCGCCTGGCCTTTCAGCACGTGTGCGCACGTCCTCGGCCAGCATCTGCTGGGAAGCGACCCATCCGGCGTACCAGCGCGGATCGATGTCGATCACCACGCCGTGCACGGCCTCGAAGCCGCTGACGCTCTCGATGAACTCGCGCGCACGTCCCTCCGCGAACTCCCTCAGCTCGATCACTTCGTGCCCGCGGTCGGTCCGAAGGCCCCGCTGGCCAAGGAGAACAGCACGAGCGCCACCGCCGCGACCCCCGGCTGGTAGATCCCGACCGCGTGGAACAACCCGGTGCCGACGCAGTACGCCCAGAGAACGAACGCCACCGTGCCGATCATCAGGTGCATCCGCTTCGGCTTGCCGTTCTCCGCCCGGAGGTTCAGGTAGAACGGTGTGGCCACGGCACATCCGGCGAAGAGCACCGAGAGCAGCACGATCCGCAACACGCCCGCGCTCGTGGCGCTGACGAGGGGAACGACGCCGACGCAGGCCGCGATGATCTCCGCGGGGACGTACTTGGCGAGCCGCTCCAGGTAGTCCCTGACGACTTTCCCGGTGTCTCCGTCGGTGTCGCCGAACGCGCTCGCACCAACGGGAATCGGTGAGACCAACCTGCTCATGGCGGACCTCCATCGCTCCGTGCCCGCCATATCGAGACGATCAGCGCGGCCCGTTACGCGGGACGCGACGCCCTCACCCGCTCGGCCCACACCGGGTTCAGCCGCGCCAGCAGCTCCTCCTGCCGCCGGAACGCCGTGAACCGCTGTTCCTCTCCCGCCACGGGATTGCGCGCGGCGTAGCCCCACGCCGCGTCGCGCGTGGACTCCAGCATCGCCCAGTAGAGGATCTCGTCGAGCTTCCTGGTCTCCTTGGAGAACTGCAGCGTTCCCCGCTCGTAGGCGAGGTAGCGGTACACCGGTCCTTCCGAGACCTCGATGAACGGGTGTCCGCCGTCGAAGTTCTCGAACCCGAGCATCCAGGTCGCGCCGACCTGCTGCCGCATCGCCTCCAGCCGGGCGGCGAGCTCGGCGGCAGCGGCCTCGGGCGTGGTCACGACGCCGCCGAACGAGTCAACGACTCGGGTGTTGCTTCCTCACCGCAGTGCGCGCACACGACCCGCGCGGACAGCGCCTGGCCGCACGAGTGCTCCCACACGAGCGGCAGCGGTCCCTGCGTCACGTACTCGTCGCCCCACTCCTTGAGCATCAGCATCGAGTAGTGCAACGAGCGGCCCGCGTCGGTCATCACGTACTCGTGCCGCGGCGGATGGTCGGAGTACTGGCGCTTCTCCAGCACACCCGCGGCGACCAGCTTCTTCAGGCGGGTGGCCAGGATGTCGCGGGACGCGCCGGTGTTCGCGGCGATCTGGTCGAAGCGGTGGTTGCCGAAGAAGACCTCGCGCAGCGCCAGCAGGGACCAGCGCTCGCCCACCACCTCCAGTGCGTTCGCCATGGAACAGGTTCGAGCTGTCATGTGACCAGCGTAGCAGTCAGTTGGCAAATCCAACTAACCTCGCTAGGGTGAGTTTGAGAATCCAACCTAGGAGGTCATGATGGACATCAACGGAGCGACGGTCCTGGTGACGGGTGCCAACCGCGGGCTCGGCCGGGTGTTCGCCCGTGAGCTGGCCAGGCACGGCGCGAAGGTCTACGCCGGTGCGCGTGATCCGGGGTCCGTTGTGGACGAAGGTGTCGTCCCGATCCGGCTGGACGTGACCGACGACGCGTCCGTCGAGGCCGCGGCCAAGGAGCTCGGCGACACCACGATCGTGATCAACAACGCCGGGGTGCTGGTCGCGGGGGAGGATGTTGACAGCATCAAGGCAGAATTCGAGGTCAACTTCTACGGGATCGTCCGCACGACGGACGCGTTCGCGCCCATTCTGAAAGCCAATGGCGGCGGCGCGATCGTCAACGTGCTGAGCATCCTGTCCTTCGTCGGCAGGCCGGCCTGGCGGGGCTACGCGGCGTCGAAGGCGGCGGGCTGGTCGCTGACCAAGTCCACTCGGGAAGCGTTGCGGGAGCAGGGAACCCGGGTCGTCGCCGTGCACGCCGGCTTCATCGACACCGGCATGGCCTCGACCGTCGACGCACCCAAGATCGCGCCCGAGGACGTTGTTTCCCAAGTGTTGCAGGCGATTCGGAACGGTGATGACGAGGTGCTCGCCGACGACCGCACTCGTTCGGTGAAGGCCAAACTGGCCTCTTGAGACAGTCGGCTCTGCACAGGTGAGCATGGTTCGGAACTAGGTTTTTCCCTTGAGCGCCCGGCGTAGGTTCCGCCGCGATTCAGCCGTCGCGGAAGCGTTCTCATCGACGTGACCGCCTGGGGCGCATAGGGGACAGCGATGCTCAACAGACGTGGTGTGCTGGCCGCGGGAGGTCTCGCGGCAGGCGTGTTCGGGGTGCCGAGGTTGCTCACGCCTGCCGAGGGACAGGAACACCCGAAGCACGACCAGCGCACCTTTCAGGAGTCGAAGACGTTTTCCGGTCCAAGACCCGGGACAGTTCCGTGGACACGGCCCATGCCCGTGCCGCCCGTGCTCAAACCTCTGGTGTCCACCGCGAACCAGGAGATCTACCAGCTCTCGATCGAACGCACGACCGCCGAGATCCTGCCTGGCCTGCGATCGCCGGTGCTGGGCTTCGGCGGTCAGTTCGTCGGCCCGACGATCAGGGCGAAGACCGGCCGCAAAACCCTGATCCTGTTCCAGAACAAGCTCGACGAGGACGCCAACGTGCACCTGCACGGCGGCCACACGCCACCCGAGCACGACGGCCACCCCAAGGACCTCATCGGCCCCGGCCGCACCCGCCTCTACCTCTACCCGAACAGCCAGCAGGGTGCGACCCTCTGGTACCACGACCACAGCCACGGCACCGAGGCCCAGCACGTCTACTTAGGACTGCACGGCGCCTACATCGTCGACGACGACTCCGAACGCGCGCTGAACCTGCCGACCGGCGCCTACGACGTCCCGATCATGCTGCGGGACATCCAGTTCGACGACAGCGGCAACATCGTCGTCTTCGACGACCCGTCCAGGCGCACCGTCATGCTGGCCAACGGCATCCCGCAGCCCTACTTCGAGGTCGCCGCCCGCAAGTACCGGTTCCGCCTGATCAACACCGCCAACCAGCGCGTCTTCAAACTCAGGCTGACCAACGACACCTTCACCCACATCGGCTCCGACGGCGGCCTGCTCGCCACCTCGACCCGGGCCGACGAACTGGTCCTGTCCTCCGCCGAACGCGCCGACGTCGTGATCGACTTCTCGAAGTACCCGATAGGCTCGAAAGTCGTGCTGACCGACTCCGTCGCGGGTGAGATCCTGCGCTTCGACGTGGTGCGCAAGGCCTCCGACCCCAGCCGGGTGCCTGCCAGGCTCCGCCCGCTGCCGGCGATGCCGATGTCCACTGTGGACCGCGAGGTCGACCTGGCGTTCCTCTTCAAGCCCAACGAACGCCCGGACGGCCTGATCAACGGCAAGGTCTTCGACATGGACCGCGTCGACTTCACCATCAAGCGCGGCACCACCGAGACGTGGCTGATCAAGAGTTCCGACCCGACCGGCGTCAAGCACAACTTCCACCTGCACCTGGTGCAGTTCCGGGTGCTGGAACGCAACGGCGGCCCGCCCCTGCCCAGTGACATCGGGCTCAAGGACACGGTCCCGATCTCGGCGGGGGAGACGGTGAAGGTGCGGGCGACCTTCACCGGCTACACGGGCCGCTACGTCTACCACTGCCACTTCCTCGAACACTCGTGGATCGGCATGATGGCGCAGCTCGAGATCGTGCCCTAGGCATTTTCGGTGGGGCCGCTCAGTACTTCACCCGGTACCGCAGGTGCGTGACCTCGACGCCCTCCACCACCGAAAGCGGCCCCTCCAACTCGTATCCCTTGCCAGGCGCGAAGAACGGCGTGCCACCGCCGAGGATCACCGGCACCAGGTCGAGACAGATCTCGTCGACGAGCCCGGCGTCGAGCGCCTGCCGGGCGATCTCGCCGGAGTTCAGGCCGACACCCTTGTCGCCCGCGTGCGAACGAGCGATCTCGATCGCCTTCTCGATGCCGTCGCTGCAGAACGTGAAGTGCTCGTTGTCCTCCACCGGCCGATGCGTCAGCACGACGGTATGGACGTCCATCGGGTGCTGGCCGTCCCAGCCGTTGGTGAAGTCGTAGAGCGTGCGCCCCACCACCAACGCTCCGGTGTCCTCGATCAGGCCGCCGAAGTAGGCGGCGCTGGCGGGCGTGAGATGGGCGGTCATCGTGCCGGCGGGGAACTTGTACTCGACGTCGCCCGACTCGTACCAGCGGAACAGCTTGTCGAAGCCGGAGAACTCCGGACCCGAGACGTAGCCGTCGATCGAGGTGCTCGCGCCCGTGTAGACCTTGCTCATGTCGTGCCTCCCTGTGTCGGTCCGTCACCAGGTCGTCGATCCGGGGTGCCCGGATTTCGACACGCGACCGGAGGCGCATACCGGCCTCAGCCGATGGGTGTGGGCAGCGGGCTGACCTCGTAGGAGCAGTCGATGATGTCGCCGGTGGCCGGATCGCGCAGCTCGACCCGCCAATTCGACGCGAACTGCTCGACGCCGTGGTGCATCGGGATCGTGCCGGACAGCAGCACGGTGCCGGGCCTGAGCAGGTCGAGCGCGCGCAGCCGGTCCACCCAGTACTGCGGGGTCAGCAGCTCGGCGAGGGTGCCGCGCTGGATCTCCACGCCGTCCGCCCACGCGGTCAGCTCCAGCGAGTCGATCCGGGACGCCACCTCGGACAGTCGCCACGCCTTGCGGCCCAGCACGTCGGGGCTCGCGTTCTTGCTCCACGCGACGCCGTGCACTTCCAGCGCACGGTCCGTGTGGTCGCACGCGACAGTCAGCAGCACGTCGTCGTCGGTCACGACCAATGCCCACTCGGCCTCACCGGACGTGCGGTCGTGTTGCGCGGGCACGGTCGAGGTCTGCTGCGCGAGGTACGGCGAGACCGGGTAGAGGCTCGGCGTGACCGACGGCGCGGGCACGCCCAGTTCGGCGAGTTCGCGCACGTGAGCGGCCACGTCGTCCTGGCTGCGGCCCGCGTAGCCGCCGTTGAGCAGGGTCGTCACGACGACCTCGGCGGAGGTGCCGTCGGGTAGCTCGAAGGTCAGTGCACACGATGTGGACATGCGGTACTCCTTGCGCATACGAGTTGTATACAGGCAGTATTACCGCATGCCGCCTGTCACAGCAACGACAACCACAACCGCGGACGTGCCGAAGTCGGCGCTCATCAGGGCGTTTGTGGCCTCTCTCTCAGGTACCGCTCTCGAGTGGTACGACTTCGCCATCTACAACGTCGCCGCCGCTGTTGTGCTCGGGCCGTTGTTCTTCCCGAGCTCCGAGCCGCTCACCGCGACGCTGCTGGCGTTCTCGACCTACGCCGTCGGCTACCTGTCGCGGCCGCTCGGCGGGTTCCTGTTCGGCAGGCTCGGCGACAAGATCGGCCGCAAACGTGTGCTCGTCACGACGTTGCTGATCACCGGTATCGCCACGCTGCTCATCGGCCTGTTGCCGACGTACGCCGCCATCGGCCCGGCGGCCGGTCTGCTGCTGGTGGTGCTGCGGTTCGCGCAGGGCGTCGGGCTCGGTGGTGAGTGGGGCGGCGCCGTGCTGCTTTCCAGCGAGTACGGCGACCCGGCCAAACGCGGCTTCTGGGCGTCGGCCGCCCAGATCGGCCCGCCGGCGGGCAACCTGATGGCGAACGGCGTGCTCGCGGTGCTCGGCCTCGCGCTGTCCGACGCGGCGTTCATGTCGTGGGGCTGGCGCGTGGCGTTCCTGCTGTCCGCGGTGCTCGTCGTCTTCGGCCTGTGGATCCGGGTGAAGCTGGAGGAGACGCCGGTCTTCAAGGCGATCGAGGAACGCGGCGACCGCCCGGCCGCGCCGGTCAGCGAGGTGTTCCGCACACAGACCCGGCCGCTGATCGCCGCCGTGCTGTGCCGCGTCGGCCCGGACGTGCTCTACGCGCTGCTGACCGTCTTCGTGCTGACCTACATCACGACGGAGCTCAAGCTGCCGCGTAACGTCGGCCTCGTCGCCGTGCTGATCGCGTCGGGCTTCCAGCTGTTCCTGATGCCGCTCGCCGGGTGGCTGTCGGACCGGGTGAACCGGCGCGGTCTCTACGCGGCGGCCGCGGTGTGCGGCGCGGTGTGGCCGTTCGTGCTGTTCCCGTTGATCGACACCGGGTCACGCGCGCTGATCGTGGTGGGAGTCGTTGTGGGACTTGCGTTCCATGCGTTCATGTACGGGCCGCAGGCGGCGTTCATCGCGGAGCAGTTCACCGAACGCCTGCGCTACACCGGCAGCTCGCTCGCCTACACCCTGGCCGGCGTGATCGGCGGGGCGGTGGCGCCGCTGGTCTTCACCGCTCTGCTGGCCAAGTTCGACACGTGGACGATCGTCGGCGGTTACGTGACCGTGGCGTGCGTCGTGACCCTGATCGGCCTGCGACTCGGCCGCGACCCGCAGCCCGAGGATCAGCCGTTGAGCAGCACCCTCAGTGTGGTGTCGAGGTGAGCGGTGATCGCCGCGGTGGCCGCGCGGGCGTCTCCGGACTCCAGCGCGGCCACGATCGCCTCGTGCTCGTCGAGCACAGCCTGCTGCCGCCCGTGCACCCGGAACAACGCGACCACACCCGCACGCACCTGCCGTGCGCGCAGCCCCTCGTAGGTCTTCGCCAACAGCTCGTTACCGGTCGCGGCGACCAACAGCGCGTGGAACTGCCTGTCGACGTCGATGAACTCCCGCGCGTCGTCGAACAACGTCCGCTGCTGCTCGATCAGCTCCTTCATGCGCGCCAACGGAACCGTGCCCTCGCCCATCGTGCGTTCCGCGGCGTACCGCTCGATGACTCCGCGCAGCTCCATCAGCTCGGCGATCTGCCGCGACGACAACGGCGCGACGTACGCGCCCTTCTTCGGCACGAGCTGCACCAAGTCTTCGGCCGCGAGCAGCAGGAGAGCCTCACGGATCGGCGTGCGCGACACACCGATCTGGTTGGCGATGTCCTGCTCGCTGATGAACCGGCCCTGCATTCCGGGGTCGGCGAGGATCGTGTCCTTGAGGAACTCGTAGGCCTTTTCCCTGCCGGACAAGCTGTCTGACCCCTGCATACACCATGTATACCAGAGGAGGATCATGCGTATCGCGCTTTGCCAGATCAACTCCGCCCCGGACCCGCGGGAGAACCTCGGGACCATCCGCGCACAGGTAGCCGACGCCGCCGCGCAAGGAGCGCACGTCGTCCAGTTCCCGGAGGCCACCCAGTGCCGGTTCGGCGTGCCACTCGGCCCGGTCGCGGAACCGCTGGACGGTCCGTGGGCCACGGCGGTGCGCGAGATCGCGGATGAGCACGATGTCGTGGTCGTGGCGGGCATGTTCACGCCCGGCGAAGGCGGCCGCGTCACCAACACCACCCTCGTCACCGGAGCGGGCCTGCACCTCGGCTACGCCAAGATCCACCTGTACGACGCGTTCGGCTTTCGCGAGTCCGACACCGTGACGCCTGGCGAGAAGCCGGTGACGTTCGAGGTCGACGGCATCACGTTCGGCGTCGCCACCTGCTACGACGTGCGCTTCCCCGAGCTCTTCCGCGCGCTCGCCGACACCGCCCAGGTCGTGCTCCTCGGCGCGTCCTGGGGCGCGGGTCCGGGCAAGGCCGAGCAGTGGGACCTGCTCGTCCAGGCCCGCGCGCTCGACGCGACCTCGTGGGTGCTCGCCTGCGGCCAGGCCGACCCCGGCGTCGACTTCGGCGGCGCGCCGACGGGAATCGGCCGCAGCGCCGTGGTCACCCCGTTCGGCGCGGTCCAGCAGCGGCTCGGCGGCGCACCGGGCACACTTCTGTCCGATGTGGACACCGACGTGGTCGAGGAGGCCCGCCGGGTGTTGCCCGTGCTGGCGAACCGGAGGCTGTGATGCGTGAGGAGCACGAGTTCTTCCCGGCCGACGAGATCGAGTGGCGACCAGCAGGGGACGGCGTCACCGAACGCGTGCTCAGCCGCGACCCGGACACTGCCACGCTCACCCGCATCGCCAGGTGGGAGCCGGGTCTCGCGACGCGGGACGTGATCCGGCACGACTACCACGAGGAGGTGTACCTGCTGGAGGGCGAACTGACCGACCTGACGCTCGGGAAGACGTTCCACGCCGGGCACTTCGCGAGCCGCAGGCCCGGAATGCCGCATGGTCCTTATCGGACCGAAACCGGCTGCGTCATGCTGGAGATCCGGACCGCCTGAGCTCCCCTCAACAATGTCTGCCTAGACCCAGCGAACGTGCGTGCCGTCGCGGACCGTGCCGACGTACTCCTCGACCAGGTCCTCCAACGCCACCACACCCTGTACAGCACCATCGGCACCGACCGCGCGCGCCAGATGCGACTGCGCCCGGCGCAACGCCGCCAACGCCTCGTCCAGACGAGCGTCGACCGGCACCTCGGGCAGACCGCGCACACGAGCGCGCGGCACCAGGGTCGACGCGCCCTCCAGGTCGAGGATGTCCTTGACGTGCAGGTACCCGACCAGCCGTCCGTCCGACAGCACCGGGAACCGCGAGAACCCGGTGGCGGTGACCGCGGCCTCGATCTCGCCGACGGTGGGGGACTCCGACACCGTGGTCAGCCGGTCGAACGGCACCAGGACATCGGCCACCGTGCGTTCGGCCGACGACAACGTCTGCCGCAGCCTCCGGTGCTCGGAGTCCTCCAGCAGGCCTTCGGAACGGGACTGCCCGATCAGCAGCGCCAGCTCGTCGGGCGTGTAGGCCGACTCCAGCTCGTCGACGGGCTCGACGTCGAAGCGTCGCAGCACCCACCGGCCGACCGCGTTGAACAGGGCGAGGACCGGGGCGATCATCCGGCTGAAGCCGTAGTGCACCGGGACCAGCCACAACGCGGCCCGTTCGGGGCCGGCGATGGCGAGGTTCTTCGGGACCATCTCGCCGAGGATCGTGTGCAGTGCGACGACGATGACCAACGCCACCGCGAACGCCACACCGTGCACCACGGCCAACGGCAGGCCCACGGCGTAGAGGGGCCCCTCCAAGACCGATGCCAGCGCTGGTTCGGCGATCGCGCCCAGCCCCAGCGAGCACAGCGTGATGCCGAGCTGCGCGCCCGCGATCAGCAGCGGCAGTTCCTGCGACGCCTTGATCGCGGTGCGGGCGCGGGAGGAACCCTTGTCCGCCAGCGCTTCGAGCCGGTCGCGGCGCGCGGTGATGACGGCGAACTCGGCGCCGACGAAGAAGGCGTTGCCCGCCAGCAACAAGACCACGATGAGGAAGTTCATGACGACGACACCACCCGCAGTTCGGCGACCCGGTGGCGGTCCATCCGCATGACGGTCACCCGCCACCCGTCGACCCTGATCTCGTCCCCGACATCGGGAATCCGTCCGAGCCGCGTCAGCACAAGGCCGGCCAACGTCTCGTAGTCGCCCTCAGGCATATGGAACCCCGTCGCCTCGGCGACCTCGTCGTCACGCAGTAGGCCGGACACCAGCCAGCTGTCCTTGCCGAGAGAACGCACCGGTGGCGCCTCGCCTCGGTCGTGCTCGTCGCGGACGTCGCCGACGATCTCCTCGACGACGTCTTCCAGCGTCACCAGCCCGGCCGTGCCGCCGTACTCGTCGACCACCAGCGCGGTCTGCAGCCCGGAGGCCCGCAGCCGGTCCAGCAGCGCGTCGCCCTCCAGCGTCTCCGGCACGGAGTAGACCGGCCGGGTCAACGCGGACAGCGGCGTGGTCCCGCGCAACGCGGCGGGCACCGCGAAAGCCTGCTTCACGTGCACGATCCCCCGCACCTCGTCCAACGACCCGTCGTGCACCGGAAACCGTGAGAACCCGGTCTCGCGGGCCTTCTCGACGAGGTCGAGCACGGTCGCGTCGGCCCGCAGCGCCTCCACCCGCATGCGGGGCGTCATCAGCTCACCTGCCGTCCGGTCGCCGAACCGCAACGAGCGATCCAGCAGCACCGCGGTGCCCTGGTCCAGCGTTCCGTGCTCGGCCGACGTCCGGACCAGCGCGCCGAGCTCCTCGGGCGAGCGGGCGGAGGCCAGCTCCTCGACGGGCTCCACGCCGAAGCTGCGGACGAGCCAGTTCGCCGCGCCGTTCATGCCCTTGATCAACCAGCGGAACACGGTCGAGAACCCGGCCTGGACGCTGACCACCGCCCGCGCGGTCTCCAGCGGTTTCGCGATGGCGAGGTTCTTCGGCACCAGCTCGCCGAACACCATCGACAACGCCGTGGCGATCGCCAGCGCGAGCGCGAGGGACAGGCCCCCGGCCACGGTGTGCGGCACGCCGACCGCGTTCAGCCCCGGCTCGATCAACGACGCGATCGCGGGCTCCGCGATGTAACCGGTGATCAGGGTCGTCAGGGTGATGGCGAGCTGTGCGCCGGAGAGCTGGAACGAGAGAGAGCGATGCGCGCGGTCGATGACCCGCGCTTTCGCGTCGCCCACCTCGGCCAGGTGTCGTTCGACTGTGCTGCGTTCCAGTGCGGTCAGCGAGAACTCCGCCGCCACCGCGATGAAGGTGCCCGCGGTCAGCGCCACGACGGCGAGCAGACCAAGCACACTCAACAGGATTCCGGTCACCGGCGCGCTCCATGGGAACCGGGGACCGGGCACCTATGCCAGCCGGGGCTAGTACCCACGGGGACGGCTCAACTCCTCTAACCAGGTACGTGAAAGTCAGGTGAGTCTAATTGTCGGCCAGAGTCTAATTCTGACGGGTACTTGCCCTGAGCACCACCTCGCCGGCGACGCGCACGGTGCGTGCCTCGCCACTCCCCGCGTCCAGCACGAGCCCGGCGGCGAGCTCGCCCATCTCCTCCAGCGGCAGCCGCACCGTCGACAGCGCGGGAACGGTGTCCCGCAGCGTGGGAATGTCGTCGAAACCGGCGATCGAGATGTCCTCGGGCACCCGCACACCCTGCTCGCGCATGGCCGCCATCGCACCCATCGCCATGACGTCGGTCACCGCGAAAACGCAGGTGGCGCGCGTGGACTTCTTCGTGCCGAGCAGCTCGGTCGCGGCCGCGTACCCGCCGTCCCGCGTGAAGGCGCCGCTGTACACCGCGGGCTGCGCGATCCCGGCGTCGGCGAGCCCGGCCTTGAACCCGGCCAGCCGGTCGCGGGCCACCACGAGCTCCGCCGGTCCACCCAGAACCGCGAACCGCTTGTGGCCCAGCTCGGCCAGTGAGCGGGCCAACGCGCGCGCTCCCGCCCGGTTCCCCGGCACGACCGTGTCGGTACCGAGCTTGGCCTGCGACACGCACGCGACACGCCCACCCTGCTCGGTGAACGTCTCGATCTCCGCGGCCAGCCGGGCCTGCGCGGCCCGGTCCGTGGTCCGTGAACCCGCCAGCACCACGGCCCGCGCCCGGTGCGCGCGCAACGTGGACAGCAGCTCCACCTCACGTCCCGGAACTCGACCGGTCGTCCCCAGCACGACGACGAGCCCGGCCTGCTCGGCCACCCGCGTCACGCCCGCCGCGATCGAGGAGAAGTACGGGTCGGTGATGTCGTGGACCACCAGCCCGACCAACGAGCTGGAGTTGCGGGCCAGCGCCTGCGCCGAGGCGTTCGGCACGTAGCCGAGCCGTTCCGCTGTGTGCAGGACGCGGTCGCTCAGCTCCCCGCTCACCTGTCGCGTGCTGCCGTTGAGCACGCGTGAGGCGGTTGCCAGCGACACACCCGCCTGCTTCGCCACCTCGGCGAGCGTCACCTGTCGGGCGGACACAACCACCTCCGTCATGAGCATCTGTGGACGGGAGACTAACTCGCGCGGAGGTTGACGGCCGTGAAGCACCGCGATTAGCGTGGCGGGAAAGCGCTTTCCAGCGCTGCTACCAGGGAGGTGCGATGGCGGTTCGGACCATTGGAGTGGCGGTCAACGGTGTCACCGGGAGGATGGGGTATCGCCAGCACCTGGTCCGGTCTTTGCTGCCGTTGCGCGACGAGGGCGTGCGATTGTCGGACGGGACCGTGCTGAAGGTCGAACCGGTGCTGATCGGCCGAAACGCCGACAAGCTCAAGGAGATCGCCGAACGGCACGACCTCGCGCGGTGGACCACGGACCTCGACGCGGCGCTGGCCGACCCGGACGTGGAGATCTACTTCGACTCGCAGGTCACCTCGCGGCACGTGGAGTCGATCACCAAGGCGCTCAACGCCGGCAAGCACGTCTACACGGAGAAGCCGGTCAGCGAGACCGTCGAGGAGGCGCTCGCGCTGGCCGAACTGGCCGAGGCCAACGGCGTCCGGCACGGCGTCGTCGCCGACAAGCTCTACCTGCCCGGCATCCGCAAGCTCAAGCGCCTGATCGACGGCGGCTTCTTCGGGAAGATCCTGAGCGTGCGCGGCGAGTTCGGCTACTGGGTCTTCGAGGGCGACTGGCAGCCCGCGCAGCGCCCGAGCTGGAACTACCGGACCGAGGACGGCGGCGGCATCGTCTCGGACATGTTCTGCCACTGGAGCTACCTGCTGCACAACCTCTTCGGCCGGGTCGAGGCGGTCACCGCGCGGGCCGTCACGCACATTCCAACCCGCTGGGACGAGCAGGGCACCGCGTACACCGCCACCGCCGACGACGCCGCGTACGGGATCTTCGAGATTGAAAACGGTGTCATCGCGCAGATCAACTCGTCCTGGTGCGTGCGGGTGCGCCGCGACGAGCTCGTCGAGTTCCAAGTGGACGGCACCGAGGGGAGTGCGGTCGCGGGGCTGCGTGACTGTGTCGTGCAGCCCCGCGTCGCCACGCCGAAGCCCGTGTGGAACCCGGACCTGCCGGTCACGCACGCGTTCCGCGACCAGTGGCAGACCGTGCCGGACAACGAGGAGTTCGACAACGGCTTCAAGGTGCAGTGGGCGGAGTTCCTGCGGCACGTCTACGACGGTGCGCCGTTCCCGCACGACTTCCGTGCGGGGGCCAGGGGGGTCGCGCTCGCCGCCGCGGGCCTGAAGTCCTCTTCGGAGGGTCGTCGCCTGGAGATCCCGAATGTCTGACCAAGATCAAAATGACCGTGTGGTGTTCGCCGCTGCCCACGTGGTGGCCGTCGACGAGCGCACGGTCGACTGGGACGCGACCCTGGCGTTCCGGCACCACCTCTGGTCGCACGGCCTCGGCGTCGCCGAGGCCATGGACACCGCGCAGCGCGGCATGGGCCTGGACTGGCCGACCGCGGCCGAGCTGATCCGGCGCAGCGCCGCCGAGAAGACCGGGCGGATCTGCGCGGGCGTCGGCACCGACCACCTCACCGGCGAGGTCGGCCTCGACGACGTGCTCAAGGCCTACACCGAGCAGCTCGACGTCGTGCAGGAGGCGGGCGCGCAGCCGGTGCTGATGTGCTCACGGCAGCTCGCCGCGTGTGCTCGTGGGCCGGAGGACTACGCCGAGGTCTACGGCACGCTGCTCGACCGCGTGAGCGAGCCGGTGGTCCTGCACTGGCTCGGCACGGCGTTCGACCCGGCACTGCGGGGCTACTGGGGCGCCCCGGATGTCGACGCGGCCACCCGCAACTTCCTGGAGATCATCCGGGAGCGCCCGGACAAGGTCGACGGAGTGAAGGTGTCGCTGCTCGACGCCGACCACGAGATCGGCCTGCAGGAGAGCGCTCCCGCCGAACGTCCGCTGCTACACCGGCGACGACTTCAACTACCCGGACCTGATCGCGGGCGACGAGCACGGGCACAGCGACGCGCTGCTCGGCATCTTCGACCCGATCGCGCCGGTGGCCGCTCGCGCGCTGGGAAAGCTCGCCGAGGGCGACGTCGACGAGTTCCACCGGATCATGGCGCCGACGGTGCCGTTGTCCCGCCATCTGTTCAGCGCGCCGACCTACTACTACAAGACCGGCGTGGTGTTCCTGGCGTGGCTGGCGGGCCATCAGGAACGGTTCCTGCTGCTCGACGGCCTGCAGACCGCTCGCAGCGTCGAGCACCTGGCCGAGGCGAAGCGGCTCGCCGAGATCGCCGGCGTGATCGACCCGGACTTCGCGGAACGGCGGTGGCAGCAATGGCTCGCCTCTCGCTGAACCAGGCCACGATCAAGCGCGCGACCGTCGTCGAGGCGGTCGAGGGCTGTGTCCGGCACGGCATCGAGTCCATCGGCCTGTGGCGTGAGCCGGTCGCCGACCACGGCCTTGAGCGCACCGCGAAGCTCGTCGCGGACGCGGGTCTGCGCGTGTCGTCGTTGTGCCGCGGCGGGTTCCTGACAGCCGTGGACAACCGCGCGGCGATGGACGACAACCGCCGTGCCATCGAGGAAGCGGCCGCGCTCAAGACCGACACGCTGGTCATGGTCGTCGGCGGCGTCGCGGGCGACAAGGACCTGATCGGCGCTCGGCAACGGGTCGCGGACGCCATCGCGGAGCTGTCCGTGGAAGCGCGTTCAGCGGGCGTGACACTCGCGTTGGAACCGATGCATCCGGTGTTCTGCGCGGACCGCGGCGTGTTGTCGACCCTCGCGCAGGCGCTGGACATCGCCGAGCAGCACGAGTCGGTGGGTGTCGTCGTCGACGCGCTGCATGTCTGGTGGGACCCGGACCTCGACGCGCAGATCGTGCGCGCTGGGGAGCGCATCGCGTCGTACCAGGTATGTGACTGGCTCACGCCGGTGCCGGCGGACGTGCTGCTGGGCCGCGGGTATCCGGGTGATGGCGACATCGACCTCGACCGTCTGACCAGGCATGTCGCCGCGACGGGTTACGCGAGGGACATCGAGGTGGAGATCTTCAACGCCGACATCTGGGCGGCGGATTTCGACGAGGTGATCAAGGAGGTTTCGCGCCGGTACCACTCCTTTGTGGAACCGGCCCTGTCCTGAAACAACACTGAACGGCCAGAGTTCTTTGACTGGCTGATCAACATCAACGCGGGGAAGCCGGTCGTCGACGGCGGCGACGACCGACCCCGGCGTTGGTATCTATATATCCGAAAACCAGAGGTCTTTGGTCCAGTTTTCAGATAAATCTCAGGAATCAGCCGCCGTTGACGAACCTGTAAACCTTTGCACGGTGTTTCGGTCGCGTCGTCGTGATCTTGATAACCGCGTCGAACATGGACCGGCCCAGCTCCGCGCGGGCCGCGACGGCCGGGTGCGTGGTGCTGAAGTCGACGTCGTTCTGGGCCTTGTCACCCGAGAACGTGCCTGCCGCGAACATCGAGTAGACCAGGATCGCCCGGTTGTCCTCGCTGAACATGATCCCGGCCTCGTTGCGACCGTCCTCGAACCAGCCCGCCTTCGTGGCGACGCGCAGCCGTTCGTTCGTGGTCAGGTTGAGCCGCACACCGTCGGTGAAGCTCGCCGTCGCACGCAGGATGTTCAGCAGGTACGCCGTCGACGCCGCGGACAGCAGCTGGCCGTCGACCAGCTTCTGCAGCAGCGTGTGCGTCTCGCGAGCCGTCGTCGTGCCGAGGAAGAACCGGTTCGGGTTCGTGACCGGCACGACCTGCGTGTGGACGAAGCCCTTGTCCCGGAGGATCTGGTTGATCTCCAGGGCCGGTGCGACCAGCCCGCACAGGCGGACGGCCGTGTTGTCCGAGACGGTGAGCAGGTTCGCCAGCGCGTGCCCGACGGTGACCTTGCTCGGGTACGCGCCGTCGAGCGCGAAGATGCCGTCGGTGTCCTGGATGACGATGGCCGCGGTGACCTCGACCTGGTCGCCGAGCTTGATCAGCCCGCGGTCCACCTTGTCGAGCACCGCGACCGCGACGGCGATCTTGTTCACGCTGTAGGCCTCGACGACCTTGTCAGCGGCCTCGTCGACCGCCGGCCTGGTGTTGCCGTCGAGGTCGGCGACCGTGATTAACGTCGACCAGGTGCCCCTGGCCTTGCGGACCTGCCTGCGGTAGATCTGCGCCACGCGCTTGCGTGACCGGTCGGCGGTCGTCGGGAAGCGTTCGATCTCGGCCTCCGCCTCTTCCTGCGCCTGTGCGGTGCCGTTTGCTCCCAGCACGGCCGTCGCGGCCGCGACGGTCCCCAGCCCGAACACGGACCTCCGGTTCAAAGTCATGGTCGACATCAAAACAGGCGGCACTGACATCTCTCTGACTAGGGTTCCGGATCATGGAACGGGTCTTCGTGGTGACCGGCGCGTCACGTGGCATCGGGGCGGCAACCGCAACGCTTGCTTCGGAGGCGGGATATCGCGTGGTCAGGGCTTCGCGCTCGGCCGAAGAAACTGTCGGGGATCGCGGCTGGGACGCGAAATGTGACGTTTCCTCGTGGGATTCCGTGGAGGACCTCATGACACGGGTGGAATCGCGCTGGGGGCGCATCGACGTCGTTTTCGCGAACGCCGGAGTCTCCGTGGACACGTCGTTCACGTCTTCGGCCGGCGCCAAGCCGTCGGAATGGACGGACATGGTCGTGACGAACGTGTGCGGGCCCGCGTTCACCGCCCGTGCCGCGATGCCCGCGTTGATTCGCTCGGGCGGACACCTGGTGCTGACCGGCTCGGCGGCGGGACGTGGAGTGCGGCCGGGAAATCTGTATCGGCCACCAAATGGGCGGTCACCGGGCTGGCGCAGGCGATCCGGGCGGAGGCGGTGGGGACCGGGGTGCGGGTGACCGTGGTTCAGCCCGGACTCGTCGACACGGACGCCATCCCGGCGTCACGGGCCGACGATCCCAAGCTGGCGCCGGAAGACGTCGGCAGGGCGGTGCTCTACGCGGTCTCGCAACCGTCCACGGTGGACGTGAACGAGATCCTGGTCCGGCCGACCGGCCAGGCCGCCCATCGCTGAACCTCAGGTACTGACCGCGGGTTTCGCGGGCACGATGTTGTGCCAGAGGTTGAACACGTTGCCGGGGTCGAACTCGGCCTTGATCGCGGCGAGCCGGTCGTAGTTCTGCCTGCCGTAGCCCGCGACGACGCGGTCCGCGCCCTCGTCGCCGATGAAGTTGAGGTAGACCGCGCCCGTGGTCCACGGTGCGAGCACGTCACGCAGATGGTGCGCCCAGTCCCGTGCCCGCTGGTCGTCCGCGGGGTCCTCCCACAGTCCCAGCGGATGCGCGACCCAGGGCGTGTCGCGGTTGGCCATCGGCCAGTCGTCCGCGTTGCGGGCGACCGCGCCGCCCCACGGGAGCATGGCGTGCTGGGAGGGCGACGGGACGATCATCTTCTCGGCGGCGGCGCAGAACGCGTGCACCGCCTCGTCGGGCAACGACCGCAGGAACTCGGCGGACCAGTAGTTCCGGAAGCCGGGCGGATCGTCCAACATGGACTGCAGGTCGGCGTAGGGGATGTCGGTCAGCACCAGTGCGCGCGGCTCCAACGCCGCAAGCGGGGCGATCAGGCTTTCCAGTTCCTTGGCGTTGCCCATGTAGGTGACGAGAACGCCGCAGCAGAGCGTGCCGACGAGCTCGGCGGGAACGAAGTCCTCCGGCGGCCCGGTCATGTACAGCGCGCCGCCGCCTGCCTCCTCCGGCGCGGTGTCCATGAAGTCGCGGTAGGCGCGGGTCGCGGCCTCGCCCTCCTCGGCGGGCCACAGCATGAGCGCGAAGGAGAACTCGGGCAGCGGGTGCAGCCGGAACGTGAACGACGTGGCCACCCCGAAGTTGCCGCCACCGCCGTGCAACGCCCAGAACAGGTCGGGGTTCTCGGTCTCGCTCGCGGTCACCGTCCTGCCGTCGGCGAGCACCAGGTCGACGGCGAGCAGGTTGTCGCACGCCAGCCCGCACTTGCGCTCGATCCAGCCGGACCCGCCGCCCAGCGTCAGCCCGGCGACACCCGTGGTGGAGACCCTGCCGCCGGTCGTGGCGGCGCCGAAGGGCTGCGCGGCCCGGTCGAACGCTCCCCACGTGGCTCCGCCGCCCACCACGGCGCTGCGCGCGTCAGGCGCGATCGAAACGGCGTTCATCCGGCGCATGTCCAGCACCAGCCCGTCCTGCACGAGACTCGCGCCCGCCACGCTGTGGCCGCCGCTGCGCACCGCCACCGGCAACCCGGCACGTTGGGCGAACGCGAGCGCTTCCCGCACGTCAGCGGCGTTGTCGCATTGCGCGATGACCGCCGGTCTCGTCTCGATGGCGCTGTTGAACACGGCTCGTGCGCCGTCGTAGGCCTCGTCGTTCGTCGTGAGCAGGGTTCCGGAGAAGGCGGTGTGCAGGCTCCCTAGGTCTGTCATGGCTGAACCTCCCTGAGCGTTGGTGCCACTCAGGTTCCGCCGCCCGCGGGTTACCCGCGCGTCCAGTAAGAACCCCCTAAGAAAGGGTCACTCCGCGCTTTCGGGCGACTCCGGACGGTTCAGGCCTCGCGGAGCACTTCCGCGCACCGCTGAAGGAGAGCGCGCAGCTGCGTGCGTTCCTCGTCGGTGAACGCGTCCGCCAGCTTCTGCTCGACTTCGACCGCACCCTTGTCCGCCACGCGGAACTTCGCGTAGCCCGCCTCGGTCAGCCGGTTCTCCAGCACGTTGCGCTGCCACTGGTGCGGCGTGCGCTCGACCAGTTCCATCGCGA
>CAVYAD010000039.1:0-62965 GCA_963766275.1 uncultured Actinomycetota bacterium
CCAAAGGTTCACGATGCGAACCCCGGAGCGTACGGGCCCAAAGGCTCACGGTGCGGGGCCGGTGAGGTCTTTTAGCGATATCTGGAGCGGGGCCTGCCAAGAACCCAGCCAACACAACAGGAGTGGGACCATGAGGGACGAGAGCCCGTTTTCGAGATTCCAAAGGAAATGCGATCGATGGCGGAGGCGAGCTTCGAGCAGGCCCGCCAGACCTTCGAGAAATTCCTCTCCTCCGCGCACCAGGCCACGGGCTCGTTCGAGGACCGTGGCGCCGCCGCGCGAACCAACGCCAGGGAGATTGGCAGCAAGGCGGTCGCCTATGCCGAAAAGAACGTGCAGGCCTCGCTCGACTACGCGCAATCGCTGCTGAAGGCCAAGGACCTGACCGAGGTGATGCGGCTGCACAGCGAGTATGTACAGGGCCAGATGCGTTCGCTGGCGGAGCAGGCCGTGAGATGGGCCAGATCGTCAGCCGCGCCGCAATGGATGCGGCGAAGCCCAAGACTTGAAGAGGGACCTCAGGAAGAGGGACCGGAAGGACACAGGCTTTTCGAAGGCCGCGCACTTGGGCTTCACTCTACCCTGAAGGTTCTCTGAACCAAAGAATACAGCCAGTCAACGGGCAATGTGTCTCGCAATGCACATAATATTGCTTTGCGATGCACGAATTTGACATGATATGAGTGTCTATTGGCCATGCCCGTCGATGGGCCCCCCAAGACCCGGGCCTGATCCCAAAAGGATCGTGCTCAAAACGAGGCCGCGTGATCCGGTACGGCGCTACCGGCGTCCTTGCCGTCGGCGTTCGCAAGGGGTCACCACGACAATTCATTACCCCGTTGCGAAGGAAGCATGCGAATGACCAGTTCGACCGATTCGTTCTCCGCCTCCATCATTCCCTTCGAAGTGCCCGAGCAGATGCGCGCCTTCGCCGAAAAGGGCGTTTCGCAGGCGCGCGACAACTACGCCAAGTTCAAGGATGTTGCCGAGACCCATAACGGCACTATGGAAGCCGTGTTCACCTCGGCCAGCAAGGGCGCCAGCGCCTACTCCGCCAAGCTGCTCGAATTCTTCAAGGCCAACACCACTTCCTCGCTCGACTTCGCACAGGAACTGCTCGGCGTGAAGACACCCGCAGCGGCCATGGAGCTGTGGACCTCGCACGCCAAGAAGCAGTTCGAGACGTTCTCGGCCCAGGCCAAGGAACTCACCGAGCTCGGCCAGAAGGTCGCGACCGAAACCGTCGAGCCGATCAAGGCTTCGGCCGCGAAGTACCATCAGCCGGCCGCCTGATCGCATTAACGTTCGAAGAAGCCCGGGCGGGTCAGCCCGGGCTTTTTTGTTGCCGGTTTTTGTTGCCTTTGGGCCGGTCTTTCGCGAGAACGACACGAGCTGGTGCCAGGTCTCGTGAGCCGAACGGGTTCGTTCCAGGGCGCGCTCGGCCCGATTTCGGAGCTGGAACGGCCGCCGCGGTGTCGCGCAGCTCGGTGAAATGTGCCGCCGACATCGCGGCGACCGCGTCGGCGTCGGGAATTCGCCGCCGTTCGACGACGTCGGCGCAGCAGGCCAGTCGCCTCTCGCGGCGGTCAGGCAGTCGTCGAGCTCGGTCACGTCCTCCAACGCGCGGTTGGGACCCTGCCCCAGGAACAGCAACATGCTGTGAGCAGCGTCGCCGATGAGCACCACGTTGCCTGCGACCTGCCACGACGAGCACCGCACGGTGCCGAGCGACGTCGTGGTACGCCGAACTCCTCGACCAATCC
This sequence comes from uncultured Actinomycetota bacterium, assembly GCA_963766275.1. Taxonomy (GTDB): domain Bacteria; phylum Actinomycetota; class Actinomycetes; order Mycobacteriales; family Pseudonocardiaceae; genus Lentzea. Next base: position 1,764 of record CAVYAD010000039.1, read on the forward strand.
GGTGCCAGCGCGGGCAGATCCGGTAGTGCCGGGCGAAGTGTTAACTCGACCGCGGCGGGACTGTCCAGCGCTTCGAACGTCTCCGGGGGCCAGAACAGCGTGCGCGTGAACGAACGGTCCGCGTTCGGCAACGCCGTCGCCGTCGAGTCGCCGCGAGGCCAGAGGTAGGGCGCGGCCGGATCCAGTGCGAACTCATCGTTCACAGCAGGCGATGTAGGCTCGGAGTACCTATGCTCATCTTCTCGTCTGGTCCCGCACACCGGCCGCGCGGACCCTGCCGTACCGTGGACCACGCGCCGTCCGCGCCCACGATCACGTCCACGCCCATGACGGCCGTTCCCTCAGGCGTCTCGAAGGCGCAGGTGTCCACCGGCGACGTCCAGGCCCACCAACGCGTGCGCGAACCGGATCTCGACGTTGGCTCCCTGCGCAGGGCGGCGAGCGGCACCTCGCTCAGCCGCTCGCGGCGGATGGACCGGAGGGACAGCCCAGTGCCACTGCTGTTCGGCTGCTCGACCGCAGGCCCGTTCACGCAGTACACGACCCGCCCGCGCACCGGCACCGACTCGGCGACCACCTCCGCGTCGAGGCCGATTCGGCGCGGCGCCGTCGGCCCTCGCTCGGACAGGGTCAGGTTGATGCCCGGCCCCGCTCCGGCCGCCCGGCATCTGCTTCGGTCCTGCATTCGTATACGACCACCCGATGGCCGCGGCAGCGAGCGGCCGGCGAGTGCGGTGCCGGCGAGGCCTGCACCCACCACGGCCACGACGGGCCCGTTCCGCTGGACATCGCACGGTCTCCTCCTTCGCGACGAACGATCAGCGCTGCGCTTCGAGGTTCCAGCGAACGCTGTCACGCCGCCCGTCGTCGAGCACCGACAGCTCCGGCAGCACGTCGGCACCGTCCACGGTGAACACCGTGCTGGCGAGGATGTCGGCCATCGAACCAGGAGCTTCGTCGAACGCGCCCGACCGTGCCCGACAGGTGTACCGGCACCGCGACGGGAACGGTGCGTGACGGATCTCCCGCAGTACGCCGCGCCTTCGCGGCAACCAGCCCCAGCCATCCCACCGCGGCCGGGCGTGCGTGGTGATCTCGTCGTAGCGGCCGGCCTGGCCCTTCAGCGCCGCTTCGTAGAGGTTGACGCCGAAGGCGTGTTCCATCATCTCGACGATCTCGCCGCCGCCCGGTCGGCAGGCGATCTCGCACAGCACCGTGTCACCGCGCGGCGTGCGGAAGAACTCGGCGTGGAACAGCAGGTGTTCGGGCGCGGCGGGCAGCGCGGCGACGACCTGCTCGGTGCGCTGCCGCAGTACCGCGAAGAGCGGGTCCGACTCGTCGAGCATCGCGCCGAGCTCGTTCATCGAACGACTCGCCGACGCCCATTGCGTGTGCAGATACGGGACGGCCAGCTCAGCAGCACTCGCCCGGCCTGCATCACACCGTCCACGTGATACAGGTCGCCGTCGATCCACTGTTCGGCGAGGAACTCTTCGCCGGGCCGTCCGTCCGTCCACTCACGCAGTACGGTGGCGAGGTCCTGGTCGTCGTCCAGCCCCGCATGCCGAGCGACGCGGCGCCCGCGATGCGCTTGAGCACCATCGGATAGCCGTGCTCGGCCGCGAACGTTGTGAGGTCCACGGCGTCGCCGATCCGCCGCATCGCCGCCACCGGAATGCCCGCGCCGCGGCATGCATCTTCATCACGTGCTTGTCCCGGTAGGCGGTGGCACTGGCGACACCCTGGCCGGGAAGGCCGAGCCGTTCCCGCAGACGGCGGCCCTGAGCACGTCGATCTCCGCGGTCAGCAGTACGCCGTCCACCCGGAACTCGTCGGCGAGCCGGTCGATCCGGGCCTTGGCCGCGGACCCTCGTAGTCGTCGACGACCTCGAGATGCCGCAACCGTCCGCCGAGTGCGCCGAGGTCGACGCCCTGCGTCGCGGAACGCGCGGTGAAGACGACGAGCTCGTCGCGGCTGCGCGGGAACCAGACCGGCAGCTGGTCGAGGATTCGCCTGCGGTTGAGCAGGAGGAAGGTCATGAGCGGCCGCCGATCGTCGCTTCCGCGAGGAAGTCCAGCCACTCCTCGGCTGGGGCCCACGGGCGCATGAACGCCGCCGCGCGGATGTCCCGGTACATGCGGGCCAGCGGATGGTCGGCGCGGTAGCTCTGGCCGCCGCACAGCTGCATGGCGAGGTCGACGGCCTCGCCGCCGGACCGCTCGACGATCATGCCGGCGCTGAGGCACTCCTTGAGCAGCCGCTGCCGAGGTCGGGCTCCATCGCCCTCGGCCGGGTACCGGTGATGTTTTCGTCCAGAGTGGACAGTGCGGTGTGCAGGGCGCCGCGGGCGGCGGCGACGCGCAGTTCCAGTTCGGCGACCAGCGCCTGGCCTCCCGCGGACGCGGAGCGCGCCCGTCCCGAGGTGGAACCGGAGACAGCGGCCACCGCGCTGTCGCGGGCTGCTCGGCGATGCCCAGGTAGACCGCGACGGTCGGGGCGGTTGCCGGCCCTGCCGTCGTAGCCGGGTGCGAGCGGCTTGCCCCACGGGCCGCGCGGCACGATGGCCGCGGCGGGCACCGGCACGTCGTCGAACACGACCTCGCCACTGCCGGAACCTCGCAGTCCTAACCCGTTCCAGTTGTCCTTGACCAGCACACCGTGCGCGGACAGCGGGATCATCGCCGACGCCTGCACGGGCCCGTCGGCCGTCTCGCCCCTGACCCGCGTGTAGAAGTGGGTCGCCGCGGGGGAGATCGACGCGAGCACCTTGCGCCCGTTGACCACCCAGCCGTCGTCCGAGCGGACGGCGGACGTGGTGAGCTCCCACGGCTTGGCGCCGGGCTCGGCCACCGAGGAGCAGACGATCATTTCGCGCCTGCCGACCGCGCGCAGCCAGTCCCGCATCGGCAGCTCCCGCCGGTCCGCCGGGGTGCTGCGCACCGTGCGGGCGTAGTACCAGGTGAGCGCGAGGTGCATCGTGGCCGCGACGGCGACGGACGCGTCCGCCCTCGCCAGGCGGTTGACGATGACGGCGAGGTCGTAGAGTGATGTCACGCCGAACCCGCCGTCCTCGACGGGTGCGCAGGCCGCGAGCACTCCCGCGTCGTTGAGCGCCGCGACGCTGTCGGTGGCGAACCGGCCTTCCAGGTCGTTGTGCACGGCCCGCTCGGCCAGGAATCCGGCGAGACCGTCGATGACCGTGCAGGCCTTGGCCCCCTCGTCGGTGACCGGGCTCAAACCTGTCGTCAACGCGGACACCGCGTCACCTCCGTGGTAGCCGTTGGGCAGCGTGGCGGAGCGAGTCGTCACTGCCGGCAGTGTCTTGTCCCATTGCAGGCTTCTCGCTGTCGCCCGCCACGCTGCCTCAACCTCGAGGCGTCCCGCGGACACCATCGAGATCGTGGTGGGTATGCGGTCAGTTCAGTCCGTGCACGAGTAGCGAGGTGCGTTCCCGGTGCACGCCGGGGGTGACCCGGCTCACCTGGTGCCACGACGTGTCCGATCGCAGGATCAGCGCCGTGGCACCGAGTTCGGGCACCACGGTCGTGACCACGTCGGTCGGATCGTCGCTGCCGAGGATCTCCAGGCACCCGCCCCACTCCGGCCGCCAGCCCTCGTTGAGGTAGAAGATGTGGCTGAAGAGCTTGTCGGCCCGGTCGGTGTGCGGCCCGAGCCAGTCGCCCTCCGCGTGGCGCGCCAGCCTGATCTCCAGTTCGGCGGGCGGCGTGACGCCGAGGATCTCCGCCACCGTGTCGCGGTAGGCGGGGGCGAGCAGGTCGTCGACGAGCTCTGCCCAGAGGCCGGGGAGGTCGGTGGCCGTCGCCGTGCCCGGCCCGTGCAGGACGCGGGAGAAGTTGCGGTAGGACTTGTCGGACGTGCGCGGGTCGGCGGTGCGGCGCTCGAACGACCCGGTCGGGAAGGCCGCGGCCAAGTCCGCCGCCGTCGTCTCGTCCAGCAGGTCGCCGGCTCCCGTGGCGAGCCACGTGAACGGCTCGTGGTGCACCACCACGTCCGGCCAGGTGCTGGGGAGCAACCGCGGTCCCGGACGTTCCGGGTCCCGTCGTCGCGCGACTTCTCGCATGGCGAGGTCGTCCAAGCTTCAGCCCCCCAAGGCTCAGAGTAGGACCTTCCTGAAACAATTCTGGTGGGCTTGAAGAACGCTTGGCCCCCAGCCTCGACGCACTGCTCGACGAATCGGGCAGCAATACGACCGATTTACCGCGAGATCGAACCTACACGGTCTTCGGGTGGACCGGCAAGGGGAGTCCGTAAATAGGTGTTCAACCTCGGGTTGACGACCCGTTGGCGCCATGCGACCATGGCGCGCCTGGGGGACTTGCGGTGAATGACAATGACGCGGCTTCTGTGCGCGAGCGACCGCTATCGCATGCCTGTAATCAGTCGTCCGGCATTGTCTGGACGATCAAGGAGGGCTATTTCATGATTGACACCTCGGTCGAGTTCGACCGGTTCGACGTCCCGTTCACCCACTACACGACCGGACCGGTGATCGCGTCGGCGGACCTGGCGAAGCTGAATGCCGAACCGCCGTCGGCGGACCTCTACCGGCGGCAGGTCAAAGAGGGGCAGCAGTACGACAAGAACTACCAGATGTGGCTGTTCGACCTGTTCGAGCACGGGAAGCGGACGCCGGGCACCGAGCGGCTGCCCGTCGCCTGGGCCGCGCTGCTGGAAAGCCTGCTGTCCAGGGACTTCACCCAGTGGGCGAGCGACGGGCTGCACCTCGACCTCGCTGCGTGCCGGCTCACCCTCGGGCTGTACCGCTACGGCGACCGCGACTACACGACGGTTTCCACCGCCAAGCTGACCAAGGCGATGCACTGGGCGCTGTACCTCAATGAGGACTGGTCGTCCGAATATGGCGGAAAACTGAACCTCTGGGAGGCGAAGGACGCGGAAGAGCCTGCGGTGTCGATTCTTCCCGCCGGTGGCACGTGTGCGATGTTCGCGCCGACGGAGCGCACGTGGCACAACATCGGAAAGGTGACCACCGGAGGCGAGGTGGAGCGCCTCACCATCATGCTCGAGTATTGGAAGGACTAGGCGCAGGAAGCGATTGGGCTGGCATTCCGGTGATGATTCAGGAATGCCAGCCCTGGTTGTTCATCCGGTGAACTCCAGTGCGGTTATGCCCCAGCTGAATCCCATCGCACTGGTGGCGAGCAGGATCAGGTCGCCGGGCTGCAGCGCGTTTTCCTCCAGTAGGTCGCGGATGGCGATCAGGGTGTCCGCTCCGCCCATGTGACCGAACCGGTGATAGTTGAACACGCTCTTCTCGTGGGGCAGTTCGAGTTCGGCGAGCAGTCGTTCGTGCATGCGGCGGTCGCCGTGGTTGATCAGCAGCCGCGACACGTTGGTGATGTCCTTGCCGATCGCGGCCAGCGTCTCCTTGGTCAACCGCCGGAAGTTGTCCACGTACGCGGCGGTGAGTCCCTCGCGGTGGCCGTTGCGCTGGATCAGCACCCGGCCGTCTCGGTAGGCACCGGTGTAGTAATCGGCCCAGTGCGGCTCGGTCCGCATCGCCGAGTGTAGGTGCCGGAACCGGTGCCCGGATCCCGCGACCAGGATCGCCGCGGAACAGTCGCCGAAGTTGAACAGGTCCTTGCTGTCCGGATCGTGGTAGTCGAGCATCCGGCTCAGCCGGTCGCCTATGAGCACGAGGACGTGGTCGGCGGCGCCGAGCGCCAGCTTGTCGCACGCCACCTGGACGGCGGTCATCGAGGCGTTGCAGAAGTTCGTCACCTCGAAGCAGTGCGCGTTGGTGATGCCGAGCTCGAAGGCGACTTTCGAGGCAGGCGACCAGAACGGGACGTCCCAGGCGCCGGAACCGCAGTACAGCACGTGGCTGACGCGGTCGGGCGACAGGCCGGTGCGCTCCAGCACTGCCGCTCCCGCCCGCACCGCGAGCTCCCAGGCTTGTTCGTCGTCCGCGAGCACCGGGAAGCTCTCGCAATGAGTGATCTTGAGGATGTCGTCCGGTCGCAGGCCGGAGGCCTTCGACATCTGCTGGACGGAGACGCTGCCCCGCGGGAACGCGAAGTCGAAGTCGACGATTCCGGTCATGCGCTGGTACCGATCCCTTCTTCGGTGCGGAGGCTGGCGAACGCGGTGGGTAGGCGCGGCCAGTCCCGTTCGGTGTAGAAGTGCCCACCGGGCAGCCGGGTCGTCCGGAACCCGCCCGAGGTGGACGCCTGCCAGCGCGCGACCACGCCGTCGTCGACGTGCGGGTCGTCCGCGCCGTGCACGAGCTCGACCGGGGTGCGCAGCGGTGGCCGCGGCGCGTACCGGTAGGAGTCGGCCGCACACAGGTCGGCCCGCAGCAGTTCGACAGCCATGTCGAGCAGTTCGGGTTCCTCGTGGACGGCATGAGGGAGCTTGCCGCTGCGGGTGATCCACTCGACGAGTTCGGCGTCGGTGTCGTGCGCGGTGGGTGGCACCTTCAGGTGCGCCGCCCAGTTGCTCGGCGCCTCGGACGCCGACACGATCAGCGTGTCCGGCGTCCGGGAGCCGACCTGCTCGAGGTGGGCCGTCAGCTCGAACGCGACCAGAGCGCCCATGCTGTGCCCGAACAGGTCGAACGGCTTGTCGAGCACGGTTGCCACCGCAGCCGCGGCGTCCGTGAAGAGCGCCGCCCAGCTCTGCGCGGGCGGCTCGGGAAAGCGGTCCTCCCGGCCCGCGTGGCAGAGGATCACCAGTTCGGTGTCCGGTGGGAGGACGTCGGCCCAGTCGCGGAACGGCACGGTGCCGCCACCGCTGAAGGTGCAGCACAGCAGGCGCCGCATCGCCCGAGGACGAGGTGGCCACCGCACGACGCCGGGGTGACTCATACCGGTTCTCCCGTCGTGAACCGCACGGACGTCCGGTAGAGCGCGGCCTTCACCTGCGGGGTGGGACCGGGTACGTCGTCGAGGACCGTCCGGCACACCTCGGGGCTCACGTCGGTGATGTCCCGGCGCGAGTCGTGCCACCGGGGTGGCAGCAGCAGCCGGCCCGACCGCAGGCTGACGTTGCTGAACGCGAAGTCCTCGACGACGTCGTTGCGGCCGACGCCCGCCCAGGTCAGCAGGATGGCCATCAGCAAGCCGGTGCGGTCCTTGCCGAGGCTGCAGCCGACGATCACGGGGCGGTCCCTGACGAGCAGCGCCACCTGAGCGGCGAGGTCGAGGTAGCGTGGCAGTGCCCGCCGATAGCGGCGCAGTGCGTCCGCCGGGCCGTCACCCTCGCCTGGATCGCGGTCCTGTATCGGCAGGCGCGTCCAGGTCCACCCGTCGTGCACCAGGTCGGCGGGCTCGCCGCCCAGTGCGATGTCGGCGTCGGTGCGCAGGTCGACGTAGACGCCGGGGGACAGCAGGTCCCGGATCGCGGTTCGCGCACCGGGCCTGAGCGCCACCAGCGCGGACGATCGCAACAGCAGTCCGCTGCGCAGCACTCCACCGTCCACCGTGGACAATCCACCGGCGTCCCGCAGGTTCGGCAGCAGCTCGGGCAGGAGCCGCCTGCGCGCGGGCGTCATGACACGTCCGCCGGCCGCAGCTCCGCGGCCGGGATGTTGGTCATCACCGTGGTCCGGTACTCGTGCTCGCAGAAGATGAACCGCAGGAACTCCGTCGGTGCGACGCCGGACTCCAGCACCTCTTCCGAGCCGGTGAAGACCTGCCGGTTGAACGCGCTAACCTCACGTTCGCTCATGTCGCCGTGCATGCGCTGGTACGGCGTGTACAACGTCGGCCGGACGCGGGCGCCTGCCTCGTCGAGCAGTTCGATGGTGCGGCGGGTGCCCGCGGGCGTGGTGCCGGGCAGGCCCACGATGACGAAGCAGTTCAGCTCGATCCCGGCGCGGCCGCACCACTCCAGCACGTCGTGTAGACGTTGGTTGGCGCGTTCCTTCAGGCGTGGCAGCTGGCCAGACGCGTCGTCGTCGAGCGTTTCCACGCCCACGCTGATGCGTACGCAACCAGCGGCGCCCATCCGTGCCACCAGGTCCTCGTCGAGGTGGAACAGCGTCGTCGCGCACTTCCAGCGGTAGGTGCGCGGTTCGGCCGCGAGCGCGTCGCACAGCTGCCTGGTCCAGCGCTTGTCGAGGGTGAACGTCGGCGCGTAGAAAGCGACGTACTCGAAGGGATGGCGGGCGAAGCAGTCGCGGACATACTCGACGGTCCGCTCCACCGTGATCCGCCGTTCGCGAAGGCCCTGCATCGGTGGCACGTCGCAGAAGTCGCAGCCGACAGGACAGCCGCGCGCGACCGGGACGACCAGCTCGCGCCGCTGGGGGATTCCGCAGAATCGGTTGTCGTCGTTCTTGTAGAGGCTCTCGTAAGCGGTGTACGGGATCTCGTCGACGTTGGGCAGCACCCACTCGGTGGCCGGGTTCCACACCCCGGGCCCGCTCGGCGGGCGCCATCCATCCTCTGTGGACAGCCATACGCCGGGCAGTGCTTCCGCGGGCCTCCCGCGGGCGGCCCAGTCGAGCGCGGCCGCGGTGCCTGCCTCGTAGTCGCCGCTGCTGACCACGGCGTCGACGTCCATGTTCCGCATGAACTCGGGGTTCTGGTAGCTCAGCCGGCCGACGGTGACGATCAGGGCGCCCGGTGCGAGTTGGCGGCTGTACTCCGCGGCCCGGCGCACGCCTTCGACGACGTCGTACTCGTTGACCAGGACGATCGCCTCGTAACCGCCGCGGAAGACCTCGTCGCCGAACTCCTTCCACGTGCAGTTCAACGCGCCCGCGTCGATGGCCGTCACGTCGTGGCCCCGTGAGCGCAGGTAGGCGGCAATGGTGAAGGTCGGCAGGTGGTGGCCTGCGTTGAAGTAGCTGGGCACGTGCGGCGGCCAGATGACCAGAGTCCGCATTACACGATCCCCTCTCGAGAGCGGTGGTGGTGGGCAGTCGTACGGCACAGCGCGGTGACGAGAGGCTCCACTTCGGACAGCGGGACGATCCGGACGGCGAGGCCGTGGCACAGCCGGCGGGCTGCGCGCAGGCGGTGGCCGGCCAGACCGGGCTGCACCGCGAGCACGACGTCGGCCCCGCCCCGGCCCGACAGGTCGAGCACCTGCCGCAGGCTCCTGCGGCGAAACCACAGGACCTTGGTCAGCAGTGCGCGGAAGTCCTTGGTGGCGCGGACGCGTTGTCCTGATCGTGCCTGCGCTCGGATCCGCGCCGGGAGCGCGTCGTGCTCACCCCGCCGGATGCACCACGCCCGGCGCGCCGTCCGGAAGAGACAGACGGTTGTCGGTACGTCGACGACGACGACGAGCTGTGCTCGCACGGCGCGGACGGGGATGGTGGGCAGGTAGTTCCCCTCGACGATCCAGGCGTCTCCGGCGACCAGTTCCGCCTGGCGCCGTCGCCAGGCCTCGTCACCGGTGCGGGTCCAGGACGGTCCCCAGTACTCGTCGTCGAGGTGGTGCAGCGGCAGGCCGGTGTGGCCCGCCAGCGTCGTCGCCAGCGAGGTCTTTCCCGTGCCGGGACTGCCGAGGACGAGCAGCCGGCAAACCCGGATCGGTGCGGAAGTCACGGCGCTGCGCGCCGGAAAGTCGACAACCCGGCACTTTCCTGGCGCCTCGACGTCTGTTCTTCCTGAGGCCGCCGACGAATTCCTGACCGCCGGGCGGGCGGACCGGTGCGCTCCGGCGATTTTTCCCCAGCTCCGGACGGTCTGTGGATAATTGTGTAAGTTGGCTCCCGGTTGCACGGGCCGATTCCTGGCCGTCCAGGTAAAGCCTGGGTCAATTCTGGTGCGCCGGTGGCCGGGTTGGCGCGAAATGGGAAGCCGTCATGCCCGAGATTCGCAAGCTCGGCAAGTCTTTGCAGCTCAGGGGCGCCATGGCGGTCAAGTCGATGATGTCGCCGCCGGTGCCTGTTGTGGAAAAAGATCACGCCTCGACCCCCCAGGGCGTCCCGGCTGGGACGCGTTGATCACCGAGGAGGCGGATCGGTTGCCGGACCTGACGTGGATCCGTGCAATCCGGGTGAAGCGGACTGTGCCCCCCAGCGACGTCCGTTGAAATCTCTGATCCGCCTCATTTCGAGCCAGATCGCAGCAGAGATTAACAGCGGGGGTAATGGCGTGCAAGGGCGCCGATTTCGTTACGTCGATCGGGTGAAATGGCGATGTCGGGTTGACGTCTGTAGCGGTCGGTGTAAGAGTCCGAAATGACGTCGGGTGGCGGGGGTCGCCACCGACTTGTCTAGGCCGTTCGCGCATCACCAGTCCAACTCCCGGCTCGTGTGCCGGAGTGTCTCGGCTGCGCGTTGCCTACCTGGGGGATACACATGACGATCGCGGGTGCCCGTGTCGTACCCGAAGTGCTCGCCGAGGACGTCGATCCTGATTGGACGGACCTCCTGGTCCGCGGCGGGGTAGGACTTCGCGGCGAGGTCACGACATCAGGCTTCAAACACTCCTTGGTCACGGTCGTGTCCGCCGCAGTGGCGGCCGACGCGACGGTGCGCATCGCCAATGTGCCGGACATCGTGGAAACGAGAGTGCTCACGTCGCTGCTGCGTGACGCAGGCGCTCGCGTGTCGGTGGACGGCGACACGCTGGAGCTCGACGCGACCGGCGTCTCCACCGCTGTGCTCGATCCTGAGCTGTGCCAACGGATCCACGGCGTGGTCTACCTGATTCCCGCGCTGCTACACAGAACCGGTCACGTCGTGGTGCCGGTCAACGGTGGCTGTCAGATCGGCGACGGTCCGGCGCTGCGCAGGCCAGTCGAGCAGTACGTCAGCGTGTTCCGCCGGTTCGGTGCCACCGCGGTCACGCAGCCGGACGGCAGTCTCGAAGTGACCGCGACGCGCCTGCGCGGGTGCGACATCGACCTGCTCGACCACACGGTCGACCGCGAGCTCAAGACCGGGCCGCACTACTCGGGCGCGTCAAAGATGGCGCTGCTCATGGCCGCGGTGTCCGAGGGCGTCAGCACACTGCGCAACCTCTACCCGAAGCCGGACGTGACCGACCTCGTCGACGTGCTGCGCGAGCTGGGGGCGGAGATCGAGCAGCCGGCCGCCCACACCGTCGTGGTGCGCGGACGCGGGGGCAGCGATCTGCGCAACCCGGCGCGGCACACGCTGGTGCCGGACCTGATCGAGGTCGTCACCTGGATCTGCGCGGGTGCGACCGCGGCGGACGAACCTCTGGTGATCCACGGCAGCGACATGCGCCGCGCGGTCGCCGCGCTCGCTCCGGAGATGAGGGCGTTGCGGGACATGGGAGTCGACTTCGACAGCGGCGAGGACACCGTCGTGGTGCGGCCGGCCGAGCGGCTGCGCCCGATCGAGCTGACGATCTCCTCGCACGGCGTCTACAGCGACAGCCAGCCGTTCCTCGCGCTGCTCGCCGGGCTCGCCGACGGCACGTCCAGGTTCACCGAGACGGTGTGGGTCAACAGGTTCTCCTACCTGGAGCTGCTCGGACAGCTGGGCATGCGGGTTCGCCAGGACGGCCGCAGCGCCGTGGTGACCGGTCCCGCCGTCGCGTCGCGGCCGGGTTGTGAGCTGGTCGCGCAGGACCTGCGCGGTGCCGCCGCCGCACTGCTCGCCGCGCTGCGGGTGCCGGGACCGACGCTGCTGAGCGGGACCCATCATCTCGCCCGCGGTTATGCCGACCTGCCCGGTGCGCTGCGCGCGCTGGGCGCCGACATCGTGGCCGTACCCAGCCGGAGGTGGTCCGTTGAGGTCTGAAGCACTCTTGAAAGTACGGCCGTCCGACTTCCTGGTGCGCGAGACCATGGTCCTGCCACTGCGGGACGACACCGGTGGCGCGCAACGGTACCTGTTGCTGCGCAAGGACGGTTACACCACCACCGAGGCGGTGCACTTGATCGCCGAGAAGCTCGGGGTGTCCACGCAGGAGATCACCTTCGGCGGCCTCAAGGACGAGGACGGCATCACCGAACAGGTCATCGCGGTGCCGGCGCACGCTCTGTCCAAAGAGGATACAGGTTGGGTGCTGGGCTTCGTCGAAGCCGAGCACCGCAGGTTCTCGCTGTCGCACTACGGGTACGGTGACGAGCCGATCACGATCGGCGAGCTGGAGGGCAATGGGTTCCGGGTGGTCGTGCGCGGTCTCGCGGGTCTGTCCGCCGAGCGGTTCTCCGCGCTGCGCAAGGTGAACCTGCTGTTCCTCAACTACTACGACACCCAGCGCTTCGGCGTGCCGGGCGGACCAAAGCGGACCCATCTGGTCGGTGGCGCCATGCTCGCGGGCGACTGGGACCTGGCGCTGCACGAGCTTGCCGGACTGGGGGCGCGGGAGAGCGAGGAGGCGGGCCGCCACCCCGGCGACCCGCGGGCGTTCTTCACCGCGCTGGATCCACGCGCGGCGGCCTTCTTTCTAGCAGCGCACGGCTCGCACGAGTGGAACGCTGCGCTGGCGGAGGAAGCGGGCGAGGCGTTCGGCGACGACGCGGTCGACGTGGAGGTCGACGGGTTGTCCTACCGCTACGCCAGATCAGGGACGAACGCGGCGGCGCTGCTGGCACGCCGGAGGGAGATCCCCTTCACGAAGTACTCGTTCGAACACGGTGTGATCGCGAAGCGCACCTCGACGAGAGCCAGCGTGCTGCAGACCGTCGTCACGGTCGGAGGGTTCCGGCCGGACGAGGAGTTCGCGGGCAGGTTCCAGGCCACCCTGGGGTTCTTCCTGCCATCCGGCTGCTACGCCACGGCCGCCGTGCGTCAGCTGGTCACGTACGTCTCCGCGGGCGCACCGTGAGTTCGTCCAGCACGACCTGACCGATCACCAACTTGGGGGAAGCACGATGTTGAACAAGGAAGCCGAGTTCGAACACATCAACGACCCGTTCGAGATCCATGTCGCCAAGGGCGTCGCGCCGAAGGACGTGGTGGACAGGCTGTTCGACCAGGCGCCGCTGCTGGGCGCCCGGCAGATCGCGAGGACCGACCCCGCTCACGAGAAGCAGTACCGGATGAACCTGCTGTACCTGGTTCGCGACGGTGTCGTGGCCGAAGGCGCGGCGGGCCTGTCCGGCCTGTGGTCCGGACTCGTCGCCGAGCTGATGTCGGACGAGTTCACCCGGTGGCTCGAGGAGGAGACCGGCTTGAAGCTGGCCGGCTTGCCGTTCGACATGGGCGTCTACACCCATGTCGACGGCGACTTCATCTCAGTGCACAAGGACAAGCCGAACAAGGCGCTCACCGCGATCCTCTACCTCAACCCGGAATGGCCTGCCGGCGTCGGTGGCGAGTACGAGGTGCGGGTGAGCGGCGACCCGGATGCCAATCCGGCGCGCCGGATCGCTCCCGCTCCCGGCCAGGTGCTCGCCTTCCCGCCGACTGACCAGTCCTGGCACTCTGTGTCCGAAGTGGACACCGGTGGTCGGCTGACCCGCCTCACGGTGCAGCTCGAGTACTGGTTCGAGGACTGGGAGACCCGGCACTCCCGCTGACCGGCGCCCAGGATGATCAACAAGATCGCCGAGTTCCGCAGGCACGGTTCACCGTTCACGCACCACACGATGGAATCGGTGATCGCGCCTGCGGACCTGGCCCGGCTGACCGCGCGGCCACCGGCGCGCGAGCTGTACCGCCGACTGGTGAAGGAGGGACCCCGGCACGTCAAGAACTACCGGGTGTGGTTGCTCGTGCTGTTCGAGCACGGCGAGCGCACCGCGGCAGCGCGGCACCTGCCGCCCGCGTGGGCGGAACTGCTGGACAGCCTGCTGTCACCGGACTTGGCGACATGGGCGAGCGACGGGCTCGACCGTGACCTGACGACGTTTCCGATGACCGTGGGTTTGTTCCGCTACGGTGACGGCGACCATCAGACGGTGGGCACGGGCAAGGCGTCCAAGGCAGTGCACTGGGTGCTGCACGTCAGCGACGGCTGGTCTCCCGGCTTCGGTGGTGAGCTGCACCTGTGGCGCGCCGGGGACGACACGGTGCCGGCACGGTCGATCCCTCCGCTGGGTGGCACAAGCGTGCTGTTCACCCCGCACGACGCCACGTGGCACAGCATCGGCGAGGTCACCTCGGGCAGCCGGTACGAGCGCCTCACGATCGTGCTCGAGTACTGGCAGGCCTAGCGGTGCCGCAACTCCTTGTTCGGCGCGAAAAGCACGTGCGGGCCGTCCAGCGGCACCAAAGTCACGCTCATGCCACACGGCCTCCGAGCGACGTGCCGCTCGCCCCACTCCCGAACTCACCTCCGCAGCAAAGGACTACTCGCGATGACCCACGTGACCGACGCGGTCGGCGCCTGTGGCGTGCCGGCCTCGAGCCTGCAGGAGCAGTGGTGGTTCCTAGACCACTGGGCGACGGACCACACCGCCAACGTCGTGGCGTTGCCGCTGCGGTTGCGCGGCGAGCTCCATGCTGACCGGTTGCGTGATGCGTTCGACGACGTGCTGGCCCGGCACGACGTGCTGCGTTCCCGGTTCGAGCTCCGCGACGGCGCCCTGTACGTGCACTTGGTGCCGCCTGCTCCGGGCGCGTTGGTGGTCTCCACCGCGACGGGCGATCCGGAATCCCTGGTGGGACAGGACATCGGCGCCGTCAGTGCGGGCAGTTCGTGTACGGCTGTGCTGCACCGGCTGGGGCACGGTGACCACCTGCTCGTCCTGGTCGCGCACCGCGCGGTCGCCGACGCGCGGTCGCTCGAAGTCGTCGCGGAGGAGCTGGCCGCGCGCTACCGCGGCGAAACCCTCTCCGACCCCGTGGCACCGCTGGACGGACACCGCGCGGACATCGAGGCGCTGACCGAGTACTGGCGCGGAAAACTCGACGGCGTTCCCACCCTGGACATGCCCGCCGACCACGTCCGCCCGGCGACGATGTCGTTCCGCGGAGACTGGGTCACGCGGGAACTGTCCACTGAGGTCAGTGCGGCACTTCGCGGATCTGGCGCCGACCTGCGGCCGCAGCTGCTCGCGGCTGTGGCGCTGGTGCTCAGCAGGCACACGGCGGCCAACCGGTTCGTCCTCGGCGTCGGGCACCCGGGCCGACCGGTCGGCGGTGAGCGGCTCGTCGGTCCGTACGCCGACACCGTGGCCGCGGTGCTGGACGTGGACGGACTCGCCACCGCGGCAGAGGTCGTCGAGCACTGCGGTCACGCACTCGCCGACGCGGTCGCCCACGCCGGGATGTCGGTGGCGCAACTGGTTGAACGGCTCGATCTGCCACGAGATCCCAGTAGACATCCCGTGTTCCAGTACGCCGTCGAGACCGCGGTCACACCGCGCGGGTTCGCCATGGCGGACCTGGACGTGGAGGTGCTCGACACGACAGCCGCCGACCAACGGCTCGACCTGCGCTTCCGGTTCGTCGACCACCAGGGGAGTGCGGTCCAGCTACGGCTCGGCTACGCGACCGACCTGTTCGACCGCCGCCGCGTCGAGCACCTCGCCGAGCACGTCACCACCTTGCTTACGGAGCTCCTCGCCGAACCGCTGCGGCGGCCCGGGGAGCTCGCGATGCTCGGGGTGGACGAGCTGCGTGGCCTCGACACCGAGTGGCAGGGCCACTTGCGCCCGGTCGACGCGGCGATGATGCACGAGCGGTTCGCCCGCCAGGCGCGCACGACCCCGGAGCGGCCCGCCGTCGTGGAACCCGGACGGCAGATCACCTACGCGGAGCTGGACGTGCTGTCGACGCGGCTCGCGCACCACCTGCGAGAGCTGGGGGTGGGGCCGGACGTCCCGGTCGGCGTGGCGCTGGAGCGCGGGATCGACGCTGTGGCCGCGATTCTGGGTGTGCTCAAGGCGGGCGGTGCCTACGTGCCGCTCGACCCGACCTACCCACCTGAGCGGCTGCGGTATGTGCTGGCGGACTCCGGCTCGCGTGTGCTGGTGACCACCGGGCAACTGGTGAAGCTCTTCGCGGACGACCTGGCGATCCCCGTGGTCGAGGTCGATCCCGAAGTGCTCGCCCGGCGGCCCGCGACGCCGTTCGACCCTGGAGTGACGCCGAAGAACCTGGTGTACCTCATGTACACCTCGGGCTCCACCGGCAAGCCCAAGGGCGTGCGAACCCTGCACCGCAACCTGAACTGGTACCTGGACTGGTTCCTCGACACCGTGCCGCATGAGGCGTTCGCCGCGGTGTTCGGCACCATCGCGTTCTCGTTCGACGTGTCGGCCATGGATATCTGGCCCCCGTTGCTCACCGGCGGGCAGGTGCGACTGAGCGACGGACTGCTCGCCGTCCCCGCCGACGCACCCGAGCTACGGGGCGTCACGATGATGAACCTGGTGCCGTCGGTCCTCGCGGAGTATCTGCGCGCCAACAGGTTGCCGGACACGGTTCAGACGGTGACGGTCGGCGGCGAGCAGCTGAACCCGCAGCTGCTGGCGGACCTCTTCGAGCGGTCACAGGTCCGGGATGTCCATCACCTGTACGGCCCGACGGAGACGACGGTGTTCGTCACCGCCCAGCACGTGGTGCGCGGTGACGGGCAGCGCGTCACCCTCGGCCGCGCGATCCACAGCAGCCGTATCGACATCCTCGATGAGCACGGCGCGCGGGTCCCGGTCGGTGTGCCCGGTGAGATCTACATCGGGGGCCCCGGTGTCGCCGACGGCTACCTCAATCGGCCGGAGCTCACCGCCGAACGGTTCGTGCCCAACCCGTTCGCTCCGGAGCCCGGCGCGCTGATGTACCGCAGCGGGGACATCGGCCGCTGGAACTTCGACGGCGAAATCGAGTTCCTCGGCCGCAAGGACGCACAGATCAAGATCCGCGGCGTGCGGATCGAGCTCGGCGAGATCGAGACCACCTTGCACGGCCATCGCGACGTGGCGTCCGCCGTCGTGTCCGTGCACGGAGGGCAGGAGCTCGTCGCACACGTGGTGCCGGGTTCGCCGGATCTCGACCTCGATCTGCTGCGGGCGTTCGCGCAGGAGGCACTGCCGAGCTTTCTGGTGCCGTCGGTCTTCCAGGTCATCGACGCGATCCCGTTGTCGCCGACCGGAAAGGTGGACCGTTCCGCGCTGCCCGCTCCCGCGAGCACCGTCACCACGGGAGAGGACACGCCCAGGACACCGACCGAGCACCGGCTCGCTGAGATCTGGGAGGCGGTGCTCGGCAGGTCACTGATCGGGCCGAATGCGCACTTCTTCCAGTCCGGTGGGCATTCGCTGCTGGCGATCCGCACCGCGCGGGAGATCCAGACGGTGTTCGGCGTGAAGCTCGGGATCCGCACGCTCTTCCAGACCCCGGTGCTCGCGGACCTCGCGGCTCTGCTCGACCGGAAGCTGGAGGTGGCGTGATGGAGTTCAGCCTCTTCTACTTTGCCGACGACGCCGCCGCGGACGGCTACCGGTTGCTGATCGAGGGCGCCCGGTTCGCCGACACGCACGGTTTCACGGCGGTGTGGACACCCGAACGGCACTTCCACGAGTTCGGCGGCCGCTACCCGAACCCGTCGGTGACCGGCGCGGCCGTCGCCGCGGTCACCCGCAACGTGGCCGTGCGGGCGGGCAGCGTCGTGGCCCCGCTGCATCACCCCGTGCGGCTCGCGGAGGAGTGGTCCGTTGTGGACAACCTCTCCTGCGGGCGCGCGGGCGTGTCGCTGGCACCCGGTTGGCACACGGTGGACTTCGTGCTGAACCCGGAGAACTACCGGTCGCGCCGGGAAGTGCTTGAGGAGAACCTCGCGACGATGCGGCGGCTCTGGCGTGGTGACGCCGTCGAGCTGATCGACGGCAACGGCGAGCCCGCCTCCGTGCGCATTCATCCGCGGCCGGTGCAGCAGGAGCTGCCGATGTGGCTGACGAGCTCCGGGTCACCCGAGACGTTCCGGCAGGCAGGCCGGCTGGGCACCGGCGTGCTCACCCACCTGCTAGGACAGTCGCTGGACGAGCTGGCCGCCAAGATCGCGAGCTACCGCGCGACGCACGAGCAGCACCACGGCGGGCGCGGGCACGTCGCGTTGATGCTGCACACCTTCCTCGGCCCCGACCAGAACTCGGTGTTGCGCATGGTGCGGGAGCCGTTCCGCGCGTACCTCCGCTCCTCGATCGGCCTGATCGCGAAGGCCGCACACGAGTTGCTGCCCGGCATCGACGTCAACGACATCGACCCCGAGGACGTCGAGTTCCTCGTGGACCACTCGTTCGACCGCTACTACCGCACCAGCGGGTTGTTCGGGTCGGTCGAGGACGGCGTGGCTGTGGTGGAGCGGCTGCGGGAGATCGACGTGGACGAGGTGGCGTGCCTGATCGACTTCGTGCCCGACACCGACGCGGTGCTCGAGAGCCTCAAGTTCCTCGACGAGCTGAAGAAGACCTGCGGGTGAGTGCTGTGTGGACGATTCCCCGGAGGGATGAACTGCGATGAAGGCGGACCAGATCGCGATCCTGTTGTTCGACCTGGCACTGATCATCGTCCTGGCCCAGGTGCTCGGTGCGCTCGCCAGGCGACTCGACCAGCCCGCCGTGATCGGCGAGATCCTCGCCGGCATCCTGGTCGGGCCGACGCTGTTCGACGGAGCCATTGCCGCGCACGTGTTTCCCACCGATGTGCGGCCGCACCTCACGACACTGGCGAACGTCGGCGTGGCGGTGTTCATGTTCATCATCGGCCTCGAACTGGACCGCGGGTTGTTGCGCGGTAGTGCCCGCATCGCCGCCACCGTGTCCACCGCCTCGATCGTGTTGCCCTTCGGACTCGGCGTGTTGCTCGCACTGCAGCTGCTCCAACGTCATCCAACCGAGCATCGCCTCGGCTTCGTGCTGTTCATGGGCGTCGCGATGTCGGTGACCGCGTTCCCGGTGCTGGCACGGATCCTCGTCGACCGGAACATGCACGACACCGCGCTCGGAGCACTGGCCTTGACCTGCGCCGCGGTCGACGACCTGGTGGCCTGGTCCCTGCTGGCCGTCGTGGTCGCGCTCACCGGATCCGGCGGCCCGGACCAGTGGCGGATGCTGCTCGCCCCGATCTTCGTGGCGGTGATGCTGTGGATCGTGCGGCCACTGTTGCGGCGCCTCGCGAACACCTGGCCGAACGAGGGCCTGACCGTCCCGGTGATGGCCGCGCTGATCGTAGGTCTACTGGTGTCGGGAGCGGCGACCGAGTGGATCGGACTCCACTTCATCTTCGGCGCGTTCCTGTTCGGCGTCGTGGTCCCCCGCGAGGGCATGAGCGTGCTGCGCGAGCAGATCCTGGAGCGTGTCGGACAACTGTGCTCGGTGCTGCTCCTGCCCGTCTTCTTCATCGTCGTCGGACTGAAGGTGGACCTCTCGGGGATCGACCTCACCGCTCTCGGCGAACTGGGTCTGGTCCTGCTGGTGGCGATCGGCGGCAAGTTCTGCGGCGCGTTCGCGGGCGCCCGCCTGCATGGCGTGCCACCGCGGCAGTCGGCCGGGCTCGCGGCACTGCTCAACACGCGCGGTCTCACCGAGCTCGTCGTGCTGACCGTGGGACTGCAGCTGGGTGTGCTGGATGAGCAGCTGTACTCGTTGATGGTGGTGATGGCGGTGGTCACCACGGCGATGGCGGGACCGCTGCTGCGGGTGCTCGTGCCCAGGAACCGGTTGCGCCAGGAGACCTGTCTGACGCGGCAACCATCGGCTTAGCGCCCAACATGAGGTGAGCAGGACGAAACCGTTCGATTCTGGCGAAGAGAACTGGTCCTCTGCATGTGCCGGCTGCATGATGTGCTCTGCCCGTCGTCGAAGCAGTCGGCGCGGCGGTGAGTCGGCCATGAACGAGGCGCAGGCCAAACCGGAAAGTCTCGGTGACGATCAGTGAGTCCCGCCGGTCCTGGGACAGTGGACCAGCCGCGATCGCGAGGTCGACGTCAGCTGCGGTGAGCAGGGCACCGTCCTGGAGCAGAGTGAGCACGTGATCAACGGTCAGGCCGGTCGCTTGTGCGTATGCCCCTGCTTGAATCAGTGGAGGGGCGGCGCTGACATAGTCGCAGAACGGGCACGCGAAGCCGTCGAGGAGACGAGCAGGCCGTCGAAACCGGCTTCGTCCTGTTCACGGGTCCACTAGGTGTACTGACCGGAGAGGTTAGGAACGCGGCTGGCGGGCGGTAGGCCTTTGAATGCGGTGTGACCGCGGTGGTGATTGTAGAGATGCAGCCACCGCGGGAACGCCTCGCGGCGTTCGGTCTCGGTGCGGTAGGGGCGGGTGCGTTTGTGTGTGATGCCCGCATCGGTGAGGGTGTCGCGCCAGAGCCGTGAGCGGTAGCACGAGCCGTTGTCGGTGAGTACCCGCTCAACGCTGATTCCGTTGCTGTGGAAGAAGATCTGTGCTCGCTGCCAGAACGCGGCGGCTGTTTCTTTGGTCTCGTCGGCGAGGATTTCGGTATAGGCCAGGCGGGAGTGGTCGTCGACGGCGTTGTGCGAAGTCGCAGCGAGCGCAGGCCATCCGATGCTGGACATTGCTCGAAGAAGAGTGTAGGTGCAGTAGCCGTGGCCGAGGTCGTAGTGCTGCCAGGGCTGGCCTGCTGCGGCAGCGCCGGAGGCGACGGCGTCTCGATCGAGCAGGACCTCGATGGTGCGGACGTTGCGGGCGAAGTAGCCGGCTCGGTGTAGGCCTTGGTGAGCGTGTTCGGGGTTGATCTTCGTGTAGTGCTGGGTGCTGTGCGGGCTGCGATGACCGAGCCAGGCCTGCAGCTCGAACAGGGTCATCGGTTCCTTGGCGTTGTAAAGCTGGCTGGCGATGGTGGACCGGCCGGTGACTGGTGATGTTGCCGCGGACGTCAGCGGTCGGGACGCCGGCTTTGCGCGCAGAGCGCGGGGATGATCGAGCGGTTGATGTAGATCTTGGCGACAGGGTGGGCGCGGATGGAGAACAGGAGATCGCACGTGCTCGTTGGTTTTGCGGTCGAGCATCGTGGGGCTGCGGGGGCGCGACGGCCTGCCAGGCCTCGATGGCTTGGCCGACGAGAGGATCGACCGGCTTGGTGAACGCGGTGCCGGTTTTGTGGATCGGGACGTCGAGCAGACAGACAGCGTCACGCGGCCAGGACGTCGGCGGAAACGCCGGGATGGGCTGCCGTGGTGCTGCCAGCGGATGCAGCCGACGCGAAGGCGGGAGAGCTCATCGCTGCGGAGACCGCAGAACAGCCAGGTCAAGGTGAGGGCCGGATGAGAGCGAGTGGATAGTAGCTGCCGGCGGAGGTGGTCGGGCATGGCTTCGAGCATCGAGGTTGCAGTCCGGCCGACAGCAGCTTGGCCCATAGGTCGTCGGCGATCACGCGAGGATAGGTGGCGATCAGCGCGAGAGACGCTGCGAGGCACTGCCAGTGCGCGAGGCGGGGTAGAACCGGCGGGGGATCCACTCCCATTCCTGGCAGTCTCGGAAGAAGGTGCGGCTGGCGATGAGGTGTGAGGCCTTGGTGAGAGAAGTGAGATCGGCGTCACCGAGCGAGATAGCCGAGACGCGGTCGCGAGCGTTGAGACGTAATCGCCGAGGTCATGCGGTCGATGAGCGGCGACCCAGGACGCGCAGGTTCCGCGAGTCCATTGGGCGGGCTCGGTGATCTCGGGGTGCTGGGCGGCCAGCCACCGCCGGCCTTGGCGATCTGGGTCCGGATGATAGACGCGAACTTGAGGGAGTGAGAGGCGAGGTGGTAAAGCGAGCGTTAGATGGACGCGGCCCAGGTCGGGTGCGTGCGCTCGATGTTGGGCGCAGTGTTGTAGGCCGTGCCGCGACGGGAGGATCGCACATACCCGAGCGCGGCTACGACCCGCTGCAAGGCGTGCAGCGCCGTGTAAGAGGGGGCTCGGCGGTGGCCGAGATGCTCGTCAGAGGCGAACGAACAGCGCAGTGGACAGATAAACGCAATGAGGGGGCTGCGGTTGATCAGCAGGATCTGGCAGAACGCCGAAGGCAGCAGAGTGTGCGTGCCCGCGGTCTGAGCGCGATAGCCCCACTGTTGCAGATCGGTGCGGACCACGGCGTGATCTCATTCGGTCGACATATCGAGGGCCGAAGACCAGGTCGAGCCAGGTGCAGGCGGTTAGAAGAAGCGCAGGTGGTGGAAGTCGTCGAAGCGCACCGAGCAGGTAGGCGCAGCGCGAGCACGAACGGGCGCGAGCGTAGTCACGGAAATGGGCAGTAGAGTTGCGGCGGAATACGCGCTGCTCGAGGCCGCAGATCGGCCACTCCACAGGCCGTCCAGCCCAGTAGGCGCGGACCGCTGTCGGCGCAGCGAACCAGCAAGATGGCGCGACGGCGTGACAGACAGACGCACCTCCGATGCGAACGTAGTCGACGATGGTGCAGGGCGGCACGCGCCGACGTCCAACGGCTCGAACCAGCCGCAGAGGGCGCTCCAGCGCAACGCGGTCCGCCGACGGGACGCGCCGTGCGACGGTAGGACGCAACGCCGCAGGCCGAGCGCGGCTACGCGCACCGGCTTCGCACCTCAAACAGCGGGTCGCCGGTCCCAGCGCTCGAGTCCAGCGGGAAACGCCACGCCGATAGTCGCAGACGGCAACGCGCAGCGCTGGCAGCGCACCGGCGCTCACTGCGCCGGCTCCATCGGGCTCGACGCCGAGCTCGGCGAGCAACGCGACACGCCGTGAATGGATCTGCGTACATCGACGAGTGTCGAACTGGGCGGACAAGTCGCGGCCGGACAAATGGATGTAGAGAAGTGTCGAGTCTGTGTGAGCGATGACCGGCGAAGGTCGCGATCATGTGCAGCTCCCAGCCCAACCGGGCCAGGTCGGTCAGACACATATGCCGCGTCGTGTGCGTGGAGAAGGGAGGAACCTCAGCGCAAGTGCGAGGCGGCGCACGACCTTCGACCACGTCCACAACGTGAACGGCTGGCCCGATTTGCGACGGGACTCAGACAAGAACAGCGACCACGGGCGCGCGACGAGCGTGCGGCGATGCGCAGATACTCGGCCAGCAGCACACCGGTCGCGCTGAGTACGGCACGACGCGCTCGCGACGGGTCTTCGTCGTGGCGGCCCGCACCCGCAGCGTGCGGTGCGCCGGGTCGAGATCGTCGGTGCGCAGCGAGCACAACTCCTCGCGGCGCAGCGCGGCGTCGTAGGCCAGCGCCAACATCAACCGGTTGCGGATCGACCGCAGCCGAACACGTCGAGCACGCGCGCCATGCGGCCTCACTGGGAATCCACGGCAGCTTTGACCATCGCGGCACCAGCGCCCTGCTGCCCACTGCCGCCCTGCCCGGCGTATAGCGGCCACGTCCGACGGGGTTGGACTCGCGCAGTCCTTCCTCGAACGAGGAAGTCGTAGAACAGCCGCACCGGGACCAATCGCTGCTGCAGCGTGGCGTTGGAAAGACCCGGAACCCGAGTCGAACGCGACGACATTAGGGCCGCGACTGCTGGGGCGTGTCAGTGAGCTCCCGCACGAACAACGCGACCTGAGAACGGTTGGCGGTCGAACGGATCGATGCCCTCGCGTTCACAGACGCAGCAGATACTCGCCCAGCCCGCGCGCATACGCGTCGATCGTCCGCGGCGCCCGCCCGAGGTCCGTCCAGATCTGCAGCCACTCCGCCGCCAGCTCGTGCCGGTCGAGGAGGCCAGGTAGCTGTAGCCGAGGTTGGCACGGTTTTTCGTGCGTGGCCGGGCGGGGTCGCGGTGCGCGGAGCTGTTGCGCTGACCCGCCTGCCTGCCATGGATCCTGTGGCCGCCGCCGTCGGGAATATTGCTCAGCTTCTTGATGTCGACGTGCACGAGTTCACCGGGCGTGGCGCGTTCGTAGCGGCGTACCGGCAGGGCGGTCGCGCGATCGACGTGACTGAGCCGGGCCAGGCCGTAACGGGTCAGGACCTGGTGCACGGGTCGAGGGCACCAGCCCCAGCAGATACGCGATCCGCGCCGGTCCCCACCGCTGCGCCAGCCGGACCTTGATGATCCGCCGTTCCGTGCGCGTCGGGGTCCGGCGCGGGCTCGACAACGGGCACGAGGACCGGTCGGCCATGCCCGCGGCGCCGAACTCGCGGTAACGGCCGGCCCAGCGATGCGCCGTGCTGACCGACACCTGGAACCGCTCAGCGGCCCGCCGGACAGGCCATTCGTCCTCGACGACACACCGGGCCAGACGTAGCCGGCCCAGCTCGGTCAGCGGTGCGTTAGCGTGAGTAATCGAGGGCCTCCTGGCTAGTACTACAGCCGCAGGCTGTGATCTTGGTCGATGACCTGGAGGGGATGTAGGACGGCCACCGTGATCAACTTCGAGGTGTGTTGGGACTCGAAGCGAGACGGTGGCCGCGTTGCCGATCTTAGACCTGGACGTGTGGCGGGCAGGATTCGATGGGGTGTTCGCGCGGATCGCGGGCAGGTTCGCGCAGGTCCAGACCCGCAGGCGGGCTCGGTCCTACCTGTTGGGTTTGCTGTCGCGGACCGAGCGCAAGAACGGGTGGACGCTGGCCGAGCAGGCGGGTGAGTTGACACCGGACGGCATGCAGCGGCTGCTCAACCACGCGGCGTGGGACGCTGATCAGGTCAGGGATGATCTGCGTGTCTACGTGGCAGACCATCTCGGGCATGAGCAGGGCGTGCTGGTCGCGGACGAGACCGGATTCCTGAAGAAGGGCACCAAGTCTGCTGGGGTGCAACGCCAGTACTCCGGCACCGCCGGGCGGATCGAGAACTGCCAGCTCGGGGTGTTCCTGGCCTACGCCTCCCCGCACGGACGTGCCCTGATCGACCGCGAGCTCTACCTGCCCAAGGCCAGTTGGTGCGCTGACCGGGAGCGGTGCCGTGAGGCCGGGATCGACGATGAGGTCGAGTTCGCGACCAAACCGGAACTGGCCCGGAAAATGGTCGAGCGGGCCATGGACGCCGGGGTGCCGTTCTCCTGGTTCACCGCCGACGAGGCCTACGGCCAGAATCCCGGCCTGCGGTCCTGGCTGGAAGAACACGGTATCGCCTACGTCCTGGCGATTCCGTGCAGTCAGAAACTTCCGACGGCCGCGGGGAAACGGCGTGCGGACACGCTGGCCCGGCTCGTGCCGAAGGCGGCCTGGCAGCGCCGCTCCTGCGGCGACGGCGCCAAGGGGCCACGGTTGTATGACTGGGCCCTGGTCGACGCCGGGCAACACCACAGTCTGCTGATCCGCCGCTCACTGTCCCGTAACGCCAAGGGTGTGCACGAGCTGGCGTACTTCCTGTGCCACACACCGAGTCCGGTGCCGCTGGACACGCTGGTCCGGGTGGCCGGCACCCGCTGGGCGGTCGAGGAATGCTTCCAGGCGGGCAAGAACGAGGTCGGCCTGGACCACTACCAGGTCCGCAAGTACGACGCCTGGTACCGGCACATCACCCTCGCGATGCTCGCCCACGCCTTCCTCACCGTGACCGCGAAGGCGGAAAAGGGGGCTCTTCAGACTGTGATGACGGCCTGATCCCGTTGAGCGTCAACGAGATCAGGCGACTGCACGCGGTCCTGACCTGCACACCGCAGCCGCGCTCACACACCATGGCCTGGTCACACTGGCGACGACGTCACCAACACCGAGCCCGACAATGCCACTACCAGCGACGACTCAAAGATCACGGCCTGCGGCTGTAGTACTAGCCGCTAGACACCCTTGGGCCACTTCCTTGCGAGGCCGTTGTCTCACAGGACGAACGCGCGACACCTGTCCGGTACCGCGTCAACCTCGGCGCCAGCGAGAACCTCTCGCGGGACGGGGGACACGGGACGTGTTGTACCAGCTCTCGTGCCGATCCGGCCCGACACAGTGTGAGCAGATCTGCGAACGGATCTGCCTGATCGCCCGGACGTTCTGAGCCGACTGGGGCATCACCGCGTTCGCCACCTGGTCGCTCGCGAAGCCGCGCGAGCACCTGCTCGACCACGGCACGGTCACGGCGATCAGCGGGAAACGTTGCGCCGGATCCTGCGAGTGGGCGGTTCTTATGGCAGACCATCCGTTGGCGCAACGCCCGCGCCCAGCCGAAGTCCGGCTTCGCCGCCGACTCACCCATCCGCACCTGGACTCACTACCCAGCCAACGTTGCGTGACAGCACTAGCGGGGCCTTCGGTGGTAGGGGGCGCGCGGCAGTAGCGCGCACAGCGCGGATGTCGGTGCAACACCCAGGGTTTGCCGCAGGATCTGGACATACGAGTCGTACTGGCGGATCGCCTCGGAGATGTTGCCGTCGGCGAGGTGGGCTTCGATCAACGCCCGCTGTGCCGTCTCGCGAAGGGGGTCGGCGCCCACGGCGCGCAAGGCCACCTCGATGGCGGGCTGCGTGTCGCCCGACCCGGTGAGTTGGCGGCATAGGGTTTCCAATGTGTGCAACCTGATCTGGCGATAGCGCTCGCGTTCGAGCGTCAGCCAGTCGTCCGACCAGTGTGGCAGGAGATCGCAGCTCAGGTCGTCGATGAACTCCCGCCAGCACGAGGAACTGCCGTTGCCCGGCAGGTCGAAGGCGTACCGCGTGGTCCGCCACAGGTCCACGTCGGTGACCGGGCCGAGCACGATCGTCACGACGTCACCGGTGACCATGCCGGGCAGCCGGCGGCGGATCTGCCACAGTGCGGAGCGCATGGTTCCGGCCGCGCGTGCCTCGGACAGGTCCGGCCAGAGGTGCTGGGCGATGTCCGTGCGGTCCTGGGGTCGTGCCTGCGTCGCCAGGAAGGCGAGCAGCCGCTGCGCGCTGAGCGGTAGCCGGACCGGCCGGTCGTGCAGGCGCACGGTGAACCCGCCAAGCACACGCAGATGCGGCCCGTCCATCGGTGACTCCCTTCCCCAAACGGTTATCGACGCAACGGCGCGTTTCGTGTCAAAAAGGACGCAGGCTCGTACGTGTGGGTGACCGAATCCGCACGAATTCCTCTACGCACGGGATACGGAGCGAGGACGGGGCGTCTGGATGCTGGCTTCCATGGCCGGTTTCGAGAGCGTCGGCGCGGTGGGCAGCAGCCTGGCGCGGCTGCTCCGGCTGGCTTTCGCCGAGCAGCAGCCGATCCAGGGGCAGCAGACCGGCGTGGTGGTCATCCGCACCGATGACCTCGATCTGAAGAACGACACCGAGATCGTCTTCCCGGCGTTGTCGCTGTTGCTGTACCGGGTCGACTTCGACAAGACCATGAGGGCGGCGTGGGCGACGCGGAGCGCCGAGGAGAACCGCACCTTCCTGCCGCTCGATCTGCACTACCTGGTGACCGCGTGGGCGGACAACGCGGTGCACGAGCACCTCATCGTCGGTCGCACGCTCGAGGTGCTGGAGTCGGTTCCGACGTTGTCCGGGCCGTTGCTCGACCCGGCGGGGCGGTGGGCACCCGACGAGTCGGTGAGCGTGGTCATGGAGGACCTGACGACCGACGACCTGATGAGGACGTTCGAGGCGCTCACCGTCGACTTCCGGTTGTCCCTGCCGTACCAGGCGCGGGTGGTCGTGGTGGCGGGTCCGCAGACCGCCGGTCCACCTCTCGTCGACACCGTCACGCTGGAAGTGGCGTCGTGACGGCCGGGTTCGGCCTTGTCCACCGTCTGGCGTTCGGCCTCGAGGTCGTCGACGCGATGCGCGGCTCGCTCGCCGACGTTGTCGTGACTAGCGAGGGGCCATTGGCGGCGAGGCTGCCGCGCGGGCGCCGGCCCGGCCGGTTCCGGCAGCTGGTCACGCCCGGTCTCGCCGCGCCGGTGATCGTGCGCGTCGCCGACGAACGCCGCCGGTATGTGCCAAGGCGGTTCGTCATCCCGTTCGACACCGTCAAGACGCCGAGGGTTGCGCTGTTCCCCGGCGCCGGGTTCGGGCCTCAAGGCGGCACGACCGGGGTGCGGGGGCGGGTCGTCGACTCCGCGGGCGCGATCGTGCCGTGGGTGCGGGTGATCGCGCGGCACCCCGCGTCGAACCGGATCGCCGGCCGGGCGGACGGTGACGACCGCGGGGAGTTCCTCCTGCTCGTGATCCCGGGCCCGGGCTTCGTCGACATGCCGGCCAAGTTCTCGTTCCAGATCGCCCTCACCGTCTGGGCTCTGCCCGGCCCGCTCGCCGGGCCTGTCGCCGAGAGCGTCCCGCCGGCGGGCGAGGTCACCGACATCACCACGGGTCCGGACGCCCCGCCGGGTTTCCAGGACCGCGGCACCACGACCGTCCACATGAGACTGGCCGAGATCGTCAGCCCAGCCCTTCCGTTCACGATCCACTGACACCGCACGGAGTCATGCCATGCCCGAGTACCTCGCACCAGGCGTCTTCGTCGAAGAGGTCAGCTTCCGCGCGAAGTCGATCGAAGGCGTGCCGACCAGCACGACCGGGATGGCGGGGCGCACCCGCTTCGGGCCGGTGCAGTACCAGGGCGGCCCCACGGACTCCGAGCCGCGGCTCATCACGAGCTTCGTCGAGTTCGAGCGTCTCTACGGCAAGCTCGACCAGCTCGACGGTGACGTGACGCCGGTGCTCGCGCACGCGGCCAGGGCGTTCTTCCTCAACGGCGGTCAGCGCCTCTACGTGTCTCGCGTCCACGCCGCCGGTCTCGCCGATGCCGCGGGTGGGGTGGCGTCGGGAACAGTGCCGCAGACGCTGCCTGCCGGCACCACGGCGACCGCGATCTGGCACGCCCGCTGGCCCGGCCGGATGGGCAACGTCCTGGTCGAGGTGCGACCGATGCGCAGCCGCAACGTGGCGGTCAAGGCGGAGCTCGGCGATCAGGGACCGTTGCGGGCGAACAGGGCGAGGAACGGCGCGCTCGTCGAGGTCGTGCCGGCCGCGTCGCCGATGCCGAAGCCCGACGCGCCGCTCAGCGCCGACAAGCTGCGGGTGGTGAGCGTCGACAACGCGGGCAGGCAGTCGTTCAGCGGCGGCACCGGCGCGATCACGGCGGGCGACCGTCTGCTCCTGGTCGAACTGGAGGTGCTGGTCCGCGTCGACCCGGAACGCGTCGACCGCACGGTGCAGATGGGCTGTCACCCGAACCACCGCCGCTACATCGGCGACGTGCTGCACCGCGATCACCCCGAGGACGACACAGGCGTGGTGTGGCTGGACCCGATGGGCGCGGACGCGATCGTGCTCGCCGTGGCGCTCACCGGCGCGGGCGCCGACCCCGCGGTGGGCCGGTTCGAGCTCGGGGGAGGCAACGACGGTGTCATGCCCACGGCCGACCAGTTGCTCGGCAAGGAGGCCGACCCGGACCACGCCGAGATCAAGGCCACCGGACTCACCGCGCTCGGCGAGATCGAGGACATCGCGATCGTCGCCATGCCGGACGCCGGCTGTGCTGGGCGGCGACGCCCCGTGCAGGCCGCGACGCACCTCATCCAGCACGCCGAGCGGCTGCGGCTACCGGATCGCCATCGTCGACGCGCCGAAGGAGCTCGTCGCTCACCGAGATCCGCGAGTTCCGCGGCAAGTTCGACTCGACCCGCGCCGCGCTCTACCACCCGTGGGTCGAGATCCTCGACCCGACTGCAGCCGGCCGACGCAGGGCGCGCCGCCGACCGAGATCGCGCTGCCGCCGTCCGGGCTTCGTGGCGGGCATCTACGCGCGCTCGCGACATCGAGCGCGGCGTGCTACAAGGCGCCGGCCAACGAGGTCGTGCGCGGGCTCACGCGGTTCGAGGCGAACATCAACACCGGCCGCCAGCAGGTGCTCAACCCCGAGGGCATCAACGCCCTGCGGTTCTTCGAGGGCCGTGGCAACCGGGTCTGGGGCGCGCGCACGATGAGCTCGGACCCCGAGTGGAAGTACGTCAACGTCCGGCGGCTGTTCATGTACCTCGAGCACTCGATCGACAAGTCGACGCAGTGGGCGGTGTTCGAGCCCAACGGCGAGCGCGCTGTGGGCGAACGATCCGCAGACCGGTCGAGGACTTCCTGCTCGACGTCAGTGGCGCAACGGCGCGCTGCTCGGCACCACGCCCGAGCAGGCGTACTTCGTGCGTTGCGACCGCACGACGATGACGCAGAACGACCTCGACAACGGCCGCCTCATCTGCCTGATCGGCGTCGCCCCGTGCGGCCGGCCGAGTTCGTGATCTTCCGGATCGGCCAGTGGACGGCCGACGCGCCGCTCGCTGACCGCCGATGAGAGGAGCAGGCGATGCCCACGTCGCGACAACCCGTACGGAGCATTCAACTTCCTGCGTCTAGCTCGGCGGCTCCCAGGGGGCGGCGGGAGACCCGATCGTCGGCGGGCTTCTCGGACGTCTCCGGCCTCGGCAACGAGGTCAACTACTCCGAGTACCGCAAAGGCAACGAGCAGTGCAACACGGTCCGCAAGATCCCCAACACGAACAAGACCGACGACGTGACGTTCAAACGCGGCATCGTCGGCTCCGACCGACATGTTCGACTGGTTCAAGAGCGGTCCGCGACGGCGAGTACGCCCCGCGCACGGTCACGATGACGCTGCTCGACGAAGCGCGCACCAGGTCGTCAGCGTGGAGCTGACGCGACGCCCAGCCGAAGAAGTGGACAGGTCCGACGCTCGCCGGCGAAGGGCGGCGGCGAGGTCGCGATGGAGGAGCTGCAGCTCGTCCGCGAAGGGCATCGAGTACACGTCCCTGTGAGGTGAACGGTGACCACGCCACTGCACTGGGCGCGCCCGGCGTCTATCTCGAGCCCGGACGTCGTGCACGCGCTGACCGGCGTGCGCATGGACGTCTGCGCGTTCGCTGGCGTGGCGCCGCGCGGGCCGGCACGGCAGCTGCTCGACGATCCGGCCCTGGACATCGCGGCACTGGCGAACGGCCGCGCGAGGTCGGTGGCGGTGCCGGTGGAGAGCTGGTCGGAGTTCGAGGACCGTTCGGCGGGCTCGACGCGCCCGGTCTGCTGGGTCGCGCGGTGGCGGCCTTCTTCGCTCAGGGCGGGCGCGGGCGTACGTGGTGCGGATCGTCCCGCGGACGCCGCTGCCCGCCCCCGAACCCCCGGCGTGCACACGGCTCGCGCTGGGGCCTGTGCACATCCGCGCCCGTGATGAGGGCAGCTGGGGCAACTCGTTGTCCGTGCGGCTGACGTTCGGCACCACGTCGTTCCACTGTCCGATGTGGATCCGCTGCCTCCTGGGCTGGTGGTGCCGCTCGGCGCGGTGCTCCGGCTGCGCGGCAGGACCGGCGCACCGTCGCTGCACGCCGTGACCTCGGTGGGCAGGAGACTCGCGGCCGGCCGTATGTCGTGGGAACGGTTCGTGGTGCTGGACCGGCCGTTTCCCGGTGAGATCGCGACGGCCGAGATCGTGACCGCCTCGATGGACGTGTCCGACGGCCGCGGCCGCACCGAGCACTTCACCGGCCTGGGGCTGCAGAACGACCACCCCCGCTGGGCAGGTGACGTCCTCGCCGCCGAGTCGCGGTTGCTGGCACTGCCGCAGGACGTGACCGAGATCAGGCCGGATCTCGAGCTGCGCGGCTGGGAGTCCACTGTGGACACGGTCGGCGCCGACCGGCACGCTCTGGTCACCCCGGACGACTTCTTCGGCATCGAGTCCGCGGACGCGGCGCCCTCAGGGCTGGAAGCGTTGCGGGACATCGAGGACTGCGCGAGCCTCTGTGTGCCGGACATCTACTCGCCGGAGGAACTCCCGCAGGCCGAGGACGTCAGCACACCGACGACCTTCGCCGGATCGGGCTTCGCGAAGTGCGAGCCGCTCGCCGGGGTCACGGCGACGGCCCCCGCACGTGTGGGGCTGCCGGGCCTGCGACTGGATCCGGCCGCACCCGCGGAACGTGCGCGCATCATCGCGTTGCAGGGCAGGGTGATCCGGGTCGCGGAGCGGTATGGGCTGGTCGCGTTGCTCGACGTGCCACCGGGACTGCGGCCGCACGACGTGCGCGGGTGGCGCGCGGCGTTCGACTCCGGTTACGCGGCGGCCTACCAGGGCTGGCCGCTCGTTCCCAGCGCGGCCGGGCTCTCGATGGTGCCACCGTCCGCGTTCGCGGCCGGAGTGCTCGCGTCGGTCGGAATCACCATCGGGCCCGCGTTGGTCGCACTGGCCGGACCGGTCGCGGTGCTGGACGGCCAGACCGATCCCGCCGTGATCCACACCCTGCACCGGGCGGGCCTCAATCTCACCGTGCACGACCGGGCGGCGCTCCGGTTCACCGCGGGCCGGACGCTCGCCCTGGATCCGGCCTGGCGCCAGCTCACCGCGCGCCGGGTCGTCACCCAGCTGGAACGGGTGCTCGCCACCGGCCTCGCGTGGGCCACCTTCGAGCCCAACGGTTCCGCGCTGCGGGAGCGGGTCAGGGTCGCCGTCGAGCACCTGCTCGGTGACCTGTTCTCGGCGGGCGCGTTCGCTGGAGGGACGCCCGCGTCCTCGTTCTTCGTCCGGCTGCCGGACGCGGGGGAGACCACATTGCTCTGCGAGATCGGGGTCGCGCCGAGCGCACCGCTGGAGTTCGTGGTCGTCCGGGTGCTGCGCGCGGACGACGGAACGGTGGTGACGGCATGACCACCCCACGCCTCGCGAACGCGTTCCGTTTCCGGGTCACGTTCATAGTGTCCGCGGACGCCGACCCCGCGGCGCCGCCTCTCGGTACCGGCGGGTTCGCCGAGTGCACCGGACTGGACGTGGAGATGGAGGTCGGCGAGTACGCGGAGGGCGGCCGCAACGACGCCGTGGTCCAACGCGCCGGCCGGGCCAAGTACAGCAGGCTGGTGCTCAAGCGCGGCATGCTGCACAGCCCCGCGGGACGGGTCGAACCCGAGCTGTGGCGGTGGTTCTCCGACACCGTCGCCGGGGTCCGGCCGATCCGCCGCTACGACGTGCTGGTCGAGGTGCTCGACGAACGCCGGGAGACGGTCGCGAGCTGGAAGGCACTCCGCGCGCTGACCGCGAAGCTCGTCGGCCCGCAGCTCAACGCCCGCACCGGTGAGGTCGCGATGGAGGAGCTGCAACTCGCCCACGAGGGTCTGCGGATGGTGCTCGCATGACCACGCCGCTGGTGAAGGCCCAGCTGGAGCCGGTCGGCAAGTCCTCCGGCAAGGCGATCACCGTGCAGTTCAACCCGTCGACGCTGCGGCTGCAGATGTCGAACAACGTCGACA
This sequence comes from uncultured Actinomycetota bacterium, assembly GCA_963766275.1. Classification (GTDB taxonomy): domain Bacteria; phylum Actinomycetota; class Actinomycetes; order Mycobacteriales; family Pseudonocardiaceae; genus Lentzea. The sequence goes on from CAVYAD010000039.1 coordinate 34,691, forward strand.
TCAAGAAGGCGTTCGGCAACAAGCCGGCGACCCAGTACGACGGCACGTCCACGGCGACCCTGTCGTTCGACCTGATCTTCGACACGGCCGACCGCGGCACCACGGAGAACCCGGTGGACGTCCGCGACCAGGTCGACCCGTTGCGCCAGTTCCTGTTGCCCGCCAAGGCGGCCAAGGCGGTGCCGCCGCGCGTGCGGTTCATCTACGGCACGTTCCGGCTGGTCGGCATCCTCACCGCGCTCAACGTCGACTACGACCTGTTCGCCGCCTCCGGCGTGCCGCTGCGGGCCAAGTGCGCGGTGACTATCAAGGAGCACCTGCCGGAGTACGAGGCCAACCAGCTCGGGCCGGGCGGGAACACCGGTGCCGCCGCGAAGGACGACAGCGGGCTGCTCGGCCCGTCGGCGGGAGCTCCCGCGGAGCCGGACCGCGCAGGCACCGCGCTCGAGGGCGAGTCCGCTCCGGACTTTGCCGCCAGGATGGGGCTCGACCCAGGGGCGTGGCCGGAGCTCGACCTCGGTGGGCTGGACGCGTTCTCGCTCACTGCGGGTGCCTCGATCGAGTTCTCCGCCTCGGTGTCGCTGGAACTCGGGTCCACCGCCGGGGTGACGGCGGGCGAGTCTCGCGGGGGACCGGTGCTCGGGGGAAGCGTGGTGGATCCGCGGGCGGTTACCGCGGCAGGAGGTCTGCAGGGGGCGATCGACCACGACGCCCGCATCGAAGCCGCTGCCGCCGCGACGGCGACCCGCTCGGGGTTCGGGGTGCCGGCACGACCGGCGGCGGCGGCTGGACCGGCCGGCTCGACCGGACCAATTGTGTCGGTCCCTCCGGTGGCACGTCCGGACATGCGTTCCCGCACCTACGGGTTCGGCGTGCCGTTGCGCGACCAGGTCGGCATCACCACCTCACCCGCCGGTGCCACACCGCCGCGGTGGCGGGTCGTTCCGGAGACCGTTGGCACAGGTGGCTGCGGCGGTGGTTGTGGTGGCGGTCGTTCGGGCGGTTGTGGTTGTGGCGGGAGGTGTGGTTGATGCCGGTGCACATCGGTGAGGTCCGCAACGAGATCGAGGCCGTCGGTCCGGCACCGTCCGGCCCCACCTCGGCGCCGGCGGCCGCACGCATACCGCGGTGGTCCGACCGCGAGCGGCATCGGGCCGTCACGGAGGCGTTGGCGAGAGACGCGGCTCGCGTCGGGATCGGGGAACGCCATGGCTGACCAGTTCGTCGCGGCCGACCCGGTGTTCACAGTGGACGGTCAGCGGATGCCTGATCTCGGCCGGGACTGCCTGGCCCTGGTTGTCGAGGAGTCGACAGAGGGCCTGCGGACGTGTGTCGCGCATCTGCTCGCCAACGCGCCGAGGCAGGTGCCGAACGACGACGTCGTGGAGTACCTCGACGGGCGCACGCTCGACTTCGGCAAGCAGCTCGCGGTGTCGATCGGTCCGTCCGGCAACGAGCGGGTCGTGTTCGCCGGCACGATCTCGGCGATCGAGGCGGTGTTTGACGAGGGCGACGCTCCGCACGTCAGCGTGTACGCCGAGGACGCGTTGATGAAGCTCCGCCAGACCCGCCGGTCGGCGACCTACACGCGGGTGTCCGACGCGGACATCGTGCGCCGGATCGCGGCCAGGTACGGGCTCTCCGCACAGGCCGACGTGACCGGTCCGACCTACGCGGTGGTGCAGCAGGTGAACGAGACGGACCTCGGGTTTCTGCGCGACCGTGCCGCACGGCTGGGTGCCGAGCTGTGGGCGACCGGGACGACGCTCCACTTCGCCACGCGCGACCGGCGGACCGGGCCAGCGGTGACCTTGGCACAGGGCAAGGACTTGCTGACCGTGTCGTTGCGGGCGGACCTGGCGCATCAACGCGGTTCGGTCGGGGTGTCCGGATACGACGCGCAGGCTCGCGAACGCATCGACGTGGTGGCCGGCCGGTCGGCGGTGACCGGCGAGATCTCCGGCGGTCGCAGTGGTTTGGACGTGCTGGAGCAGACCGGCGGCACGCACACCGACCAGCGCTCGACGCTCACGCCGATCACCGGTGCCGAGGCGCGGGCGTGGGCGGAGGCGGATCTGCGCTGCCGGGCCCGCCGGTTCGTCACGGTCGTCGGCACCGCCTCCGGCGTGCCGGAGCTGTCGGTCGGCGCGAGGCTCACCCTCACGGCGGTGGGCGCGCCGTTCGCGGGCGGCGGCTACTACGTCACTCGTGCGCGGCACACGTTCGCCCGCGACGGGGGTGGCCTGCGGGTCCATTTCACCGCCGAACGGGCGACCCTCACCTCCAGGGGATCACGATGAGCGCCGCACTGTGGGGCCTGTATCCGGGGCTGGTCACCGACATCGTCGATCCCGACCGGCTGGGCCGCGTCGAGGTGCGGCTGCCCGGCCTCGGCCAGGCGGGCGACGAGTTCCGCGTCTGGGCCACGCTGCTCACCCCGTACGCAGGGGACGACGAGGGTTTCTGCGCCTATCCGGCGGTCGGCACGCAGGTCGTGATCGGGTTCGAGGCCGGAGATGCCGGGCGCGCTTATGTCGTCGGCTCGTGCTGGAACGGCAGGGAGGCTGCGCCGACGGAAGCCACGCGCCCCAACGACAAGCGGGTGGTGAAGTCGAGGGAAGGCAGTGTCGTCGAGTTCGACGACACCCCCGGCGGTGTCAAGGTGACCGTGCGGACGCAGTCCGGCCACACCCTGCTGCTCGACGCGGGCGCACGCGAGATCCGGCTGTCCCACGGTGACGGCTTCGGCCTCACGCTCACCGCGTCCGGCCAGGTCCGCATCGTCGGCAACGGCCCGGTCGACATCACCGCCCCTGCGATGAACGTGCACGCCGCGACCGCCGTGTTCGACGGGATCGTGACGTGCCAGGCGCTCCAGACGAACGCCGTCGTCTCGCCGTCGTACACGCCCGGCGCCGGAAACGTGTGGTGAGCCCGCGATGACCGTCACCCCTCCGCACGGCTGGCTCCTCACCGCTCCCTGGTGGCACTGGCCCAGACAGGAAGCAGCGCCGCGGGACACTGTTCCGGCGCTGCAGAAGTACGCCACGGCGGAGCTCGTCGACGAGTTCCTGACCGACCCACAGCGGCGTCTGGTGTTCGACCATCGCGCCGATTACACGGCGGCGTCGCCGTTCGACCCGGCCACGCTGTTGCCGGTCACCGCGACCGAAGCCGCGCTCCGCAAGCTCTATCTGGCCACGCACCACCGGCACTACCTCGTCGCCGTGGAGCTGCACTGCGACGAGCTCGGTCTGCCCAGCCCCAGCCGGTCGGACGTGTGTGAGGCGGGATTCATCATTCGGCGCAGACGTGCCGAGATCAGTCCCGCACGGGCGAAGGACGCGCGCAGGCGGATCCGTGACGTGTCGCTCGCCATGGCCCGCCTGGGTGTGCTGGAACGCAGATTGCGGCAGGGCGTGGCGGCTGGCCGGATCGGGCAGGCCAGGTTCACCGCACTGGCGGATCAGCGGGATGCCGCGCTGAACACCTTGCGGAGCAAGCAGAACGCGCTGACGGCGTGGGCGGCGGAGGCTGGCGTGGACCGGGAGCTGGAGGGCTGGTTCCCCCTCGCGGTCGACGCCGACGGCGACGTGGTGCGGCTGCCGGAACGCCCGTGCCGAACGCTGCGACCGTTGCCCCGCATCGGCCGCTGGGGGCCCGTCGGAGAGGTGACCGACGAGGTTCACGAAGGTGTGTTCCCCCTCTATCCGCTCGTGCCCGACCCGCGCGACACCGAGCACGACGCGACCGGCCGCACGATCTGGTTCGGGGTCGTGCCCACCGCGACGCTGGACGTGGAACTCCTGCCACCGCACAAGAAGCCGAAGGAGGGCTACATCGACCGCGCGCCGCGGTTCGACGACCTGTCCGGCTACGAGATCCGGTGCTTCGTGCGCAGGCACGACCCCGCGTGCCCGCGCAAGCCGGGCGAGCGGGACTGTCACGGCCCGCTGACCTGGTCAGAGCCGACCGCGCCCTACCGGCTTGCCGGGCCGCTCGACCCGCGCGGCACCGCCAACCGGCCGGTCACCATTCGGCTGCCCAGCAAGGAAGAGCTGAAAGAGGGCGCGAAGCTCGGTCCCGGCATGGGCGGGATCCGGATCGGCAGCCCGGACATCAACCTCGATCCCGGCGGTACCGGTTTCCAGATCTGCTCCTTCGGCATCCCACTGATCACGATTGTCGCGACGTTCGTGCTGAAGATCTTTCTCGGGATCGTGGTGTTCCTGTTCGGGCTCTGGATCCTGCTGGCCTTCAAGCTGTGCATCCCGCCGAGCATCATGATCTCCGCCGAGGCGCAGGCCCTCCTCGCCGGGAAAGGCCCCGAGTTCGAGGCTGACGCCGCTTTCGAGGCGGAGTTCCTCGCGGAATTCGGCGTGGACACCAAGAACGCGCTCGGCAAGGCGGGCCAGGCGATGGACGGTAGGTTCCCCAAGGCGGGGTTGAAGCCGGTCCCCGAGCCCAAGCTGGCCGATGATCTCCCCGCCCAACCACCCGGCGACAGATTCCACCTGCTGCGTTCGTTCGCGATCAACCGGCTCACCGCGCCGGAAGACGATCTCGTCTACGAACCGCGGGTGGAACGGGCGGAGGTGTTCGTGCCGTGAGCACCGGATGGTCTTTCCCTGTGCAGCCAACGCAACCGCACGGCGCCCTGGCGACGTGTTCCGGCCCGGCGCTGGTCCGCCAGGCAGTGCGGCTGGTGCTGGTGACCGAGCCGGGCGAACGGATCATGCGGCCCGCGTTCGGCTGCGGCCTTCGGCAGTTCCTGATGGCGCCCAACACCCCCGGCACCCGCGCCGCCATCGCCGAGGCGGTGACCACGGCGCTCGCCACGTGGGAGCCGCGTATCACCCTGCGGGGCGTGGAGGTCGTGCCCGGTGAGGACCCTTCGGTCGCCGTTGTGACGGTGTCGTACGTGCACGCCCGTGACGGCAGCGCAGACGTGCTCCGGCTCGGTGTCGCGGTAGGAGGTCGCTGATGCCGTTCCCGCCTCCGGTTCTCGACGATCGCCGGTTCGCCGACCTGCTCGAGGAACTGAGCCGCCGCATCCCCGTGTACGCGCCGGAATGGACGGACCCGTCGCCGGCCGACCCCGGCATGACGCTGCTCGACCTGATGGCGTTCCTGGGCGAAAGCGTGCTGCATCGGTTCAACCAGATCCCGGACGCCACCCGCCTGTGGTTGCTGCGTCTGCTCGCGGTGCCACTGCAGCCGGCTCACCCCGCGACCGGCCTGATCGTCTGCACACCTCGCACCGGCGCGGTCGTGCTGCCGTTCCCGTTCCTGGTCAAGGCCGGCGAGATGCGGTTCGAGACCAACGAGGACGTCACCGCACTACCGGTGACCGCCATCGTCGCGGCCAAGATCGCCGCGGAGGCACCCCTCGACAGCGACGACGACGTGTTGTCCAGAGCCGACGCCGCGCTGGACACGGTCGAGGCGCCAGAGGACGCGAAACGGCTCTACTACACGACGGATGTGCTAGGAGCGGCACCGCTCGACGTGCCGAACGCGGTCGACCACGCGTTGTGGCTCGCGCTGGTGGCTGTCGACGAGAAGGCCCGCGACACGTTGCTGGCCAAGGACTCCGTGCTCTCCGGCGCGGTGCTGAACGTTGGGGTGGTGCTAACCCCGGACGTGCCGTCGCTGGTGAGCCAGGCCAGCGGTGAGCCGGCGGGCCAGATCACGTGGGTGGTGTCCACCCCGGACGACTCACCCCGGTACCGGGCCCTCGACATCGTGGCCGACGGCACCAGGGGACTGCGGCAGGATGGTGTGGTGCGGCTGCGGTTGCCGGCCGTGTCCGAGCTCGGCCTGGTCGAGCCACCCCCGGACGGCGCGGGCACCGGCGACCTCCCGCCGCCGCTCGAAGGCGACCCACCGGTGGTGTGCTGGCTGAGGGGCACGCCGGTCAGCGGAGGCCCGGACATCCCCGCAGTGCGGTGGGCCGGGGTGAACGCCGCGACGATCGTGCAGGCCGTCACGGCCGCGCCGGAGTTCCTCGGCACCGGCACCGGCCAGCCTGGCCAGACCTACCCGTTCGCACACCGGCCGGTCCAGGACGCGGAGCTGACGGTCGTCGTGGAGGTCGAGGAACCGGGCGGATGGACGCCGTGGGTCCGCGTCGACTCGTTCGCCGCGAGTGCCCGCGATGACCGGCATTGGACGCTAGACGCCGAGGCGGGCACGGCGACGTTCGGCGACACGGTGCGAGGCCGCGCACCGCAGCAGAGCGAACGCATTCGCGTGCTGCGCTACCGTTTCGGCGGCGGTGCGGAGGGTAACGTGCCCGCGGGCGCGATCGACAAGCACGAGTCGAACGAACAGGTCGACGTCACCAACCCGCAGCCCACCGCGGGTGGCGCTCCCGCGGAGACCCTCGCCGATGGGCTGGAACGCATTCCGGGCGAGTTCCGCAGGCACGATCGCGCGGTGACCCGCTCGGACTTCGCCGAGCTGGCATTCGCGACACCGGGCCGGGAGGTCGGGCGGGCCGAGTGTCTGCCGCTGTTCCACCCGCGCACCCGCGCGACCGACGCGGCCGGCGTGGTCACCGTCGTCGTGTGGCCGAGGCACGACCAGGCGCACCCGGACGCTCCCCGTCCGGAACGCGGGCTGCTGCGCCGGGTGTGCGCGCACCTCGACTCGCGCCGCCTGATCACGACCGAGCTGTACGTGGTACCGCCTGAGTACCGCAAAGTCGCGGTATCCGTTGCGGTGCAGGCGAAACCCGGTTACTCGGCGGATGCCGTCCGCCGCTGGGTCGAGCTGGTCATCCGGCAGTACCTGGCACCGCAGCCGCCGTTCGGGCCGGAGGGACGCGGCTGGCCGCTCGGGCGCCGCGTGCACTCGCCGGAGCTGCAGGCGGCCGCGTTGCAGGTCGAGGGCGTCGAGTACATCGCATCGCTCGGCGTGGCCGAACTCGCCGAGGACGGTTCCTGGGTGGAGAGAACCGTGTTGCTGGAGCCCTGGGAGGTCGTCGAGCTCGCGGCGATCGTGGTCGTCGTGGGGGACGAGGCGCCGCCGTTCGGGACGCTGCCGCCGGGGCCGGACCTGGACGGCACGCCGGTGCCCGTGCCGGTGCCGAAGAAGGTGTGCTGATGGACGCCGGGCGTGAGGTGGCGATCGCGGTGGCCGCGCAGTGGCATCGATGCTTCCACGTCCACACCGCCGTGGACGCGAGCGGCGTGGTGAGCCTCGAGCCAGTCGATCTCGAGCCTTCCTCGACGGCCGGTCCGGTCCCGCGCTCCGCGGGCCTCGCCGTCGGGCCCGATCGCCGGGTCTACCGCGCGATCCCGGAGGAGGGCCGGATCGTCCGGTCGCCGTGGCGGCCGGGCACCCGCCAGTTTGCCACTGAGGACGAGGACCTCCTTACGCCGCAACGTTTACGTGACGCAGGCGCGTTCACCCCGATAGGAACGACGGCGCCGCCCGTCGTCGCTACCGCACTCGCCGTGTCACCGGATGGCCTGCTGGCACTGGTCGACGCGACCGACGGCGCGGTGGTCGTCGTGGACCTGGTGGACGGCAGGCCGATCCGGCGGGAACGACTGTCCGCTGTGGACCTCGCGCTGGCCGGTGACGAGCTGCTGGTGTGCGTGGACGATCCGGCCCAGCCGTTGTGGCGGTTGCCGTGGCGACGGTCGCCGCGACCGGTGCCCGGAAGTGTGCCCGCGCGTCCGGCGCGGGTCGCGGTGGCGGAGGACGGCACGCGGTGGGTGCTGGCGGGCGAGCGCGTGTACGAGATCGGCGGCAAGAGGATCCTCGGGCCGGTCGCGGGCGCCACGGACGTCGAGGTGGACGGGCAGGGCAGGGTGGTCGTGGCTGGGCTGCCTGGCTCCGACTTCGCGCGGTACCTCGTCGGCGACGGGGTGAGCAGCACGGCACCGTTGCGGGCGCCGCGGTACGACGGACGTGGGCTCGCGCGCACCCCGGACGGCAGGATCGCCTACTGGTCGGGGAAAAGGCTGGGCGTCGGGTTCCCCGCGACGGTCCGGTACCGCACCGAGGGCGAGGTGCGGACGTTCGCGTTGGACAGCGGCGGCTATGGGCGCCGCTGGGGGCGGATCTTCGTGGACGCCTGCGTACCGGACGGGGCAGCGCTGCGGGTCGAGTGCCTCACTTCTGATGACGAAGAGTCGCCGTCGGCCACGGGGAAGAGCTTTGCCCTCCATCGGCGTGGACAGCCGGAACTGCCGTGGACGCGCGCGGACGACTTCGTCACGTACGAGGCTCCGGTCAATGCGCCTCCTGGCCGATTCCTGTGGCTGGTGCTGACGTTGCGCGGCACTCCCGCCGTGACGCCTCAGGTGCGTGCGGTGCGCGTGGAGAAAGCCGCGCCGCATCTGATCGACAAGCTGCCAGCCGTGTACTCGGCGGAACCGAGGGCGGCTGCGTTCCTCGACCGGTACCTGACGATGCTCGCTGGGCCCTTGTTCGACGTCGAGGCCGCGGCAGCGGAACGCCATGTCCTGCTGGATCCCTCGGCCGCGCCGGCGGAGCTGTTGCTGTGGCTGGCGTCGCTCGTCGGGCTGGTGCTGGACGACCGGTGGCCGGAGCCGGCGCGGCGCGAGCTGATCGCGCGGGCGGTGCCGTTGTTCAGGGCGCGGGGCACGGTGGGCGCTTTGCGAGAGATGATCAAGATCCTGCTCGGCGTCGAACCTGTGCTGGTGGAACGGTTCCGCTTCCGTTCCGTGGCCGACCCGGACCGGGTGGCCGCGGGTTTCGCCGAGCACGCGCACAGGTTCTCGGTCGTGCTGCAGGGGCGGTTGTCGTCGGCACAGGCCGCCGCGCTGCGGGACCTGCTGGACGAGCACCGCCCGGCGCACACGGTGGTGGAGATCTGCACCGCGGGCTCGGCACGACTCGGGCTGGGGTGGCACCTGGCGCTCACCTCGGTGGTGGGGCCGGAAGCCGGGTTCGGCCAGCTGGCGGTCGGCGGCGTGGTTGGGCGGAACGCGGTGCTCGGCCGGCCGAGCGGCGGCCTGCGGGTCGGCGCGGGTCGGCTGGGCCAGGACGCGAGGGTCGAGCCATGACGTCCATCGACTGCTTCACCGTGCTGTGGCGACTCGCCGAGGGGGAGCCGAAGCGGGACGACGTGCTGGACGCGTTGCTGAGTGGCGCGCTGGACGATGCGCTGGAGGCCTACCGGATCGGGAGCGACGAGGAGATCGCGATCGCGTCCGTGGACGTTGAGCCACAACGCATCGAGCCCGGCCAGTCCGTCGCGGACGCGACCATGGTGTGGGCGGAGGCTGTTGCCGCCGCGGTGACCGCGCGGATCACGACGGGCGGACCTGGCGTCGTCCGCTACCCGAACCGGGTCGCGGCGGTGTCGGACCTGGTACTGAGCCTGACGAATGGTGACTCGGGCCGGATGTGGGCGTGGCGCCGCCTGGGTCTGCCCACTGGCGGTAGCGGATCCGAGATCGTGTGCGGTGGTCTGATCGAGCTCGCGGGTCAGGCACCCGCGCTGGTGGCGGCGCTGGCCCGCGTCGGGCGCCTGCCCGCACTGGTCGATCTCGTGGGAACCGCTGGGGTGAGCCGGATCGCGGCCGCGGCCTGGCGGGCACTGAGCGCTGACCCGATCACCGCCGACGCCATCATGGCGGACTGCACCACCGGCTCCGCGACCGCCGACCGGATCGACGTCGGATCCACGACCGCGGGCGCGATCGACGCTGACTTGCCGACCCGTGAACCGATAGATGCCATGGCCGCCGACAGCACAGGCGCCGAGTACATCGCGGCGGCGTCAGATCTACAGCGGGCGACACAGCCGCTCCAAGAGCGTGTCATGACCTCGCCTCTGGCCCGATTCGCCTGCGACGCAACGGATCCTGTTCTCGCGACAGCCCTCGCGGCCCTCGCGGTGGCGGACGCCGAACCTGCGATCGTCTCTCGCGGCGAGGGCCGCCCGCTTGTCGCCGCGCTCGTCACCCGCCGGCCGGTCCTCGACAGCTCCAGGATCCGCCAGGAGACGGACGTTTCGACGTCTCCCACACCTTCGGCGCGTCCGTCGTCCGGCGAGACCGTCGGTGCCGAGTCCACATCGGACTCGACGATCGTGGACCGTCGCCGGCACACCACCGCCAACGCGGGAGTGCTGTTCTTCCTGCACGTCCTGGACGCCCCGCTGGAGTCGCGCTGGGCGTACTACCACCTCGCCCAGGAGTTGGTCGCGAGGTCCTCGGTGGAACGTGAGCCGCCCGCCGCGGACGATCCCGCCCTGTTCGTGTTCTGCGGCCTGCCACCGGGCTCCGAGCCGCCGGAGCAAGAACCGGGCGACCCCGTCGACGCACGCGCGGACGCCGTGATCGCCGCCGTCCGAGACCGGCTGACCGGCCGGGACCTGGCGCTGTGCGACGACACGGCGTTGCTGGCCGCGATCGTGCGCAGACGGGGCGCAGTCGTCGCGGATCCGGGATGGATCGAGGTGGAGCTGGACCTGGACGAGGTGTCGGTGCACCTGCGGGCCGCCGGGCTCGACCTGGATCCAGGGTGGTTGCCCGAACTCGGCTGCGTCGTGAGGTTCCGCTATGTCTGACATCGCGCTGCTCGACCCGACCACGGCCGCCGCGGCCAGGTTGCACCACGGCGTGCTGGAGCTCGCCGGACGGCTCGGCCATCTGCTCGGTGACGACCACGAAGCCGCGGGTTTCCTGTCCGCACTGGGCGAACAGGCCGGACCGGGAGCGGCGGGACCGCACCCGATCGACCGGCTGGCCGTCGGTCTCGGCCTCGCGCGCGCGGAGATCGACGTCGTGCTCTTCGCCGGTGCCGCCGAGGAGCACGAGGGACTCGCCAGCGTGCTGCGCGGTCTGCATCCGGGACACCTGCCCGTGGCGACCTGCGGCCTGGTCGCGGCGCTGGCCGAGGCGGGCTTGCTGCACGACGCGCCGGACGATCCGGTCGAGGCACGGCTCTGGGCGCGCTCGCTGCTGACCGGGGCGCTGGACGTGGTGCTGGTGCAGGGAGACGGGCCTTTCTCGGAACGTGGCCTGATCCTGCCCGAGGGGTTGTGGACGGCGTTGCGCGGCGATCCCGGCTGGCCGGCGGGCGCCCGCGAGATCGACACCGGCACGATCGGTCCGCTGGGCCTGCGCGCCGAGCAGCTCAGCGCCGCGCTCGTCGCGTGCGCGAACGGCGTGCCCGCCACGGTCGTCGTCGACGGTGCGGGCGACCCGGTCGGAGCGGCCATGCGGCTGACTCCGCTGCTCGCGGGCGGGGGAGCGAACCCCGTCGTGCTCACCGTGCCCACGTTGCCCATCGCCGCAGGCAGGGCGATCACGCTTGCAGCGCTGGCGCGAGGTACGACCCCGGTACTGGTGACGGACGACCTGCCGGACGGTGTCGCGGCGCTCGACGCGGTGCCCGCGCCGTCGGTCTTGGTGACGTCCGGCCCGGTTCGGATCGGCACGACCAGCCGGGCGGTGTTGCCGGTGCGGGTGCCGCCGCCCAGCCGGGCCCAGCGACGACAACTGTGGGCGCGGCTGACACCGGACTGCCCGGACGCCGCCGAGGTCGTGCCACCGGGCTGCGGCGTCGCCGTCGCGACCGAGCTGGCACGTGACGCAGCGACTGCCGCGTTGTTGAGCGGAACCCATGTGCGCCAACGAGATCTGCGAGCCGCGTTGGACATCCGGGGCGGCGACCGCACACCGGCCGGGGTGCAGCGCATCCGCCCGGTCGCGGGCTGGGACGACCTCGTTCTGCCCGAGGACCGGCTCACTCAGCTGCACGAGGCGGTCACCAGGGTCCGTGCGCAGGACGTGGTGATAGGGCGCTGGGGGTTCCTGGCCGACCGGCCGGGCCGCTACGGCGTGCGCGCGCTGTTCTGCGGCCCGCCGGGCACCGGCAAGACGCTCGCCGCCGAGGTGCTCGCCGGCGCGACTCGGCCGCGATCTGCTCGTGGTCGACCTGTCGCGGATGATGTCCAAGTGGATCGGGGAGACCGAGAAGAACCTCGCCGAGGTGTTCGACGCGGCCGAGCGCGGCGGCGCCGTGCTGCTGTTCGACGAGGCCGACGCCCTGTTCGGCAAGCGCACCGAGGTCGGCGACGCGCACGACCGGTACGCGAACCTCGAGACCGCCTATCTGCTGTCGCGGCTGAGCGCTTCGACGGGGTCGCGGTGCTCGCCACGAACCTGCGGCACAACATCGATCCGGCGTTCACCCGGCGGCTGGAGTTCGTGGTCGCGTTCGACCCGCCGGAGGAGGAGCTACGCTTCCGCTGTGGCGCGCGCCACCTGCCGGCCGGCCGCGCCGCTCGCGGCCGACGTGGACCTCGCTGTGCTCGCGCCCGCTACCGGTGACCGGCGCGCTCATCCGCAACGCGGCCGTGGCCGCCGCCTTCCTGGCCGCCGAGGCGGGCACCCCGATCGGCGCCGCCCAGCTCGCCTGGGCGATGCGCCGCGAGTACGCCAAGGCAGGCCGCGCCTATCCCGCGATTTCCGAGGAGTCACCGTGACGACGCCACTGACCGAGCTGGCCGACGACAGAGCGAAGTGGGCCACGGCCGCCGTGGCGGCGTTCGAGACGAAGCTGGCGGCTGCGGGCGGCGCGCTCGCTGCCGCCAGGACGGCCGCCGCTCAGGCCGCTACTCAACTCGAAACGTTGCGGCAGCTGGAGAAGGAGCTGCGCGCGAAGCTGGGGGTCGCGCCGTTGCCCGCGGACGCCGAGCATCTGAGCGACGAGCTGGAACAGACGCTGGTCGCCCTGCTCGGTGCTGTCGCGTCAGCCGCCGCTGGCGCCGACGCTCTTGGTGTGGCGCAACGGGATCACGCCCGAATCACGGCCGTGCTGACCGAGGCGTCCCTCGCGAGGTCTGCCGCCGTCGACGCCGCGGTCACCGTCCACGAGGAGGCAGCTCGCATCGCCGCCTGGCGCGCGGCGCTCGCCGGCCAGCCCGTGACCGACGCGCTGGCCGCGGCCAAGACCGCGACCGGTAAGGAGCCGTACACCAAGGCCCGCGATCGGCTCTTCGGCGTGGTCGACGCACCCTTGCCCGCCGGCAAGAAGCCCACCAACGCCCATCCGTTCGGGCAAGGGATGCTCGACCTGCTGCACGCCCGCGCGGAGGAGGCCAAGGCCCGCAGAGCAGACGTCGAGGCTTCGTGTGCCCGCGTCGCGTCGCGCGTCGGCACCACCGCCGCCCATGCCGCGTCCCAACGGAAGGCGGTGATCGCGCGGGTCCGGCGCCTGGCGACCGGTGCGGTCGGCGACATGGCGGCGGTGACGGTGACCTGTCTGGAGATCGCGGCCGGGCCGCTGCCGACCGCCGCCGAGCAGGGGAGCCTCGACGGCCTGCACAATGCCGCTCTTATCGTCAGCCCGAAGCAACGCGCGGTCTTCACGGCGGCGCAGGCGTGGCGGGACAGCACCAAGGCGTTCGACGAGAAGGTGCTGACCGAGATCGCCGCGGATCCGGCGTTCGACCCGGCGACGTCGGACGCCGTGAAGGTCGAACGTGAAGCCGTCGGGAAGGCCACCGCGGACCTCAAGACCGCGGGGGACAAGTTCGCCCAAGCCCGTGAGGACCTCGACGTGTGGCAGGTCGCGCTTCCCGACCAGACCAAGGCACACCTGGTGGCGCTGTTCGACGTCGGCGACACGCTGGCCCGGCTGACCGCCGAGCCGGTCGCGGCCCTGCTCGGCGCGCTCGATGCCGCCGACCGGGTGCTGGCCGACGCGCTGAAGGCACAGGACACCCGTGAAGCCGTGGCGACCCGGTTCGCGCGGGAGCTCGGCGACCGGGCGGGCGCCGTCGACGCCGCGCTCGCGACGGCGGGCGACCGGCGGGCCGCACTGATCAGAGGGGAGGGGTGATGATCACGCCCGACGTGTCCGCGCCGATCCCGGCGACCGATCCGTTCACCACGCTCGCGCCGCACTTCGGGATGCTGCTCGGCGTCTCGGACCTGGAGGCCGTCGTCGGCCACGCCTGGGCGAAGTCGAGACTCCACAACTCCTGGCAGCACGGCGAAAGCGTCATCTGGGGCTTCGCGCTCTCCGTTGATCCGGCGACCCGTGAGGTGCGCGTCGGCACCGGCCTCGGCCAGGACTCGCTCGGCCACGAGCTGAGCCTCCCCGCGACCTACTGCCTCGACCTCGCCGCCTGGTGGGAGCAGCACAAGGCCGGCCTCGGCCCGCCCGGCCAGCCGTTCGACGCGCACGTGGTGGCCCGGTTCCGCGCCTGCCTCGCTCGTCCCGTGCCCGCCGTGGTGTCGCCGTGCGAAGGCGCCGAGGCCGAGACCGCCTACTCGCGGCTCGCCGAGACCGTCGAACTGTTCCTGTTGCCCGGCAAGGCGGATCGCCCGGCGGATCGCTATCCGCGGCTGCGGGCGTTCCTCGGTCTGGGCGGCGCTGATCCGGACTCGGACGCCGAACGGCAGAGGGTCGCGGCCGCCCAGCCGGGGGAGCGGACGGCGGCGTGGCTCGCGGCGGTCCGCAGACTGGCCGCGGCGGACGGCATCGACCGTAAACCGGTCGGCGCCGGGCACTTCCCCGGTCCGGAACCGGACCCGGACAAGCCCGCCACCGGCGCGCTGGTGTTGGGCAACCTGGTCGGGCTGACCCTCACCCAGACCGATCCACCGCGAGCGTCCGTGGCGGACATCGACTACAGCGTTCGTCCGTCTCATGTGGACACGGTGACCCTGCTCGAACTCGCGGCGCGCGGCGAGGCCGACGCGGGCGGTCCGCGGGTGAAGTCGGTCCGCACGGTGGGCAAGGTGATCCACGTCGAGGTCACGCGAGCCGTCGTGCCCACGACCCTGTCGGCCTCCGTGCACGCGTACGACCCGGCGACCGGGTGGCGTCCGGTGGCCGTCAGTGGCCTCGGCTACACCGCGCCGGACATCACGATCGACCTGACCACGAGACCGGCGAACAACACCCGGCTGCGGATCGTGCTCCCCGGCACCGGCCCGGCACCGGTCGTCGCCGACGAGGCGGGTCTGCCCGTCGCGCTCGCCGGAGTGGTCGGCGGTTCGCCCGCGGGCCGTGACGAGGGCCGGGACGCCGTTCTCGGCCTGCTTTTCCCGAAGGAGGCCTGAGCGTCATGGCGGACGTAGTGCTGACCGGCGCCGTCGACGGCTACGCGGTGCTGCCCGCCGCGACACCGTTGACCCGCTTGAACTTCTTCGACGGCAGGCGGCTCAGCGGCGCCGACCTGCGGGCCGAGCAACAGGCCGGACGAGAGCTGACGTTCGCACTCGGCCGTGTGGGGGGTCCCGGTGTCGGCCACGGCATGGACGTCGTCCTGAGCGGAGAGAAGCTGACTGTGACGCCGGGGCTGGTGATCGACCCGGCCGGCCGCGTCCTGCTGCTCACCCAGTCGGTCACCGCTACCGTCGCCGCGATCCTCGCCGCGACCGAGGGGCGGACGCCACCACCGCCCAAACCGGGCGGCGAGGCCAGGTTCGACCTGTGTGACATCTCGGTCGAGGAGACACCGGCCGTCACGGCGGGCGGCGTCGCCCTGTACGTCCTCACGGTCGGCTGGGTCGAAGGCCTGTGCGGCAACGCCGAAGTCTTCGGTGCCTCGTGCCAGACAGCTTGTGTGACCGCCACCGATCGCACCTATCGCATCGACGGCGTCGTCCTGCGGCTGCGGCCGCTCCCGCTCGACGCACCGCTGCCCGGATCCACGACGGTTACGCTCACCGGCGAGCACCTGCGGTCGAGGGTCGCCGCCGCGTACTTCGCCGACGAACGCGCCGACGCGGGTCCTCGGCTCTCCGCCGTCTCGAAGGCGTGGTGTTACGGTGCCAGCGGGCCAACCGGGAGGGAGGTGCCGCTCGCCGTGCTGGGCCGGGCCGGCGAGAGCACGGTGTTCCTCGACGAGTGGACCGCCCGGCGCGAGCGCGTCGACACTCCGGCCGGCCGGCAGTTCGACGGCCGGATCGCCGCTCGGCCCCTGTCGGTGTTCGCTGCCCAGCTGAGCCAGTTCCAGTGCCAACTGGCCGACGTCGTCCTGCCCGTGAGGTCGGATCGGCAGCTCATCGACGCAGGAATCGTGGAGGTTCCGCCGTTTGGCTACCTGGAGATGCCACCTGGTGTCGACGTGCTGGCCGCATCCAGTCTGATGCTCGGACCCGGTGTGGACGTGCGGCTGGTGCCCGTGCCGGCCGACCTGGTGCCGCGGGAAGCGGAGTCGGTCCGCCACCGCGACCGGATCCCGTTGCTGGACGGGGTGGACAACCCGGCGCGCAAGGTGCCTGTCGACGTCCTCGTGCCGGACGCCAGGAGCATCATCCGGCGCCCGCTGCCGCTACCCAGGCCGCGCACCATCAGAGCCACGCTCGGTGCCCATGGGCTGGAGTTGCTGGGGTCGGGGGATGTCCGGCCACGCGGCGAGGGTTTCACCGTGTCCGCGGCGGTGCTCGGCGGAGCGTCCAGCCAGCAGGCCGCAGCGTCCTTTGTGGATGCTCTGGCGCGGGGAGAGGTCGCGGTGCCGCCGCCCGCGAGGTCTCCACTGGACATGAGCGCGCTGCGGGACGTCGCGGCCGAGGCCGGTGCCCACGCCGTCCGGGCGCGAGGTGATCTGCCGAACGCCACCCTGTTCGCCGCGCGGTTCGGTCGCGACGAGGCCAAACCGGTGGCCGTGTACGGCACGGTCACTCTCGACCAGGATCCGTTCGGGCCCGACGGGGCGATCGTCAGTGCCCAGCTCGACGCCTACACACCCGGTGGCGGTGCGGCTTTCGCCTCGGTCGAGGCGATCGGACGGCTGCGGGGCGACGGCGGGCGGCTGCGGTTCGCGGGCCAGCTCACCGCGGGACCGGACTCGATGCCGGTGCGGTTCGAGGCGGACGTTACCGCCGACGGCGAGGAGTGGGTGGTCTCGGCCGGTGAGGTGACGTTGCGCCTGACCACTGATGATGATCACGCCGACCACGCCGACCTCGCGCTGAGGTTGTTGCGTGGCGCGACGATCGGCGATCCCGCCTTCTACGAGAGTGCCCGCGAGGCGGTCTTCGGCGCGGCACTCGTGGTGCGCGAGGTACCCGTGATGACCAACGCGGGCTGGGTCGCGTTCAAGCGGCGTGACCCGGAGCCTCCCGCGCCGCCGGTCACCACCAGGAAGGTCCTGCTGTGGGAGGCGACCGCCGACAACGCCGACGAGGCGAAGCAGACCGAGGACCTGCTGCGCGCGGGCAAGCCGGTCAAGGTGGTCTTCAAGCGGGTCGGCACCGAGGTCGTGTTCCGGGCGAACTCGGAACAGCTGGTCACCACCGCGGCCGAGCTGCAGGCGGCGTACCAGGCCAGTGGTGGCGCGCCGATGGTGCAGTTCTTCGGCTATGCCCCGCAGGACATGCCCGCGGGACTGGCGCGCGTCAAGATGACCATGTCGGCGCTGGGGCCGTTGCTCGTCCTGGACGGGGCCACCGTCGACGCCGTGCCCAACCCGCCGGCCGGGCTGATGGATCCGCAGACCGACGGAAGCATGTTCCTCATCGTGTTCCCGAGGCAGGTGCGGACCGGGACGCTGCAGGTGGTGGGACTGGACCTCAACGCGGCAGATCAGGCCGCGGCGAAGATCGCGGCTGCGGCACTGCGCGAGCGCGACGCGGCGAAGTTCCAGGCCACGATCGGTACGGCCTCGACGGTGCTCGGCGCGATCCCCCTCACCGAGACGCAGATCGATCCGAAAATCGTGACACAGGCCGTGAAGGCGATGTCCAGAGTGGTCGGTGGGCTGGTGGTGGACACGATCACACCGGTGTTGTGGATGGACCGCCAGTGGGCGAGCACCGAACCCAGGATCTCCGACGTGATGATCGACGCCGCCAAGCAGATCGCGAGTGGTACCACCGGACAGCTCGTGCCGCCCGCCCTGGACCTGCGTGACGTGGTGCCCGTACCGCTCGATACCACGCGGCGCCACGGCCTGCTCGTCTACCAGTTCCACAAGGGCTGAGCCGTGACCGAGCCCGCCGGGGCCGAGCGGCGCGCCAAGGGCGCGGCGCCGTCGAGTCGCGAGCCTGTCCCGCCCGACATGGGCCGGACGGCGACGACGACCAGCCCCGGCGGTGCCACGCTCGGACAGCTCGCTGTGCGGGCGAAGTCGAAGGTCGGCGCGACGAGCGACCCGGCGGAGAAAGAAGCGGACACGGTCGCGGATCAGGTCATGCGTCGTGCGGTGGCACCGCCCGTGTCCGGGGGCCAGGAGACCATTCGCAGGCAGGCCACCGTGCCTGACGAAGGCGGGGATACGACGGATCAGGTGCAGTCCCAGATCGACGTCTCCGCCGGGCATCCGTTGCCACCGCAGGCCCGCGTGCACTTCGAGAGCGCGTTCAGCCGGGACTTCGGCGATGTCCGGATCCACGACGACGCGGCCGCCGCCAACGCGGCCGAAGCGTTGCACGCCTTCGCCTTCACGCGCGGTCACGACATCTACTTCGCGTCCGGTGCCTATGACCCGGACAGCGAGGCGGGACGCCGGCTGATCGCACACGAGCTGACGCACGTCGTGCAGCAGACCGGCCGGGCCGAGGCACCGATCCGCCGCCAGACCAAGGGCAAGACCAAGGCAGACCCGAAGAAACCCGCCTACGAGAACAAGGCCGCCCCTTCCACCACCAAGTTCGACCACCCGTCCGTCGGCAAGATCGACACGACTGCCAAGACAGGTGAGATCGCCAAGCTGGCCATCCCGCCGTTCAAACGCAGCCTCACCGACAAGACGCAGATCAAGCTCCGCAAGTCCGGCGAGAAGAGGAGCACCGACCAGATCACCCAGTGGGAGAAGACGGTACTGGCCGATGTTGAAACCCAGGTCAAGGGCCGGATCAAGGAGAAGGTCCCGCCGCACTACCTGTTCTTCGAGCACAAGAGGTGGCGAACGATCTACTTCATCGGTACGCCGGCCGAGATCGCCAAGGGCGTGGCGAGGCCCCCGTGGGACCAGAAGGGCGACAGCGCGCAGTTCGACGTCGACCACAAGCTCGAGTACCAGCTCGGCGGCCACGACAAGACACCGGCCGACAACCTGTGGCTGCTCGACTCCGGTGCCAACCGCAGTGCCGGCTCGCAGATCAACGTCGAGATAGTGAAACAGCGCGACGCGTTGATCACCGCGGCCCGTCCGCACCTGAAGCCGTCGCCGAAACCGAACACCATCCTGCGCGACTACACCTTCACGGTGGCCGAGCTCACCGACGGCAAGGATCCCGCCGGCACGAAGGTGTTCTGGACCGCGGCCGACATGAAGAAGCCGGCGGTCGCCAAGCCGCTGAAGTGGGTGCCGAAGAAGAAGATCGACGACTTGCGCGGCAGCGCGAAGAAGCTGTCGCTCTACACCCGTGCCCAGGGCGGTCGGGTCAAGCAGGTTCCGTTCGACGGCAAGTCGGCGAAGCCGAAGGACTGGGAGCGACCCGGCCTGTTCAGCATCGACAAGGTCAACTGGACGCCGCCGGCCGGGGGAGTGAAGCCCGGCGTGCAGGTCGGCAACATCACCGGAACCGCGTTCGCCAAACCCAAGAAGGGCAAGGAGACGATCAGCCCGTTCCCGCTGGACATCCCGATCATCGGCATGACCGGCGTCGACTACGGCGGGTTCCTGAGGGTGGGACCCGGCAACAAGGCGCGTTCCCCGTTGTTCAGCCCCGTCGAGTTCGGGCCGCTGGAGTTCGACGTCGAGCGCGGCCTGCTCGGCCGAGGCCGGATCCTGCCCGACATCGCGCTTCTGCAGAGACGCGCGGACCTGAGCCTGATCCTCGACGAACGCGGCTTCGGTCTCGAAGCCATGCTCACCGCCGGCAGCTTCGCCCTGCCAGGCCCCCTCCAGATCACCGGCGGGTACCTCGCACTGTCCGCGGCGGGCCTGCCACCGGAGTTCAAGGCCGAGGGTCAGGTCAACTTCGAGATCGAGAAGCTCGCCTCCGGGTTCTTCAAGGCGAGCCTCGCCAGTGGCGCGTTCGGCGTCGCGGGCGAGCTGAACTTCGACACGTCGATCTTCACCGAGGCGAAGCTCGGCGTCAGCTATCGCGAAGGAAAGTGGGGCGTCACTGGCAAGCTCGCCATCGGCGAGAAGAAGGTCACCGGCATCAAGAGCGCATCCGCGAGCGTGAAGATCGAGGGCGACTGCGTGACCGCCGAAGGCGAGTTCGAGTCGTCCGTGAAGGGCGTCAAGAGCGGCAAACTCGGGTTCTCCTACGACCCGGCGGCCGGCATGAGCGTCGACGGCCTGCTCACCCTCGGCGAGCTGCCCGGCATCCGCGGCGGCACGGTGAAGGCGAAGGTGGCGAAGAAGAAGGACGGCGAGGGCTGGAGCCTCGCCGGCGAGGTCACCGCCGAGCCCGCGATCCCCGGCGTGACCGGGTCGATCACCGGCCGCTACGAGGACGGCGCGTTCCTCGCGATGGCCGACCTCGCCTACCAGCGCGGCCTGCTCGATGGACGGCTGATGCTGGGCGTCACGAACCAGAAACCAGGCCCCGACGGCAAACCGGCGGGTCCACCGGAACCCGGCCTGCTGATCGTCTACGGCCGCGGCTTGCTCGCGCTGAAGCTCACGCCGTGGCTCGTTGGCACGGCAACGGTCGAGGTCCGTCCCAACGGGACGATCGCGGTGGCGGGCGGGATCGCGCTGCCGCCGAAGTTCGAACTCTTCGGGCGCAAGGAGCTCAACAGGCGGATCTTCTCGATCGGCATCGACATCCCGATCGTGGGCATCTCGGTCCTCGGCCAGCGGATCGGCATCTTCGCCACCATCGGCGGCGGTATGGACCTGGTCGCGGGCATCGGCCCGGGCATGCTGCTCGGCACCGGAATCCAGGTGAGCTACGACCCCGAACGCGAGGACGCCACGACGGTCGAAGGCCAGACCCAGCTGGTCGTACCCACCGACGCGGGCCTGCGGCTGTTTGTCCAGGGCTCGGTCGGCGCGGGCATTCCCGTCGTGAGCGCGCGGGCCGGAGTCGAGCTGGCCGGCCAACTCGGCATCGCCGGCCAGCTCACCGCCGCCGCGCACCTGCTGTGGACGCGTTCGGCGGGCCTGGTACTCGACGCCGAGGCGAGCCTGTCGGCGTCACCGGCGTTCCGCTTCACCATCGACGCGTTCGCACTGGTGGAGGCCGAGGCGTTCGGGTTCTCGAAGGAGCTGTACAGCAAGAAGTGGAAGCTCGCGGCGTTCGAGTTCGGGTCCGCGCTGACCTTCGGCGTGACTCTGCCGGTGCACGCCGAGGCCGGCGACTTCCAGCTCGATTTCGCCAAGATGCGGTTCGTCTACCCGAGCATCGACCCTTCCGAGACAGCGCGAGGTGTGCTGCGCTCGGCCTTCGACGCTTGACACAACTGTCATGTCCGGCTTCGAGGCTATGCCCTTGATCCGCACGTGACCGACCCGCGACGGCAATGTCGCGATGTGTCAGGACCTAGGCGTCTGGAATCCACCAACGACAGAGCGGATGAGGAACTGCGATTCCCCATCCACCTGATCAACTTCGATGTCCGAGGACCGAGTTGCCCTTTATCCCTACACCTTCCGATGGAGTGACGACGCGTCGCGTGCCCGTCCCGCCCGTCCTGCAAGGGCTGTATGGGCAGGACGGGCACAGCAACGATGTGCGGTACCAGCTAGCTGCGGAAACGTGTGGTGATGGCAGGGCGGGACAGGTTCATGGATCCCGTCCCGCCTGTCCTATCCACGCGGGTTGTGGCAGCTGAGAGGAAGACTGTTGTACTGGGACGGCCTCAATGTCGGCGCTGGTCGCGACGACGAGCTTCTTCCACGTCGACTGCGCCGTAATCTTGAAGCGCGTGTGTGCGTGTTCTTCGTGATGGAGGTTGGCACCCGCTACGTCCACATCCTCGGCGCCACCACCAATCCTGACGGGCACTGGACTACCCAGCAGGCGCGCAACCTCCTGATGAGCCTCGACGATCGGGCCAGCGACTTTCGGTTTCTTATTCGTGACAGGGCCGGCCAGTTCACGGCGTCGTTCGATTCGGTCTTCGCCGATGCCGGGATCGACGTGGTGAAATCCCGCCGCAGTTTCCGCGGGCGAACTGCTACGCGGAAAAGTTTGTCGGCACCATCAGACGAGAGCTCACCGACCGGCTGCTCATCATCAACCAGCATCACCTGAAGCCAGTGTGGTCCGTTCAACTGTGGCCCGTTCAACGAAGGTGCCGCTCGAGAATGTGAGTCCCGAAGTACGGCTCGTGTGAGGTGAAACGGCTGGTAGGCCTATGAGCGAGAGGCGATGATGGGCAGAATGGCGCAACTGTGGTGTGCAAACAGCGGATTGCGCCTGGAAGTGCGTGAGGTGAGTGTCTAACGCACCAACCATGCAGACTGTGGGGCTTCTCGTGGTGTTGGTTCTGGGGCATCGCCCTTGCAGTCAATTCGTGAAGGGGGACGAGTGCTGCTGTATTCGCGTAGAGGAGGGGTGGCGGTCCGGCGGCTTGCCGTGGGGACCGCGATCGCGCTAATGGTGGGTGGTGTGCTCTCGGTCGAGGCGAAGGCCGAGACCGGGGCGCCCGCCAAGCAGGCCGCCGACTCGGTGACCATCAAGAAGTTCGGCTCCGCTGATCTCAAGCGGGCGTCGAAGAAGGCAAACCAGCTCGCGGCGACCAACGTCCAGGGCCGCGGCCGCGTCAAGGAGCACCTGGGTGACGCCGTCCGCGAAGGGCGCTTGGTCGACGACAGCGCGGTCAGCGTGACTGAGTTGGCCGACCCGATCCAGGCGGGGAAGAACATCACCCTCGTCTGGGAGGACGAGAAGGCGCCGGAGTCGTTGCTGTACGGCCAGAACAAGCGCGCGGGCGGCCAGGGGGACTCCGCGGCGATCGAGCTGCAGATGGCCCGTCCGCAGGAAGCGCCCGCGCGGGCCAAGCGCGGTCGAGAGGTGACGGGCGGGTCCGGGTACGCGAGCGCCTTCAACGTCACCAACCTGATCGAGGGCGACCACGGGTGCTCCACCGGGTGGTTCGAGCCCCAGTACCTCGCCGAGAAGGACCACAAGATCGTGTCCTGCTACCAGGTGCTGGAGTTGGACAAGACCCCGGTCTGGGTCTACAACCGGTGGTCGCTGTGGACCCCCGCCGAGCCGTCGATCGGCTGGAGCACGGTCGCCACGCTGGACTTCGACGTCCGGTCCAGGCCGTGGAAGGGCCAGGAGGGCAAGGTCAAGCAGCTCGTCGACTGGGCGCCGCGCAACGCTGACATGATCAACAAGTGCGACACGCCCAAGGAGTTCACCATCGAGGCGGCGTCGGGGCCGTTCAAGGGCACCGCCAAGGTGAACGCCAACACCTGCCGGGAGTACATCGTCGACGTGACGGCGGGACAGGGGACCTCGAACACCATCGCGGTGAACTACATCGCCGACAGCTGGAGTTCCTCGCGCGAGGGCCAGATGTACGTCGACGTCGCGGGCAAGTACGACGCCGCCGACGCGACGGTGAACGTCGAGTGGGCCGACTACAACTACATGGAGATCGGCATCTGCGACGCGGATCCGTGCTTCTTCTCCCCGGACGCGAACGAGCGCTGGGTCAAGAAGGACCCGGGTTGGAACTGACGCGCTAGTTGTCGCTGAGTCCCGGGCGGGTGCCGCGGTGCCCGCCCGGGCCGGGCTGTCGAGGTGAATGGGGGAACGGTGGTCAGGGGCGCGGTGGTCAGAGGCGTGCGGTTCAGGTCGCGGCGAGCGTTGGTGTACTTGAGTTGCCTGCTGGTCTTGGTGGTGACGGGGATCATCAGCGTCCAGTTGGCGCAGGGTGAGGGCAAGTCGACCGACGTGGCGCGTAGCGCGGGTGAATCCGCTTGCAGCGCGCGGAAAACCCGCGAACTTTGCGACGAGGTCCAGCTGGACGGCCGGACCTGGAGGTACGCCTACCGGCCCGCGGAGAAGGCGACCGTGGATACCGTCCTGCTGGACTTCGGAGGTCCTGGGCTGTCGGCGCTGTCTGGCAGCCTTGGTCTAGGCCCGTTCCTAGAAGCCTATCCGCAGCTGTCGAAGCGCTACAACTTCCTCGTCATCGAAGAACCCTGGGTCATGCGCGCGCTGCCGGATGGCTGCGACGTCGCGATGTCGGGGTACTACCTGGCTTACCGGAACGCCACCGGTGGTGGGGTCGCCGCGACGAAGTCCATGGTGGACAAATGTGATCTGCGGGGCGGTGGATGGGGATTCGACCGCGAGTCCTACGGCAAGCTGGTCAAGGCGATCGCTAGGAAGCACGGCAGTCAGCTCAAGGGATTCATCGGCCACTCGTGGGGCGCCACCCGCTTGGCCTACCTGAGGAAGGACGCCCCGGAATGGTCGATCCTGCTCCGTCCCTTCCCCGTTGGCGTTGACAGTGAGACGCTCGTGCGGACGCGGGCCCAACTGACCGCCGCGTTGTACCCGGCGGTCGCGCAGGTGGCCGGGAGCAGGATCGACACCAGGTCGCTCGAGGTGACCCAGTTCGACCAGGCGTCCGCCATCGTCGACCTCGGGTACATGCCCAGCGAGTACCTGGCCGCGGAATCCGCTGGAGTGCGCGACGGATCCGGGTTGGCGCAGATCGGCAAACTGTCGGACGCGCTGTGGGGCCGCTACGGCACGGACTCGCTCTCCCCAGGCAACCTCGCCCAGTTCCACGAGATCTGCGCCGTCGCGGGTCCGCTCGCCGCGCAACCCTTGACCATCACCACATCCGCCGACGCCCTGGCCGCCCGCTTCGCCCCCTGCGCCGGCTTCACCAGGAATGGCCTCGTCGCGTCCGCCTCTCCGACGACCTGCGTGGTCACCTCGAAATACGACTCGGTCGCACCCGAGGGATTGGCCAGGTCTACGTATGGTACGTTGCCCGGAAACGTGAAGTTTATCGACACCGACGAGAAGTCGCATTCCTCGTTCGCCGGTATGGAACCGTGCCTGACCCATGTGGGAATTGCCAACTAGGTAGCACGGGGTCGTGACTGCGACACCTCGCCTGGGCGGGTGAAAGGGAATGGTACGTGGCAGCAGGGGGAGTTCTGGTGGCCGGGGCGCTGCTTTTGGCGGTCCCAGTGGCGGCCTTGGTCTACGGCGCGCGGAAGTTCCGGACCGAACCGCGGAGCTGGACCGTGTTCTGCCTCGGCTGTGTCGCGTTGATTGTTCCGTGGTGTCTGGCGTTGCTGGAAAAGGCGCGCATCGTGCGAATTGGCGGCACGCCGTCAAACGTTTTTGAGAAGGCCGTCAACGTGGCGACGGAACTGTTCTCCATTGCGAGCCCGGTGGGTGTCGTCCTGCTCGTGATCGCGTTCGTGATGAAGAGCAGGACGGCCGCGCCGGTCGACGAGCAGCCTCCGGGCGAGCCTGCGGATCCTGGTGATCCAGCGCCGCGCAAGGCGACCACCGTGCGGTTGTGGCCCGTCCTCGTCGTGGGGGCGTGCGCCACAGTGGCCGCGGCGGTCATCGGCTACTCCATCCCGGTCGACGACGCGTCCCCCAGCTTCGTCCAAGGGACCGTGGAACAGGTCGACGACCAACTCGCCACATTCGTCTTCAAGCGGGACGGCCTTGACGTGTCGGGGATCGGAAACACTTACCCGCTCGACAACCCGATGTGGGTGGACCACACGGGGCAGAAGCACCTGAACAGCCGCCCCGAATGCCTGACCACCCCACTGACCCGCCCAGCGCGAGTGGAACTCGCCCTCATGGACGTCCAGGGCAGCCCGGGCGCGGGCTTCGGCAACTACAGACTCCTGTTTTCCGTCCGCTGCCTCGACCGCGTGGCCTAGCCGCTGTCTCCCCACTCCTAACGCGACCCCAGCCCCGCCACGCAATATCCTCAGTGGACTGTGTGGACTCGAAGGATCCCGGGTCAGCCGATCCGGTCGACGACGTGATTCCCTGCCCGGCACACCCACACCGCGATCCCATCCCGCAGCTCGGGGTGTTGGCCGACCCGGTGCTGCTGGCACACCGGCCACATGACGCGATCGCGCGAGGCGATGAGGGACTGGACGGCGTCGGCGATCCAGACCAGGGTCAGCGCGCGGGGCAAGTACGACGAGCGGAACCCCTCGCACAAGATGCTCATGAGCATGCTCGGCGGCATGAGTGAGTCGGAGCGTCAGCATGTACAGGCTCGTGTGCGAGCGGCCATGGATGCTCAGGTGGTCAACGAGGGTCGGCACCAGGGCGGGCGAGCACCGTACGGGTACACCGTGGTGGACGCTGGACCTCATCGGAACCCAAGGAAGGCGGCGGAGGGCTACCGGCTACGGGTGTTGGCGATCGACGAGCCGAGCGTCGAGGTCGTGCGGCGGATCTTCGCCGAGTACCTGACCGGTGAGATGGGAGACCGGGCGATCGCCAACGGCCTGAATCGGGACGGGATTCCGTGTCCGTCCGCGCGTCGGCCGGACCAGAACCGGCATCGGCTCGCCGACGGGTGGCAGGGCACCACGGTTGGCGCCATTTTGCAGAACCCTCGCTACACGGGCTTTGCTTTCTTCGGTCGGTGGACTCGGCAAGAGATGCTGCTCGACCCGGACGACGTCAGCGCGGGCCACATCGTGCGATTCCGTAAGGCGGCACCTGATCGTGTGGTGCGGTCGCGTAACAAGGCGCACCCGCACATCGTCGAGGTTGAGGAGTTCGTCGAGGCGCAACTACTTCGCCGATCGCGGGCTGCTGGCGGATTCTCGGCGAGGAAGCGGCTGGTGCGCGGTCCTAAGCGGACTAAGCGGGTCTACCCGCTTCGAGGGCGTGTGAAGTGCGGCTATTGCACGCGGAGGATGGAGGGAACGCCGCGCGGTCCTCGGACCTACTACCGCTGCGCGCTTCGAACGATGGTGCCAGGCTCACCCGCGCTGAAAGGGCACCCTGAGGTTCACCCCAGGCAGTGGACACCGAGTTAGCAGGACGAGCGGTTCGCGGTCCGGCGCATGGCGCGACTGCTGACGGTGTCGGCCTCCGGCTACTACGCCTACGTGAAGCGTTGTGCGGCAACGGTGTTGACGCCGCGTCAGCAGCGCCGCGCGGATCTGGAGGTGAAGATCACCCAGGCGCACAAGGATTCTGGCGGGACCTATGGGTCGCCGCGGATCACCGCGGAGCTGCGGGATCAGGGCGAGGTGGTCAGCGCCAAGACCGTCGCCAAGGTCATGGCCGGGATCGGGATCGAGGGCATCAGCCCGCGCACGTTCAAGGTCAGAACGACCGTGGCCGACCCGGCCGCGTCGTTCCCGCCGGATCTCGTCGACGCGCGAGTTCGACCAGGGCCGGCTGAACGCCGTGTGGCTGACCGACATCACGTACTTGACCTGTGGTGAGGGCGAGATGTTCCTGTGCGCGATCCGGGACGGGCACTCCCGCAAAGTGCTCGGCTACAGCGTCGCCGACCACATCGGCGCCGAGATGGTCACCACCGCCATCGAGGCCGCGGTGGCCGCCCGCGGCGGTGAATGTCGTGGCACAGTCCTGCATTCCGACCGCGGCGGCGAATACACGGCGAACCTGACCGCACAGGCCTGCTTCCGGCACGGGCTGCGCCGGTCGATGGGCGCGACCGGGATCTGCTGGGACAACAGCCCCGCCGAGTCGTTCTGGTCGACGTTCAAACACGAGCACTACTACCGGCACGTCTACGCCACCAAGACGGAACTCGTTGCCGCAGTTGACAAGTGGATCCGTTTCTACAACAGTACGCGGCGGCACTCCAAGCTCGGGATGCGCAGTCCCAGCGACTATGAGAAGTCACTCCGAGCAGCTGCCTGAACTTCTTAAGCCCCTGTCCACCGTTCGGGGTGAACCTCACCCGTCGAACGTGTACCTGCCAGAGACTGCGGTGATCGAGCGGTTCAACAAGTGGATTGATCAGCTCTTCGATCCGGTCAACATCGACAGCACCGTCTCGGCGCTCCTGGCGTCGCAGGACGAGGGAGACTCCGGAGCAACGAACGAAGCGGCTGCAAGGAAGCGTCTCGCCGACGCGGAAGCCAAGTTGCGGCGATTCCAGGACGCCATCGCGGCAGGTATCGACCCGAGCGCACTTGTCGAGTCGATGAACGAAGCGCAGGAGAAGCGCGTCGCAGCGCAAGCGGAGCTGAGTGGGACGCGGAAGCGTGGTGGACGAACTGCCGCTGACATCTACGCCATGATTGATTCGCTCGGCGACGTGAAGCGAGTGATCAGGCAAGCTAACCCTGATGAGCTGCAAAAACTGTACGAACAACTGAACGTGGAAATCGTCTTTAACGCCAAAGAGCGGATGCTCGATGGGAGCATCCGCCCTGTTGGTAGGGATAAAGCTGGTGTCCGAGGGGGGACTTGAACCCCC
>CAVYAD010000040.1:0-101272 GCA_963766275.1 uncultured Actinomycetota bacterium
CCTCCGCCCGAGGACAGGATCCCCGCCGGAATTGCTGGATCGGCTAATCCACGAGCTAAAGCAGCTCATTCCAAAGTGGCGATGGACGCCCTCGTCGGGGTTGCTTCCCCGCTCGCCCGCAAAGCTCGGGGACGAGTTCTTCTACGCGATCACGGCCCTCCGAACGAGCCGACTCGAGCTCTGGCGAGCCGGCTACAAGGATTGCGTCGCCGTGCTGGACGATTGCTACTCAACGCTCTTTTCGATCGGGGTCAGGGCACAGGAACGGAAGAGGCGATCCAAGTCGCAGCAACTCGACTCGCGAATGTAGTGAAACGTCCTAACACGAAGAGGGCCAGCGAGGCACATGGGCAGTCCAGGGCCTCTAATCGATCGCGGACGCTACCCGGTTACGCGTTCAGGCAGGGCCTGAAGTGCGCCCTGGAATTGGACCACTACGTTGGGGCGGCGAGAGGAACGACTGATCGTTCCGATCCTGGCGTGCTGATCCATTGTTGCTCGAACTCGCTCGGCGTCAAGTAGCCCAGGGACGAGTGAATCCGCTTCCGGTTGTACACCTCGTCCAGGAACCGGCCGAGCTGACTCAAGGCGTCACCGAAGTCCTCATACTCGGTCAGATCCACCTCCTCTTCCTTGATCGTCCGCATCAGCCGCTCGGCGTACCCGTTCTCCCTCGGCTCGCCCACGGCCGCCATGCTGATCGACGCACCGACTCCGCTCAACGCCTCGACATAGGCCGTCGCCGCATACTGCACCCCCTGGTCCGAATGGTGGATCTCCGGCCGAGCCGAGCCCATCGCCCGTCTCAAGGCCATCAGCGTCAGCTCCTGCTCCAGGCTCCCGCCCGAGATTCCAGCCCCGGATCGAGCGGGTGAAGACGTCCATCAGCACGGCGAGATAGATGAACTCCTTATTGAGGCGGATGTACGTGATGTCGGACACCCAGACCTGATCGGGGCGGATGACCTCCAGGGACTCGACCAGGTTCGGAAAGCGGGGGAACGGGTGGACGCTGTCGGTCGTCCGGGGATGCCTCGGCGGCGGCTCGCCCTCAGGCCCAGCTCTCCCATCAGGCGACGGACCCGCTTGGTGTTGGCCACGTGCCCTCCCTCCGGAGCATGGCCGTCAGCCGGCGATAGCCATAGGTCGGCCAGCGGCCGGCCAGGGCGATCAGGGCCTCTCGCAACGGCCGGTCCTCGTCCGGCCGGGGCTCGTGGTAGAGGCTGCTGCGGTGGACGTCCAACGCCTCGCAGAGGAACCGGTCGGAGGAGCCGCCCCGGAGCTGCTCGATCACCGCCCGCCTCCGATCGAGCCCGCATCCAGCAGCGTCGAGGCTTTTTTTAACGGGTATGAACGAAGGGTGCGTGGCCGATCGGCGCTGACCGCTTGCCGCGGCCTCTGAACAGCGTCCCATGGCCGTGCCAGGCACGGGACGAGACGGAGCACCACCTCGGTGGTGGAGGCGGAGCCGATCCGACTCGGGGCAGGTCGAGAGATCCTATGGGCTTCGAGCCCGCTTTTTTAACCGACCGCCCCACCGGCCCACCCGGCTGAGCCACGAGCTCGAAGAGGTAGATGCCGTTCGGCCCGTTCTTCGCCCGCGATCCATCGGCTCGATCGCACCTCCCGGAGGAGTGCCATGCGATTCGTCGGACTGGACCTGCACAAGCGCACGCTCGAGGTGTGCATCCTCGACCCGACGGGGAAGGTCCTCGCCCGTCATTCGGTCGCCTGCGAGCGCAAGGCGCTCGAGGCGTTCGCCCGCGATCACCTCGAGCCGGCCGACCAGCTGGCGGTCGAGGCGACGACCAACACCTGGGCGGTGGCCGACATCCTGCGGCCGTTCGTCGCGGCGGTCTCGGTCGGCAACCCGCTGCAGATCAAGGCCATCGCCCAGGCCAAGGTGAAGACCGACAAGATCGACGCCGAGGTGCTGGCCAACCTGCTCCGGTGCGACTTCCTGCCCGAGGTCTGGGAGCCCGATGGCGCGACGCAGAGGCTGCGGCACCTGACGGGCGTGCGGTCGGCCCTGGTCGCCGACCGCACGCGGCTGAAGAACCGCGTCCAGAGCGTCCTGGCCGGGCTGCTGGTCGTCCTGCCCGAGGGCGGACTGTTCACGGCCAAGGGGCTGGCCTGGGTGCGGGCGGTCGGAGCTCCCCGAGGACGCCGGGGCACGGTCGATCGCTTCCTGCGGCTCTACGACGCGGTCGAAGCGGAGCTCGAATCGCTCGACGCTCAACTGATGACCCTGGCCCACCACGACGCCCGCGTGCGGCTGCTGATGACCCTGCCCGGGGTGGCCCACGGCGTCGCGCTGACGCTGATCGCCGCGCTCGGCGACATCACCCGGTTCCGGGACGGCGACCACGCGGCCAGCTACCTGGGGCTGACGCCGATCGTCCGGCAGTCGGCCGGCAAGTGCTACCACGGGCTCGATCACCAAGGCGGGCAGCTCGACGACGCGGGCGATGCTCACGCAGGCGGCCCAGCACGCCGCCGAGCACCCCGGCCCGATCGGGGCGTTCTTCCGGCGGCTGAGGAAGCGGAAGACCCGCAACGTGGCGATCGTGGCCACGGCCCGCAAGCTGGTGACGATCGCCTACCTGATGCTCAAGAACAACGAGCCGTACCGGTACGCCAAGCCCGAGCGGGTGCAGGCCAAGCTGCGGCACGTCGAACGGGCCGCCGAGCAGGCGGGCAAGCCGGCCGATCCGTCGACAGCATGCAGGGCGGAGCCGAACGGATCGGCTGAACCGCACATATAGCCGCGCAGGGTTGCCGAGCGCGAAAGGGCCGAGCGAGTGGTCGTCGGGAGAGCGGCGCGCACTTGATGGCGGCCGGGGTGAAGTCATTCGCCGAAGCCGTCCACGCCCCGCCACCGAGACGGGCCCGAAACCGAAGGTCGCGAACGTGTAGCCCCACGCCAGCGGACAATCCGGCAGAAAAGACGCCTTGAGGGGCGTTGGTCCCCTCGCGCCTTGAGCTCAGGCCGAAGCAGGAGTGAGGACGAGGCTCGAGGTCGAATCGGCCGAGAATGACGGCCGCGCAATTGACGCGTTCAGAGGTAGGATCTCGTTCCGGAGCGTGGCCCGGCCGAGCATCCGCTCCAGCTCGGCGATGCGAGCCTGGTCGCCTTCACGCTGCTGTCGAGCTGGAAGAGGGTGTGGGCCTGCTGGAGGAAGTGGGCCTTCCAGGTCGAGAGCAGGTTGGGGCTGAGTGTGTGCTTGCGGCACGCCTCGGCCGGGGACGTCTGGCCGGAGAGGGGGTCGAGGACGGCTTGGGACCTGAACTCGGGCGTGAAGCGACGACGTTTCCGCATCGTGGTGAGCCTCCGATCGAACAGGTGACTTCATTATGCACCTGGTCCGATTCCTAGGGCGCACTTCAGTGACGCGCTCAAGACCGGCCGACCGCGAGCCGATAAAACCTGTGTGCTTTGCCAGTGCTCCGCGCCAAACCATTCTGCTACCCGGCGGTTCGCCGCCCGGTATTGCACCCGCCGCGAGCGGCAGGCGAGGCATCAAGAACCGAAGCCGGGTAGGCAACCCCTACCCGGCTTTCGGTGTTTCCGGCGTTCACTCGCCATCCACCATACCTCACGGCACAAGCCTTGTAGCTCGTCCAGTCCTTGGCCTGCTCGAAGCCCTACTTCGGCAACGACAAGATCTGGACCGTCCCGCCGACCAGCTTTCCGGCCGTGCATGCCAGCGTCTTCCCGTCGGGAGAGAACGCTACCGCCGGCCAGTGTCGGGACGTCTTGGCGACGCGCCAGGTCCGGGTCTTCGCGGTCGCCAGCTCCGTCAGGAAGATGAAGGCGCCGAACTCCCGCTCCCGGTTGTCGAAGCCCAGGTCCCCCAATCCGCGGTGCCTCTCTTCCCCCCGCGCCCTCCAGTTGCCGTCCGGGGAACATCGGCATAGCAAGCCGGGATATTGCTCAGCCCGGCCGGCTGGCGTGCGAAGCGGGCGACGCCTGGTTTCGCCGGCCGCCCCGTCTTCAGGTCCCACCAGGCCAGCTTATCCCTGTCGAAGCGCCGACGGCACGGCCGTCGGGCGGAACCCCAGCCGGGTCCCCAGGATGTCGTCGCCGGTCTTGATCGACAACCGCTCCGCTCCTTCGTCCAGGTCGAACAACCGGACTTCACGCTTCGATCGGACGGTTTCGGCGGCGGCCAGGGTGCGGCCGTCGGGCGACACGGCCAGGGCAATGAAGGCCGAGGTTTGCGTCGCCCGGGCCGCGGGCTTCTCGTCTTCGGTGAAGGCTGGTGCGGCCCACCGACGCACCTGGGGCTTCCCCTCCGCGGCGTTCGTCGGGCCGTCGATCGGTAGAGCGACCTTCCGTCCACGGACCATGCAAGGTCGACGAAGCATGGCCGTGTAGGCGGGCCTTGGACGTGAGCCTGGCGTGAATCCGGGACGGCGAACACCGTCAGCTGGGCAGCCGCCGAGCGATCGGGGAAGGGCGAGCTGACGCGGCAGCCCACGGCCAGCCATTTCCCGTCCGGCGAGAAGGCGAGGCTCTCGACGAAGTCGGCCGTCTCGAGGGTGGCCGCGAGGACGCCTTGGCGACATCCACGACATAGACGTCGCTTTGTGTGGGTCTTTCGCCCGGCAACCCGGGCCCGCCCCGCCCCCACGTGCCGGCGGCGAGGTAGCGGCCATCCGCCGACCAGGCCAGCGAATACGGCTCAACCGGCACCGCGACGTCGGTCAACGGGGGGAGCGGGTCCTCGGCCCGAGCCGGCGAGGAGGACTCGCCAGTTAACAGGGCGAGCGCGTTCGGGGACGACCGAGGCCTCCAGAACGCGAGCTGTCCGACCCCAGCCACGGCGATCACTGCTGCGATGAGCAGCATGCGGTTGGTCTTGGGCATGGGGACCTCCGGTTGGTGCCTGGGGCAAGTTGCCGCAAACACCGACCGGCCGGAACTTGCCCGGCTATCCAGCATGGACAAGCCCAGCTACCTGAACTTCGACAAGACGAAATACGCCTGGAAGCCCGACGTGGACTACCGGGATCAACCCCGAGCTTACCGCGTCGGCAAGGGCGAACAGGGCGTCCTGATCTGCGAGCCGTACAAGGGCGAACTTGTGGCCCTCTGGCGGTTCAAGACGCCCGAGATCGCGAGAGGAGCAGCCAGGCCATCTACAAGAAGTTCCTCGCCTACCTCCGGCAGGGCGACTTCGTCGGGGCGGACATGGCCCGGAAGTTCCTCCAGATGGGCTTCACGCGGGCCAGGCAGTACACGAACTACAAGGGCGGCCGGAAGTACGACCCGATCGACAAGCACCAGCTCGAAAAGGGCACGGGCGACCCGCAGAAGGCGGAGTCGGCGCAAATCTTCTTCGACGCATGGAAGAAGGCCGAGGCCAAGCCCACCTATGCCCGGATGAAAGCCGAGTGGAAGGAGAGGTATGGCTGATCGGCTACCGCTTACCGATAGGCATCGAGATCAGAAGCCCCGCCGTGCGATCCTTGTTGCTCGACCGGCTCGGGAGGTGGCACTTGAGGCATTCGGCTCGCAAGGTAATCGGGCCTGCGTACCGGTTGACGCCATCCGCGTAGAGCTCGTACTCATTCTTGCACGAGGCCAGGGCCTTCGCCGCCTCCTTCTCGAATTCGTCCTTCGGCTCGTGGTCGATATTCATCGCGCCGCCCGTCGATGACCAGCCAGCGGAGCTTGACCCGGTCACGTTCCTCCATTTCCTTGAACACGTCTTTCAGGGCGGCCGCCGGGATCGTCGAGCCGTTCGCCCTCCCTGAAGTATCGCGGTGGACGATCTGGAGCGTGTCGTGGATCGTCCCGTGGAGCAGCCTCGCCCGTTGACCGGCCTCGTCGACTGAGGGGTGCATTTTTCCTTCGCCGGGCAACACGGCCGCGGGGCCCAAAAGCATCAGGGTGAACCCGGCAGCAGCGAGCCAGGTAATTGATCTTCGGGTCATCGGGGGCTCCTGGAGAGAAGAAGTCCCCATCTTCGCCGATCATGTGGGGGCGAGCCAACGGCTCCCCTTAGGGACCGCGTCGAGGCTTAAACCGGTCAACCGTGGGCATCATTCCTCAGTGCGGAGAGACGAGCTTGAGGCCTACGATCCCTGCGAGAATCAGCCCGATGCAGGCCGGGCGGCGAGGCCGGCGGGTTCGCCGAACGCGAGGATGCCAAAGACGACCGTGCCGACGGCCCCTATGCCCGTCCAAACCGTGTACGCGGTCCCGATCGGGAGGAATTTCAGAGCCACGCCCAGCAGGTAGACGCTGGCCGTCATGAAGACGGCGAACCCGACGCTCGGCAAAACGACGGTGAAACCGAGGGGGGACTTCAGGCATGCCGCTGATCCTACTCGAACAGGCCAGCAACGAAGAGTACGACCCAGGCCATGGCCTTCTCTCCTTCGAGAAAAGCTACGGGGTCGTCCCCGCTGAATTCGTGATTTGCGTGGGAAAGTCCGACGAAACGGTGGGGTCGTCCCCACGCTTAAGACTATAGATCGGGGGGTTGGAGCCGCATCAAGCGGAAGAGGTCGGGGGCCGAGCCGGCCGCCGGACGTCGGCGAGCTACGGGGTTCGCTTCGATCAATCTGGATCGCTGGTATTGCAGATCGATGAAGAGTTGCGTGATCTTGATCCACTTCAGTTCCGGCCCGTTACCGGGATCGCTTGCTGCCGCCACATTGCCCTCATGGTTTTCAGACGGGCACCAGCGCCCGTGCTTCCGTGGATAACGCGGAACTTTGTCTGGCTGAAGCGATTATTGATGCGACGACCATCAACCTCGCAGGGGGGTCGCCATCAAGCCCGGCCGCTTGTCCCCATCGCCCCCATCGGCGAAAATCCGAGGCTTGCCACGCCGCACCCCTCAGGAGCGATTCCCATGGAACGAGAGCGGCTGGTCACCGACCAGGAACTCCTCGACCTCTACGACGACTACGTGCACGGCCGCATGGACCGCCGCGAGTTCGCCCGCGCGGTGCGGCCTTCGCCGTGGGCGGCATCAATGCCGAAGTGCTCCTCAAGCGGCTCAGCCCCAACTACGTGCTCGCCCAGCAGGTCGCTCCTGGCGACGCCCGGATCCACAGCGAGTACGTCACCTACGAGTCGCCCAAGGGCGGCGGGAAGATCAAGGGCCTCCTCGCCCGCCCCAAGGCCGACGCGAAATACCCGGCGGTCCTGGTCATCCACGAGAATCGCGGCCTGAACCCGTACGTCGAGGACGTCGCCAGGCGGCTGGCGGTCGCGCCTGCCCGCGACGTCGACGGCCTCCAGGTACGGCCGCAGGCCGCGGGCGAAGTAGGCGGGTGTCACGTGCTTGATCACGAGTTCCATCGAGTCGACCATGGAGCCGAGGCGCCGGGCGAACTCGTCGAGCGTTGCGGCGAACTCCGGGTCCCGCGGTTCCAGGTCGTGCAACGACTCGCCGCACGCGAGGCCCGTCTGGATGTCGTCGAACACCATGCGGACCGAGTCCTGCAGATAGGTCTCCTGGCTGTCGTCGGTGTAGCGGCGTTCCCGTTCGCCGACCGGGTTCCAGGTGGTGTAGTGCAGGATCGTGTCGCGCGGCACCAGGTCGGTGCGGGCGCCCAGCTCCAGCAGCACCGGCGTCATCTCCGGCACGAGCGGCTCGGGCTCGACGCCGTGCCGCTTGACGGAGCCGAGAAAGATGCCGAGGTCGCGCATCACGGCCAGGCACTCGTGTGCGGTGAAGCCGCTGACGTCGTTCGGCAGCAACGACCGCAGAGTCGCGACCATCGCGGGAACGTCGGCCCGCGCGTTCAGCTCAGGCAGGCGGCGGCACGCCCCGTCCGCGCCGAGCGGGTCGAGCGCGCGCACGATTTCGACGTGTCCTGGATCGTCGTAGTCCAGTGAATCGAGTAACTGCACGGCATGCTCCGATCAGAGGTCCGTCGGTACGCCACGGCTGCGCAGCAGCGGGACGACCTGTTCGGTGAAGTCGGTCATCGCGGTGGTGACCTGGCTGGGGTGCTCGGCGAAGAAGTCGAACCAGAGCATCAGCCGGTCCTGTGGGTGGAACCGCTCCACGATCTGGTCGGCGATGTCCTCCGGCGCGCCGACGAGCGCGTTGTCGGCCGAGGACGCGACCTTGGCCTCGTCGACCGTGCCGTCCATCGCGCGCCAGTACGCGGCCAGTGCCGACTCGGCGTGGTCGCGGGCCATCCGGCGGCGTTTCTCCTTGCTCAGCGCCGGATCGGCGTTGAGGAAGACGAAGACGGTGCGCGGCATGTACTCCCGCTCCCACGTGCCGCCGGACGGGTGGTAGGACGCCCGCATCTGCTCGTGCGTCTGCTCGATCACCGCGGGCGGCGTGATGCTGAGGTTGAACACCCTCACCGGTGCGAACCGGTTGAGGTGCGTCTGCAGCTCACGGTCGTGCGTGCCGGCCACGAGCTGCAGCAGCTCGGGGCGGAAGTCCGGCACGATCTTGGTGAGCTCGAAGGACCACTGCCGGGGCACGGTGATCACGTCACCGGACGCGCCCGCGAGCGCGGCCACCCTGGCGAACTCGGCGTGGTCCCGGAACTGGTCCGGTGTCAGCACGCGTTCGGCGATGTCCTCATTGGACAGTTCGGCGCCGTGCAGCAGCCGGACGAAGATCTCGCCCGCCTCCCACATCATGGCGTTCTTCACCTGGCGCCACGCCACGGATTCCCAGTCGGAGCGTGGCCGGATGCCGGTCGTCCGTCCGATGTAGTCGAACCGGCCCGCGCCGAAACCGATGTGCAGCCTGCGCCGCTCGTCGTTCAGTCCGTGCCACGCGAGCGCGGTGGCCACCTTCTCGGCCGCGGGGATCGGGCCTCCGTTGGCCAGGATGTTCATGATGGCCGAGCCGACCTCGATCCGGCTCGTGCGCTGGAAAACCTGTGCGGCGAGCTGGCAGACGTCGGTGTTGAGGCCGACTTCTCCTTGCCAGCTGGGGATGACGGGCACGGCGTGCTGCTTCTGCAGCTCGCTGCTGTAGTGGCTTTCCGCGACCCAGACGCACTCGAAGCCGAGCTCGTCGGCGAGTACCGCCTGGTCGAGGAACTCGCCGAGCACCTGCGGGTGTTCGGGGAGGATCGAGTGTCGTGGTGTCTGTGCCAGGCTGCAGAAGATGTCGAACTTCATCTGTGCCCCCGGATGAGAGTCATGAGATGGCGATGCGGAGGCCGACGATCACCAGCGCGGCGCCGGTGATGCCGTTGATGGTCTTGCGCACCTTGGGCTTCTGGAACGCGCGGCGGGCCGCCGACACCGCGAGCGCGAGGATGCTGAACCAGTTCATGACGGCGAGGACCGACACCGCCCCGACGAGGAGCTGTTCCCACAGCGTGGGCTGGCTCGGCAGGAACTGCGGCATGAGGGTGACCAGGAAGACGATGACCTTCGGGTTGAGGAAGTTCGCCAGGAGTCCTTCCCTGAACGCCTTCATGAGACCGGAGCGGTCCGGCAGCTGCTGGACCTCGTCCAGCGTCCCGGCCCCGCCGCGCAGCGAGAGCAGCGCGCGGATGCCGAGGTAGATCAGGTAGGCGGCGCCGATCAGTTTGATTGCGAGGTAAAGCTTTGGAGAGGCCGCGAGCAGCGCGCCGAGACCGATGACGGCCGCGGCGGTGTTGATCGCCATGCCACTGGCGACACCCGCGCTGGCGGCGATACCTGAGAGTCGTCCGCCGAGGATCGAGTGCCGGGTCACCACCGCGAAGTCCGCCCCCGGCGACATCGCACCGAGGGTGACCACCGCGAAGTAGGACACCATCTGTATTGCCAGGTTCATGGAGTGGACCCCTCACGTTGGAACTTTCCTGCGCGCGGGCAGGGCTCATCGACCCGAGCACCATCGGCACTCAGTGCGTGAGCGAGACCTGACCCCCGTTGCGAAGGACGCGTGCGACTCCCCTGGCACACGACGCCGATCGCGACGGTACACCTCATCGGTGATGGCGCAGCACGGTTTCAGGAACTCTTGCTTTCAGTGGATCGTTCTATAACTATCACCGGAACGATAGCGCGGACTGCTGTAGAGTTCTAGAAGAGTTGGCGTTCTAGGGGGAGCGCCGGCCAACAGCCTTGGGGGGTACCGAGTGACTGGGGTGCGCGCTGGAGACAGTGCTGACCAAGATGGGTCCGGCTTACGCGGTGGTACCGCGGTGGCCTTCCTCGAAGCCGCTGGCTACGTGGCCGCGTTCGACGCGGTGGAGGCGATGACCAAGGCGGCGCACGTGCGCCTCGGCGGCCTGACCCGCGTCGGCGGCGGCCTGGTCTCGGTGTCCGTTTTCGGCGATCTGGCCCATCTCACCGAGGCGATCGAGGTCGGTGAGGAGACGGTGCGAGCGCGGTACGGCGTCGAGGTGCGCTCGGTGATCTTCCCAAACCCCTGCGCCGCAGTGGGTGCGATCGCCCGGCAACCCGACCTGATCGGATAACCCCCAGTGAACGGCCCATCGAACGGCGCGGTGAACGACACCGCGATCGGCCTCGTCGAATGTCGTGGAGTCGTCACGACGATGGCCGTCGTAGAAGCCATGTGCAAGGCAGCCAACGTCGTCTGCGTGCTCGTCGAACGGGTCAGTGGTGGCGTACTCGTCGCCGCGGTCCGTGGCGAGCTGGCCGATGTGCGGCAGGCGGTGGAGGTCGGCGCGGCAATCGCCGAACAGCACGGTCAGCTGCGCAGCACCCAGGTCTACCCACGTCCGGAGCCCGCGGTGGCGGAGCTCCTGATCGGCTCGGGCCGTCTGCTCGGGAGAGGACAATGACCATGTCTGCCAACTGGATCGCGAAGCTCGAAGGTGAGCCTGCCAGCGAGCTCGGCGGCAAGGGCAACGGCCTGGTGCGGCTCGTCGCGGCCGGACTGCCGGTGCCGCCGGCGTTCGTCGTGACCACGAACGCCTTCCGTGCCGCGGTCGGCACGGAGGTCGAGCACGCCGAGGCGGCGCTCGCTTCCTGCGCTGTCGACGACCCGGACTTCAGTGATTGTTGTGCCGCCGCTCAACAACGGATGTACGAGGCCACCGCGGACAGCATCGTGCTGGACGCGATCGTCGCGGCGTACGACGAACTCGGTGGCGCTGTGGCGGTGCGCTCCAGCTCCACTTCGGAGGACTCCGCCGAGGCGAGCTTCGCCGGAGAGCACGACTCGTACCTGTGGGTGGACGGCTCCGCCGCCGTGAGCGACAAGGTCCGGCTGTGCTGGGCCAGCCTCTTCACCCCGCGCGCGGTGGCCTACCGCCGCAAGGTCGGGACGGCGGCCGACGCGATGGCCGTTGTCGTGCAACGCATGGCGGACGCCAGGTCGGCCGGGGTGCTGATGACGCTCAATCCCGTCAACGGCGACCGCTCGGTGGTCGTGGTGGAAAGCGTGTGGGGCCTGGGCGAACCGCTCGTGTCCGGCGAGCTCACCCCGGACCGGTTCGTCATCGACAAGGTGACCGGTGAGGTGCGCAGGCGTGAGGTGGCGCAGCAGCCTTGGCGGCTCATCCGCGCCGACGGTCAGGGGGCCACGCAGGAAACCCTTGCCGCGCCGGTGGATGCCGAGTCCTCGCTGACCGACGAAGACCTCGCCGAGCTGTGGCGGATCGGCCGTACCGCCGAACGCCTGCTGGGCCAACCGGCGGACGTCGAGTTCGTCGTGGAGCCCGGTGAGGGTGTCCGGCTGGTGCAGATCCGGCCGGAGACGGTGTGGTCGCGTAAGTCCGCGGCCGCCGCGCCCCAGCGCAGTGCGATGCAGATGGTTCTCGCGACCTTGACCTCGAAGAAGCCCGCCTGATGGGAGAGAAAGCGTTGTCTCAGGAGAGTCGTTTTCCCAGCCCGTTCGACGTGCCTGCCCCGGCGGGCGCCGAGAAGTGGCGCGATCTGTACAACTGGTACCACCAGTTCGGTGAGGACCGGCGCGAGCAGGACGAGGAGCGGTTCTGGTTCCAGGACCGACTGCACCATCCGGACGTCATGCACCCGTACGACGAGATCCAGTGCGAGTGCTGGTGGCAGGCGCTGGGTGCGTTCAACACCCGGATCTTCGCGATGCCGCCCGCGTTCGGCGTGGATCAGCGCATCCTCAACGGGTATCTCTACGTGACTCCGGTGCCCGCGCCGCCCGAGCAGCTGGCCGCGCGCGCCGAGCTGTTCGGCAAGCGTGCCGGGCACTACTACGAGAACTGGGACGCGATCTACGCGGAGTGGAAGCAGAAGGTTCTCGCCTGCCTCGACCGGATCAGCTCCATCAAGTTCGCGCCGCTGCCGGATGTCGAGCCGGAGGAAGTGGTTCTCGACCACGTCGGCTACTCGTCCGGTTACCGGATGATCCGGGACTTCGCCGAGCTCGTGCAGACGATGTACGAGACGTACCAGTACCACTTCGAGCTGCTGAACATCGGCTACGCCGCGTACCTCACGTTCTTCCAGTTCGTGCACGAGGCGTTCCCGGAGATCTCCGACCAGTCGATCTCGCGGATGGTCGGCGGGCTCCGCGTTGACCTCTACCGGCCGGACGACGAGCTCAAGCGGCTCGCCAAGGAGGCCGAACGGCTCGGCGTCGGTGACGTCGTGCTGGACTCGCCCAACCCGGCGGAGCTGTTCGAGCGCCTCGACGCTACGGCCGAGGGCAAGGAGTGGGCGGCGGACTGGCACAAGACGTCCGACCCGTGGTTCCTCATCAACACCGACCCCGGCCACCCCGGCGGCTACCACACGCACCCCACCTGGAAGGACGAGCCGGCGATCCCGCTGGCCTCCGTCAAGGAGTACGTGCGCAGGCTGCGGGCGGGGGAGTCGGTCGACCGGCCGACCGACCAGGTGCTGGCCGAACGGGACCGCATCACCGCGGAGTACCGCGAGCTGCTGCCCGAAGGCGACCGCGCGACGTTCGACGAGCTCGTCGGGCTCGCCCGCACGGTGTTCGCCTACATCGAGGAGCACGTGCTCTACATCGAGCACTGGATGTGGGCCACGTTCTGGGCGAAGTCGAAGGACCTCGCGAAGGCGTTGACCGCGATGGGTGCGTTCGACGACCCGGAGGACATGTTCTTCCTGCGCCGCACCGAGGTGGCCGAGGCGATCTACGACATCGTGGCGTCGTGGTCGGTGGGCAGCAGCCCGCGCGGCGTCAAGTACTGGCGCCCGATCGTGGCCGAGCGGCGCGCCACCTACGAGGCGTTGTGCGCCGAACCGCCCGTCCCGGCGCTCGGCCCGCCGCCCGCCGAGGTCAACGAACCGTTCACGGTCATGCTGTGGGGCATCACGGCGGACACCGTCGGCGAATGGCTGGCGCAGCGCAACAACACCTCCGACGGCGCGCTGAAGTCGTTGCGCGGCGTGGCCGGATCGCCCGGTGTGGCCGAGGGACCCGCGCGGGTCGTGAAGCACGTGCGCGACCTCGACAACGTGCAGCAGGGCGACATCCTGGTGTGCCCGGCGACCTCGCCGGCTTGGTCGATCGCCTTCAGCCGGGTGGCGGCGACCGTGTCGGACGTCGGCGGCATCATGAGCCACACGGCGATCGTCTGCCGCGAGTACGGCCTGCCCGCGGTCGTGGGCACGGGCAGCGCGGTGGCGACCATTGTGGACGGACAACGGGTTCGGGTAGACGGTGACACCGGTGTCGTCACGATTCTCGACTGATACCACGGAGTTCCGGACGGACGACCGGTGCGGCGGAAGCTGCCGCCCGGCGCCGTCCGGCCCGCCGGTCGAGCTGCCCGACCCGAAGTCGTGGCAGGTCCGGCGCAGGCGTGGAATCTGGCGGAAGGAGGCGCTCGCCCGAGGCCGCGTCACCACCGTGATGCTCGACATCGGGGGAGTCGTCATCCCGTCGCTGTTCGAGTCCGTTGCCCTGCCGGGGTTTCCCGGTGGTCCGCTCGCCGACGACCCGGCGTACCAGCCGGTGATGGACGGCAGCATGAGCGAACGCGAGTACTGGAGCGACGTCGCCGCACAGCACCCCGACTGGGACCTCGGGTCGCTGTACCGGGACTGCAACTGGGTTCGCACCGAGATGGCGGGGGCCATCGCGGTGATGCTGTCCCGGCTGCCGGTGGTGGCGTTCACGAACGACATGTCGTACTGGTTCGGTGACGAGTGGCTGACCGAGTTCACCGTGCTGCAGGCACTCGACACCGTGGTCGAGGCGTCGAAGCTCGGACTGTCCAAACCGGACCCGAGGTCGTTCCTGCGCGCCGCCGAGATCGTGGGAGAGGAACCAGGACGGTGCCTGTTCGTCGACGACCACCCGGCGAACCTCGTCGGGGCGGAGCGCGCGGGCATGGCGACGCACCTGTTCGACATCCGGGACCCGGCCGCATCGGCCGCCGGTCTGCTCGACCGCCTGGGCATGCCGCAGGCCGAACCGCAAAGAGTCTTTCTGCCGACCGGCAACAGGTAGCCGTCAGCCATTGGGGGCTGTGATGACCAGCAAGCAGCAGGTGCGCCCGATCGACTACTCCACCTACTTACGCCTGGACGAACTGCTCGAGCTGCAGTCGCCACAGGGCACCCCGCTGGTGCCCGACGAGCTGGACTTCATCGTGACGCACCAGGCGATCGAGCTGTGGTTCCGTGCGCTCGTCGCCCACCTGCGGCGGGCACGGGACCTCGTCGGCCGCTACCACTGGGTCGAGGCGGCGGCCGTGGTGCAGCGGATGTGCGGGATCATCGACGTGACGATCGCGCAGGTGTCCACGCTGCAGAAGCTGCCTCCCACGGCGTTCCTGCAGTTCCGGAACTTCCTGAGCACGGCGAGCGGGCTCGAGTCCATCCAGTTCCGCGAGCTGGAGGTGTTGTCGGGGCTGCGTTCGGGCAAGTACATCGCCCGGCTGCGGGGTGTGCACGGCGAACTGCCGGCCGCGGTGCGCGCGGCGTTGGCCGAGCCGAGCCTTGCCGAGACGCACCTGACGGCGGCCGCGGCGCACGGGATCTCCGACTGGGCCGAGTTCGACGCGGACGTCCACGCCGATCCGGGGCTGAAGCTGCTGAGCGACGCGCTGCTCGACTACGACAACGCGTGGGCCCGATGGCGCAGCGCGCACATCGCCGTGGTCTCCCGCATGCTCGGCTCCCAGGTGCTCGGCACGGCGGGCACGATGTCGTCCTATTTGGAGCGACAGCTGCTGATCCGCTTCTTCCCCTACCTCTGGGACGCCCGGTCCGACCTGGCAGTGCGCGAGGGCGGGGAAGCCGCGCCGCCGCCGAACGAGGTGCCACGGGGCAAGGGGTTGTGACGTGCTGATCGGTGTCGTCAAGCAAGCCTTCGTGGCTCCCACCAGACATCCCGCGCTCGCGGGGTCGAAGTTGTTGTATGTAGCCGAGTCCGTCCCGGACGGTGGGCGGTTGGTGCTGGCGGTCGACTCGGTCGGTGCCGGCGTGGGTGATCACGTGATCGTGGCCGAGGGGTCCCACGCCGTCTCGCTGGTCAAACCGGATGTGCCGACGGACGCGGTGATCGTCGGAATTTTGGAACAAGGGAGCTGAACATGGACAACGCACTGGGGACCCTGGAGACCCGCGGCATGACCGCGGCGATCGCGGGCATGGATGCGATGGTGAAGGCCGCACAGGTCGAGATCGTGCGGATGGAGACGATCGGCTCCGCCTACGTGACGGTGCTGCTGCGTGGTGACGTCGCCTCGGTGAAGGCGGCTATCGACGCGGGCGCCGAGGCCGCGACCCGGCACGGCGAAGTGATCAGCGTCAACGTGATCGCGAGCCCGCACCGTTCGACGGCCGCCGCGCTGAACCTCACCAAGGCCGCCGAATGACGATTCCCCGGCACTGGTACAACATCACGGCGGATCTGCCGGAACTGCACGAGCCGTACGTCGACCCGGCGTCCGGACGGGAGCTCGACGGCTCGACGTTGAACGAGCTGTTCGCGCCGCAGCTGGTCGAGCAGGAGCTGGACACGAGCAGGCGGCTCGTGCCCATCCCCGGCGAGGTGCTCGACATGTACGCCCGCTGGCGGCCGACGCCGGTGGTGCGGGCGAAGTCGCTGGAGCAGGCGCTCGGCACCAAGTGCCGCATCTTCTACAAGTACGAGGGTGCG
This sequence comes from uncultured Actinomycetota bacterium, assembly GCA_963766275.1. Classification (GTDB taxonomy): domain Bacteria; phylum Actinomycetota; class Actinomycetes; order Mycobacteriales; family Pseudonocardiaceae; genus Lentzea. The sequence continues at coordinate 16,017 of CAVYAD010000040.1, forward strand.
TCGCCGATCGGCAGCCACAAGGCGAACTCCGGTGTGGCGCAGGCGTACTACACGCACATGGCCGGGCGTAAGCGGGTCTACGCCGAGACCGGCGCCGGCCAGTGGGGCAGCGCGATCAGCATGGGGTCGGCGTTCTACGGCCTCGACGCCTCGGTGTTCATGGTGGGCAGCAGCTTCGACTCGAAGCCGTCGCGGCGGGTGCTGATGGAGACGTTCGGCTCCACGGTGCACCGCAGTCCCAGCGTGCGGACCGAGGTGGGTCGCGCGGAACGGGCGCGCAACCCGCAGTCGACGGGCAGTCTCGGTCTCGCGATCGGCGAGGCCGTCGAGGCCGCCCGTGCCGATGCCGACGCGTGCTACGGCATCGGCAGCGCGTTCAACTTCGTGTGCCTGCACCAGACGTTGATCGGGCTCGAGCTGAAGCAGCAGCTCGACGCGCAGGGCATCCAGCCGGACGCGCTGGTGTCGTGCATCGGTGGCGGCAGCAGCTACGCGGGCCTGGTGTTCCCGTTCCTCGACCAGTCACGCAAGATCGACCTCGTGGCCGTCGAGTCGGACGCGGTGCCGAAGGTGACGCGGGGCAAGTACACCTACGACCACGGCGACAGCGCGAAGCTCACGCCGCTGGTGAAGATGTACACGCTGGGCCATGAGTTCGCCGCGCCCGGCATCCACTCGGGCGGCCTGCGCTACCACGGTCTCGCCGGCCAGGTCAGCAAGATGATCAACCTGGGACTGGGCCGGGCGGTCGCGTACTCGCAGCTGCAGATCTTCGAGGCCGCGAGGTTGTTCGCCCGCACCGAAGGGCTCGTGCCCGCGCCCGAGTCCGCGCACTCGATCGCGGCAGTCGTCGAGCTGGCCCGCGAGCACCGCAACGAGGAGAAGACGCTCGTCTTCTGCCTGACCGGGCACGGGTTCTTCGACCTGGCCGCGTACGAGAAGTTCAACCAGGGCTCGATGGAGGACTCCGACTCGCCGGACGACGCCATCGCCACGTCGCTGGGCGCGTTGCCGACGGTGGGCGCCGAAGCCCCTGCCGCGCAGGGGAAGGACAACTTCCAGTCGTGGCAGCAGTGGCACCGCACGGGGTCGGCTCCGGCGGCCGCGGCTTCGGGTGTGGACCTGCGTAAGCACAAGGTCGTTACCGCGCAACTGATCCGTGACGCCGCGAGGGCGGGATCCGGTGACCTGGTGGTGTGCGACCGCGCGGTGGTCACGCCCGCCGCGGAGTCGGAGGCGCGGGATCTGAAGCGGCGAATCGTGAGGGGAGTGGGGTCATGACTCGTCCGTTGGCGGCGGTCGCCACCTTCGGGCGGCTTGACCAGCTGGACGCCAAGATGGCGCACGGGATCCTGCGGTACTGCGACAACATCGTGGCGGTCGTCGACGATCGCCACGCGGGCGGTGACCTACGGACGCTGTTGCCGTACGCGGAGAAGAACCTGCCGATCGTGGCCAGCGTCGCGCAGGCGCACGAGCTGGGCGCACGTGAGCTGGTCGTGGGCGCGGCGCCGCCGGGAGGAGCCGCCGCGCCCGCGATGATCGAACAGGTCGGGGCGGCCGGCGAACTCGGGATGTGGGTCGTGAGCGGCCTGCACACCAAGCTGTCGGAGCTGCCCGAGCTGGCGGCCTACGCGGACCACATCGTGGAGCTGCGGCACCGTTACGTGGTCGAACGGGTGGCCACCGGGGAGGCCGCGAACCTCACCGCGAACGTGCTGCTGACGGTCGCGTCCGACTGCGCCGCGGGGAAGATGACGACCGCGCTGGAGATCTGGCGTGGTCTCGGCACGGACTCCGCCGCGTTCATCGCCACCGGCCAGACCGGCATGTACATCGCCGGGGACGGCGTGGCGATCGACGCGGTGCGGGCCGACTTCGCGGCGGGCGTGACCGAGCAGCTCGTGCTGGACGCGGTGCACGGCGGCGCGCGTTACGTGCTCGTCGAGGGACAGGGCTCCATCCTGCACCCGGCGTACTCCGGCGTCAGCCTCGCGCTGCTGCACGGCGCGGCGCCGAACCTGCTGGTGTTCTGCCACGACCTCGGCCGGGACCGGTTGGCGTACTTCGACCGCGACGTCGCGGATGTCGCGGAGGAGATCGCACTGCTCGAACAGCTCGCGGCACACCAGCGCAAGGCCGCGGTCATCGCGGTCGTCGGGCTGGCGGGCGGCCTGTCGCCCGACGAGGCGGCGCGCGGCCGGCGTGCGTTGTCCGAGCGGCTCGGGCTGCCCGTGCTGCCACCGGACGCGGACGGCTTCCGGCAGCTGGCCGAGCTCGTCGCGGAGTTCTGACCGTGTTCGCCGTGGAAGAGCGCGAGCTGGCCCACCACCTCGCCGTGTCACACACGACCGTGACGCACGTGTCGGTGGTGACCGGGCGGCTGACCGTCGGCGAGCACACCGGCCGGGGTGAGGTCGCGGTCGGGCCGTGGACCGACGAGGACCCCGGTCTCGTGGCACAGCAGGCGTGCGCGGTCGTGGCCTCGCTCGACGGGGCGGACTACTCGGTCGCGGATGTGGCCGAGGCGCTCGCGGGCACCCCGACGGCACGCCTGCTGGCCGAGATGGTGTTGCTGGACGCGTTGTCGCTGCGGGCAGGCGTGCCGCTGTGGGAGCTGCTGGAACTGCCGCGGCCGAAGCCGGTCCGCCTGTGGCGCACGGTGTCGCGGGGCGACCCGGTGCCCGAGCGGGGCAGGCTGAAGGTGAAGCTGGGCGGCCCGGACGACCTCGACGTGCTGGCCGCGCTGGCGAAGCTCGACCCGGCCGAGGCCGAGGTGATCGTGGACGTCAACCGCGGCTGGGACGAACAGGCGTGGCTGGCGGTCGCGGGCACGCTCGCCGATGTCGCCGCACTGGTCGCGCTGGAAGACCCGGTGGCGGACCCCGGCCTGCTGCCCCTGGTGCGCACGGCGTTGCCGAACGTCCCGGTGCTGCTCGACGAGGGCATCCGCACCGCCGCCGACGCCGAGCAGGCCGCGGCACGGGCGGACGGCGCCAACGTGAAGCTGGTGAAGTTCGGGGGCCTGCTGGCCGCCCGCGACGGCCTGCTGCGCCTGCGTGACCAGGGTGCCCGCGCGATGATCGGCTGCTTCGTCGAACCGCCGCGCGCGATCGCGTACGCCGCGCAGCTCACCGGCCTGGCCGACTGGGCCGACCTGGACGGCCACCTGATCCTCGACGGCGGTGAGCCGGGTGGCGAGCTGGGCCTGGACGACAGCGCCGGAATCCCGGGACTGGTACACAGATACCGTTGATCGTGTGGAGAAACTGATGTGTGAGGTGTCGCGGTGACGGCCATCGACGTCGCGGAAATGTCCATTGTGGAGGCAAGCGAGGCGGATCTGGAGGGTGTGCTGAAGCTGCAGTACCTCTGCTACCAGACCGAGGCGCAGCGCTACGACTTCTACGGCATCCCCGCCCTGACCCAGTCACTCGACTCGCTGCGCGAGGACCTGCGCACGCAGGTGCTGCTGGTGGTCAAGCTGGGCGACGAGGTGATCGCCTCGGTCCGTGGCCAGCACGCCGAGGACCACTTCCACATCGGCAGGCTGGTGGTGCATCCCCGCTTCCAACGTCAGGGGCTCGGCATCCGCCTGTTGACCGCGGTCGAGGAGCGTGCGGGCGACGTTCCCCGCTTCGAGCTCTTCACGGGCCACCGCAGCGAGGAGTTCCTCGGCGTCTACCGCAAGTGCGGTTATCAGGAGTCCCGCACCGAGGAGATCTCGACGGCGCTCACCCTCGTCTATCTCGACAAGATCCCAGGAGAACAGCGATGAGCATCCTCGTGCTGAACGAACAGCAGGTGCACGAACTGCTGCCGCCGGACGAGTGCGCCGTGCTGATGCGCCAGGCACTCTCCGCGCTGGCCCGCAACGAGGTGCACCAACCCCTCCGCACCGTGGTGCGCCCGCCGGACGCGGGCGGCGTGATGGCTCTCATGCCCACCCACCGGTCCGGTGCGGACGGCGCCTACGGCGTGAAGGCGGTCTGCGTCTTCCACGACAACCCGAAGCTGGGCAAGGACCCCCACCAGGGCGCGGTCCTGATGTTCAGCGCGGAGACCGGTGAGCTCATGGCGTTGGCCAATGCCTCGGCCATCACCGAGATCCGCACGGCCGCCGTCTCCGGTGTGGCCACGGACCTGCTGGCCCGCGCCGACGCCTCGGAGCTGGCCATCATCGGAGCGGGCGTCCAGGCCCGCGCCCACCTGGCCGCGGTCGCGGAGGTCCGTTCCCTGCGCCGCGCCCGCGTGGCGGCCCGGGACTTCGAACGCACCTCCGCCTTCGTGTCCTCCTTGCAGGACAAGTACTCCTTCGAGGTGGTGGCCTGCGCGTCGGCCGAGGAGGCGGTGGCGGGCGCCGACATCGTCGTGACGGCAACGGCTTCGCACACCCCGGTCATTCAGTGGGACTGGTTGTCTCCTGGCACGCACATCAACGCGGTCGGCTCGAGCATCCCGATGGCCCGCGAGATCGACACCGCCACCATGGCGGGAGCCACGCTCTTCGTGGACCGCCGTGAGTCGACGATCAACGAGGCGGGGGACTTCCTGTTCGCGCAACAGGAAGGCGCCATCGGGCCCGACGACATCCAGGCGGAGATCGGGGAGATCCTGATCGGCGCCGCGGCCGGGCGGCAGAGCGACGAGGAGATCACGCTGTTCGAGTCGCTCGGGCTCGCGGTCGAGGACCTGGCGGCACTGAAGCACGTGTACGCGAAGGCCAAGGACCACGACATCGGCACCTGGGTCGACTACTGACCCGCGTGTCCCTCGGGCGAAAAGCACGTTCGTACGGCTATTTCGTACGAACGTGCCTTTCGCTCAATCAAGACTCATGCGGGTCAGCTCTTGAGGACCTGGCCGGGCAACTGGAACTCGGTCTGCCCCGGCTTCTTCCCGGCCAGGGAGTCCTCGACCAGAGTGACGGTCCGATCCGCGATCGCGTCCCAGTCCTGCTTCACGGTCGCCTTGAACGGTCCGCCCTTCTTGATCTCGGCGACGGCGAAGTCCTGCCCGTCGACGCCGATGACCGAGATGCCGTCCCGCTTGGCGGCCTGAATGGCCTGGGTGGCGCCGAAAGCGGGTTCGTCCCAGGCGGCCCACACGCCCTTGATCGCATCTGCGCCAGGGTGTGCGGTCAGGAAGTCCTGCATCGACTTCTTGGCGTTCTCGACAGGGCCGGGCACGGCGACGTGCAGACTGTCCACAATGGTGAGTCCCGCCGCGGTGAGCGCTTCCCGCGCCGCGACGGTCCGGGCCCGCACCCCGGGATGCGGGTCGTGGGTGAACATCAGCACCGGTGCGCCGCGGCCGACGTTGTCGATCAGCACCTGGGCGCTCTTGCGGCCGAGGTCGGCGTTGTCGGACGTGACGTTGGCGGAGATGCCGTCGGCCACGCCAACGTCGATGCCGAACACCGGGACCGAGGCGTCACGGGCGGCGCGCAGGCCGAGGCTCATCTGCGCCGGGTCGCCCATGCCGAGCACGATAGCCTTCGGGCGGCGCGCGGCCGCGTTCTGGATCTCGCTGTTCAGCCGGTTGAAGTCGCCCGCCGTGTCGGTGACGGTGACGGCCCAGCCCTTGGTTTCCGCGCGCTGCTGGAACTTCGTGATGACGTCCTTGGTCGCCGCGTTGGCAAGGTACGGCGTGACGACGGCGATCTGCGGCTTGCCCGCGTCCGCTCCGCCCGTGCAGCCCGCCAGGACCAGCGCGGCGCCACACACGATGGCTGCGAGTCTCATTGGTTCTCCTGCATGGTCTGGAACGTGGGCGTGAGGGTCTCGTGCAGTGCCGCGTACATGGGGGCCATGCGCTGGTAGGCGGCGCTGTCCGGGCCAGGGTTGATCACCCACGGAACGCCGCTGTCGGCCAGTGGCGCCGGGGTTTTGCCGCCGGTCGCGCGCAGTGCCGCCGTGGCCGCACCGAGCGCGCCCACCTCGTCGCACGTGTCCGCGCGCAGCACCGGCCGGCCCCACACGTCGGCGAGGATCCTCGGCCACAACGACGAACGCGCGCCGCCGCCGGTGACGGGGATCGGCTCCTCGTCGTCCGGCACGGTCTGGAGCAGGGCACGGAACGCGAAGCCGACGCTTTCCAGCATCGCGCGGTACATCTGGTCCGGGCGGGTCATGTCGGTGAGGCCGATGACGACGCCGCGGGCGAGCGGGTCGCGGACCGGGAAACGCTCGCCGCGCAACGACGGCAGCGCCAGCAGGCCGCTCGGACCGCCCTCACCGGCGAGGTGGTCGGCGTCCTCGGGGGACATGCCCGGCAGGAACGTGCGCCGCGCCCAGTCGGCGGCGGCGCCCGCGCTGAGCACCGCGCCGATCATCAGCTGGCGTTCGGGCGCGGGAAGCAGCAGGCGGTGTGCGGCGGTGGGGACCTCGACCTCCGGCACCACGACCGCGAGCCAGCCGCTCGTGCCCAGGTAGGCGTAGCCGCGGTGCAGGTCGTCGCCGACGATGCCGATCGTCGTGCTGACCGCGTCGCCGGGGGCCACCACGACCGGGATCCCCGCGCGCAGGCCGAGCTCGGCGGAGGCCTCCTCGGTGATGCTGCCGATCACGGTCTCGCCGTCGACCAGTCGCGGCAGCATGTCCCGGATGCCCAGCGCTTTCACGGCCGTCGGCCACCACGTCCTCGTGTGCGCCTCCAGCAGACCGGTGGTCGACGCGGTGGTGATGTCGCAGCTGCCCACCCCGGTGACCCGCCAGCCGACGTATCCGGAGGCGCCGAAGAGCAGCAGTTCGGTCTTGTCGAGCACGGCCGGCTCGTGCGCGCGCAGCCACAACAGCTTGGCGGGCAGGCAGCTCGCGTCCTGCTCGTTGCGGGTGACCTCCGCCCACTCCGTGCCGAGCAGCCGCTGCGCCTCGACGAGTTCGGTGCGGGCGCGGGTGTCGCTGTACAGGATCGCGGGGCGTAGCGCACCGCCGTCACCGACACAGACGAGGTCCTGCATCTGGCCGGTCAGCGCCAGCAGCTCCACCTTGCCGATGTCGCCACCGATCTGCTGCCCGCACTGCCGCAGCGCGTCGACCGTGGCTTCCCACCAGTCCTCGGGCTCCTGCTCGCCGTCCGAGCTGGGCACCTCGGCGTGCCCGATGGCGCGCATGCGGCCCTTGTCGTCGAGCAGAATCGCTTTGATCACAGCGGTTCCGACGTCCACCGCGGCGGTCCAGCCGGTCATCGGCGCCGTCCAATCAGCTTGGGCAGGCCCACCGCCGCGACGATGATGAGTCCGGTGAGAACCTGCTGCAGGTAAGGGGAAACGCCGACCAGGTTGAGCCCGTTGGCCAGCACACCGAGCATCGCCACGCCAAGCAGCGTGCCGACGAGGTTCGGTGACTTGTCGCGCCGCACGGTCATTCCGATGAACACGGCGGCGATCGAGGTCAGCATGAGTGGGTCACCCGCGGTCGGGTGCGCCGAGGCCAGCCTGCTGGCCAGCAGCACGCCCGCCACCGCCGCGCCGGACGCGGCCAGCACGAAGGCGATGAGCCGGACACGGCGTGCGTCGATCCCGGAGTACGTTGCCGCTTCGGCGTTTCCGCCGACGGCGTAGAGCCGGCGTCCGTACGTGGTCTGGGTCAGTACCAGCCACACGACGCCTCCCGCGGCGAACGCGAAGAGCACCGGCACCGGCACGCCCAGGATCTGACCCTGGCCCAGCACCAGGAACGACGACGGCAGCTGGAAGACGGTCGACCCGGACGTGGCGAGCAACGACAGCCCGCCGAGCGAGGTCATCGTGGCCAGCGTGGCGACGAACGCGGACAGGCCGAAGTACGCGACCAGGACACCGTTCACCACCCCGACCAGCACGCCCGCGAGCAACGCCGCCGCAACGGCGATCCACAGTGGAAATCCCTGCGCCAGCAACTCCGCCGCGACCACACCGGACAGCGATGCGAGCGCTCCCACCGAGAGGTCGAAGTCGCCGACCACCATCACGACGGTCTGCGCGCCCGCGACCACGGCCAGGATCGCCACCTGCTCCAGCACGTTGCGCAGGTTGGCCGGGGTGAGGAACACGTCGGGGCGCAGGATCCCGAAGAGCGCGACCAGGACCGCGAACCCGATCAGCGTCCCCGCGGAGAAAAGCTTGCGCACGTCCGTGCGCACGGGCTCGTCGTGTGTCGGCGGTGTCGCGGTCACGCTCACCCGTCGCCCCTTCCGTAGCAGCAGCGCAGTACCTGGTTGCCGTCGACGGCGCGCGGGTCCAGCTCGGCGGTGACGCGGCCGTCCCGCAGCACCAGCAGCCGGTCGGCGAACCCGAGCAGCTCGTGCAGATCGGAACTCACCATCACCACGGTGGTGCCGTCGTCCACCAGCTGCCGCACCACCGCGTAGATCTCCGACCGGGCGGCCACGTCGACGCCTCGGGTCGGCTCGTCGAGCAGCAACACGCCCGGTGAGCGCGCCAACGCCTTGCCCAGTACCAGTTTCTGCTGACTGCCGCCGGACAGCGCACGGGCGGGCAGGTCGAGGTGGTGGTGCCGCAGCCGCAGCGTCGTGGCGAGCTCGCCCGCAAGCTTGCGCTCGCGCAGGCGGGACGCGAAGCCGCCCTTGAGCGTCGTCAGCGTCAGGTTCCTGGTGGCGGTGGCGTCGAGTACGACACCGTGCCTGCCGCGGTCCTCGGGCACGATCGCCACGCCCGCGGCGAGCGCCGTCGCGACCGACCGGGTGGGCACGTCCCTGCCGTGCAGCCGCACGCTGCCGTGAACGCGTTGCTGCGCACCGCAGAGCAGCCTCAGCAGCTCGCTGCGGCCCGATCCGGCGAGTCCGGCGACACCGAGCACCTCACCCCGCCGTGCGGTGAACGAGACGTCGTGGACGCGTCGGCCGGTCAGCCCGCGCACGTCCAGCGCGACCTCGCCGGGTGCGGTGTCGCGGCGCGGGAACACCTCGCCCACGTCCTCGCCCGCCATCAACGCGATCAGGTCGTTCTCCGTGAACGAGACGGCCAGGCCCGCGCCGACCGTGCGGCCGTCGCGCAGCACGGTGACCGTGTCGCAGATCTGTGGCAGCTCGGCCAGCCGGTGCGTCGTGTAGAGCACGCCGACACCGTGGTCGCGCAACCGCCGCACGGCCTGGAAGACCTGCTCGGACTCGGCGTCGGTGAGCGAGGCGGTCGGCTCGTCCAGCAGCAGCACGCCGGCGTCGCGGGCGAGTCCGCGTGCCATCACCACCATCGTCCGCTGCACCGGCGTGAGCTCGCTCGCGGGCAGGTTGACGTCGACACGCTGGCCGAGTCGCGCCAGCTCGTCGCGCGCCGAGCGGCGCAGCGCGGGCCAGTCGACGCGCAGCCGCCTGCGGGGCAGCGGGTGGCCGAGGAAGATGTTCTCCGCCACCGAAAGTGTGGGCACGACACCGAGTTCCTGGTGCACCGCAACAACTCCGGCGCGATGCGCGTCAGCGGCACCGCGGAACCGCATGGGTATCCCGGCGACCTCGACGGTTCCGTCGTCCGGCTCGAGAACGCCGCTCATGATCTTGATCAGGGTGGACTTGCCGGACCCGTTCTCGCCGACGAGCGCACGCACCTCGCCGGGGCGTATGTCCAGGTCGACGTCGGCGAGCGCGGTGACGCCGCCGAAGGTCCTCCCGACTCCGCAGACCCGGATCGCGGGTGTGACAGGCATGGACCCTCCCCCCAAGGGTTCTAGAACTGTTGCCTACCCTCTGAAAGAACTCCCTGTGTTGTCAAGCATTTACGGAATATCAGTTGAACGCGACTGAACGCACGACCGCCGAGGCAGGACCAGCCGCAGGCGGCTGCAGTGCTGCTCGGAGCTCGTCCGTCGCCACCGACCAGGCCTCCAGCGCACCGAGCAACGCCGCCCCCAGCGCCCGGTCCGCGCCGTCGTGCACCTTGACCGCCCCCGCCCTGCCGTCGGCGAGCGCGAACGCGAGCACCCCCTCGGCGCCGTCCTTCACGAGGAGGCCGGGCACCAGGCGCATCGCCTGCGTCACCGCGCGGGACTCACCGCCCACGGTTCCCGGATGAGCCCGCACGGCGTCGGCGACCCGGCGTTCCGGCGTGCCGGGTTCGGCCAGCACGAGCAGCCGTACGGCGCGGGCCAGCGCCGTCAGCGGCAGCGCGTACGTCGGCGCGCCGCAGCCGTCGAACACCGTCGCGCCGACCGTGGTTCCCGCGAGCCGTTCGACCTCACGGAGCAGCCTGACCTGCAGCGGATGGCCGGGATCGGGGTAGTCGTCGAGCGGCCACCCTGCCGCCACACACGTCGCGATCATCGCCGCGTGCTTGCCGGAGCACGGCGCGAGCACCGCCGATGGCCCCGGTGCGGCCGCGCGGGCCGGGTCGAGCGGTGGGCCAGGGTTGTTGCGCAGTGCCGTGACGTCCTGCGACGCGCTCACCAGCAGCTTCTCGACCAGCGCGACGTGACCCGGTTCGCCGGTGTGGCTGGCCGCGGCGACCGCGAGGAGTTCGGGTGAGACGTCCAGCCCGGCCGCCACCATGCCGACCGCCTGCAGCGGCTTGAGCGCCGACCTGGGCAGCGTCATCGCCTCCGGTGAGCCCGCCGCGCGGCTCACCCGGCCCCGCTCGTCGAGCAGCACGACGGTGCCCGTGTGCCTGCTCTCGACCAGTCCGCCCCGCACCACTTCAGCGAGCAGCATCTTTTCCCCCTAGCGCAGCCCCCACGACCAGGACATGGTGCTGGCCACGCGCTCGGTCCGGATCACCATGAGGTCTCCGGTGACGGCGGCGCGGTCGTACACCATCGGACGGTCGTCTATACCGAAGGTAACCCGTTCGCTGACGAACACGGGGCTTCCCTGCGCGCCACCGAGGTGCTGGGCCGCCGCGCCGGTGAGCAACGCGGGCCGGATGGTCTCCGAGCCACGGATGATCACCAGACCGCCGGTCTCCGCCAGTGCCGTGTACAGCGGGACCTCGGTGAAGTCCACGTGGCGAATGCTCTCGGCGTACGGCTCGGGGATCCAGGAAACCTGGTGCACGGCAGGCTTTCCGCCGATCAGACGCAGTCGTTCGACCCGCAACGCGCGCTGGCCCGCCGGCATGTCGAGCGTCGCGCTCACCGTGGCGGGCGGCTGTCGGTTTCCTGTCTTCAGTACCCGAGTCTCGACCTCGATGCCCTGGCTGCGCAGTTCGTCGGCGAGGCTGCGCAACGTCTTGCGCTGGTAGGCGAGCTGCGGCGGCGCGACGAACGTGCCGCGTCCCGGCTGCTGTACCACCAGGCCCTCGTCGCTGAGCACCCGCAACGCCTGGCGCAGCGTCATCAACGTGACCCCGTACGCCGCGCTGAGGTCACGCTGAGACGGCAACGCCTCGCCCGGCCGGTACTGGCCCTTCCGGATCGCGGTCGCGAGATCGTTGCGGATCTGTTCGTACTTGGGTGTGCTGCGGTCGTCGGCTTCCCATCGATCTCGCGCGGAGCCCATGCTGACTCATCCTTCCGTGCTCCGGACCTGCCCACCGTATAGGCAGACCGGACGGGGTAGCCGATCGGCGTCCGTCCGTCCGATGTGGATGACGATACTGTTCTAGTACAGTCGACCGTCCAACGTGATGAGGTAATCCCATGCACTTCGAGCACTCTCCCGGTATCTGGAAAGAGTTCCCAGATCTTGTCGCCGGAGTGCTCTTCGTCGAGCCCATAACCGAGAACGTCTCGGTGGACGACCGGATGGCGCCCTTCCACGCCACGGCACAGTCCCGGCTGGCCGCCAGTTCGGAGGGCGAGCTGCCGGAAATCCAGGCATGGCGCAGGGCGTTCGCCCGGATGGGCCTCAAGCCGACGCAGTACCGCTGCTCCGCCGAGTCGCTGTTGCGGCGCTTCAAGAAGGAAGGCTCACTCCCGCGGATCCACCCGCTCATCGACCTGTGCAACGCGATCTCACTCTCGTACGCGATCCCGATGGCGGTGATCGACACCGCGAAGGTCGCGGGCGGCCTGGACGTCCGGCACGCCACGGGTGCGGAGACCTATCTCACCTTCGGCGGTGAGACCGAGAACCCCGGTCCCGGCGAGGTGATCTTCGCCGACGCCGATGACCAGGCGCACGCACGCCGGTGGTGCAACCGGCAGAGCGGCCTCTCGGCCATTCACCCGTCGACGACGTCCGCGCTGATCGTCGCCGAGGTGATGCACGCCGATGCCGCACGTGACGTGGAGAACCTGCTCGCGACCCTCACCGACGAGGTGAACGCCGTCTGGTCGGCGTCGGCCAAGTCGGCGATCCTGTCGGAGTCCTCGCCTCGGTTCGAGTTCTGAGGACAGCGCTTTCCCTGGTCAGCTGTCCTTCGCCTCGATGCGCGGGAACAGCGGCTGCGGCGCGCCGAGCTCGTCCTGGCCGCCGCCCAGCTGTGCGGCGACCCGGACGGCCGCTTCCGGCAGGAACGGCGTCAGTTCGTCGGCGACCACGCGTGCGGCGTAGATCAGCAACGCCAGCGCGTGCTGTCGCCCAGCTCGGCCGCCCGCCGGTTGTCCGCCTTCGCGAGCGTCCACGGCGCGACCTCGACGAGCGTACCGGTTGGCGCCTCGACGATCTCCAGGCCGCTGCCGTCGCGGTGCGGAAGTCGAACCGGGCCATCGCCTCGTCCCGGCCCGCGGCGCGGCGGCGATGGCGGCGGTCGGCGGATCTCCGGCAGGTGCCGGCATGCGGCGGAACGGTGACCGCGCGCGGTACTTGTGGATCATGCTGACGGTCCGGTTGACCGTTGCGAGGCCGTTCGCCAGGTCCTCGGGTAGCACCCGATCAGCCTGCCGGTTGTAGTCGGCGCCGCCCGCGGCACGCCCGCACCAGCCACCAGCGCAACGCTCGGCGCCGTACTCGTCGACGATCGACCGGGTCGAAGGCGTGCGAGGCTCTTGCCGAGCTTGCGGCCATCGACCGTCAGGTAGTCGTGCACGAAGATCGTCGTCGGCAACGGATGCTCGACCCCGCTGCCCGAAGGAATGTCGCGCCGGCAGCGCGACGGAAGTGACAGGTCCCCGCTCGTGCGAAGTCGTCAAGGACGACTTCCCTCGAACCCGGGACGGTCCGAAGTCCGTGGACGCCTTCTGCCGCTGCACACGGGGCCACGGCCAGCGCCGAGCCAAGACGTTCCCGTCCGCACCCGAAGCCGTGGCGCGTACATCGGAGCGTCTGATGTACGGCGCGACAGCCCTCGACCTAGGGCGCCATGTCGGCGTCCACCGTGGCGGCATCTGTCCGGCTCGGCGACGACCGTCGTCGTTGAGCTTGCGCCGATCGAAGCCGGAGCAGGAGCGCTTCCCAGCATGTCGTGTCGCTGGTTCGCGTGCCGCGGGCTCAAGCGCTCACGCACACGCTCAGGCGCTCTCTCGGTGAATGGCCTCGCGTTCCACAGCCGCACGGGTTTGTCGTTGGCGCTGCCGACCGCGAGCGCCCGTCCGGACTGACGTAGGTCGTAACGGTTTCGCCTCGCTATCCGTGACTAGTCCGAGCCGAGCACAAGCCGAATCAGCCCGGCGCTGGCGAAGATCAGCACGAGCGCGAGTAACAGCCAACCAGCCCGCGCCCCGAGCAATCCCGCGCTCGGCGACTCCATCTCGCGCGCCCTGGAATTGAGTGCTTCCGCTCGCAGCACGCACGCCAGCGCCCCGAGCCAGATCAAGAACACCGGCAGGAACACCCGGTGACCGAAGATCCCCGCCGCCAGCAGCCCGATCAGGATCGGGGCGAACACGGCGATCCACAGCGTGCGGAAGAGCAGGCCCCACCGGTACCTACCGCTGAGCGGCTGGTTCTGCACGTCCTGCCTCCACTCCGCCCGCCTGCTGCTCGGCTACCTTACGTGATCAATCGAGCACACAGGGGTAGAACGCAAAGTAGTCCTGGGTGTGACCGGCGCTTGTCGCACTCGATCGAGCTACGCCATGGCACCGCTCAACCGCTGCATCAACACCTGCTCGATCACGGCGACGAGGACCTCCTTGACCGACTGGCGGTCACGCGCATCGCACGCGACGAGTGGAATGTGCTGGTCCACTCCCAGTGCCTCGCGCACCTCGTCGAGGTCGAACATCTCGCCCTGGTCGAAGTGGTTGACCGCGACGATGAACGGCGTGCCGTGGTCCTCGAAGTAATCCAGCACCGGATAGCAGTCTTCGACGCGTCTGGTGTCCACCAGCACGACCGCGCCCAGCGCGCCGTCGACCAGGTCGTCCCACAGGAACACGAAGCGGTCCTGGCCCGGTGTGCCGAACAGGTACAGGATCAGCGACTCGTCCAGCGTGATCCGGCCGAAGTCCAGCGCCACCGTGGTGGTGTGCTTGTCCGGCAACGCGCCGGAGTCGTCGACGCCTACCGAGGCCTCCGTGATCGCCGCTTCGGTGACGAGCGGCTCGATCTCGGAGATCGCGCCGATGAAGGTGGTCTTGCCGACTCCGAACCCGCCGGAGACGACGATCTTCGCCGAGGAGGGGCCGCGTGGCCGGTCAAAGTGCCCGGACAAGGTCGCGCATCCTTTCGATGGTGGCGAGCGGTAACTCACCGGACTCCGCGATCGACACGTGCCTTGCCGTGGCAAGGTCACCGATGACCACTCGCGCGACCCCGATCGGCACACCCAGTGCCGCCGCGATCTCCGCGGTCGACCGCGGCCGCTGGCAGAGCCGGACGATCGCGCGTTCTTCGAACTGAAGTGGAGCGGACAAGGCGGCCGGCTGTGCCTGTACCAGCGTCTCGATCCGCAGGTCGTCGCGCAGCGGCCGGGTCCGCCCGCTGGTGACGATGAACGGCCGCACCACCAGTTCGTCCACTTCGGACTCTGCGGTCTGGCGCGGGTCCGCGGGCGAGTCGGTGGCGGGTTCGAACCAGGCCGGTGGTCTGCGCGCCGGGATCATCCTGGGATCCGGTAGTCGATGGGGGTCGTCGAAGTTCATCGCCGCAGGGTTTCTCGTAGTTCTGTGATCAGCGCCGGGTTGAGCAACGCGCCCGCCCGTTCGGCCAGCACCGCGATCTCGTACCCGACCAGGCCGACATCGCAGGAGTCGTCCGCGATCACGCCGACGCAGCTGCCGTCCGCGATCGCCGACACCAGCAGGAAACCCCGCTGCATCTCGATCATGATGAGTTTCAGGCCGTCGAAGTCGTAGCTGCGCGCGGCGCTGCGCGACAGACTGGCGAGCCCCGCGACGATCGCGGCCAGCCGGTCGGCCGCGTCGCGGCTCAGGCCTTCGGACATGGCGATCAGCAGCCCGTCCGAGGACACCGCGACTGCGTCGCGCACTCCGTCGGTGCTCCGCACGAAGTTGGCCATCATCCAGTTGAACGTCTGCGGGTTCTTCTGCCGAACGTCGACCGTCACCGGGACTCCTCTATGTCGTCGGCGCCGCGCTTATGTGCCGAGCGGAACTGGGTCAGCATCGTGCGGACTTCCTCGGGTGACCGCTTGTCCGCCACGACGGGGGCCTGGGCCTGCCGGGGCGGCGTCGGCCTGGCAGCGTCGGTCTGGCGCCTGGTGCGTTTCACCAGACCGTTGCGCGTAGTCCGGCTGGGCGCTGGTTCGGGTGTCTCCATGCGGTGTTGTGGTCGTCGCAGCACCGCGACGGCGGTGCCGTTCGTCGCGGGGATGTCTGCTTCGACCACCGGCCACTTGATCTCCTCGCCCTGTTCGGCCAGTGCCTGCGGCGGTGCGACCGGCGCCTCCGGCAGCGCGACCACGGGCCGGTCCGCGAGGATTTCCGCGGGAAGCAGGAGCCTGCCGACGATCCCGCTGACCGGTGACACGGTCAGCTCGACCTTGATGCCCAGCCGCTCGGCCAACCTGCCGACCACGTAGTGGCCGAGAAACCGGGTCGGCGCGACCATGAAGTCCTCCTCGCCGCGCAGCCGGGCGTTGGCCTGGGCGAGCTGCTCCGGCGACATGCCCACGCCGTGATCCACCACCGCGAGCATGTACGTGGCGCCCAAGCGCCTGCCGTAGATCTCGACCTCGAGGTCCGGCGACGAGAACGCGAGCGCGTTCTCGATCAGCTCGGCCAGCATGTGCGCCAGCTCGCTGACCACCGCGCCGGTCACGAACGTCTCGTCGACCCGGCGCATCGCGACCCGCCGGTAATCCTCCACTTCGGACAGAGCGGCCCGCACGACGTCGGTGATGACGAGCGGTTCGGCCCAGCGCCGCGGACTCTGCTCGCCGACGAGCACGAGCAGGCTCTCGGCGTTGCGGCGCATGCGGGTGGCGAGGTGGTCCAGCTCGAACAGGTTCGCCAGCGCCGCGGGGTCCAGCTCCTCGCGTTCGAACTCGCTGATGAAGCCGAGCTGGCGGCGGACCAGGTTCTGGTTGCGCCTGCCCAGGTTGGCCAGTGACTCGGTGGTGTTGCGGCGCATCAGTGCCTGCTCGCCGGCCAGCTCGAAAGCCGTGCTCTGGACCCGGTCCAGCGCGAGCGCGACCGACTTGATCTCGGCGCCCGCGCGGACGGGAGCGGACACCGGCTCCGGCGGGGCGGGCGCGCTCGCCCCCGGTGCGTGCCAGCTGGCCACCGATTCCGGCAGCCGCCGGGCGGCGATGTCGTGCGCCTCGGTGGCGAGCGCTGCCAGCGGCCGGACGATCGACCGAAGACAGCCGATCACCAACGCCACCTCGAGAGCGACCGCGAGCACGGCCAAGATCAGGAACGCGATCAGCACGCCGGTCGCGTCGAGGCGCAGGTCGGCAGCGCGCTGCCGGAGGTCCTCGCCGACCGCGCGTTGCACGTCCCGCATCATGTCGACGACCGAGGTCATCTGAGCCCACCACTCGACGGGGTCGACCCGCTCGGAGATGGGGCCCTGAGCCGACCCGACCGCCCGCGTCTCGTCGTCGGCGGCCTTCAATGCGGGCTCGGTCGTCAGACCGTCGTCCAGCTGGGCCCGCCTGGCCACGGTGGCGTCGTACTGGAACGCCGCGAGCCCGACCTGCTTGGCCGCGCGGATCTCGGTGAAGCGGATGTACTCGCCCTTGTCGAACCGGCCCGCGGCGAAGACCCCGTTGAGGAATCCGCGTTCCTGCGCGGTGGCCTCCTTGGCCGCGCCCAGTGCGCCGAGCGCCCGCAGGCCGCGCCGCAGTTCCGGGTCCCGCGCTTGGTCGAGGCCGGGTTCTACCTCGTTCAGCGCGGCGATTCCGGCGGTGTACCACTGGAACGTGGCGGGGCGGTCGGCGCGGCCCGCGTCCACGTTCTGCCTGTTCGTGACCAATGCGCTGAGCCGGTCGAGAGCGGCGCGCACCGCGGGCGCGCCGGGTGCGCTGTCGTCCGCGACGGCGTTGTTCAACGCTGCCAACGCTTTGTCGGTGGTCACCCGCTGCGGGGCAATCGTCGCGGCGTAGCGGGTCTCGCCGCCGAGCATGCCGTTGGTGAGCCCCCGTTCGCGTTGCAGTTCGTGCGCCGTGTCCTGCACCGTCAGCGCGAGTGCGACAGCTTTCTGTGTGTCGTTGGCGGCGGAGTAGTCGTGGAACTGACCGACGATGGTCACGCCGAGCAAGGCCAGCACGAGCGCCAGGGACACCAGCAGGATCTGCGTCAGCCGGTGCCGGATCGTGCGCGGCGTGATCAGCCGCTTGATGAGCCCGGCCGATTCGCCGATACCGAACGCTGACTGATGGCGTGCGTTCACAGCGTCCTCCGATTGTTGGAATCGACAGCCGCCCCAATGAAAACGATTCCCGGCCATTAACTCCGCCTGGGCAGGCGATAACGTTGCATGAGGTCAATACAGTGTCAATAGGGCGAATGGTGGCCCATCACCCTCGCTTGTCACTCCTGGTGACCGCCATCGACCCCTGCTTGACGGAAACCGCAGGTTGCCGTGATCCCGCCGTCGCCTTCGGTGACATCGGCCACGGTTAAAACCATGTGAAGAATGTAAAACGCACGTCACCATGTCCGACCGCCCGCGCTGTCGGGCCAGTGTAACTATTCACCGAGGCCGGGTCGCCGGAGTGCGCAATCCTTAACCGGCCCTTCTCTCCCTTTTTGTGGATTGTCGCCTATACCTGTACCTGACATCGCTGCGACCCGGCAGGTGTGTGAAAAATGAAGACTTCCTTATTACCCCAATGGCTTCAGGACCTCGCGACGGCCCGCATGCACTACGAGGAGCGGTTCGGCTGGCCGGTGAGCATCTCGGTCGCCGAGCGCCGACTCGCCATCGCACTGGGGCAAACCCTCGACGCGATCACCATGCCCGCCTTCCTCGCCTCACAGGTCCACGCCCAGCTGGGCATCGCCATGCTCGCGGGCCCCGTCATCGCGAACCCCGAAGGCACCCACTGGACGTTCCTCACCCAGCCGGCGCCGCCAGGCCTGGTCGCCGACCTGCCCGACGTGTCGCACGGCGGTAGCCACACGGTGATCCCGACCGACGGCACGGACTGGCGATGGATCAACGAACCTCGCCCGAAGCGCGCGCTCCCGTCGGTCCACGCCGTCGTCGCGACCGCACGCCGAGTCCTCGCCGCCCAGCCGGCGGCCTGAACGAATTCGGTGCAACTCCGGCCGGCCTCCTGTTCGCGCTTCCCGCGAACAGGAACCGCCAGGCTGGCTGATCAGCAGGGCGATCGCGATGGGCTACACGCAGACGGTCTCGACCCGGGATGGGGGTCCGGGGGCTTGCCCCCGGCTGGGGTCTGAGCACCGGATTGCACTCGAGCGGACCGGAGCGGTCGTTCCGGCTCAACCTGCCGAAGGCGCGGAGTCGACGTCAGGTGACCGCTCGTGATCAGGCGATCCCGCTTCTGCCGAGTCACATCGGTGTGGTGCGAGCCCCGCAGTCGGTCCTGCCCTGCGGCCGTCAGCACCGCGGCGGGGCCTTGATCCGCACGCTGTGAGGAGACGCTGGCCCACCTGTACCGCAGTTGCTTCCCCGGACCGCGGTGGCACGAAGGTGCTGAGCGGCCCGCCGGATTCGGCGACCGGTTCGCGGCCCATCTCTCCGTTCCCGGAGCACACGGCGTCGTGGCGCGGCAGGGTGACTATGAGCGGGTGTACGGCGCCGTCGAACCGGCAGAGCACCACAGGTCGAGCTCGCCCTCCGCTGGAGGTGGCGGAGCTGATGGTCGACCCTGACCACCAGGGCCGCGGGCTCGGCTGGGTGCTGCTGTCTGTTACTGCTGGGTTCCGCCCGTACGGCGCAACGCGGCAACGACACCGATACCGATGAGAACCAGCGCACCGATGAGGATCCAGACCCATCCCGGCAACCCGCCGCTGTTGTCGGGGGTCTGAGCGGTCGGCGCGGAGCCGGACGGCGCCGCGGTGGTCGTGGTTGTCGTCGTGGGCGCGGTGGTCGTAGTGGTCGCGGGGTTGGTGAGGGTGAAGCCGATCGTGCCGGTGACAGGGTCGCCGTCGGACGAGACGACCTTCCAGGTGACGGTGTAGGTGCCTGCCGGTCCGGTGGCCTGGACCGGTGCGGTGACGACGGCACCGGCGACGGTGGCCGGGCCGACCGTCCACTTGGCACTGTCCGGGCCGGTCACGGTGATGGCGTCGGCGGGGACCGTGACCGCTTCGGTGAAGGTGAGTTCGACCTGCTGTGGTGGCGCGGGTAGTGCTGCTCCCTTGGCGGGGTTGCTGCTCTTGAGCTCGGTGTGCGCCGACGCGGGCAGGGTCGTCGGGCCGAGCGCCACGAACGCCAGCAGCAGCGCCGCGGTCATGCGGCGGAAGGTCATCGGCGTGTCCTCACATCGGTCGGGGTGTCAGGCCGCATTGCGCCGACTCACCGGCCGCAGCCGGACCCGACGGCGGGTGCTGGGCTGTTCGGCTCGCTGCGGGGACTCGGATGAACCGGCGGTGTCGGAGGAGTCGCTGTCCCACCTGGGTGTGCGGCTACCGGGGCCCCTGTCGCGGAAGTGCACCAGTGCCAGCAGGGCGAGTCCGACGAGCAGCAGCGAGTGGGACAGCACCCGGCCGGTGGTCGCGGTGCCGCTGAGCAGGTCGCTGGCGGAGTACGGGATGAGGACGGCGACGAACGCGGCCGTGACGGGCAGCATGCCCGCGGTCGCGGCCGGGCGTAGCGCTGTCCAGAGCAGGCCGAGGCCGAGCGCGAGGTTCCATGCGGTGCTCTCGTTGAACAGGTGGCTGCTGTCGACACCGGTGGTGTGGCCGCCGTGCGTGGACGTGCCGGTGCCCAGCACCTGGGCGAGACCGAGGGTCAGCTGGGCGACCGCGACACCGCCCAGCAGCATCCGAGGTAGCCAGCCTCGTGGCGCGGGCGGGGTGATCGGGGGTGCCGCGTCGAGGATCGCGGCGGCGAGGTCGGGCACGGGGGTGGCCGGTCGCACGCGCAGGGTGCGGTTCAGCGAGGTGGCGGTCTCCTGCCACTCCTGGCAGTCCGCGCATGTCTCCAGGTGCGCGTCCACCTCTGCGGTGGGCACGCCTTCGTCTTCCCCGTCGAGTCGCGCGGACAGGGCTTCGCGGCAGGTGCTGCAGTCCACGTACACATTGTCGGTCATGCGGCCTACCTGGTTCCCGGTGATCTGCGAGCGGTTCGGAGCGGACCCGCACCGGGCACGTGGCCCGGTGCGGGTGTCGCGGCGGTGGACAGCGGCGCAGTGGAGGTGACCGCGCCGATGTGGTGTCTCAGGCGGCTCGGCTGCCGATCGGGGTCAGCCGCAGCCGCCCACCTGGCCGTCTGCCGGGTGGTGTTCTCGGACGGTTGTCGCTGGAGAAGTGGTGTCCGTCCTCGTCGTCCACTCCTGGACGGCCCGTTGCCCGCTCGGTGCGCAGTGCCGCGTAGAGCAGGCCGATGCCGAGTGCGTGGCCGTCGTGCGTGGCCGGGCCGAACAACTGGGCCGCCGCGATCGCCAGTCGCGTCACGCCGACCGCACCCCAGCGCCACTCGCCGCCAGGACGTGCGGTGCATCGGGACGGCCGGCACGACCTCGACCAGATCGGGACTGCGATAGGCGGGCCGAACCCGGATCGTCCTGGTCAGCGTCTGTGCCCGAACCAGCCAGCCGGTACAGGCGGTGCACCTGCCGAGATGCGCGTCCACCTCGGCGGCGGGCACTGGTTCGTGCTCACCGTCGAGGCGGGCCGAGAGCGCTTCACGGACGATTTGGCAGGACACACCCCAGTAGTCGGTCCGAATGGCTGGTTAGTTCCCGAGGCTGTGGCCGTTACGATTCCGCTTCGTGAACTCCGCCGATGACGAGGTGACCCGTTGGGCGTTGCAGGCCCGACACGGTGACCGGGACGCCCTGGAGCGGTTCGTGCGGGCGACCCAGCGCGACGTGTGGCGGTTCGTCGCCCACCTCGCGGACGTCGGCGTGGCGGACGACCTGACGCAGGAGACGTTCCTGCGTGCGTTGCCGAGCTTGCGGAACTTCGAGGCCAGGTGCTCGGCCACGACGTGGCTGCTGTCGATCGCCCGGCGGGTCGCCGTCGACCAGGTGCGGATGGCGCGGTCGAGGCCTCGGGTGTCGCCGGACGTCGACTGGGTGCAGGCGGCGGACCGCGGGCAGAACCTGTCGTCCGGCTTCACCGGAGTCGTCGAGCTCAACCTGCTGCTCGACGGACTCGCCGCGGACCGGCGTGAGGCCCTGGTGCTCACCCAGGTGCTCGGGCTGGGGTACGCCGAGGCCGCCGAGGTCGTCGGGTGCCCGATCGGAACGATCCGCTCGCGCGTCGCGCGGGCGCGTGAGGACCTGGTCAGGGCCGCCGGGAGCGACGCCAGCGAAACCGGCTGAGGTTCGCCGGGAACTACCCCGGCCGGGTGAACGACCTGTGGCACGTGACCGCGTTGTCTCTGCAGCTCAAGGGAGTGCACTGCCGCTATGGCAGGCACCCCGCCGTCCACTCCGTCGATCTTGACGTGCCCGCGGGTCTGCGGGTCGCCCTGATCGGCACGAACGGCTCCGGCAAGTCGACCCTGCTGCGGGCGGTCCTGGGGTTCCAGCCCGTCTCGGACGGGGTGGTCGAGGTGGGCGGTGTGCGGGCGGCGACGTCGGCCCAGTGGCGAAAGCGTCGCGGTGAGGTGGCGTGGATCCCGCAGTTGCGGTCGACCGGCAGGTTTCCCCTGCTGCTGGGCGAACTTCTCGACAGTAGCGGTGACGGTGCCGCGGCGCGGGAAGCCGCCGCACGACTGGGGCTCGCGGGGCTGGAGTCGCGCGGGCTGCACACCCTGTCTGGCGGACAGGCGCAGCGGGCGTGGCTCGCCCGTGCGGTCGGTGCCGTCGCCGCAGGGGCCGGGATGCTGCTGGCTGACGAACCCACGGCGGCACTGGACTTCGCAGGTCAGGAAGAGGCCGCGGCCGTGCTCACCGAACTGCCGGTGACTCTGCTGGTGGCTACCCACGACCGTGCCGTGGCCGACGCGTGTGATCGGGTCGTCGAGATGGCTGCCGGACGTCTGCGGGACGTCGCGTGATCGCCGAGTTGCTCGCGCTGGTTCCGGTGCAGCGCGCGGGTTTCGGCCTGTTGCTGGGTGCGGTCGCGCTTCCTCCGGTCGGGGTGCTGATCGTCGGGCTCGACATCTATCCGGTCCGGTTCGCGATCATGCACGTGGCGTTGCTGGGCAGCGCGATCGGTCTGCTCACCGGTACGGATCCGTTGCTGTGGGCGCTGGTGCTGTGCGCGCTGGCGGGCGGCGGGCTCGCGCCGTTCGCCACGACCTCGGCCGGGCTGTCCGGCGCGATGGGCCTGCTGATGAGCCTCGCGATCGCGGTGGCGCTGCTGGTGCTGTCGATCTCCGGCGTGAACGCCAACGGCGCGTTCGAACTGTTGTGGGGATCCATCCTGTCCACCCGGCCGGTCGACCTCGTCGTGCTCGGGGTGCTGGCGGTGGCGATTCCCGCGTTGTTCTGGTGGCGTCGCAGGGATCTGTCGTTGCTGCTGCACGACCGGGAGCTCGCCGCCTGCTCCGGCGTGCGCACCGGCCCGCTGACCATGGCACTGCTCGTGGTGATCGCGGTGTCGATCGCCGGAGCCATCAAGCTCACCGGCGCGTTGCTCGTGGACGCGCTGACCTTGCTGCCCGCGCTGGCCGCGCGGCGCATCGGGCGCGGGCTGACCGGCATGGTCGTCGCGTCGATCGGCATCGGGCTCGTCGTGGCCGTGGCCGGCCTGTTGCTCGCACTCGCGCTGGACCAGCCCCCTGGTCCGGTGCTCGTTCTGCTGGCGGGTGTCATCGCCCTGCTCGCCCAGCTGCTACCGATGAGGAGAACCTGACCAGTGAAGATCAAGCTCGTCGTGCTCGGCGCGGTGTTCGCGCTGACCGCCTGTGGCGGCGGCGCGCAGACCGCGGCGCCCTACGCGACCTCGGACGCCCCGGCGGGCAGGAAGGTCGTCGCGGCGACCGCGTGGGAGGCCGCGCTGGCCAAGGCCGCGGGCGCGACCGACGTCAAGGTCGTCGTGCCGGCGACCGTGGCGCACGCCGCCGACTACGACCCCAAGCCGTCCGACCTCGCCGCGGTCGCCACGGCGGACCTGGTGCTGTACGCGGAGTTCGAGGGCTTCGCGGCCAAGCTGAAGGAGGCTGCGGGCGGTTCGGCGAAGGTCGAGGCGGTGAAGCTCGAGAACGCGCCGGAGGTCGTGCGCGCCGAGGTGACGCGCCTGGCCGGTCTGCTCGGCACCACCCCCGCCGCCGAGGCGTGGCTGAAGAAGTTCGACAGCACACTCACCGAGGTCAAGACGCAGGTGAGCGGTTCGTTCCCCGGTGGCAAGGCGCCGAAGGTCGTCAGCCAGGCGTTCGTCGCCTACATGGCCGCGATCACGGGCGCCGAGGTCGTCGGCACGTTCGGCCCGCAGCCGGTCACGCCGGGGCAGCTCGCCGAGCTGTCGGGCAAGCAGCCGGACCTGGTGTTCGACAACGTGCACATGTCGACCGGCACCGTGCTGCCCGGCTCGTCCGCCAAGCAGGTCAAGATCATCAACTACCCCGGTGCGGACCTGGATCTCCTCGGCGTCTTCAAGACCAACGCCGAGGAGATCTCCAAGGCCCTCAAGGCCTGACGAGGTCCTGCACGGCGCGGCGGTCGACCTTGCCCGCCGCGCCGAGCGGGAGCGCGTCCACCACGACGAGGCGCTCGGGGAACTTGCGTGGTTCCAGGCCCTGCGCCGCCAGGTGCGCGGTCAGGTCTTCCAGCGTCGGCGCGGGGTTGGCGACGACGCAGGCGCACAGCCGTTCGCCCAGCACCTCGTCCGGCACCGGTACACACACCACGTCGCGGACCGCGGGGTGGGTGGCGAGCAGGGCTTCGACCTCAGCGGGGCTGATGTTCATGCCGCCGCGGATGATCACGTCCTTGCGACGCCCGACGACGTGCAGGTAGCCGTCCGCGTCGATGCGGCCGAGGTCGCCGGTGCGCACCCAGCCGTCCGGGGTGCGGTAGCGCTCGTTGAGTTCGGGTGCGCCGACGTAGCACATCGGGGACATCGGGCCGAGCGAGGCGATCTCGCCGACGTCACCGGGCGGGACGTCGCGCAACGAGTCGTCCACGATCCGCAGCCGGGCCACGGTCGGGTTGGGGCGGCCCGCGGTGTCCGCTTGGCTGGGCGGGTCGTTGAGCGCGGTGTGGCAGTTGACACCGTCCGCCGAGCCGTAGACGTTGACCACCGTGCAGCCGAGCGTCTCGCGGACGCGTGCGGCGGTCGTGGCGTCGAGGGCGGCACCGCCCAGCGCCACCACGCGCAGGCTGGAGGTGTCGTACCGGTCCAGTTCGGGGCAGTCGACGATCATCCGCAGCATCGTGGGCACCGCCAGCACGTGGGTCGGCCGGGCGCGTTCGATCATCGCCAATGCCGCTGCGGCGTCGAACTTCGGCAGCAGTACGAGCGTGCCGCCGTGCACCGCGAGTGTGACCGAGGTGCCGTTGCTGCCGTAGGACGAGGCGAGCGGCACCATGACGTAGTTCCGCAGCTGTGGGGTGTCGCCGATCAGCTCGCCGATGAACCGGCCGCGGCCGCCGACGAGTGCGTTGTGGGAGTACAGCACCATCTTCGGCGCCGCCTCGGAACCGGAGGTGACCAGGATCCGCGCGGGGCCGTCGGGGTCGGGGGAGGCCGGTTCGAACCTGGCGGGGTCTGCTGCCAGCAACGCCGCCACGGGCACGCATCCCGCGGGCACCGCACCGTGACCCGCCGCGATGACGGTGCGCAGCTCGGGCAGCTCACCCGCCAGCGCGCGGGTGCGCTGGGCGCAGGGGTAGTCGCTGTAGAAGTTCGTGGTCACCACGGCGACCGCGCCGGAGCGGCTGAGCAGGCTCGCCGCCTCCCGGTCGCCGCGGCCGACCGGATAGGGCAGCGAGATCGCGCCCAGCGCGGCGATCGCGAGGTCGAACGCGCAGGCCAGCCTGCCGTTGGGCAGCTGGATGCCGACGACGTCGCCCTGCTCCACACCGATGCCCGCGAGGCCCACGGCGAGCGAGCGGGCCATCAGGTCGAGCTCGGCGTAGCTGATCTCGCCGTCCGCGTCGACGATCGCGGTGCGGTGGGGGCCCGCGAGCACGTGCTCACGGAACAACGAGTACAGGTCGCGATCGCGGTACAGGCCGGTGTTCGACCAGTCGCGGCGGACTTCGTACGGCACCAGGTCGGCCAGGTGCTTCACGACAGGTGTCGCGGCGAGCGTCACAAGAACCTCCACGGAGAGCCGAGTGCGGGACAGCCGCGGTCGTCGCGGCCCAGTACGGCGGCGAAGCGGGGATCACCCAGCAGCGCCGCGAGATCGGTGACCACGTCGACGCCGTCGACCCGGCCGTCGACGGGAATCCGGAAACCTGGCGCGTGGCGCCCGTTCTGCCCTGCGAGCAGCGCGCCGGCGGCGCCGAGCAGGCTGCTCTCGACGGCGACACCATGGCCGGTGAGCCGCCGGGTGAGCACACCCGCGAGCACGGCTTCGGCTCCGATCAATCCGCCGAGCACGTCCACGAGCGTCATCAGCGACGGCGCGGGTTCCTCGTCGGACGGACGCACGAGCTCGGCCAGCCCGGTGCGAGCCTGGACCATGAAGTCGGTGCCCAGCGGGACATCCGCCAGCTCGCCGCCGCCCCAGCCGGAGGTATAGGCGTAGACGATGCCGTCCGGCAGATCAGGTGCGGCGAGCTGCCACTTCTCGGCGTTGCCCGGCGCCCAGTTGTGCAGGAACACGTCCGCATTCGCCAGTTCGTGGCGCAGACGTTGCCGGTCGGCCGGGTCCTTCAGGTCGATCTCGACGGCACCCTTGCCGCGGTTGAGCGCGAGCCAGCGGGCCGAGATGTCGCGGCACACCGGCGGCATGCCGCGCAGCGGGTCACCGCCCGGAGGTTCGACGCGGACCACGGTGGCACCCAGCAGACCCAACAGGTGCGCGGCCATCGGCGCCTGGATGCGCCGGCCCGCTTCGTACACCACCAGATTCGAGCCGTCCCGCGTCGCGTGACCTTCGGTGGTCTGGATGCGCCACGGCTCACCGATCGGCTCGATCGGGCTGTGCAACGTGCACACGCTCGCGCCGCTGGTGGCAGCGGCTTCGGTGATCTCCGTGAACGTGGCGGCGCGGGTGGCGGTGTGCAGAGCTTCGGGGATCGGGGCGGTCGCCGTCGCGTACCGGAACTGGTACGGCCTCCAGCCGCCGCGGATCGCCGCGCTGTCGGTGCCCAGAGCGGTCCAGAACGCCGCCCACACCTCGGGCACCAGCGCTTCGACCTCGAACCGCACGCCGTCCGCGCTGACGAACGGCGGGCCGCCTGGCCGCAGGTCGACTGCCTCGGCCTCGTCCGCCCCTGCCGCGGCGAGGTACTGCGAGATCGTCAGCAGGGCCGCTTCGGCGACGCTGGTCCGCACCTGTGGCTCGCCCCGCAGGATCGCGGCCAGCAACCCGGTCATCGCGAGCACACCCGCCGCCGTGCCGCAGTAATCGACACCGATGCCGCGCGGTGATCCGGAGCTCCTGCCGTGCACGTGCATCACACCGCACGAGGCCTGGACGGTCGCCTCGTCGTGCAGGCCGGGGACGGTCACCGGTCCGGCCCAGTCGACGGTCACCGCGTGCTGATCACCGTTGCGCAGCGTGACGACCGCTTCGGCCGCGTTCTCAGTGGAACCGTCGTGGACCTCCGCTCCCAGGGCGCGGAGATGTGCGCGCATCAGGCGTGCTGCCGCGCTCATGCCTGCGACTGACGCGGTCGCGCCCTCCAGAGCCGAGGCTTGCACTGCTGTGGCTTCCGTCATGACTCAGAGGTCGTACGAATA
This sequence comes from uncultured Actinomycetota bacterium, assembly GCA_963766275.1. Classification (GTDB taxonomy): domain Bacteria; phylum Actinomycetota; class Actinomycetes; order Mycobacteriales; family Pseudonocardiaceae; genus Lentzea. Next base: position 43,178 of record CAVYAD010000040.1, read on the forward strand.
ACCGTCTGGGTTCCCACGATGGTGTGATGTGCCGGTGACAGGTGACAGTCAGTTGCGCCGGTTTGTGGACGAGGTCGTCATCCCCGCCGAACCCGAACTGGACGCGGGTGGAGGCCTCGAACTGCGCAAACTCGCCCAGGACGCCGGGTTGTGGGCACAGCCGTTGCCGACCGGGCTGGGCGGCGGTGGCCAGCCGCTGGCCGACTACTTCGCGGTGGCCGAGGACGAGGGACGTAGCGACCACGGCCCGGACGTGGTGGGCTCGTCCAGCCTTTTGAACGTGCGGATGCTCACCGCGCACGCTCACCCGGAACTGCGGGACGCCGTGCTGGCCGACCTGGTGGCCGGCCGTGCGCACGTGAGCTACGCGATGACCGAGCCCGGCGTCGCGGGCTCGGACCCGTCCGGACTGCGCACCACCGCGGAGCGTGGCGCGGACGGCTGGTGGACCGTCACCGGCCGCAAGTGGTTCACCAGCGGCGCGGCTCGGGCAGACCTGGTTCTGGTCGTGGCCCGCACCGGTGACGGGTTCTCGATCGTCGCCGTGCCCGCTGGCGGGTTCCGGATCGAGCGGGAGCTCGACGTACTCGGCGCAGGCGGACAGTACGAGATCTCGTTCGACGCGGTCCGGGTGCCGCCGACGCACCTGATCGGCGAAGCGGGACAGGGCATGAGGCTCGTTGGTGAACGTCTCGCGCTGGGACGGACGCTGCGGGCGTTGCGCTGGATCGGCCAGGCACAGCGATGCCTGGACCTGCTCGCGGACCGCGCGGTGTCGCGGGCACTCGGCGAGGGCGTGCTGGCCGACCGGCAACTGGTGCAGCGCCTGGTGTTCGAGTCCGAACTGGAGGTGAGGTCGGCGCGGCTGCTGACCCGTGAAGCCGCTGCGCTCGTCGCTGCCGGCGAGCGCGCGCCGGTCGAGGTGAGTCTCGCGAAGGTCGCCGCCGCACGCGCGCTGAACACGGCGGTCGATGCCGCAATCCAGGTCTACGGCGCCGAAGGGCTCACCGCGGCAACGGGTCTGCCCAGGCTGCTACGCGTGGCACGGGCCGCCCGCATCCTCGACGGCGCCGACGAACTACACGTCACCACTACCGCACGGCGGTTGCTCACCAGGCGTCAGGCGACACCAGACCGGTGACGATGGCGGCGCCGAGGAACGTGAAGAAGTCGCCCCACACGACTTTCAGGCCGGTCATGCCGTCGTACTCGGCGCCCTCAGGCAGGTTGCGCAGCAGTCGTTCGCCTTCTTCCCATCGACCTGCCTTGAGCAGTGCGACGGCGGCGATCGCCACCGCGGAGCTGTCCTCAGTGAACGCATCCCAGTTGCTCGGGTTCGTCGAGCAGCAGCCACGCCTTGCCCCGCGGCCAGTCCGGATCGAGACGTAGGTGCGCGTCCCGGTGGCGGCGGGCAATGTCGTGGTGGCCGTGGAAGTCGAGCAGCGGCACGGCCCCGGCGGCCCCGTCCGCGCGGACGGGTGGGCCGTCGGCGGCGAGCGCGGTGCCCCACGGGATCGCGCCCAGTTCAGGGTCGAAGCTGCTCGCGAGACTGTCCGCGACCTTCGCCGTGCCGGGACGCGGTGCGATGAGGCCCAGCCGTTCCGCGCCGCTGCCATACCAGAAGATCATGCCGCGCAGCACCGTGTCCGCGTCCGCCCACACGTCCAGCCGGTCCCGCACCGGTGCGACGTCCCCGGCTCCGGTGGCGAGGCGGCGCAACGTGAGCAGCCCCGCCCAGAACCCGCCCGTCCACGACCCGCGAGCAGAGGTCTTCCACTGTCCATTGTGGAAATAGAGCGGAAACCGTTCCCCGGCAGCGGCTTCGGTCTCGTCGACCTGGTCGCACATTCGGAGCACGAGGTCCTGTGCCCAGTCGCTCACACCGTCGACCGCGGTGCGCCGGGTCACGAGGAACGCGATGCCGGCGGCCACCCCGAACGCCACCCCGACGACGACCCACAGCCAGATGTAACCCGCCCGGCTCACCACGAGCCCGGTCAACGGCGGCCCGGCGGCGAACCCGCCGAAGAAACCGGCCGACGCCACCGCCGCCGCCCGCCCGGCGAGCTTCTGCGGCACGGCACGCATCACCGCCACCATCGACACGGCGTTGCCCGCCACCGCGAACACCCCGATCCCCGCCGCACCGAACCACACCAGCCAATGCGCCTGGTCCGCCAGCGCCACCACTGCCACCGAGGCGACGGCACCCAACCCGAGCAGCGGCAACACGGCCGCGGGATCGTCCGCCCTGCCGGCCGCGCCGCTCCACCAGACCCGGCCCGCGATGCCGACCAGTCCCATCACCGCGATCAGCCAGGCCGCGACCGGCGCGGACAACGCCAGTCGTTGCACGCCGTACAGGGCGAAGAAGGTGTTCACCGACGCCAGCCCGAACCCGAGCGCCAACGAGAACCCCGCCAGCGCGCGCACCCGCTCGCCCACGCCGTCACTCGGCCCGCTCTTGGCGGGTGGTGTGGGCACCGTCAGCCGCGCGGTCACCGCCGCACCCACCAGACACAGCACCGCCAGCACCCCAACACCCCAACGCCAGTCCACCAGCGCGGCCGCCGCCGCCAGCGGCACACCCGCCACGAACGCACCCAGCTGTACCCCGGACTGCTTCCACCCGGTCACCGAACCCGCGGTGCTCCGGTGCCACGGCGGCCAGGATCACCTTGTTCGTCGCCGGGTTCGCCAGTGCCTGGGGGATACCACCCAGCGCCACACCCGCCGCGACCCACCAGGCCGACCCGGCGATCGCCAGCACCGCCAGCGCCACCGCGCTGACGAGAAACAGTCCGACGAGGCTGCGCTGCGGCCCGACTCGGTCCACCAGTGACCCGGCGGGCAGTGACAGCAGCGTCGCCACCCCGAACCCGGTCGCGACCAGCGCGCCCGAGCTGCCACTCGGCCACCCCGAGCTCGGCGACCAGTACCGGCCCCAGCGCTCCCAGCACGAACAGTTGGAGCATCGACACGGCCATCGCGGCCGTGGACACCGCGGTCACGACAGTCCTCACCCTCCAATGGTCGGATGCCGGGGCAGGGAAGTTCCAGGTGAACCAGGACACCGCACGATTCGTACTCCTGTGACGTGAGGATGCTGCGCTGCGACGACGCCGAGATCACCAGCCATGCGCTGCGCGCGGGCGCGGGCGACCGTGCCGCCACGGAGGCGTTCGTCCGCGCCACGCAGGCCGACGTGTGGCGGTTCGTCGCTCATCTGGCCGGCGACGTGCGGCTCGCGGACGACCTCGCGCAGGAGACCTACCTGCGGGCGTTGCCGGCGCTGGCACGTTTCGAGGGCAGGTCACCGGCCCGTGCGTGGCTGTTGTCAGTGGCGAGGCGGGTGGTCGCGGACCATATCCGGTCCCTACGCTCCCGGCCGCGCTCGCACGACGGCTCGGACACCGGTGACCAGGTCGAGCCGGGCTTCGCCGAGGACGTCGTGCTCAACGAGCTGGTCGTCGCGCTCGACCCCGACCGGCGTACGGCGTTCGTGCTGACCCAGCTGCTGGGACTGTCCTACGCCGACGCCGCCGAGGTCTGCGGCTGTCCTGTCGGGACCATCCGCTCGCGGGTCGCCAGAGCACGCGAGGACCTGGTCACCGCGATCCAGGACGACCGAACAGGCCGTCGCGTTTCCTGACCGTGCGGTAGACGGCGGAGAGCCGGTCGGCGCGATACCGAGCGTCTCCGAGTGTCACTCCGTAGCCGGTGGTTTCACGATCCGCGGCTCGATCGACGGTGGCGGCTGCGTCAGATCTGGGCCACCGTCCGCGACCCAGCTGATCAAATCCCGCAGTGCCCGCTCCTCGAGGACACCGCCGACCCACACCGGCTTCGCGCCCGCCGCCCGCGCGGACGGTGCGGGTTGCACGACGAACACGTCTGGAGTCCGCGCATGCGTCGAGACAGTCGGACACACGCACAGTTGCGAGGCCGTCGAGTTCGTGACTCAGCATCCGCAGCTGGTGGTCGTGGTCGATCTCGGGGTGCTTGCGGGTGGTGCCGCAGCAACAGCCGCGGCAGACGGTCACCCGTGGTTTTCCGTCAGGCGTGGCGGAACCCCTTGCCGGTCCGGTCGTACGGGTCGGCTGGGAGGCCGAGGTAGGTGGTGCGCAGGTGGTCCCATGCGGCGAGGCGGCTGAAGTCGGGTTCATCGACGATGTCCTGGGTGTCGGTGAGGAATGGGTTGGGCAGCATGACGGCCATCTGTTGTTCGTCGCGTCCGTTGAACAGCCGCAGGCCCCAGGTGGTGGGGGTGTCGTCGCGGCCGATGCCCCGGTAGAGCTCGGCGCGTGCGGTGCGGCGGATCCGGCCGAGTTCGGGGCCGCTGGCGGTGTGCTCGCCGATGCACAGGTGGAAGTGCCATCGTCCGAAGTCGACGGTCACGTAGCCGTCGAGCATGCTGATCTTGGTGGGCGCGTTCGGGGCGGCCACCTCCCACGCGGCGCCATGGACGAGGACTCCGAAGTGCATGTGCTGCCAGTACCCGGTGAACAGGTCGGTGATGACGGCGAGCAGGGTCGCCTCGTCGGTGGACAGGTCCCACACGTGCTGGACGCCGACGCCGGGTTCGTCCACGACTCGATGGGTCACGCGGTGCTCTCCTTCATCGTGACGACGGCGGCGCCGTCGAGTGGGCAGTCGCCGCACGTGCCGCCGGTCGGTGTGCGACGCCGACGCGGTGCACGCGGTCCGGGAACTCGGCCCGCGGCTCGGCCACCAGTTCGGAGAGCGCGTCCACCACGTGCGGAACACCGCACAGCAACACCGACCGGACTGCGTCCGCAACGAAAGAAAGGCACGTTCGTACGTCCAGGCCTGGACGTACGAACGTGCCTTTCGCTCCGACGAACTACGGGCCGGTCGGTGCCGGTGAGCTCGGCGGCGGTGAGCTCGTCGTGGGAAGCGGCGGTGTCGCCGAGAGAACCGGCGTCGTCGTGGCCGGGTCGGAGCCGGCGACTCGCCACTCCTGGCGCACCGCCGGGAACTCGATGCTCGCCTGCAGGACCGTGATCCCGAAGATCTTCAGCCGGGCGTCGAGCGAACCGGTGAGGCCGAAGCCCAGATACAGGCCCCACTCCGGCGCACTCGCCGCCGTGCCCGCGACATGCGCTCGCACGTACGGGGCGAACTGAGCGCTCACACCGACCGAGTCGTAGAGGCTCACCTCGGCGTTCGCGCCGACCATCGCTTTCGCGTTCGCGGCGCCCGAGACGAGCGCCGGGCGTCCCGTGGTCTTCGGCTCCGGCGGAGTGATCTTCTGCCAGCCACCGTCCTTTGTGTACTCGACACCGACGACCAGCTGTCCGGTGGTCTGCTGCTCGGTGTCGATGGTGATCTTTCCGTCGGCCGAGATCTGGTAGAAGTAGTTCAGCTTCGCCGACACGACGACCGGAACCGGGCCGATCCAGAACGTGTTGGTGGTGTCGATCTCCGCGAACGGGATGCGCAACGGCTGGTTTCCGGTGTTGAACCGGGTGTCCAGCGTGCCCTGGATCTTCCAGCCGTAGTCGTAGGCTCCGACCAGGCCGACGGAAGCCTTGGACGGCGCCAGGTCCAGCCAGTGGTTGCGGTGGTAGCTGAAGATCACCTCGGGCTGGAACTCCACCCACGCTTTGAGCTTGGGCGCGGCGTCGCCTGCCACCTCGGGCGGCAACTGCACGTCGACGTCCATCCGCACCGCCGCGACGGCGTGACTGTCCGGACGGGACCGAGTCAGCTCGCCCGGCCCCTTGACCGAGATCTGCACACCCTTGGCCAGCGCGACGGCGGCGATGTCCTTCGCTGCCACGCCGAGCGTGCTGTCGATCTCGGCGTCGCCGAGCAGTTCGGGAACGGTCGCGGGAGTGGTCCGCACCTCGATGGTGCCCTCGTCCACCGGGCGCGTTTCGGTGACCTTGACCAGCACCCCCTTCGGCGCTCCCTCGACCGGCGGGCTCGCGATCACGTCGCCCTTGACGACGGAGTCCCTGCCTGCCTTCACCACCGCCTTCTGCGTGACCGGGTCGAAGCGGGCGATCTTCGCTCCCGCGGCCGCGGTCCGGCCGGTTCTGTCGTTTTCCGGCCTGGTGATGGCCGCCGAGGTGCTGTCGGTACCCGCGGGAGGCGCCTCGACGGCGGCCAGCTTCGGCGCGGCCGGGTGCCCCGATGTGGTGTCCGGCCGATCGGTGACCAGGTTGGTGGCCGCCGTCCCGATCGCCACGATGGCGAGGGACGAGATGAGCACGCGTTTCAACGACGCTCGCATGAGTATCTTCCTTGAACGGGCAGGGTAGACGCTGTTGATCAGCTGACGTTCGACGCGCAGGGTAGAGACCCGATATTCGAAACGGCAAGGGGCTGAATGTCAGCACTGGAGCCGCTATTTGCGAGAAGTTTTCATGTTTGTCGGTGGGTAATCACCGGTCAGTGGACGGCGCGTCGCCTGCCGGAAGTCGCGAGGTGTAAGCAATGTCACGCCGGTCCGTCGCATGTGGAATCGCTTCCACAACGGCGGCTGCGTCAGGGCCGGGGCATCGGTGGCTCCGGGATCCGGTAGCCGGCCGCGTGGGTGTCGCGCTCGAGAGAAGGGCGAGCATGTCCTGTCCCGGCATCACCGAGTCGTGCACTCGTGAATGATATTTTGGCCGGGTGGATCAACCGGAGGGATGGCATTCGTGAGCTGCCCGGAGCTGAGCCAGGCCGACTTCGAGAACGCCGCGGAGGAGCGGCTGCGCCCGCTCGAGCCCGAGCTGGACCTGGAGTCGTTCCAGGCGGTGTGGCTGCTCAACCAGGCCGCCGACGCCGCGCGCCGGCACCTCGAGGAGAACGCGCTGCTGGAGTCGGATCTCTCGTGGTCGCAGTTCGACGTGATGTGGCACCTGTGGCTGTTCGGCGAGCAGGAGAGCCGGTGCGTCGCGCAGGCGCTGCGGATGTCCAAGTCGGGCATGACCGTGATCTCGACGCAGCTGGTCGGGCGGGCGCTGGTGAAGCGCCAGGTGAGCCCGGCCGACCGGCGGCGGGTGTTCCTGAGCGTGACGAAGAAGGGTGAGGCGTTCATGAAGCGCCTGTTCCCGCGGTTCAACCGGGCCGAAGGCACCTTCACCGACGCCTTGTCGTCCCAGCAGAAGAAGGAGCTCGCGAGCCTGCTGCATCTGCTGCTGGGGTCCAACGCCGGGCCGTGATCGCCGCTCGGCGCGGCGATCACGAAGAACGCGGTTCAGAGCAGCCACGAGTACTCCTGGATGTCCCAATCGCTGACGTGCCGCTCGTAGCGCGCCAGCTCCTGTCTTTTGAGGCCGGTGAAGGCGTCGACGAACGTGGCGCCCAGTGCCGTGACGAGTGGGGTGTCCGCGGCCAGGTGGTCGAGGGCCTCGTCGAGGTGGCGGGGCAGCGGGACCCCGGCGCCGGGATCGCTGCCCTCGGTGGGCGGGGGAGGGACGAGCCTCCGCCTGATCCCGTCGTGCCCCGCGGCGAGAAGCGCGGCGACGGCCAGGTAGGGGTTGGCCGCGCCGTCGCCGCTGCGCACCTCGAACCGCGTACCGCGCCCGCGTTCCCTGGGCACGCGGGCGAACGCGAACCTGTTGTCCAGGCCCCAGTTCGCGACAGACGCGACGAGTCCGCCCTGGTGCAGGCGGCGGAACGAGTTCACCGTCGGGTTGAGCAACGCGGTGAGGGCGGGCGCGTGCTCCAGGACGCCCGCGAGGAAGTGCAGCGCGAGTGAGCTGAGCCCGTGCTCGGCCATCGGGTCGTCGAAGAGGTTGACGCCGAGGTCGTCGACGAGGCTGATGTGCAGGTGGAAACCGTTGCCGGCCTTGTCGTTGAACGGCTGGCCCATGAACGTCGCGTGCAGGCCGACCACCGCCGCGATCTCCTTCACCGCGTACTTGAACAGGAAAGCCCTGTCGGCCGCGTCGAGTGCGTCGGAGTGGTGGTGGTTGACCTCGAACTGGCCGCCGGAGAACTCATGGTTGGCGGCGAACACGCCGAGTCCCATGGCTCGGCATTGGCGCAACAGTCCCAACAGGACGTCACGGCTGGCCTTCTCGTCGTTCGCCGCCCCGACGACGTAACCGGCGGTGTCGCGGTTGACGTACGGCCGCAAGGCGCCGACGTCGTCGCGGTGAGCCAGGTAGAACTCCAGCTCCGGGCCGACCACCGGGTGCCCGACCTCGGCGATCAGGGCACCGATGACCAGGCGGAGCAGGTCGCGAGGTGACTCCGGCAGTGGCTGCCCGGTCAGCGGGTCCTCCAGGTCGGCCAGCACCACCGCGACACCGGAGCTGAACGGCGTCACGCGCGCGGTCGACAGGTCGGCGACGACTCGGGTGTCCGGATAGCCTGCGCCCGCGGGTCCGGACGTGGTTCGTGCGTGGGCGGCGAGGTCGGTGTGCAGCAACGTCTGGCAGAACGCGACCCCGTCCCGGTCGAAGTCCTCCAGAGCGATGTCCTTGCCGCGCGCCACGCCGTGCAGGTCCGACCACATCAGCCGGATGATGTCGACCTGCTTCTCCTCCAGGCTTTCGATGAACCGCTTGAGTTCGAGCTCGCTGTCGGTGGTGGTCATCGTGAGCTCCCTGCTGCCGCGACGAACGCGGCGAAGACGGACTTCTGGTGCGGGTCGGAGTTCGCGGTGTCCTCCGGATGCCACTGCACGCCGAGGAACCAGCCCGCGGTGTCGGCCAGGATCGCCTCGACCGTGCCGTCCGGCGCGTGCGCGGCCGGAGTGAGTCCACGGCCGAGTCGCTTGATCCGCTGGTGGTGAAAGCAACTGACGTTCACAGTCGACGCGACGATGAGCGGCTGGAGTGACGGCGCGATCTCGACCGGGATCTCGGCGTGCTGGTGCGGACGGGCCATGTGGGTGTCCAGGGTGCCGCCGAGCGCCACGTTGACGACCTGCATGCCGCGGCAGATCGCCAGCAGTGGCACCCCTTCCCCCAGCGCCCAGCGTGCGGCTGCCAGGTCGAAGGCGTCCTGACCCTCGTCGACGTCGTAGACCTCCAGATGTGGCCGGCCTCCATAGCGCGAGGGCATGATGTCGCCGCCGCCCGGTAGCAGCAGCCCGTCGGCGAAGTTCAGCCGTGCGGCCACATCGCCTTCGGTGACGTGCACGCTCAACGGCTCACCGCCCGCCGCGTACACCGCCTGCGCGAGCGCGCGGGCTGTCACGTCGGCCCGGTAGCGCAGGGCGGAGGCGGTGGCGGAGATCCGCGCGGGAACCGCGATCAGCGGCCGCTTCACAACGCCACCCAGGTGGTCTTGAGCTCGGTGTACTTCTCCAGCGCGTGCACCGACTTGTCCCGGCCGTTGCCGCTGCGCTTGTAACCGCCGAACGGCACGCTCAACCCGCCTTCCTCGTAGCAGTTGACCCAGACCGTGCCCGCGCGCAGCCGGCGCGACACGCGGTGCGCCGTCGAGAGGTCGCGGGTCCACACAGCGGCCGCGAGTCCGTACTCGGTGTCGTTGGCCACGGCGATCGCCTGCTCGATGTCGTCGACCGGTATCACCGCGAGCACCGGCCCGAAGATCTCCTCGCGGGCCAGCGCCATGCCGGGTGCGACGTTGTCGAACAAGGCCGGCCGCAGGTAGGGGCCATCCGGTAGTTCCGCGGGCCGGTCGCCGCCGAAGCTCAGCAGCGCACCCTGGGCGCGTGCCAGCGCGATGTGCGACTCGACGCGCTCCCGGTGAGCGACGCCGGCAAGCGGGCCCATCTCGGTGACGGGGTCGAGCGGGTCGCCGATCCTGACCTCGGTCAGCCGAGCGACGATCTTCTTCACCAGCTCGTCGTGCACGTCGCGGTGCACCACCAGACGGGACGGCGACGTGCACATCTGGCCCTGGTTGAAGTAGACGCCCCAGGCCGCCGTGGAGGCGGCCAGGTCCAGGTCGGCGTCGGGCAGCACGATGTTGGGCGACTTGCCGCCCAGCTCCAGCCAGACCCGTTTGAGGTTGGACTCGGCCGCGTAGCCGAGGAACGCCGCGCCGACCTCGGTGGAGCCTGTGAAGGCGATCGTGTCCACGCCGGGATGCCTGCCGAGCGCACGCCCGGTGCGTGGGCCGAGCCCGGTCACGACGTTCAGCACCCCGTCCGGCAGGCCCGCCTCGGTCGCGAGCTCCGCCAGCCGCAGCGCCGACAACGGTGACTGCTCGCTCGGCTTGACCACCACGGTGCAGCCGACGGCGAGCGCCGGCGCGATCTTCCACGCCGCCAGGGTCATCGGGAAGTTCCACGGCACGACCACGCCGACGACTCCGACCGGCTCCCTGGTGACCAGCGCCAGCGCGTCCGGGCCGACCTGGGGGGTTTCGTCGGTGAGCTTGTCGGCCCACTCCGCGTACCAGCGATAGGTGTCCACGGTGGTGCGCATCTCGATCAGCAGAGCGTCGCTGATCGGTTTGCCCATCTCCAGACTGATCAGCAGTGCGAGCTCCTCGCGGTGTGCCTCGACAGCGTCGGCGAACGCGTGCAGCACGCGCTTGCGTTCCCTGGGCGCCAGGGACGGCCACGGTCCGGAGTCGAACGCCTCCCTGGCGCGGCCGACCGCGATGTCCACATCGGTTTCGTCCCCGTCGGGCAGGCGCACCAGCTCGGTGCCGTTCCTCGGTGAGGTGAGCGTCCAGTGTGCGGAGGCGTCGTGCGGGCGGCCACCGATCTGCATGGCCTGAGGCAGGCGGACGCCAGCGGCCCAGCGGGTCCACTCCTGCGCGGTCGGCAGTTGAGTCATAACGACGAACCATATTCGTTCAGTCGTGAACGGTCTAGAGTTCCTGTGAAACCTGTGAATAGCTTGCATATTCGTGGAGTGAAGCTACAGTTCGTCCACAAATGAACGAATCGCTAGGAGGGTGCTCGTGAGTGCCGTCGCCGGGTTCTTCCATCCCAAGACCGCGAGCGGTCGGTCGTCACTCGTGCCCGCGCCGCCGTGGTACTACAGCGGTGACCTCCTCACCGTGGAGTACCGCACCGACCCCGCCAGGGTCGCGGAGCTGCTGCCCGACCCACTGCGGCCCGCGCCCGACGACCCCGGCGCGGTCGCCCTGATCTGGGCGGACTGGCAGTCCTGCTCGACCGGAGGCGAGGAGCTGCTCGACCCGGTGCTGTCGCAGTACCGGGAGGCGTTCCTCGTCGTGCGTTGCGTCCACGATGGAGGGACGTACAGCCGGGCCGCCTACATCTGGGTGGACAAGGACTTCGCCATAGCGCGCGGCTTCCATCAGGGTTATCCGAAGAAGCTCGGGTCGATCCACCAGACCCGCCCGCATCCCTACGGCCCCGCGCCCCGCCTGGTCGAGGGAGCCCGGTTCGGAGCGACGCTCGCCGCGGCCGACCGCCGGCTGGCCGAGCTGCGGGTGACGCTGCTGGAACCCAGTGAGCACAACGGTTTCGTCAACGCCCACCCGATGGCTCACCACCGCTGGCTGCCCGCCATCGACCAGCCGGACCGGCTCGCCCTCGACGAGCTGATCGCCACCTCGGCGGCGGGCTTCGAGGCGGGCACGCCGTGGCGGGCGAGCGTGGACGCCTTCTCGTTGTTCGAGTCACCGACGGAGGAGCTGAGCCTCTTGCAACCACAGGAGATCATCGGCGCGTACTACCGCCAGGTCGGCGTGGTGTGGAACGGCGGCGAACTGCTCGCCCGCGACCAGACGAGCGTCCGATGAACGCCGTCGTCGAAGGTGTCCACGTCGACACCCGCCACTGGATCGGCGGCCGCCGGATCGCCTCCGCCACGACCTTCACCGACGTCTCGCCCGTCGACGAGCGGCCGATCGCCGAGGTCGCCTCCGGCGACACCGCCGAGGTCGAAGCGGCCGTGGACGCGGCCCGTGCGGCGTTCCCGGAGTGGGCGGCGTTGCCCCGCGCGGAACGGGCCGAGGTCCTGCGGCGGGTCGCCGACGGGATCGAGGCACGGGCCGAGGACCTGGCGCGCGTCGAGACCAGGGACAACGGCGCGTTGCTGCGGTCGCACCGGCGTGGCGTGATGCCTCGCTCGGCCCTCAACTTCCGCTACTTCGCCGACCTGCTGGAGAAGCTGGACCACCCGCTGGACGACATCCGCGGCCACCGGCAGCAGGTCACCTACGACCCGGCGGGCGTCGTCGCGGTGATCACGCCGTGGAACGCGCCGCTGATGCTGGCCACCTGGCGCGTCGGTCCCGCCCTGGCCGCCGGGAACACCGTCGTGCTCAAGCCGCCGGAGTGGGCGCCGTTGACCGCGTCCCTGCTGGCCGACATCACGGCCGAGGCAGGCCTGCCCGCCGGGGTGTTCAACGTCGTGCAGGGAACAGGCGCGCGGGCCGGAGCGGCGCTATCGTCGGATCCCGGCATCGACCGGATCGCGTTCACCGGCTCGGTTCCGACCGCCGGTCTGATCGCGACCGCCGCGGCACCGCAGATCGTGCCGCTGTCGTTCGAGTTGGGTGGCAAGTCCGCACTGGTGGTGTTCGAGGACTGCGACCTCGACCTCGCCGTGCGACTGGCGGTGGAGCAGTTCGACAACGCGGGCCAGGTGTGTCTGGGCGCGTTCCGGATTCTGGTGCACGAGTCCATTTCCGACGAGTTTCAGGCGCGCGTGGTGGAGCGTGCTTCCCGTCTGGTACAAGGAGATCCGCGCGACGAACGCACCGACGTGAGCGCGTTGATCTCGCGCCCGCACTTCGAGCGGGTCGACGGGTTCGTCCAGCGCGCGGTGGCAGCCGGTGCCCGCGCGGTGCTCGGCGGCGGACCGAACGAGGAGCTCGGCGGGTTGTTCTATCGGCCGACGATCCTCGTCGGTGCCGAGGAGGGCAGCGAGATCCTCACCGAGGAGGTCTTCGGACCCGTCCTGACCATCCAGACCTTCCGCACCGAGGACGAAGCGGTGCGGATGGCCAACTCCACCCGGTTCGGTCTCGCGGCCACGCTCGTCACCGGCGACCGCGACCGGGCCGAGCGGGTCGGCGTCCTGCTCAGCGCGGGCACCGTCTGGGTCAACTGCTTCTTCGTCCGCGACCTCGGCGCCCCGTTCGGCGGCAACGGCCAGTCCGGCATCGGCCGGGAGGGCGGCGTCTGGTCCTTCGACTTCTACTGCGACATCAAGAACACCGTATACGCGCCGGACGGCTGGGCTGCCGGTGGGAAGGAGGAGAGCTGACATGGGTGAGATCGTGGGCGCGGGCCTGCTCGCGCACGTCCCGACAATCGTGCTACCGGAGGAGACCCGCCGGGAGCTCAACAACGGCAAGGACATCACACTCGTCACCGGACTGCACGAGCTGCGGCGTGAGGTGTTCGAGACGCTCGACTACGACACCGTCGTAGTGCTCGACTCGCACTGGGCGACCACGGTGGAGTTCGTCGTCACCGCGCACACCCGCCGCTCGGGGCTCTTCACCTCCGAGGAACTGCCCCGCGGAATGCAGCGCCGCCCGTACGACTTCGCGGGCGATCCCGAGCTCGCGCAGGCCATCGCGGCGCAGGCGGGGGCGCACGGCACGTGGATCACCGCGATCGACGACCAGCACCTGCCGATCTTCTACGCGACCACGAACCTGTGGGAGTTTCTCGGCCAGGGCCTGCCGGACAAGCGCTGGGTCTCGATCGGCATGTGCCAGACCGCCGACACCGAGGACAACCTCCGGCTGGGCCGGGCACTCGGTGCGGCCATCGCCGAATCCGACCGCAGGGTCCTGCTGATCGCGTCCGGCGCGATGAGCCACACCTTCTGGCCACTGCGGGAACTGCGCGCGCACGAGTCGTCGGACGTGGCTCACATCTACAGCGCGGACGCCGCTGCGGCGGACGCACAGCGGCTGGAGTGGTTCGCCCGTGGGGACCACGCGCAGGTGCTGGAGACGATGCCGGAGTACCTGCGGTTCAAGCCGGAGGCCAGGTTCGGGCACTACCTGATGATGATGGGCGCGCTGGGCGAGGAGGACTGCAAGGCGGTCTCACGCCAGTACGGCGAGTACGAGAACGCCATCGGCACCGGCCAGGTCCACCTCTGGTTCGACCGCCCGGCGGACGGGTTCCCCGCTTCCCGCTCGACCCGGCTCGCGGAGGTGTGACCGTGGAGTTCCGACGCATTCTGCTGGACGGCAACGAGACCGAGGTGGCTCGCCGCGGTGACGTGCTGGTCGCCGCGGACGGCCGCGAGACCGGGGTGGACGCCGCGGTCCACCTGCCACCCGTGCGGCCGAGCAAGATCATCGCGGTCCACCTGAACTACCGCAGCCGGGTTGACGAGTTCGGCATCCGGCTGCCGGACACCCCGACGTACTTCCACAAACCGACGACCTCGCTCAACGCCCACGGCGGCGCGGTCGTGCGGCCGGACCGGTGCCGGTGGCTCAACTACGAGGGCGAGATCGCCATCGTGATCGGCCGCACCGCGCGGAACATCTCACCGGGCGACGCGGGGGACCACATCCGGGGCTACACCATCGCCAACGACTACGGCCTGCACGACTTCCGCGACACCGACGCCGGGTCGATGCTGCGGGTGAAGGGCGCGGACACGTTGTGCCCTTTGGGTCCTGGGCTCGTCGAGGGCTGGGACTTCCGCGGTAAGCAGCTGCGCACCCTGGTCAACGGCGAGGTGCGTCAGGACGGCAACACCGCCGAGATGATGTGGGACATGCACTACCTCGTCGCCGACATCGCCCGCACGATCACGCTGCTGCCCGGCGACGTGCTGTTGTCGGGCACCCCGGCGATCTCTCGCACCGTCCATCCAGGCGACGTGGTGTCCGTCGAGGTCGAGGGCCTCGGCACCCTCACGAACCACATCGTGTCCGGTCCGGTGCCGATCCGCGCGGACGTGGGCGCGCAGCCCACCGAAAGCGAGGAGGTGCTGTCGACAGCACTCGGCGGTGACTGGGAGTTCCGCGGCGTCCGCACGCCGGTGAGGACGTCATGACCGGCTGGATCGACCGCGCCGTCGCCGGAGTCCGCGCATGGGAACAAGAGTTCGGCGCGTTCGCCCCGCATCCGTCGCTGCACGTGTCCGACGAACGGTTCGGTGTGGTGATCGACGACCTCGTCGCCCGGTTGCAGGACAACTACCCGTTCTTCCACCCGCGCTACGCCGGCCAGATGCTCAAGCCACCGCACCCGGCCGCGATCGCCGCGTACGCCGCCACTATGCACATCAACCCCAACGCCCACGCGCTGGACGGCGGACCGGCGACAGCCAGGCTGGAGAAGGAGGTCGTCGCGGACCTCGCCGCGATGTTCGGGTTCACCGAGCATCTCGGCCACCTCACGAGCAGCGGCACGATCGCGAACCTCGAAGCCCTGTTCGTGGCCCGCGAGACGCATCCGGGCAAAGCCGTTGCGTTCAGTGAGGAAGCGCACTACACGCACTCGCGCATGTGCGGACTCCTTGGTGTGGAAGCGATCCCGGTGCCTTCCGACGACCGGGCGCGGATGGATCCCGACGCGCTGGCGGCACTGCTGGCGTCCGGGCGGGTCGGCACGGTCGTCGCCACCGCGGGCACGACCGGACCGGGATCCGTGGACCAGATCCAGGACATCGTGCCCCTGGCACGCGCGTACGGCGTCCGGGTCCACGTGGACGCCGCATACGGGGGCTTCTTCACGCTGATCGCGGGTGACCTCGTCGCGCCGGAACCATGGCTCGCCATCGCGGACGTCGACTCGATCGTCGTCGATCCGCACAAACACGGCCTCCAGCCCTACGGATGCGGCGCGGTGATCTTCGCCGATCCGGAGGTCGGCCGTCACTTCGTCCACGACAGCCCGTACACCTACTTCACCTCCGACGAACTGCACCTGGGCGAGATCTCCCTGGAATGCTCCCGCCCCGGAGCCGCGGCAGCCGCTCTGTGGACCACGCTGCAGCTGCTCCCGTTGACCGCCAACGGACTCGGTGCCGTGCTCGCCGCATGCCGCCGCGCCGCACGCGACATCGAGCGGCGCATCGATGCCTCGCCCCGGCTGGCCATCCACCAGCCCGCGGAGATCGATATCGTCACCTACTTCGACCGGCGGGCCACCACGACGTCCGAAGTGGACGCTGCCTCGGCCCGCGTACTGGCAGCAGGTATGAAGGCGGAGGATCCCGTCTTCCTGTCGACGCTGTCCGTGCCCAGCAGGGCATTCGCCCGCAGGCACCCACACGTCACGGTCGACAGCGACCGCGTCCGCGTCCTGCGCAGCGTGCTGCTCAAGCCGGAGCACGAAGAGTCTGCGGCCTGGCTGGTGGATCGACTGGAAGATCTCATCATCTCGTGAGGAGAAGTTCGTGCTGCGAAAGAAACTTTCTTTGGCGATCGCACTGAGCGTCGCCTGTGCAATGGTTGTCGCACCCGCGACAGCGACCGGGTCCGGCCTGTACGAGTACCGCGTGCCCAAACGCGCCGACCTGAACGCCGACGCGCAACTGTTGCTGAACAAGGGTTTCGACCTGCTCGAAGAAGGCGAGGGAGGTGCCGCGCTGCGCGTCCTCGGCACCTCCGCGGAACGCGACAGGCTGACATCGCTCGGCTTCACCCCATCGGTCGTGCGCACCGTCAAGCCGACCCTGTGGGAGGCACCTGAACCTGGCGACCTCACCTTCTACGGTGGCTACCAGACCGTTGCCGGCCAGTACACCCACCTCGACGACGTTGCCCGCAGGTACCCGAAACTCGCCGTACCGGTGAAGTACGGGCAGTCGTGGAAGAAGATCAACGGTCAGGGCGGCCACGACCTCAGGGCCATCTGCATCACCCGCGTCTCCTCGCGTGCGGACTGCTCCTCGCAACCCCACGCGCCCAAGCCGCGGTTCCTGCTGATGGCAGGCGTGCACTCCCGCGAGATCGCCGCCGGCGAAGTCGCCTACCGGTTCATCGACAAGCTCGTCCAGGGCTACGGCACCGACCGGCAGATCACCGATCTCCTGAACACCACCGAGTTCTGGGTGGTCCCGGTCGCGAACCCGGACGGACTCGACCTCGTGCAGGCCGGCGGTGAAGCACCCCACTTCCACCGCAAGAACGCCAACGACACCCACGGCGCCGACTGCGGCACCCCGGCCAACCCCGGCGCTCCGCACGTCGGCGTCGACCTGAACCGCAACTCCAGCTTCCAGTGGAACACCGGCGGCTCCTCCCCGGACCCCTGCAGCCCCGCCTTCCACGGCCCGTCCGCAGGCTCCGAGCCGGAAACCGTCGCGTTCGAGTCGTTGCTGCGCAAGCTCTATCCCGACACGAGGGGCACCGGGCTCACCGACGCCGCCGCACCGAACACCCGTGGCATGTTCATCAGCATGCACTCCGACACCCGCATGGTGCTGTTCCCGTGGGCGTGGTCGACCGACCACTCACCCAACGACGCCTCACTTCGCGCCATCGCCGGCGAGATCGCCACGGCCACCGGCTACCGCCACGGCCAGGTCAACGAGCTGCTCTACCAAGCCTCCGGCGGCAACGACGACTGGGCGTACGGCGAGCTCGGCGTCCCCAGCTGGACCATCGAGGTCGGCGATCCGGTCGACAACACCTGCAACGGCTTCTTCCCCGCGTACTCCTGCATGACCGACTCCTACGTACCTCTGCTCGTGCCGGCATTGCTCAACGCCGCCCGGCACGCGAAGGCGCCCTACCAGGTCACTGGCTGATCACCGGTTTCACCAAGCCACAGCGGGCGTTCCCGGCACAGGGAGCGCCCGCTGACGTCACGCCGTTCTCTTCCGTGAGTTCTCGGTCACCGCGCGCGGGGCGAGCCGGTGTGCACGGCGGATCCGCGGGTCGGCCGTGTCATCGATCTTGGTCGGCGTGCCTCCACCACAGCGTTGTCACCCTGGCACCGCCAACGCCCACGACGGCGACGAGCAGGTAGCCGAGCAGGCCTGCCTGTTCACGATCAGGTCCGGCCATGCCGCTGAACAGAGCGGGAACGGACCACGGGAAGTAGTGGCCGTAGCCGAGTGCGGCGATGATCTGGGCGAGGAAGATCGCCGCCGACATCACGCCCACAGCTGGCAGGTACCCGCGGCCGACGCTGGCGGCCAGCGCGATCGGCGTCACCAGCAGCGTGGTCATGACGGCGGTGGCCATCAGCTTGGCAAGGCCCGCGATCGCGACCGCTGCCGACCAGCCGGGCAGTCCGAGTGCCGCGCCGACGATCAACCCGACCAGGTAGACGTGGACGGCGAGCACGAGGCACCACACCGCGGCGACGACGAACTTGGCGGCCACGATCGCGGTGCGCGCGGTCGGCAGTGCCAGGAGGTCCTTGACCGTGTCCTGGCTGAACTCGCGGCCGAACATCCAGGTCGCCACCAGTCCGTAGACGAGCATGCCGCCGACCGCGGTGGTCTGGGCCAGAAAGGCGAAGTAGGCGGGCCAGTCGGCGTGGACCGCCGCCAGCGTCGCCTTCGCGCCGAGCACTCCCATCGACTCGTGCTCGCTGCCTGGTCCTGCAGGATGAACATGAACAGGCCCGCCGACGAGTGCGACGACGGTGAACGCCAGCAGGGTCACCCTCGGCACCAGTGACCGTCGCAGCTTGAGCAGCTCCACCTGGACGACGGCCGCGTTCACTCGCCACCTCGCCGACCAGGTGCAGGAAGTAGGTCTCCAGGTCGTCCTGCTCGACCACGAGCCTGGTGGGCGGGCAGCCCGCGGTCACGAGCAGCGTGGCGATCTCGTCGGGATGCCGCAGCGCGCGTTCCTCGCTGAGCACGATTCCGTCATCGGTCTGAACGGCGAAACCCGCCGCGTGCAACGCTGCGGCCGCTTGCGCGTGTCTCGGGCCGAGACACGCAGCCGGGGACGGGCGAGCGTTGCGAGGTCCTGTGCGGGTGATCTCGCGGATCAGCTGTCCGTTGTGGATGATGCCGATCCTGGTGGCGAGCCGGGCAACCTCGGTCAGGATGTGGCTGGACAGCAGCACGGTGACGCCGTGTTCGCCCGCCAGATCGTGGAGCAGACCCCGGATCTCGGCGACGCCGGCGGGGTCGAGACCGTTGGCGGGTTCGTCGAGGATCAGTACGTCCGGACGGTGGATGAGCGCCTTCGCGAGGCCGAGTCGCTGCGTGTTGCCCAGCGACAGCGTCCGGGCCCGATGATGGGTGTGGATCTGCAATCCGAGCCGTGCGATGACGTCGCCGACCGCGTGCCGGTCGGTCAGGCCACGCAGTCTGGCCGCTGCCCGCAGGTTCTCGCTGACCGTGAGATCGGGGTAGGCGGCCGGAGTCTCCACGAGGTAGCCGACGCGCGACCACATCGTCGTGCCGTCCCGGTCGCACCTGGCGTCCCAGCACCATGACCTCGCCGCTGGTCGGGCGGACCATGCCGAGCAGCATCCGGATCGTCGTCGTCTTGCCGGCCCCGTTCAGGCCGAGCAACGCGTAGATCTCACCTGGATCGATCCGCAGCGTCAGCCTGTCGACGGCGTGAAGGTCGCCGTAGGTCTTCGTCAGATCGTGGGCCTGGACTATCGGAGCTGTTGCCATGGGGTCCCCTGGGTGTGCGGCTTCGACGCCGACCAGGCTTCCCGGCTCTCCAGACGATCACGTTACACGTGTCGAGGTGCGCAAGAAGGCTTGTGACGGGATAGGGTGACTTCCGGTGTGCCGGGAAGCCTGGTCGGCGACGTGATTTGCCGTTGCCGAGACCAGGAGCCCGTATGGCCTCGTACACCGCCGCCGGAGCGCGGTCTGCCGCCCGTCAACGCCGCTGGACCAGTCGCACGGTCAGTGCGGCGAGCAGGAACCCTGCGATGAGCAAAATTGCCACGGTCAGACCGGACATGGGCCACTCCAGGCCGAGTAGATCGCGTTCACTGAGGAAATCCATGGTAGCGCTACATGTGATGCCCGTTACATCCGGATCGTTCGAAGGGGTTCGTCGTGCGCGCTCGTGATCTCGCGGAGGATTACCCGTTGGTGCAGGTCACCGATTCAGCGTTGACCGCGGCGCGGTTGATCGCCGAGCAGCGGCGGCCGGGTGTCGTGGTGGTGGATGCCGAGAACCGTCCGGTGACGGTTCTGCCCGGTTCGCAGGTGCTGCGGTTCATCATTCCGGGCTACGTGCAGGAGGATCCGTCGCTGGCGCGGGTGTACGACGAGCGCGGTGGCGCGGACGCGTGCGTGCGCAAGCTTGAGGGCCGGACGGTGAAGGAACTGTTGCCGCCGAAGGAGAAACGATACGAGCTGCCGAAGGTCTCCGGTGACGCGACGCTTGTCGAGTGTGCGGCGGTGATGGCCCGGCTGCACAGTCCGCTGCTGCTGGTGAGCGATGACGACACGATCCACGGCGTGGTCACGGCCTCGCACCTGCTCGATGTCATCCTGGCGGCGTCCTCGGAAGGAAAAGCGTGACCACTGCTCAGATCCTGTCGGTGGTCGTCTTCGTCGGCGCCTACATCCTGATCGCCACCGAACGCGTCCACCGGGTCGCCGCCGCGCTCGGTGGTGCCGCGTTGATGCTGGCGCTGCGCCTGACCGATGGCGAGACGGCGTTTCACTCCCTCGACGCGGGCGTGGACTGGAACGTCGTGTTCCTGCTGCTCGGCATGATGATCATCGTCGGGGTGATCAAACAGACCGGGTTGTTCGAGTACCTCGCGATCGCGGCGGCCAAGCGCGCCAAGGGAAAGCCGTTCGCCATGCTGGTGATGTTCGTGATCATCACTGCGGTCGCGTCGGCCGCGCTCGACAACGTCACGACGGTGCTGCTGATCGCGCCGGTGACGTTCCTGGTGTGTGACCGGCTGGGGCTCAACCCGATCCCGTTCCTGATCGCCGAGGTGCTGGCGTCGAACATCGGCGGTACCGCGACGTTGATCGGTGACCCTCCGAACATCATCATCGCCAGCCGGGCGGGTTTGTCGTTCAACGACTTCCTCGTGCACCTCGCGCCGTTCGTGGTCGTCATGATGATCGTGTTCGTGTTCGTGTGCCGCTGGCTGTTCCGCGACGCCTTCCACTATGACGAGGAGCGCGTCGCCGAGGTCATGGCGCTCGAGGAGCGCGAAGCGATCCGTGACAAGACATTGTTGTGGCAGAGCATGGTTGTGCTCGCGCTCGTACTGGTGGGCTTCGTGTCACACAGCGCCCTGCACGTCGAGCCGTCGGTGGTCGCCTTGCTCGGCGCCGGTCTGCTCGTGCTGATCTCCAAGGTCACGACCGAAGAGGCCATTGCCGATGTCGAGTGGGAGACGCTGGTCTTCTTCATGGGCTTGTTCGTGATGGTCGGCGCTCTCGTCAAGACGGGCGTGATCGGTCAGGTGTCGCAGGCGCTGACGAACGCGGTCGGCGGGGAGCCGCTGCTCGCGGTGATGGCGCTGCTCGGGGTTTCCGCGGTCCTTTCGGCCATTGTGGACAACATTCCTTACGTGGCCACGATGTCGCCGATCGTGGGGGATCTCGTCGAGTCGCAGGGCGGCACGCCGCAGGCGGAGTCGTTGTGGTGGTCGCTGGCTCTCGGTGCCGACCTGGGTGGAAACGCGACGGCCGTCGGTGCGAGCGCGAACGTCGTCGTGCTGGGTTTGGCGGCCCGCAACGGAACGCCGATCAGCTTCTGGCAGTTCACCCGGTACGGGATCGTGGTGGCGACGTTGTCGGTCCTGCTCGCTGCTCCGTACCTGTGGCTCCGCTACTTCGTGCTGGCGTGAGGAAGGAGACGATGTCCAGAGCGGCGGGAACTGCTGTCGGTCCGATGGTGATCGCGGCCGTGGAGCAACATCTTCCGGAGGATCAACGGCTTCTTGACGATGAGTTGGCGGTCCGTGTCCTCCCTCGGGCGATGCGCGCGGTGGTGCGACTCGCCCGGTGGCAGACCGTGCGCGAGTGGCTGGTGAACGCATCGGAGAAACAGGCACCGGGAGTCTGGGGCGGTATCGCGTGTCGCAAGCGCTACATCGACGAGCAGGTGACTGAGGCTCTGGGAGCCGGCGCCGAATCGGTCGTGGTGCTGGGCGCCGGTCTGGACACGCGTGCCTACCGGCTGGTGCCGCCGGGCATTCCGGTGTTCGAGGTGGATCTGCCGGCCAACGTCGCGGACAAGCGTGCGCGACTGGTGATCCCGGACGCGGTGACCTTGGTGCCCATCGACTTCGAGCAGGAGAGTCTGCAGGCGTTGCTTGCGGCGTACGGGTATCTCCCACGTACACAGACAGTTTTCGTCTGGGAGGGCGTGACGCAGTACCTGACCGAGAGCGCCGTCCGCCGGACTCTCGAGGTGCTGGCGGAGGCCGGTTCGGGCAGCAGGCTGGTGTTCACCTACGTACGAGCCGACTTCCTCGACGGGACCGACGACTACGGGTCGGAGGTGTTGTATCGGCGCTTCGTCGCGAAGGATCCGCTGTGGCACTTCGGGATGCGTCCGGAGGAGGTGGGCGCGTTGCTGGCCGAGTACGGATGGCGCGAGTTGGAACAGGTGGGTGCCGACGAGTTCACCGCCCGGTACGTGCGGCCGACCGGGCGGACGGTAGCGATGTCGGAGCTCGAACGAACCGTGCTCGCCGAGAAGGACTGAGTCACCTGCTTGCCGGTTGTACCGGCACAGTGGAACCGGGCAGCAGCACGTCTGCGGAATCCGCCGCAGCGGCGACAGCCTCCGCAGCGGCTTCCGCCGCATCCTCGGACGCCTTGGCTGCCACCTCGTCGGTGTCGCGTGGCTTCGCCGCCTCCGATCGGGGCAGAACCTCCGAGAAGGCCCGCGACACGTCCTGCAAGGCGGTGGTGACCTCGCTCGGGATCACCCAGAACGTGTTCCCTGCCCCCTGTGCGAGCTTGGGCAGCACCTGCAGGTACTGGTAGGCGAGCAGTTTCGGGTCCGGGTCGTTGCGGTGCACGGCCTGGAAGACCTGGTCGATCGCGCGGGACTGGCCCTCGGCCTCGAGGATCTGAGCGGCCCGGCTGCCTTCGGCCCGCAGCACGGCGGCCTGCTTGTCGCCCTCGGCCGTGAGGATCTGCGACTGCCGCTGACCTTCGGCGTTGAGGATGGCGGCCCGCTTGTCGCGTTCGGCCCGCATCTGCTTCTCCATCGCATCCTTGATGGTTTTCGGCGGGTCGATCGCCTTGATCTCCACCCGGTTGACCCGCAGCCCCCACTTACCGGTCGCGTCGTCCAGCACGCCACGCAGCTGGCTGTTGATGGTGTCACGGGAGGTGAGCGTCTTCTCCAGATCCATGGAGCCCACGACGTTGCGCAGCGTCGTGACGGTGAGCTGTTCGACGCCCTGGAGGTAGCTGGCGATCTCGTAGGCGGCGGCGCGCGGATCGGTCACCTGGAAGTACAGCACCGTGTCGATCTCGACCACGAGGTTGTCCTCGGTGATCACCGGCTGCGGCTGGAACGAGACGACCTGCTCACGCAGGTCGATCCTCGGGTAGACCCGGTCGATGTAGGGGATGACGAAGTTGAGGCCCGGTGTCAGGGTGCGGTGGTAGCGCCCGAGCCGTTCGACGTTGCGGGCACGGGCCTGCGGCACGATGCGCACGGCGCGGAACACGGTGAAGGCCGCGAACAGGGCGAGCACGAGTCCGGCGATCAGCAAGGCTGACATGGGTCACTCCCGTGGGTAGACGACGGCGATGCTGCCGCTGATCTGCAGAACGTCCACAGTGGATCCGGCCGGGATCACCACGGAGTCGTCGATCGGGCGGGCCGACCACTCCTCGCCCCCGATACGAACCAGTCCCGCGTGACCGTTCACCTCCTGCAGGACGTACGCGGAACTGCCCGCCAACGCGTCGATTCCGAAACGCTCGGCCCTCGCCTCGAGCCTGAGCCTGTGCGCCCACGGCCTTACCAGCACTACGCCGGCGGCGGACACGATTGTGAACGCCACGAACTGACCGGCGCCGGAACGCCGATCGCCGCGACCCCGCTGGTGACGAGTGCGGCCACGGCGAGGATGCCGAGCGCGGCCGTGAGCGTGAAGATCTCCGCGACGGCCAGTGCCGCCGCGAGGATCAACCAGATGAGCCAAGGATCCACAGCGTGACCCTCCTGCCCTGATGGACGGTACGCCTCAACGCGCGACGTCTTCCCCATTGTCGCCGCAGGTCAACGGCATCGGCAAGGCATGCGATCGGCCAGCTGGAGCGTGGTTGGTTACCGGTCACCGGCCATCAGTCGTCCGGCCAGCCGAGCAGGCGGGCACCCAGCACGGCGACCTGGAGCGTGAAGGACTGAGCGGGGTCGTCGGCGGCGTAGCCGGTGAGCTCGCGGACCCGGTTGAGCCGATAGGTGACCGTGCGGACACCGACGTGCAGAGTCCGTGCGGTCGCGGTCGCGACCTGTCCGGCAGCGAAGTACGCCGTGAGCGTGTCGAGGAGGCGCGTCGGTCCCGCGCGGATGCCACGCAATGGGTCCAGCACCGCCGTGACCAACTCGGTGAGTGCCGCGCTGTCCCGGAGAAGTACCTGGTACACAAGAAGGTCCGCTGCCTTGACGAGACGCTCGTCCAGACCGAGGCGCCCGGCCAGATCGAGTGCGTTGCGCGCCTGCTCGAAGGACCGGACGGCACCGCCCGGCCCCGGCTGCGGCTGTCCCAGGCCCACCCTCCAGGACGATGTGAGCCCGAGTGCCTCGGTGACCTGGCGGACGAACTCCTCCGGCGCGTCGTGCAGCACTTCCGGGATCACACAGACGAGCAGGCCTTCGCGCGCGGTCACGAGGACGTGCCGGGAGCTGAACCGAATGCTCATCGCCGCCTGCACGGCAAGCGCAAGCGCGCCGCCGTCGACGAACGGTTCGGATGCAGACGCGACCGCCACCACGTGCGTGCCGGCGAGTTGCAGTCCGTATCGCTCCGCGCGTTCGGCCAGCTCACCGAGGTTGCGCCCGGTGAGCAGGTCGTCGATGAACTCGCGACGCAGCGATTCCTCGTGCCGCACCGTCCAGCGCTGTGTTTCCTCGTACCCCGCGGTCAACGCGCTGACCGCCTCGTTCGCGGCGCGGAACACCGCCTCACCGACTCGCCGCGGGTCCTCGTGACGGGTCACCCCGGTCAGGGACGGCCATGCCTGCCAGGTCGCGCGCAGGTACTCCTCGACCAGTTCGCGCATCGGCACGCCCTGTTCGGCGGCCAGGGCGCCGAGCTCGTGCCGGTGTCGCAGCTCCTCCTGCGACAGCGCTCTTCCCGTGGAGCTGATCTGGTCAAGCGCTTCCACGTATCCGGCCAGGAGTTCTCCAGGCACACCGCCCGCGTGCTCCCGCCGCTGCCTGACCATGGGCCGGACCTCCTTGCGTTCATCGTGAGTGTTTTTGGTCGCTCTGGCGACCAGAAACACTCACGACCCGTGTTGTCCGAGCCCGTTGCGGAGTGCGTCGATGACCTGGTCGAAGACGAGTTCTACGTCGTCACGGGCGAATGACGTGCCACCTGGCACGCCGGCGGTAGCCCGAGGCTCCGGGTGAGGTAGTGCCCGAGTTGCCCGGTCACCGCCTGGACCATGAACGCCGCGGTGTCCGGCTCGATGCGGTTGTTGAGCTCGCCCCGTTGCGCCGCGGCTTGCAGCAGGGGCAGGAAATGACCTTGACCGGTCCGGTCGACGTTGTCCATCAGTTCGTCGGCGAACGGCAGATCGGCCCGATAGGCGCGTTCCAGCAGGCGTGCGTGCAGGGGGTGAGTCGCCGCCGCCCGGATGGTGGCGCTCATCTGCCAGCGGATCAGGCCGTAGACGTCGGTCTGCTCGACGGGGTGCGACCCGGTGATCTCCTCGAGGAGGACGCGTCCGGCCTCGTCCACCAGATGCAGGTAGAGGTCTTTCTTGTCGGTGAAGTACTGGTAGATGCTGCCCTTGGCGATTCCGGCCCGCGCCACGACCCGCGACACGGAGGCGCCGTCGTAGTCCCGGTCGGCGAACTCCTCCAGCGCGATGGCCATCAGGCGATCCCGCTTGTCCGCGTTTGCCGGTCTTCGGAATACAACGCGGGTAGGGTTGACCCTCACTACTGTTCATCACGATCGTGCCTGGTGGGACCCGGTGACATCACAACCCCGCGCCGCGCCCCGATGGCGGCGGCTGCTCCCGAGCGGGCGGCATCCCGCGCGAATCGTCGTGTTCGCCTTCGGCGCGGCGACTTTGCTCGGCACGGTGCTGCTGATGCTGCCGGTCGCGACCGAGTCCGGCGATGTCACCAGCCCGGTCAGCGCGTTGTTCACGGCCGTCTCGGCGATCTGCGTGACCGGACTCGTCGTGGTGGACACCCCGACGCACTGGTCGACTTTTGGGGAAGTGGTCATCCTCGGCCTGATCCAGGTCGGTGGATTCGGGGTCATGACGCTCGCGTCGCTGCTGACCCTGCTGGTCTCGCGTCGTCTCGGGCTGCGCATGCAGCTCACCGCTCAGGCCGAGACCAAGACGCTCGGGCTCGGTGACGTGCGGACGGTGGTCGGCGGTGTCATCCTGGCAAGCTTGGTCGTCGAGACCGTGACGGCGGCGCTGCTGGCACTGAGGTTCGCGACCGGCTACGGCGAGCCGGTCGGACGGGCTGTGTACCTGGGTGTCTTCCATTCGGTGTCGGCGTTCAACAACGCTGGTTTCGCGTTGTACACCGACAGCCTGGTCGGCTTCGCGACCGACCCGTGGATCTGTGTGCCGATCCTGCTCGCCGTGATCGCGGGCGGACTGGGCTTCCCTGTGTTGTTCGAGCTGGTGCGCAGGCGAAACCGGCGGCGCTGGTCGCTGCACACGAAGATCACCGTGCCGGTGTACTTCGGGCTGTTGCTCATCGGCACGCTCGCCGTCCTGGTGTTCGAGTGGCGCAACACGCTGGGCAAGCTCGACCTGCACCACAAACTCCTGGTCGGTCTTTTCCACGGGGTCATGCCGCGCACCGCCGGGTTCAACAGCCTCGACGTCGGTCAGCTGCAGTCGTCCACCCTGCTGGTCAACGACGTGCTGATGTTCATCGGCGGCGGCAGCGCCGGCACTGCGGGCGGTATCAAGGTCACGACGTTCGCTCTGCTCGCCTATGTGATCTTCGCGGAGATCCGCGGTGAGCCGTCGGTGCACGTGATGGGCAGGCGGCTCGCCGACCAGGTGCAGCGTCAGGCACTGACCATCGCGCTGCTGGGTGTGGGCGCGGTCATGACGGGCACCGTGATCCTCTTGTCGATCACGACGTTCGATCTGGACGATGTGCTGTTCGAGGTCACCTCCGCGTTCGGCACGGTCGGCATGTCGACCGGGATCACCGCGCAACTGCCGGCCGCCGGTCAGCTGGTGCTCGTGGTGCTGATGTTCATCGGCAGGCTGGGCCCGATCACGCTGGCTTCTGCTCTCGCGTTGCGCGAACGCGCGCGGCGCTACGAACTTCCTGAGGAGCGACCCATTGTCGGATAGGCAGGCTGCACGTGTCGCCGTGGTCGGCCTAGGGCGGTTCGGCAGCTCACTCGCGATGGAGCTCGTCGCGCACGGATCGGAGGTGCTCGGGATCGACTCGAACCCGAAGATCGTCCAGCAGTACGCCGACGAGCTGACCCACGCCGTCGTCGCCGACACCACCGATCCCCAGGTCATGCGCCAGCTCGGCGTGCACCAGTTCCAGCGCGCCGTGGTCGGTATCGGCACCGACCTGGAGGCCAGCATCCTCACCACCTCGGTGCTGGTGGATTTCGAGATTCCGCACATCTGGGCCAAGGCGGTCAGCCGCCAGCACGGCCGCATCCTCGAACGCGTCGGCGCGCACCACGTGGTGCTGCCCGAACACGAGATGGGGGAGAGAGTCGCCCATTTGGTGACGGGCCGGATGCTGGACTACATCGAGTTCGAGGACGACTACGCCATGGTCAAGACTCGCGCGCCGGAGGAGGCCGTCGGCGTTCCGTTGGGGCAGAGCCGGTTGCGGTCGAAGTACGGTGTGACCGTCGTCGGTGTGAAACGGTCGGGTGAGGGGTTCACGTACGCCACGGCCGACACGGTGGTCAACCGTGGTGACGTGCTGATCCTGGCCGGCCGGACCACTGAGGTCGAACAGGTCGCGGACCTGACCTGACAACGAGCCTTAGGCGGGCGCGCCGGCCTGGCTCTTCTTCAGCTCGTTGAGGGCTCGCCGGAGTGCCAGGCACATTACGGCGACCGAACCGGAGAACACCCGTGACGACAACGACAACAGACGATGAGCCCGTCGCCTTCGTGGCCGCAGCACGGCCTCAGCCTCGGAGTCGGCGAAACCCGGAGTCATGAGTCCTGCCGATCGGTGTCGTCGCGGCGGCGTTCGCCGGTCAACGCCAGCCACAGCAGGCTGAACCCGGTGATCGTCACGCCGAGCGAGTCCGTCCAGTGCCCGGTGAACTCGCTGTCGATCCAGACAAGCGTCCATCCCAGCACCGCGGGCAGCTGCACGTACCAGTAGCGGCGCGGGATGGTGCCGAGCAGCACCATGAACAGCAGGGCGAAGACCAGGGGCAGCGTTATCGGGCCCATCAGCGGTTCTCGTGTTCGGGTGTGATGTCCGGCTTGCCGGTGGGCAGGCTGTCCGGCGGTTCTATCCGTAGTGCTTTGGCCACCGGGACGTCGGTGGAGGAGTGCAGCACGATCGAGAGCGCGATGGTGATCGCGACGAGGTCGAAGACGTGATCGCCCTCGGGTATCCCGGCCTGGAGCACGATGAGGCCGTACACGACCGAGGCGAATCCCTTGGGGCCGAACCAGGCTGCGGCGGATCGCTCCCGAGCGGGCAGTGGGGTGCGGATCAGGGACAGCATCATGGCGGCGGGGCGGATCAGCAGGATCGCGATGATCGCCACGGCCCAGTCGCCCACGGTGAGGTGGGAGATCCGTTCCGGTGTGAGCAGAGCACCGAACACGAGCAGGGCGGCGAACTTCGTGGTCTCGGACAGCAGGTCGCCGAAGTGTTCGAAGTGTTCGGCTGACGTGCGGTCCAAAGTGGCCAGTGTGGATCCGGCGGCGAACGCGGCCAGGTATGGGTTGGCGTGGGTGAGGTGGCAGGTCGCATAGAGGATCACGGCGATGGCCAACGGCCCCAAGGCCTGCAGACGTGGTTCGGCCGTGAGGATCTTGAGCCGCCATGCCAATGCGATGACGGCGGGGACGACGATGCCGATGGCGAGCCCGGCGACGAGCTCGATGGCGATGGTGCCGAAGTCGGTACCGCGGTTCGCCGCGGTGGCGAGGAAGATCAGCACGAACGGCAGGGCGAGGCCGTCGTTGAGGCCGGACTCGACGTTGAGCAGGCGGCGCAGCCTCAGCGGCACGTCGGTGCGGCCGACGATCGCCGAGGCGAAGACCGGGTCGGTGGGGGACAGGATCGCGCCGATGAGGAACGAGGTCGTCCAGTCCAGGCCGGTGAGAAAGTGGGTCGGTACCGCGATACCGATCATGGTGAGCGGCATGCCGAGGCCGAGTGCGCGGCCGGACAGCCGCCAGCCCTCTTTGAGGTCCGGCAGGCCCGCGCGCTGGCCGTCGGTGAACAGCACGGTGAACAACGCCAGATCGGCGAGTCCGGTGACGAACGCGCTGTCCGACGGGATGTCGACGAGACCGAATCCGCCCTGCCCGAGCAGTGCGCCGGCAGCGAGGAACATCAACGCGGTCGACAGGACGGTGCGAGCGGCGAGGCCTGACAGCGACACGCTGATCAGCAGCACCAGACCGAAGGCGAGTACGAGCGCCATCACGAACCCCGTCCACGTCGATACTCCCCATCCCGGTGGACGAGGCGTGCCGACCAGACTTCCCGGCGCTCCGCGCGCAAACATGCCGTAAAGATCCGCATTGTGCAAACGTGATGACTTGACCAGGCTGAGCATCTGTTCAATGCTCTGAACATGCGTTCAGCCTCTGACCTGACGGCGCGTGCTCGTATCCGGGACGCGGCGCTGGCGCGATTCGGTTCCGACGGGATCGCCGGTGCCTCCGTACGTGCGATCGCTGCCGATGCCGGTGTGTCGGGGGCCTTGGTACTGCACCACTTCGGTTCGAAAGAAGGCCTGCGCCAGGCGTGTGACGAGTACGTGCTGAGCGCGATCCGTGCGGGTGAGAATGCCGACGTCAGCGCGCTGGGGGAGATGCTGCGGTCGGCCACGCCGGTCCGGCGTTACCTGGCGCGCGCCCTGCTCGACGGTTCCGAAAGCGCGAACGCTCTGTTCGCCGAGATCGTCGAGCGCACCGAACAGTGGCTCGCGGACGGTGAGTCGGAGGGGTGGGTGCGGCCCACCTCCGATGTACGGGCCCGTGCAGTCACCTACGTGTCATGGCTCCTGGCACCGCTCGTGCTCGGAGATCAGGTCGGGCGGCTCCTCGGCGGCGACCCCGCGGAGACGGCAACGGCCGTGCGAGGTGCGCGGGCGGGGCTGGAGATGCTGACCAACGGATTGTTCGTCGACGACCGCTGGCTGACCGCGTTCGAGGCGGTGCGGCCATGAAGGCGTTGCTGGTCACCCACGGCACACGTGGTGACGTGCAACCGTTTCTGGCGCTCGCGGTCGCGTTGAGGCAGCGAGGACACGAGGCCTTGCTGGCGGCGCCGGAATCGTTCACCAGGAGTGCGGCGGCTCATGGTGTCGAGTTCGCGCCGCTCGACGAGGGGCCGAACCGGCTGATGGACGATCCGGTCGTCCAGGAGGCGATCGACACCGGCTACCGGGGCGTCCGCGGCAAGATCACCGCCGCGCGCACGGTGCGGCGGATCAAGCCGCTGATGGCGGCCGTGCTGCGTGACATCGGCGAGATCGCCCGTGGTTCGGGTGCGGATGTCCTGGTGCACTCGCCGTCCATGCCCGCCCAGCACGCCGCCGAACTGCTCGGCATCCCCGCGGTGCTCGCCAGCCTGCAACCCGGCTGGGTGCCCACCTCGGCGTTCCCCTGTCAGATGATTCCGCTGCCTCGCCTGCCCAGGGTGCTCAACCGCGCCACATATCTCCTTGTGGCGGCAACCATGCGAGCCTACGCCGGTGTGACCAACGCCTGGCGGACGAACGACCTGGGGCTGCCGAAGGGAAAGACCGAACACCAGTTGGTGTTGCAGGCCTTCAGCTCACGGGTGACCCCGGTCGACCCGGCGTGGCCGGACACGGTGCGCACCACCGGATTCTGGTATCTGTCCGCTGAGGACTCCTGGGCCGCGCCTGAGCCACTCACGGAGTTCCTTCGCCGCAAGCCGGTCTATATCGGATTCGGCAGTATGGCCGGCCTTGATGCCAGGAGAATCGGTGAGACCGTGGCTGACGCGGTACGTGCCGCGGGCGTGCCGGCCGTGCTGGCCACCGGCTGGGGCGGCATCGCCCCGGCGGAGTCGCCGGACCTGTTCGTGATCGACCAGGCCCCGCACGACTGGCTCTTCCCTCAGGTACGCGCGGTGGTGCACCACGGAGGCGGCGGCACCACGGCGGCGGCGCTCGCGGCCGGTACGCCACAGGTGGTGTGCCCGTTCGTCGCGGACCAACCGCACTGGGCGCGCCGGATGCACGCGGTCGGTGTGGCCCCACCCCCTGTGCCGCAGCGGCGCCTCACCGCGGAGGCACTCGCGTCCGCGATCGCCTGTGCCGTATCGGACACCGAGATGCGTGCTCGAGCGGGCGCGCTCGGACACGAGGTACGGGCCGAGAACGGTGTCCTCGCGGCGGTTCGTGAGCTGGAGGCCTTGATGGAGCGACGGCAGGGCGGCTAGCTGGGCCGCCACGGATGCAACCGGGGAATCCAGCCGGGCACGGCCTCGCGATAGGCGACGTACTGGTCGCCGAAGCTCCGGCGCAGCGCCGGTTCTTCGTGCCAGTGCACCATCGCGGCGAACGCGGCGCTCACCAGTGCCCCGTAGAGGAACAGGACGAGCTGGCCCAGCACGAGTGCCTGCCCGATGATCAGCGAGAGCACGGCGAGGTACATGGGGTTGCGGACGTGGCGGTAGAAGCCGCCGATCACCAGCCGGGTGGGGGGCGCCACCGGGGCCGGCGTGCCGAAGCCCTCGGTGACGAACCGGGCGAACGACGAGATCAGCATCGCGAGCGCACCAGCGAGCAGCACCACACCAAGGACTTGGAACGGCAGCCACGCCGGCAATGGTCGCTCCATCCGCCAGCTGGTGAGCAGCCACGGGATCAGTCCTGCGACGCCTCCTGGCGCGAGCACGAAGAACGCGGCGGAGCCGAGCGCTGCCTTCTTGGTCTGCACGCCGACAGTCTTCGTCAGCACGTTCACTCCCGGTAGTCCTGCGCTCGGGATTCGCTTCCGGCTTCACCTGGACGGGCTACTGAGTCGCCCGACGCAGGTTCCCGTGAGCGGTTCGTAAGAACTCCTGGGTCACCGATGCGGCAGGATCACGACATGTCCCGACTCCGCGTCGCCACCGGTTCGGCCGTCCTCGTCACACTTCTGGTCGCATGTGGAGGAGGTGTACCGGCACCGGAGTCCCAGCCATCGTCGGCGACCAGCACGGCGGTGTCGCCGACCGGCAGCAGCCCGGCGAACGCGGTTGTCGTGCCCGATCAGCTCAAGTTCACGGCCAAGACCGTGGACGGTGCCGACATCGCAGGTGCCGATCTCGCGGGCAAGCCCGTGGTGCTGTGGTTCTGGGCGCCGTGGTGCCCGAAGTGCCAGCGTGAAGCCCCTGGCGTGGCGGCCGCCGCGAAGGAACTCGGCGGAAAGGTCACTTTCCTCGGCGTCGCCGCACTCGACGAGGTTCCCGCGATGCAACAGTTCGTGCAGCGGTACGACCTGAAGTCCTTCCAGCACGTCGCGGATGTCGACTCGGCCGTGTGGAAACGGTTCGGGGTGACAGCACAGCCCGCCTACGCGTTCGTCGACACCGTGGGCAAAGTCGAGGTCGTGGCCAGCCAACTGTCCGAACAGGACCTGCGGCAGCGGCTCGACCGCCTCGGATGAACGAGACACTGCTCGTCGCGGTCGTGGCGGGAATGCTCGCCACGGTGAACCCGTGCGGCTTCGCCATGCTGCCCGCCTACCTGACCCTAGTCGTCGCCGGCGCCAGCGAGCGGTCACGGTCGCGGCTGCTCACACGTGCGCTGGCGTCGAGCGCGATGATGACGCTCGGGTTCGTGACCGTGTTCGGTCTCTTCGGACTGCTGGTCTCGGCGGCTGCGTCGTCGGTGCAGCGGTACCTGCCGTTCGTCACCGTCGTCATCGGCCTCGCACTGGTGGTCCTCGGCGTGCTTCTGCTGGCCGGGCGTGAGATCACGCTGCTGGTGCCGAAGCCGTCGAAAGGTGCGCCCAACCGGCACATCGGCTCGATGTTCGGCTACGGCGTCGCCTACGCGATCGCCTCGTTGTCGTGCACGATCGGCCCTTTCCTCGCCGTTGTCGGCTCCACGTTGCGCGGCGGCGACCTCGCAGAGGGGGCGTTGGCGTTCCTGTCCTACGCGCTCGGAATGGGACTGGTGGTCACCGTGCTCGCCATCGCGACCGCACTGGCCAGCGACGTGGTCACCCAGCGGGCCCGCTCGGTGTTGCCGTATGTGACGCGCATTGGTGGCGTGCTGCTGGTGCTGGTCGGCCTGTATGTGGCGTACTACGGCGTCTACGAGCTTCGCTTGTTCCTCGGCGGCGGCGACGCGGCCGATCCGATCGTCGATGCTGCGGCGACCGTGCAGGGCGTGCTGGTGCGATGGTTGGACACGATCGGACCGCTGCCGGTGACGGTGCTGCTGGCGCTGCTGTTGGCAGCCGGGTTCATCGTGGTTCGCCGACGGCGGGCGGCTCGTCGGTGACGGGTGGGCGCAGCCAGCTGCCGGACCACCGCATGAGCAACGGACCTGTCGTGGCGAGGATGAGCACGTAGGCGGTGATGATCGGCCCGATTGCGGCGCTCACGGTGCCGGCGAGGCTGATGATCACGATGGAGAACTCGCCGCGGGCGATCAGGGCGGTGCCCGCGCGCAGCCGTCCGCGCAATGC
The DNA here is from genome assembly GCA_963766275.1 of uncultured Actinomycetota bacterium. Classification (GTDB taxonomy): domain Bacteria; phylum Actinomycetota; class Actinomycetes; order Mycobacteriales; family Pseudonocardiaceae; genus Lentzea. The sequence goes on from CAVYAD010000040.1 coordinate 76,987, forward strand.
GACACCGTCTCGGCGGGCGGCGTACCAACCCGTGCCGATCTTGGTGGCGACTCCGGCGATGGCGAGCGCGATGGCCGCGGGAAGCACCGGGACGAGGTCGGCCGGACTGACGGCGAGTCCGGTGGCGAGGAAGAACGCGGCGGCGAACAGGTCGCGCAGTGGAGCGAGCACCGCTCGGGCACGCTCGGCCGCCTCGCCGGTCGGTGTCAGGCCGACGAGGAAGGCTCCGACCGCCGCGGAGACGTCGACGAGCTCGGCGAGTGCGGAGACCACGAGCGTGGTGCCGAGGACGCGGAGCATGAGCTGTTCGGAGTCCGGGTGGGCGTGTTGCGTGACGCGATCAGCTCGCCGATCCGGTTCGGCACGACCGTCGACACGATCGAGTCCGCCGCCGAAGGCGTTCGGATGAGGTTGACCGACGGCACCGTGGAGGAGGCGGACCTCCTTGTCGGAGCGGATGGCGTGCATTCACGGGTGCGGGAGCTGGCGTTCGGGTCGGAACAGCGTTTTGCGCGCTACCTGGGCTACCACGTCGCGGCGTTCTCCGCGCAGGACACTGGCCTGAGCGAGCGGATCGGGGAGCGCTACCAGATGCGCACGACGCCGAACCGCATGGTTGGTTGCTACGCAGTAGGTGAGGGTGGGTTCGCTTCGTTCTTCCTTTACCGCGACGAGAACTGGGACCTGCCGAACGATCCCGCGGCCGCCCTCCGGACCCGGTTCGGCGGTCTCGGATGGGCTCCGTCGACGCGGTGGCGCATCGTCGTGCGCGACTGGATGTTCCGGTTGGCGGGTCTTCCGTTCGTCCGCAGGCGGATGCTGGACTCCGTGCTGCCGCCGACTGGGAACGTATTGGACCGTCCACAACAGGACCGTGCGCTGTCCTGAACCCCTGCAGTCCAGAACAGCGCACGGGTGCATCGGGTTACGGGCAACGCTTCCAGCTGAAGTGGTAGGTCGTGTTGATCGCGCCGTCGGTGGAGTCCATCGCCATGAAGCTGGTGGTCTTCTTGGGATCCGACGAGCCCGCGCTCACTCGCAGCTCGGTGTTGATGTTGAAGTTTCTCCTCTCCCCGCACGGGTGGTAGACGATCGCGGCGATCTCGACCTTGTCGGTGGCCTGCCAGTCGTCGCTCAGCGGGCCCTTCCAGGTGTGTGTCTTCTTGGTTGTCTCCGACATGCCCTGGAAGTAGTAATTCGCCCGCTCCGTGCCGGTCGCGCCGCGTTCGAGGTGACCGAAGCCGCGGTAGTCGGTCTGCGCGATGCCGTAGGTGAAGCCCTGGGGGACGTTGACTCTGAGGTTGAGCTGGCAGTTCTTGCGGAAGTCGGTCGGCTTCGCACCGACACCGACCTGGGCCATGTACTCGCTGTAGGTCACGGTGAAGGCCTTGTTGTCCGGCGAAACCGCGACAGCCGCCGTGCCTGCCCGGCAGCCGGAACCGTTGACGGTGACCACGTCGATGGTGATGTGGTCGGGCGGGGGAGTGTCGCCAGGCGCGCCGCCGGGCGGGAAGACGATCGTCGACATGGCCATGGTCGCTGCGGCCAGCGTGGTGAGCATTGGGGGGACCACCTTCGGCTCGTGCACGAGGGATGGCGGCGGAGGTCGTGGAAGTTGGTCAGCACTTCTTCCAGGAGAAGTGGTACTTGGTGCTGAAACTCGCGTCGGTGGAGTCCATGGTCATGAAGCTCGTGCCTCCCTGGACCCGCAGTTGGGTGTTCACGTTGAGCATGCGCTGCTCACCGCACGGGGCGTAGACGATCGCGCCGACCTCGGTGCGGTCGGTGGCCTGCCAGTTGTCGCTCATCGGGCCGTTGAACGTGTGGGCACGGGGCGTGGACTGCGACATGCCCTGGAAGTAGTAGTTCGCACGTTCTGTTCCGCGTGCGCCGGCGGCGAGGTGCGCGAAGCCGCGGTAGTCGGCCTGTGCGATGCCGAACGTGAAGCCCTGCGGGTAGTACACCCGCAGCACGAGCTGGCAGTTCTTGCGGAAGTCCGTGGGCTTGGCGCCGGAGCCGGTCTGGGCCAGGTAGTCGCTGTAGGTCACGGTGAACGCCGTGTTGTCGGCGGCCGGTGCGACGGCGGCGGTGCCGGTCGGGCAGCCGGAACCGTTGACCGTCACGACGTCGATCGTGACTCTGCCGGGAGGTGCGTCGGTGGCACCGACGGGTGTGGGGGTGAGCGCGGCCAAGGTGAGGGCCGCTGCCGTTATCGCGGTCAGCATGGTCGTCCTCTCGGATCTCTAGCTGTGCGACGGCGGATACCGGCAAGGCTATTGACGAACCGGTCGGCTGCCCCTTGCGAACTCCCTACGATCACGGCATCTCACCGGGAGTTTTGTTTGCACAAGACAAAGATTGTGGTGTGCATGACGAGCGACGCCGATCGGCGGAGGCGAGAACAGGAGCCCTCACATTTCTCGCGGGAGTGTGGTTGATCGCGGCGCCCCCGTTGCTCCACTTCGACGCCGCACAGCAGGCTTTCCGGCCCTACTGGGCGCCCATGGCGATCGCTGTGGTGATCATGCTGGCGGGGGTGCTGCGAGCAGTGGCCCCGTTGGACGTGCCGTGGCTGCGGACGGTCACGGTTGGTCTGTCCGCGGCACTCGTCGTAGGCGGCTTCCTCTTCCGCGCCGGAGTGGACTCGGTGGTGCAGATCAACCAGATCCTGGTGGGAGCCGCGATCGCGGTGGTCTCGCTGGTGGTCGCGATCGTCGCCGGAGACTGGCTGGGCTGAGCTCCGGTCAGATCCAGCCCTGATCGCCCGCGGTCACCGCGGGTTCGCCGCCGGCCTCGGTGAACGCGGTGAGTGCTCCGACGAGCCCTTGCCGCTCGTCCTCGGACATCTTCGCCACGATGCGGCTGATCGCCGATCGCCTTCGACGCGTCACGCCACGCACGACCCGGCGGCCCTCGGCGGTCAGGTCCACCACGACCTCGCGGCGGGTCGCCGGGTTGGCCTGGCGCGCGATCATCCCGGTCGTCACCAGCCGATCCACCATGCGCGTCACCGTGGACGGGTTGACGTCCAGCAGTTCGGCCAGCGAGGTGAGCCTCATGGTGCCTCGGCTGTCCAGGATGACGAGCAGCCGGAACTGCGGCAGCGTGATCGTCTCCTCGACCGCGGCGAGCGATCGCGCCGACACGGCTACCAGGAGTCGGGACGCGGTCAGTACCGCGTCCGTGAGCGCGTCGACGTCGCTGGCGTCGACCTTGGGCCGGGACATGCCACAGTTCTACCGCAGTACCGTGCGGTGATCACCGTGCAACTTGACGTACTTGCTGGGTGGCAGGGCATTCGGTCGCTATGACCGTTTCGAGTGCGTCGAGCGCGGCCTCGACCCAGGTGTCGACACTGCTCGCCGACGCTCCGGGCGGGCCGGTCAGCTGCACGGTCACCGCGCTGCGGTCGTGGGCGAGCCGGAGCACCTGAAGGGTGCCGGTGCAGCTGGTCGTGGGTTCGTTGCCCCAGGTGATGCGCAGCCGGTCCCAGTCGATGGCGACCTGACGCTGCAGGTCGAGGTCGGCGTGGCGGCCTGGCAGCCACAGCCGGATCAGGTTGGGGCCGGACAGCTCGATCTCGACGGATCCGGGCAGCCAGCTGGTCATGTGTTCGAGGTCGGAGACGATGTCGAAGACGGCCTCCGCGTCGGCGGGCATGGAACGGCTTCGAGTCAAGATGTGTCCTCTCGGCGGATTCCTCCCATCCTGTCCGAATCGGCTCCGGCGCGAACCCTACGAGTGGCTGACGATCGCTCACCCGGTGGGAGAGGGAGTGGCCGCCGTCGACGTGGTGGGTGTGGTCGATGTGGGCACAGGGGGCGAATGGGGACGTTGCGTCACGACGGGTGTGGGTGCCTCACCTGTCGTCGAGGTACTGATCGGTTCTGGTTCGTCCTGTGTGGACACGCCACACGCGGTGGTGGTCAGCAGGAACAAAGTCGCGGCGATGGCTGCTCTCATGACGTGGCCTCCGGGATCTCCACGACGAACCTCGCGCCGCCGCCGGGCCGGTCCTCCACCCACACCTTCCCGTCGTGGCGGCGGACGTGCTCGGCGACGAGCGCCAGACCGAGTCCGCTGCCGGTGTCCGCTCCCCGGCTGCCTGCCCTGGCGCCACGGGTGAAGCGTTCGAACACCTGGGCGCGCATCTCGCCCGGCACACCAGGGCCCGCGTCGTCGACTTCCAGCCGGATGTTTCCCTCGTGGTGGAGGACGGCGAGCCGGACGGCGCCTCCCGCGTGACATTCGGCGTTCTCGATGAGGTTGCCGACGACCCGGTCGAGTCTGCGACGGTCGCCGAGCACCACAGGTGACGGCGGGTCGACAACGATCTCGACGCCCTCGCCCAGGCGAATGCCCGCAACGCCGCGAACGAGCCCGCCGATGTCGAGTGGTTCGAACTCCTCAAGGTCACCGTCCTGGTCGGCGCGGCTGATCTCCATCAGGTCGACCACCATGCGCGCGAACCTGTCCACTTCGGATGTGAGCAGACCGAGTGCCTTGCCCGCGGTCCCAGGCAGTTCGGCCTGCCTGCGGCGCAGCACAGCGGCGGCGTTCACCATCGTCGTGAGCGGTGACCGCAGTTCGTGGCTGACGTCGCCGGCGAACCGCGCGTCGCGCAGTACTCGCTGCTCGAGTGCGTCGGCCGTGGAGTTGAACGTGGTGGCGAGTGGGGCGAGGTCGGGATCGGCCTGGTCCGGCAGCCGTGCTTTCAGATCACCACCCGCGATGCGTGACGCGGCGACGGTCAGCTGGCTCAACGGTCGCAACGCGCGTCTGCTGGCCCACGAGCCGAGCGCCGTTCCGATCAGGCCGCTCGCCACCGTGCCGGCGATCAGCAGGCCGCTGAGGAACCGGAACGTGCGATCGAGCTGAACGAGTGGGAAGAGCTCCACGTAGAGGCCCTGCGCGGTGGTGAGGGGCTGCGCTATCGCGATCACCGGAATGCCGTCGGCATGGAGGCGCTGGCGTGCTGGAACACCGTTACGAGCCAACGAGAGAAGATTCTCCGGCACCACGCCGGGATCGACCTGCCGTCCGCTCGTCAGCACCTCTCCCGAGCGGAACAGCATGATGGTCGAGTCGGGATCGGTGGTCAGACCGGTCAGCAGTTCGGTCAGGCCGTCCGACTCCGTGCGCACCGCTCCCTCGACCAGCCTGACGTTGACCTCGGCCTGCCGCGTCGTGGCCTGCAGACGCTGCCGCAGCATGTAGTCCGACGCGAGATTCCAGGTGGCGATGGCCAGCATGCTGGTGACCAGCAACGAGCCCAGGCCGAGTGCGGCAGCGACCCTCCAGCGCAACGACGGCCGGCGCACCGTCACCGCGGAGGCCCGATCTTGTAGCCGGAACCGCGTACGGTCAGCACGAACACCGGGTCCTCCGCGTTGTGCTCGATCTTGGTCCGGAGCCTGCGGATGTGCACGTCGAGCAGACGGGTGTCGCCGTAGTAGTCGTAGCCCCACACCCGTTGCAGCAACTGTTCCCTGGTCACGATCCGACCGCCCGCCGCGGCCAGTTCGGCGAGCAGGCGGAACTCGGTGCGGGTCAGCCGAATCTCCTCGCCGCCACGCTGGACCACTCCTTCGCCCGGCCAGATTTCGAGATCTTCGATCCGATGCGAGACGTTCTGCATCGCGCCCCCACGCCGCCGCAGGAGAGCCCGGATGCGGGCCGCGAGCTCGCTGGCGACCAGCGGTTTGGTGACGTAGTCGTCGGCGCCTGCCTCCAAACCGGCGATGACATCAGGTGTGTCGGTGCGTGCCGTCACGATGATGATCGGGAGATCTCCTTGCGCGCGCAGCGTTCGGCACACCTGCAGACCGTCCACTCCGGGCAGCATGAGATCGAGGAGGACGATGTCGAACAGGTTTGTGTCCAGACGCCGTAACGCGTCCTCACCGGACACTGCCTCCTCGACGGTGAAGCCTTCGTCAGCCAGCGCGAGGCCGAGCGCCTGGCGGATTCGCTCGTCGTCGTCCACGAGCAGCACGGAGAGGTCCATGTCCTGCTTTTCGTCGTTGGTTTCCAGTGCTGCTTCTATCACGTTGTCATAGTGACCGCCTCCGCGATGCCCTGCGCGCCTTCGGAAGGAGTTCGTAAGGTTGCACAGTGCATGTATCAGGCATGCTTGGCGCCGCGGGTGTGCGCCCGTCGGGGGCGCGTGTGCCTGCGCCAGTGGTTCCGGGGAAGGCCAGGCACCGGCCGCCGAGATGCGGTCGGTGCCTGCTGCGCATGACGAAAGGCCATATCAGCGTGACGGGCATGCCGACCACCGACCAGGGCAGCACGGGAACGATTCTCGTGTGCGACGGCTGCGGGCGGTCACGCCGGACCAGCAGCACCGGCCCCATCGCGTGGGACCTGCTCTGGCTGCAGGCGGACATCGCGGGCTGGACCGGTTCGGACCGTCCGTTGGGGCCGCACTACTGCACCGTCTGTGCTGGTAACGAATAGGTAACATTTGCACAGTGCAATAATCGTAGTCGTCTGATTCATCCGTATTCCTCCGTGTCAGCACATACGTTCGCCGCAGTTCGCGGAGGGAGTTCCACGGTGCTCACACGTCTTGTCCAGGTGGTTGCGGTGTTCGCGGCCACTTGCATGCTCGCGGTCCCATCGGCTCTTGCTCAACCGGACTTCGGCGCGGACTACACGCCGACCCAGTTCGGCCCGATGGGGCCCGCGGGGAAGGACATGCTCGTCAAGGTTCGGCTCGCCGGGCTGTGGGAAGGACCTGCGGGGCGGCTGGGCCTGGAGAAGTCCGCGAACCCGCAGGTACAGGAGGCGGGACGGCATCTGCTCGCCGGGCACGCCGAGCTGGACGCCAAGGTCCTCGAACTCGGCCGCACACTGAACGTCTCACTGCCCAGCGAAGCCGGCGCCGAACAGCGCGGCTGGATCGCGGAGATGACCTCGGCACCGGCTCGCAGCATCGAGTTCGACCGCATCTTCGCCAACCGGTTGCGCGCCGCGCACGGTGGTGTCTACAAGTTCCTCGCGGTGGTGCGCACCGGCACACGCAACACGCTCATCCGCGACTTCGCCAAGCGCTGCATGGAAGTCGTGCTCGACCACATCCAGGTCCTCGAGGCGACCGGCATGGTCGATTTCAACGACACCAAGGCGATCCCGCTCGCCGCGCTCGCCGCTGCGCCGGTCAGCTCCACCCCGGCACCCGCTCCCGCCGTGCCTCAGGCGCTGCCGAACACACCCAGGACCCAGAACGTCGCGCAGGAGAACGAGAGCGGCGTTTCTGACGCACTGCTCGGAGTCCTCCTGATGGTCGCCGTCGTCGGCGGCATCTACCTGTGGACAGGCGGGCGTCCGAAGCGCTCATCACGAGAATGAGACCTCATCGCAAGCAGCTCGAAAGGTCGCAGTGTGCAGGTGTCCGGCAAACTGGCGGGCGCGGACGCGGTCGAGGCGAGTGTCCGCGCCAAACCATTCCGGGGAGACCGGGCACCGGCCGGCGGATCGGGCGGCCGGTACCCGCCCGCGCATGATGAGGAGCAGGATGAGCTCGCACGCCGTGCTCATCGGCTACAGCGCTCGCGGCCGGCTCGTCCTGGCGGCGCTGTGCGATGCAGAGCAGGAGTCCGGTTTCACCGTCGTCGACGCCGATCCCGAGCGTGTCGATCAGGCCAGAATGGACGGCGCGCACGCCGTGGCGGGGCCTGGCTGGCGCTTGAGCGTGCTGTGGTCGGCCGCCGTGCACGCCGCGGATCGAGTGGTCGTCGCGGTGTCCGACGACGCCATGGCAGTACGAATCACCTCGGTCGTGCGCTCGCTGAACGAGACTGCCACTGTCGTCACAGTGGTGCGCAGTTCGCAGCTGCAAGAACTGATCGAGTTCTTGGGCGCTGATCACGTCCTCACTGCGGAGCAGGCCACCGAATGGGCCCTCGGCGCGGAAGTCGTTCCCTTCGAAAGAGAAGTGCTGCCGGATCTGGAGTGGTCGGTCGCGGAACGTGCGGTGAAGCGGGACGAGATCGGTTGCTCTCCACTCACGTGCGGGCATCAGGTGCTCGCCGTCGTGCGGGAGGGCAGGCGGATCTGGGTGGAGGACCCATCTGTCGGGGCGCTGCGCGGTGACGACCGGTTGCTCGTGCTGAGCGGCACGCCGACCGAAAGCTGAGCCGCGCCGTTCTCGCGAGTCAAAGTTCGAACCGACATCCCAACCCTGGCACGGTGATGAAATGCCGGGGCCGCGACGGCTGGGTTTCGAGCTTGTGCCGCAGTTGTCCCATGTAGACGCGCAGGTACTGGGTTTCTTCAGTGCGGGAAGGGCCCCACACGTCGCGCAGCAGTTCTTTCTGTGACACCAGCCGGCCGCTGTTGCGCACCAGTATCTCCACGATGGCCCACTCGACGGGCGTCAGGTGTACCTCGTCACCGCCACGGTGCACCTTCTTGGCTCCGAGGTCGATGGTGAAGTCAGCGGTGGTGACGATCGGGTCCTTTAGGTCTTGCGGGGTGGCTCTGCGCAGTACCGCACGCAGGCGGGCGAGCAGCACCTCCACGTCGAACGGCTTTGCGACGTAGTCGTCCGCGCCGGCGTCGAGCACCTCGACCATGCGGGAGGGTTCGGCGTTCGCGGACAGCGCGATGACCGGAACCGCTGTGCGGGTGCGGAGTCTGGCGATCATCTCGGTGCCCTTGGCGCCGGATAGTCCGGGATCGAGCACCACGGCATCCAGGTTGCCTTCCGCGGCGAGGTCCTCCGCGGTCTGGTCGTCCTGTGCGATCAGCACGTCGTAGCCACGCTCCGAGAGCGTCGTGCACAGCGTATGAACGATGTGTGGCTGGGCATCGGCGACCAGGACCGTGATCATGTGTTCAGGATGCCGTGTTCGTACGCGGCGCGACAGTCGAAGCGCGATGCCTACGATTCGCCACGTCTGCCTCGCCACGCCCGGACGGCGATGAGTACCGGGAAGATCGCCGTCACGGCGATGCCCAGCACGACGAGTGCGACGGACGACAGGGAAACGCCACCGATCACCAGCGTCAACCCTGCCGAGTAGGTGAGCAGCAGTAAGACGACGAACAAGGCTCTGCGTGACAGCCGAAGGTGCGGAGGAGGCTTCCTCGTCAGCCGCGCGGCGAACGCCGGATCCTCCTCCGCGAGGTGCTCCTCGATGGCCTTCAGCTCGCGCTTCTCGTCCTCGGGAAGCTCCACTCGATCACCTCTCGCCCGTGGCGCAGGATCGGACGCATCTGATTCTCCCACCACACCAATGCTTCTGTGGTGTCGGTGAAGATGTCCAGTGCGTCTCCCAACAGCTCGGCGCCGCCGATCGCCAGGGAAGCGCCGCGCTCGCAACGCCTGCCCAAGGACCACGCGGCGTCGCCGATCAGGGCGATCTGCCTCGACGCCCAGCGATCCACGTACACCTGGCTGGATGTTCGTCGCGCTACCCGTTCATCGTCCACTTGGGACAAGATGTCCGGCACCAGCCATCCGAGATCGCCGAAGGTCTGCCGCAGTGGAGCAGTAACCTGGCCGCGCCAGGCGAACAGGGCAGCAGAGCCGCCGTCGCGCAATGGATGAAGGCGGACCGAGCGGTCGACGAGGTCGATGGTTCCCGCGACAGCCGAGTTCATCGCCAGCCTGCTCGACGCCATCACGAAATCCTGGCGGCGCCGGTACCGCTCCCGGCAGACAGCACCGCGAACAATCGAGTCCACACCGTCAGCACCAACGACCAGGTCGAACCAGTCCTCGCCACCATCGGTGAAGGTGACGGTCACGCCGCAGTCGTCCTGCGCAAGACCGAGCACCTCGGCGTGCCGGACAACCTCGACATCGTCACACAGCACCGCCACGACATCTTCTCTGCGCAGCATAGGGAAAAGCGCAGTGGGCTTCGGGCGCACTGCGTACGGCGTGCCGGCTGCGTCGATCAGCGCGGTTTCGCACTGCGGCTGGCTGCAGGCGACGAGCCGGGGCAGCAACCCGAGCCGGGCGGCCGCGTCGCGGCCAATACCGTTGAACACGTACGGGAAACCGCTGCTCTGCGAGGTGGAATCGCGCCCGACGAGCACGACCTCCCAGTCGCTGCGGCGCAAACGAAACGCGGTGGCCAGTCCAGCGATACCCGTGCCGACGACAAGTGCCCTTCTGGTGGGCATGACCGCTCCCTTCCGAACGGGGATACGTCACGCCGACCAGGCTTCCCGGCACACCTCCCTACAGGGTAGATGGCGCATGCGGCTCGCGACAGGGGGCGAAGGAACTCGTGATCGGCGGAGCTGCTGTCAGCGAGATGTCAGGTCCCGACGGCATCCTCGGCTGCGCTCCGGCCGCGGATCCGCTGAAGACGCCGACCGAAGGGAATCCAGACGAAGCAACATCTGCGTCGAGCGATGCGGGTCGCCGCCGTATTCGGCATGTCGGGCGTACTGCGCCCTCGGTACCACGGTCAGTCGATATCGGCGAGTGGGCACGATCAAATACCATTCTCATGGCTGCAATCCCGGTGCTGCAAAGACGGGCGATCGGGTGGCGGACACCGGGAGTTTCCGTTACTCGCGCCCGTACCGACTTTCGGCAGGCGTGAGCCGAGTCGTAGTGACCTGCATGTCGGTATGCCTCGGCGTAGCGGAGACGACCGTCCTCGTGAGAAGGCAGATCTTGACATCACCAGCTCAGGGTGTGGATCTCTGGCTCATTCAGCTGGCCGAGCGTGTTGTTCCCGCGTAACAGCCGGCGGCAGCCGTCGAGCTCGGCTACCACGTGCGGCACCGGCCCGTTGATCTCGATGACGGCGAACTGGGTGTGCTTCAGCGTGCACGGCGGGGCAGGGCGCGCGTGACCAAGCACGTCGAGCAGCTCGCGCGCCATGTCGCCGGTCATGGTGAAGTCGTAGGCGCCGCCCCTGACAGCTGGTCCGGTCTCTTTGGTCGAGTAGGTGCACACCCGCACGCGGTCACCCTCCAGTGCCACCGGCGGTCCAGGCTGGGCGTCGGCCGGGGCGAACGGGTCCTCGACAGTGTTCGGGCATTTCGGATCTTCGTACTTTGCGTCCACCCGCAGGGTCGTTTCGGCCAATGTCCGGAACGGCAGCGCGCGCAACGCCTCATGCACCTCGCCGCGCGCGGACTCGCACTTGGCGAGCGGCACTTCCGGCCGCAGCGCGTGACCACCCGCGTCGACGAGCACGAAGTAGTCGATGGTCCCGATCACCGCCGCACAGACGAAGCCCTCCCACGGCCACGCGGTCTCGTCCGACATCAGCAACGCGTCCACCAGATCGCTCAGGTCGGCGTCGGCGCGCTCCGCGACCAGCACCGTCGAGTTGGCCTCGTCCGGGGTCCGGCGCGGCTCCATGCGGCACCGCAGCACCCACGCGGGGGCGTAGTCGTCGGGTATTCCGCCCGCCTGCTGTGCGCTGCGGGGGCTGACGTATACCTCGTTCGCCCCGACGAGCGGGCAGTGCGGCTCGGCCCACTTCGGCGGCGACGCGGGCGCACCGCATCCGGCCAGCACCAGCACCAGCACCACCGCCACCGCAGGAATCCTTCGCACGACATAAGGACGACGTCCGCTCTTGGTTGGTTGCACCGGGAACCAGAGCCAGCCCTAGGGGTGCCGCTTGTCAGGACCTTTCCGTGGCCGGTGGTTGCCGTTGCGCACGACGAGGCGTGCTCCCTGCTCGTTCATCGGCGCGCACGAGACCCACACCTCGCGCGTATCCGCAAACCGTCCGGCAGTTCGGCTGCACGCTTCGAGTCGGTCGCGTCCCGCCGCAACGCCGCCGTGCCATGCTCGACTCCGCCGTCGTGGCGGCATCCGCGTGTCGCCCGTTGTCAATGAGATGACAGATATGCGCGTTCAGAGGTTGCTGCCGGGCAGTGTGGTGCAGCAGTGGATAACGCACGCGAAACGGGACACCAAAGGTCTCCAGAAGATCCGGCTGGAGGTTCACCCGGTCGAAGGCCCGGTCGTCCGGAAGTCGTTCGGGTGGCGGGTCGCGGAACGGCTCGGCTACCAGGCCATCGCCGACCGGCTCAACGAGGACCTCGTCACCAATCCGCCGCCGACCCCGGTCGACCCGGACAACGCCGTCAACCAGCACTGTTGCTTCGACCGGTTGAATCTAAGACGGCTTTCTTCGCGAAGGAGACCCGGTGAACGTGTATCCGTTCATCGAGGCGGAGAACGCCAGCGGTAGCGGCAACGTCAAGCGTGCGTGCACTGGCCGCCAGGCATCGCATTCGCCACGTCCGTGAGACCGAGTCCCGCCTGGTGCCCAGAGCGCGGTGTGAGTGGACTATGAGCCCGCTATGAGCGGCCTGTGAACAGGCAAGTCCATGGTCGCTCCATGCCCGCAAGGTCATCGGAGTGAGAGGTCCCCGGCCATGATGCGTTGGATCGTCGGGTCGAGCCAGAGGTACCGCCGTCTCGTCCTGGCGGTCGCGATTGCCCTCATCGCGCTCGGCTTCGTGCAGCTGCGCAACAGCAACGTCGAGGCACTGCCGGAGTTCGGGCCGGTGAGGGTCGACGTTCAGGTGGAGGCGCTGGGCCTCTCCGCGGAAGAGGTCGAGAACCTCATCACGAACCCCATCGAGAACGAGTTCTTCAACGGGATCCCGTGGCTCGCGAAGCTGGAGTCGCGCACCGTCCCCGGTCTCACGTCGATGGAGATGACGTTCGAGCCGGGCACGGATCCCATCCGCGCACGACAGGTCGTGCAGGAGCGCCTGACCATGTCGACCGCGCTGCCGCAGGCGTCGTCCAAGCCGCCGCTGGTGGTGCAGCCGCTGTCGTCCACCGGGCGGCTGATGATGATCGGGTTGTCGTCCAAGGACAAGTCGCTGATCGACATGTCGCTGCTGTCCCGGTGGTCGGTCGTGCCGCGGCTGCTCAGCGTGCCCGGCGTGGCGAACGTCGCCGTCTGGGGCTTCCGCGACCGGCAGTTGCAGGTGCAGGTCGATCCGTCGCAGCTCGCGAAGAACGCCGTGACGCTGGACCAGGTCCTGCGCACCTCGGCCAACGCGTTGTGGGTGTCGCCGCTGACGTTCGTCGAGGCGTCCACGCCGGGCCTGGGTGGTTTCGTCGACACGAAGAACCAGCGCATCGAGATCCAGCACAACCAGCCGATCAAGACCGCCACCGAGCTCGGCAAGGTGACGATCCAGGGCGCGGAGGACCGCGGTCTGAAGCTATCCGACGTCGCCACGATCACCGAGGACCACCAGATCCTCATCGGTGACGCGGTCGTCAACGACCAGCCGAACCTGATGCTCGTCGTCGAGCGGTTCCCCGGTAGCAGCGTCTCCGAGGTCACCAAGAACGTCGAGGCCGCGTTGAACGAGCTGCGTCCCGGCCTACCCGGCGTGCAGATGGACACGACGATCTACCGGCCGGCGTCGTTCATCGACAAGATGAAGGAGAACCTGGTCACGACCCTGCTGATCAGCGGCCTCCTGCTGCTGCTCGTGCTCGGCGCGTTCCTGTTCCACTGGCGCAGCGCGCTGGTCAGCCTCGTCACCGTGGCGGCCTCGGTCGGGACGACGGTGCTCGTGTTGTCCTGGTTCGGGATACCGCTGAACATGATGACCCTGGCGGGCCTGGTGATGGCGCTCGCCGTGGTGATCGACGACGCCGTGGTCGGCGTGGAGAACGTGCGTCAACGCCTGAGGGAGCGCCCGGAGACGTCCACAGAGACCTCGGTCGTCGACGTGATCGGCGCGGCGATCATCGAGGTGCGCGGGCCGTTGTTCGTCGCGGCGGTCATCACTGCGGTGTCCGTCGTGCCGCTGCTCGTGCTCGACGGCGTCAGGGGCGCGTTCCTCACGCCGGTGGCGGTCGCGTTCCTGGTCGCGACGGCGATATCGCTGCTCTGCTCGCTGATCGTCGCGCCCGTGCTGGCCACGATCCTGCTGTCGAAGGAGTCGTTGGCTCACAGGCCGTCCCCGCTCGCCGCACGGCTGGAAGGCGGATACGCCAGGCTGTTGTCCAGCTTCGTGCGTTTCCGCGCGGCGGGGTACGCGCTCGGCCTGGTGCTGGTGATCGCGTCCGCGGCCCTGCTTCCGCTGCTCGTCTCGCAACCGTTGTCGCCGACGCTGCAGGAACGCGACGTGCTGATCAAGTGGGAGGCCGCGCCCGGCGCGTCGCGCCAGGAGATGAACCGGATCACGTCGGCGCTCACCGCCGAGTTGCGGGGGATGGGCGGTGTGCGCAACGTCGGCGCGCACACCGGGCGCGCGCTGGCGTCCGACCAGGTCTCCAACATCAACTCCGGTGAGGTCTGGGTCAGCATGCGACCCGAGGCTCAGTACGACAGCACGCTGAACGCGGTGCGCGAGGTGGCGAAGGGCTACCCCGGCATCCGCAGCGACGTGCTGACCTACTCCGACCGCCAGGTCCGCGACGTCCTCAGCCGCGGCACTTCCGCCGACCTCGTCGTGCGCGTCTACGGCAACGACTACGGCGTGCTGAACGAGAAGGCGAACGAGGTGCTCGGCATCATCAAGGGTATCGACGGCGTCGCCGACCCTCGGATCAACTCGACCGAGATCCAGCCGACCATGGAGATCGAGGTCTCCGTGGAGCGTGCAGCGAAGTACGGCCTCAAGCCCGGCGACGTCCGCAGGCAGTCCGCGACGCTGGTCGCGGCGACCATCGCCGGCAACCTGTTCGACGACCAGAAGATCTTCGAGGTCGTGGTCTGGGGCAAGCCGGAACTGCGTCAGAACCCCCACACCGTCAAGGACCTGCTGATCGACGCGCCGACCGGCGGGCAGGACGGCGGCCCCACCCAGGTGAAGCTGAGCGACGTCGCGGACGTCCGGGTCTCGCCGAAGCCGGCGATGATCACGCACGACCAGGTGTCGCGGAGCATGGACGTCGTCGCGAACGTTCGCGGCAGGTCGCTGGACGACGTCACGGCCGCCGTGTCCGAGCGGGTCAAGGGCTTGAGCTTCCCGCGTGAACACCACCTCGAGGTGCTCGGCGAGAGCCAGGCCCGGTCGGCGACGGACTTCCGAGTCTGGACCTACATCGTGGGCGCGGCGATCCTGATCTTCTTTCTGCTCCAGGCAGGCCTGCGCAGCTGGCGGTTGGCGACGCTGACGTTCCTGCTGCTGCCGGTGGCCCTGTCGGGCGGCGTGCTGGCCGCCTTGCTGGACCGGAGCTCGATGTCCGTGGTCGCGTTGCTGGGCCTGCTCGCCGTGCTGGCCGTGGCCGTGCGCACCAGCGTGCTGCAGATCGCACACCTGCAACGACTGGAAGAAACCAGTCCCGACCTCCTCGTACGGGGCATGCGCGAGCGGTTCACCCCGGCCGTGACAGGTCTGCTGGCGACCGGCCTCGTGCTCGTGCCGTTCGTGATCTACGGCGCCGTGACCGGGCTGGAGATCCTCGCACCGCTCGCGCTGGTCGTGGTGGGCGGCCTGGTCACCACCGCACTGGTGAATCTGTTCATCCTGCCTGGTCTCTACCCCCAGTTCGCCGCGAAGGAGAAGACAGATGCCCAGGAGAAGACAGATGTCTAGCCAACGATGGGCCGCGACAGCCCTGATCTTCCTCGGCCTGGGAGTGCCGGGATGCACCGCCGTCACCTCCGCCACGGAGGCCCCGCAGGAGAAGCCGGCGAAAGTGGAAGCGGTCCAGGGCAAGAACGTGAAGAGCGTGACGCTGACCGAGCAGGCGGTGACGCGCGTCGGCGTCGAGACGACCACGGTCGCCGCGGCCGCCACCGGAACGGTCGTGCCGTACCAGGCGGTGATCTACACACCCGACGGCAACACCTGGGTCTACGCCGTCAGCGGGCCGCGTCAATACGTGCGCGAGCAGGTCACCATCGCGACTGTGGGCGGCAACGCGGGCACGGAGGCGTTCCTGTCCGCCGGTCCCGCGGCGGGCACCACGATCGTCAAGACAGGCCTCATCGAGCTGTACGGAGCCGAACTCGGCGTCGGGAAGTAGCCAACCATGATGCGCTGGATCATCGGTACGAGCCTGAAACTCAAGTTCCTCGTGGTCGTCGGTGCGTCGATGATGATGTTCTTCGGCATCCTGCAGATCAAGGACATGTCCATCGACGCGTTCCCCGAGTTCGCGCCGCCCCGCGTGGAAATTCAGACCATCTGCATCGGACTGTCCGCAAAGGACGTCGAAGAACTCGTTTCGGTGCCGATGGAACAGGGGCTCAACGGCATCGAGGGACTGACCGCGATGCGGTCGAAGTCCGTGTCCCAGCTGTCGTCGATCGTGATGATCTTCGAGCCGGGCACCGACCTGATGAAGGCGAGGCTGCTGATCCAGGAACGCGTCAACGCGATCACACCACGGCTGCCGCGGTGGGCGAACCCGCCGTTCATGATCCAGCCCCTGTCGTCGACCAGTCGCGCCATGAAGATCGGCATATCGCAGGCGGACAAGTCCGACCAGGCCCACATCGACATGGCACTGCTGACCTACTGGTCGCTGCGGCCACGGCTGATGCGTGTGCCCGGCGTCGCGAACGCGGCGATCTGGGGCGACCGGTGGCACGTGAAGCAGGCACTGGTCGACCCGGACCTGATGAACAAGCACAACGTCACCATGCAACAGGTGCTCGACTCCGCGGGCAACGCGGTCGACGTCGGGCAGCTGAAGTTCAAGGGCGGCTTCGAGATCGGCACCGGTGGGTACGTGGACACGGCGAACAACCGGTTCCCTGTGCAGCATCAGCTACCCCAGCTGTCCGGGCAACAGCTGGCCGAGATCCCCATCGAGACCAAACCCGGTGAGCCGAAGGTCTACCTCAAGGACGTCGCCGAGATCCGCGACGACGTCATGCCGCCGTCACTGCTCACCGGCGACGCCGTCATCAACGACGGTCTCGGTGTCATGATCATCATCGAGAAGCTGCCGTGGGCGAACACATTGGAGGTCACGCGCGGCGTCGAGCAGGTCATCAAGGACTTCCAGCCGGGCATGCGAGGGCTGCAGGTCGACACCGAGATCTTCCGGCCAGCGACGTTCATCGAGACATCGGTGAACAACCTGGGCCGCGCGATGCTGATCGGCTTCGGCCTGGTCGTGCTGATCCTGATCTTCTTCCTGTTCGAGTGGCGGGTGGCGTTGATCAGCGCCATCACCATCCCGTTGTCACTGGTGGCCGCAGGGCTCGTGCTGAACGCCACCGGCGCGACGATAAACGTGATGATCCTGGCAGGACTGGTCATCGCGCTCGGTGTCCTGGTGGACGACGCGATCATCGACATCGAGAACATCGTGCGCCGAATACGGCAGCATCGGCGCGAGGGCAGCGACAGATCCACCGCGTCGATCATCCTGGAGGCCTCGATCGAGGTCCGCGGCCCGATCGTGCACGCGACACTGATCATCCTGGCGTCGACGGCACCGGTGTTCCTCCTCAGTGGACTGACTGGGGCCTTCTTCCGCCCGCTGGCGTTCGCCTACGGGTTGTCGATCCTGGCGTCACTGCTGGTGGCGTTGACGGTGATCCCCGCGCTGGCGTTGATCATGTTGCGCAAGGCGCCGATCGAACACCGCGAGTCGCCGTTGGTGCGGTGGCTGCAACGCGGCTATACGGCATTGCTGGCGCGCATCGTGCCGCGGCCCGGCGTGGCGTACTCGAGCGTGGCCGTGGTGATGATCGCGGGCTTCGTGATCGCGCCGTTCCTCGGCCAGAACCTGTTCCCGGCGTTCAAGGAGCGGGACTTCCTGATGCACTGGGTCGCCCAGCCGGGCACCTCGCGCGAGGAGATGGTCCGCATCACCCAGCAGGCCAGCAAGGAGCTGCGCGCGATTCCGGGTGTGCGCAACTTCGGTGCGCACATCGGCCAGGGCACGCTCGCCGACGAGGTCGTCGGCATGAACTTCACCGAGAACTGGATCAGCATCGACAAGGATGTCGACTACGCGAAAACCCTTGCCGCCGTTCAGAAAGTCGTCGACGGGTATCCGGGTCTGCAACGCGACGTGCAGACCTACCTGAAGGAACGCACGAAGGAGGTGCTGACTGGATCGAGTGACGCGATCACGATCCGCATCTACGGTGACGACCTCGACGGCATCCGGCAGAAAGCCAACGAGATCAAGGATCTCATGGCCGGGATCGACGGCATCATCGACGAACACGTGACGCTGCAGACGAACATCCCGCAGGTGGCCGTGGAGGTCGATCTGCAGAAGGCGTCGCAGTACGGGATCTCCCCAGGTGAGGTGCGGCGGACGGCCGCGGCGTTCATCTCCTCCGAGGAGGCCGGCGACATCTGGCGCAACGGCAAGAACACCGAGGTGCACGTGTGGTCGCATCCCAAGGCCCGGTACAGCGTGGAGTCGGTGCGCCAGTTGCTGATGGACGCGCCGGACGGCCGGAAGGTGCCGCTCGGCGACCTCGCCTCGGTGAAGATCGTGTCCACACCGAACCAGATCCTGCGGGAGAACGGATCGCGCCGGATCGACGTGGGCGCCAACGTGGCAGAGGGTGCCGCGCTCGGCGACGTGGCGGGGGAGGTCGAGCGGCGGCTGGCGCAGGTGAGCATGCCCGCCGGGTTCCACGCCGAACTGCTGGGTGAGTACAAGGAGGCCACCGCGGCGCAGAACCGGTTGCTGCTCTTCGCCGGCGGGGCGTTGATCGCGATCCTGCTGATCCTGGTGACCGCGTTCGGAAGCTGGCGGCTGGCCGTGCTGGTGCTGCTGACGTTGCCGATGGCACTGGTCGGTGGTGTGCTCGGGGCGTGGCTGACCGGTGGTCTCCTGTCACTCGGGTCGCTGGTCGGGTTCTTCACGGTACTCGGCATCGCGGCGCGCAACGGGATCCTGATGATCAACCACTTCCAGCACCTGGAACGGGAGGAAGGGGAGCCGTTCGGCCGGGACCTCGTACTGCGCGGCGCCCGTGAGCGTCTCGCACCGATCCTGATGACCTCACTGGCCGCCGGTCTCGCCCTGATACCGCTGGCCATCGCGGGCGACCTGCCGGGCCACGAGATCGAGCACCCGATGGCGATCGTGATCATCGGCGGGTTGTTCACCTCAACCCTGCTGAACCTCTTCGTGACCCCGTCCCTCTATCTCCGGTTCGCAGGGCCACGCCACGACAAGGCAGATTCCTCTCCCGACCACGAACCCGTCCCCGCCTAGCCGAAACGTGATGAGGGGCTTCCATCCACTGTGGATGGAAGCCCGTCATCACGTGTGAACTGCGGCACTCAGGCGGTGTTGCGCTGGCGGCGGCGGACCGCGTAGACCGCGACCCCCAGCAGGATCGGCACGATCAGGGCGATCGGCAGGGCGCCACCGGCGCTGAGCGTGCGCCGCCCGGCCACCTCCACGTGGATGGGCGGACTGACGGACAGCGAGGTGGAGCCGTTCGGCAGCACGACCGCGTACACGTTGAACACCCCGGCGTTGACGGCCTGGATGTCCCACAACACCTCGGTGCTCTGCCCCGGCCCGAGCGGCGGCAGGGACTGCGTCGGTGCGGCGGTCCAGTCCTCGAGGTCCACGTAGACGTCGTTCAACGAAGCCACGTTGAGATGTGCGATCAGCTTCCCGGTCGGCGAGGACCCGGTGTTGGTGACGGTCGACCTGATGTTCATGTACTGGCCTACGGTGCCGGTGATGCGGGACTCCGACACCGCCACCTCGACGGTCGCCGACGCCGTGGCGGGGAACAGCGCCAGCACCAGAGCGGCGAGCAGCAGTCTCATCCCGAACCAACCCCTCCTGTGAGACGGACGATGCGCGGCCCCGCCACGGCCAGCGCCACGACGGCGGCCACAACGGCCGCCACCGGTGAGATCAGGTACGACAGGTCCTGGGGCCACGGATGCCCCTTGAGCAGGACCAGCCCGATGTAGTGCATCCCCGCTGTGACAGGGTTGATCCGCACGAGCAGATCACCCACCGACGACGTCGGCATCGTGGGCAGTTGAGTGGGAGCGAACAGGGCGAGCAGCAGGAACAGCGACGCGGCAAGGCTCACCTTGTTGGTGGAGGACCGGGCGCTGATCAGCAGGCCGATCGCCGCCATCGACAGCGCGAGCACGGTTCCGATGAGCAGACCGAGCAGCACCGCCTCGCCCACCACGGCGACGCCCTTGCCGAGCACCCACAGGTACGGCAAGGTCACCACGAAAGCCACGCCCCACAACGACATCGCGGCCACCAGCTTGCCCAGCACGATCGCTCCGCGGGACACCGGTGTCAGCAGCAGGCTCTCCAACGTGCCGCGCTCGCGTTCGCCGCTGATCCCGTCCGCGGCGACCACCATGGTCAGCAGAACCCCCACCGCCACGGCGATCTGGAGCACGAGGTTCACCGACTCGCGCTGTTCCAGGAAGTTCAGGACCTGGTTGGTGGCGGCCAGGTAGGTCACCGCGCTCAGGAGCACGGCGTAGGCGAACGTCAGCACCGGACCGCGGCCGCTCAGCCACAGGTCGCGGCACTCCTGGCCGGCGATGATCCGCGTGCTCACGACGCACCTCCCCGTGTCATCGCCAGGAACGCGTCGCTCAGCCGCACGCCGTCCACCTCGAACGACAGCACGGTGATCCCGGCACTCAGCAGGGCCGACAACGCCTCGTTCATGCCATCCGACGACGACACCGACACGACGTCCTTCGTCACGTCGACCGACACACCGTGAACACGTCGCAGCACTTCCGCTGCCCTGCCGACCTCGTCCAGCGGGACGCGCAGGCGGCCGGACTGGCGGCTGCCGGCCTCCGTGCTCGTCACCTCCGCCACGCTGCCGGACATCAGCAACCGGCCCTTGTCCAGGATCAGCACCGAGGAGCACACCTGCTCGACCTCGGGCAGCGTGTGCGTCGACAGCACCACGGTCGTGCCGCGCGCCTCGGCGATCGTCCGCACCAGGGTAGAACACCTCGGCGACCGTCGCCGGCTCGTCGGCGTCCTCGTTGTTGTAGACGAAGGAGCCGATCAGCCGGCCCTGGCCGTCCCCGTAGGCCACCACGCGAGCGCCCAGCACGTCCACGGCGGCCTCGCGGTTGTTGGTGCCGGCGGCGATCGTGTTGACCCGGTCGGTCGGGTAGTCGAAGCCGCAGGACGTCATCGCGGCGGCCAGGGGCAGCAGCACCGCGACGAGTGCGGTCGCGGTCGAGCGTCGGTGGAGCATTCGGCGTGCCTCCGCGGGTGATCTGAGGACTCGGTCAGGTGCTCACGAGGAGCGCGCTCACTCTAGTGGGCATCGTGGGTACGGCGCGCGCCGGACCCGTCGGCCGGTCATTGCGACAGGCCCTGGTTGTAGCCGACGACTCCCAGCGCAACGGCGATCCCGACGGTGTAGAGGGTCGAGAGCGCGAGCAGGCGGGTCGCGCCCAGCCTGAGGCCCAGCTTGAGCGGCAGGTAGGTCCAGCCGTCCTCGTGGTCCGCGACCAGGCCCCACACAGCGCGCATGAAGTGGACGCCGATGCCCAGCAGCGCGGCGAGGATCGTGATCGCGGTCTCCGGCGGTTCGCCGACGGCCTGGCCGCCCCACCCGCCGTACGAGAGATAGGCCGGCAGCATCGCGAAGGACGCCGCCCAGGTGACCCACGAGAAGAAGCCGGTGCGCAGCACGACGTTGCCGAGCATGCCGATGCAGACCGAGACCAGGTAGATGGCTCCGGCGGTGATGCCGGTGGTGATCGACAGCGGGACCAGGATCAGGGCGGCGACGGTGATCGCGTACCACGCGGCGCCGGCATCGAGGCGCCCGTCGGCGATCGGCTTGCGGGGTGTGCGGTGCGCCTCGTCGCGCGCCTTGTCGACGATGTCGTTGTGCCAGCCGAGGATGGTCTGGCCGACGAGCACGGTCAGGAGCACGACGCCTGCCTCCTGGGCCGGCCGCTCGACCAGCACGGCCACGCCGCCCATCGCGAGCGCGGTCACGATCGCCTGCTTCGCGTGGGCGGCTTGGAACAGGAGGAGCGGGGTCCACTGCAGCCTGCCGAAGAACCCGGGGGAGGCGGACTCCTTCCGCTCGACCGTCACGTCGTCGTCGTCGTCCAGCTCGTCGGTCTCGTCGATCTCCTCGTCGGAGACGTCGGCGTCGCCCGCTTCGTCGACGACGTCGTCCTCCTCGACGTCCGCGAGCGCGCCCTCGTCCCGGTCCACTCCCATGGCGAGCAGTATTGACCAACAGGTCCCGCGCTGCAGCCGGGTCCGGTGAGTGTCGGTCGCCGATGAGGACGGCGAACCCGGTGACTGTGAAGTTCCCCACCACACGATGAGGCGTCTGTCAAGCCCGCGATAACGGCCCTGACCTGCGCAAACGCTTTCTGAGGACAGGGCGCGGCGTGATAAGATAGCCGCCTAGGAAGGGGTTCATCACATATGACTTTCACCGTCGGCGAAACGGTCGTCTATCCCAATCACGGGGCCGCAGTTATCGAAGACATCGAGATGCGGACAGTCAAGGGAGAGGAGCGGCAGTACCTCGTACTTCGGATCGTAGCCCAGCAGGATCTGGTGGTTCGGGTCCCGGCCTGCAACCTGGATCTGGTCGGAGTTCGCGACGTCGTCGACAAGGAGGGGCTGGACCGTGTGTTCGGCGTCCTTCGTGCCGAGCACGTCGAGGAGCCCACCAACTGGTCGCGCCGTTACAAGGCCAACCTCGAGAAGCTGCACAGCGGCGACGTCATGAAGGTGGCCGAGGTCGTCCGCGACCTGTGGCGCCGCGAGCGTGACCGTGGCCTGTCGGCCGGGGAGAAGCGGATGCTTGCCAAGGCACGGCAGATCCTGGTCTCCGAGCTGGCTCTTGCCGAGCACACCAACGAGGACAAGGCAGAGACGATCCTCGACGAGGTCCTCGCCAGCTGAAGCTGATCTGACTCAGCGTCGGTGCCCCCGCCCACCAGGGCGGGGGCGCCGCTGCATTTCGGACGGCCTACCGTGGTCGCCGTGGAATCCGAGGCATACGACGACGAGGCTGGCGAGCCCCAGCGGCCGATGGGCTTCGTCGTCGACGAGGACCGGGGCTCGCTGCCCTACCGGCTGATCCACGGCGAGGCGCTGGTCGCGGCCGCCGCCTGGTCGATGGGTGAGGCCGGCGTCGACCTGGTCGACGTGACCGTGCCGTGGCACGTCATCGCCGACCTCGGCCGGGCGCTGGTGCTGCACGACCCGCTGTGCCCGATGACTCCGCCGACTTCATCGCCGAGTGTGCGCAGATCGCGGTCGCGCGCGACGCGGTCGTGGTCGGCGTCCGACCGGTCACCGACACCGTCAAGCAGGTCGAGGACGGGCACCTCGGCGGGACCGTCGACCGCGACCGCCTGGTCGCGGTGTGCTCGCCGATCGTGCTGCCCGCGCGGGTGGTCGCCGCGCTGCCGGGCCGGCCGACAGCCGACTTCGTCGAGCTGGTCGCAGGGCTGCGGTCGTCGTACGACGTGAAGCTGGTGGACGCGCCCGCCACCGCGGGCCGGGTGGCCTCTGACGCGGACATCCAGGTCCTCGAAGCGCTCACCGACCCGAGCTGACCCGTGACGCGGCGTCGAAGTCCTCGGCGTAGGTGATCTTGAGGTTGGCCGGGCCTGCGGGCACCGCAACGATCACGACGTCCGGCCGGTAGCGCTCCAGGCAGGCCGCCGTGTCGGTGCCGTCGAAACCGTCGCGGCCCGCGGCCCGATAGGCGGCGAGCAACGGCTCGGCCCGGAACGCCTGCGGGTCTGGACTCCGACCAGCTCGCCCGCCGGCAGCCGGTCGGCGGGATCGCGCGGCAGCAGGCCGGTCAGGTGCACCGTCGGTACGGCGCCGCCGGCCTCCCGGGCGACGACGACCACCTGGTCGAAGAGGTCGGCCGGGGCGAGCGCGCGGGCGCCGTCGTGCACGACCACGACGTCGATCTCGCCGGATTCGATCCGGGTCGCGAGGACGGCGAGCGCCGCCTGCTCGGAGTCGTGCCGGGTCGCCCCGCCGGGAACGAGCAGCACGTCGCGGCCGCCGAGCAGCGACTCGACCGCCGCCGCGACGTCGTCCTCCTCGCCCGGCCGGCAGACCACGACGACGGGGTCGACGCCCGCCAGGCCGAGCACGGTGCGCACCGAGTGCGCGAGCACCGGCGTCCCGTCGAGGGGCAGCAGCACCTTGTTGACCTCGGCGCCGACGCGGGAGCCGCTCCCGGCAGCAAGGATCACCACGGCCGCGGACATGGGCGGAGCCTACTGCCGGCCAGTCGCCGAAAACCCGGCCGGCGTGGCGGAGGAAGCGAGGTACGAGCGACGCGCTCGCGCAATCCAAGTTTTCCTCGCTGTTACATGGCGAAACGCTGATGTGAACCCGCCGTACCTACGGTCGGCCCATGGCAGTGACGTC
>CAVYAD010000041.1:0-40393 GCA_963766275.1 uncultured Actinomycetota bacterium
ACCTGGAACACCGATCAGCAACGCGCGCAGGCCGGTGCCGTGGTGCTCATCGACGAGATCGACAAGGCCGATCCGGACGTGCCGAACAGCCTGCTCGTACCGTTGGCCGACCGGTACTTCACGGTCACCGACCTGAGCGAGGCCAGGGTGGTGCGGGAGGCGCCGAGCACGCCGTGCCTGATCGTCATCACCTCCAACCAGGAACGCGAGCTGCCGCCGGCGTTCGTCCGGCGGTGTGTGGTCTACGAGCTCGAACCGCACGACGAATCGACGTTGCGCAGGATCGCGGACAACCACGTGGGCACGCACCGCAAGTACCCGCTGGACCACCTCATCGAACAGCTGAAGGAGGCCCGCCGGCAGGCCCACATCGACAAACGCAGGCAGCCGAGCACTGCGGAGTTCATCGACGCGATCCAGGCGTGCCTGGGTGAGGGCATCGAGTCGAAGAACCACCGGGACCTGGCCCCGATCCTCAAGATGATCTTCAAGAAGGAGGCAGCGAGGCTGGCGCTGGGGTGGTCGCCGTGACGGCCGCGGCCTGGCTGGGCGATCTCGTCCGGGCGGTTGCCGCCGAGACGCCACCCCGGCCAGGAGCCTGATCCGGAGCTGGTCCGCAAGATCGAGCGCCTGCTCGGGATCGAACGGGTCGCGCCGTCTGCCGCCGAGGACCCGCCGCCATCACCCCTGGCCTCTGAACCCCCGCCACCGCCGGAGGATCTCACGCAGACCCCGATGCCGGAGGCCGGGGAGACGGGCAGGCGGTTCGGCGAGTTCGAGCCCCCGTCGTACCGGTCCGAGCAGGAGCCGATGGTGGGGCTGAAGATGTCATGGGATGACGAGGGCGAGCCGGACCGGCCGTGGCTGCCCGCTCCCGACCTGCCTACGCGCAGCCGGCTCCAGTTGCAGGTCCGGCCTCCGCACGAACCGTTGCTGCGCAGGGCTTCCACGTCCGCGGTGGTGCAGGCGCTGCTGTCGCGCCGGATGCCGGACACCGAGGTCGACGTGTCCGCGCTGGTGGAGCAACTGGCGTCGGCGCGGGCGGTGAGCGAACTGCCCCGCCTGTCCCATCCGACGCTACGGTTCGGCGCGCACGTGCTGATAGACCGCTCCGAGGGCATGTCGTTGTTCTGGCGCGACCAGCAGGCGTTGGTCGGCACGATCCACAACGTCATCGGCGCCGCGCTCACCGAGGTCAGCACGCTGTCCGGTTCGCCACGCCGGATGCAGCACGGCCACCGGCACCCGGCGCCCGACCGCGCGGTACTGGTGCTCGCGGGCTTCGGCATCCGCCGTGGCCGCGCCGAGCAGGAGAGCTGGGAGCCATACGTGCGCTGGCTGCGGCGCCGCAACTGCCGGGTGGCCGCGCTGGTGCCGTTCCCGCGCGACCGCTGGCCCAGCTGGCTGACCGCGCTGATGCCGGTGATCTGCTGGGACCGGATCACGACGGTCGGGGCGGTGCGTGCGGCGCTGGGGAGGGCATCGTGATCTCCGAACGCCTCCGTATCGAACTCGACCGCGACGATATCGCGCCCGACGTTCAGCTCGCCGTCGCGTTGAGCGCCGCCACCAGGATCGAGGCCGAGCTGGTCCGTTGGTCCGCCTCGGCGTGCTACCCCACCTCGATGTCGGCGTAGAGTCCGACTTCTGGTTCAGCGACTGGGTCGGCGCCCGCCAGCCGCACGTCGTGGCGTTGCGGCCTGATCTGCTCGATCTGCTGCGCGAACACCTCGGCCGCTACTCCGAGACACTGCTGACAGCGTTACGCGCCATCATGTTGCGCCGCAACCTCTCCCCCGCTCTCGCACTGGAGGAAGACGTCACCTGGCACGCGTGCACTGGCGGCGAGGAGGGGTTCACCGTCGCGTGCGCGTTGCTGCGCAGGGGATCGAAGGCGATCGCTGTCGATGGCCGCGACGGCGTGGCCGGCTGGGTGGCCGACGCCATGCACCGGCTGCCTCGCGAGGTACTGCGCAGCACCGATGGCTGGCACCTGGTGCTGAACGCGCGCAGGCTCCGGTCCGAGGACATCACCGCAGAACCGGAGGACTTCGACACGCAGGTGATCGAGAAGATCCTCATCCCGGTGGCGCACGGGCAGGACGACTCGACCATGCGCCGGTGCATCGGGATGCGCTGGGAGGACGGCGAGCTCGTGCTGGGCGAGGGTCTCGACGGCGGAGCCACGATCAGGCTGCCCCACCACGTGCCGCCACTGGTCGAGCTGATCGAGTCCGGCAAGAGCGAAGGCAAATGGCATGTCATCGGGCAGTCGCCACCGTTTCGACCGAGTGAACAGGGATCGGTGCGGTTGCGCACGCTCGATGGCAGGGTCTTCGACATTCCCGAGGCCGTCAGCGACCGGGTGCAGGCCTCGCCGGTGCTCGTGCAGGTCGAGGGAGCCCGTGGTGAGCCCGCGCGGTTCTGGCTGCAGCCGGTGCAGTTCGAGACCGGGGCCCGTGCGCAGTCGGGGCAGCCGGTGGCGTTGCTGACGAGGGTGCTCGACACGATCCCCGCCGATTCGGGTGCATTGGCGAAGTTGCGGAAGTGGGTGCAGCAGGAGGACCGCTGTGCGGTCCGGTTGCTGCACGGCTGGTCCGAGGAACAGCGGGTCCGGCTGGCCACGCAGATCGCGGCGGCGAGCGAGGAGCAAGGCTGGCACGTGTTCCGCGGCAGGCAGGACCCGGCGGCGGCGCGGTGGCTGCGGTCGGACAAGCCGCAGCCCGGGCCGAAGGGGATCCTGCTGGTGGTGGACCGCGCAGATTCGTGGCACCCCCAGCACCTGCGGGGCATGCTCGCGGCGCTGCTGGATGGCTCGGCGCCGACGCGGGTGTTGTTGCTGTCGCTCGACGCCGGGGCGTGGTGGAGCGCGGTCGCCAGGGAGTTCCCCGCGACCAAAGTGGACTGGGTCGCGCAACGTCTGGACGACGACCCGCCGCAAGAACGCGTTGAGCTGTACACACGGGCGATCGACGTGGTGGCGTCGGCCATGTCCGTGGATCTGGGTTCGGCCCGCGTACCGCGTGGCCCGTGGGTGGCGCAGGGCAACGTCGAACTGGTCGCGGTCGCGGCGGCGTTGGACACGTTGGCCCGGCAGTCGAGGAAGGGCTATGCGCAGGCGGCGAAACTCGTTTTGCGGCACGAGCAGGTCTTCCGCGCCCAGCGCGAGCCTGAGCACGGCAAGCAGCTGGCCGCGCTGGTGTTCCTCGCGACCCTGCTGCGGCCGTTGCACGTCGGCGACGCCCGCGACCTGTGCGTCCACTTCGGACTGATCGACGCCGAGCAGGACTGGCGGCCGTTGCTCGCCGCGTACGAACGCCTCTACCCGCTCGATCAGGAAGCGCTCGACCCGCTCGGCCCGTGCCAGCTCGCCGACGACCTGCTCGCGGGCGTGCTGGTGGACCAGGACGGCGGCCTCGGCGTCGACCTGGAGTGGGCGGTGCAGCTGATCGGGGCGATCGCGACCGCCACGTTCCCGGAGGAACCGGCCGTCGAACCACACTCGATGGCCGCACTGGCGCACGCGGGATTCCGGTTCGGCAAGCTTGCAACCGGTTACCTCAATCCCATCGTCCGGGTCCGGCCGGAACTGCTGGTCAAGGCGGGCGCGGACGCGATCATGATGGCGCTCAAGCACGCCGACACCGAACTGCTGGAGCTGATCCACGCCGTCCTGCCCGCACCGGACAAGCGGGAGGTGCACCTCGACCCGGCCGTGGTCAAGCTGGAGCTCAAGCTGGTCGAGCACCTACGGACGCAGGGCGAACCGAGCCCGGAGCGGGACGCTCCGCTTGACCTACGGCTCGCGCGTAGCCAGTCCCGTGCCGGTTTGCTGGAGGCGGCACTGACATCCGCGGGACAGGCGGCCGACGGCTATCGCAGGCTGGTGGTGCGCGAGCCGCGCGCGTACACCGCTGGGCTGTGCGAGTCGTTGATTCTGCAGAGCGGCCTGCTCGGTGAGCTCGACCACCCCGAGCAGGCGCTGACCGTTGCCGAGGAGGCTGAGTCACGGCTACGGAAGCTTCAGCTCAAGCAGTGGGACAAGCCCGGCGCGAACCTCGCGTCCGCGCTCGCGAACCTGGGCAGGCAGCGGGCCCGCCGGGGCAACACCGCGCACGCGCTGCGTGATGTGCGGGAGGCCGTGGACATCCTGCGTGACCTGGCGCGGGTGCGGCGCGCCGAGTACGAGCCTGAGCTCACCGAGGCACTGGTCAACCTCACCGCACGCGCGGCCGCGGCGGGTGAGCCGGAACTCGCGTTGTCCGCGGCGGAGGAAGCGGTGGTACTGACCTCCCAGCTCTACAACGACAACAGGTGGGCGCACATCCACCGCTATGCCGCGGCTTTGGCCGGGCGGGCGCGGTGCACCGGCTCGCTGCCCGACCTGGACGAGGCCGTGTCGCTGTACCGGCGGGCCGCGCAGGCATCACCGGAGCGGTTCGAGGTCGCGCTGGCGGGCGTGCTGGTCACGCTCGCGCGGACGAACAGCGACCGATCGGCGTTGGAGGAGGCGATCAGTCTGTACGGGCGCACGCGCGGCGGATACGCCGCTGAGCTGGCCGAGGCGGTTGCGCTGCGTGACCGCTGGGAGGGCGGACCGGCGTGATCAGTACCCTGGAAGTTGTGACCGACTTGGCCGACGACCTGAGCCTGCTTCGCGACCTCGAACGCAGGTTGCTCGTCTACAAGTTCGCGATCGAGGAACTGATGACGAAGCTGCGGATCCTCAGCGAGGAGTTCGACTACGTCCACCAGCACGACCCGATCGAGCACATCACGAGCCGCGTGAAGAAGCCCGAGGGGATCCTGGAGAAGTTGCGGCGCAAGGGGTTGCCGCTCGAGGTGGACCGGATCGGCGAGCACCTCGACGACATCGCGGGCGTGCGGGTGATCTGTTCGTTCGTCTCCGACGTCTACCGGGTGGCGGCGATGCTGCGGCGGCAGCACGACGTGGAGATCCTGCTGACCAAGGACTACATCGCCTCGCCCAAGCCCAACGGGTACCGCAGCCTGCACCTCATCATCCGGATTCCGGTGTTCCTGTCCGACCGGGTGGAGCACGTGAAGGTCGAGGTGCAGCTGCGGACGATCGCGATGGACTTCTGGGCGACGCTGGAGCACAAGCTGTTCTACAAGTTCGAGGACAGCCCGCCCGCGGACTTCGTGGACGAGCTCATGTCCTCGGCGATGATCGCGGCACAGCTCGACGAACGGATGGAGTCACTGCACCGCCGCATCCACCAGGATGGCCGCTAGCCGCTGCGCCGCCTCCCCTCGCAGCACTCCGTAGTGATCGGCCGCGATGCGGTGTTTCGAGGCGTGCACGAGGCCTGCCCACTGGTCGAGCTGGCTGTCCAGGAGGTCGGCGGCGACCACGACGGACTTCTGAGCGAGCGGGCCGCGTGCGGCGTAGGCCGTGGACGCTTGCGCGTGCCGCAGGAACACCTCCCAGCGGTCGGTCAGGACGTGAGCGGGCACGTGGTGGCCGGCGCGGGCCAGGTGGGCGGCGATCACGAGCGTGTCGCCGAACTCGCCGGTCACGCCGAACGAGGCCATCAGGTTGCGGCCGAAGATCTGAAACCACTCCCGTTCGATGTCGTCCGGGTAGTCCTGGCCGATCGGCGGCGTGGAGTCGATCACCGCGAGCAGCCGCGGCTCGGCGTGGCGGGCCATCTCGAACGCGATCTGGCCGCCCATCGACCAGCCCGCGAGGATGTCCGGGCGCAGGTCGGCCAGGTCGGTGCGGTACGCCCGCGCCATCATCGGGACGGTCGCCAGCGGCTCGACCTCCTGCGACACGGTGATCCGCCAGTCCGCGGGCAGTGCTTTCACCAGGTCGCGGTAGTCCTGGACGCCGCCGCCCGCGCCGTGGATGAGGTGCAGGTGCGTTCCTGGGCCTTCTCTGAGCGTGACCAGCGTGCTCGGGGCGATGTCGTCGCCTGTCGAGTTCAGCTGGGCGACGAGACGGCGGGGCGTGGGGTCGACCAGCCAGTCCGCGATGTCGACGGGTGAACCGACGCGGTCCCGTACGGCGGCCAGGAGTCTGACCACGTGCAGAGAATGGCCGCCGGAAGCGAAGAAGTCGGCGTCCGGGTTCGCGGGCGGGGTTTCGACGAGAGCCGACCACTCCTCGGCGATCACGTCCCACTCCGGGCCTTCGGGAAGGGCTTGCCGTTCAACGACTTCCTCGTCGGCGCGGCCGGTGGTCGCACGGGTGCGGATCGGCAGTGAGCCGACCAGGCTTGAAGGCTCGGCACCGCCGATCGCGAGCACCGCGTCCACGTCCTCCAGGAGCTGGATGACGGTGGAGTGGTCGTAGCGGCCGGTGTTGTACTCGAGTTCGGCCCGGTGGCCGCCGTCGACTTCGGCGAAGGACATGGCCATGTCCGCGCGTGCGGCACGGTTCGGGCTGGCGAGCCAGGTCAGGCCGACGTCGCCGAGTTTGAGGTCGAAGCCGATCGGGCCGAGGTAGCTCACGAGCATCGGTGAGGCGTCGGTCAGTGAGGCTTGCGTGGCAGTGGAAAGGCCGCCGAACACGGCCGGGTACGGAACGCCTTGGTGCGCGAGCATCTGCCACAGGCCGTCCCGCGAGCGGGCGACGACTTGAGCGACCGTGTCACTGTCCTCAATGGATACTCGGACCACGCACAGGTTCGCTGTGTAGCCCATCAGGGCCTGGTCGCGGACGCTCATGCGGTTCGCGGCGACGACACCGATGCTGATGTCGTTGCCCGCCGTCCGGGCGAGCACGATCTCCAGTGCGGCCAGCATGATCGCGAACGGCGTGGCGAACGAAGCCTTCGCCAGCGCGGCCACACCGGTGCTGGCCTGAGCGCTCAGCATGTGCCGGATGACGACACCGGGTGCGCCGACGCCGAACCGGCCAGGGCGGTCGGCCGCGACCGTGGTGGCGGTGGCGCCTTCCAGGTAGTCGCGCCAGTACTCCAGGGTCTTGTCCCACTGGCCCGCGGCGCGAGCCTCGTGCTGTTCGGCCGCGTACACGGTGAAGGGCACAGGTTCGCCGTCGAACTCGCCGCCCTCGTAGGCGACGGACAGCTCGGCCATCAGGAGCTGGATCGCCCAGCCGTCGAGCACGACGTGGTGCACGGTCAGCAGCAGCTCGCAGCGCTCCCCCACCCGCACTACGTGA
Source organism: uncultured Actinomycetota bacterium (assembly GCA_963766275.1). GTDB lineage: Bacteria > Actinomycetota > Actinomycetes > Mycobacteriales > Pseudonocardiaceae > Lentzea. The sequence continues at coordinate 7,151 of CAVYAD010000041.1, forward strand.
GCTTGGCCAGTGGGGCGTCGGCGAGGTCGATCGGCTGCTCCTGGACCTCCTCCGCGATCAGCTGGGCGAGTTCCTCGTCGCCGACCTCGACGACGTCCAGACGGGCTTCGCGGGTGTCGTGCACGGTCAGCGTCACGTCGTCGCCGACGCGCAGAACCGCCGTGCGCAGGGCTTCGTGGCGGTCGGTCAGGCGTTGCCAGGCGGCGCGCAGCCGTTCGACGTCGACGGGACGGTCGCAGAGCAGCCGCCACGTCAGGTTGTAGAGGGACTTGTTGCGGGCCCGCTGGTGGATCCACCAGACGGACTCCTGCATCGCGGTCGCGGGGCTAACGAACATGCTGCGTCTCCAGGAACTCCGCGAGCAGGCGCTTGCGGTCGACCTTGTCGATGTCGGTCAGCGGGATGTCGGCCCGGTGGTGGAACGCGCGCGGCCGCATGTAGACGGGCAACGTGTCGGTGAGGCCGTTCAGCTCCGCCTCGCTCACCTCGGCGCCGGTGTGGAAGGCGTGCAGGTCGATCTCGCCGTCGGACGCGGTCACCGCGAGCACGACCGCCTCGACGATGGCGGGGTGGCGGCGCAGCACGGACTCGATCTCGCCCAGCTCGACCCGGTTGCCGCGCACCTTGATCTGATGGTCGATCCGTCCCATGTGGACCAACTCGCCGCCCTCGCGGCGCACGCGGTCACCGGTTCGGTACCAGAGGTCGTCCGAGACCGGCTCCGAGCCGTCGTAAAGCGTGCCCCGTTCCTCGCCCTTCCACTGCACGAACCGGCCCACGTTCTCGCTCGCGGTGAGGTAGCCGGGGAACCGTTGCGGCCCGCGCACGCACAGCTCGCCGTCGTCCTCCTGCGGTTCGAAGTCGTCGTTGAACAGCGCGTAGTCGAGATGCTCGAACACCGTCCCGATCGGCGCGGAGCCGTTGGACGTGACGATCCGGTCAGCGGGATCGGCGGGCACCTCGTAGGCGGTGACGATGCACGCGGCCTCGCTCGGGCCGTAGCAGTTGATCACGGCGGTGTTCGGCGCCGCCTGGGTCCAGGCCTCGATCTGTTCCACGGTCAGCGGTTCGCCGCCGAACGAGCTGAGCCGTAGCGTCGGCATGCTGTTCGGGGCCAGCGCCCTGAGCCGCTTCGCGAACGAGATGAGCGACGGCACGGACATCCAGTGCGTGAGCCTCTTGCCGCTGACGAACTTCACCGGCGTGAGCACGTCACCTCGTTCCGCGACAACGAGAGTCGCGCCGGAGCCCCAGGCCCCGAACATCGACAGGATCGAGCCGTCGAAACACATCTCGAACGTCTGCGCGACCCGCGAGTCCGGGCTGAGCTTGTAGCGCTTCATGACCTCTGCCAGGAACCAGCTCACGTTCGTGTGCGTGACCGGGACGCCCTTCGGTTTTCCGGTGGCACCGCTGGTGTAGACGACGTAGGAACCCTCGTCCAGGTCCGGCCGGATGATCTCCGGGATGACGACCTTGTTGTCCGGCAACAGGAACCGCCGCCACCGGTCGCCGGTCATGTCGAACAGCGGCACGCGCGCCTTCTCGCGGTACTCGGCCAGCCCCTCTCCGGAGCTGTCGTCGATCATGGTGAAGTCGACCTGGGCATCGTCGGTGATGCCGAGGTTGCGGACGGCGGGCGCGGCCGGGTTCAACGCGACAGCCGTTGCCCCCAAACGCAATGCGGCCAGGTAGGAGATGTAGCCGATCAGGCTGCGCGACGTCATCAGGCCCGCACGCTTCGGTGCGCGGCCGAGGTTCTCCAGCATGGCCGCGCTGACCCGTTCCACCGCCTCCTGCAGCTCGGCGTAGGTCAGCGTCACGCTGGAGATCTCGATCGCGACGTTGTCCGGGTACTCCTGCGCGGACGCGTGGAACCAGTCGTAGAGCGAACGTGAGGTCATCGCGGTTGCCTCCGGGGCGAGATCGGTTTCCAGCTCCAGCAAGTGGCGCAAGGTGTTGTGCACGAGTGACTCGCGAGGCCTGCCGCGGCGCGCCGAGTCCACGGCGAACCGCAGCGCCTTGGGCAGGCCCTCCCAGGCCGTGCCCGCGTCGGTGTGGCCGAGCAGCCGGTGCCGGAACGCCCGGTGCTGCGCCGCGGTCCACAGGTCGTCCAGGTTGTGTTCGGTGACATGACCGGCGATGAACGGCAGCACTTCCTCGTCGGTGAGCAGCCACTCACCTTCCAGAACCGGTGTCACGCCGGGTCCGGGCTCGCGTCGCAGCCACAGCGGGCCTTCCGTTTGCCGGAGCGGGAAGCCGAAGACGAGCTCGTTGCGGCGGCGCTGTTCCGGCGTCCACTCACCTGGCTGCATCGCGTGGATGAGCTGCTCGGTCGTCAGCCAGCCCGAGTACGGGTGCTGTTCGCCGTCCGCGAGCAGTCCGGTGAACCCGTCCCTGACGTACCAGCGTTCCTGCTTGTGGCGTTCCACCAACAGCCAGTGCGGCGCCGGGCCCTTGCCAGGCGACCAGGGCAGCCGCTGGTTGTCGGCGACGACGAGACAGCGGCCGTGTTCGGCGAGCTCGTCGGCGATGCCATTGAGCGGATCGCCTGTCGCGTAAGAGAGTTGAGTGCCGTCCGGGAGGCGGTTCAACGGGTAGCGGTGGTGCGAGAACGCCAGCTCACCCGGCACGGTCGACCCGCACCGCGAGCCGCACCGACTCGGCGAACGTGGCGCTGGTGCCCGCGAACTCGGTCTCCAGGTAGCCGACCAGGTTCGTGGTGTAGCAACTCAGCCCGGTGATCATCGTGCCTCCAGGAACGCCACGCTGACCGGCACCGCACTGTGCCGCAGCCTGTTCCACCGCACGCCGTGCCACCGCCCGCTGGTCTGTCCCGGCGACACCGGTATCGCCCACGGCCGCCCCGAAAGGCCCTGCCCGGTAGCCTTCACACACGCCTCCTGCACCGTCCACACCCAGGCGAACTCCAGGTCCCGCTCGTTCTGCGGCAACTCGGCCAGCTCCGCCACCCCGCACCGGCGCAGCAACCCCGGACTCGCCGGCACCGGCAACTGCACGTCCACCCCGACCCCGAGCCCCTTCCCTCGGCGGCACGCCGCGGCCACATAGCCACCGTCGTGCGCCAGGCTGACCGTGAGGTCCGGGTGGTCGGGCAGGAACGGCTGGCCCGTGTCGTGTGCCGCGATCCTGATCTCGCCAAGCTCAGCTACCAGTCCGCGCAACAGGCCCCTGGCGGCGACGAACTCCCGCGCCCGATGGGCAGGCAGGTGCGCTGCCGCCTCGACGTCGACCTCATGCGGAACCACATCCTCGACCGCTGTCACAGCTACCCGCATCGACCCACTCCATCGATCCAGACCTCGTCCCACCCCCTGCTGATTTGGTGCGAAAGGCACGTTCGTACGAATAGGCCGTACGAACGTGCTTTTCGCTCCAAACCCAACCGGGGGTGTCATCGCGCCTCCAGCAGTGCGTCCGCGTGGTCGGCGACCCCCGCGAGCATCGCGCCGACCGCACCGCCTGCGACGCCGAACATCGAGACCGCGGCCCGGAGCTCGGCAATCCCGCCATCCACAAAGGACTCTGCCCCGAGCAGCTGCGTGCACTCCCGCAGCACGACGTCCAGCCCCTCCGCCACCGCCACCTTCAACGCCATCGCCGAGGCCATGTCCTCGGCAGCCCCCGCAACAGCGGCCATCCGCCACGTCTCCACCACAGCACCGCGCGAACCGCTCGCGCACCGCCGCGTTGTCCCACAGCACCCCGTCACCGAGCGGCCGTTCCCCCAGCCGGACCCGCACATCCCGCAGCACCCGCCGGCACAACGCCACCGCCCACAACGCTCCGGCCCGCCGCTCCGAAGCCACATGCCTCGCAAACGACGCCAACCCCCGCCCCAACGGCCCGACCAGCGCGGAACGGTCCAGCACCACCTCGTCCAGCGTGATCGCACCGATCCCGGCGCCGTCGAACAACGACGTCGGCTCCGCGATCACCAGCACGCCCGGCGCGTCCATCGGCACGAGCACCCAGCAGAAACTCGTGAAGTGCCGCTCAGGCTTGTGCCGGGCAAGCACGAGTGCGTGCGTGGCGTGGCAGGCATTGGTGATCCACCGCTTGATCCCCGACACGACCACCGAGGAGTCGGAGACCTTCACGGTCGTCCCCATCGACATCAGATCCGAGCCCGCGCCCACGTGATCGGTCGCGGCCAGCGCCACGACCGCCTCACCGGCCACCACCGACGGGACCAGCGGATGCTCGTGATCACGCAGGATCGGCAACACCGTGGCGAGCTGGACACAGCAGCCGAGCACGACGCCGACCGGGTACCGTCCGTCCAAAGCAGACGGATCAGGTACCGCGGTGTCCAGTTCCCGCCACGCGTCACGCAAGCCGCACCTGCCGGTCGAGCAACGCCAGCGACCCGTTCGCGAGCAGCAGCCGATCGTTGCCGTAGTTCAGCGAAGCCGACCGCAGATCACGGAACGTCCGCTCCAGCGCCAGCCCGGAAGACCGCATGTACCCGTGCCGCAGCCCGACCAGTTCGATCATCTCGTCGACCGCCGCATAACACTGCTCCGCTGCCTGCACCTTCAACGTGTTGACCAGCAGCTGACCCGCGCCAACGGAGAAGTCGGCGCCAAGGGTGTGTTGCAGCAACGCGTGCACGACGTCGAGCCGGCCACGGATGCGGGCGACGCGGGCCAGCAACAGTTCGGAGGACGGATCGAAGGCACGCCCCTCGCGAATCAGCCCGAGCACACGCGAGAACGCCCCCGAGGCCGCACCGAGCCACGCCGCCGCCCAGCCAATGTGCGCCAACGGCCCAAAGGTCGCTGCGACGATGTCACGGAACCCGCCGGGTGTGCCGACGACCTGAGCCGCGGGCACAACACCGGCGAGCCGCATCGGCACGCTGTGGGTGGCCCGCATGCCCAGCGGGTCCCAGCTGCCGAGCACTTCCACGGTGTCGAGCTGGGAGCGGTCCGCGTAGACCAGCGACACCTGCGTGGGCGAAACAGCGTCGGGAGCGAGCGTGGTGATCAGGAACGCGTCGGCCTGCACACCGCCGGTCACGATCGGCGCGTCCCGGTCGATCCGCAGCGAGCCGTCCACCCAGTCCACAGTGGACTCGGACGACAACAGGTGCCCGCCCTTGCCCTTCTCCGTGGTCACGGACGCCAGATAGACACGGCCCGAACGAATCCGGTCCACCAGCCCAGGCGCGTGCCGGACCAGCGCAAACGCCTGCTGGCAGTGCATCGCGTAGATCATGGCCACGGACATGTCCTCGCGACCGAGCCGCAACGTCACATCCACGACGTCCCGTACCGAACCGACGACCGGCAACGCGAGCAGACCGCTGTCCCGCAACGCCTCCAGCGCCTCAACCGGGAACACCGCGTCCTCATCGCACAAGGAAGCGTGCTCGGCGGTGACCGCCAGCACCTTCTCCAGCGCGGGGATCACGACGCGATCCGCAGCGAGTCGACGGCGGCCCAAAGGCTCCCGGCGGTGGCGAACGTGGCGTCGGTCAGCAGCTCGTCGGGCAGCGACACGCGGTAGCTGTCCTCGATCGCGAACAACAGCTCGATGGCCCGCATCGAGTCGAGTCCGAGCTCGCGCAACGACGACTCGGGCGTGATGGTCTGCACGCCCGCGTACTTCAGGAACGGCCGCAGCACAGTGGGAAATTCGGCGTCCACAGGGATCAACCCCTCTCTCGTCTGAGTTCCAGCCGCGACTCGTCGACGACCTCACCGCCGTCGACGATCACCTCGCGGGCGAGCGGGTGGCCGAGGAACGCGACCAGCGAGGCGTACAGGCCGTAAGCGCCGACGTTCGGCACGCTCACGACGTCACCGGGTTCGAGCGGCGCGACGGCGGCGGCCCGCGCCCAGGTGTCGACAGGTGTGCACAGCGGGCCGGCGACGATCGTGTCCGGCACCGGCACACCCGGCGCCAGCACGTCCGGCACGATCGGCGGCAACCGGCGCAGCCCGGACATGCCGCCGAGGTGGTTCACCCCGGACTCCAGCACGACGACCGGCCGGTCCTGCGAGGTCTTCACGTCCAGCACCCGCGTCCGCAACGTCCCGCAGGTCGCCGTCAGATATCGCCCCGACTCGAAGGACACCGCAGGCCAACCGGATCGCCAGCCGGGGAACGTCTCGTCCAGAACGTCGCCGAGCCCGTCCGCGAGGCCGGGAAAGACCGGCAGTTCGCCCGCCCTGGCGAACGGCGCCCCGAACCCACCGCCGAGGTCGAGCACCTCGACGCCGAGCCCGGTCTCGTCGGCGAGCCTGCGCGCGGTCCGCGCCGCCTGCCAGAACTGGTTCAGCAGCGCGCTTTCGTCGTTGATGTTCGTGCCCATGTAGAGGTGGAAGCCGACCACCGCCACGTTCTCGCGCGACCCGAAGGCCTCCGGCGACCGCAGCACCCACTCCAGGTCGGCGCCGAACTGCGACGGCACACCGGTCATCGTCAGGCCGTGCCCCGGAACGGGCTGGTCGTCGTTGATCCGCACGATCGCCCGCACCGGCACACCCACGGCGTTGAGCTGGTCCAGCCCGAACGGCGAGTCGACGGAGAACAGCGCGACGCCGTACTTGACCGCCTCGCGCAGGTCCTCGTCCCGTTTGCCGGGCCCGGTGTAGAGCAGCTGCTCACCCGCGTAGCCCGCGTCCAGCGCCACCCGCAGCTCGCCCGGCGAGCAGACCTCGGCCACACAACCCAGCTCCCGCAACGCCTTCACGACGAGCGGATGCGGGTTCGCCTTGAGCGAGTAGTAGATCTCGCTCGGCTCCGGCAACGAACGGCGCAGCAGCGCGAACGACCTGCGCACCTCGTCCAGGTCGTAGACGTAGGCCGGGGTCTCAGACATGGCTCAACCGCTTACGGTCGACCTTGCCGTTGGGCGTCAACGGAATCTCCTCGACGACCACGCAGTTCCGGGGTGCCTTGGTGTCCTCGATCTGGTCGCGCAACAACGCCAGCACCTGCTCGGACGACAAAGCGGTGACCGCGAACAACGTCGCGCCGTGGTGCCCGTTGGACGGCGGCAGCACGGCCGCGGCCTGAACGCCGGGGACGCGGTGCGCGGCCGCCTCGACCTCGGTGACGCTGACCCGCGACCCGTGCTCCTTGTAGATGTCGTCCCGCCGCCCGACGAAGTACAGGTAGCCATCGGAGTCGAGCCGCCCGTAGTCACCGGTCCGCAGCTTCGGGAACAGGCCTTCGTCGCGCGGAAACCGTTGCGCGGTCAGCTCGGGACGCCGCCAGTAGCCGCTCATCACGTTCGGCCCGCGCACCACGATCTCGCCGACCTCGCCGGTGGGCACCGGCGTGCCGTCCGGGTCGACCACGAGGATCTCCGTGCCGGGCAACGCCTTCCCGCACGCGCCGGGCCTGCGCAGGTCCTCGTCCTTCGGCATGATCGCCGCACGTTTGCACTCGGTCAGCCCGAACATCAGCTGCACCTGCATACCCAGGATCAGGTGCCTCAGTTCGGTGATCACCTCCGGCTGCATGGCCGCGCCGGTGTTGGTGAGCAGCCGCAACGACGGCGGCTGCGTTCCCGGCCTGGCCAGCATCCGCGCCAGGCCGGCGGCCATCGCGGGCACGGCGGGCAGCACCGTCGCGCCACACGCCCGCAGGTTCCTGATGAGCTGCGGCCCGGCGTCGACCGCGCTGCCCAGCTGGAGCCGCGCGCCCGCCAACGTGCTCAGAAACACCTGGTAGAGGCCGTAGTCGAAGGACAACGGCAAGGCGCAGAACACCGTGTCGTTCGGCAGGTACTCCAGCTGCGACTGGATCGCCTGCGCGGCGAACACGACCTGGGCGTGCGTGGACACGACGGCCTTCGGCATGCCGGTGCTGCCGGACGTGTAGACCAGGCAGACAGGGTCGACCGCGATCGGCCCCGGCACAGGTTCCATGTCGCCACTCAGCGCCACTCGCACCTCGGCGAGATCACGCAGGACCAGCACCGGTTCGCAGTCCTCGACCACATGCGCGATCGCGACCTCGGGCGACTGCGGGTTGAGCACGCTGAACACCGCGCCGACCCGCGAGCACGCGTAGAGCAACGCGGGCAACACCAGCTCCGGTGGCACCACGATCACCACTCGGTCGCCGCGCCGCACACCCTGGCGGTTCAGCCAGGTCGCGATCTTTCGGCTGGCCAGCCCCAACTCGCGATAGGTGAGCGTGGCGTCGCCGTGCCCGATGGCCAGCGAGTCCGGCCTTGACCGGGCCGCGCGGTCGAGGAAGTCGTGCAGCAGGGTCATTTCGTGCTCCTCGCGAACAACCCGCACAGCGAGTCCAGGTCACGCAGGCTGTCCGGGGTGAGCGCGTCCGGCTCCACCTCACGGCCGAGCCGCGCCTCGACTCGTTCGATCACGTCGACCAGCCGGAACGAGCTGAAGCCCGGGATTTCCCTGAGCGGCTTTTGACCACTGTGGACTTTCGCCTCCAGCACGTCGCTCAGCTCTGCCGCCACGACCGTCCGCACCCAGGTCAGGTCGACGTCCTGCTGCAGCAGGCGCTTCAGTTCCGTGGGCACACTCGGCACCAGCGCGCCGCCGCGCAGCACTCGGCGCATCGCCACATAGCTGTGCGCGGCGAGGGAGTTCCATTCCTGGGCGTGGGCGGCGAAGGAGGCCGAGTCAAGCCACGCCGCGTGCAGGCCGCGCGACCTGGCCAGCAGCCAGATGTCGAGCACCATGCGTTCGACGTCCGCACACATCGCCTCGACGGTCGCCTCGACGTCGAGCACGAGTGGCGCAATCGCTTGCTTTTCCGGCAGATCACCGAACGCCAGCTCGACAACGGTCGCGCGGGGCAGCTCGTCCCACGGCACCCGCCACACCCCAGGTCGTGCGTCGCCCCACGGTGTTCCGTTGTGGTAGCCGTCGATGATCTCGCAGGCGTCGCCGTCGTCGCGGAACAGGAAGCTGTGGTCCATGTGCTGGTGGCCCGCGTAGGGCACCCAGCCCAGGTCGAACGCGTCCGCCACCGCGTACTGCGGTTGCTCGGTGGCCCGGTCGCGCAGGTCGGCGTCGTCGTGGCGTTTCACCGTCTGCAGGCCGAGCAGCCTGGCGGCTTGGCCGAGCCGGGAGTCCAGAGTGGACTCCCGGCCCAGTTCGGCACCCAGGGCCAGGTGGGTGCCGGGTCCGTGGTGGCGGTCGGCCAGGATCGCCAGGTTGACCTGGAGGCAGTCCATCAGTTCCGTGCGCAAGCCCTCGAACATCAGACCCTCCGCAATCCGGCCACGGCCTGCCGCAGCTCTTCTGGGTCGGCGGGGGTGTCCTCGCTCATTCCGGCCAGAAGCCGGTCGTACGCGGAAAGGTCGAGCAGGCCATGCCCGCTCACGCACACGAGCACTCCCTTACGGGCATCCGAGTCGATCGCAGCAGCCAACGCGTGACCCGACTCTGGTGCGGGGAGGATCAACTCCGTCATCGCAAACGCTCGCGCGGCTTCCAGCGCCGTCCGCTGCCCCACCGCGACCGCGTCCACCTGCCCGTGGTGCCGCATCGCCGAGATCACCTTGGCCGCACCGTGAAACCGCAGCCCAGCCGAGTGCGACGGCGGAATCGTGTACTCACTGCCGATCGTGTACATCGCCTCGACCGGCCCGGTGCCCGTCGCATCCGTGTGGTCGTACGCGTACACGCCCTGGGTCAGCTTCGGCGTGGCACTCGACTCGACCGCCAGCAGCCGTTCCCCACTCCCCCGAGCGAAGAACGGCAACGCGATCCCACCGAAGTTCGAACCCGCGCCCACCGAGCCGATCACGATGTCGACCTCGGCGTCGAGCTGCTCGATCGCCTCCAGCCCGATCACGGTCTGGTGCAGGATCGAGTAGGTCTCGCCGCTGCCGATGCAGAACGCCCGCTTCGGATCCGCCGCCGCGAACTCGACGGCCTCGCCGATCGCCAACGCCAGGCTGTTGGCCTGCTTGCCGGATTCCCCGATCGACGTGAGGGTGCTCGGTGAGGCGTGCACGTCCGCACCGAACAACCGCATCAGGCTGCCGCGATACGGCTTGTCGCGCAGGCTTCCGCCGACCATGAACACCGTGCAGGACATGCCGAACGCCGCACAGGCCGCCGCCAGCGCCGTCCCCCACTGCCCGGCCCCGGTGCCCGTGACCAGCTCGCGGAACCCCGCGCGGTGGTAGTAGTGCGCCTGCGCCAACGCGGTGTTCAGCTTGTGGCTGCCCGAGATGTTGCCGCCCTCGTACTTGACGTAGATCGGGACGCGGGCCCCGACCTCCTCCTCGAACTTCCGCGCCCGCCACAACGGCGTCGGCCGATACGACCGGTATCGCTCCAGCACGGGTTCCGGGATCTCCCAGAACTCCCTCTGCGACACCGACTGCCTGACCAGTTCCAACGGCAGGCCTGCCGTGATCGGGCCGGTGGAATCCGACGGTGTGAGGTCCGGCGGCAGGTCATAACCCAGATGCGGCAACACACTCCGCCAACGCGTAATCATGAGTCGACCGCCGTGGTGACCACATCGACGATGTCGGCGACAGTGGTGAACTTGCGCCCGGCGAACAGGTCGTCGGGCAACGTCACGTCGAGCTCGTCCTCCAGCTTCACGAGCATGCCGAGGAACCCGAGCGAGTTGATCCGCAGCAGGGACCCGTTCAACGGCTCGTCGTCCGCCAGCTCCGCGGGCGCGAGCGACAGCCGTGACTCCCGCAGCACCAGCTTCTTCACGATCAGACCAATGTCAGCCACGCAGTGCCCCCTCCCCCTCGATCACCCAGCTGTAGGTCAGCAACGCCGACAGCCCGACGGGTCCCCGCACGTGCAGCCGCCCGGTGCTGATCGACAGCTCCGGCCCGAGCGCCATGGTCGGCCCGTCGTGCAGCCGCAACGACCCGTTCACCACGAGTGCCGCCGCGTCGACGGAGTTGAGGAACCGCGTGACCACCGCCCGGTCCTCGGCCACGATCCCCTCGGTGTGGCCGGAGCCGTACCGGCGGATGTGCGCGACGGCGGCGTCCACATCGGACACACGGTGCAACGCGATCGTCCGGTCGAGGAACTCACGACCGTGGTCGTGCGCATCCAGTTCGAGCTTCAACGTCCAGCCGTCCCGCTGAGCCTCCAGCGCTGAGACCAGCTCGTCGGCGATGTCCTCATGTGCGAGCACCATTTCCAGGGTGTTGCACGCGGTCGGCTCGGGCAGCTTGCTGTCCAGCGCGATCGCCGCCGCCAGGTCGACCTTGGCGCTGCGGTCCACGTAGAGGTGGTTCACCCCGCCACCGCTCGCGATCACCGGAATCGTGGACGACGCTCAGGCAGTAGTCGATCAGCGAAGGGCTGCCGCGCGGGATCACGCGCGTCGATGACGTCGTGCCGCTTCAGCAACTCCCGCACCACCCGCCGGTCGTGATCGGCGACGACCTGCACGATCCCGTCCGGCAGCCCGGCCCTGCGAGCCGCCTCTGCCGCGATGACGCCCGAGTTCGGCGTTGGTCTGCGCCATCTCCTTGCCGCCGCGCAGGATCACGGCGTTGCCGACGGCGACCGGCAGCAGCGCACCTTCGATCGTCACGGTCGGCCGGGCTTCGTAGATCATCAGCACGATGCCGAGCGGCTTGGCGATCCGTTGCCCCACGGATGCGGTCACCCGTGGCAGCTCGGCCCGCACCTCCGCGCAGAGCTTGGCCAGGACCTCAAGGTGGCGCGGAGCCAGCGTGAGCCGGTCGAGCAGCTCGCCGGGCAGACCGGAGTCCACGACGTCGGCCGCGTTGGCGGCGAGCACCCGTGTCCAGTCCTCGGTCAAGCCCGCGGCCAGTTCCGACGCAGTAGTCGGCGTAACGGGAGTCGCCGGGCGGCGGCGCCGAGAGCGCGCGCGGCCCCGGCGAGGGTCACCACATCCATTGGCCACCATCCACGATCAGCTTCTGCCCGGTGATGTAGGTGTTGCCGACCAGGAACTCCAGGCCGTCCGCGACGTCGTCGACCGTGCCGATCCGCCCGCACGGGATCTCGGAGATCACCTTTGCCCGCGCCACCGGGTCGTCCAGGCGGAACCGGGTGACCAGTTCCTCGGTCTCGGTCATGCCGGGGATCAGGCAGTTGACCCGGATCTTCGGCGCCAGCTCCAGCGCGAGGCACTTGGTCAGGTGCAGCAACCCGGCCTTGGAGGCGCAGTAGTTCGCGCCGTTCACCCGCGGCCGGATGCCGGTGGTCGCGCCGACGTTGATCGACTGACGCCCTCGTCCATGACCGGCGCGAACGCCCGCGTCAGGTAGAAGGCGCCGGACAGGTTGGTGTCGAGGACGGTTCGCCAGTCCTGCACCGACATCTCCAGGAACGGCCGGTCGATGTTCACGCCGGCGTTGTTCACCAGCACGGTCGGCACGCCGCAGGCCTCCGACGATCTCCTGCACCGCGTCGGGATCGGCGACATCGACCTGGAACGTCCGCAGGCCCGAAGCCGCAGCCGCCTGAGCATCCGACCGGTACAGCGCCACGACCTCGTAGCCGAGCTTGACCAGGCGGCGGCTCAGCGCGAGGCCGATGCCGCGCGTGCCACCGCTCACCACCGCGAGACTCATGCCGGCACCCCCAGGAACGCGTCGAGTTTCGCGGTCAGTTCCGGCAGGTGCGCGGGGTCGAAGACCTCGTAGTGCGAGGCCGACAACGTGCCCGAGATCAGGCCCGGAGCCAGCGCACGCCACCCGACGGACGCGGCCTCACGGTCGCGGAAGTCGTTGTCCAGGCACATCAACATGAGCACACGCCCGGAGTAGGTGCCCGTGCCGTGGTAGGCCGCGAGTGCCTCGACCTGCGCGTCGAACGTCGCGCGCACGCGTTCGGCGGTCGCCGGATCTGGGCGCGGGCCGAGCATGCCGACGATGAACTCACGCAGCTGCGCGTCACCCTCCACAGTGGAGACTCGAGGCAACGGCGAGCTGTCCACCAGCACGAGGTCCGGCGCGCCGGGAAGCCGCTGGCACAGCTCCCAGCCGATCGTGCCGCCGAGCGACCAGCCGAACACCAGCGACGGCTCGATCCCGCCAGGGCATCCCGCGCCGCATCCGCCATGTCCGCGATCGTGTGTTCCGTCGACTCGCCGGGCACGAGTCCGGCGGCCCGGATGGCGTGCACGTTGTAGTGCGCGCCGAGATGGGAGGCGAGGCGCAGGTACGGGTTGAGGCCGCCGCCCGCACCGGGCAGCAGCACCGCGGCGGGACGATCGCCCCGCCGCACCAGTGTGATCAGCCTGCCGAGCATCAGCCCGCCTTTCCGGCGCGGACCAGGTCGGCCAGCGTCGCCACGGTCGGCGAGCCGAAGAAGTCGATCATCGGGACCGGGACGCCGTAGCGTTCCTGCACCTCGGCGAGGACGGTGAAGATGTTCAACGAGTGCGCGCCGTACTCCAGGACCGGGCGGTCGCGCACGATCCCCTCGACGTTCAGCACGCCCGCCCAGATGCCGGCGAGCTCGCGTTCCAGCTCGTCGTGGTACTCGATCTCGGCCGGTTCCGCCGGGGCGATGAGCAGGTCGTCGCTTCGGGCCACCAGCGCGTCCGCGGTCGGTCTTGCCGGTCGGTGTGGTCGGAACGGCGTCCAGCTCGAAGATCCAGACCGGCACCATGTACGAGGGCAACGACTTCGACATCTCCGCGCGGATCGCGTCGGCGTCCAACGCTGTGGACGGCACGACGAACAGCACGAGCTCGCGGTCGACGCCCGTCACCGCGCACCACCGCGACGGCCTGGCGCACCGACGGGCAGCGGTTCGCCACGGTCTCGATCTCGCCCAGCTCGATGCGGTAGCCGCGGATCTTGACCTGGTCGTCGGCGCGGCCGAGGAACGATCAGCACGTCGTCGTCGTCACGCACGACCAGGTCGCCGGTGCTGTACATGGTTCCGTTGCCCGCGAACCGGTCCGGCACGAACCGTTGCCGCGGTGATCTCGGGGTCGTTGACGTACCCGTTGGCCGGGCACAACCCGCCCAGGTACAGCTCGCCCACGACTCCGGGCGGCGCGAGGTGCCCGGTCGCGTCCACGACGTAGGCCTCGACACCCGGATACGGCAGCCCGATCGGCACATGCGCGGCCCAATCGGTTCGGAACGACAGCCGGTGCGAGGTGACCGCGTGCGTTTCCGTTGGGCCGTAAAGGTTCACGAGCACGCAGTGGCGGGTGACGCTCGAAGAACGTCCGCACCTCGTCGTCCACCATCAGCTGCTCGCCCGAAACGCACAGGTAGCGCAGATGCGGCAGCACGACCCCTCGCGCGTTCGCCAGCTGCACCAACGGCCTCAGCGCCGCCACCGGCAGGTACACGTGCGTGACCTTGGTGTCCGCGATCCGGCTCAGCACCGCCGGGAACATCCGCCTGTCCGCCGGTTCGCGGGACACGATCGTCCCGCCCGCCACCAGCGTCGGCACGATCTCCTGGAACGACACGTCAAACCCCAGCGGCGCGTACTGCAGGAACCTCGTATCCGCGTCCATGTGCAACGCCGCGATCTGCCACTCCGTCAGGTTCGCCAGGGGCCCATGCCCCATCTCCACGCCCTTCGGCTTCCCCGTCGACCCCGACGTGTACATCACATACACCGCCCCCTGTTCTTGATGAAGGGCGCCTTTGTCCACCTCAGGTGGATGAATGCGCCCTTCATCAAGAAAGGAGGAGACGGTGGCGTCGCGGCCGACGACGAAGGTGCAGGCGGCTTTCTCGATCATGTAGGCGAGGCGTTCGTCGGGAAGGGTTGGGTCGAGGGGGAGGTAGGCGGCGCCGCGGCGGAGGATCGCGAGGATCGCGATGGTGGTGTCGGCGAGGTCCTGGTTGACCAGGCCGACCACGTCGCCGGGACTGACTCCGCGAGCGGCCAGGCCGTCAGCCACCCGATGTGCGGCGGCGATCAGTTCGGCGTAGGTGAAGGTGCGCGAAGGTGTCTCGATGGCGATCGCGGAGGGCTGCTGAGCAGCGACGTCGTCGATGATCGAGGCGAACGAGCCGGAGGGGATCCGGCTGGTCCAGCCGTCGTTGCGCGGCACCGGCCAGTCGGTGAACAGGTCGGAAAGCGGCAGGGTCGAGTCCCGCAGAGCGCGGCGCATCGCCGAACGCAACGACGAGAGCAAGCCGTCGGCCGTGGCGGGTGAGATCAGCTCGCGGTCGTACTCCAGCTCGAACTGCCAGCGCCCGTCGATCGGGGTAGCGCCGAGCCAGAGGTCGAACTTCGCGTTGCCGTTGCCCAGCTCGTGCATCCGCAGCACCGAGCCACGCGACTCGGAGAACGTGTCCTGCATGGCGAGCATCGCGGAGAACAGCGGGTTGCGGTTGCTCGCCCGCTCCGGTCTGGCGTGCGCGACCAGCTGGTTGAACGTGATGTCCACATTGGACCGGCAGTGGTCGACGGCGCCCTTGACCACCTTGCCGAGGTGCTCGTCGACGGTGCGCGACCACTCGGCCTCGACGGTGACCGGCAGGGTGTTGACGAAGAACCCGCACAGGTCGAACGCGCCGATCGTGCGCCGCGCCATGAACGGGCTGCCGATCAGGACGCTGCCGACGTTGCCGTGCCTGGCCAGCACCAGCCCGTACATGCCGCTGAACACCACGAACGGCGTGATCTCCAGCCTGCGGCACAGCTCGGTCAGCGCCTTGCCCTCGGCCTCCGACATCGTCCAGCTGATCCGCGCGCCGGTGAACGAGGTGTAGGACGGGCGCCCAGGCCGTGGCGAGATGACCAGCGGCGGCACGTCCCGGAGCTGCGCGGCCCACTCCTTCGCCCGCGCCGCAACACGTTCCGGGCTCGCGCTGCGGGTCTGCGCGTCGAGCTCCTTGCCGAACGCGATCTCACGCGCCTCACGTTTGGAGGCGAGTTCCTCACGGGACAACGGTTTCGCCAGCGCGGCCTCGAGGTCACGCACGAACGGGCCGAGCGAGATGCCGTCCAGAATAATGTGGTGGTCGGCCAGCAGGACCGCCGCCGCACTCCGGTCCGACGCCCTGACCAGCGCGAACCGGTAGGCTGGGCCACGGGAGAGGTCGAACGTCGGCCTGCCGATGCGGGCCGCGGTCTCGGCGAGCGTCTGCTCGAACTCCCACGGCTGCGCGACCACGCGTTCCATCGGCACGACAACCGGTGGTGGCGTCAGGGAAGCGTGCATCTGCGGCAGCGCGGCGAAAACCTCGCGCATCGCGGGCTGGATCGTGACCAGCGTCAGCAACGCCCGCGACACGGCCTCGTCGGACAGCGCCGGGTCGATGTCGAAGCGGACGAGCTGGTTGTACAGCACGGAGTCCGCGGGTGCGCCCGCGTCCACGACGAGCAACCCCTTCTGGGACTCCGTCATCGGCAACCTGTTCACGCCGCCCCCTCAAGGTCACGCAGCCAGCCCTTCAAGTCCCCCACGGTCCGAAGGTCGACGAGCCGGGTGGCGTCGATCTCCGCGTCGTCATCGGTCGCGACCTCGACCGCGAGCCGCAGCAGCGCGAGCGACTCGAGACCCGCCTCCAGCAGCGGGGTCGAGTCGTCGAAGTCGGTCGACGCGTAGCGGGCAATCACCGAATCCAGGTCGGACATGAACGCAAGCTTCAGCTGCCCTGATGTTTTCTCGATGTTCGCGCGATGGAATGTCGCTGTAAGGGCTGGACAGCCTCAACGAGCCGGGTAATAGTGAGGCACCCTGGAATGGAGAGGCAGCTCGTGCACGCTCGTCGGACCGGACTCCACCTGCGAAAACACCGGTCAGCGAGCCCAGTGATCACATTTCCTAAGCTGCCCATTAATGAACCAAATGGCAATTTGGCCGAACGGACGGGGATCTGCCGTGAATTCACCCGATGAGCTGCGCCCTGCCACGGCGCGCCGCAACGAATGGTTGCTGGTGGCGTTCACCGGCACCACGAACATCGCCGACGCGGTGACACGGGTCGCCCTGCCGCTGCTCACCATCGGCATCACGACCTCGCCCGCCGTGGTGACCGCGGTGGCCGCGCTGATGACGTTGCCGTGGCTGCTGACGGCTCTGCACATCGGCGTGTTCGTCGACCGGATGGACCGCCGCACGTTGATGATGGGCGCGGAGATCGCCCGTACGACGTCGGTCGCGGTGATCCTGCTGGCCTACTTCATGGACGCGGTCAACCTGCCGCTGATCTTCCTGGTGGCACTGGTACTCGGTCTCGCCGACGTGGTCGCAGGCGTGTCCGGGGCGGCGATCCTGCCGAACGCGGTGCCGAAGAACCGGTGGCAGAAGGTGTCCGAGCGGATCACCGGCCTCGAGTACCTGGCCAACGGCTTCCTGGGCACGCCGATCGGCGGTTTCCTGGTGGCGGCGGGCTTCGCGGTGGCGTTCGGCGTCTCCGGCCTCGTGTACGCGGTGGGCGCGCTGCTGCTGATCTCACTGGTCGGCCAGTTCAAGGTGGAGCCGACGACCGAACGCAAGTCGGTGCACGCGGAGATCAAGGACGGCCTGAAGTTCCTGTTCGGCAACAGGTTGCTGCGCACGATGTCGTTGATGATCACGATCATGGCGGCGTGCTGGGCGGCGTGGCTCGCGTTGATCCCGGTCTACGCGGTCGGCGGCCCGCTGAACCTGACCGCACAGCAGTACGGCCTGCTGCTCACCTGGCTCGGCGCCGGTGGTGTGGTCGGGTCGCTGATGGTGGGGTGGATCAACAAACTGCTCGGGCGGCGCTGGTCGATGTTCGTGGACATCATCGGCTCGTTCGCTCTCGTCGCGGCGCCCGCGGTTCTGCCCGCCGACGCGAAGAGCGCGTACGTGATCGGCGCGGCGGCGTTCGTCGCGGGCGCCGGTGGCGTGATGTGGACGGCGAACTCGCGCGTGATCACGCAGACGTTCGTGCCTGCCGAGATGATGGGCCGCTACAGCGCGGCCGCCCGCGTGGTGGCCTGGGGCGCGACGCCGGTCGCCGCCGCGCTGTCCGGCGTGATCGCGCAGTTCATCGGCTTCCGGTGGGCGTTCGGCCTGTTCGCGGTGCTGTGCCTGTCGATCGTGATCCCGTTCTTCCGCGTCGTCACCCAGGAGGCGGTGGCCGAGGTGGACAAGCCGGAAGAGGCGAAGGCGTGACGCTCTGGCAGCGCTTCGCCGCCACCGCCGACCGCTATCCGGCGGAGATCGCGCTGGTCGCCGGGTCGTCGTGGACCTACGCCGACCTGCACGAGATGGTGCTGTGGACGGCACGGCAGATCGTGCTGGACGCCGGTGGCGTGCCGTCGGCCGTCGGCGTCCTGGCCACGCGGAACGTCGACGCCTACGCCGCCTACCTGGCCGGGCTGCGACTCGGAGCCACCGTGGTGCCGATCAGCCCGGACTGGCCGGCGGCACGGGTCGCCGCGATCTGTTCCGCGGCCTCGGTCTCCCACATCGTGTCGTCCGTTGCCGCCGGAAAGCCTTGGGACGAACCGTATTCGGGCGGCCCGGACGACGTGGCGTACACGCTCTTCACGTCCGGGTCGACCGGGGCGCCGAAGGGTGTGCCGATCCGGCATCGCAACGTGCTGGACTACCTGGACTACAACGTCGCCCGCTACGGCGTGACACCCGAATCGCGGCTGTCGCAGACGTTCGAGCTGACGTTCGACCCGTCCGTGTTCGACATGTTCGTCGCCTGGTCGGCCGGTGCGCGCGTGGTCGTCGCGCGGCCGGACGACAAGATGGCGCCGGTCAGGTTCGTGAACAGCAACGAGATCACGCACTGGTTCTCCGTGCCGTCGGTGATCTCCCTGGCCCGGCGGCTGCGGCAACTCCGGCCAGGGGCGATGCCGGACCTGCGCTGGAGTCTGTTCGCCGGAGAACAGCTGACGCTCGACGCCGCCCGGATGTGGGCGGGCGCGGCACCGGCGTCGGTCATCGAGAACCTTTACGGCCCGACGGAACTGACCGTGACGTGCACCGGCTACCGCCTGCCCGAGGTCTGGCCGGTGACGTCCAACGGGACCGTGCCGATCGGCGAGGTCTACCCGCACCTCGACTACGAGGTGACCGCCGAGGGCGAACTGTGCGTCGGTGGCTCGCAGTGTTTCTCCGGCTACCTGGATCCGGCGCAGGACTCACAACGGTTCCTCAACGGCCGCTACCGCACCGGCGACCGGGTGCGGTGGGAGAACGACGTGCTCGGTGCACTGCGGGCGGCTCGACGACCAGGTGAAGATCCACGGCTACCGCGTCGAGCTCGGCGAGATCGAGTCGGTGCTGCGGCGGCATCCCCTGGTGCACGAGGTCGTCGTGCTCTTCTCGGGCGAACTGCACGCCGTCTACACCGGTTCCGCCTCCCCTCAGGATCTGACGGCGTTGGTCGCCTCTGCCCTGCCGTCGTACATGGCGCCCCGCACGTTCTCCCCTGTCCCAGGCTTTCCGTTGAGCGCCAACGGCAAGATCGACCGCAGGCGCCTGGCCGACGACCTGGGGGCGGTGACGGATGCGGTTCCGAATCCTCGGGGCGGTTGAGGTGTTCGACGGCTCCTCCTGGCGCACCATCGGCTCGGCGAAACAACGCGCCCTGCTGGCGTCACTGCTGCTCAACGCCAACCAGGTCGTGCCGGCCGACCGCCTGGTCAGCGACCTGTGGCCGGACAGACCGCCCGCCTCCGCCTCGGGGTTGCTCGCGGGCTACGTGTGGCGGCTGCGGCACGCGTTGCGCGACGAAGGCGTGCTGATGACGCGTGCGCCGGGCTACCAGCTGGCCGTGCCTTCGGGCGCGATGGACGTGCACTACTACGAAACCCTGGTGGCTCAAGGACGTGCGGCCTCCGACCTCGAAGAAGCCGTGTCGTCGTTCACGCGCGCCCTGGCGGTCTTCCGGGACGTGCCGTACGCGGACGTGCCGATGACGCCGTCGGTGCTGGCCGAACGGGCCCGGCTGGAGGAGTCGCAGCTGTCGGTCGTCGAGGCCAGGATCGACGCCGAGATCAAGCTGGACCAGCACGAAGCCCTGCTCCCCGAACTGAAGCTGCTCGTCTCGCAGTTCCCGTTGCGCGAACGCCTGCACGCCCACCTGATGCTCGTGCTCTACAAGTGCGGCCACCAGGCCGACGCCCTCGGCACCTACCGGGACCTGCGGCGCCTCCTGGTCAACGAGCTCGGCATCGAACCCTCCAAGCCGCTCCGTGACCTCCAGCAACGCATCCTGCGCGAGGACCCCACCCTCCTCGGCCCAGCCCCAGGTCGGGTCGTGAGTGGTTTCCGTCGCCAGAACGACGGAAACCACTCACGACCTCGGGGGCCGCTGGTCGGGCGGGCGCGCGAGGTTGAAGAGGTAGCCAGGCGGCTGGCCGAGGATCAGGTGTGTGCGGTGCACGGGCCGGTCGGCGTGGGCAAGACCGCGCTGGCCGCGCACGCGGCGTTCTCCGTCGCCGCGAGGTTTCCCGTCGGGGTGCTGCACTTCTCGTCCGCGGAGGCGTTGCCGACGTTGCCGCCGGGGGTGCTGGCGGTGCTCGACAACCTCTCCGACGTGGGCACGATTCCGGCCGGGGTCGGGGTGCTCGTGACATCGAGAGGGCCAGTGAGAGGCGTGCCCGGCCGGTCGCACGTCCAGCTGAACCGGCTGTCCGGTGCCGCTTCGGTCGAACTGCTGCGCACCCACATCGGTGACAGGGACGGCCCGACCGCGGAGATCGCGCGGCTCTGCGAGCACCTGCCGCTGGCGCTGAGACTGGTCGGCGATCGTCTGGCGACGAGGCCGGACTGGCCTTTGGAAGACTTCGCCGAACGACTCGCCGATCCACGTCGGCGGCTGGATCTGCTGTCGTGGCAGGACAACAGCGTGCGGGACCGGCTGCTCACGGCGTGGGAGGGACTGTCCTCGGCCGAGCTGTCGACGCTCAGGCTGTTGGGAGCGTTGGACCTACCGGTGGTCGCGGCGGACACCGTCGGCGCGTTGATCGGCAGGTCCGAGACCGAGGCGTCGATCATCGCGGAACGACTGGTCGACGCCGGTGTGCTGGAAACGCTGACGATGGACCGATACCGGGTGCCGGACCTCGTCAGGTTGTTCGCGCGGGAACGGCAGGACGGCGACGCCTCGGCCGCGATCTCCCGTGTGGTGGAGCATTACGTGGAACTGGTGGACGCGCGGCGGTCCACAAGGGACCGCCGCGCGTGGTACCGGGGTGAGCTGGCGACGTTGCGGTCGCTCAGCCTGCACGACCGGTCAGACCGGCTTCACCAGGCACTCACGGCTTGGTGATCTCCAGCTGCAGCTCGGTGATCCACTCAGCCGGGTCACCATCTCCGTAGTTCAGGTAGAGCTCACGCGCGAACCCGTTCTGCCTGTACCCGTTCGCCTCGATCCACATGGCCACGGTCTGGTAGGTGACGTCGACGTTGTCCATCGGACCGCGATGCACGATCGTCGCCGCCTCGGCCAGCGCGGGCAGGTCGACCACCTCGAAGTCGTACGAGGCGGACGGCTCGACGGACACCTGCGCGCCGGCGTGCACGAGCACCTTGTCGCCTTCGGCGGGCTCGTAGGTGGCCACGCCGGGACCGGTCATCGGGACACCCGCACGTTCGAGGCGCTGCATGAGCTCCGGGTACAGCGGTTGGATGACCGGGCCGATGTCCTCCGGTCCGTAGGAGTCGGCGGTCTCCGTCAGCCGCGCGAGGCGCACGGAAGGAACCGGCTTCACAACAACGTCGTCGGTGGGCATGGCGCCCTCCCTTTCGATGGCATGGAGACGTGCCTCCACCCGGCGCAGCCGCCACTCGTCGGCCGTGATCTGCTGGCGCAGCTCGGCCCGGCGCAACGAGAGCATGCCGTGCAGCTGCTCGACAGACAGTTTCTCGTCGAGCACGACCTTGACCTGGTCGAGTGTCAGACCGAGGTCCTTCAACGCGACGAGGCGGTTGAGCCGGTGCAGCTGGGCGGCGGTGTAGAAGCGGTAGCCGGTGGCCGGGTCGACGTGGGCCGGTGGCAGCAACCCCACCGCGTCGTAATGGCGCAGCATCCGCACCGACACGCGCCCCAGATGGGCGAAGTCTCCGATGGTGAACATGACTGCTCCTGTGTAGGGGCTGACACGGTGTCAGGGTCAAGAAATGATGGTTTAGGCAACGCCACGCCTGCGCACCCTGGGGCGTTGACGAGAGGTGGCACGACGATGACGTTCGCACATCCGGCGTTGTTCTACTGCGATGAGGACTCCTACATCGACGGGATCGTCCCGTTCGTGATGGAGGGCCTGGCGAACGCGGAACCGGTCACGATCGCGGTGCCCAGCGAGAACCTGACGCTGCTCAGGGAGGCACTGAGCGGGTTCGCGCACCTCGTCACGTTCATCGACATGTCCGAGGCCGGCCGCAACCCCGGCCGGATCATCCCGGAGCTCCGCGCGTTCGCCGACCGGCACCGCGGGCCTGTGCGGATCATCAGCGAGCCGGTGTGGAACCAGCGCACCGATGTCGAGTACCCGGCGTGCGCGTTGCACGAGGCGCTGGTCAACTACGCCTTCGGCGGACGCGACCTCAGCATCCTCTGCCCCTACAACACGTCTACACTCGGCCACGACGTGCTGGCCGACGCCGAGAAGACCCACCCGGTCGTGATCGACGCGAGCGGCCACCGCCCGAGCGACCACTTCCACCCCGCGAGGGTCGTAGTCGCAGCTCACGCCATGCCGCTGCCGGCACCCCCGGACGCGGCGAGCACGTCGGCAGGCGTCGGCGCGATGGCCGCGGTGCGTGCGTTCGCGCGTGAGCAGGCCACCAGGCTCGGTCTCGCCTCCGACCGGGTCGACGACTTCGCGCTCGCCGTCACGGAGCTGGCGACCAACAGCGTGCGGCACGGCGGCGGCGAGAGCACGGTCCGGGTGTGGACGGAAAGCGAAAGCATTGTTTGCCAAGTCAACGACAACGGGCACATCACCGATGTCCTGGCCGGACGCACGCCCGTGCACGCAAACGATCCAGGCGGTCGCGGTCTGTTGCTGGTCAACCGTTTGGCGGACCTCGTGCGCACCCAAACGACGTCGTCCGGGACTGCAATCCAGGTCAGATTCGATCTGGGGCACAAAAAGGCAACGTGATCGACATACTTTTCACCGTCTTCGTTATAGCTTGAGCACGTGCACGACGAGGAAGCGACGGAAATCGGTTACACGGGGGCGCGTTTCGGGTCCCCAGCGACCCGCAGACGACTGCGCGCCGAACGAAGACCTGAACCGAACGGCGTGGAGACGCAACAACTGCCTCGTCAACAACCGTTGCGCCAACGACCGCCGGAACCGCCTCCGGAGTGGCCGATGCAGGAAGAAGAACCACAGGTAGCCGCGCACGACAGTGCGCTGGTTCGCCCCTATGCCCGCACCGGCGGCCGCACCGCGGCCCGTCACGACCTGCGATTGGAAACGCTGCTCTCGACCGACGAGGAACGGCTCTACCGCGCGAACGCCGAGCAGTCGAGGATGATGCGACTGTGTCTGCAGCCGCGCTCGGTGGCGGAGATCTCGGCGCTCATGAAGATCCCTCTCGGCGTGACGCGGGTGCTGCTGAGCGACCTGATCACGCTCAACCTCGTCGCCGTGCACGAACCGGGCGACAAGCCGAACATGGCGCTGCTCGAACGGGTTCTGTCCGGTCTGCGCAAGCTGTAAACACCCGTCCGCCGACGCGCGGGATCACGCCTGGTCATCGATAATGATGAGCGTGGCGACCCCGAACGGCGAGACTGCCGAACCGCGCACGAACGAACCGCGCACGAGCCCGATCCCGGTTCCCGAGACCGCGAAGCCCGGGCCCGCGAAACCCGAGCCCGCACCGAAGAAGTTGCGGCCCACCCGTATCAGCGGCACCTGGATCGCCGTGCTGGTCGCGATCATCGTGCTGATCTTCCTGCTCGTCTTCATTCTGCAGAACGGCAACGAGGCCACGATCCACTTCCTGTGGGGCCAGTTCACGCTGCCCCTCGGCGTGGCGCTGCTGTTCGGTGCGATCGGTGGCGCGCTGCTGGTCGCGGTCGTCGGCGCCGCCCGCATCCTGCAGTTGCGTCGTCAGACGAAACGGCTCACTGGTCGTCCCGCGACCTCATCACCAGCTCGACGCGAGAGCTGATCCCGAGCTTGCGGAAGATCTTGCGCAGGTGGAAGTTCACGGTGTGCGGTGACATGAACAGCTGCGTGGAGATCTGCCGGTTCGTCTGACCCTTGGCGACCAGGTTCGCGATCGCCCGTTCGGTGTCGTCCAAACTGGACCATCCGGAGGACGGGCGCACCGGCGCCGCCCGGCGGCGGCGCCCGAGTTTCCGCAGCCGACCGAGCACGCGCGCGCTGTCGCGGGACGCGCCGATCTCGCGGTAGAGCCCGAGCGCGTCCTCCAGCGCCTTCACCGAAGCCACCCGATCGGTCGACTCCGCTCCCAGCAGCACACCGAGGTCCTCGGCCGCGTTGGCCCGCGCCCACAGGTCGCGGTGCTGCGTGGAAGCGAGTTCAAGCAGGCCGGCGTCGTTGTCGAACAGGCCGCGAGCGTGCAGCGCGGCGGCGGCGACCGCACGGAATCCGGGGTTCTCCTCGGCCAGTCGCTCGGCGCGGTCGACCACCGCCTTGGCCAGCCGTTCGTCACCTGCCTCGACGGCGCGGCGCACGAACCACCCGGCGGCACGGGGTTCCTCGGCGAAGAGGCCGGAGGCCACCAGCGCCGGATACTCCTCGGTGAGCAGCCCGAGAGCGCGCTCAAGCCCGAAGCCCACATAGGACACCAGGACATCGGCCCACTGGTAGTAGGCGCGCGAGAAGATGATCCCGTCGACGGGCACGAGCCCGCGGTACCGCTCGACGTGCTCGATCGCCGCAGGCAGATCGCCGGTGTGGATCGCCACCATCGCCAGCACGGCCAACGAGGGTGCCACCAGGGCGTTGTGCGCGGTCTCCTCGGCCCTCGCGAGCGCACCGCGCGCCTCGACGGCGGCCTCCTCGATCCGCCCGGCCTGCAACAGGATCCGCGCCTGTACGACCGAGGTCATGATCTCCTTGCTCACCACCGACGACGGCCCGCTGCGCACCCGCCGCACGACGGCGTCGGCGTCGGCGAAGTCCCTCAGCCCGGAGTGCAGGGTCGCGAGCAGCAACTGCGGGTAGGCGCACAGGTCGAACGAGGACACCGACTGCGCGGCCTCCCGCGCCAGGTCCATCGCCACGCCCGCCTGCCCGGTGTCGCGCGCGATCGCCGCCAGCACCGCCAAAGCCGTTGCCAGCACGTCGTCCGGCGCGCCCTGATGGGTGCGCACGATCGTCTCGGCCAGCACCTCGGCCCGGCGCCGGTCGTGGCCGAGCAACGCCATCAACCTGGTGATCTCCACCCACGGCACGAGTTCCGGCGAGAGGTCGGGTTCGTCGAGCAGCGCCTCGGAGATCTCCACCGACTCGGCGTGCTGCGCGCCGAGCAACGTCGTGAGCGCCATGCAGTGCCGCAGCTTGGCCGCGGCGGGCGCGGGCACCTGCCGTGACAGCGCGTCCTGCGCCAGCGCCTGTGCCGCCGCGAGCTTCCCGGCGGCGGCCAGTGCCCGCACCGCCATCACCGTGCGGTGCATCAGTGAAGCGGAGGCCTGGTCGGTGAGTTCGAGCGCCCGCACCGCGAGCTCGGCCGAGGCGTCCGGTGCCTGCCACAGCACGGCTTTCGCCGCCGCGACCAGGCCGTCGATCGACCGCACGTCACCGCGCTGGGCGCCGTGCAGCAGGTGCTGAGCAGCCATGACGGCGGAATCCCCGCGTCCCAGCAGCATTTCGCCGGCCTCGCGGTGCAGCGCGCGCCGCACGGGTGCGGGCACGGAGTCCGCGACCAGCCGCCAGACCAGCTCGTGCCGGAACGCGAGCCGGTCCTCCAGCGAGGTCACCACGCCCGCGCCGATCACCTCGTCGAAGGCGGGCAACAGGATCGCCGTGCTGGACGCGAGCAGCTCCGCGAGGTCGCCCGGTTCGAAACGCGGCCCGAGCACGGACGCGACCTGCAACAGGTGCTGTGCTTTGCCACTCAGCGAACCGACTCGTTCGCGGATCAACGCTTCCGCGCGACGCGAAGAACGATCGGCGCGCAGTGAGGCGTGATCGGCGGTGACGACCACCTGATCGTCTTCGCGCAACGCGGTGAAGAGACGAATCAACGCCGCCGGATTGCCCTGGGCGGTGGCGGCGAGCGCGCGAAGATCCTGGTCGGGAATTCCGCCGGCGAGATCGGCGACGAGGTCCGCGACGACGTTGTCCGTCAACGCCCGCAGCTCGATACGCGCGGCATTGCGGGCCAGCGCGGCGAACAGGCGGTCGGCGCCTTCGTTCGAGCGGCGGGCGAGCAGCCAGACCACCTTCTGATGGGTGGCGGCGGGTAGCAACGCGCGTAACGCGGCCAGGGTTCCGGGCTCGGCCAGGTGGAGATCGTCGAGCACGACGAGCGTCGGGCCGTCCGGCTCGCGTTCGGCCAGGCGTGCCAGTAGAAACGGCTGGTCCAGCTCGTCCTGCGCGGTGGCGACCTCGAATCCGCGGCGTGCGGCGACGGCGGCGACCTCGGCCAGCAACCGCGTCTTCCCGGTGCCGGCCACGCCGTCGATCAAGACCACACCGGTGCCCGCGTCCAGCACACCGCTCAGGAGCTCACGTTCTCCCTCACGGCCGCGGAACACCCCGTCCCGATTCCCCGACACCCATTTTCCTTTCACCCCGCGGCGGCGGAGAACAAGCGCTGCTTTACCACAACGGTCCGTGTCACGACCAGCCCCGAGGCAACGCCCTAGTCCGTTGGGATGACCACGTGACACCGTGTCCCGGCTGCCGCTACTCATTCGAGTAGTTGCCCGGCGGATCATACGGGCAGCGGCCCTGTTGAGACGCCCATAGCGTATCTACCTTTACCTGAGCAAGTGGCCTTCAATCAGTAGCATCAATTCCTGCTGATCCTTTCACCCACTGATTGTGGAGAGATCTTGGAAAACCGGCTGAAAGTGTGGTGTGCCGGAATCAGCGACCAGGTGACACCGGGCACGACCACGGTCGTGGAAGGTGCTCCTGGCACGGGCAAGACCGCGGCGCTCGACGACGTCGCGGCGCGCTGGGAGTCCTCCGGCAGACACGTCGTGCGGGCCCGCGGAAGCGCACTTGAAATCGATTTACCATTCGGGATCGTGGCGCAGTTGTTCGACATGGCCGATCCCTCCATCGTGCCCTGCGAAGCACTCGGCGCATTACAACTGACGGCGGCGAACGCCGATTTCGCGGTGCTGCACGGCGTGTACCGGTTGTCGGTGGCACTGGCAGGCGCCTCCGGCCTGCTCATCGTCGTGGACGACGCGCACTGGGCAGACGCCGCTTCGTTGCGCTGGCTCGCCTATCTCGCGCTGCGCCTGCAGCGGCTGCCGATCGCCATCGTGCTGGCCGTCGGCACCGGTGAACGGTGCGACGACCCGTCGTTCGGCGAGATCACGGCGGCGTGCCGGCGGGTGGTGCTGGGGAACCTGAGCGAGGCCGAGGTTCGCGAGTTGGTCGGTTCGGTCTTCACCGAACCCGCTCCCGAGTTCGTCACCGCCTGCTCGGTCGCCTCCGGCGGAAACCCGCTGATGGTTGCCCGGTTGGTCCGCGCGCTGGCCGAGGACGGCGTGCCCGCGACCGCCGACGCCGCCTGGTGCGTCGCGCAACGGGGCTCCGAGGTGTCCGGCGAGCTCGTCGTGGCCCGGCTGCGGCGGCGCCCGGCCGCGGTGGTCACGACGGCGCACTGCCTGGCCGTGCTCGGGCCGTCCCCGCACCACGGCGTGCTGGCCGAGCTCGCCGGGCTGAGTCCGGCCGAGCTCGCCGAAGCCGTTCAGACGGTGCGGCTCCTCGGCGTGGCCGGGCCCGCGGTGCTGGAGGACATGCCCGCACCCGCACGGGCCGCTCTGCATCTCCGGGCCGCACAGTCGTTGCGCGCACACGGCGCGTCCGATCGGGTCGTTGCCGACCACCTCCTGGAAACCTCGCCGGGATTGGAACCGTGGGCGGGCGAGGTGCTCGACCGCGCGGCTCAGGAAGCCGTCAACCGGGGGGACACCGTCGTGGCCGCGCGGCTGCTGTGGCGGGCGTTGCGCGAGCCGGTGGCGAACCCGTCGCGGGCGTTGCGGCTGCTGGGTGTCGCCGAGCTGGTCGGCAACCTGCCGGGCGCGACGGCCCGGCTGCGCGAGGCGTTCAAGTCCTCTTCGGACACTGAATCGGCGGTGGCGCTGTCCTATGCCCTGCACGCCGAAGGAAAACCTCTCGAACTGACGTCGGTGCTGCGATCGGTCAACTCGCCGTGGGCCGGCGCGCACCTCGTGGTGCACGCGTTGGCGTGGCAGGAGGCCGTGCCCACCTCGGTGCCGCTCGACACGCCCGCCGGGGTGCTGCACCACGCGATGGTCGGCGACATCAGCGCCACCGAGGCCGTACTTCTGTTGTCCACCAACGACGTCATGTCATCGTTGACATCCGCGATGACCTTGAACCTGGCCGACTCGCTCGATGAGGCCCTGGCGGTTCTCGACGACGTGGACCGCGCACAGGCCCCGGCGTTGCGTGCGCTGACATACGTGCTGCGCGCGAACGTCCAGCGCCGCAAGGGAGATCTCGCCGCGGCCCGCACCGACCTGACCCTCGCCGGCGACCACCTGCGCCAGGATCCGCGCTGGCACGCGGTCACCACGTGGCACGCGTCGCTGCTCGCCGACATCCTGCTGGAGGAAGGCCGTCCCGACGAGGCGTTCGAGCTGGTCAGGGAGTCCTGCACCGAGGACGCGCGCCGGCTGTGGACCTACGGCAGCCTGCTGACCGTGCGCGGCCGGACGTTGATCGTCCAGGGCGACGATCACGAGGCGCTGGAGGCGTTCCTGGCCGCCGGCAAGCACTGTTCGCTGTGGCCGTACCGCAATCCCGCGGCGCTGGCGTGGCGTTCCGGGGCGGCGTTGGCCTGCGCGGCCCTGGGCGACGGCGAACGGGCCCGCCGGTTCGCCATGGAGGAGGTCGAGCTGGCCCGCGCATGGGGTGCGCCGCGGGCGTTGGGCGTGGCTTTGCGGGCGGCAGGCCGGGTGACCGCGGGCACGACCGGGCGAACGTTGCTGGAGGAGGCCGTGCGCGTGCTGCGGAACTCCCCCGCCCGCCTTGAGCTGGCGCGCGCGTTGGTCGACCTCGGCGTGGTGTTCCGGCGGCAGGGCGACACCTCGGGCGCGCGGACGTGTCTGCGTGACGCGGTGGACCTCGCCCAGAAATGCGGCTCGACGGCGATGGCGGCGCGGGCGTACTCCGAGCTCGTCGCCACCGGGTCGGGGCCGCGCCGGATGCGGCAGACCGGGCCGACCGCGTTGACCCCGACCGAGCACCAGGTGGCGGCGCTGGCGGCGCGGGGACGATCGAACGAGGAGATCGCGTCGACGTTGCTGATGCCGGCGAGCTCGGTCGAGGGTGTGTTGTCCGGGACGTATCGCAAGCTCGGGGTTTCGGGGCGGCTACAGCTTTCCGAGGCACTCGATGTGGACTGGGCACTCGAGTGACTAGTCGGACTGGTTCGGACCCGTTCGGCCGATAGTCCACATTGCTGCGTTCGGCCTATCGTCCTGCGCATGGCCAGCGACTTGCAGAGACGCAAGGTGTCCGTGGTCTTCACCGCGATGGACGCCAACAGTGACGGATTCCTGGACGAGAGCGACTTCCGCGCACTCACCGCGCGCTGGGTGACGTTGCGCGGAGACGACGAGGAGCTGCTGTCCCAGGTGATGATGGGCTGGTGGGCGACGCTGCAGGCCGCCGCGGGCCAGGACCGGGTCGCGATCGAGGACGTCCTGCGCATCGTCGAGGCGTTGCCGAACGCGCCCGAGGCCGTCACGACGACGGCGGACGCGATGTTCGCGGCGGTGGACGAGAACCGTGACGACTACATCTCGCCCGACGAGTACCAGACCATGATCAGCGCCTGGCTCGGGCACGACGGCCCGACCGACTTCCCGTTCCTGGACGCCGACAGCGACGGTCAGTTGTCGCGCGAGGAGTTCGCCGAGCTGTGGCTGGAGTTCTGGGCGGGCGACGACGCTTCGGCTGCCGGGACCTACGTGTTCGGGCCGGTCTGACGCAGCACTGCCAGGCGCCCGGTTTTCTCCTGCCAGGAACCGATGACGACGCCGACCGCGTCCGCGACGCCGTGCGGGACGACCACACGGTCGAGGTCGATCGTGACGGTCTCAGGAGTCAGCTCTGCCGGAATGATCAGTTCGCCACGCGCCCAGGCCGGATCGCTCCGGCCGCTGGGCGCCGAGACTCCGTTGGTGGCGACCAGGTTCAGCACCGCGGCGATCCAGACCGGGTCGCTCACCGCGTCGTAGATCCACCGCGTGCCCAACACGCTGTGTTCCGCCGTCGTGACGAGCGTGCCGCCGTCCAGCGGCGCGGGCCGGTAGGTCAGCGGCACCTGGTAGACCACCTGACCGTCCTGCAGCAGGTGCGTCTCCATGCCGACCTCGCCCACCGGGTCCTCGAACCGGAAGAACCCGACCGGCCGCAGTGCGCCCTCTTTGACGTACCACGGCTGACTTGCGACCCAGGCGGGCAGGAAGTCGCGGAAGTGCGGCGTGAGCGTGGCCCCGGCGTGGATCTTCCCCATGCACCGAGGCTACGCGTGCACGAGAGTGAAGAACTCCTGCCGTGACGCGGGATCCTTGCGCAGCACGCCCTGCAACGCCGACGTGACGGTGCTGGCGCCGCTGATCTTCACGCCACGCAACGACATGCACAGGTGCTCGGCCTCGATCACGACGCCGACCCCCTTGGGCCGCAGGTGTTCCTGGAGCCAGTCGGCCACCTGCTTGGTGAGCCGTTCCTGCACCTGCAGGTCACGCGCGAACATCTCCACCACCCGCGCGAGCTTCGACAGCCCGAGGATGCGTTCGCCGGGCAGGTAGCCGACATGCGCGACACCGTGGAACGGCAGCATGTGGTGCTCGCACAACGACTGCACGGGAATCCCGCGCGCCAGCACCAGCTCGTCGTAGCCCTCGTCGTTCGGGAACGTCGTGAGGTTGAACGCCCGCGGCGTGAGGAGCTCCGCGTACGCCTCGGCGACGCGGCGCGGCGTGTCGGCCAGATGCACTGAGAAAGGGTCCTTTCCCAGTGCCTTCAACAGGTCCGACACCGCCTGCCGCGCCGCCTCGACGTCGATCGGGTCGGTCATCGGCTGGCCAGCCGGGACAACGCCAGTGCCGCGACCAGCAACCCGAAGTCCCGCAGGGCCACGTCGTAGTAGCCGGACAGGGTGAGCAGGTTGATGATGATCCCGGCGAGCCACCCGGCGACCACGAGCCCGCCCCACTTCGGCGCGACGGCCACCAGCACGCCGGCCACGATCTCGATCACGCCCACGATGTACATGGCGGTCTGCGCCGTGCCGGGGACGATCGAGTCGATCCACGGCGCCAGGTAGACCTGCCAGTCCACGAGCAGGTTGAAGAACTTGTCCAGTCCGAACAGGATCGGCGCGACCGTGAAGACCGTGCGCAACGCGAGGAACGCCTGCGTGGCCGGGTCGGCGCGGGTCAGGAGTGTCATGACTCCTCCTTCTAACGACAAGGTGAGCTAACGTTAGAACCGGTTGCCGAATTTAGTCAACAGAAGTGGGTTTAAGAGATGGCCGACCACGTCGCCGCCGTCGCGGCTCTCGACGAGCCGACCCGGCGCAGGCTCTACGACTTCGTGGTGCGCCAAACCGCGCCCATCAGCAAGGACGAGGCGTCCACCGCCGTCTCCGTCCCCCGCACGACAGCGGCCTTCCACCTGGACAAGTTGGTCGAGATGGGTCTGCTGGACGTGGTGCACGAACGGCGATCCGGCCGCACCGGGCCGGGTGCGGGCCGTCCCGCGAAGCTGTACCGGCGGTCCGGCTCGGAGATCGCGGTGTCGTTGCCCGACCGGCGCTACGAGGCGGCCAGCCATCTGCTGACCGACGCGTTGCTGGAGGCGCAGACCACGGGCGAGCCTCCGCGCGAGATCCTCAACCGGCGGGCCTACGAGTGGGGCGCGGACCTCGCGGAGTCAGCCGCCGAAGGCGTCGTCGAGGCACTGGAGTCCCTCGGGTTCGAGCCTCGCCAGGACGGCGGCTCGATCCTGCTGGGCAACTGCCCGTTCCACAGCCTGGCGCAGCGGCACACCGAACTGGTGTGCGGGATGAACCTCTGCCTGATCAGCGGACTGCTGGACGGAATCAAGACGACCGGTCACATTGCGCGCCTCGACCCCGCTCCCGGCCACTGCTGCGTGCGCCTCGACCAGGCCTAGGGAACCTCCGTGCCGGTGCCGCGTCCTGATGATCGACACAGGGGGTGGGACATGGTCGGTCAGGGGTCAGCGTGGTGGCCGGTGGGCTGGCGGTGGTGCCTACGTGGCTTTTGCTCACGGGCGTCGCCGTGCCTGGCGGGTACTACTCCAATCTGATGCTCGCGCTCGTCGGCTGGGCGGCCATCGGGCTGCTGTGCCTCGCGATGGGCGTGAGGCGCGTCGGCCGACCTTTCAGGCAGTGGTGGCCGTTGCTGCTCGCCCCCGCCCTGTTCGCGGCGAGTTGGGCAGTCGCGTCCGGCGATCTGGTCGGCCGTGCACTGTTCCCGTTGCACCGGACCGCATTGGAGAAAGTCGCCGCGGGACCGGGCGTGAAGCCCCCGGCCGTGGGGGTCTACGCCTTCGAGAACCGGTTCGACAGCGATGGATGCACGTTCCTTGTGACGAGCGATCCCGGTATGACGCAAGGCGCGGGGTTCGCCTGGTGTCCGGGCTTGAACCCCGCCACGGTGAGGTGGCATGAACCGTTCGCGTTCGAGCCGATCGAGGGCGACTGGTACGCATTCCATCTGGGACGGTCGACGAAGACGGGCGGTGCATGGGGTCTGCGGCTGAGTCAGCTCGGCCCGCGGGTCGAGACGTGAACCGACAACGACTCAGTCCTGTTCCGTGATGCCCAGTGCCCACGCTGCCGGTGTACGCCTGCATGGTCGGCTCCCCGCATCGGCCGGTCTCGTCGAGCAGCGCGGCGGACGGGCAACCCTCCTCGGGATGGTCGCGATGCTCGGGCGAGAGGTACGCCCGCACGATCCCCGCCGACCCCTCGCGGCCGGACGCCATGGCGGCGAGCCGCTCGCGCTGGTCGCGCATCCCACGGAACTGGCTCTGTGGCAACAGATCGTTGCCGGGCTGTGGCCATTGACAGGTCTGCTGCTGCTCCTCTCGGTTCCGCTCTGGCAGGATCCGCCGCATGACGACGCGTCTGAGCGTCCGCGCGCTCAACCGGGCCCTGCTCTCCCGGCAG
>CAVYAD010000042.1:0-85702 GCA_963766275.1 uncultured Actinomycetota bacterium
CCTCATTGCCCTTGCCAAGCGCGCAATGCCTCTCATGCCCAACGGCGGCAGCATCCTCACCCTAACCTACTATGGCGCCGAAAAGGTAACACCCAACTACAACGTCATGGGTGTCGCCAAAGCGGCTCTCGAAGCCACGTGCGTTATCTTGCCTGGGATCTCGGCCCGGAACGCATCCGCGTCAACGCCATCAGCGCTGGCCCGATCAAGACACTGGCGGCCTCAGGCGTCAGCGGCTTCCGCAAAAGCCTCAGTTATGTTGGCTCCGTTGCACCTTAGGCAATGTCAGCCAAGAGGACATTGGCGATGCCGCCCGCTTCCTGCTCAGCGACTGGTCAAAGCAAATCACAGGCGAAGTTCTCTACGTGGATGGCGGCTATCACATCATGGGCGCACCCGACACGGACCGCATGGAAAAAGCCGCCGCCCAAGCCGAAGCCAAAGCAAAGCATAACTCGCGTGCCCAGCCCGAGATAGTGGCGACTTCCGCAGCGTCTGTGCGCCTCTCATCACTTCTCTACCGTCCAGCCGCAGTCGCTGCCACTTCTCCTGAAAACCCGGACGCTCCAACACCTCTGGATTCAGCACGCCCTTCTGTGGCTTGCGCCCATACGCCAAGTCCACCATGCCCTGGCACACCGTCCGCCCGATATCGCGGAAGAGTTCATCCGTCCACGCAATCGAATGGGGCGCCAAAATCACATTTTCCAAGTCACCAAAACGATGTGGCGATGTAATCGGCTCATCGACAAATGAATCAATCGCTGCCCCAGCGATCTGCCCGCTCTTGAGCGCATCATAAAGCGCATCCTCATCCACAAACCCGCCACGTGCAGTATTCAACAGATAAGCCGTCGGTTTCATCAAGTCCCAGTTCGCGGCGCCCAATCAATCCCACGCGTCTCATCGGTCAGCGGGCAATGCAGCGAGACAAAATCAGCGCGTCGCCAACAACTCATCCAAAGTCACCAACTTCACCCCTAGCGATTCGCGCCGTCGCCGGCTTCAAATAAGGGTCAAAGGCGATTGGCTGCTTCATGCCAAAAATGCTCAACAAGCCGGATCGTCTCGCGCGCAATGCCTCCCAGCCCACTGCCCCAAAGGTGCGGTCGCGCAATTCCGACCCCATATAGCGAGTGCGCGTATCCCATTGCCCTGTACGCACCAACCGATCCTTGACCAGCGTATGGTGGCACAGGGCAATCATCCAGCCAACCGTCGCCTCTGCCACCGAGCGGTCGACTGCGCCTGCTGTAATAAAGGCCAGCACATCGGCCTCTGTGCAAGCCGCCACGTCGACCTTTTCATAGCCTACACCAAAGCGGCCAATCGCCAACAAATTATCAGCCTGTGCAAACTTTCACGCGTCACCGCCGGCATCAACACCACAACCGCATTGGCATCCCGATCTGGTCTGCCCCGATCTGCGGACGATGCTCGCCAAAGGGAAATACTCGATTTGGGGTTGCTCATCGAAAACCGAAAGCCCCATGTCTTTGAATGGAGTCTTTCCGCTTTGGTCATAGAAATCGCCGGTCAAAGCCACCCGAAAAGTACGTTACTTGTCGTTTGCCATCATCTGTCCTCGCACCTCTGATTATTGGCCGCAACCGTAAATGCGGCGTTGATTTTGCCTTCACGCCCAACTGTCGCCATCGCCTCTGTCAGGGCAGCGCAAGCAGCAATCCACCGTCAATCCCCAAGCCCAACATGCGAAAGCCTTGCTCTTGCCGCTCCAGCAAATTGGCATTGCTCGTCGCCAACAGCCCGCAATTCTTGCCAGCCGCCCGAATTACATCCTTGGCCGCCAAGATTTGCTCTGCCACCCCTGGCCCTTCCCATTGCCCCGCAAAACCCGCCGTTGAGGAAAAATCGGACGGGCCAAAAAAGAAGAAGTTCAACCCCCGGCACCGCCACCAATTCATGGATATTCTGACCGGCGCGTACCGATTCAATGATCGGCACCACCAACACATGATCGTTGGCTTCTGCCACATGCTCTGCCGTCGCCCGACCCCACCCTGTCGCCCGTTCCGCGCCGATACCCCGCAGCCCCTTGAGCGGATAATTGCAATAGGCAACCGCCTGCTCCAACTGCTCTGCGCTCTCTACCCACGGCACGACAACGCCATCCGCGCCAATGTCCAATACGCGCTTGATCACACCCCCATTCAACTCGGCGATACGCACCAGAATCACCGTATCGCTTCGCACCGCAGCGCGAATGTGTTCAACAATATCATGCCAATCCAAATGTCCATGCTCGGCGTCAATGACAACCCGATCCAGCCCCAGGGCAACGCCCATTTCGGTGATACTTGCCGACTCCAGCGTAACCCACAACCCAAAAACAGACTTGCCCGCGGCCAATTTTTGGCGCAATGCTCGTATCGCATGGCTCTTCATCCGTTTTCTCTCTTCTATTTTGCTCTTCATCGTTGGAATTTACTAGGCGTAGGATAACGCAGTTGCAGAAAGTTGGGTATTTTGTTTCATAAACAAATGGGTCAACTGTAACTACAGTTGACCCATTTCTTTATGGAACATTGACCCCATTGCTGGACATTCGTCTAATTAGGGAGCAGAGTCTTGCTCTCAACCGGAATCATCAAGGTTCTCGATCTCCTGGTCCAACTCTATGCGGTCATTTCCCATCAAAAGTGCTAACTCATTACGCTGCTCATCATTCATACCGGCGAGGGCAAATTTACCAGGTATCAAGCCGAAGGTAATGGCATCTGCTATGCGGCCCCCCATCTTAAGGTATTCGATTACCCCATTTGGTAGGTCAATCTCAACGGATGCAACCGGCAGTGGCGCTGTTGTAACGGAAGAGGGAACTGTCATTTGTGATTCATTGAGGCCACCGCTGCCTTCATCAACATGGCTGCCACTGACACCGCTGACACCACTTGCATTGACATTCGCCCTCAGATTCTCTTCAGGTCGTCTCGCATTACCTTCCAACCTCGCAGGTGCAACGCTCCTGTAGGCTCTGCCCTTCTTCTCCTGTTTGGCCAATGCCTCATAGAGGCGTGCAGGGGTAAAGGCCGCCGTGCGAGTAACGGGCATCCCCCGTACGGCGCGGTAGCCTGGGAAACTGAGTCCGGCGGCCCTCACCAAATCGCGGGTAAATTTTGTGCAGTTATAGCCAATGGTGTTGTATTTGGGTTTCTTGACTTTGATCTCCTCCGCTTTTGCGATTGCGCGTTTAAAAGCCACTTTACTAATCGTGTAGTCTTTGAGCAGCGAGCCGGCCTCATCGGTGCTGACAGATCGGGATGCATGACGCTACCATGGCCAAAGCCATAGCTATCATGAGCGAGGCGACGGCCTTTCTGTAAGACATCCGATGCAACCCAAGCATGGCCCGTGTCCCACGGTCTTTCCACTTCTTCTTTGGTAATTTTTAACCTGCGCGCAATCTTATTGAGGACAAGGGCATAGCTCTTCTTCATAAATTCCGGATCCCCTTCATCCACGGCGAGAGTTAACTTGAACTCGTCACCGCTGTCGATCAGCGGATCGGCAATCGCTTTGTGATTCGTCCCGTCCTGCTCTTCCTCAGCGTGGTCAGTGTAGATCCCGTTGGGATTGATGTGCGTTTCGGCTTGCGGTGGCTGCTCTAGCAGGAAGCGGTGAGGCCGGGTTCTTCTCTTTCTTCTTCGCGCGGACCACGGCACGCTGGACGTCGGAGTCGACCGGGATCGTGCCCGGCCGAACGTGGTGTTCGAAGCGTGGCATCGGCGGCAGCGCGGGCACTGACCGGCTCGGCCACGAGCTCGACCTCGGTGGTCTCGGCGACCGGGCAGCCAGGCACTGCGCCGGACCGACGGCCTGCTCGGAAGCCGGAGTGTCCTGCTGCGGCTGCGGACCGGTGGCCCGGCGGCGGCGGACCTGCTGCAGCCGCGCGAGCCGGCGTGCGCGGATCTCCTCCTCGATCCGCACCTGGCGGCGCAGGTAGGTGAGGTAGCCGACGAGCAGCAGGTCGACGCCGCGTGGCCGTACCAGAGCGGCGTGAGGTAGACGCCCGCGACGACGCCGGTCACGATCGCGGCGGCCAGCAGGAACGCGACGACTCTGCGCCGGAACGCGTACTTGGCCTGCGCGACCAGCGCGGCGGTTTCCGGGTCGTAGCCACCACGGCCGCGCCGGAAGGGGCGTTCGACGTACTCCTCCTCATCGAAGTAGTCGTCGTCGATGTCGTGGATGTCGTCGTACTCGGCATCAGGCATGGCGTCGTACTCCTCCCCCACGCTGCGCGCACTCTCCTGGCGCTTGCGGGCCATCATGGGGACGAGGACGACCAGCCATGCGACGACCAGCGCAACGATGATCAGCGAACTCGGCATTCCCCGTTCACCTCCCCCGGCCCACGCGTGGTGCTTTCACCACGCTAGTCACAACAGTCACACCAGTGTCGGAGGCTCGCCGAACTCGGTGCGTACCAAAGTGTGGTGTATCACCCACTTTTGGGTGAAGCGATTAGAACAAACGGACGCAAACGTCAGGGAAGACGGGCCTCTCCGCGTGCGACCAAACGGCGCACTAGGCCATCAGGGACCTCTTCGGAGGTGAGCGCGAAGCAGAGGTGGTCGCGCCACTGTCCGGCAACATCCAGATAACGCTTGAAGAGGCCTTCCTCGCGATATCCGGATTTCGTGAGCACGCGGATCGAGGCGCCGTTCTCGGGCCGGACGGTGGCTTCGAGCCGGTGCAGACCAGCGTCGCGGAAAGCGTGATCGGTGAGCAACGCCACAGCGGCCGTTGCGACGCCGCCGCCCGCCCGATCAGAGGCTACCCAGTAGCCGATCCAGGCGGACGCAGCGAGCCTCGCACGATGTTGCCGACGGTGATCTGGCCGGCGACCTCGCCGTTCACCAGGATCATGAACGGCAGCGTGGTGCCGCGCCGGGCCATGGCGCGCAGCGACGACCACTGCGCGGGCCAGGACAGCGTCGCGTTGCGCTCGTCCCAGCCCTCCATGCGCGGTGGGCTCCCACTGCTCCAGGTAGTCGCGGTCACGGATGCGCAGCCGGGACCACTTGCCGCCGTCGAAGAGCCGTGGGCCGCGCAGCACGACGGTTCCCGCGCGCACCTCGACGGGCCCCAGCCGGACCGGCCAGCCGGGGTGGCGTCCCAGGTCGGCGAAAGCGCTCATCCCCCGCCGACCTCATCCGCGCTGCGCCAGGAAGCTGACGAGCACTTCTTCGCCGACGGAGACCTCGGTGACGTCCTCGTCGACCATGATCAGGCAGTTGGCCTCGGCCAACGACGCGAGCAGGTGCGACCCGGACGTGCCGAGCGGCTGCACCAGGTACTCGCCGTTGTCGGCGTCGCGCAGCAGCTGGCCGCGCAGGAAGCCGCGGCGGCCCTTCGTCGACGACAGCGGCGACAGCAGCCGGGCCGACACGGCGCGGCGGTACGGGTTCTTCTTGCCGAGCGCGGCCCTGATCAGCGGCCTGACCAGCACCTCGAACACCACGAGCGCGCTCATCGGGTTCGCGGGCAGCAGGAACGTCGGCACGGCGTCCGGGCCGAGCCGCCCGAAGCCCTGCGCGGAGCCGGGGTGCATGCCGATGCGCGTGACGTCCATGTCGCCGAGGTCGGCGATCGCCGCCTTGACCTCGTCGCCGATCGCGCCGCCGACGCCACCGGCGATGACGACGATCTCGGAGAGCAGCAGCCGTCCCTCGACGACCTCGCGCAGCCTGCGCGGGTCGGCGGACATGATGCCGACCCGGCTGACCTCGGCACCCGCGTCACGTGCGGCGGCGGACAGCGCGTAGGAGTTCACGTCGTAGACCTGGCCCTGACCGGGCGTGCGGTCGACGTCGACGAGCTCTTCGCCGAGCGAGATCACCGGACACGCGCGGGCGTGGGTGCACGAGCACCTTGTTGCGTCCGACAGCGGCCAGCAGACCCACCTGAGCAGCACCGATGGACGCGCCGCGGCGCACGGCGACGTCGCCGGTCTGCACGTCCTCGCCGGTGCGGCGGACGAACCCGGCGGACGGCACGCTGCGGTTGACCGTGACCTTCGCGTGGTGGCCGTCGGTGTAGCCGAGCGGCACGACGGCGTCGGCCAAGCGTCGGCAGCGGCGCGCCCGTGGCGACCCGCACCGCCTGGCCGGGCTGGAGCCTGCGCGGTTGCCGGGAGCCGGCGGGGATCTCACCGACGACCGGCAACTGCACCGGGCCGACGTTCGCACCGGAGACGTCGACGCTGCGCACCGCGTAGCCGTCGACGGCGGCCTGGTCGAAGCCGGGCAACGCGCGTTCCGCGACGACCTCCTCGGCGCAGAGCAGGCCCTGCGACTCCGAGATCGCCACGCGGACGGGCGCGGGCCGCACGGCGGCCGCGATCACCCGAGCGAGCTGCTCGTCAACTGACCTCATGTCGTTGGTCCTCGCGCTCAGGAGTTGTCGAGGCGTTCCCGCAACCACTCGCGCAGGTCGGGTCCGTACTCCGGGGTCTTGAGTGCGAAGTCAACCGCAGCGCGGAGGAATCCGGCGGGATTGCCGAGGTCGTGTCGCCCGCCACGGTGGACGACGACGTGCACCGGGTGACCCTCGTCGATCAGCAGCGCGATGGCGTCGGTGAGCTGCAGTTCGCCACCCGCACCAGGCGTGATGCGCTTGAGCGCGTCGAAGATCGCGCGGTCGAGCAGGTAGCGGCCGGCGGCGGCGAACGTCGACGGCGCGTCCTCCGGCTTGGGCTTCTCGACCATGCCGACGACCTGCTTGACGTCGTCGTTGCCGGTGTCGCGGACGTCGAACACGCCGTACGCGGAGATCTGCTCGCGCGGGATGTCGAACGCCAGCAGGACGCTGCCGCCCTTCTCCTCGCGCACCTTCGCCATCTTCTTGAGCGCGTCGGTCGGCAGGATGATGTCGTCGGGCAGCAGCACCGCGACGGCCTCGTCGTCGCCGGTCAGGTTGCCCTCCGCGCAGCCGACGGCGTGGCCGAGGCCCAGGGCTTCTTTCTGGATCGCGGTCTCGGCCTTGATCAGCTTCGGCGCGCGCTGGATCTTCTCGACCAGGTCGGCCTTGCCGCGGGCGGCCAGCGACTGCTCGAGCTCGGGGTTGGAGTCGAAGTAGTCGGCGACCGACGCCTTCGTCCGGCGAGGTGACGATGACCAGCTTCGTCGCGCCCGCCTCAGCCGCTTCCCTGGCCACGTACTCGATGGCGGGGGTGTCGACCAGGGGCAGCAGTTCCTTCGGCACGGACTTTGGTCGTGGGGAGGAAACGGGTGCCCAGACCGGCCGCGGGCACGATAGCGGTGTGGAAGGCGCTGCTCATGGGCAGCGATGCTAACGACATAACCAGGAGTTACCCACCATGACGTCCGATCTTCGTGACCGGAAGGCCACACTGCGTTCACGGTTGCTGGCCGAACGCCGTTCAGTTTCTCCCGACGTTCGCGCCGCCGAGGCTGCCGCTGCTGGCCGCGCACGTCGCGGCTCTCGACGTTCGCCCTGATCAGACGGTATGCGCGTTCCTGCCCGTTCGATCCGAACCCGGTGACGTGACGTGGCTCGACGGACTGCGCTGCCGGGTGTTGCTCCCCGATGGTGACGGGGGCTGCGCCGCTGGACTGGGCCGTCTACACCGGGCGGGACGGGCTGGTCTCCGGGCTGCACCGGCTGCTCGAACCGGCCGGGCCGCGGCTCGGGATCTCGGCGATCGGTCAAGCCTCGCTCGTGCTGGTGCCCGCTCTCGCCGTGTCGTTGGCCGGGGTGCGGCTCGGCAAGGGCGGCGGGCACTACGACCGGTCGTTGCCGCTGGTCAAGGCGCCTTTGGTGGGCGTTGTGCGAGACGCGCGAGGTGGTCTCGGAGCTGCCCGCCGAGCCGCATGACGTGCGGATGAACGGCGTGTTGACGCCCTCGGTCGGGTCTGCGCTGGCTGTGACTTTGACCAGGTGTGTTTGCGCTCCGGGAAGGTCCTGACGCAAAATCGTGTTGGCACTCACATCGACCGAGTGCCAGGATCTAGGAGCGAACTCCAGTGCCTACGTACCAGTACGCCTGCACCGCGTGTGAGCACCGGTTCGAGGCGGTGCAGTCGTTCAGCGACTCCTCCCTCACCGAGTGCCCCGAGTGCGCGGGCAAGCTGCGCAAGCTCTTCGGCGCCGTCGGCGTCGTCTTCAAGGGCAGCGGTTTCTACCGCACGGACAGCCGTTCGTTCCTCGAAGAGCACGGCGGCCACGACTCCCGGCCTCCTCGGAGTCGAAGCCCGCGGCGACGGTCGCGTCCACGACTT
Source organism: uncultured Actinomycetota bacterium (assembly GCA_963766275.1). Taxonomy (GTDB): domain Bacteria; phylum Actinomycetota; class Actinomycetes; order Mycobacteriales; family Pseudonocardiaceae; genus Lentzea. The sequence continues at coordinate 8,265 of CAVYAD010000042.1, forward strand.
CTTCCTCGTCCGACTCGAAGGCCTCCAAGCCCTCGACCAGCGCTCCGGCGGCCGCGGCCAGCTGAAGATCGCGAGTTGTCCACAACTTGCGGATGAGCCCCTTCGACATGCCTCCGACGGTCCTACCGTCGAGGGCATGACTCTTTCCAGCCACCTTCACCGACCGGCTCCGCTCACTGCGCGCCGCCGTCTTCCCGCTGCGTGGCGCCGGGCGCTGGCCTCGGGCTGGCCCTGCTGGCCGTGTCGATGGCCTTCTGGCCCGACGTGGGCCATCCCGCCGTGGCCGCCGCACGAGATCTGCCCGCCGGGGTGCCGCTTCGGCCCCGCCGACGTCCGGGTGGTGTCGCTCGCCGAGCCGGTGCCGGGTCGTTCACGCGCACCGAGGCCTGATCGGCCGGACGCTGGACGATGCGGCGCGGTCGGGTGTCCCGCTGACGGACTTCGACCTCGGCTCGGGCGATCGGCCTCGGTGGCGGTGCGGGTCGCTGACCAGGGCCTGGCCGAGATCATACGGGTCGGGAACCGGGTGGACGTGGTGTCGCCGTCGGCCGAAGTCCTCGCCGAGGACGCGTCCGTGCGGGAGACCCGCGGGCAAGTCGTTGTGCTCACGTTGCCGAGACGCAACGCAACTCGCGTGGCCGCGGCGTCACTGGATCATGCGCTAGCCATTACTCTCCGCTGATGCTTAAGGGATTCAAGGACTTCCTGATGCGCGGGAACGTCGTCGACCTGGCAGTGGCCGTGGTCATCGGCACTGCGTTCACCGCGATCGTCACCGCGTTCACCACGAGCATCATCAAGCCGCTGATCAACACGCTCGGCGGCGCGGAAAGCAAGGGTCTCGGCTTCCCGCTGCGGTCCAGCACCGACGCGCTGAGGACCTCGACGTTCATCGACTTCAGCCGCTGCTCAACGCGATCATCAACTTCCTGATCGTCGCGGCAGTCGTCTACTTCGTGCTGGTGCTGCCGGTCAAGAAGATCCAGGAGCGCCGCAAGAAGGGCGAGGAAGCCGGCCCGGCCGAGCCGACCGACGTCGAGCTGCTGATCGAGATCCGGGACCTGCTCAGGTCACAGCAGGGCCAGCAGCAGCCCGCGCCGGTCGTCGACCGGCGCGAACCCACGGTCTGACTTCCGCTGACCGGTCGCCGTTCGCCATGAGGGGCGCTAGCCGCCGTGGTGTGGCGGCCGGTTCTCCCGGTACCAGGCTTCACGGTCCTCTCCCGGCCCACCACGTTCGTCAGAGGTGGTCTCCGGGAGGACTTCACCGAACACCTCGGCGAGCCGGCGACGGCGCTTCTCCGCGTCGTCGCCGGCCTGCTGAGGCTTCTCACTCTTCGTCAAGGCCCGACAGCTGTTCGATGACATAGGGCACCAGCGACGACAGCGTCGCCATGCCGTCGCGAACGGCGGACCGCGAGCCCGCGAGGTTCACGACGAGCGTGCTGCCGGACACGCCGGCGAGCCCGCGCGAGATGCCCGCGTCGACCGCACCGGCGGCGAGACCGGACGCACGGAGCGCCTCGGCGATGCCGTGGATCGGGCGGTCGAGCACACCCTGTGTCGCGTCGGGGGCGACGTCGCGCGGCGACACACCGGTGCCGCCGACGGTGACCACGAGGTCGACGCCGCCGATGACGGCCGTGTTGAGCGCGGCCCGGATGTCGACCACCTCACCCTCGACCGCGACGGTGCCGTCGACGATGAAGCCGGCTTCTTCGAGCAGTTCGGTGACAAGAGGTCCGGAGTTGTCGTCCTGCTCGCCGTGCGCCACCCGGTCGTCCACGATCACGACCAAGGCGCGGCCAAGGCGCTGCGCGCTGCGTTCCATACCGATCACCGTAGCGGGAGTCTGACTTCGAAGCGGCAGCCAGGACCGTGGTTCTGCGCGCCGATCCGCCCGTGATGCGCCTCGACCAGCCCGCGGGCGATCGCGAGCCCGAGCCCGGCGCCGACCGGATTGCGGCTCGCGCTGCCCCGGAACGCCACGTCGAACACCTGTGGCAGCACGTCATCCGCTATGCCACCGCACGCGTCGTCCACCCGCACGACCGCTTCGCCATCGTCCACATCGACCTGGACGGCGACCGTGCCGCCCTCTGGCGTGTGGCGAATGGCGTTGGACACAAGGTTGCGCACGACACGCATCAGTTCCGGATCCGAGCCCCGCACGACCGGCCACTCGCGAGCGTCCGCGCGCAACGTCACGTCCTTGAGCTGAGCGACCGGCGCCGAGGCGGCCACCACGTCGCTGACCACATCGGCCAGCCGCACGTCGTGCAACGTCAGCTTCAACGCGCCCGCCGTGATCCGCGACAGCTCGAACAGGTCGTCGACCATCTTCGACAGGTGCTCTGCCTCGTGGCTGATCTGCTTCGCGTAGACAGCGACCTCACCGGGTTCGGAGACGACACCGTCCTCCAACGCCTCGGTCATCGCCCGGATCCCGGCCAACGGCGTCCGCAGGTCGTGACTGATCCACGCCACCAGCTGCCTGCGTGCGGCCTCGGCCTCCCGCTCCCACACACTCCGCCGCGCGATGGCCCGCCCGAGCAGCAACGAAATCGGCACCGTGACCACGCCGACGAGAGCACACACGATGAGCGCGGCCTTGAGCATCGGCGTGAACATGAACCCGCTGACCGCGAGCACACCGGCAATGGTCGCCACCACCGGCACGATCACCATGATGGTCATCGCGCTGGTCAGCGACACTCGGCTCAGTCGATCGAACATCGGTCATACCTATAGCCGACGCCCCACACGGTGGCGAGCCGCATCGGTTTGGCCGGGTCCTTCTCGATCTTCTCCCGCAACCGTCGCACGTGGACGGTCACCGTCGACTGGTCGCCGAACTGCCAGCCCCACACCCGCTCCAGCAGCTCGGCGCGCCCGAACGCCCGCCCCGCGTTCCCGATGAAGAACGCCAGCAGGTCGAACTCACGCGTCGTCAACTGCAACGGCATCTCGTCGAGCGTCACGGTGTGCGCGGCCAGATCAAGCACCAGGTTGCCGTCCCGCACCACCCGCGGCTCATAGGCCCGATTCGCCCGCCTCAGCACCGAACTGACGCGCAACGCCAGCTCGCGCGGGCTGAACGGCTTCGTGACGTAGTCGTCCGCACCGATCTGCAGCCCGGCGATGCGATCTTCTTCCTCGCCGAGCGCCGTCAACATGACCACCGGCGTACTGCCGCGCTCCCGGATCCGCCTGCACACCTCGAGCCCGTCGATACCGGGCAGCATCAGGTCCAGCACCACGATGTCCGGCTCACGCGCCGCCACCGCCTTCAGCGCCTGCTCCCCGTTCCCGGCGAGCTCGACCTCGTACCCGGCGTGCTCGAGGTACCGGCGCACCACGTCCCGCACCGTCGTGTCGTCGTCGACGACAAGCACCCGCTCCACGTCACCAAGCTAGGCCACATTCCCGGCTCCGGCCCGCAACCGTCACCGCGACGTAAGAAAGGAGCGAAAGCACGTTCGGGCCGTCTAGCGGCACGAACGTGCTTTCGCTCCAATAAACAGGTAGAGGCCACACGCGCGCGGGGCAGGTGCACACGTGTGGCCTCCGGGTCGTACGCCTTGGCGGCGAAGGGCGGCGGGCCCCACCGACAAGGCGTCCCCCGACCTCCTATCCCACCTCGGTACCACCGAGGGTGGCTTCCACGGTGCGGCCGTCGGACAGCGTCACGGTCACCTTGTCGCCGGGCGCCTTGGAACGCACGGCCGCGACGAGGGTGTCCGAGCTGTCGATGCGGCGGTCGCCGAACTTGGTGATCACGTCGCCGGTCTTCAGGCCAGCCTTCTCCGCGGCGCCGCCTGAGGTGATCTTGGAGACCTCGGCGCCGCCGTTCTGGGCCTCGCGGACCTCGACGCCCAGCACGGTCTGCTTGGCCTTGCCGGTCTTCACGATCTCGTCGATCGTGCGGCGGGCCTGGTCCATCGGGATCGCGAAGCCGATGCCGACCGAGCCTGCCTGGCCGTTCGCCGAGTTCGGGCTGTAGATGGCGGAGTTGATGCCGACGACCTGGCCCTGCATGTTGACCAGCGGGCCGCCGGAGTTGCCTGGGTTGATGGCGGCGTCGGTCTGGATGGCGTTGAGGACCGTGGCCTGCGAGTTGCGGGCGTCGCCACCGGCGGAGACCGGGCGGTTCAGCGAGCTGACGATGCCCGAGGTGACGGTGCCGGAGAGCTCGAACGGGGAGCCGATCGCGACGACGCCCTCGCCGATCTTCAGGTCGCCGGAGTTGCCGAGCTGCACGACCGGGGCGCCTGAGACACCGTCGGCCTGGATGACGGCGATGTCCGAGCTGGGGTCGCGACCGAGGATCTTGGCGGTGGCGGTCTTGCCGTCCTGGAAGACGACCTTGATGTTGCCGCCGCTCGCGGCGCCCTCGATGACGTGGTTGTTGGTCACGATCTGGCCGCTGCTGGAGATGACGAAGCCCGAGCCCTCGCCGGCGCCGCTCTGGGTCACGACCTGGATCTGGACGACGGACTGCAGCATCTTGGCCGCCACCTCCTCGACCGAGCCCGGCGCGACGTTGCTCGTCTGGGACGCGGGTCGGGGCGCGTCGAGTGAGCTCACGGCGCGAGCTCTCGTTCGCGAAGGTGTAGCCGAGATAGCCGCCGAGGCCGCCGGAGAGCCCGCCGACGGCGAGCACGAGGGCGGCGACGCCCGCGACCACCTTGCCGCGGCCCCTGGGGCGCGGAGGGAGCGGCGGCGGCTGGTAGCCGGGCGGGAGGTAGTACTGCCCGGTCTGCGGCCCAGAGGGCGGTTCAGCGCCGAACTGCGCGGTGGTGCTGCCCAGGCCGAGTGGATGCGCCGGGGGAAGTTGGCCGGACCCGAAAGAAGGAAGCTGCTGGCCGGGTCCGGACCCGCCGAGCTGCGCCTGGCCCGCGTCAGGTGAGGGCACCTGCGGCTGAGCCGGAGTGTGAGGAGGCCCGAAGGCCTGGCCCGCGCCAGGTGAAGGCACCTGTGGCTGGGCCGGAGTCGAGAGTGCCTGCGGCTGGGCCGAGGCGGGCTCGTTAGCCCCAGCCTGGCCGGATCCCCCCTGCAAAGGATCCGGCTGGCCGGGTTCCGGCAGCGACGGGCCCTGCTCCCGCGCGCCGGAGTCGGTCTGACCGGCGGTCGGCGGCACGGAGTTGGACGAGTCCGGCTGCTGCGCTGGCTGGTTGCTCTCGGTCATGCCCATAGTCTCTCGGGCCGTCCTGAGAGAACCCTTAAACCAGCCTGGGAGTCAGTTGTGCGTTCCCAGGGATGTGCGCAGCCGGTCCGCGATCTGTTCCGGCGTGGCGTCGTTGATCCACACCGCCTCGCCCGACTCGGAGCCGGCGAGGTACTTCAGCTTGTCGGCGGTGCGCAGCACGGAGAACACCTGGAGGTGCAGCCACAGCTCCTCGCGGCCGACGTTCACCGGCGCCTGGTGCCACGCGGCGATGTAGGGCAACGGCCGTGAGTACAGGCCGTCCAGCCGTCCGAGCACCGCCAGGTACAGCGCGGCGAAGTCGTCACGCTCCACTGAGGACAGTGCGGCCAGGTCGGGAACCTGGCGACGCGGGGCGAGCACGACCTCGACGGGCCAGCGTGCGGCGGCGGGAACGAACGCCACCCAGTGCGCGGACTCCTGAACCACGCGCGCGCCCGCACGAAGCTCGGCCTCCAGCACGTCACCGAACAACGGACGCCCATGAGCCGCGTAGTACTCCAAGGCGGCTTCGAGCATCCGTTCGGTGCGTGGCGTCACGAACGGGTACGCGTAGATCTGGCCGTGCGGGTGCGAGAGCGTCACGCCGATCTCTTCACCGCGGTTCTCGAACGGGAAGACCTGCTCGACACCTGGCAACGTTGACAGGAAGGCGACCCGGTCCGCCCACGCGTCGACGACGGTGCGCACGCGGGAGACCGAGAGCTCACCGAACGACTTGTTGTGGTCCGAGGTGAAGCACACGACCTCACAGCGGCCACGCCCCGGCGCGCGGACGAACAGCGGCTCACCATCCACAGTGGATGGAACATCCGGCACGTTGGAAGCCAGCGACGGGAAGCGGTTCTCGAAGACCACGACGTCGTAGTCCGCCTCGGGAACCTCCGTCGGCCTGCCGGGGGTCGACGGGCACAGCGGGCAAAGGTCCGCCGGCGGCTTGTAGGTGCGCGTCTGGCGGTGCGCGGCGAGAGCCACCCACTCGCGGGTCAACGGGTCCAGCCGTACTTCGGACATCGGCTGGGTCTCGGGTAGGTCCCGTGTGTCCACCGCGACCCGCGGTGGCGCCTCAGCACTGTCGTCGAAGTAGATGATCTCCCGGCCGTCCGCCAGTTTTCCCGCGGTACGCCTCACGCCATCTCCACCTTGTTCATTGCGCCTCAGCGTCGACAAGTGCGTCGGCGCCACTTCCGGTACATGAGCCAACACCAACTCGCCCACCTGTTCGGTGAGCGCCGCCCGCGCGTCGTCCGGCAGGCCTTCGTCGGTCACGAGCACGTGCGCCTCGTCGAGGTCGGCGATCGTGGAAATGCCCACGGTGCCCCACTTCGTGTGGTCGGCGACCACGACCACGCGCCCGGCGGCGTCGACGAGAGCACGGTCGGTTTCACTCTCGTTGAGGTTCGGGGTGGTGAAGCCGGAGCGCTCGGCCATGCCGTGCACGCCGAGGAACACCACGTCCAGGTGCAGCGAACGCAACGCCTGCACCGCCACCGGGCCGACCAACGCGTCGGACGGTGTGCGCACGCCGCCGGTCAGCACGACCGTGCGGTCGGTGCGTCCGCTCTGCTGCAGCACGTCCGCGACGCGGATCGAGTTCGTCACGACGGTCAGGTCCGGGATGTCGTCCAGGAACCTGGCTAACGTCCACGTCGTCGTGCCCGCCGAGAGGCCGATCGCGGTACCGGGACGCACGAGTCCGGCCGCCAGCGCGGCGATCGCTTCCTTCTCGGGCAGCTGCCGCACCGACTTGGCCTCGAAACCGGGCTCGTCGGTGGAGCGCCCGACGACGGATGTCGCGCCGCCGTAAACCTTTTCCACCAGTCCGCGGGCGGCGAGCACGTCGAGATCGCGGCGCACGGTCATGTCCGAGACGCCGAGCCGGACGACCAGGTCGCTCACGCGCACCGCGCCGGTCCGCCGGACCTCTTCGAGAATCACCGCTTGCCGTTGGCGTGCCAGCACCTCACACCTCTTCCCTGAGGACTACTACGTCCCCGGCGCGCACGGTGAGGCGTCCGGAGACCTGAGTGCCGGACAACACGTCGACACCGGACGCCTCGATCTGCGCGTCGGTGTCGGTGTGGTTGACGGCGAAGAGCCACGATACGTCGCCCTTGCGCCGCACGACCTCGACTCCGGGCTGTGACACCACCGCGACATCGGCGCCCGACAAAGCCGCTTCCACCGTTCGGCGCAGGCCGCTCTCGTCGAGCGCGCACGCCAGGTACCAGGCGACACCGTTGCCGAACTCGTTGCGTGTCACCGCGGCCACTCCGGGCAACGGCCCGTCGACGTACGAGGCCACAACGGACGCCGTGCGCGGATGGACGTGTTCGGTCCACAGTGATGCGATTGACCCGTCAGTCAACGTCACCGTCTCGTCCTCGCGCAGCGGGAAGAACTCCTCGCTCCACAGGCCGAGCACGTCCCGGAACGCACCGGGGTAACCACCGAGCCGCACCCGCAGGTGCTCGTCGACGACACCGGACAGGAACGTCACCACCACATGCCCGCCGCCCGCCACGTAGTCGGCGACCACGGCCGCGTGCGCGTCCCGCACCGCATGGAACGCGGGCACGACCACGAGCTGGTAGGCGGAGAGGTTCGTGCCGGGCGCGACGAAGTCGACGGTCACGCCGAGGTTCCACAACGACTTGTAGAGCTCGAAAACCTGCTTCTGGTAGTCGAAATCGACGGTCGGGTGCGCGCCCTGCTTCAGCGCCCACAGCGACTCGTAGTCGTAGAGCACCGCGACGCGGGCGTCCACTGTGGATCCGACCAGTTCGGAGACCTGTTGGTACTCGGCTCCGACCTGGCACACCTCGCGGTACACCTTCGTGTCCGTGCCGGCGTGCGGCACCATCGCCGAGTGGTAGCGCTCGCCACCGCCGCGCGACTGCCGCCACTGGAAGAACAGCGTGCCGTCCGCACCACGTGCGGTGTGCGCGAACGAGTTGCGGCGCATCTCACCGGGCAGCTTCGCGATGTTGCGCGGCTGCCAGTTCACCGCGGAGGTCGAGTGCTCCATCAGCAGCCACGGCTTGCCGCCCGCCAGGCCACGGGTGAGATCCGCGGACATCGCCAGCTCGATGTGCCGCTCTGACGACTCGGAGGAGGTGTAGTGGTCGTTCGAGACGAAGTCGACCTCGCGCGCCCACTTCCAGTAGTCCAGCGCCCCGAACGTCCAGTTGACCATGAAGTTCGTGGTGATCGGCACGTCCGGCGTGATCATCCGCAGCACGTCGCGCTCGGCCTTGTACAGCTCGAGGATCGCGTCGTCGGAGAACCGGTCGTAGTCGAGCACCTGGCCGGGGTTCGAGATCGTCGGCGTCACGCGCGGCGGCAGGATCTGGGCGAAGTCGGTGTAGCCCTGGCTCCAGAACGCCGTCGACCACGCGTCGTTGAGCTGGTCGAGCGTGTAGCGGGCGGCGAGCCACTCGCGGAACGACGCGGCGCACGTGTCGCAGTAACAGCGCTGGACGTGGCAGGCGTACTCGTTGCCGACGTGCCAGGCGGCCAGCGCCGGGTGGTCGCGGTAGTGCGAGGCCAGCTCGGCCGCGAGCGCGGTCGCCCGGTCGCGGTAGATCGGCGAGGACGGGCAGTAGGCCTGCCGTGAGCCGTGCGAGAGCCGCACGCCGTCCGCGCGGACAGGCAGCATCTCGGGGTACTGGGTGGTGAGCCACGGTGGCGGCGAGGCGGTCGCGGTCGCGAGGTCGACGCGGATGCCACCGGCGTGCAGCAGATCGAGCACCCGGTCGAGCCACTCGAACCGGTACTCACCCAAGCTGGTCTCGATCTTCGCCCAGGAGAAGATCCCCACGCTGACCAGGTTCACGCCGGCTCGGCGCATGAGCTCGACGTCCTCGGCCCACACGTGTTCGGGCCACTGCTCGGGGTTGTAGTCAGCGCCCCAGCCGAGGCCTGGCATGCCAGTGGGCCATGTCGTCACGGCGTGAAGCGTGGCCGACAACCACCCACAACGTCAACACAAGCAAACACAACTTTGCGTTTGGCTCTGTTCGGCGGTTGACCGGGACAGGGACCGGGATCGGCGTAGAAACGCGCTGTGCACGGGTTTAACAGCTATGTAACGGGACTTGACAGGATGTATGACTGGGACCACATTGTGCGCAACTTTGTTTGAGTCCTGTTCGGTTCGCACGAGCGAGTGTCACCTGTAGGAGCGATGATGGTTCGGTACACGTCTGGTTCCACTCCGTTACCTCACCTCGGCAGGCGCGCGATGCTGCGGATCATGCTGGCCGGCGCGGGTGTGGCCGCGACCGGTGGCCTCGCGGCGTGCGGTGGTGGATCGAGCTCCGGTACGGACTCCAAGGTCGTGACGTTCGGCAACAACCTGTCCGACCAGGTGCCGAAGGACGCGATCACGGCGGCTGTGAAGGCCTGGGAGGCGAAGTCGGGCGGCCAGACCGTCTCGGTGAACACCAAGCAGCACGAGCAGTACCAGGAGCAGATCAACAACTACCTGCAGGGCAAGCCGGACGACGTGCTCGCGTGGTTCGCCGGCTACCGCATGCGCTTCTTCGCCGACCAGGGCCTGACCGGCGATCTGACCGAGCTCTGGTCGAAGGTCGGCGGCAACTACTCCGACGCGCTCAAGCAGGCGTCCACGGGTTCGGACAAGAAGCAGTACTTCATCCCGTTCACGCAGTACCCGTGGGGCCTGTTCTACCGCAAGAGTGTCTGGCAGGAGCGCGGTTACGCGGTCCCGAAGACGCTCGACGAACTGGTCGCGCTGTCGACGAAGATGAAGGCCGACGGCCTGGTGCCGATCGCGTTCGCGCAGAAGCAGGGCTGGCCCGGCATGGGCACGTTCGACCAGCTGAACTTCCGCACGAACGGCTACCAGTTCCACGTCGACCTGCTGGCGGGCAAGGAGAACTGGCAGGACAAGCGGGTCAAGGACGTGTTCGACACGTGGAAGCGGCTGCTGCCGTTCCACCAGGAGAACGCGCTCGGCCGCGAATGGCAGGAAGCCGCGCAGTCGTTGCAGCAGAAGAAGTCCGGCATGTACCTGCTCGGCTCGTTCGTGGGTCAGCAGTTCCCGGACGCGGAGAAGGACGACCTGGACTTCTTCCCGTTCCCGGAGATCAACCCCGCGCACGGCACCGACACGGTCGAGGCGCCGATCGACGGTTACATGCTGGCGAAGAAGCCGTCCAACCAGGCCGGTGCGCTGAGCCTGCTGGAGTACCTGTCGTCGCCCGAGCCGCAGCTCGCGTACCTCAAGGCGGACCCGACCGCGGTCGCGACCAACCAGACCGCGGACACCTCCGGCTACAACGGACTGCAGAAGAAGGCGGCCGAGGTCATCAAGAACGCCAAGCACATCACGCAGTTCCTCGACCGCGACACCGACCCCGGTTTCGCGAGCGAGGCGGCGACCAACGGCCTCATCGCGTTCATCAAGAACCCCGACGACATCGACTCCGTGCTCAAGGGCATGGCTGATCAGGCGAAGAACATCTTCAAGTGACCGCACTGCAGGAGAAGCCGAAGGCGGTGGCCCCCGAGGGGCCGCCGCCTCGTCGGCGTACGAAGCGCGCAACCCGACTCGCCGGCGCCGACAAACTGGTGCTGGCGCTCATGCTCGGCATCCCCACACTCGTGCACCTGTTGTTCGTGTGGATCCCGACGCTGGGCTCCATCGCTTTGTCGTTCAGCAGATGGAACGGCATCGGCGGGTTCGAGGACATCGAGTGGATCGGTGTCGGGAACTACGTCGAGATCTTCACCGAGTACCCCCGGTTCTGGCCGGCGGTGCAGCACAACCTGATCTGGCTGGCGTTCCTGCTCATCGTGCCGACAGCGGCGGGTCTGCTGCTCGCCGTGCTGCTGGACCGTGAGATCAAGTTCAGCCGCGTCTACCAGAGCGCGCTGTACATGCCGATGGTGCTGTCACTCGCGCTGGTCGGCTTCATCTGGCAGCTGATCTACACGCCGGACGGCGGTCTGCTGAACTCGGTGCTGGGCTTGAGCGCCGAGCCCGTCGACTGGATCGGCGACTCCGACATCAACCTCTACGCGGTGCTCGTCGCGGCCGCGTGGCGGCACACCGGCTACATCATGCTGCTGTACTTGGCGGGTCTGAAGTCGGTCGACCCCGCGTTGAAGGAAGCCGCAGCACTGGACGGCGCCTCGGCGACCCAGACGTTCTTCCGTGTCACCTTCCCGGTGATGAAGCCGGTGAACATCGTGGTGCTCGTGGTGACGGTGATCGAGGCGCTGCGTGCGTTCGACATCGTCTACGTCATCAACAAGGGGCGCAACGGACTCGAGCTGCTGTCGGTGCTGGTGACCGACAACATCATCGGTGAGGCTTCGCGCATCGGCCGTGGTTCCGCGGTCGCGGTGATCCTGCTGACGATCTCGCTCGGCTTCATCGTCACCTACCTGTACCAGGTATTCAGCAAGGAGAACCAGCAGTGACGGCCACGCTGGAACGGCCGCCCGCGCCGGTTGCCAAGAAACGCCCGGTGACCCCCGCGCGGGTCGCGCTGCACGTCTTCCTCGTCCTCACGTGCCTGATGACGCTGGCGCCGCTGCTCTGGGCGGTCTACGCGTCGCTGCGCACGTACGACGACACGTCGGTCAACGGCTACTTCTCCGTCGCGAAGTCGCTCACGTTGGAGAACTTCGCGAAGGCGTGGGAGATCGGCGACCTGCCGCACTTCTACTGGAACACGTTCCTGATCACCATCCCGGCACTGATCATCACGCTGGTGCTCAGCTCGATGGTGGCGTTCGGCGTGTCCAGGTTCAGCTTCAAGTTCAACATCGCGCTGCTCATGCTGTTCACCGCGGGCAACCTGTTGCCGCAGCAGGTGATCGTGACGCCGCTGTGGCGGTTGTACCGGCTGATCGAGGTGCCGGAGTGGATCAGCGAGAGCGGTTCGCTGATCGACTCGCCGATCGGTGTCGTGCTGATCCACATCGCCTTCCAGATGGGCTTCTGCACGTTCGTGCTGTCGAACTACATGAAGACGATCCCGTACGAGCTGACCGAGGCCGCCCGTGTGGACGGCGCATCGGTGTTCCGGCAGTACTGGCAGCTGACGTTGCCGCTGTGCCGCCCGGTGCTGGCCGCGCTGGCGACGCTGGAGTTCACCTGGATCTACAACGACTTCCTGTGGGCGTTGGTGCTGATCCAGGACGGAGACAAGATGCCGGTCACGTCGGCCCTGCAGAACCTCAAGGGCACGTTCTTCACCGACAACAACCTGATCGCGGCGGGCTCACTGCTCGTGGCACTGCCCACGCTCGTCGTGTTCTTCGTGCTGCAACGCCAGTTCGTCGGCGGGCTCACCCTCGGTTCCACCAAGGGCTGATCCTCGGATGCGTGTCCTCGCCGAAATCCCCGTTGATCTCGAACGGGGTTCGGTGCACGAGCAGGGCTGGCAGTCGTGGTCTCCGTCGACCCGCTACGGGTTGGCGGAGCAGCCACACCGGTGGATCGACCCGCCGCACCGGATCAGCTCGTACCGCTACGAGCACTCGCACGGCCGCGACGCGTTCTGGGGCGAGGGCCTGCTGGCCGTCGATCCCGGTGACGGCTCGCCCGTGACCGTTGTGTCAGCGGCCTTTCCCACGGTCTCGGTGCCGTCGATCCGCGCGATGGTGAAGGGTTCGATCGTCGAGGTCGCCTGTGATGACGAGGTCGAGCTGCGCACCGAGAAGTCCACTGTGGAGTCGGCGTTGGCGCGCTGGGCGGACTCGCTGGCGGACAAGCTGGAGCTCTCCGCTCCTCGCCCGGCTCCGACGACGTGGTGCTCCTGGTACCAGTACTTCACGTCGGTGACGGAGTCCGATGTGGACCTCAACGTCGAGCTGATGGACAGGCTGGACCTGCCGATCGACGTGGTACAGATCGACGACGGCTACCAGGCGGGCATAGGCGACTGGCTGAACCCGTCCGGCCGGTTCGCCGACGTGCCTTCGGTTTTCGCGCGCATCCGCGACCGTGGTCGCCGCGCGGGCATCTGGACGGCGCCGTTCCTGGTCGGCGAGCAGTCACGGCTGTTCGCCCTGCATCCGCAGTGGCTGGTGCGGGACTCCTCCGGGGTGCCGGTGTCGGCGGGCCGCAACTGGAACCAGCAGCTCTACGCGCTCGACACCACGCATCCGGGCGCTCGCGACTACCTGCGGACCGTCTTCACGACGTTCGCGTCGTGGGGCATCGACTTCCACAAGATCGACTACATCTACGCGGCGGCACTGCCGGGTATCCGGTACTCCGGCGTCACGCCGATCGAGGCCTACCGGGCCGGGCTGGCGTTGATCCGCGAGGTGATCGGCGAGGCGTACCTGCTCGGCTGCGGCGCACCACAGCTGCCGTCGATCGGGCTGGTCGACGCGATGCGGGTGTCACCGGACATCGCGCCGACGTGGGCGCCGTTCAACGGTGACGCGTCGATGCCCGGCCAGTTCGGGGCCACCCTGAACGGCGTCTCCCGCGCGTTCCAGCACGGCCGGTTCTGGATCAACGACCCCGACTGCATCGTCGCGCGCCCCGGCATCGAACGCCGCGAGGACTGGGCGCGCCACATCTCCCGTTACGGCGGCCTACGCGGCTCCTCCGACGGCCTCGACCAGCTCGACGACTGGGGCCTCGCCACCACCCGCCGCCTGCTCTCCGCCCCCGTCCCCCGCTACTTCGTCGAGAGTTGAACTGAGCGAAAAGCACGTTCGTACGAACTGGCCGTACGAACGTGCTTTTCGCTCAAGAGCTATTTGCCGCCGGTTTGGGGGTTGTAGTCGGAGATCGAGCCCCAACGGCCGACGGGGATGACGATCACGCGCGCCTTGCCCACGACGTTGTCGATCGGGATGGCGCCGTCCGCGGGTGTCGGGTCGCCGTGCTTGCGCGAGTCCGACGAGTTGTTGCGGTTGTCGCCCATGACCCACAGCTTGCCCGCGGGGACGGTGACCTTCTCGAACGTGTCCTGCTGGCGCGGGCCGCCGCCGAAGTTCAGGTACGGCTCGTCCAACGGTTTGCCGTCGACCAGCACCCGGCCCTGGTCGTCGCAGCACTCGACGGTCTGGCCGCCGACGGCGATGACGCGCTTGATGAAGTCCGTGCCGCTGGGCTCGGAGAGATTCACCATCGAGCCGAGGTCCTGCAGCGTGCCCGCCACGAAGTTCGGCGGCTCCTTGCCGCCGGTCCAGTTCGGCGGGCCACGGAAGACGATCACGTCACCGGGCTTCGGGTCGCCGAACAGGTACGTGATCTTCTCGACCAGCACCTTGTCGTTAACGCAGCCCGTGCAGCCGTGCAACGTCGTCTCCATCGAGGCCGACGGGATCACGAACACGCGCGCGATGAACGTCTGGATGACGACGGTCAGCAGCAGCGCCACGCTGAAGATGACCAGCAGCTCTTTCCAGAACGGCTGCTTCTTCTTCGTCTTCTTCTTGGAGAACCTGGGCGCCGGCTCGTCCTCGTACGCGGAGGAACGCGACGAGCGATCCTCGTACGAAGGGGAGCGCTCGGTGCCGTCCCCGGAGGGAGGCGTCGTCTCCCAGGTCGACGAAGAATCGTCGTTCACGCGATGACTCACACGCCCCACCTTACGGACGTCCGGGTAGGCGCAACGTGAACAGGGCACCACCCTCGGGCGCTCTGCCCGCGGTGGCCGTGCCGCCGTGCCGTTGTGCCACCTGCCTGACGATGGCGAGTCCCAGGCCGGAACCCGGCAGGGTCCGCGCCTCGGACGAGCGGTAGAACCGTTCGAAAACATGAGGTAGATCGGCGTCCGCGATGCCGGGGCCCGCGTCGGCCACCTCGACCACGGCGCTGCCGTCGCCGATCTGGCGAAGGTCGAGCCGCACCGCGGAGCCAGAAGGACTGAACTTGACCGCGTTGTCGAGCAGGTTCAGCACCGCGCGCTCCAGGGCGTTCGAATCACCCAGAAGTGTCCACGGCTGCAGCCGGACGTCGAAAGTGACTGCTCCGGAGGCACGGCGGCGGGCGCGGTCCAACGACCGTTCTACCACCTCGACGAGATCGACAGGCTCCTGCACGACACCAGGAGCGTCCTCACGGGCCAGTTCGACCAGGTCACCGATCAACGTGGTCAGCTCGTCGAGCTGGGCGCGCACATCGGACTGGATCTCCCGCTTGTCCACATCGGACAACGTGGGCGAATTCGGGCGTTCCGACGCGAGCAGCAGCTCCAGGTTCGTCCGCATCGAGGTCAACGGTGTGCGCAGCTCGTGGCCCGCGTCGGCGACCAGGCGGCGCTGCCGTTCCTGCGACTCGGCGACCGCGCCGAGCATGGCGTTGAAGCTGTGCGTCAACCTGGCCAGCTCGTCGTCACCCGACACCGGGATCGGCGTCAGGTCACCGGTGTTCGCGACACGTTCGGTCGCCTCGGTGAGCCGTTGCACCGGACGCAGACCGGTGCGAGCCACCGCGGTGCCGGCGATGGCCGCGAGCAACACGCCCGCACCACCGATCAGCAGCAGCACGATGCTGAGCTTCGCGAGCGTCTCGCGTTGTGGCTCCAAAGACTGGGCGATGACGATCGCCATGCCGTTCTGGTACTGCACGACGATCGCGCGTGTGTCGCTCTTGTGGTCGGTCCACAGGTAGTCCGTGCGCTGACCGCGCGCGACCTCCTGGGCCTGCGGCGCGTTCGGCGGTTCGAGGGAGTTGGCCGGGTACCGGATGCGCCCGGTGTCCCCGCTGACCAGCCCCATCCGCACGTCGCCCGCCGCGAGGAACGCGGCCGGGTAGCTCGCGACCTGGTCGGAGCTGAACGACGCGCCGTTCACGACCGCCGCCGCACGTTCGCGCAGGCTCTCGTCGAGCGCGTCGTAGACGTTCTTGCGGACGATCATGTAGGCGCCGAACGACACCAGCGCGACGGCTCCGGCGACGCAGAACGCGGCCAGCCACGTGACGCGAGCCCGCAGCGACGCTCGTTGCAGCCGTCCCTGGGGTTCGACGATCACGGAGGGGTCTCCCGAAGGACATAGCCCACCCCGCGCACCGTATGGATCAATCTCGGCTCGCCCTCCGCCTCCGTCTTGCGGCGCAGATAGCCGACGTAGACCTCCAGTGCGTTGCCCGAGGTCGGGAAGTCGTATCCCCACACATCCTCCAGAATCCGGCCGCGCGTGAGCACCTGGCGCGGGTGCGCCAGCAGGAGCTCGAGCAACGCGAACTCGGTGCGGGTCAGGCTGATGGGTCGTTCACCGCGGCGAACGTCCCTGGTGGAAGGGTCGAGCTCGAGATCGGAGAACTTCAACGAGGCCGCGGAGGCGGTGGCGTCGTCGTTCTCCAGCGCGGCGCGGCGGAGCAGGGCCCGCAGCCGGGCGAGCAGCTCCTCCAGCGCGAACGGCTTGGGCAGGTAGTCGTCGGCCCCGGCGTCGAGCCCGGACACCCGGTCGCTCACCGCGTCACGGGCCGTCAGAACGAGAATCGGCAGGTCGTCACCGGTGCTGCGCAGCCTGCGGCACACCTCGAGCCCGTCAAGGCGTGGCATCATCACGTCGAGCACCATCGCGTCCGGCCGCGCGGCGGTCACCGACTCCAGTGCCTGCATGCCGTCTCCGGCAGTGTCGACCTGGTAGCCGTTGAACTGAAGCGAGCGCCGGAGCGACTCCCGGACCGCCCGGTCGTCATCGACAACGAGAATGCGCATGAGGGTCAGTCTTGCTGAGGGAACTGAGAGGCGCCTGAGAAGGGCCCTAACTGCGGATGTGAGTTCGGCGTTAGCTCTCAAGGCCTCTGGCGACCGGTGCGTTCCACTTCCGCCAGAGCGCGATCAGCCTGATCCCGATGATTATTGACGCTCCAGTCAGCGAGACCAGGCCTTTGGGCAGCTTGGCCCACTCCCCGAGCGCCACGATCACCGCGCCGGCCAGTGCGGCCACCGCGTAGATCTCTCTCTTCAGCACCAATGGGATCTCACGGAGGAGGAGGTCGCGGAGCGCGCCGCCGCCGATACCCGCGGTCATCCCGATGAGGCACGCCGCGTACGGAGGGGCCCCGAGCCTCAGTGCGGTGGTGGTTCCAGAGGTGACGAACAGGCCCAGGCCTACGGCGTCCAACAGCAGCACGGAACGGCGGAGCTTCGCCACGTGCGGGTGAAACCGGAAGACGATCAGGCCGGTAACCCCCGCCACCAGAAGGTACGGCCACGTACGGAGGCTCGTCGGCGGGTGCACGCCGAGCAGCACGTCCCGGATGATGCCGCCACCGAGTGCCGTGGTGAGCGCCAGGATGATCACGCCGAACACGTCGAGCCGGGCGCGGACGGCCGCCACCGCGCCGGAGGCGGCGAAGACGGCGATCCCGATCAGCTCCAGGGCAGTGAGCAGCACGAACCGGGAGAATACGTGGTTACGCGGGCGGCGCTGCCCGCCGGTAACCAGCCTCCAGCCGGCCACCGGCCGCAGCCAGGACCTGCTCGACGGCCTTGGCGAACCTCTCCATGCCCTCGCCCCGTGCCAGTGCCCGGTAGGCGAGCACGAGTTCCTCGGCGTTCGCCTCGCGGAGCCTGCGCAGCAACCACTTGCCGTGGCCGAGCCAGCGGTTCTGGACGACCAGGGCCAGCTCACCCGCACCGGTCAGCAGCCTGCTCGCGACGAACAGCAGCTCGTCCTCGTCACGTGCGCTGACCAGGTCTTCGAGCATGTCCGTGACCGCGTACCGACGGTCTTCGAGCTCACCGAGGGTCGGCGGCGGAGGGCCGGTGTCCAGCAGAGCGCGCGCCTGGGCTCGCATGCGTTCGCCGGTGCCGTCGGAGTCGAGCATGAGGAACCCCTCCGCGCACATGTGCAGCAGAGGTGGGCGCCGGTCCTTGGCGTCCCTGGCCACGAAGTCCCAGAACGACTCGGGCGTGTGGCAGAACAGCTCGACCGGCCAGCCGCCGCGCTCCAGCGTCTCCCGGTACGCGCCGGGCAGGTTCGCCACGATCACGACGATGTCCAGGTCCGAGTTCGCCGTGTACGTCCCGGCCGCGACGCTGCCGCCGAGGAACGCCGCCACCGCGAGCGGGAACCGCTCGTCGATCAGGTCCCGCGCGGCCTGCACGGGCTCCTTGTCCCAGTCCAGCGGGTGCGCGCTCACGTAGTAGTCCTGGTCCGGGTCCATCGGGCCGAGCACCTCCCCGACGAGTGGCCAGATCTCCGGGGCCACCTCGTGCAGATCGACGAGCCACGGGTTGTCCTCGACGTCGAAGAGCGGCCGGATCTCCAGGAACTCCTCGCGGGAGATGTCGCGCACGCTGACGGGCGAGCCGTTGCGCTGCTTCGCGTAACCCTTGAGGCGCCAGCCCATGTTTTCGCCGTATGCGTGCCTGACTTCGTCCCCCGCCATGTGTTCATTGTGGCTTGACGCGACGAGTCGCACGAATTCACACCCGCGCCACGGCCATCACGTACCCCAGCGACGGCTCCACGGCCACCGGTAACAGCAGCTGGTCGAGGTACCGGCGGGCCGCCTCGCCATGTGCCGCGACCAGCGCGTCGTAGTGCCTCCGGGCCCCGGCCTGCATCCGCGGCACCGTCTTGCGCGTCTCCGCGCTCAGGTCCAGCAGCTCGACCACCTGCAGCCCGGCCGAGGCCAGCAGCTTCGGATAGCCGGCGAACGTGGGCAGCCCGTCGATGTCGTAGGTCGTCAGGATCGACTGCAGCTCGTCCAGCACGCCCTGGGCGACCGGCCGCCGCTGCACGAAGTCGGACACCACGACCACTCCGGACGGTTTGACCACCCGAGCCGTCTCCCGCAGCACCGCGACCCGATCGCCCATGTGCGGCAACGACTCCACCGCCCAGGCCGCATCGAAGGTGTTGGCGGGGAACGGCATGGCGTGCGGATCGCCGTGCACGAACCGCACCTGGTCGTCGACGAACAACGCCTCGGCGCGACCGTTGGCCTTCGTGACGTGCTCCGCACAGGGCGACACCGACACGATGTCCGCGTGGGAGGCCTCGGCCAGCCGGAACGCGGACGTGCCGACCCGGCGCCCCAGGTCGAGCACGCGCCAGCCGTGCCGGGCGCCGAGCTTGTCGATGTGCAGGGCGGTCATGCGTTCGGCCGCGACGCGGTTGGGCGACTCGTCCTCTTCGGACGTCCAGAGGCCGAAGTGCAGATTGTGGTCCCAGATCGTGCGCATGACCTCGTGGTAGACGTCCGTCATCAGAAGAAGTCCGCCAGCCGTGGCACACCGGACGCACCGACGAGCTGGTCCAGCGCGACCGCGTCCGCCGGGTCGCCTTCGAGCAAACCCGCGCGCCGCAACGCATGCGTGTTCTGCGCACCGGCGAACCACGGGCCGAGCGCCCGCGCGTGCAGCCGAATCGCGCCGATGCCGCCGGGCTCGACCCGCACCACGCCGTCCTCGGCCACGATCCGGTGCGGACCCGCGTGCCACGGTGCGTGCGGGTCGATGATCTCCACGTCCACGGCGATGTCGTTGGTCCGCGGCCAGCCACGGGCGGCGACGGCGGCGGGCAGGTCGACCACGCGCAGCATCCACGTCGACGTCCACACCGAGTACCGCAACGGCGTTCCGCCCAGCAGGTCCACCGTGGCCGGATCGGTGATGCGCAGGTCGATCGCCTGCAGCGCGCCCGCCCACGACCGCAGCTCGGCCAGCAGGGTCAGCTGCGCCTCGACGTCGACGGCGATCAGGTCGAAAACCTTCAGCCTGCCCATGTCGCCACCACCGGGCTCGCGACGCGCGGTCATGAAGCCGCGCAGGCCGTTCGGGCCGGGCAACACGCTCACCACGTCCATGTCGAGCACCTTCTCGAGCTCGATCCTCGGCGGGCGGCGGTCGGCCATGCCGTCGACGGTCCGCGCCACCTCAAGGTAGCAGTCGTGCAGGGCCGTGAGATCGCTCTCATGGGCCCGTCGCGACGGTATCAGCTCGGTGGGACGGGGTACTGAGAGCAACCTGTCCATCGGCAGCTCGACCCACTCGAACACACCCGTGCGCTCCCAGCCGCGCCCTCGGTAAAGGGTCGGCACAGTGGGATAAAGCACAGACAGAGGCTGGCCATGTTCCCGCATCGCGGAGAGCGACGCGTCGAGCAACGCGCCCGCCACACCCCGTCCACGCGCGTAAGAGTCGACGGCGACGCCGCCGATCCCTCCCATGGGAACGGCGGCGCCGCCGTAGAACTGCGCGTACTCCCCGATGCCGAGCACCCCGGCGACCCGGCCGTCGATCTCCGCGACCAGCCCGTGACTGCCGGGTTCGACCAGCTTCTCCGGTCGGTGGTCCGAGTTGAACGCGAGCTTGCGGAGGCGGAACACCGCGTCCAGGTCGTCGTCGGTGTACTCACGAATGTGCACGGACAACTATCTACCAGGAAAAGAAGCCCTGGCCCGACTTGCGGCCCAACTCGCCGCGAGCGACTTTGTCCCGCAACAACTGCGGCGGCTCGAACCGCGGCCCGAGCTCGGCGGCCAGGTGCTCGGCGATCGCGAGCCGCACGTCGAGTCCCACCAGGTCGGTGAGCTCCAACGGGCCCATGGGCCAGCGGTAGCCGAGCTTCATGCCGGTGTCGATGTCCGCGGCGGAGGCGACGCCCTCTTCGAGCATGCGAATCGCTTCCATGCCAACGGCGACACCGAGCCTCGACGTCGCGAACCCCGGTGAGTCGCGGACCTCGATGACGGTCTTCCCCCACTGTTCGGCCCAGGTTCGCGCCTTGACCACGTTCGCGGGGTCCACGCCCTCGTGATGGACGAGCTCGACGAGCTGCTGCACCGGAACGGGGTTGAAGAAATGCATGCCCAGCACGCGTTCGCCGGGAAGCCCTTCGGCGATCTCCGCGATCGACAGCGAGGACGTGTTCGACGCGAGCACCGCGTTCGGACACTTCGCCGCCGCGTCGCCGAGCACCTTCCGCTTCAGCGGCACGTTCTCCGGCACCGCCTCGATCACCAGCTCGGCGTCCACGGGCAGCTCGCCGGTGCTCAGGTTCGCGAACACCGCTTCCGCGTCGGCGAGCTTGCCCTTCTCCTGCGCCTTGTCGAGCGAGCGCCGGACGGTGAGCCTGCCCAGTTCGACCCGCTCGGCGTCGGCCTCCGCGAGCGTGACCTCGTGGCCGTTGGCGAGCAGAACGTGAGCGATACCCGCGCCCATCGTGCCGCCGCCGATGACGACGGCTTTCACGCCACGACCTCGGCGCTGAACATCGCGACCAGCTCCATCCCGCCGATCTCGGCGAGGTTGGCGCCGGACGAGGCCCACTCGGGCGTCTTGAAGGCGGCCTTCATCGACGCCTCCGAGTCGAAGTACAGCTCGGCGATCAGGTGCAGCTCGGTGTCGCCGAGGAACCCGGCGAGAAACACCCGCTGCACCTTGGCGACCTCCGCGCGCACCAGCCCCGGCACCGAGTCCGCGATCGGCAGGTGCGTGCTGAAGTACCTCTCGTCGAAGCCCTCGGGGTCTGCCGGCTTCTTGTACAGCGCGATGTACTTGATCATGTGACGCCATCCTCCTCGACTCGTCCAGCACTGTAACGGTCGGCTCAGGCACGATGGAGGGCGTGCGGATCATCCTGTTGCGGCACGGCCAGAGCCTCGGCAACGTCGACGAGCTCGCGTACTGCCGCGTCCCCGACCACGCTCTCCCCCTGACTGACCAGGGCGAACGCGAGGCACGCGCGGCCGGGCCGGTGATCAGGAGGTTGATCGGCGATGGCCCGGTCGCGGCCTACGTGTCCCCCTACCGGCGGACGCGGCGGACGTTCGAACTGCTTGGAATCGAGGCCGAGCGGGTCGTCGCCGAGCCCCGGTTGCGCGAGCAGGACTGGGGCAACCTCCAGGACCCGGTGCAGCAGGAGATGCTCAAGCACCAGCGGCACGCGTTCGGCCACTTCTTCTTCCGGCTGCCCAACGGCGAGTCGGGTGCGGACGTCGACGACCGGCTGGCGGCGTTCCTGGACGTGCTGGAGGCCCGGCTGGTCAAGGACGACGCGCACCCTAAGACGGTGCTGATCTCCTCGCACGGTCTGACGATCAGGCTGCTGTGCCGCAGGTTGTTCGGGTGGAGCATCGAGCTGTTCGAATCACTGTCCAACGTGGACACGTGCGAGAACCGCGTGCTCGACCACGACGGCACGGCGTGGAAGCTGGACCGCCCGTTCGTCCAGTGGCGCGACTCACCGGACGGGACGACCCAGCTTCCCGGTTAGAGCAGCCCGCGCTTGTAGGCGGCGACGAGCCGGCGCGGCACGAGGAGCTCCTTGCCGTCCAACGTCCGCACGCGCACGAGTTCGGGCACGACCGCCTTCCACTGTGAGCGGCGGTGCCTGGTGTTCGAGCGGGACGTCTTGCGCTTGGGGACGGCCATCAGCGCTCTCGCTTTCCGTAGCGGCGGTTGAACTTCTCGACCCGGCCCGCGGTGTCCACGAGCCGTTGCTGGCCCGTCCAGAACGGGTGCGAGTCGGCGGTGATGTCGACGGTCAGCAGCGGGTAGGTGTTGCCGTCCTCCCACTCGATCGTGCGGCCGGAGGTCGCGGTGGAACGGGTCAGGAACGTCTTGCCCGTCGACGCGTCCTGGAAGACGACCGGGTGGTAGTCGGGGTGGATTCCGGGCTTCATATCTCCAGCTTTCGGATCGAGTCCACGAAGGACAGTTCGTCGTCGGTCAGCAGCGCGTCGGTGAACGCCGCCGTGATGTCGTCCGGCTCGCCGAGGGTGATCGCGACGATCTGCGTGGCGGCCCCGTGCCGCGGCCCGCCCTCGCCGACGTGCAGACCGCAGCCCGCCGATTCCAGATTCAGCGCCACGTCGGGCTCGTCCGCGACCCAGAGCCGGCCGCGCGAACGCACCACCGAGCCGTCGAGCAGCGAGTCGAGCGCCTCGTTCAACCGGACCGGGTGGAACGGCCGGTCAGCCGTGAAAACCGCCGTCGACACACCGCAGTCGGGTGCGAGCGGGATCATCCGGGGCCGGGTTCCGCGCTTGACCACCAGCGCGTCCGGCGTGCAGCGATGCGCTCCCGGTGCGAGCCGGTCCAGCACGGCCAACGTTCGCTCGTCGGCATCCCCCTGCAGCACCAGCACATCCGCCGCCTCGGCCTGCGCGACCACGACCTGCGCCACCGTGCGCTGGTCGCTGACCATCGACGCGTCGCCGAGCGCGTCGTCCAGCCAGGTCTCCGCGTCGAGCACGGTGATCACGCACTCGACGTCGACGCCGAGCTTGCGCCGCACGGCGTCCGGCTCCAGCAACGGGTCCAGGTGCAGCACGACCGTGTGCCCGGCGAAGTCCTTGAGCAGCCCGCGCAGGTCCTCGCGCACGGTGCACGACACACAGCCGTGCAACAGCTCGATCTCCGTGGGCACGCCGTCGACCCAGCGCCGGACCGTTTCTTCCGCGGCGACGTGCCGCACGAGCACCGATCCGGGCCGGTCCCGCCACACCCGCACAGCGACGTCGTGGTCGACCAACCCCGCCACCATAACGACAACGGTTTCCAT
The DNA here is from genome assembly GCA_963766275.1 of uncultured Actinomycetota bacterium. Taxonomy (GTDB): domain Bacteria; phylum Actinomycetota; class Actinomycetes; order Mycobacteriales; family Pseudonocardiaceae; genus Lentzea. Next base: position 31,938 of record CAVYAD010000042.1, read on the forward strand.
GTGCGCTACCGTAGTTGAAAACGAATGTCGTTTCAAACAGGAGGTTTTGCATGCGCTGCCAGCTGACCGGCCGCGAGCCGGGCTTCGGCAACCGCGTCTCGCACTCGCAACGCAAGACGCGGCGCCGGTGGAACCCGAACATCCAGCGCAAGCGGTACTGGGTGCCGTCGCTGAACCGGTTCGTGACGCTGACGCTCTCGACCAAGGCCATCAAGACGGTCGACAAGGTCGGCATCGAGGCCACCGTCGCCCGGCTGCGCGCGCAGGGGGTGAAGGTCTGATGGCCAAGGGCAACGACATCCGGCCGATCATCAAGATGAGGTCGACCGCCGGCACCGGCTACACGTACGTGACCAGGAAGAACCGCCGCAACGACCCCGACCGGATGGTGCTGCGCAAGTACGACCCGGTCGCGCGGAAGCACGTCGACTTCAAGGAGGAGCGCTGATGGCGAAGAAGTCGAAGATCGCCGCGGACAAGCGCCGCCGCGAGGTCGTCGCGCGCTACGCGGAACGGCGTGCGGAGCTGAAGGAGAAGCTGCGGCACCCGGAGACGCGCACGGAGGCGTTGCGTGGCCTGCAGAAGCTCCCGCGTGACGCGAGCCCGACGCGGCTGCGGAACCGGGACGTGGTGGACGGCAGGCCTCGGGCGTACTTCCGCGCGTTCGGGCTGTCGCGCATCCGGCTGCGGGAGATGGCGCACCGCGGTGAGCTGCCCGGCGTCTCGAAGTCGAGCTGGTGAGGCCGGAGAGGCCTGCCAAGCGCAGGCAGAACCTGCTCGCGAAGGAAGGCGTGACGATCGTCGACTGGAAGGACGTCACGCTGCTGCGCAAATTCATCTCGGACCGGGGCAAGATCCGGTCGCGCCGGGTGACCGGGCTGACGCCGCAGCAGCAGCGTCAGGTCGCCACGGCTATCAAGAACGCACGGGAGATGGCCCTGCTGCCGTACCCGTCACAAGGCCGATAACGCGCACCGCCGTGCTGGCCAGGAACGCCAGCACGGCGAGCTGCACCAGCAACGCGAGCACCCAGGTCGTGTGTTCGTCGACCGTGAGATCGCCACGAACACCCACCAAGAAGGTCGCGTAGAGGCCCCAGCACTGCAGTGCCGCGAGCCCGGCACCGATGATCGTCGTGCGCAGGGAAACCACCAGGACGACGGCCGCCATCAGCACCAGCGCGAGCACGGGCCAGGCGCCCGTGAACGTGGACACTCCGACGCCGCCGCCGAATCCGAGTGCGGAGCCGTAACCACCTGCCATTCTTCGCATCAAGTCTCCATATCGTGAAGATGAGATTCGCGCCACCTCTCCGGCGTGAAGTTGGTGCTTTCGTGTGAGGCACGATCAGTCGAATGAGCCTGTACGAAGTAGTGCACCGCCGCCGGGACACACGCGCCGAGTTCACCGGCGCGGAAATCGCGCCTGACGTGCTGCGACGGGTGTTGTCGGCGGCGCACGCGGCACCCAGCGTCGGCCTTTCCCAACCGTGGGACTTCGTGCTGGTGCGCGACGAGACGACGCGCCGCGCGTTCCGCGACCACGTCCAGGCCGAACGCAGTGTCTTCGCAGCTCAGCTCGATCATGAACGAGCGGACACCTTCGCCCGTATCAAGGTCGAGGGCGTCATGGAGTCCTCGCTCGGCATCGTCGTCACCTACGACCCTGACCGGGGCTCGCCGGCGGTGCTCGGACGGCACGCGATCGCGGACGCGGGGCTGTACTCGGTGTGCCTGGCCATCCAGAACCTGTGGCTCGCGGCGACCGAGGAGGGCCTCGGTGTGGGCTGGGTGAGCTTCTACCGGGAAGATGTGCTGCGCCGTCTGCTGGACATCCCCACAAGGGTCCGTCCGGTGGCCTGGTTGTGTGTGGGACCGGTTCGATCTCTACCCGAAACGCCCGATCTCGAACGTCACGGTTGGCGCAACCGACTACCCCTCGATGACGTCCTGCACCACGATCGGTACGGGGCGCGACCGCCCCGGTAGCCTGGGTGGGCCGCTCGGCGAGTCGGAACGGAGTCGATGAACGAGTGGAGCAGCGTGATCCGCTGGTAGCGGGCCAGATTCCGCGGTTGGACCGGGAGGTCCGCGCGTTGCTCAACGCTGGCCGCCTGCCGGAGGCGAACAGTCTTTTCGACGAGGTGGTCACCAAGGTGTCCCCCGGTGCGGACCGCTGGGTCCGTTCGGCGGTGCTGGTGAACCGCGCCGTCATGGCGTGGCGGCTCGGCCGTATTCCTCTCGCCCTGGAATTGGCTGCCGAAGGGTGGACGGATCTCGACGCCGACCGCGCGGACAGCCCGGCCGTCGCCCAGTCGATGGGCTCACTCGGCTACCTGATGGAAGGCATCGGGAACCGTCGCGCGGCGCTGGACATGCTGCGGTTGTCGGTGCAGGTCGCCCGCCGTGCGGGCAACACCGACACGCTCGCGCACTGTCTGCAGCGTCTTGGCGGCTCGCTGAACTTCCGCGCCTGCTCCGGACCTCCCGCGGCCGCGCCCGCGATCTTCGAGGAAGCGCTCGCGTATCTGGAGGAAGGCCTCGGCCTGGCCAAGGAAGAGGTCATGCGCCGGGCGCTCATGGGCGCCTATGGCCGTTCGTTGGCCGGTGTCGGGCAGTTGGACAAGGCCGAGGAGACCGGTGCGGAGACGCTCCGGCTGGCGTTGGACGCGCACGACCTGTGGGGCATCTCGGTCGGTAACTGGGTTCTTGCCGTCGTGCGCCGCGAACAGGGCGACCTGGACGAGGCGCGCACACTCGCGTCCCGTGCGGTGTCGAACGCCGAACGGATCAACGACACATCACTGCTGCTGCGTTTCTCCACCGAGCTCGCGGACATCTGTCACGCGTTGGATGACGCGGTGGGCGAAGCCGAGGCGCTGCGCCGGTCGATGGTGGCCGCGCGGACGGCCACGGAGACGTTGCAGGAGGGCCTCGGCCAGGCGTTGGAGCAACGCCGGGTGGCCGTGCAGGCACAACGGCTCGCCGTCGCCGCGCAGGAAGCCGCGGCGCGCGACCCGTTGACCGGTCTCGCGAACCGGCTCGGGCTGGAACGCGCGGCCCAGGCGCTGCTGGAGTCGACGGCGGCGCGCGGGCGGGTGCCGTGGCTGGTGCTCGTCGACGTGGACTGGTTCAAGGGCGTGAACGACGACGCCGGCCATGCCGCCGGTGACGCGGCGCTGCGGGAGATCGCGGCGTTGCTGCGGCGGGAATGCCGGTCGGACGACCTGGTGGCGCGCTGGGCGGGCGACGAGTTCGTGGTGCTGCTCGGCGACACGGGCCCGAACCTCGACGTGGGTCCGAACGTGGCCGAGAGGATCCGCGCGGCCGTCGACGGGCACGACTGGACGATGGTTCTCGGCACGGCCCGCCGTCCGACGGTGAGCATCGGCGTCGCCGCGGGCCCGGCCAAGCTCGACCAGCTCTTCGCCGCCGCCGACATGGCCCTCTACCGCGCCAAGCGCCACGGCCGCAACCGTGTCGAGGTCGAACCCTCCGTCGACGAGATCCCCGAGATCGTCTCCGGCAACTGATCGATGAAGGGCGCTTTCATCCACCTCAGGTGGACGAAAGCGCCCTTCATAAACAGATCTGGTCAGGCGATCAGACCGCCGCGGTAGGCCACGAGTGCGGCCTGTACGCGGTTGACCGCGCCGATCTTGCCGAGCACCGAGGACACGTAGCCCTTCACCGTCGCCTCCGACAGGTGCAGCGTGCCGCCGATCTCGGCGTTGGACATGCCCTGGCCGATCAGCACCAGCACCTCGCGCTCGCGTTCGGACAAGCTCGCCAGCAGCCTGCGTGCAGGCTCGGCCATGCGCTCACCGTCCGCCACCGCGGCCAGCACTCGTGCGGCAACACCAGGGTCGAGCACTGCTCCCCCGCGCGCGAGATCACGCACGGCCTTAACGAGCTGTTCCGGTTCGGTGTCCTTCAACAGGAAACCCGATGCGCCGAGACGCAGGGCCTCCGAAACGTATTCATCGACGTCGAACGTGGTCAGAATGCACACCCGAGGCTGCTCGGGCAGGGTCTTCAATCTCCGCAGCGCGGCGAGTCCGTCCGACGTGCGCATCCTGATGTCGAGCAGGACCACGTGCGGACGGTGCTGGCGCGCCAGGTCGGCTACCAGATGACCGTCATCGCATTCGGCGACTACTTCGATGTCTCCGACGCTGCTCAGGATCATGCGAAGGCCGGAGCGGACGAGGTCCTCGTCGTCGGCCAGCAGAACCTTGATCACGACGCCTCCCGCATTGGCGTTCCGTGTCCCCTCATGAGCGTGATCTTCGCGTACGCACGCCGAAGCTCACGTAAATTCTCAGTTATCTCATCATGTGGTAACGGTTTTTCGAGATGGCGGGCGCCGTTCACAGTTACCGGAATAGAACGATGACTTCGCTGTGTAGGCATGCGAGCAGGGGTTAGAGGACACGTTCTCGACAGTGAGTAACCAAAGCGGAAATCTCACCCACTGGAATGCCGTATCGGAAAACACAGTAATCGGATTCCGGCCGACGCGACAGCTCTCCGTTTTGATCCGTACGAATTCTTTGATCTTAACTGTATCGATACAGGCCCTCCGGGAACGATTCGGGAAACGTGAAGGCCTTTCGCGATTGCTTACCGGAAAGTAACCTGCGCCACATCACCCCTGCACGGAGAGGAGCTTCGCGCATGCGGAGAGCCAATCCGGTGACGACCCTGCTGGCTGCCGCCGCCGTCACCGCCTCCTTCCTGATCGTCCCCTCAGCTGTTCACGCGCAGGAGACGCGAGCCGCCGCGTTCGCCCCCGACGACTACTGCCTCGGGCAGTGCGGCGACATCGTGCCGCCGGGAAACAACGGCAACGCGACGCTCGCCGAGATCCTCACCCACAAGGCGTTCGGCACCCGCCCGGCGCACTCGGCCGACCAGCTCGGCAAGTACGACGCGATGGTCGCCGGCTACGGCGGCCTGTCGAACGCCCAGCTCGGCAACTTCTTCAACGACGCTTCGTTCGGCGTGCCCGCCGACCAGGTCGAGAGCACGATCAAGCCGCGCGCGGACGTCACGATCGTGCGCGACAAGAAGATCGGCATGCCGCACATCACCGGCACCACCCGTTCCGGCACGATGTTCGGCGCCGGGTACGCGGCGGGACAGGACCGGTTGTGGCTGATGGACATCTTCCGGCACCTCGGCCGGGGTCAGCTGAGCGGCTACGCGGGCGGCGCGCCGGGCAACCGGGTGCTGGAGCAGAGCTTCTACAACCAGATCCCCTACACCGAGGCGGACCTGCAGAAGCAGATCGAGACCGCGGCCGCGAAGGGCGGTGAGCGCGGACGGCAGGCGTTGCTGGACGTCAACGACTACATCTCCGGCATCAACGCCTACCTGACGCAGTCCGTCGCCGCGCGGAACTTCCCCGGCGAGTACGTGCTGACCGGGCACGCGGACTCGATCACGAACTGGAATGACATCCAGCCGTTCAAGGCGACCGACATGGTCGCGATCGCGGGCGGTCGTCGGCGGCCTGTTCGGCGCCGGTGGTGGCGGCGAGGTGCAGTCGGCGCTGGTGAAGCTCGCCGCGCAGAACAAGTACGGCACTGTCGCCGGCGAGCAGGTGTGGAAGGCGTTCCGGGCGCAGAACGACCCCGAGGCCGTCCTCACCCTCCACAACGGACAGTCGTTCCCGTACTCGGCCTCTCCGGCTTCGCCCCAGGGCGTGGCTCTTCCCGACGCCGGCAGCATCACGCCGGAACGCATGATCTACGACGAGGTCGGCGGCACCGGTACCGCTGTTTCCGTACCCGCCTCCGAGGAGTTGTCGAAGGCGCAGGGAATCTTCAAGGACGGCGTTCTGCCTGCTGATCTGCTGAACAAGAAGCACGGCATGTCCAACGCGCTGGCCGTGTCCGGCGCCCACACCGACAGCGGCAACCCGGTCGCCGTGTGGGGCCCGCAGACCGGCTACTTCGCGCCGCAGCTGCTGATCCTGCAGGAGCTCAACGGCCCCGGCATCCGTTCGCGCGGCGTCTCGTTCGCGGGCGTCTCGATGTACGTGCAGCTGGGCCGCGGTGTCGGACTACTCGTGGAGTGCGACGTCGGCCGGGCAGGACATGGTCGACACCTACGCCGTCGAACTGTGCAACCCGAACGGCACGCCGGCCACCAAGGCCTCGCAGCACTACCTCTACCACGGCTCCTGCCTTCCGATGGAACGCCTGGAGCGCAAGAACGCGTGGAAGCCGACGGTCGCGGACGGCACACCGGCCGGTTCGTACACGTTGGTGGTGTGGCGAACCAAGTACGGCATGGTGTCCAGCCGTGCCACCGTGGGCGGCAAGGTCGTGGCGTACACGACGTTGCGCTCGACCTACATGCACGAGGTCGACTCGATCATCGGCTTCCAGGAGCTGAACGATCCTTCCGCGGTGCGTTCCGCGGCGGACTTCCAGCGCGCGGTCGACAAGATCGGCTACGCGTTCAACTGGCTCTACGTCGACTCCCGTGACGCCGCGTACTTCAACTCCGGGCTGAACCCCCTTCGGAAGTCCACTGTGGATCCGAACCTGCCGACGTGGGCGCGGCCCGAGTTCGAGTGGCAGGACTTCAACGGCGACGACAACACCGCGTCCTACCTGCCGTTCGCCGGGCACCCGAACTCGATCAACCAGGACTACTACATCTCCTGGAACAACAAGCAGGCCCGCGACTTCACGTTCGGCGGCTTCGGCCACAGCGCCGTGCACCGCGGCGACCTGCTCGACGACCGGGTCAAGGCGATGGTCTCCAGTGGCCAGAAGGTCACCCGCGCCTCGTTGACCAAGGCGATGGCCGAGGCCGCCGTCGCCGACCTGCGGGCCGAGCAGGTGCTGCCCGAGCTGTTGCGCGTGCTGGAGTCCGCCGCGGTCGATCCCGCGCTGGCCCCGATCGTGCAGAAGCTGAAGGACTGGCAGCGCTCCGGCTCGTTGCGCAAGGAGACCGCGAAGGGCAGCAAGACCTACGCCCACGCCGAGGCGATTCGTGTTCTTGATGCCTGGTGGCCGCTTCTGGTGCAGGCCGAGTTCCAGCCCACTTTGGGCAACGACCTGTACAACGCCCTGGTCGACGCGATCCAGGTCGGACGAGGCCCCCTCCGACACGCCACGGCGCCGCACCGCACAAGGGATCCTCGTTCCAGTACGGCTGGTGGGGCTTCGTCGACAAGGACCTGCGCCAGGTACTCGGCGACCCGGTCAAGGGCGCGTTCCCGCAGACCTACTGCGGCGGCGGCACGCTGACCGGCTGCCGCACGGCCCTGGCGAACACGCTCTCGCAGGCCGTAGCCAAGCCCGCCAACCAGGTCTACCCAGGTGACGCCGACTGCACCGCCGGCGACCAGTGGTGCGCGGACACGATCATCCACCGCGCCATGGGCGGCATCACCCAGGACAAGATCCACTGGCAGAACCGCCCGACCTATCAGCAGGTCGTGCAGTTCCCGTCCCGCCGCGGCCAGAACGTCACCAACCTGGCCACCAAGGGCACCGCCACCGCCCTGTCCCACGAAACGGGATGGAACAACCTCCCGCCGCAGAACGTGCTCGACGGCAACATGTCGTCACGCTGGGCCAGCGACTGGTCCGATGACCAGTGGGTTCAGGTAGATCTTGGCTCTGTGCAACAGGTTGGTCGCGCTGTGTTGCATTGGGAATCGTCCTACGCCACCGGTTACCGCATAGACGTATCCAATGACCGAGCGACTTGGCGGAACGTTTTCTCCACAAGTGCTGGCGATGGCGGCGATGATGTCGTAGCGTTCCCACCACAGGACGCGAGATACCTCCGAATGACGGGTACCCAGCGGGCTACGCGTTACGGATACTCCCTGTACGAGCTTGAGGTCTACAGCATGTAGGCCTTCGAGATGAGGACGCCGATCCACCCCCAGGGGTCGGCGTCCTCTACTTTATGCCCTGAACAGGTAGTTCCGGCCACCGTCGCTGATGGTCCCGGTCGGCACCCAGGCTTCGACTGCCACGTGCTCATCCCGTACCCGCGCTCCTTGAGGAACCCCGCGACGTCGCTCGCGTGATACCCGAACCGCTCGACGTGCCGTTCCTCGATCTCCAGCAGGATCGCCGGCTTGAAGCGCTCGATGGTCGCCTTCCCACCCTCGAGCACCCGCAGCTCGGCCCCCTCGACATCCGCCTTGACGAAGTCGAGGCGCTCGATCCCGTTCACCTCGACGAAGTGATCGAGCGTGTCCGTCTTCACCAGGACGTCCAGATGCTCCTCGAACTCCTCGTTCGACCCGAGCCCCTTGGCCCCCACCGTGAGGAACGACCGCCCGGTGACCGGACTCCCGTGCCGCACCGGCACGCTCATGACCTCGCGCCCCTGCCCCGTCCCCAGCGCCACCGAGTGCCGCCTGATGTTGCGCCCCTCCCGCGGCCGCAACACGTACGACAACGCCGGATGCGCGAACACCAGCGGCTCGATGCTGTGCACAGTCCCTTGTGGACCGACCAATCTGGACAACGTGACCGTGTACAACCCAAGCGCGGCACCAATGTCGATGCACACATCGCCCTCGCGAACGATCTGCTTGAGCCCGATCAGCTCAGCCTCTGCGTAGGGCGTGAGCCGGGCAAGCGCCCGCAACCCGGCGACCACCGCTGCACTGCGAAGTTCGGTCATCACCCCTGAGAGCCTAGACGTGTCCGTTCGTGTGCTGTTCGCCCGCCGGTAACCCGACCTGGTCAGCGAACTCCGCCGCGACCCGGCTGCCCCCGTACACCCCGAGCGCCTTGGCCAGGTGCTGCCGCAGGTCACGCCGATGCTGATCCTCCAGCTCCGGCAACGCCTTCTCGAAGTTGCTGACCAGCGACTCCGCCCAATGCTTCGCCGGCTGCTGCTGCGCGATCCGCACCAGCTCCGCCAGGTGGTCGGACAGCTGGACGGCCTCCTCGACCCGGTACCCGTTGCGCTGCAACCACCAGATCGTCGCCGTGCCGACGTCCGTCAGCACCTCGTCCCGCAGGTACCTGATCTCCTGCCGTTCGACGTCCCGCTCGGCCATCTTGAACGTCGAGTTCCGCAACAACTCGATGTGCTTCCTGGCCATCTCATGGTCCTCGTCGTCGACGCTGACCTTGACCTGCTCCGCCCGCGCCCACACATGCGTCCCCGGCACCTGCTGCTCCCGCGCCAGCTCGTCCCCGAGCTGATGCTGCAACGCCGCATGGTGCACCAGCATCCGCGTGGAACTGATCTCCGCCGCCCGCTGCGTGATGTGGTGAATCGCCGCACTCCGCGGCGCGTTGTGCCGCAACCCCGTAGCTCAGGTCGAACCGCCAGCACACGTTCATCGTCAGCTGGAAGTCCAGCCCGTACACCGCACTCGCCACCGGCGTCGCGAACTCCTGCTGATGACTGCTCACCGGCGGCACGAACGTGAAGTCCTCCTGGCGTGCCTGCCGACGCCACCAAGCCTTCACGGCCCCCACCGGGCCAGGACGAAAGTCGGGCCAAGGTCTGCTCACGCCCACCTGCGTACCTGACGCTTCCCCGCTGGTGAAGGTGGCTTGCCTCACTTCCCTCCAACGGCCGCAGGCATCTCGGCTCGCTCTTCACCCTGTGTGAGCACCGGCGCCGGGCCGGGGCCGTTGACAGGGTGGGGTCGGTGCTGGTCGGGGGCGTGGTCAACTCGGTGGAGGCGGGCCGGTAGACTGTTCGTGCCAGCCCTAGTAGCTCAGGGGATAGAGCATCGGTTTCCTAAACCGTGTGTCGCAGGTTCGAATCCTGCCTGGGGCACCACCTTTCGCCGGGTGAAATCAAGGCCTGACATGCTGAAACGCTGTCAGGCCTTGATCTTTTCATCCGTCACTTCGCTTCGCGGACGTCCTTTTCCAGCTCGGCGAACGCCTTGAAGTCCCGCATGTGCTGTAGCGACTGCTTGCGGAAGGCGCCAGGCATCAAGAACCCCACCAGCCGCATCAGCACGCCGCTGAACCGGTACTCGTTCTCGCTCACCCAGAGCGTCGTCTCCGGACAGGCTTCGGTCAGCCGCTCGCGCGCGGCGCTCCACATGCCCTCGCCGACGATCTCGCGTTCGAAGTGAACGACGCTCCCTGGCGGGATCTCGTGCAGGTCTGCCGGTTCCCGGCGCGTGATGGTCTCGGTGCCCTCGAACTTCTGCCCGCCCATCTGCATCACGACCCGCGACTTGGTACCGACTTGCCCGTGCACCCCGTTCAGCGGCTCGTGCAGCACCAGACCCCGCAGCCACTTCGGCATGTGCGCCGGGTCGGCGAGCAGCTGGACCGCCCTCTCGCGCGGCAGGGCGATCTCGATCGAGACGGTGTACTTCATGGCGGTGCGCTCCAGGGTTCGGAGTGAACGGGCGTCGCCAGCATCCTCGCTGCTAGGGCGTCACCCAAGGACCGCAGCGGTGATCCTGACCCTGAGGCCCTGTGCAGAACTTGTACAACGTCACAACGCCACCACCGGTGGGAGCCTCGGATCCGCAAGGCGCCGAGTGGCCGTTGGCGTCACCGACGTGGTCGCGGCGGTTGTTGCTGGTGACGTAGTACACGCGCACGCCCCAGTGGTCGGAAACGGTGTCGCACGCGGTAATTCGGTTGTGGCCTGCCGACACGCAACCGTAGCCCTTGTCAAGCATGCCCGAACAACTTTCGTGCGCGGAGGCGGGCACCGCGGCCGCGAGCGTCATCAACGGAATCGCGGTGGCCAGGCCGACGCCCCACGAGAACAGCTTTTTCCCGATCATCGGATCTTCCCCTCAGTAGATCGAAGTGGAACGCGTTCGAGGGTTGCCGTCCAATGCCGCGAGCCTGTCCAGTTGTTGGACAGCGGTTGTCCAGTCAAGGCCCACCACGCCCTTGAACTGCTGATACGTTGGGTGTCCACTGGGGACTTCTAGGGGGAGCGGTGGGGGAAAGCGGGCCGCGCAGGCCTGATCCGGGCAGGGTCGAGACGCGGGCGGACTTCAATTTCGAGCTGCGGGAGCTGCATCGGGTCAAAGGGCTTTCGATCCGTGTGCTGGCCGGTCGCTGCGGCTATTCACATGGATCGGTAGGTAATTTTCTCAATCCCAAGGTCTGTGCGTTGCCCGAAAACGAGGAGAAGGCTCGCCGTCTGTTCGGGGCAATGGGGGCGACCGAGGCTGAGACCGATGAATTCCTCAAAGCGATGCTGCGCATCAAGGAGGCGATCGAAGATGAAGAACCCGCCGTGCCCCTGCCGAGCGAGGACGAACGTGCCCCGCTCGCGTGGCGGCCGGTGGTCATCGGCGCCGGTGTGGTCGTCGCGCTCGCGGCGATCATGTGGCTGACCGCCGCGGCGCCGGTGCGGCCGGTGCCCGCGGCGCTGACCTTCACCGGGGAACGGCTGCTCGTCGCCCAGGACGGGCGGTGTGTGAGGTCGGAGGGTGGCAGCACGGCGTACGACGTGCGGCTGGTGCTGGCGGACTGCGCGGAGCCGACGGGGTTGCGCTGGCGGTTCGTCAAGGCTGGGGAGCATGACCACCGGCTGGTCAACGACCACGGTCGATGCCTTGGCGCGCATGACGCGCAGACCGCGTACCAGGGCACGAAGGAGGAACGGGTCGAGTGCCAAAGCCAGGGGCACTTCTTCTGGCGCGTCACAATGCAGGAGACCGAGCTCGGTGAGCAGAGGGTGACGTTGTTCAACGTCGGGCGCAAAGGATGCCTGCAGACGCGGGACGACAGCGTGGTCGGACTCTCGCCGATCTGCGACCAGCGCTCGTCCCAGACGTTCACGGCCAGGCCGGCGTGAACAACTGTTGTATCGAACAGGCACCTATCGACCTGTCGGCGACCGTCTTTTCTTTGCGCCGCAGTCAAAAAACCGCTGTCCTTGCCACCGCTCAACACACAACTTGCTCCGTAGGATCGAAGCATGTCTGTAAGTGACCGACCAAGTCCCGTGCCGCTCGCCGAGTGCACCGACGTCTACGGTCTGCTCGACCAGGTCCGGCTCAGGCCTGGTATGTGGGTTCGTGGTCGCACACTCCGCGAGTTGGAGACCACGCTGTGGGGCTACGGCATGGCGCTGGAGATCCACGGTGTCAGAGAACCGTTCCCGTTCGGCCCTCGTGGTGGTTTCGGTGAGTGGCTCTACGCCCGGTTCGGCTGGGGGACGACCTGCGGCTGGGCTTTCGCGATCGAGCAGAACGCCGGGACCGAGGACCCGCTTGCCGCGTTCTTCCGCCTCGCGAACGAGTACCGGGTCCACCAGCAGGCGGAGCGGCAGCCGAGCGCGGTCAGCCCGCAGCGGGCGTTCCAGGGTGGGATGCGACACCAGTAACTCTCGCCGGGTGGGATCAGACTCTGATCCCACCCGCGGGAATGTTTGTACCCGAAGAGTGAACCTGCTGGACTTTGCTGATGCGTCAGCATAATCATGGCTGCATGGACGTCGACGAGTTCCTCAAGAAGCCACTGAACGCCTACATCGCGCTGAACGGACCGAGCCTGCGCCCCACCTGGTTCCTGTGGGAGGACGGCGCGTTCTGGATCTCCAGCGGCGAATGGGCGAAGTGGTGGCGCGAGCTGCTGGACGACCCGGCGGTGGCGATCGTCGTGGACGACTACGACGTGGCGACGGGCCGGGTGGAGAAGGTCACGGCGCACGGCAAGGCCGAGGTGTTGCCGATCGACTTCGAGCGGGCCAAGCGGCTGTACTCGAGGTATGTCGGGGACGACGAGGAGAAGTGGGACCCGATGTTCCACGACGTCATCCACGGTGAAGGTGCGGTTTGGGTACGCATCGAGCCGGAGCGGATCAAGGGGATGGACCTCAGCTACGCGGTGCGGTAGCGGAGCTCGTTCAGCACGGCGGAGCCCATCGTTTCCTGCCGCGTGACGCCGTCGGCGCGGAAGCCGAGGCGTTCGTAGAAACGGCGGGCCCGCGGGTTGTCCTCCAGGACCCACACGATCACGTCGGTCAGGTCCTCGAGGGCCGCGGTCGCCAGCGACATTCCCAGGCCGGTGCTCCATGCCGAGGGCAGCAGGTAGATCGCGTAGAGCTCGGAGGAGGCGTCGGACTCGCGGGACGGGCCGGCGCTGGCGAAGCCCACGACCTCGGAACCGGCCAGCGCCACCCAGACGCGGCCGGACGGGATGTGGTGTTCCCACAACGATGTGCGCGCTTCCACGGAGAGGCTGTCGAGCACCGAGTCCGGGATCACACCGCGGTAGGCGGCCTGCCAGGAACGCACGTGCACCGAAGCCACCGCCGATGCGTCGCTCAACTCCGCTTTGCGGACTGTCATAGCATCCCCAATGGCATGACCGGACGTATGCGCATCATCGTCGACGCGGATCCCGGCATCGATGATGCCCTCGCCGAACGCCTCGGCATCAAGGCGCCGGTCGCGATGGGCGCGGCCGAGCAGCTGGTCAGGCTGGCACGCGCGAACCCGAAACAGCTGAACCTGCTCGCGATCGGGCCGCTCACCAACATCGCGCTCGCGCTGCAGCTCGAACCGGAACTCCCCCAAGCTCATTCAAAGAACTGTCGTCATGGGCGGCGCGCTCAACGTGCCGGGCAACATCACGAGCCATGCCGAGGCGAACTTCTGGCACGACCCGGAGGCGGCGGATCTGGTGCTGGAGGCCGGGTTCGAGGACCTCACGATCGTCGGGCTCGACGTCACGATGGACTGTCACGCGCCGGGCGGTTCCTGGCGCCGGGCAGTCCGTTCGGCCGGGACATCGGCCTGGAACGCGCCACGGCCAGGTACGCCGTGACGGCCGACACGGAGGCCTTCCTCGACCAGCTGAGGCGTGCTGTGACACAACCATGACAAACCAACGACGCGTCCCGGACAAACGGCAGGGACCGTCAGAGGTATGAACGTCCACTTGAAACGATGGCTGGCGGTCTCGGGAGCCGCGATGGTCATCGCGGCGGGCGTCGTGGTCGGGGGTTCCTACTGGCGGCTGGAGAGCAATCTCAAGACCGTCGACCTCACCAAGGAGATCGGGCAAGCCCGGCCGCCGTCGACGCCAGGCCGTCCGATGAACATCCTCCTGATCGGCAAGGACGACGGGCGGTCCGACACCGCCATGGTCGTGCAGCTCAACGCCACGGGTGACCAGGCGCGGGTCATCAGCATCCCGCGCGACACGATGGTGCCGCGGCCGAGGTGCGGCAACCATTCCCCTGCGGGCATCGCCATGTTCAACAGCGCCTTCTCCACGGGTGGCGCGGCGTGCACGGTGGCGACCGTCGAGCAGATGAGCGGCGTGCGGATCGACCACTTCGTGCAGATCGACTTCAACGGCTTCAAGGAGCTCATCGACGCGCTGGGCGGCGTGGACATCGTGCTGCCGGAGGCGATCGACGACGACAAGAGCGGGCTGCACCTGCCGGCCGGGGCGCACCGGCTCGACGGCACGCAGGCGCTCGCATTCGTCCGCACCCGCTACAGCATCGGGGACGGCAGCGATCTGAACCGCATCAAGAACCAGCAGCTTTTCATGGCGGCGTTGAGTCAGAAACTGGCGAACGAGAACTGGCTCGGCAGCCCGCAGAAAACATTTCAGCTCGCGGACACGCTCACGAAGTCGATCGTCACGGACGAGGAGATCGGGTCCATCGGCAAACTGGCCGACCTCGCGCAGAAACTCGCCGCGCTGAAACCCGGGAACATCACCTACGTGACGTTGCCGACGGAGCCTTATTCACCCGATCCGAACCGGGTTCAGCCCAAACAGCCAGAGGCTGACGCGCTCTGGCAGGCAGCCTGATCTAGCAGGCCGCGCCCTGCCACTCCCTTGGCCGGGGCCACGGCTGAGGAGACCCCCAGAACTCCTCAGCCGTGGAAGTGTTACCCCAGTTGGTCGCTACCACCGTGACGGTCTCCCGGTCTCGTGAAGGACGTGGGGTCGAGGTTGTCACTCACCCTCACTAGGGTGGGCTCAGCAGAGCCCGTCCGGTGCGTGCGCCGCAGCTCAAACGGGCCGTGCACGTTTTCCGGTCCGGATGAGGTGGAGGCCGATTGGGACCCCGTGGCGTCTTCGCGGAGCGCTTCGCCCTGCTCTACGCGGAGGCAGGTGACCCACCCCTGAAGCGGGTCACGGAGTCGGTGACGCGTGCCCGCCGAACGGACGAACAGGCCAGACCGGTCCGGGTGCCTGCCCAGCGCGTCAGCGACTGGCGGCGCGGGCGGAACGTGCCCGCGAAGTTCAGCGGTCTGAGCGCCGTGCTCGAGGTCCTCATCGGCGAGGCGCGCAAGCGGCGACCCCAGCCGGCGATCGACGGCCTGTACGACGTGGACGCATGGCGCGTGCTGTGGGAAGAGGCGCTGGCGAGCCCGGCGACGGAGGCCGAACCGCCGAAAGAAGACAGCGCGGTCTGCCCGTACATGGGCCTTAGTGCATTCGGACCGCAGGACGCGAATTGGTTCTTCGGCCGGGAACGTGCGACGAACGCACTTCTCGCCCGAATGAACGAGAACGGCATCACAATGCTTGTCGGCGCGTCCGGCGCGGGTAAGTCGTCGTTGATGAAAGCGGGCGTGCTGCCGCGCCTCCGCAAAGAGGCCGTCATCATTTCTCCCGGCGCCGATCCGTTGAAGGAGTTCGCCCTCCAACTGCCGGATCTGATCATCACGCTGGAGGCGGCCGCCGAGTCGGACGTGCTGATCGACTGCGCGCACGAGGTGCAGCTCGCGGTCGGCGACCGGGTGGTGATCGTCGACCAGTTCGAGGAGGCGTTCACGCTCGGCGGCGACGAGAACCGGCTGCGCGTGTTCGTCCAGGCGCTGCACGCGGCGGCGGAGAAGACAGCGGTCGTGCTGGGGGTGCGGGCCGACTTCTACGCCCGCTGCCTCGACTTCCCCGAGCTCGCCGAGGCACTGCAGACCAACCAGATGGTGCTCGGCGCGATGACGGCCGCCGAGGTGCGCGACGCCGTGACGAACCCGGCCAAGGCCGCCGGTCTGCAGCTCGAAGCAGGTCTCGTCGATCTCATGCTGCATGACCTCGGCGCGCACAACCGCCGTGGCAAGGACGCATACGACGCGGGCGCTCTCCCCCTGCTCAGCCATGCCCTGCTGGTCACCTGGCAACGCAGGCAGGCAGGACGGCTCACGATCGGCGGCTACCGGGCGGCAGGCGGCATCCAGGGCGCGGTCGCCACGACGGCCGAACGCGCCTGGTCCGATCTCGACGAACCCGGCCAGGCAGCGGCGAAGCAGCTGCTGCTGAGGCTGGTCCGGGTCGGCGACGACACCCAGGACACCCGCCGCCGGTCGAGCCGCCACGGCCTGCTCGAGGCCAGCACGAACCTTCCCGCGACCGAACGCGCGCTCGAGGTGCTCACCCGCGCCCGGCTGACCACGCTCGACGCCGCGAGTGTGGAGATCACCCACGAGGCGCTGCTGCACGCGTGGCCCCGGCTGCGCGGCTGGATCGACGAGGACCGCGCGGGCAACCTCACCAGGCAGAAGCTGGAGGAGGACGCCGCGACCTGGTCGGCACACGAGCACGACTCGTCGCTGCTCTACCGCGGCGCCCGGCTGGAAGGCGTGCGGCAGCACCAGGTCACCGCGCTGGCGAAGGACTTCGTGCGGGCATCGGAACGTCAGCACCGCAAGAGCCTCTGGCTGCGCCGCAGCGCGATCTCACTCGTGGTGGTGTTCGCGCTGATCGCCGCGACCGCGGCAGTCATCGCCGTGCGGCAACGCAACGACGCGGTGTTCCGCCAGGTCGTGGCCGAGGCGGACCGGCTCGTCGAGACCGACCCGTCGCTGGCCGCGCAGCTGCTGCTCGCCGCGCACCGGATGCGGACCGATGACCAGGCCGTGATCTCCCGGCTGCTCGCCACCCAGCAGACGCCGCTGGCCACGCCGCTGATCGGGCACACCGGCGCGGTGTACCTGACGTCGTTCACCAAGGACGGCACGGTCCTCGCGACCGCGAGCTACGACCGCACCGCACGCCTGTGGGACGTGCGGGACCGCTCGAACCCGAAGCCGCTCGCGGTGATCCCAGGGCACGCCGGCTGGCTCAGCTCGGCGGTGTTCTCGCCCGACGACAAGGTCCTCGCCACCACCGGCGAGGACAGGACGATCAGGCTCTGGGACATCACCGACCGCGCGAACCCCAAGCACCTCAAGACCATCGAGACCGGCAACGGCACCAGCTACCTGCTGGAGTTCAGCCCGGACGGCAGGATCCTCGCGGCCGCGAACGAGGACAGGTCGGCGCGGCTGTGGGACGTCAGCGACCCCGCGAACACCAGGCCGCTCGGTGAACCGCTGCGCGAGCACACCGCGGCGGTCAGGTCGCTCGCCTTCACCCCGGACGGCCGCACGCTCGCCACCACCGGCGACGACCGGACCATCCGGCTCTGGGACGTCGCGTCCAGGAGCAGGATCGGCAAACCGATGACCGGCCACACCGACGGTCTGCACTCGGTCGCGTTCAGCCCGGACGGCAGGTTCCTCGCGTCCGGCAGCGACGACACCACCGTGCGGATGTGGAACCCCGCGACGCAGGAACCGGTCGGCAACGCGCTCATCGGGCACACCGGCGGCGTGTGGTCGGTGAAGTTCAGCCCCGACGGGCGCATGCTCGCCTCCGGTGCGTCGGACGGCACCGCCCGGTTGTGGAACCTCAGCGACCCGGCCTCCGCGAACCAGCTCGGCAGGCCGCTCGCGGCACCGAGCGGCGGCGTGTTCGCGGTCGGCTTCACCCCGGACGGCCGCGCCCTCGCGACCGGCGCGGGTGAGAACTCGGTGCGGCTGTGGTCGTTGCCACAGAACATGTTGCTGGGCCACACCGCGGCGATGGGAGCGCCCACGTTCCGCGCGGACGGCAAGGTGCTCGCGACCGGTGCGGCCGACAAGTCGTTGCGGCTGTGGGACATCGCGGACACCGGTGCCCCCAAACCGATCGGCCCGGCACTCCTCGGCCACGGCCGGGGGCTCGACCAGCCGAGGTTCCGGCCGGACGGCAAGGTCATCGCCACCAGCTCGGGCGACAACACCGCACGACTATGGGACGTCAGCGATCCCGAGCACGCCGTCGCGCTCGGACCGCCGCTCGCGCTCGCCACGCGGTTCACGGCCCCGCTCGCGTTCAGCCCCGACGGCCGGATCCTGGTGACCGGCAACGACGACAAGTCGGTACGGCTGTGGAACGTCGGTGATCCCGCACGGCCGGTGCCGATCGGTGATCCGCTGCTCGGGCACGACGGCTACATCAACGACATGGTGTTCAGCCCGGACGGCAGGACCCTGGTGACGGCGAGCAGCGACCGCACGTTCCGGCTGTGGGACATGACGGACCCGGCCAAGCCGCGGTTGCTCGGCCGGCCCGTGGCAGACCACCACGAGCCCGTGCAGACGGTCACTTTCACGCCGGACGGGAAAACGCTGATCACCGGCGGCACCGACAAGACGGCCCGGCTCTTCGACGTGCGGGACCGGGAGCATCCAGTGGCGCTCAGCGTGCTCACCGGACACACCCAGCAGATCGCCACCGTGTCGGTGACGCCGGACGGGAAGACGCTCGCGACCGGCAGCGCGGACAAGACGTTCCGGTTGTGGGACATCAGCGACCCCGCCAACGCTGTCCCGCTCGGTCAGCAGATCTCGCTCGCGTCCGGCGCCGAGCCGTCCGTCCAGTTCGGACCGGTCGGCCGCGTGCTCGCGACGGGCTCGGGTGACGGCGTGGCACAGCTGTGGGATCTCGACGTCACCCATGAAACCGACCGCATCTGCACCGCGGCGCGAGGAGCGCTCACCGAGGAGCTGTGGAAGGCTCGCCTGCCCCAGTTGGAGTTCCAGGACCCCTGCTGAGCTCCGCGAGCACGGCAGGCAGCGTCCGGAGATCGAGGTGCGCGGACACCGCGGCGTGGTTGCGCGCCAGCACGGCGTCCGGTCCCGCGATCGCCGCCACGACACCGTCGAGATCGGCTGGGTCGAACACGGTCATGCCCAGCGCGCGGATCTCGTCGAGCACCGGGTAGGGCCCGGCCACGACCAGCCGGGACGCCGCCGCCGCTTCGCAGACCGGCAGCCCCCACCCCTCCCAGGTGGACGGAAGCAGCACGAGATCAGCAGCCGCGTAGAGGTCGGCGGGTGACGCGACCCGGCCGCGCACCACGCCAGGAAGTCCTTCCACCGCAGGACAAGGCGCGTCATCCGTGAGCCAGTACCGGACGTGATCGATGCGCTCCGAAAGCGCTCGAACGAAGTCCACCGCGCCGGGGATGTTCTTCGAGGTGCCCTCGACCCGAGCCGGGTGCACCACGACGAAGTCCTGCTCGGAGAACCCGAACCGCGCGCGAGTCCCGGCCCGGTCACCCGACGCGAGCCCGGCGACGTCGACCCGGTTGTGCACCACCCGAGTCCGCGACGACGGCCAGCGCGCGAGGAACTCCCGCTCGGTCAACGAGTTGATCAGCACGTGCAGGTGCTCGGGATGGTGCAACGGCACGACATCGCCGTCGACCGGCCGCAGCTGGACGCGCTGCCACGCCGGGTCGTGGTGCCGCAGGATCACCGGAACGCCGGCCGCGAGAGCGTGGTCCTCCCACGCCACCGAGGCTTCCGGCGCGCTCCACAGCGACCCGGCGTTGTCCAGCACGACCAGGTCGTGCGACGAACAGAGCGACTTGATCAACGCGTGGTCGACGGGCGGTGGATCACCACCGGGCCGATCCGCCCACATGCCCCGCACGAGGACACCGGAGCCCGAGTCGAAGTGGCCGGCCGCGAGCGTCACGTCCCATCCGAGCTCGGTGAACGCGGAGGCCCACTTCGCGGCCTCGACGCTGACCCCGTCGAACCCGCCCAGCCGATGGGAGACGACACAAACACGGCTCACCGGCCGCACCCTATCGGTTACTGTCCGCTCCATGCGTTTTCTTGCTCGGGTCGGCAGCTTGCGCGCGGTTGTCGCGGTGACCATCGGTTTCATCGCGCTCAACATGCTTCTCGTGGTGCTCGGCAACGTCACGGACTACGGCACGAACGAAGCGTTCGTGAAGCACGTCCTGGCCATGGACACCACGTTCGGGAAGGAGCTGAGGTGGCGGGCGATCACCAGCCCGGCCGCGGTCACGATCGTCTACGTCGCGATCATCCTGTGGGAGGCGATCTCCGCGGTCCTGCTGACCGCGAGCACCGTCGCCTACATCCGCGACCGTGAGGACAGTGCGCGGAAGTTCGCGTCGGCGGGCCTGTTGATGATCGTGGCGCTGTTCCTCGGCGGCTTCATCACGGTCGGCGGCGAGTGGTTCGCGATGTGGCAGTCGAAGGACTGGAACGGCATCGGCGCGGCACTGCGGATGGTGACCATCGCGGGCTTCGCGCTGATCCTCGTGCACCTCAGTCCGCGTCGGGCCAGCTCGTAGTCGGGTCGACGCAGAACACCGGCCCGACCCCCGCGTCGGCGCCGAGCTCACCCCACCACTCACGTTGAGCGGCGTCCTCGACGGTGTCGACGACCACGAGACCACCGGCCTCGTGGACGAACCCGACGAGGTCGCTGAGCACGTGTGACACCAACTCGTCCGGCTTCTGGTTGCGGCCCTGCACCCGCACGGCCCGCACACCCAGCGACCGCACGAGTTCGATCTCCGCGGTCGAGCCCTTGAAGTCGCGCGCGCCGATGTGGATTCCCATGTCGGCGAGCAGGTCGAGGTTGTCGGCCGCCTCGCTGTCCTCGGCCGCGAGCACGTGCGCCGGGAAGCCCAGCAGGAGCCTGCCCGCGGGCAGGCCGGTGTCGGCGAGCACGCGACGGACGTCGCGGACCAGGTCCGGGCTGTTCGCGAGGCTCTCGGTCAGGCACACCGCGAGCATCTCGTCGTGCCCGCGCGCCTCCTCCGCGGCCCTGCGCAGCATCCACTCGCCGAGCGGCAGCATCAGCCCGGTGTGCTCGGCCATCGACACGCACTTCTCGTGCCCGATCAGCCCGGCGTCGCGGTGCCGCCAGTGCAGTTCGGCCTCGACGCACACCCGCGCCGAGCCGTCGAGCTTCATCACCGGGTTGAAGACGACGTCGATCTCGCCGCTCTCCCACGCACCGGGCATGACCGCGGCGAGCGCGAAGTCCTCCTGCTCCCGCTTGTCCAGCGTGGCGTCGTGCAGCCCCCACTGCCTGCGGCCACTGCGCTTGGCCCGGCGCAACGTCATGTCCGATGCCCTGAGCACCTCGGCCGGACTTCCGCCGGGATGCAGCCTCGGTAACACGCCGATCGACGCGGACACCGCGACACCGTGGCCGCTGAAGTAGACCGGTTCGGCCAGTTCGTGCTCGATCGTCCGGATCGTCGAGTCGACGTCCGGTGTGTCCGGCCCGTTCTCCACCAGCACGGCGAACTCGTCACCTTCGAGCCGCGCGACCATCGCCTTCTCACTGGCGAAGATCGACGAGAGCCGTTCCGCGACCAGCTTGAGGACCTTGTCGCCGATCTCGCGCCCGAGCCCGTCGGTGATCACCGCGAACGCGTCGAGATCGAGGTGGTAGAGCGTCACGCCGTGCTCGATGTCGCTGTGCAGCAACGATTCCAGCCTCGTCGTGAGGTACTGACGGTTCGGCAGCCCGGTCAGCGCGTCGTGCAGCGACTGGTACTGCAACCGGCCACCGAGCAGCGTGAGCTGGCTGTCGTCGTCGATCATCACGACGTAGTGCTTCGCGTTGTCCTCGGCGTCCTTCTGCACGGTCGCTGCCAGCAGCACCCGGAAGTGCTCGCCGTCGCGGTCGATCAGCCGCGGGCGTTCCTCGACCCGACGCAGCCGACCGTACTGCAGGCTCGCCAGCGCGTCCTTGATCAGCGGCAGGTCCGCGGGCGCGATCAGGTCGTGCAACGTCATGCCGCCGACTTCCTCGCGGCGCAGGATCGTGCACAACGCCTCGTTCGCTCGTTCGAGTTCACCGTCGAGGCTGACGATCGCGATGCCCGTCGACGAGTGCGCGAAGATGTCCTCGAACCGCTCCTCGCTCGCCTGCAGATCCAGCTGCACGGCCCGGTTCGCCCCGATCAACGCCTGGCTGATGCTTTCCTGCTGCTCCAGCACGAACGCCTGGATCGCACCCGTGTACGCCGCCGACAGTGCCCCGATGACCAACGACGCCCGGCGCGCGTCCGCACCCTCGGCCACCACGAACTCGGCGAGGATCTCTACCGACTTCCGCAGACTCTCCGCGCCGACGCAGTGCATCTCGACCAGGCGGGTACCGACCCGGGAGGCCGTCGCGGGATCACCGGAAAGCGCTTCCGCCACCACGTTCAGCAGCTCGTGCAGCTCTTCCGTCAGCTTCGCGGCCGACAGCGGGACGTACGCGGTCCGGCTGATTGTGATGGCCCAGTCGCGCGCCAGTTCGTCACGTCCCGGCGGGCGTGACGGTCTCGCGTCGTCCTGGCTCGGCAAATCGTTCCACCTGACCTGCTCGACGAGCAACGGTGCGGAAGCCTACCGCCAGCAAACCACACCGTCCCAATGCGCGGGGACCTTCGCCCCAACGGGGGATCACCGATCTCGCAGCGTTACAACCTTTACTCGCTCGATCGGAGCAACTTTGGCGTCAATTGCCGATGATGTGCCGCAACTGAGCGAGAAGATCGCTTCGACTGGTACTTCCCAACCGCTGCCGCATTCGGGCCATGTGGTGCTCGACGGTCTTGGCCGAGATGAACAGCCGGTCCCCGACCTGCTTGTAGGTCATCCCCTCCAGCACGAGCTGCGCGACCTCGCGTTCCCGCTCGCTCAGCTTGCCCGTGTCCTCGACCACGACCGGCGCGTCGCCTTCAGTGGCAGCACGCCGAGCCGTCACCGGCCGCCCCTGCAACAACCGCGCGCAGTCCAGCAGCCGCACCATGGCCTGCCGGTCCGAGGTCCGGATCGCCGCCTGACCAGCGAGGCGAGCCGCGTCCCACCACTGCCCGACCGCGTGCAGACTCCGTGCCGCTTCCTCCACCCGATCGGCGTCGACCTTGCCTGCCACCACGTCGAGCCAGCTCTCGGCGGCGGCGGAGACGACCGCGCAGTACCTGTTGTGCTCACGGTTAGACGCCAACGCCGCAGCGTGTTCCTCGGCGGCAGCGGAGTTCTCGTTGATGATCGCGGCGTGCAGCAGGCTCCAGTGCAGCTGCGTGGTCCACAACGGCGGATTTCCCAGCGAACGCAACAAAGCCGAAGCCTGCGCGAGGTGCGGGGCCAGCCGGTCCTCGTCACGCAACCGGGCGGCGGCCGCGGCGAACTCGCCCAAAGGCAGCAACGAGAACAAATCGACCGGGTGCCGCAGCACGGCCTCGCAGGCCTGCTCCCAGGTTCGGCGCAGGGTGGCCAGGTCGCTGTTGCGCCTCGCGACACCGACCTCCAGTGCCACGGCGAAGATCCAGTCGCGGGGCTCGAAGGCACCGCGCACGGACATCAGCGTCTCGCGGGCGACGGCGAGGTTGCCGCGCTGCATGTGCAGCCAGGCCTGCAACAACCGATGCCGCACGGACATCAGCACGCCACCGGTGGAGGTCTCGACGGCGCGGTCCAGCACCGACTCGGCGACGTTCGGTTCGCCGCAGTGCACCGCCACCAAGGCAGCCAGGGCCGGCGGGACTGTCCGGCAGCAGAACGGCGCCGCCCGCTGGTTCGAGCAACGACGAAGCACGGACCAAAGTGGACAGTGCGGCGGTCTCCGCACCCAGGACCGACTGGCGAACGCCCTGCAGCATCAACGAGGCCGCGCCGCCGAGCATGGTCGGTGGCTGGGCCGGGGTCTCCTCGGTCAGGTGGCCGGTGCCGATCAGGCCGATGCCCGCGAACGCCGCGGCGTAGGGGGTGGCGGCCCAGCGGAAGAGCTCGGTGCTGCGGGCCAGCTGGCCACGGTGGGCCAGCGCCACGGCCGCGACCTCGGCGGCGGTACGGCGGTGCGAGGACTCGGGGGCGCTGATCACCTGGTCGGCCAGGCGCAGCGCCGAGTCGAGGTCGCCCGCCATCGCGGCGGCCGTCGCCCACTGCGCGGCGGTTTCGGCCGACGGGGTGCCGCCGCCGGTCGAGGCCGCGAAAAGCCTTGCGGCCAAAGCAGGATCACCGGCCAGTGCCTCACGGGCGGCGGCGACGAAGATCGGGCCGCCGATGCCGCTGTCCAGCAGCGGGCGCACCAGGTCGAGCACCGGGCCACCGCGGTCGAGCTGGAGCTGCGCCAGGCGTTGGCGGACGGCGATCCGGCGCTCGGCGCGGGTCAGGGCGCCGACCGCGCGCAGTGCGAGTGGAACCAGCGTGCCGTCCTCGGCGAGCATGCCGGTGGCGCGGGCGGCCTCGATGATGTCGCTGACCTCGTCGAAGTCCTTGTCCAGCAACGCAGACAGCAGGTCGAGGCGCTGGGCGGCGCCGGCTTCGGCGGCGAGCAGGAACTTCTGCAGGTCCGCGTCCAGCCAGTCGAGGTCGCCACGGAACGCCGACAGCACGTCAGCGGTGACCTCCGAGGTGGCGCCGAGGCGTTCGACGTAGAGCGGCACACCACCGGTCTGGGCGTGCACGAATTCCACGACGTTCTTCGGCGCGTGCAGGAACTCGCGCACCTGCTCCTTGGTGAACGGCGCCGGGGTCACCACGACGGCGCCGCGGGTCAGCTCGGACAGCACCGGACGGCGTGGCCACGGCCGATATGCCAGCACCAGCAACGGCTCCGCGGCCAGCGAGCGAAGCGTGGCGTCGTCCAGCAGGTTCGCGTCGTCGACCACGCGAACAGCCGAGTTGCTGATCTCCGAGAGCATGGCTGTCTTGCCGTGACCACCGGGCCCGACGACAACGACGCGCAGACGTGTGTCCGCTTCAGCGTCGTTGATCCGGTCGAGGACGCCTCGCACGGAGGCGTCCAGCACCAGTCGGGCTCGCGTGGTCACGCTCAACGGCCGTCCTCATCAGATCGGGAGTCGGATCGGGAGCCGGACCTGCGTCCGGCGGGTTTCAACACCTGCGTCACGCGCTTCACGCGGCGCGGCGGGAGCTCCAGCGGCGACACGTCGACCGGCGGCCGGGGCGGTGGCGCGGTGAACTCCTCGTCGTCGGGCTTCGCGATCTCGCCGACCGGGAACCGCAACGACGCCTCACGGGTGTGCACGAGCACGGATGTGTCGCTCGGCTCCGGCTCGGCGTCGGGACCGACCACGACCAGGCGCGCGGCGACCGCGGCGCCCTTCGCGACCGAGTGTTCCGGCGCTGCCTCGGCCAGCACCCGGCAGTCGACGGTGGCGGACAACGCGTCGCCGATCATCGGCATCCGGCACCCGCCGCCGACCATCAGCACGGCGTCGGCCGTCGCCGATCCCAGCGCACGCACGAACGTGCAGACCAGGTGGTCCACCGAGGGCCGGATCTGCTCGACGAACTCCTCGCGGGTCACCGTGACCGCGCTCAGGAGCACCTGAGCCCCGAACGCCCGCTTCGCCGCCTCGCATTCGGCCACCGACACGTAGCCGTCCTTGCCGAGCCGACCGCGAACGAGGTCCGCGAGGGCGTCGTCGAAGTCGGCACCGGTGTGGTGATCCACGCCCTCGACGTGGTTGACCAGCTCGAACGTCCGGCTCTGCGTCCGGCGCACGACCGAGGTGGAGAACGCGTGACTGCCCAGCGAGAACACCGCGAGCGTCGAACCGGCCACCACGCGATCGCGCACGGCATGGTTCTCGGCGGCCGCGAGAGGCTCCGGCACGAGCGTCACGTCGTGCACCCCGACCTGCCGCAACGCCGCGAAAAGCTGTCCCCGGCGATAGGGGCCCCACCCGGCCGGGTGAGTGACGGCCACGTGGCGGGGCTGTTCACCCTCTCGGGCGACGACCTCGCCGATGACCCACATCACCAGCAGCGCGGTCAGCTCCTCGGCCGAGCACGTCTCCGGGCCCAGCGAGAACGGCACCGCGTCGCCGACCCGGCGGGCGAAGCCGGAGGCGGTCCACCCTGCGAGATCGACCTCGCCGACGGCGAACGTGCCGGCGTCCGTGAGCTGCAGCAGTGAGGGCACGACCAGGGCGATCTCCGCGGCGCGGCCGCCGTCGAGACGGCACACCGCAGCCGTGGTGCGGGTGGTGCCCACATCGACTCCGAGTACGTACGCCAAGACTCTTCCTCACCTGTTCGCAGTAGCGACCAGTACCTACACGGGTGAACGAAGGGCGCTCAAGCGGTGCCCCTAATCCCCTAGGGGGTCAACGACCGTCACCCCATCGGGGAACGGGGATTCACTGGGAGTTATCCCCGATGTTCGGGGTGTGCTCGCTCTCATAGCTTCTGGGGCAACCAATTGATACGTGCTTCAACAGCAGGAGAGCCTTCACATGATCGAGTCGACCAGCACCCTCCACGACTTCGTGCTCAAGCTCCTCAGCGACCCGAGCCTCAAGGCCGCGTTCGCCACCGACGCCCAGGGCACCCTGGAGGACGCAGGTCTGGCCGACATCACGGCGCTGGACGTGCAGGAAGTCATCCCGCTCGTCCTCGACCTGGTCCCGAACGTCGACGGCCTGCCCGCCCTCGACGGTGTCGACCTGGCCCTGCCGACCGAAGACCTCCTCGCCGAGGGCCCGCTGGGCGCCATCAGCCAGCTGCAGGCGGTCGCGTCTCAGCTGACCTCGTCGGGCGTGTCCCTCGGCGACCTGACCACCTCGTCCGCCGGCGTCCTCGCTGTCGACGAGAACGGTCTCGACCTCATCGCCGCCAACAACTCCCTCGGCGAGTACACCTCGACCAAGGTCGGCCTCGACGGTGACTTCTCCGCCGTCGGCGACGTGGCGAGCGTCCTCGACCAGACCGCCTCCCCGGTCACCGGCACCGTCCTCGACGTGGCCGACACCGCCACCTCGACGGTCGACTCGACCGCCCTCGACGCCACCTCGCTGGTGCCGGGCACCGACTCGATCCTCGGCCAGCTGCACGGCGTGACCGGCCTGACCGACGGTCTGCTCGGCTCGGTCGGCGGCGCGGACGCCTCCCTGGGCGGCGCGCTCAACGTCGGTGGCCTGCACGACCTCTCCACCGGCAACATCAACGTCTCCTCGCACGACACCGTCGGCCAGGTCGAGCACGCCACGGGCAATGTCCTCGGCACCGCGACCGGCGTCACCGACACCGCGACCGGCCTCGTCGGCAGCACCGCCGGTGTCGGCAACGTGCTCGGCGACGTCACGCACGTCGCCGGTGGCGACCTGCCGGTCGTGAACGACCTGGGCCTCGACGGCCTGCTCGGCTGATCTTTCGCACCGCGCTGCGGACCGGCCCTGTCCCCCTGCGGACAGGGCCGGTTCTGTTTCAGTGGGCCGCCCGGTGAGGAACGTCACCGCTGCGCCGACCGGCGGCATCTCACCCGTTCGGAACCGGTATTGAGGCCCAGGCTTTCACCCAAGGGGGTGAACACGGCACTATGCGTCAGGTGATGGCACCGCCTTGGCTCGAAGTGCTGGACGAGACGATCGGGGCCTGCGTCACGCACCGGAGGCCTGATCTGGAGGCCCGGCTGCGGGAGAAGCGGGCCCAGCAACTGGACCCCAAACTGCGTGTCCTGGTCGTCGGCGAGTCCAAGCAGGGCAAGAGTCAGCTCGTCAACGCGCTCATCAACGCCCCCGTCTGCGCGGTGGGCGACGACATCACGACCACCGTGCCCACGTTCGTGCAGCACGCCGAGACCCCGTCGGCCGCGCTGGTCCGCAACGCCTCCGCCCGCGGCGCGATCTTCCACGCGCCGACCGAGCGGATCGCCGTCCCGATCGAGCAGGTGACCAAGCAGGTCGCGCACTCGAACCAGGTCGTCCGCACCGAGATCGGCATCCCCCGCGCGCTGCTCAACAGCGGTCTCGTCCTGATCGACACCCCCGGAGTGGGTGACACCCGATCAGCTCACACCGCCAGCACGTTCGCGACGCTGATGCAGGCCGACGCCGTGCTGATGGTCTCCGACGCCACCGGCGAGCTGACCGAAGCCGAGATGACGCTGCTCAAGAAGGTCATGGCGGCCTGCCCGAACGTCACCGTGGTCGTCACCAAGATCGACCTGGTACCGAGCTGGCGGGCCGTCGTGGAACGCAACCGGGCGCTGCTCGCCCGCGCGGGCGTCCCGGCCAAGCTCATCCCGGTGTCCTCCGCGCTGCGGCTGCGTGCGGCGAAGACTGGTGACCAGCGGCTCAACACCGAGTCCGGCTTCCCTGGCCTGCTGTCGTGCGTGCAGCGCGACATCGTCGCCTCAGCCGACCTGCTGGCCCGCCGCGCCGTCGCCGTGGTCGCTTCGAGTGCGCTGACGCAGCTGGTCACGCCGTTGCGCGAGGAGCTGACGGCCCACGACTCGTCGCGGACCGCCACGACGATCGCGACGCTGCAGGAGGCCCAGCGCCGGGTCGACGAGCTGCGCCGCCGGTCCGCACGCTGGCAGAACGTGCTCAACGACGAGATGGCCGATCTGATCTCCGACGTCGAGTACGACCTGCGCGACCGGACCCGCAAGATCCTGCGCGAGGTCGACAAGACCTACGACGAGGCCGATCCCGCGATCGGCTGGGACAAGTTCGAGCAGTGGCTGGAGGACAACCTCAACGAGGCCGCCACCACGAACTTCGCCTGGCTGATGGAACGCGCGGAGTGGGTGGCCGGGAAGGTCGCGAAGAACTTCCCCGTGTACCGGGAGGATCTTCTCCCCGGCTCGGTGCTGCCCGACGATCTGCTGGAGCCGGTCAGCAAGCTGGAGAAGCCGAAGATCGAACCGTTCTCGGTGCCGCAGAAGCTCTTCACCGGTCTGCGCGGCTCCTACGGCGGCGTGCTGATGTTCGGCCTGGTCACCTCGCTCGCGGGCATGCCGCTGATCAACGTGATCTCGCTCGGCGCCGGCGCGCTGTTCGGCGGGAAGTCCATCCTCGACGAGAGCGACGCCCGGCTGAAGCGCCGCCAGGGCGCCGCGAAGGCCGCCGCGCAACGCCACGTCGACGACTTCTTCGTCAAGTTCTCCAAGGACGTCCGCGACTCCGGGCGGCACATCCAGCGCTCGCTGCGCAATCACTTCAGCACACTGGCCGAGGAGCTGCAGGAGACGCTGCTCGAGTCGGCCCGTGTGGCCAGGCGCGCGGTGCAGGACGACCAGACCGACCGCGAACGCCGGATGCGGGACGCCCGCAAGGAGCTCGACAAGCTGGTCACGCTCTACAAGCGGGTGCAGACGCTCGGCGGCCCGGCGATGGAGCTGTCCGCGTGACCCTCGACCGCGTCGTCTGGGCGATGATGCAGGAGGCGCTCGGCGTCTACCGGGACAGCCCGCGCGCCACCGCGTGGCTGCGCACCCACATCGAGCGCTACACCGAACCCGTCCGGATCGCCGTTGCGGGCCGCGGCCGGATCGGCAAGTCCACCGTGGTCAACGCGTTGGTCGGCGAGGAGTTCACGCCGCTGGACGCGTTCGTCTGGTACCGGGGCGGGGCCGAGGCGCGGGCCCACGTGTTCTCCGGGCCCGGCCGCCCGCACGAGGTCGCGGTGACCAGGCGCGGCAGCAGGCAGCACGTCGAGGCAGGCCAGTTCGACCGCGCCGACAAGATCGTCGTGGACTGGCCCGCGCGGACGTTGCGGGACGTCGTGCTGATCGACACGCCGTCGTCCGCGACGCCCGAGCAGGTGCTGGGCGAAGCCGACGCGTTGCTCTACCTGATGCGGCACGTGCAGGACGACGACCTGAAGTTCCTGCAGGCAGCCAACGACCATCCGATCGCTCGTGGCGCCGCGGTGCACACGGTCGCCGTGCTCGCCCGCGCCGACGAGATCGGGGCCGGGCGGATCGACGCGTTGTCGTCGGCCAAGCAGATCGCCCGCCGCTACCGCCGTGACGTGGCCGTGCAACCGTTGTGCCAGAACGTGGTCTCGGTCGCCGGCCTGCTCGCCGTGGCCGCGAAGACGTTGCGGGAGGACGAGTTCGTGGCTCTGCGCGCGCTGTCCTCGCTCGGCCGGGAGGAGCTGGAGGATCATCTGCTGTCCGCGGACCGGTTCGTCGGCGAGGAGTTCCCGGTGGCGATGGAACCGGCGGTGCGCCAGGCGTTGCTGGAACGTTTCGGGATCTTCGGCGTCCGGCTGATCACCGCGTTGATCCGGCAGGGCTTCGACACCCAGGTCAAGCTGACCGGCCAGCTCGTGCAGCGCAGCGGACTCGGTGAGCTGCGCGACTCGATCGCGATCCACTTCACCGAACGCCGCGAGATCCTCAAGGCCCGGTCGGCGTTGCTGGCGCTGGACGTGCTGTTCCGGATGGAGCCGCGGCAGAACGCGCGCAAGCTGACGGCCGACCTGGAACGCGTGGTGGCTTCCGCGCACGACTTCCGCGAGCTGCGGCTCGTCGCGGCCCTGCAGTCCGGCCGCACGAAGCTTCCCGCCGACCTGCAGACCGAGGCCATGCGACTGGTCGGCGCCGAGGGCACGACCTCGTTGGCACGCCTGGGCTTCGACTACGAGGCCGATGTGCGCGACCAGCGCGAGGTGTTGCTCGACGCGCTGGTGCGGTGGCAGGCGCAGGCCGCGGACATCCACGCGCCGAACGACCAGCGCCGGGCCGCGCAGATCGTCGTCCGGACCTGTGAAGGCCTCCTGCCCCAGCTCTCGTGAGCGGAAAACGTCGTCATAGCGACGGAAACCACTCACGATGGTTCCCATGAAGCTGGTTCGCTGGGCAGACGAGCATTTCGAGCACATGCGGCGCTGGTCGGCTGATCCCCGGATGACCACGTACGTCGCCAACGGGAAGCCGTGGACACCTGAGTACGTGGCCGAACGGCACCGGCAGGCGTTGCAGCACTGGGAGGAGCACGGTTTCGGTCTGCACGCCGTCGTCGAGGACGGGGTCGTCGTCGCGCTGGCGTCCATGGCCGACCGCGGCGGGGAGATCGAGATCGGCTACTGGGTCGACCCGGACCACTGGGGCCGAGGGCTCGCGACACGGATCGCCGAGCAGCTGCGGGACAAGGCGCTCGGCTTCTCCGACCGGGTGTTCGCCGGTCACCAGGCGGAGAACGTCGCGTCCGGCCGGGTGCTGGAGAAGGTCGGGCTGACCTACTACACGAGCAAGTACATGTTCGGAAGACTTCAGCACGGGTATGCGTTGCAGCGAGGTATGACGACCACGGGGGTACTGCGCTACAGCGCGTTCACGAAGGATCCGGCAGGCGGCAACCCGGCGGGCATCGTGCTCGACGCGACCGGCCTGACCGACGCCGAGATGCTCGCCATCGCGGCGAAGGTGGGCTACTCGGAGACGGCGTTCGTGCTGCCGCGCGAGGGGCGCGAGTTCGACGTCCGCTACTTCAGCCCGCAGGCCGAGGTGCCGTTCTGCGGCCACGCCACGATCGCCACGGCCGTCGCGATGGCGGAACGCATCGGCGACGGCCCGCTGACGTTCCACACGCCGGCTGGTGAGATCACCATCGAGACCGCTGATGGCACCGCGACGCTCACGAGCGTGCCGACCAGCACGTCCGAAGCGGACCCGGAGCTACTCAAGCAGGCACTGGAAGCGTTGCGGTACACCGAGATCGGCGACCTGCCGGTCCACGTCGGCTTCGGCGGGGCACGGCACCTGCTGATTCCGTTGAAGAGCCGCGAGCAGCTGGCCCGGCTCGACTACGACTTCGACGCGTTGCGCGATCTGATGCTCGCGCACGACCTGACGACCGTGCACCTGTTCTGGCGCGAGTCCGCGGAGCTCGTGCACGCCCGCGACCCGTTCCCGGTCGGAGGCGTGGTGGAGGACGCGGCCACGGGTGCTGCCGCGGCGGCGTTCGGTGGCTACCTGCGGGACCTCGAAGGGCCGCAGCGGTTCGTCATCAGCCAGGGCGAGGACATGGGCCGACCCAGCCGACTCGAAGTCGACGCGACTCGGGAGGACCGGCGCGTCGCCGTGACCGGCGCCGCCGTCCCCATCACCTGAGCCATGGGTTCGACGCCACTGCCGCGGAGCGCAGGGTGCGCGACAGCGGCGTCGAACCGCGGGGGTGCGCACCCTCCCGCGCCGGACCCAGGACGCTGCCGCTAGCGCCGGGCCGGAAGATCGCGCCACCACTATGACCCGATCGAAGGGTGGCGGCGCATTCAGAAGGGGGATACAAGGTCTTTATGCCCGAGCTGGAGCTCCGCCACCTCCGCGCGGTTCGCACCATCGCCGAGGAAGGCAGCGTGACCAGGGCCGCCACGCGGCTCGGACTGACCCAACCCGCTTTGTCCGCCCAACTGCGCACCGTGGAGAGACTGGTCGGCGGACAGTTGTTCGACCGAACGCGCAACGGTTGCGTCCCAACGGACCTGGGCCGGCGCGTGCTGGGCACGGCGAGACTCGTGCTCGACGAGATGGCCCAGCTGATGAGCACCACGAGAGAGAACGACCGGTGTGGCCCGTTGTACCTGGGCTGCATCTCGATCCTGTACTTCGCACCGCTCGTCGAAGGACTGCGGCAGCTCAACGCCGACGTGCGCGCGGAGGTGCGGATGTCGTCGGCGGAGATCGTGGACATGCTGGAGCAGGGCCGGGTGCACGTGGCGCTGTTCGAGTTCTTCGACGGCATGCCGTCGCGTGACCTCGCAGGCATCGAGCTGCGCAAGCTCGTCAGCGAACCCGCGTTCGTCGCGGTGTCGGAGCGCGACCCTCTGGCCCAGCAGGACGACGTCGACCTCGCACAGCTCGCGGACCGCGACTGGGTCACGCCGCCCGCGCAGCAGATGGGCAACCGGATGCAGATGTTCCAGGCGTGTGCGGACGCCGGGTTCGTGCCGAGGCTGACCCACCACACCGGCGAGTCGAACATGGCCCGCGGCCTGGTCGCGAGCGGCGCGGTGTCGTTCGCGGCGGCGCCGTCGCGCACCGGCGACGGCATCGTGATCCGCAAGCTGCGCGGCACTCCGCTGATGACCGACATCTTCGTGGCGACGCGGCGCGACTCACCGGTGGCGGGGCGGGCGCACGAGGTGTTCGCGCGCGCCGCCGACGCCTACCGTTCGGTGCTCGACCGCAACCCGGAGTACCGCAAGTGGTGGGACGCGCATCCGGAGGCGCACCCCGAATTCACTTGATGGGGCGGGTCGGCCTGCCGATCAGCTTCTCCAGGTCCGGGCGGACCTCGGCGAGCACGCCGTCGCGGATGGCGGCGTAGAAGTCGACCACGAACGGCGGCAGGCCCGCCTCGATCAGCTCGTTGTCGCTGACGTCGCGGAACTTCTCCCCCGCGACCTCGGGGAACGACCAGTTCGTCGAGCCGGTCAGCTCGTAGGTGGCGTTCTCGTGGCCGTCCGTGGTGAGGACGACGGCGGCGGCCAGCGCGTAGTCGTCACGCGGGGCGCTCGCGATGCGACCGTCCTTCGTGGACGTCGCGACCACGTCCTGCTCCAGCGCGCCCAGGTAGTTCTCGTGGTACATGCCGTTGCGCAGGAACGTGAACGGCAATCCGGTCGCGCGGATGTCTTCCTCCGCCGCCTTGTGCACTTCCGCGACGCTCAGCGTGGACGTGTCCGCGTCGGTGACGCTCGTGTAGAAGACGTGGCCCACGCCGTGCTCCTTGGCGACGGCGATGGCGTTGGCGTGCTGCTGGATGCGGACGGCCGAGTCGTGCGCACCCGAGGACACGATCAGCAGCTTGTCGACGCCGTGGAAGTCGAGCGTCTCGGGCTTGTCGAAGTCGCCCTGCCGCACCTCGACGCCACGCACATCGAACTTGTCGGGGTTCCGGACGGACACGATGACCTGCTCGTCCGTGCGGTCGAGAACGTAGCGAAGGACTGCGCCGCCGAGCTGGCCGGTTGCTCCGGTGATGAGGATCGTCATGGCCCCAGACTGCAGTTAGCGCTAACCTGTGGAAAGTACCCACTTTGAAGTTGGGTACTTACCTGGAGGTGAGCATGCAGGTCACGATGTGCCCGGAGCGCGCGATCATGGAGCACGTCACAAGCCGGTGGGGCGTGCTGGCGCTCCAGGCGTTGTCGAACGGCGACCCGTGGCGGTTCAGCGACCTGCGCCGCAAGCTGGAGATCGTGAGCGAGAAGATGCTCACCCAGACGCTGCGGACGCTGGAGCGCGACGGTTTCGTGGAGCGCGAGGTGAAGCCGGTCATCCCGCCGCACGTCGAGTACACGCTCACGCCGCTCGGCAAGGGGGCCGCAGCCCACCTCGTGGCGCTCGCGTCGTGGATCGAGGCGAACCACCCGGAGGTCGCCCAGGCCCAGCGGCGCTATGACGGCTCCTGAGCCTCACCGGAGTGTCGCCCGCAGACATCGGGTCACTCACTCGAATGCGTAGTGAAAGTTCTCACTAAACCCCTAGATCCAGGGGGCAGACATCGGATAGGTCACGATCAGGGGGCGCCACCTGGCCCCTTTCCCTGGCATTATGGACCAATGGCCCAACCGTTCACCGACGAAAGCCATCCGGCGGAGCCCTATCCGGGCACTCGTCCAGACCACTGTTTCGTGCACGTCGACGAAACTGGCTGGCCCGCGCGGCCGGATCTGACGATGGAGTCGGGGTGGCGTATTGAGCCGGAGAACATCGATCTAGACCAATGGCTCGCAAACCGCGGCGAACCCCCGCTGGCGGCCCGGATGCCGGTGCTCGGCTACGGCTCCAACGCCAACCCCAGCAAGGTCACCTGGCTCCGCGACGAGCTGGGACTCGAAGGCATCGCGGTCGTGCTGCGCGCACGTTGTGAGGGCATCTCCGCCGTCTGGGCCGACGGCATGCGAGCCCGTGACGGCCAGCGCCCCGCGACCCTGGCGGCCGCTCCCGGCGTCGTCGAGGAGCACTCGGTCTGGTTCGCCACGCCCGAGCAGCTGCGCGTGCTGGACCGGTGCGAGGGCCGCGGACTGCGTTATCGCCTCGTACGGCTGCACACGGGCCGTGTGGTGCTCTACAACGGCGGTGTCGTCGACAGTGTCCTCGCGTACACGGCCGGGTCGAAGAAGCGGATGCCGATCCTCGTGAACGGCCGCATGGTGCGGTGCTCGGACGTCTCGCAGCGGCACGCCCTCCGGCTCAGTGGCCGCACCGCGCCGACGGACGGCCTGGACGTCACCGAGGTGCACGGCGACCCGAGCGCGGACGACTGGCCCGAGCTGCTGTTCGTCTACGGCACGCTCCAGCCGGGCGCAAGCGCTTGGCACCTGATGGAGCCGCACGTCGTGGAGTCGCAGGAGACGCACCTGCCCGGCACGTTGTTCGACACCGGCCAGGGCTACCCGGCGCTGCGCCCCGGATCGGGGTTGGGCGTGCCCGGCTTCGTGCTGCGGCTGCGGTCCCCCGAGGACGCGCTGCCGTTGCTCGACGAGTACGAGGGCGACGACTACCGCCGCGTGCGCGTCGTGCTGCCGGACGGGCGGATCGCCTGGACGTACCTGTGGACCGCGGCGATCAAGGGCATGTCCGAGCTCCCCGACGGGTGGGACGTCCACCAGATCCGGTGAATTACCGGCAGGTTGTGTGGCCGCGTCGGTAACTGGGCACATCCTCACTGGTAGGAGGTGCACCCATGACTCGACGGTTCATCGCTTGCGGACTGGTGCTCACAGTGCTTGCTGCCGTAACTGCCTGCGGGGACAGAACGACCGACAACGGGTCGCCCACGCTGCCGACCTCGACGCCGCCGTCGACGACCAGTTCCACCTCCGCCGACCAGGGGGCGGCCGCTCCGGCGGTGAAACGCTGTGACGCCACCACGTTGAAGGGCTCGGTCGAACCCACGGATGCGGGCGCGGGCAACAGGTACGGCAAGTTCGTCGTCACGAACGCCGCCACGCTGCCCTGCACGTTGAACGGCTACAGCGGTTTCCAGCTGGAGAACGGCGCCGGTGCGGTGCCGACCAAGTTGGAGCGCAAGGCGGATCCCGGCCCGAAGGCGTTGACGCTCACGCCCGGCGGCAGGGCCGCGGCGAATCTGCACTGGACGGTCGTGCCCTCCGGTTCCGAGCCGGTCGAGGGCCCCTGCCAGCCGGAGCCGTCGAAGGCCGCCGCGATCCCGCCCGACGAGACGGCGCCGCTGTCGCTGCCGTGGACGCTCGGCCCTGTGTGTTCCGGTGGCCGGATCGAGATCAGCGCGTTCTACGCTGCCTGAATGGAAGCACCAGGATGGCTCGCCGTGCTGCCGCACGGCGAGCGCATCGCCTTTTCGCTGCGATCAGCCGGTGTTCCGGTCATCGTGACCGAGAACATCGCCGGCGCCGTGGCGAAATCCTCGCTGCCGGTCGTCCTCATTGGACACTTCACCGGAGCGCCCGCCGCGGTCCGCTTCGCCCAGACCCACACCGGGCTCGCCGCGCTGGTTCTCGTGTCGCCGGTGCTCGGCATGTGGGACGGGGCGACCCCTGGGCTCGCCGACCTGATGGACGAGGTCAACTTCGGACCGTCGCTGGAAGCGCTGCCGACGTTGTGGCTGCACGGCGCGGACGATGAGATCGTGCCGATCTCCGACACCCGCGCGGGCACGGACCGGATTCGCGGATCGGCGTTCGAGGAGCACATCGTCGACGGGCTGCTGACCGACGGCGAGGCCGTCACCGAGGTGCTCGCGTTCGTGCGACGGGTCGTCTGACACCATCTGCGGTGCCATGAACGACGACGATCTCGTGCTCCTGATCACCGTGGTGGTCGAGGCAGCGGACGAGCAACAGGCGCGGGCCGCGTGCGACGCGCTCATCAGCCGTACCGGTTCTCGGGTCGTAGACGCCCGTGACTGCTCCGACGAGGAGCCAGGGTGCTGGGCCGTCGTCATCACGCGTCCGAGCCCGGAGAAGGCCACTCACAACGTCGCAGCGGCACTCGCACGAGCGGTGCGCACGTTCGTGCGCGGGCTGGGCGACGACATCGTGGTGCCGCGGGTGGCCTGTGAGCCGCCGACTGCGTGGACCGTGCTCGACGACCCCGACCTGATCTGCGGTCTCGTTCCGGGCGCCGAGCGCGTCATGGTCGAGGCCTGGGCCGGAGATGACCCGTTTGGTGCAGGCACTCCGCGTGACAACGCACCCATCAGGCCGTCTTGATTCACCCGGCCGGTCGGTAGGCGGACACAACGGGCTGTAGGCGACGTTGTGAGAGTTACTACACGGGTAGGCAAGGGGCCAGCAGCGCGCCTAACTGATCATTAAAGCAAGGCCCGTTCGAGTGGATTCAGGCATCCACCCGGTTAGCCGATCTTCGGTCTCAACTGTGAAAATCTGGGCACAATCTCTACTTAGGGTGGTCGTCAGACCGCCTGTGTTCCGGGAGGGTTCGGGAGCCGACATGGCCAGCATCGAAGAGGTCCGTGCCGCAATTGCCCAGGCGATCGACAAGGCGAGCCAAAGCCAGTCGGCCCTCCAACAGGCGGCTGAGCTCGCCGAGGACGCGCAGCAGCTGCTGACATCGGTCACACAGGGCAGCGTGCAGGCGGACGTCGAGACGACGAACGCCCAGTTCGCCCAGGTCGTGTCGGGCGTGAGCGAGCTGCAGAACTACCTCGGCGCCGGCATTTCCGGGGCCGAGGGCATCAACAGCAGGCTTTGATGGCATCCATCGCCGAGGTTCGTGCCGCGCTCGAGCAGGCGAGCGAGATCCTGCGTGAGTCGTACCGGAGTGTGCGAAGCGCGCAGGAGGGCCTCGACGAGGCGGTCACCATCCTCGCCGAGTCGAGCGAGAACCACCCCGAGTCGCTGCTTCCACCGGAGTTCGTGCGCGCCAAGGAAAGATTCCCCGATCAGCTTGAACTGATGGTGGGAACCCTTGAGCGCATCCAACGACTCACCGTGGAGCTGTGATGAGCAGGCGGGACGAGCGACGACGAAGGATCGAGGAAGCCTTCGCGGAGTTCCAGCGGGCCGTGGCGGCCGCGCTGGGCTCCGTGGCGCGCGAGCACC
The DNA here is from genome assembly GCA_963766275.1 of uncultured Actinomycetota bacterium. Taxonomy (GTDB): domain Bacteria; phylum Actinomycetota; class Actinomycetes; order Mycobacteriales; family Pseudonocardiaceae; genus Lentzea. The sequence goes on from CAVYAD010000042.1 coordinate 69,786, forward strand.
GTGCGCTCGCGACGGAGCACGCGAAGGACATGTTCGAGTTCACCGTGCGCGGCATGGGCGTCGACCAGGCGCTGCGGGACGTGGCGCTGGCGGACGTGACGAGATTCCTCACCGTCGACGAGAAGCGGACCCGCCAGCCACGCAAGGCGCCGCTGTCCATGACCGAGTTCGACCAGCGCCTCGCCGAGATCAAGCACGACTGGGAGCAGTCGTTCCACGAGTGGACGACCACCGGCCCGGACCGGCTGACCGCGCTGGTGAACTCGGTCGCGCAGGGCCCGGCGTCGTGGCCGCACGAGTCGTGGCTCGGCACGCCGGGCACGCACGACGGCAGCGAGGGCGTGCCGGAGCTGTGGCGGATCGGCACGGGCGTGGTCACGGCCGCGCCGGAGACCACCCCGTTCCCCGTCGCCGTGCCGCTGCTCGACCAGGCCCACCTGCACGTCTCGTCCACTTCGGACAGCAGGCAGATCGCGGACACACTGGTGGAGAACCTGCTGCTGCGGGTGCTCTCGCACTTCCAGCCCGGTCTCGTGCACGTGCACGTGTGGGACGTCGGGCAGCTCACCGGATCGTTGCCCGGCCTGTACCCGTTGACCCGCGCGGGTTTGCTGACCGTGCACGACCCATCGCGGTTGCACGAGCTGCTGGACGAGCTGTCCGAACACATTCGCCAGGTGCACACGAAGGTCCTGGTCGACGGCCACCTGACGGTACGTGCGGTCAGCGGTGAGGGCAGGCGCACCGAGCCGTGGCGGATCGCCGTGCTGTTCGGCAACCGCAAGGCGTTGAAGGAAGAGCACCAGCAGCAGCTGCAACGGGTGGCGCGCAACGGGTTGGCGTGCGGCGTGCAGCTCTTCATCATCGACATCCCGATCACGATCAACTCGCCGGTGGAGACCGTGGCGTTGCGCGGCGACAGCACCGCGACGTGCACGATGACCGGTAAGCACGTGACGGTGACACTGGATCCTCCGCTGCCGCGGACGTTGGTGCCGCGTGCGTGTGCCGCGATCGCGGAGAAGCGCGAGGAACGGCGTTCGCGCATGAGCACGTTCGGCGACCTGCTGCCCGAACGGCCGTGGACCGAGTCCTCGGCGGCCGGAGTCATCGCGCCCGTTGGCTTCGACGACGGCGAACCGGTGTGCGTGCAGCTCGGCGACACCTCGCCGCACGCGTTGATCGGCGGTCCGTCCGGCTCCGGCAAGACGAACTTCCTCTACGCCATGCTCGGTTCGCTGTGCGCCCGGTACTCGCCGGACGAGCTGGAGCTGTACCTGCTGGACTTCAAGGAGGGCGTGTCGTTCGCGCAGTTCGCGCCGGGCCGCAAGGACCCGTCGTGGCTGCCGCACGCCCGCCTGGTCGGCGTGAACGTCAACACCGACCGCGAGTTCGGCGTGGCACTGCTGAAGTTCCTCGCCGACGAGATGCGGCGGCGCGCGGACGCGGCGAAGCAGCACGAGGTCACCAAGCTCGAACACCTCCGTGCCGAGGATCCCTCAGGTCGCTGGCCGCGGATCGTCGCGGTGATCGACGAGTTCCAGTACCTCTTCGGCGAGCGCGACCAGGTGACCGCACAGGCCACCCAGCTGCTGGAGGACGTGGCGCGCCGCGGCCGTTCCCAGGGCATCCACCTCGTGCTGTCCTCGCAGGACGTCTCGGGCATCGAGGGTTTCTGGGGCAAGTCGGCGATCTTCGAGCAGTTCACCGTCCGCATCGCGCTGCCCAAGGCCCGCCGCGTGCTGGCCGAGCCGCAGAACGACGCCGCCGTCGAGCTCCCCCGCTGGCACGCGGTGATCAACCACGAGTCAGGCGTGAAGCCAGGCAACGAGATCTGCCGCGTCCCGGACTCCACCTCCAAGGGCTCGTTCGACTTCCTGCAGAACGAGCTCTGGCGCCGCGAACCCGGCCAGGCTCCGGGCCTGTTCGACGGCAGCAAGGTCCCGTTGCTGGACGCGCTGCCCGACTTCCTCGACCTGCGCCCCGGCGACGCATCGCCTACCGTGCTTCTAGGACAGGTCATCGACGTCGCGGGCAGCGCAGCACGTGTGCGCTTCGCCCGTACGCCGGGCCGCAACATCGCGGTGATCGGCTCCGTGGTCCAGGACGCGGCCGCAGTGCTCGGCGGAGCGGCCGCGTCACTGGGCAGGCAACACGAGCCGTGCGAGGCGACGTTCTCGCTCGCCTGCCTGGTCGACGAGGTCCTGCCGTCCGCGCTGCATCTGGCGAAACGCCTGAGCGCGGACGGTCATGATGCCTCTGTGATCGGCATCGACGGCATCCGCGAGCTGCTGGACCGCACCGCGGCCCGGCTGCAGTCGATCAGCAGGGGCACGTCCGACACCCCGCCGTCGCCGCACTACCTCGTGCTCTACGGCGTGGACGCGGCGCAGACGTTGCTGGAGCAGAAGGATCCGACGACGCGAGCGGCCAGTTTGGACAGCCTGCGCACGGTTCTCAAGCACGGCCCCGAGAACCGCACGCACGTGCTGGGCTGGTGGCGCGGCGTGCAACGACTCAAGTCAAGTCTTCCGCCGGGTGTCTACGACGACATCGGCGCCTGGGTGGCGTTCGACGTCCAGGGCAAGGAGCTGCTGTCGCTCGGACCGGAGCAGGTGATGGCGTGGTCACCCCGACCTCGCCGCGGCCTGTTCTTCGACCGGTTCGAGCACTCTCGACCGCAGGTGATCATCCCGTTCGACACTGGAGAGCTGTCATGAACCCGATGATGACGACGATGTTCGACTCGGTGCCCGAACCGCGTCACAGCGAGGAGGTGATCGAAGTGCCGACCCTGTCCGCCGTTGAGCGCTACAAGGAGATCATCGCCGTCGCCACGGACGCGGCCGCCCGCCAGCGCAAGCTGGACGAGGTGCGCTGCGCCGAGCTCGCGGACCGGATCGCCTCGACCCAGGCGGAGATCGCCGAGGTCCGCGACCGTGAGCGAGTGGTGCGCATGGGCGCCGCCCTGCACTGGGAGCAGGCCGTCGAGCAGCTGTGGAACGAGCGCTGGCTGCAGATGACCACGCCCCCGGTGCCGGACGAGTCCGTGCCGCCACGTCCCCAGGGCGAGTACAACCGGGCGATGGACCTCGCCTACCAGTCGCTGGAGGACGCGCTCGCCAAGCGCACCCTGCTGCGCCGCAAGCAGAAGGACTGAATGCGCCGGTTACGCACCGCCGCCGCCGTCAGCGAAGCCTGCCCCGACCCCCTGGTCCGCTGGGCAGCGCAGGCACTGACGGCAGGCGGTGCGGCCTGGGAACACCGCGGCGCCGTCGGCGTGCACGCGCCGACCCTGACCAGCCGCCGTCGCTTCGTCCTGTCCGGCCCCGCCGAGGGCGTGGCCTCGCTCCTCGCCGCCCACGGCCGCGGTCCCTCACTGCGCCCGCTGATGCCGCGGTCCCTCGTCACCGAGGTGCAGTCCCTTCTCCCCTCCGAATGGGTCGAGGACGGCCCCTTCGGCTGGATGGACTGTTCCGGCTCGCTGCCGCTGCCCGCCGACGTGTCGTGGCTGCCATCCTCAGCCGGCGTGGAACCACTGCTACGCAAGGCTTTACCCGAGAGCTGGGCCTGGCCCGGCGAGCCCGGCGTACGACGCTGGGCCGGAATCCTCGTCGACAACACGCTCGCCGCGACCGCCGCCGAGGCCTGGTCGTCCGTCGACGTCGGCTTCATGATGGCCGTGGCCGTCGACCCGTCCCACACCGGCAACGGCCTGGGCCTGCGCGTCTGCCAGTTCGTCGCATCCTCTCTTCTCTCCCTCTACGGCACGTGCGCCCTCATGGTCGAGAACTTCAACGCGCCCGCCATCGCCCTGTACCGCAGACTCGGGTTCGCCTACCGAGACGTGACCACCCTCCTTCCTGCGACCTAGGTCACAAACCGGAAGAGTTATCCGCTTACGTTCGTTGAACCGGATGACCCGATCAGATCGCACTCTTGGATGGAGATGGTTCGACCATGACCAGCACCGCACTCGAAGTCCGGCTCGCCTCCCGCCCCAACGGCTGGCCGACCGAGGACAACTTCGAGATCGCCAAGGTCGACATCCCCACTCCGGGCGACAACGAGGTCCTGGTCCGCAACCTCTACATGAGCGTCGACCCCTACATGCGCGGCCGCATGAACGACGTCAAGTCCTACTCCCCGCCGTTCCAGATCGGCGCGCCCCTCGAAGGCGGCGCCATCGGCGAGGTCGTCACCTCCAACTCCCCGCACTTCGCTCCCGGCGACCACGTCCTGCACTTCGCCGGCTGGCGCGACTACGCCGTCATCGCCCCCAAGACGGCCGTGAAGGTCGACGGCAACCTCGCCCCCCTCAGCACGTACCTCGGCGTCCTCGGCATGCCCGGCCTCACCGCCTACGCGGGCCTCCTCCGCACCGCCGAGTTCAAGCCCGGCGACGCCGTCTTCGTCTCCGGCGCCGCCGGCGCCGTCGGCCAGGTCGTCGGCCAGATCGCCCGCCTGAAGGGCGCCTCCCGCGTCATCGGCTCCGCCGGCTCCGCCGAGAAGGTCAAGTACCTCGTCGAGGAACTCGGCTTCGACGCCGCGTTCAACTACAAGGACGGCCCCGTCGCCGAGCAGCTCGCCGCCCTGGCCCCCGACGGCATCGACGTCTACTTCGACAACGTCGGCGGCGAGCACCTCGAAGCCGCCATCTCGTCCCTGAACGTCAACGGCCGCATCGCCTTCTGCGGCGCCATCTCCCAGTACAACGACACCGACGCCCCCGCCGCGCCCCGCAACCTCGTCCAGGTCATCGGCAAGCGCCTCACCCTGCGCGGCCTCCTGGTCGGCGACCACTACGACCTCCAGCAGGAGTTCACCTCCGAGGTCGCACCCTGGATCGCCAACGGCGACCTGAAGTACACCGAGACCGTCATCGAGGGCGGCTCCGCCCAGGCCCCGTCCGCGTTCCTCGGCCTGCTCCGCGGCGACAACACCGGCAAGATGATCGTCAAGTTCTGACCCGCTCACCATGAAAGGAGCTTTCATGGACGGTCCATGAAAGCTCCTTTCATGTTCTTGGGGCCTAGATCAGCTTGCCGGGGTTGAGGATGCCTGTGGGGTCGAGCTGGGCTTTCACGGCACGGAGGACGTCGACGCCGATCGACCCGATCTCCTTCTCCAGCCAGGGCTGGTGGTCACGCCCGACCGCGTGGTGGTGCGTGATGGTGCCGAGCCGTGAGATCGCGTCGGATGCCGCCACCTTGGCCCGCTGCCACTGCCCCACCGGATCGGCGAGATCGCGGGGCACGAGCACCGTGAAGTACAGCGAAGCGCCGGTTTCGTAGGCGTGCGACACGTGGCACATCACCACGGGATCGCCCAATACCCGAGCCAACGCCGAACGCACCTCGTCCCGCATCTCGGTCACCCGAGACCAGTGTGTGGAAGTCTCCAGGGTCTCGACACACACGCCCGCGTCCAGCAACGCATCCCGCTGCCGAGGCCCGTTGAACCGTCCGTGCAGCCACGAGTTCCCCATCGCACGGCCGAGTCGCACAACTTTCTTACCGCTCAACGCGCTCATCGTCGCGGACCGCGACTTGCACTCCCACCCCAGAATCACCAGACATGGCTGCCGAATCCCGCGAAGCCGCAGGTACTTCTGCACCGCAGAGGCCTTTCCGCCTGCCAGGGCCAGCGCCACCTCGGTCTCATCCTCATCGGACATACGCGTGATGTCCGCGAGCACACCGTCCTGGGCCAGAGCGCGAACGAGGTCGACCCCAGCCTCCCACCCATCGACGATGAACCCTTCATAGCGCGGTGAACGAGGCTTCGGCCGCACCCGCACCGACACCTCGGTGATCACCCCGAACTGCCCCTCACTCCCGATCACCAACTGCTTCAGATCAGGCCCAGCCGCCGACGCCGGAGCGGCCCCCACCACCCACTCCCCGACAGGAGTCGCAAGCCGCACCGACTCCACCATGTCCTCGAACCGCCCATACCCGGACGACGCCTGTCCCGCGGACCGGGTGGCCGCGAACCCTCCGATCGTGGCCCTCTCAAAGGACTGCGGCACATGCCCCAACGTGAACCCGTGCTCCCCCAGCAACCTCTCAGCCTCAGGCCCGGTAAGCCCCGCCTGCAACACCGCAACCCGCGACACCGGATCCACCGAGACCAACGACCCGAGCCCAGCAAGATCAAGCGCCACCACCGCGCTCTTCGACCCGCGCAGCGCCTCAACGCCGCCCACCACGGAAGTGCCACCACCAAACGGCACCACCGCGACGTCGTACTCGACACAGACCGCGAGAACCTCGACGACCTCCTCGGGAGTCGCGGGCTGAACCACCGCGTCCGGCACAGCCACCTCGCCATGCCCTCGATGCCGCAACAGGTCCAGGTACGAGAGCCCACCCGCACGTGCCAGCCGATCGGCATCGCCGGCGCTGATCGCACTCACCGCCTCCAACGCGGTGAACGCGTCAGCGGACAGAGCTGACGGAGGAGCCGACAGCGGCACCTCCTCGAACGCCTCGCCCAGCCCGACCCGAGCGCTCAGCCAGGCCAGCGCATGCGGCGGCAACGGTGTGGTCGCGGTGGTCCATCTCGCCCTGGTCACTGCTACAGTGTTACATATGACGTCCCAACGTCACACTGAAGAGACCCTGCTGGACGCCACCCGCGAGTGCGTACTGGAGGTGGGCGTCCGCCGCACCACCCTCACTGACGTGGCAAAACGCGCCGGCGTGAGCCGCATGACCCTGTACCGCCGCTATCCCGACGTGGATCACCTGGTCCGCGACCTGATGACCCGCGAGTTCGCCGCGCTGCTCGACCAGACCACCGGCACCGGCAACGCCCGCGAGCAGTTGGTCAGCCGGGCGGCCGACGCGATCAGGCTGTTGTCGGCGAACCCGCTCATGCAGCGCGTGCTGTCCCTGGACGCCGAGCTGATGCTCCCGTACCTCGTCGACCGGCTCGGGAGCACGCAACGGCTGGTCGAGGAGTTCCTCGTGGCCCAGATCGAGGCAGGCCACATCGACGGGTCGATCAGGTTCGGCGACGCCAAGACGCAGGCGCGCGTGGTGTTGCTGACCACGCAGTCGATGGTGCTGTCCACGAAACCGGCGACGTCCGGGCTCGACTTCACGGCCCTGCTGGACGAGCTGGCCAAACAGCTGGACGGAGCACTGAAGCCGTGAACACCTCGCTGAACGCGGAACGTCGCCAGCACGACCTCGAAGCGGCACAACAGGAAATCGCCGACGTGCTGGTGATCGGCGGCGGGGTCACCGGCACCGGCGTCGCGCTCGACGCTGCGTCGCGGGGCCTCAAGACCGTTCTGCTGGAGGCACACGACCTGGCGTTCGGGACGTCGCGCTGGTCCAGCAAGCTCGTGCACGGCGGCCTGCGCTACCTCGCGAAGGGCGACGTGAAGCTCGCGCACGAGAGCGCGGTCGAGCGCGGCATCCTGATGACGCGCACGGCACCGCACCTCACCCGCACGCTGCCGATGCTGTTCCCGTTGCACGACAACGCGGGCCACTTCGTCATGTCCGGACTCAAGGCCGGCAACGCGCTGCGCATCGCCGCCGGCACCTCCGCCCACGTCCTGCCGCGGCCGAGAAGGGTGTCCAGGCACGAGGCGCTGGCACTGGTTCCCGGACTCGATCCGGAGAACCTCACCGGCGGCCTCCTCAGCTACGACGGCCAGCTGGTCGACGACGCCAGGCTCGTCGTCGCACTCGCCCGCACCGCCGCCGGACACGGCGCGAGGATCATCACGCGCGCGAAAGTCACGACGCTGCAAGGCGATGGCGCGGAAGCGACCGACACCCTCACCGGCACGACGATCACGATCAGGGCGAAGGCCGTGATCAACGCGACCGGCGTCTGGGCGGGCACGCTGGCCCCTGTGCACCTGCGGCCGTCCCGCGGCTCACACCTCGTGGTGGACGCGAAGTCCATCGGCCTGACCGGAACCGCGGTGACGATCCCCGTGCCCGGCGAACACAACCGCTACGCGCTCCTGCTCCCCCAGCCGAACGGCCGCGCCTACCTCGGCCTCACCGACGAGCCGGTCGACGAGATCCCGGACGTGCCGACGGTCCCCGAGTCCGATGTGGACTTCCTGCTCCGCACCGCTTCTGTTTTCCTGCAACGAAATCTCACGCGAGATGACGTGATCGGCAGCTACGCCGGGCTGCGGCCGTTGCTCGAGGCCGAGGGCAGGACGGCGGACCTGTCGCGCCACCATGCCGTTCTCAGATCAGCCAACGGCGTGATCACGATCGTCGGCGGCAAGCTCACCACCTACCGCAAGATGGCGGCGGATGCGGTGAACGCGACGGATCTGACGCGAACTCCCTGCCGTACCAAGGACATCCGCCTGGTCGACGACCACCCGGCTCCGACCACCCCGATCGCCCCCGGTGTCACGGAAGCGGACATCCTCCACGCGATCAAGCACGAGTGCGCGCTGAACGTGGACGACATCCTCGACCGCCGCACCCGCATCGGCCTGGTGCCGAAGGACCGCGAGCGGGCCGCGCCCACAGTCGCGAACCTGTTCACCGCGGTCTGATTTCGTTATGAAGGGCGCTTTTGTCCACCTGAGGTGGACAAAAGCGCCCTTCATAAGAAGTAACGCGAGGTCACTCGCCGATGACGGGCTTCGCGGCCTTGGGCGGCTCGACCAGGGCTTCGCCCTCGATCCGCACCTTCCGCTTGTGCTCGTTCGACCCGCCACCCTGCTGACCGGCGCCACCCATCGGGGCGCCGCCCATCATGCCCGCGCCGGCGCCACCAGGGCCGCCACCGGGACCGTGCGGAGCACCACCGCCACCACCGGGGCCGTGGCCGCCGGCACTGGTCGGCATCACGCCGGCCGCACCACCGTGCTGCATCTGGGTGCCACCGCCACCACCACCGGCCGGACCGCCGCCGAAGGCACCGGCGGGGATACCGCCACCGCCTCCGCCGCCACCGCCCTTGGGAATGCCGCCACCGCCACCACCGCCGCCTCCACCACCGGTGGAGCTGGCCTCGGTGGTCGACGGGCGGTACCAGTCGGAGTTGGTCGTGGTCGGGGTGCCGCCGAACGACGGCGGCTTGGTCGTGGCACTGCCACCGGCCGCCGTGGTCGTGTCGGGCTCCCAGTGACCGGGAACCCAGCGACCGCTACCGGAACCCGCGCCGCCGGAACCCGAGCCGGAGCCGGGGTAGCCGGGAGACTGGGGGTTGCCGCCGGGAGTCGGGTAACCACCGGGGTTGCCCGCGCTGCCACCGCCGGGGGCACGTCCGCCACCCTGGTAGCCGCCCGAGTTGCCGCCGCCCCGGTAGTAGTCGTCGCTGACCTGGCCGCCGCCACCACCGCCGCCACCGCCACCACCCTGGTAGCCGCCCGAGTTGGCGCCGCCGCGGTAGTAGTCGTCGCGGACCTGAGGGCCGGCACCGGAGGTGTTCGTGTTGCCGCCGTAGCCACCCTGGTCGTGCGAGTACGTCCCGCCCGCGCCGCCGGAAGCACGGTCCATCTGGTCACGCGTGACGCCGAGACCGCCGGAGGTCGGCCGGTTGACGCCACCGCCACCTCCTCCCGCGCCCTTGTGCGCCAGCGCGGAGATCGCGTCGATGACCTGCTCGGCGACCTTGGCGATCTGCGAGACCTTCTTGATCAGGTCCATCAGCTTCTGCACGGAGCCGAGCAGCTTCTGCAGGAAGTCCGCCAGCTTCTGCGCGTACTTCACCGCGGTGGACACGATGTCCGCGATCGCGCCCGCGATCGCCGCGCCGAACGTGAGGATCGACGCCGCCAGCCACTGGATGATCTTCATGACCATGTCGGACACGGCCTGGCTGATCAGGTCCATGATCTGCTTGCGGACCGACGCGACGAGCTGGCCCGCGCCCTCGACGGCCGCGGCGATGCCGTCGGTCGCCTTGGAGAGCGATTCAAGGCCGCCCGCGTGCTTCTGTGCGGCCGCGCGGTAACCCTCGGCGGCCTTGCCCTGCCACTCACGGGTCTGCTCGACGCAGATGCGCTTGTACTCGTTCGCGATCCCGTGCACCTGCTTGCCCGCGGACCGGTAGGTCTCCGCCATCTTGGAGATGGACTCCGGGCTGCCGAGCAGCATGTCGAACGGCTCGCGCAGGAAGTCGACGTGCTGGATCGCCCAGCTGAAGCCCGCGGAGAGGAAGCCGCTCAGCGGGTTGCCGGACATGCCGACGATGCCCATCGCCGTGTTCGCGATGCCGAGGCCACCGGACACCCAGTCGCCACGCTCGATGGCGGAGTAGGTGTTCGAGATGTTGCTGATCAGCTGCTGGGTGTCCTGGCCCTTGGCCTGGGTGGCGGGCGCGTTCATCCCCGGCCCTTTCCTTGGAAGCCGAACATGTTGTCGAGGTCGACCTGCTCGTACTGCTCGACCGTCTCCTTGAGCCCGATCGCCATGTCCATCAGCGAGTTCGCCGCCTTGCCGAGCCCGTCCTGCCCGAGGCCGGCCTGCTGGAGCACGTACTGCGCCAGGAAGCCGCAGAAGACGCCGAAGGCCTCGGTGGTGAGCGCCCCGGGATCGCATGTCTCGGTGGCCTTGCGCAACCGGTCGGTGAGCCGGTCCACGCTCGCGGCGTGGGATCTCAGCTCATCGATGTCGATGTTGAACTGTTGCTGCATGCTCTAACCCCCTCCTGCACTCAGGCCATGACGTCGGGCGGGCTGGTGAAGTACTCGTCGTCGGGCCGCGTGTCCTTGCGCTCCAACTCCGACTTCGGTTCTTCCTCGTCGGTTCCGTCGCCCGCGTATCCGTTCGGCATCTGCTGCTTCACGAAGTCGAGCGCCGGGCTCTCGCCGACGAAGTCGCCCATGATCTGCACGACGCGGCCGGAGGCCTCACGCTGGGCCTTGGTGGAGGCGGTGAGCACCGCGGTGGCGATCTCGCTGGGGTCCATGCCGCGGGCCTCCGGCTTGATCTGCAGGTCGGTCAGCACGCCGGTCGCGTTGACCGTCACCGTGATCAGGCCGTCCGGCGAGCTGGCGCTCCCGCCCACACCACCGAGCTGGTCAACGGCCTGCTCGGCCTGCTGCTTAGCCTGCTCGATCTTGGCCCCGTACTGCTTGAGCCACTGATCGGGGTCAATGGGCTGCATGGTCACCCCCGTTGAGTGAATTGGTCGTACGTTCGATTCGCCGTAGACGCCCGTATCGTTTCACTCGTTCCCTGCTCATCGATACTTTGAGTCCGATTACCGCCATCCGGGCTAACGAAAGGGTCAACCGTGCCTGAGGGAGTGCTGGAGATCGACCGGGTCTCCAAGCGCTACGGGGAGGTCGTCGCCCTGCGGGACATGTCCTTCGACGTGCGCGCGGGCGAGCTCTTCGGGTTCGTCGGCAGCAACGGCGCCGGGAAGACCACGACCATGCGGATCGCGCTGGGCGTGCTCGCTGCCGACGCGGGCGAGGTGCGGTGGAACGGCAGAGCCATCGACCTGGACACGCGCAGGCGGATCGGGTACATGCCGGAGGAACGCGGGCTCTACCCGCGGATGAAGGTGCTCGACCAGCTCGTCTACCTCGCCGAGCTGCACGGCATGAGCACCAACGACGCGCACAAGAACGCGGAGAACTGGATCGCGCGGCTCGGCCTGCGGGACCGGCGCACCGACGAGGTGCAGCGCCTGAGCCTCGGCAACCAGCAGCGCGTGCAGCTCGCGGCCGCGCTCGTGCACGATCCGGACGTGCTGGTGCTCGACGAGCCGTTCTCCGGTCTCGACCCGGTCGCGGTGGACATGATGAGCAACGTGTTGCGTGAGAAGGCTTCGGCCGGCGTGCCCGTCGTGTTCTCCAGCCACCAGCTCGACCTGGTGGAACGGCTGTGCGACCGGGTCGGCATCGTGAGCGCGGGGACGATGGTCGCCGTCGGCACCGTCGACGAGCTGCGTTCCGGTGGCGTGTCCCGGCTGGTGGTTGAGTCGCCAACGACCGAGTGGGCTGCCACGCTGGACGGTGTGCGGGTGATCGAGAAGAACGGGACGCGCTGCGTGCTGGAGCTCGCCGAGACCGTCGACGACCAGACCGTGCTGCACGCCGCGCTCGCCGTCGGTCCGGTACACGAGTTCTCCCGCCAGCGTCCCTCGCTGACCGAGCTCTTCCGCAACGTCGTCATCGAGGAGAGGACCGCATGACATCCACCAGAGCTGTCGGGCTGGTGGCGCGGCGCGAGTTCGTCACGAAGGTGCGCACGAGGTCGTTCCTCGTCGGCACGGCCGTGATCATCGCGGTCCTCGCCGGGTACGTGGTGCTGCAGTCGGTGCTGTTCTCCGACCAGCAGAGCAGTGTCATCGGGTTGAGCGGCCAGGCGACCCAGCTCGCGGATCCGTTGCGGGAGAAGGCGAAGGCGTTCGGCATCGAGGTCGAGACGCTGGACGTGACGACCGACGAGAAGGCCGAGCAACGCGTCCGCGAAGGCTCGCTCGACGCGCTCGTGACGGGAGCGCCGCCCAAGCTGAAGATGATCGTCAAGGGCTCCGGCGACGAGGTGCTGACCACCGCGTTGAACGACGTGCTGCGCCAGCAGGTGCTGGTGGCCCAGCTCGCCGAGTCCGGCAAGACCCCGCAGCAGGTGGCGGAGAGCCTCGCGGACGTCAACGTGGCCGTCACCGCACTGGAACCCGTTGACCCGCAACGAGGTCAGCGCCTCGCCATCGGGTTGATCGTGGCCGCGCTGCTGTACTACTCGCTCCTGGTCTATGGCACGATGGTCGCGCAGGGCGTGGTCGAGGAGAAGTCCAGCCGGGTCGTCGAGCTGCTGCTCGCGACCGTGCGGCCGTGGCAGTTGTTGCTGGGCAAGGTGATCGGCCTCGGCGCGGTCGGCTTACTGCAGCTGCTGGTGATCAGCACGGTCGGGCTCGCACTGTCGTCGGCGTTCGACGTGATCGACGTCGGCGCGCTCGGCGGCACCGCCCTGTTCACCGGCGTGCTCTGGTACCTGCTCGGCTTCTTCCTGTACGCCACCGTCTTCGCGGCCGCCGCATCGCTGGTGTCCCGCCAGGAGGAGCTCCAGTCGGTGCTGACGCCGATCAGCATGACGATCATCGTGGCGTTCGTCGCCGGCATCAACCTGATGATCGGCAGCCCCTCCGGCCAGACGGTCATGATCCTGTCGCTGCTGCCGCCGTTCGCGCCGATCCTGATGCCCGGCCGGATGGCGATGGGCGTGGCGACGACGTGGCAGGTGGTGCTCGCGATCGTGCTGGCGCTGGCCGCCATCGCCGCGATCACCTGGCTCGGCGGCAAGGTCTACGCGAACGCCGTGCTCAGGACCGGCGCCCGCGTGAAGCTCCGCGAAGCCTTCAGGACCTGATCTCCTGGTAGCGGTCGAGCGCGATCCGACGCTCGACCGCGTGGTCCACGATCGGCTCGATGTCCGGCGAGTCCGGCGCGTACTTCCGCACGTACGCACCGTCCGGGTCGAACTTCTTGGCCTGCGTCGACGGGTTGAAGATGCGGAAGTACGGCGCGGCGTCCGTGCCGCAGCCCGCGACCCACTGCCAGTTGTGCTGGTTCGACGCCAGATCGCCGTCGATCAGGTGCTTCATGAAGTGCCTCGCGCCACGCCAGCTCGCTGCGGAACGTGCCGTCACAGTCCTGGAGCAGCGTTCGCGGGTGCAGCACGCCGAACCTCAGGAACGCGGCCAGCCTGCTCGTCGCGTCCAGGTCCGGGCGGTCGCGGGTGGAGTCGTAGTCGGGGAGGCGTTCGTCGCGGAACCTCTCCCAGAGTTCGATCGCGTCCGGCAGCTTCTCTTTGATCGCGGGAAGTTTCGTGCTGCGGTCCGGTTCGATCCAGTCCACAGTGGATGGATCGGTGTCGGCGGGTTTGCGCCAGCCGTGGTCGAGCCAGGCGTTGAGGAACGGCGTGAACACCTTGAACGGTGTGCCGTCCGCCTTGCGCACCCGTCCCGGGGTCACCGCGTAGGGCGAGCCGGAGCGGACGAGTTCGATGTCCCCCCAACGCTTCCTCGACGGCCTCGTCGCGTAGCCGGCCGTACGGTGCGCAGTCGGCGGAGATGTGGACGCTATCCGCGCCGATCTCTCGTGCGACGCGAGGCACCGCCTTCACCGGGTCCCCGTGCACCACCATCAATCGGCCGCCAAGCTCGTCGTTCAGGGCGTGCAAACAGCGGTGCAGAAAGTCGATTCGCGGCTGTCCGGACGGTTTCAGCAACCTGTCGTCGAGCACGAACAACGCGAGTGCGCGAGGAGAACGTTCCGCCGCGGCGAGAATGGCAGGATGATCGGCTGTTCGCAGATCGCGGCGTAACCAAACAACAGAGGTCACCCCCTGACGCTACAAAGCAAAAGGCGCGCCCGCAGAACGGGCGCGCCTTTCTTCAAGCCTTACAGCGTCAGCGGTTCTCCATCGCGATGAAGTCGCGCTCCGTCGGACCGGTGTAGATCTGCCGCGGACGGCCGATCTTCGTGGCCGGGTCCTGGATCATCTCGCGCCAGTGCGCGATCCAGCCGGGAAGCCGGCCGAGCGCGAACAGCACGGTGAAGAACTTGGTCGGGAAGCCCATCGCCCGGTAGATCAGACCCGTGTAGAAGTCCACGTTCGGGTAGAGCTTGCGGGAGACGAAGTACTCGTCGCTCAGCGCGGCCTCTTCCAGCTGCTTCGCGATGTCGAGCAGCTGGTCGTCGGCGCCGAGCTTGTTGAGGATCTCGTCGGCGGTCTTCTTGATGATCGCGGCACGCGGGTCGTAGTTCTTGTAGACCCGGTGGCCGAAGCCCATCAGGCGGACGCCGTCCTCCTTGTTCTTGACCTTGTTGACGAACGCCTTGACGTCGCCGCCGTCGGTCTTGATCTTCTCGAGCATCTCCAGCACCGCGCTGTTCGCGCCGCCGTGCAGCGGGCCGAACAGGGCGTTGATGCCCGCGGAGATGGACGCGAAGAGGTTCGCCTCGGACGAGCCGACCAGGCGCACGGTCGACGTGGAGCAGTTCTGCTCGTGGTCGGCGTGCAGGATGAACAGCAGGTCGAGCGCGCGGACCAGGTCCGGGTCGAGGTCGTAGGCCTCGGCCGGGAAGCCGAAGGTCATCCGCAGGAAGTTCTCCACCAGGCCAAGGGAGTTGTCCGGGTAGAGGAACGGCTGACCGACCGACTTCTTGTACGCGTAGGCCGCGATGGTCGGCAGCTTCGCGAGCAGGCGGATCGTGGAGATCTCGACCTGGTTGGCGTCGAACGGGGAAAGCGAGTCCTGGTAGAACGTCGACAGGGCCGACACCGCGGAGGACAGCACCGGCATCGGGTGCGCGTCACGCGGGAAGCCGTCGAAGAAGCGCTTGAGGTCCTCGTGCAGCAGCGTGTGCCTGCTGATCTTCTGCGAGAAGTCCTCGAGCTGGGCGGCGGTGGGCAGCTCGCCGTAGATGAGCAGGTAGCTGACCTCGATGAAGTTCGAACGCGCGGCCAGCTGCTCGATCGGATACCCGCGGTAACGCAGGATGCCCGCGTCACCGTCGATGTAGGTGATCTCGGAGGAGCAGGAGGCCGTGTTGACGAAACCGGTGTCCAGGGTTACCAGACCGGTGGTCGACAGCAGCTTGCCGAGTTCGATGCCGGACGCGCCTTCGGACGCCCGCACCACCTTCATCTCGAGCTCTCCGCCCTCGTGGCGCAGCGCGACGGTCTGTGGGTCGGTCGGCGCAGTCGTCGCGTCGGGCATTCAAGTCCCTCTCAACGCTCGGACGGGGTGGCGGCAGACCGCGCGGTCTGCCGTCGTCTCTGACCACCCCGTTGGGATCTGAGTTCTAAGTTCACTCACGCTAGTCGGCGGCGTGCCCGCCTCGCAGTAGCGGTGTGAACCGATTCTGAGAGATGGGACCGGCATCACATCTGAATGCCAGGTTTCTAGCGTGCTACCCCACGGTAGTCCGTTGTTCCGTTTTATCCACCCAGGGCGGCGGTGAG